>NZ_JABZEE010000036.1 GCF_013387495.1 Streptomyces sp. PKU-EA00015 | reverse complement strand
AAGCCGCCCGCCACCACGATCTTCGCGGAGGTCGTCGACCGGGCCGAACCGCCGCTAGAGCTTCCGAAGTCCACTGAGCACCCTTTCGAGCAGTGTCACATCCGGCGTACCGCCGGCCTCTCCGTTGCCCGGCTGGTGAATCGCCACCATGCCGGCCTCCGCCAGGTCGGCGACGAGAATGCGCGCGACACCGAGCGGCATCGACAGCAGCGCCGAGATCTCGGCGACCGACTTGACCTCCCGGCACAGGTGGCAGATCCGCTGGTGCTCCGGGAGCAGCCCGGCGAGCAGTGCCGGGTCCGCGGTGGTGCTGACCAGTGCCTCTATCGCGAGCTGATAGCGCGGCCGGGTCCGGCCGCCGGTCATCGCGTACGGACGCACCAGCGGCTGGTCGCCCTCGTCCCCGTACGCGTCGAGTGACGTGCCGTACGGATCGTGAGAGGCGGGTGGCGGGGTCATGAATCCTCCGGGCGTGACAGCAAGTGGTCGGCTGTGCCGTCTGATGGGGCCGGTGGGGGGCCTTGGGGCGGCCGTTCGGGTTGTCGGTGCGGTGTGGCGGCGGGCCGGCGAGTGGGGTCGCCGGGGCCGCCGGAACGTCAGTGCAGGAGACTTCCCTGGAGTTCGGCGCGCAGATCAGGCGTCAGGACGCTGCCCGCTCGGTCGACCAGGAGGGCCATCTCATAGCCCACCAGGCCGATGTCGCAGTCGGGGTGCGCGAGCACGGCCAGCGACGATCCGTCGGAGACGGACATCAGGAACAGGAAGCCGCGTTCCATCTCGACGACGGTCTGGCTGACCGGACCGCCC
>NZ_JABZEE010000035.1 GCF_013387495.1 Streptomyces sp. PKU-EA00015 | reverse complement strand
CGCGTTCCATCTCGACGACGGTCTGGCTGACCGGACCGCCCTCGAAGATCCGGGACGCTCCCGCGGTCAGCGAGGTGAGCCCGGACGCCACGGCCGCGAGCTGGTCGGCGCGGTCGCGCGGGAAACCTTCGGACATCGCCAGCAGAAGACCGTCGGCGGAGACCACCACCGTGTGCGACACCCCGGGGGTGTTGTCCACGAAGTTGGTGATCAACCAGTTCAGGTTCTGCGCCGCCTGGCTCATCGGACTCAACTATCGCTCCTGCTGGTGAGTGGGGCCGAGGTTGAAGCTGCCGGTCGTCGAGTTGTTCTGCTGCCGGCCCTGCTGAATACCCCGGCGCAGATTGGTCAGCCGGCCGCGTACGTCGTCGGGCGCGCGTGAGACCTGCGGACCGGAGTTGTGGTTCTGCTCCTGCGCGGTCCCCGGGACGAGGTTCGCTCGCGGGACGCGACGGGGCAGCCCCGAGGTGGTGATGCCGCCGGCCGCGGGCTTGCGCACCCGCTCGGCCTGACGCACCAGCTCGTCGTTGGGCGAGGTGCGCCAGGCGGCAGTGTTCGCCGAGGGCGCGTTGCCCGGGTTCCCCGGGTTCGGCGCGGGGGAGCGCAGCGGCATCCGCGGAGCGGAACGCTCCGGTGGCTGCGGCTGCTCGGCATGCTGACCGCCCTGCGCCCCGTGGAACCAGTTGGTCTCCAGCGTGTCGTACAGAGGCGTACGGCCGTCCCCCGGGCCGGACGCCGGAGGGAGCGCCTCGGGCTGGTGCGGAGCGGGCAGGGAGGCGGCCGGCCGTGCCGGAGGGAAGCCCTCGTCACGGCGGCGCGGGGCCGGCTGCTGCGGCGCCTGGAAGTCCGGGCGGGCGAACTGCGCGGTCTGCGCCGGGTCCTGCGGCTGCGCGCCGTTCTGGCCGCCGTACACGTCGGGGCGCACGAACTGGCCCGTGGAACCGGGACCCGCGGGCGCGTTGAAGTCGGGCCGGGCGAACTCGGCCGTGGCACCGAGGCCGCGCGAGGCGTCGTGGTCCTCGTGGCCGCGCGGCGTGTCGGCCACCGGGCGCTGCTGCGGAGTGGGGGCCTGGCCGCTGCTGCCCCAACTCGTGGTCTGCGGACGCTGCGGACGCTGCTCCTCGCGCCGTGCGGGGGAGCCGCCCGGCAGCTCGGCACGCGGTCCGCCGGTCGGCGGCAGCTGCCGGCCGCGGTCGCCCGCGCCCGGCGCACCCTGACGGAAGCCGCCCTGAGGGGCCTCGTTACGGGCGGGAGCCGGAGTGCCCTGCCCGCCACGGGCCGCGCCGAAGGCACCGCCCTGACGCTGAGGGTCGTGCGGGGACCCGTGCTGACCGCCCTGGGCCGGCCGGGGGGCACCGTCACGTCCCGGCAGTGCGGCACGGGGAGCCGAGGGGGCGCCGACCTGGCCGCGCGGAGCACCGGCACCGAGACGGCCGCCCGAGGGGGCACCGCCCGCACCGGGACCGCCGCCGAGCCCCGGACGGCTGCCGCCGGCCGGGGCGCCGGGACGGCCCGCCAGACCGGGAGCGTCGCCGGCGGGGCCCTGCGCCGCCGCGCCGGGGCCACCCGCACCGGGCTTGCCCGGGACCTTCTTGCCGCCGTGGGCGACGTCGACGGGCAGCATGACGAGCGCGGTGGTGCCGCCGGAGTCCGACGGGCGCAGCTGGATACGGATGCCGTGCCGCAGGGACAGGCGGCCGACCACGAACAGACCCATGCGGCGGGATACCGAGACGTCCACGGTGGGCGGCGAGGCCAGCCGCTCGTTGATCGCGGCGAGGTCCTCGGGGGAGAGGCCGATACCGGTGTCGTGGATCTCGACGAGGACCCGTCCGTCGGGCAGTGCGTGACCGGTGACCCGGACCTTGGTCTGCGGGGAGGAGAACGACGTCGCGTTCTCCAGCAGCTCGGCGAGCAGGTGCACGAGGTCGTTGACGACGCGGCCGGCGACCTCGGTCGCGGGGACCGCCGCCAGCTCGATGCGCTCGTACTGCTCCACCTCGGACGCGGCGGCACGCAGGACGTCGACCAGCGGGACCGGTCGCGTCCACCGGCGGCCCGGCTCCTCGCCCGCGAGGACGAGGAGGTTCTCGCCGTTCCGGCGCATACGGGTCGCGAGGTGGTCGAGCTTGAACAGCGAGGACAGCTGGTCCGGATCGGCCTCGCGGGACTCCAGCTCGGAGATGAGCGAGAGCTGACGCTGGATGAGGCCCTGGGAGCGGCGCGAGAGGTTGGTGAACATCGCGTTGACGTTGCCCCGCAGCAGGGCCTGCTCGGCGGCGAGGCGGACCGCCTCGCGGTGCACGTCGTCGAAGGCCGCGGCCACCTGGCCGATCTCGTCCCGGGAGTGGACACCGACGGACTCGACGGAGGTGTCGACGTCCTGCGGGTCGGCCTCCGACAGCTGCTTGACGAGCTCGGGCAGCCGGTCCTGGGCGACCCTCGTGGCGGTGTCCTGCAGGCGGCGCAGCGAGCGGATCATGGATCGCGCCACGACGAACGCGCCGACGAGCGAGACGCCGAGGACGACGAGGATCAGCGCACCGTTGATGATGGCGTCGCGCTGCGACTCCTCGCGCAGCTCACGGGCCTTGGTCTCCATCTGGCCGAGGAGGGTGGCCTCGATCTGCTTCATCGCGTTGACGCGGACCGAGTAGTCGTCGGTCCAGTCCAGGTGCGACCGCTCGGGCAGGCGGCTGATCTGGCCCTCGGTGTCCAGGACGCGCTTGGCGTACAGCTCGGAGGCCGCGATGGTCGGGTTGCCGTTGTCCAGCGTGGCGGTGAGCTCCTCGGCGTCGCCGCCGGTGGACTCGTAGATCGCCTTGAACGCCTTGAGCTCGGTCTCGCCGTTCTCCACGGCGGCCTTGCCGTACAGGCGGTCGTTCTCCGACAGACCGGGGGCCTTGGCGTCGTCACCGCCGGGCAGGGCGGCGGCGATGATCGCGCGCTGGATGGACGCGTACTCCTTGGCGGACGAGAACGCCGCCAGCGCACGCGTGCGCTTGATCATCTCCGGGTTGCTGGTCGCCTGCGCCATGTCCTGCGACAGGCTCAGCAGTGACTCGATGAGCCGGCTGTACGCCTCCACCGTCTGGGAGTTCGGGACGTCGCCCTCGTACGCCGTGGACCGGATCTTGTTGAGGCCGTTGACCTGGACGGCGATCTGGTTCGCGTTGGCGCGGATGCTCTCCAGCGCCTCGTCGTCGTCCGTGTTGGGGATGTTGCGGGTGGCGTCGAGGAACGCCTTCTTGACCAGGTCGGTCTGGTTGCGCGGGCCGGAGACCTTGAAGTCCGTGACGGGGGAGCCGTTGGCGAGCGGGCCGGCGGACAGGTCGCGCTCGGACTGCAGCGCCTGCGCCAGGTCGGTCGCCGCCCGGGTCATCTCCGTGAGCAGCTGCATGTGGTCCAGCTGCTTCATGTCGTCCATGGACTCCTGGATACGGAGTCCGCCCAGCGTGGTCGCCGCGACGACCGGCAGGGTGAGCAGGGAGACCAGACGCGTGCTGATGCGCCAGTTCCGCAGTGCTATTCGCGAGCCGGTGTCCGTGGGGCCCTTCCCTGTGGACGGGCCCTTGGCGCCGTCCGGGGAGGGTGCCGACGTGCCGGGGCGCGCGCCATGCTCGCCGCCGTCACCGGGCGCGGCCGGTCCCTGGTTGTGGGCGTGCTGGGGCGAGGAGCCGCGGTCGGTCCCGCCGCGCGACTCCTGTTCCGCCGCAGCTTCCCCGCGGCCCTGGCGGGCCTGGGGGGACCCCAGGCCATCCCTCTTGAAACGTCCCTGCACTAGCGTCGCAACCTCTGGACCAGGCGTCCCTCCGCTTGCACGGCGGGACGGTGTCGGCGTCTCGGGGCATCGATCGCTGCCCCATGGTGGTCGTGATTGACCGGCGCTGCTCCCCCTTTCCCGCCGCCACTCGGCGCTGCGTTGCGCCCCTTGCGCGCCGGTCTGAAACCGCGGCGGTGCGTGGAATTCCAGCACAGTGCCGGATCTCCAACAAGGGCCGCGTACCGGCCTGTGACCTCCGTGACACGGTGTAAGCGTTATGTCACAACTCGTAGAAAGCGTTCACGGAGGAAACGGACTTTATGGAATGAGTCGCTTAGGGGTGGGGGGTGTCCCAGTCGCGATGATCAGGAGCGGAATGGCGTCTTCAGTGGCGGAATGTCCGTTCCTGCAAGGAAGATCCACAGCCTGGATTGCCCGAAATGACACTCTCGTCGTGAGCAAACTCACACATAGATCAGTGCCACGCCCTGGCTTTCCGTGGGAATGGAATGTTTAGCCTGACGCTTTACAAGGACGGGCGTTCCGTCCACCGCGCTTCCCGAAGCATCCCTACTCCGACAAGGTCTGAAACCGCCGATGAAGACGACGATGATGTTCCGCAACATAGCCAACCCCCGTCGCACGACGCTCGCGCACCTCAAGGACGCGGACGAGCTGCAGACGCCGGAGCAGCCGGAGCATGCGGTCGATCTTCCCACGCAGACGGCCAACCCCCGCCGCACCATCCTCATGGACGCGCCCGCGCAGTAATACGGCCGCGGTGCCCCTCCCGTTCACCCGCGCGCCCGTTTCCTGAGGCTCGGTTCTCCCCCTGGCTTCGCCGGGGGACCCCCAGCCCCTGGGCGGGAAGCCGGACGCCAGCCTGCCCAAGCCCTTGTCGGCACGTCGGGCAGGCTCCGCCGCGTTAGCCTGGAGCGTCAGTCTCCGGTCAGCGAGCAGGGCCGGTCAGCGAGTGAGTAGTGAGGGGCGACAGCAACCCGTGCGCATCGCCAGGTTCTCCATCGACGGCAATGTCGCCTTCGGCGCGGTCGAGGAAGGCCCCGACGGCCTCCTCCTCGACATCATCAAGGGCATTCCGTACGCCGACTTCGAGCTCTCGGGCACCAAGGTGCCGCTGAGCAAGGTCAGGCTGCTGCCCCCGGTGCTCCCCAACAAGGTCGTGGCCATCGGCCGCAACTACGCGGAGCACGCGGCGGAGCTCGGCAACGAGGTCCCGGAGGTCCCCGTCGCCTTCTTCAAGCCCACCACCTCCGTGATCGGCTCCGGCGACGCCATCGAGTACCCCTCGTTCTCGAACGAGCTCCATCACGAGGCCGAGCTCGCCGTCGTCATCGGCCGCATGTGCCGCGAAGTCCCGCGCGAACGCGTCAAGGACGTGATCTTCGGCTACACCTGCGCCAACGACGTCACCGCGCGCGACGCCCAGAAGCGCGAGAAGCAGTGGGCCAGGGCCAAGGGCTTCGACACCTCCTGCCCGCTCGGCCCCTGGGTGGAGACCGACCTCGACCCCGCCGACCTGACGATCCAGTGCACGGTCAACGGCGAACAGCGCCAACTGGGGCGTACGAGCGAGATGGTCCGGTCCGTCGAGGACCTGATCGTGCACATCACCGAGGCCATGACGCTGCTCCCGGGCGACGTCGTCCTCACGGGCACCCCCGCGGGGGTCGGCCCCCTGAACGTCGGCGACGAGGTCGCCGTCACCATCGAAGGCATCGGCACTCTCACCAACAAGGTGATCAAGCGTGGCTAACGGATCCGTCCGCGTACGTTTTTGTCCGTCCCCGACCGGCAACCCCCATGTGGGCCTGGTCCGCACCGCCCTGTTCAACTGGGCCTACGCCCGGCACAACGGCGGCACCATGGTCTTCCGCATCGAGGACACCGACGCGGCCCGCGACTCCGAGGAGTCGTACAACCAGCTGCTCGACTCGCTGCGCTGGCTCGGGCTCGACTGGGACGAGGGCCCCGAAGTGGGCGGCCCCCACGGCCCCTACCGCCAGTCGCAGCGGATGGACATCTACAAGGATGTCGCCGAGAAGCTGATCGCCGGCGGTTACGCGTACCACTGCTACTGCACCGCGCTCGAACTGGAGGCGCGCCGCGACGCCGCCCGCGCCGCCGGCCGCCCGTCCGGCTACGACGGCAAGTGCCGCACGCTGACCGCCGAGCAGCGGGCCGCGTACGACGCCGAGGGCCGCGAGTCCATCGTGCGCTTCAAGATGCCCGACGAGCCGATCACCTTCACCGACCTGGTGCGCGGCGAGCTGACGTTCACGCCGGACAACGTCCCGGACTACGGCATCGTCCGCGCGAACGGCGCCCCGCTCTACACGCTCGTCAACCCCGTCGACGACGCGCTGATGGAGATCACCCACGTGCTGCGCGGCGAGGACCTGCTGTCCTCCACCCCGCGCCAGATCGCGCTGTACAAGGCCCTGATCGAGCTCGGCATCGCCAAGGAGATCCCCTCCTTCGGCCACCTGCCGTACGTCATGGGCGAGGGCAACAAGAAGCTGTCCAAGCGCGACCCGCAGGCGTCCCTCAACCTCTACCGGGAACGCGGCTTCCTCCCCGAGGGCCTGCTCAACTACCTTTCCCTGCTCGGCTGGTCCTTCTCCGCCGACCAGGACGTCTTCACCATCCCGGAGATGGTCGCGAAGTTCGACCTCGCGGACGTCAACGCCAACCCGGCCCGATTCGACCTGAAGAAGGCCGAGGCGATCAACGCCGACCACATCCGCATGCTCGACGTGAAGGCGTTCACCGAGGCGTGCGAGCCCTGGCTCCGGGCACCGCACGCCAACTGGGCGCCGGAGAACTTCGACAGGGCGAAGTGGGAGGCCATCGCGCCGCACGCGCAGACCCGTCTGACGGTCCTCTCCGACATCACCGCCAACGTCGACTTCCTCTTCCTCGACGAGCCGGTCGAGGACGAGGCGTCCTGGACCAAGGCGATGAAGGGCGACCCGGCCGCGCTGCTGACCACCGCCCGCGAGAAGCTGGAGGAGGCCGACTGGTCCAGCGCGGACTCCCTCAAGGAGGCCGTCCTGGCCGCCGGAGAGGCCCACGGCCTCAAGCTCGGCAAGGCCCAGGCCCCGGTCCGCGTCGCGGTCACCGGCCGCACGGTGGGCCTGCCGCTGTTCGAGTCCCTGGAGATCCTGGGCAAGGACCGGACGCTGGCCCGTATCGACGCGGCGCTGGCGAAGCTCGCGGCGTAACCGGTGTGCAGAAGGGGCGGTGGCCGAAGAGGCCGCTGCCCCTTCGGCGTTGTCGGAGCGCGGGACTAGTGTTCGGGGCGATCACGATCGTCTCGGCTTCCTGGGGGACCAGCATGCCCATGCCCGCGCCCGACTTCTCCTGGCACTTCACGCCCGGCAACCACTTCCAGGACATGGGATCGCTCGTCGGCACGATGTCCGTGGTCAAGGGCGGCGAACTGTGGCTGCCCACCGGCAGGGTCGTGGCCTGCGACCCCTTCGTCTCGCTGGGCACGGGCGAGTCCGAGCCGTTCACCGCCGAGGTCGCCCCGGGCCGCTACCCGGTGGAGTGCGCCGTCGCCACGCTCGCGGAGCCCGACGAGCCGCCGGCCGACGAGCCCCACCTGCGGATCGCCGCCGCCCGCCTGCTGATCAGGGACACCGAGCCGGTCACCTGGGAGATCGCCCACCAGGCAGGCCAGGATCCGGCGGAGCTGGCCGACGACGAGTTCTTCGCCTACGGCGTGGACGCGGGCACTGGCTGCTTCTACGACGCCGCCTGTGACGAGTCCTTCCCCGACTGCGTGGGCGACGAAGGGCCGCTGTGGGACGCCTTCGACGCGGGCGGCGGCGCGTACCTGGGCCCCCACACGGTCACCGCCCCCGACACCGGCCACAACCTGATCGCCTTCATGTCCGGCTGGGGCGACGGCGCCTACCCGACCTGGGTCGGCCGCGACGCCTCCGGCGAGGTCGTCTGCTTCGTGACGGACTTCTTCGTGGTCCCGGCCGAGGCCACGGCCTGAGCACCGGCTTCGGCGTATGCGAACCCCCAGCCGGGCGGCGTCGTGGCGGTACGGTCGAGACATGCCGATCCGCGCCGTCCTCTGGGACATCGATGACACGATCTTCGACTACGCGAGCGCCGACCGCGCCGGCATGCGCGAGCACCTGCGGAACGAGGGCCTGCCCGGCGGATACGACTCCGTCGAGCAGGCCCTCGTCGCATGGCGGGAGATCACCGACGTCCAGTGGGCCCGCTTCGCCGCTGGGGAGACCACATTCACGGGGCAGCGGCGCGACAGGGTCCGGCAGTTCCTCGCTGCGCCGGGGATGAGCGACGACGAGGCCGACGCCTGGTTCGGCCGGCACGTCGAGCACTACGAGGCCGCCTGGGCGCTGTTCCCCGACGCCGTGCCTGTTCTCGACCTTCTCGCTCGTGACTACCGTCACGCCGTCCTGTCGAACTCCAGCATCCACAACCAGGACCGCAAACTCCGCGTCCTCGGCGTGCGGGACCGCTTCGAGGCCGTCGTGTGCGCAGTGGAACTCGGCGTCTCCAAGCCCGAAGCCGCCGCCTTCCTCGGCGCCTGCGAGGTCATGGGCCTCGCCCCGTGCGAGGTCGCGTACGTCGGTGACCAGCCCGACATCGACGCCCGCGGCGCCGTCGAGGCGGGACTCACCGGCATCTGGCTCGACCGCGCCGGTCTCGGCGGCAGACCGGAGCTCACCCGGATCACCGGTCTCGGCCAGCTGCCCGCACTGCTGCGCGGCGATACCCGTTTTGGAGCGCCGTCCACCTTCGGGTAATGTTCTTCCTGCGCCAAGGGGAGCGGGCCGAAAGCCCGGAACCGGAAGCGCAAACCCGAACAAGATCCCCACAGGGGGTTGCGTTTTGGTGGCCTATGGTGTAATTGGCAGCACGACTGATTCTGGTTCAGTTAGTCTAGGTTCGAGTCCTGGTAGGCCAGCTCGCAGAGCTCATCTGCAAAGCCCCCGTTGTGTAGCGGCCTAGCACGCTGCCCTCTCAAGGCAGTAGCGCCGGTTCGAATCCGGTCGGGGGTACAGATCCTTCCCGCGAGATCACCTGGGTCGCACCCGGTCGCTCTCGATGCAGGATCGCTAGGGCCCCCGTTGTGTAGCGGCCTAGCACGCTGCCCTCTCAAGGCAGTAGCGCCGGTTCGAATCCGGTCGGGGGTACAGATCCTTCCCGCGAGATCACCTGGGTCGCACCCGGTCGCTCTCGATGCAGGATCGCTAGGGCCCCCGTTGTGTAGCGGCCTAGCACGCTGCCCTCTCAAGGCAGTAGCGCCGGTTCGAATCCGGTCGGGGGTACAGATCCTTCCCGCGAGATCACCTGGGTCGCACCCGGTCGCTCTCGATGCAGGATCGCTAGGGCCCCCGTTGTGTAGCGGCCTAGCACGCTGCCCTCTCAAGGCAGTAGCGCCGGTTCGAATCCGGTCGGGGGTACTGGTCTAAACCACCATGGGCTATGGTGTAATTGGCAGCACGAGTGATTCTGGTTCATTTAGTCTAGGTTCGAGTCCTGGTAGCCCAGCGGATCCAGCCCATGGATCACGATCTTGCCCCCGTTGTGTAGCGGCCTAGCACGCCGCCCTCTCAAGGCGGTAGCGCCGGTTCGAATCCGGTCGGGGGTACAAGAGCGAAGGGGTCCTCCACGAAGGTGGAGGGCCCCTTCGGCGTTTCCCGGGGTGCTAGACGATGCCGTACCGGCGGGCCGTCTCCGCCTCGAGGGCGAGCCGTCGCAGGCTCAGCAACAGCGGGTCGTACAGCACCTGCGCCGCCACCGCCATCTCCACCTGCTCGGCGCCCGCCGGGTAGTTCTCCAGCTGGTCCATGTCGCATCTGGCGATCTGCTCCATCTGGCGTGCGTACGGCAGCAGTTCGGCGGCCGAGACCGCGTACCCGAGGCTGCTCAGCGTCGCGAGCCACGTCACCAGTGCGCGGTAGACGGGGGAGAGGTCGCCGATCTCGCGCGCGCTGTCCCAGCCCAGCTCCTCCAGCAGCCGCTCGACCTCCTGCCGGGCGTCCGCCGCGGCCGCGTCGTCCACGGGTGCCTCCGGCAGCTGGGGCAGCGCCCATGTCGCCGCGCCCAGGCGCATCGTGAGTCCGAGCGATTCGTCGTCGACGTGGGCGAGCACCTCGCGGGCCGTGGCCACGGGCACGCCGCCGACCTGGATCATCGCCCGCACCAGTCGCAGCCGGCGCAGATGGTCTTCGTCGTACTCGGACTGCGTGGCGGTGACGCGCCGGCCGGGCGGCAGCAGCCGCTCGCGCAGGTAGTACTTGATCGTCGCGGTGGAGACCCCGCTCCGCTCGCTCAGTTCCGAGAGCCGCATTCCCCTTGCACCCTTCCTTGGAGAGTGTCACTATCCAATCATGGGTAGTGCCACTATCCAACAACCTTCTGGGGGTCATCATGCGCAGCAAGACGCTGCCCGGCCGTACCACGGCCGCGGCATCGGGCGACGTCGTCGTCTTCCTGATCGGCATGCGGGTCAACCACCTCTGGGCGGTGCACCGTTGGCTGCCGGTGTTGCTCGCGATGCCGATGATGCTGAGGGAGCTGGGCACCGACCGCTCGCTCGGTCTCCTCCACCACATCCTGCTGACGGGCTCGCCGCGCACGTACTGCGTCGTCCAGTACTGGGAGTCGAAGGAGAAGCTCCTCGCCTACGCGAGCGCCCCGGACAGGCGCCACCGCCCGTGGTGGGGTCGCTACAACCGGCTGGCCCGCAAAGGCGGGAGGCACGTCGGCATCTGGCACGAGACGTACCTCGTGCCGGAGGGGTCGTACGAGACCATGTACGGCGACATGCCGCCCCACGGCCTCGGCCGGGCGTACGGCACCGCCGCGCTTCGCGACGGCGTCCGGGCACAGGACCGGCTGCGCGTCTGAGGCCGGACACCGCGGAGCCTCCGTCACGTGCGGTGACGGAGGCTCCACGGAAATGCTCACACTGTCAGGGGCACCGCGTGGATCTCGTCCGCCGGGTGGCCCGTGCGCTCGTGGACGCGCTGCACGGCGTCCGCGGACGGCCCCTCCGACAGGCAGTACACGGTCCCCGACTCCGGATCCGCCCACGCCTGCTTGAAGTGCACGCCCTCCTCGCCCTCGAGCGCGAGATCCGCGCGGTGTGCCTCCATGAGCTGGTCGCTCGTGATGCCCTTCATCCCGTGGTGTACGTCCATGAACTCGGCCATGGTCCTGCACCTCCGTCGCTCGGCAGGTATTTCCATGCTGCACCCGGCACGCCCCGCAAACACCTCCGGCCGGCCCCTGCGGCGTTGAAGGGGCCGGCCGGAGGTGGACGCAAGGGAGATCAGCCGGAGCGGCGCAGCGCCTCGCTCAGACGCGCGGCGGCGTCGATGACGGCCTGGGCGTGCATACGCCCGGGGTGGCGGGTCAGGCGCTCGATGGGGCCGGAGACCGACACGGCGGCCACCACGCGGTTCGACGGGCCCCGTACGGGAGCGGAGACAGAGGCCACGCCCGGCTCGCGCTCGCCGATCGACTGGGCCCAGCCCCGGCGCCGTACGCCCGACAGGGCCGTCGCCGTGAAGCGCGCGCCCTGCAGCCCGCGGTGCAGCCGCTCGGGCTCCTCCCAGGCCATCAGGATCTGCGCCGAGGAGCCGGCCTTCATCGTGAGCGTGGAGCCGACGGGCACGGTGTCCCGCAGTCCGGACAGCCGCTCGGCCGCCGCCACGCAGATGCGCATGTCTCCCTGCCGGCGGTAGAGCTGGGCGCTCTCGCCGGTCACGTCGCGCAGGTGCGTGAGCACAGGTCCGGCCGTTGCCAGCAGCCGGTCCTCTCCGGCGGCGGCGGCGAGCTCCGCCAGCCGCGGTCCGAGGATGAACCGGCCCTGCATGTCCCTCGCCACCATACGGTGGTGTTCCAATGCCACGGCCAGGCGATGGGCCGTGGGTCGTGCGAGTCCCGTGGCCGCGACCAGACCCGCGAGGGTGGCCGGACCGGACTCCAGGGCGCTCAAGACAAGGGCCGCCTTGTCGAGAACACCGACGCCGCTAGAGTTGTCCATGCAACGATACTCACGTCTCACTCTGTGAAACGCAAGTTCAATTTTCCATGGAACTTGTCACGCTGTAGTGGCGGCCCGCGGACCAACGGGCATTGCACAAGATCTCTAGTTGTGTCGGCGGCACAGCCGGCCGGAGGGAAAGCGATGGGTAGGACACTCGCGGAGAAGGTCTGGGACGACCATGTCGTCCGGCGCGCCGAAGGCGAGCCCGACCTCCTCTTCATCGATCTGCACCTGCTGCACGAGGTGACCAGCCCCCAGGCCTTCGACGGTCTGCGGAAGAGCGGTCGCCGGGTGCGGCGGCTCGACCTCACCATCGCCACCGAGGACCACAACACCCCGACCCTCGACATCGACAAGCCGATCGCCGACCCGGTCTCCCGCGCACAGCTGGAGACCCTGCGGAAGAACGCGGCGGAGTTCGGTGTCCGGCTGCACCCGCTCGGCGACGTCGAGCAGGGCGTCGTGCACGTCGTCGGCCCGCAGCTGGGTCTGACCCAGCCCGGCACCACGGTCGTCTGCGGTGACTCGCACACCTCCACCCACGGCGCTTTCGGCGCGCTGGCCTTCGGTATCGGCACCTCCCAGGTGGAGCACGTGCTGGCCACCCAGACCCTGCCGATGGCCCGCCCCAAGACCATGGCCATCACGATCGAGGGCGAGCTGCCCGACGGCGTCACCGCCAAGGACCTGATCCTGGCCATCATCGCCAAGATCGGCACCGGCGGCGGCCAGGGCTACGTCATCGAGTACCGCGGCTCCGCCATCGAGAAACTCTCGATGGAGGCCCGGATGACCATCTGCAACATGTCGATCGAGGCCGGCGCCCGGGCGGGCATGATCGCCCCGGACCGGACCACGTTCGACTACCTGCAGGGCCGCGACCACGCCCCCAAGGGCGAGGACTGGGACGCCGCCGTCGCGTACTGGAAGACGCTGCGCACGGACGACGACGCCGTCTTCGACGCCGAGGTGTTCATCGACGCCGCCGAACTGGCCCCGTTCGTCACCTGGGGCACCAACCCCGGCCAGGGCGCGCCCCTGTCGGCGAACGTCCCCGACCCGGCTTCGTACGAGGACGCTTCGGAGCGCCTGGCGGCCGAAAAGGCCCTGGAATACATGGGGTTGACCGCCGGACAGCCGCTGCGCGACATCAAGGTCGACACCGTCTTCGTAGGCTCGTGCACCAACGGCCGTATCGAGGACCTGCGCTCGGCCGCCGAGATCCTGGACGGCCGCAAAGTCGCAGACGGCGTACGGATGCTGGTCGTCCCGGGCTCCGTGCGGGTCGCCCTGCAGGCGGTCGAGGAGGGCCTGGACAAGGTCTTCACCGCCGCGGGGGCCGAATGGCGCCACGCGGGGTGCTCCATGTGCCTGGGCATGAACCCCGACCAGCTGGCTCCGGGCGAGCGTTCCGCGTCCACCTCCAACCGCAACTTCGAGGGCAGGCAGGGCAAGGGCGGCCGTACGCACCTGGTCTCGCCGCAGGTCGCCGCCGCCACCGCGGTGCTCGGCCATCTGGCCTCCCCGGCCGACCTGTCCGACGCCGTCGTCTCTACGCCCGCGGGGGTCTGAGGAACCATGGAAGCTTTCACCACGCACACCGGCCGCGCCGTTCCGCTGCGCCGCAGCAACGTCGACACCGACCAGATCATCCCCGCGCACTGGCTGAAGAAGGTCACCCGCGACGGGTTCGAGGACGGCCTGTTCGAGGCCTGGCGCAAGGACCCCGAGTTCGTGCTCAACCGGCCGGAGCGCAGCGGCGCCACGGTCCTGGTCGCCGGCCCCGACTTCGGCACCGGCTCCTCGCGCGAGCACGCCGTGTGGGCCCTGCAGAACTACGGCTTCAAGACCGTCATCTCGTCCCGCTTCGCCGACATCTTCCGCGGCAACTCCCTCAAGAACGGTCTGCTGACCGTCGTGATCGACCAGGAGACCGTGGACGCGCTCTGGGCGCTGACCGAGGCGGACCCCACCGTGGAGATCACGGTGGACCTGGAGCAGCGAAAGGTCCTCGCGCCGGGAATCGACGCCGACTTCGAGCTCGACGAGAACGCCCGCTGGCGACTGCTGAACGGCCTCGACGACATCAGCCTCACCCTTCAGAACGAAGCGGACATCGCGGCGTACGAGGCGGGCCGACCGTCCTTCAAACCCCGTACGATTGACGCCTGAGCAGCGCTTTTCCCGATCTGCGCCCTCCACCGCCCGGTGGGGGGCGCAGTCGCATGTTGAGACCCCATCGGGCGACAACTCGCCCCAGATGGCACAATCGGTGCATGGAACGTGACAGCCAACTCGAGCTCTACGAGGCGGTCGCGGCCCGATTGAAGGAAGCGCACACAAGAGTGCGCGCACTGCAAGTCCCGGAGGGCGTAAGGATGGCGCTGTCCCGGAAGCTGCTGGTCGTCACGGCAGCGGCGAAGCACGATCTCCCGGACGCGGCAAGGCGTCTGGACCGGTTGATGAAGGACCTCGACGAGGGCCGATTCCCTGAAGGTGACTGACCTCAGAACTCCGCCGAGGTCGACTTCGTTGCGGCACTAGGGTGATTAGCCCGTTTCGTGTTTGATTTGCGGTATATATCTGCCTAACGTGCGAAAAAGCCTGGACGCAATCGTTCCGGCCAAATGTCTCCGAAGGGGAAGACGTGAACAAGGCGCAGCTCGTAGAAGCGATTGCCGACAAGCTCGGCGGCCGCCAGCAGGCCGCTGACGCTGTCGACGCGGTGCTTGACGCGATCGTCCGCGCAACAGTCGCCGGAGACCGGGTTTCGGTCACCGGCTTCGGCTCGTTCGAGAAGGTCGACCGTCCCGCCCGTTACGCCCGCAACCCGCAGACGGGTGAGCGGGTGCGGGTCAAGAAGACGTCCGTCCCGCGGTTCCGCGCGGGCCAGGGCTTCAAGGACCTGGTCAGCGGCACGAAGAAGCTCCCCAAGGGAGGCGAGGTCTCCGTCAAGAAGGCCCCCAAGGGCAGCCTCTCCGGCGGTGCCCCGACCCGTACGACCGCCAAGGCCGCGGCCAAGAAGGCCACCGCCAAGAAGGCCACGGCGAAGAAGACGACTGCGAAGAAGACCACCCCGGCCGCCAAGAAGACCACGGCGAAGAAGACGACCGCGAAGAAGACCACCCCGGCCGCCAAGAAGACCACGGCGAAGAAGACGACCGCGAAGAAGACCACCCCGGCCGCCAAGAAGACCACGGCGGCAGCCAAGAAGGCCGCACCGGCGAAGACCACGGCCAAGAAGGCGGCGGCGAAGAAGACCGCTCCCGCCAAGAAGGCCACCGCCAAGAAGGCGCCCGCCAAGAAGGCCACCGCCAAGAAGGCGCCCGCCAAGAAGGCGACGGCGCGCAAGACCACCGCCAAGAAGACCACCGCCCGCAAGAAGTAGGCGGAAGCAAGCGGTACGAGGTCACACAGGGCCACTCACGCGCCGGGCCGGTCTCCCCCTGGGGAGACCGGCCCGCGGCGTGTGCGCGCCCGGCGTCAGAACGTCTGCAGCGTCACCAGGGTGATGCGGCGGGCGTCGCCCTCTCCCTCGGTCTCGATCCGCACCCGCTGGCCGGGGCGCAGCAGCCGCAGGCCGCCCGCGTCGAAGGCGGCGGTGTCGAACTCCACCGGGGTGCCGTCGTCGAGCAGCACACTCCCGCTGCGGGTCTCGGGGTCGTACATGTACGAGGTCGCCTGCATGCGCCCAGCCTACGGGGGCCGGGAGCCGCCCCGCGGATCAGGGCGGGCAGCGGCTAGAGGCTGTCCGGCGCGGGTGCGCCCGTCATGAGCCGCCGGCTGGTCCGAGGGCCGACCCCGAGCGCCAGCGCCACCGACAGATCCGTCGCCGTGTCCACGTCGCGGCGCACGGAATCGACACCGCCGACGAGGATTTCCGCGGCGCCGGATGCCAAATGCCGACGGCGTGAAGGGCCGCCGAATGCCGGACGCAATTCCACTCCCGGCAACGCGCTGAGCAATGTCGTACCGATTCCGGCGGCATCCGCCAGAAATGCCCGGGTAAATACCGAAGCCGCGCTCAGTACCCGGGCCAATTCGCGTGGCCGCAATGCCGGAAGATCGGCGTTGAGCGCGGCGATGGCCGCCCCCGGGCGTCGCGCGCGCACCGAGTGCGCGCCGTGTGCCAGTGCCGCGTTGAGGCCCGCCGCGGGCGCGTCCGGCACTGTCCGCGCCCCGAGCGCCGCCAGCGACGCCGCGGCCGCCGGGTCGTCCGTGACGACCACCACATCGCGCACCGCCGTGCAGGCCAGCGCCGCGGCCACGGTGTCCTGGGCGAAGGCCAGGGCGAGCCGTGGCCGCAGCACGTCGTCCGCGGCTTCCGCCAGCCTGCTCTTGGCGAGGGCCAGGGGCTTCAGCGGGACGATCAAGGACCACAGGAGGGTCGGCTTCGTGTCCGTGGCGGGCTCTCCGTCCGTGCGCGTCGGGGCCCCATTGTCGCCCGGGACGGCCAAGGGCCCGAGGGCCGGGTGCGGGGGGCGAGGCGTACCGTGTCCTCGACAGACCAGGGGCCTGGGGCGAGACTTGACCCCCAGCAGCCAGGCAGTAGCCCGGTCGTAGAGGAAGGTGTCCGAGTGTCCCGCCGTAGAATCGGCTTCTGGTACCGCCTGGCGGCGGTCATCGCCAAGCCGCCGCTGTTGCTTCTGTTCAAGCGGGACTGGCGGGGAATGGAACACATTCCGGCCGAGGGCGGATTCATCACCGCCATCAATCACAACTCGTATCTCGACATGTTCTCCTACGGGCACTTCCAGTACAACACCGGACGAGTGCCCCGCTTCCTGGCCAAGGCGGCGCTCTTCAAGGCGCCCGGCGTCGGGCTGATGCTGCGCGGGACGGGCCAGATCCCCGTCTTCCGCGAGTCCTCGAACGCGGTGGGCGCCTTCCGTGCCGCCGTCGACGCGGTACAGCGCGGCGAATGCGTGGCCTTCTACCCCGAGGGCACGCTCACCCGCGAGCCCGGCCAGTGGCCGATGACCGCGAAGACGGGAGTGGCCCGCGCCGCCCTGCAGACCAAGGCGCCGGTCATCCCGGTCGCCCAGTGGGGCGCCAACTTGGCGATGCCGCCGTACGCCAAGGAGAACAAGGTCCGCCTCTTCCCGCGCAAGACGCTCCAGGTGCTGGCCGGCCCGCCCGTCGATCTCACGCGTTTCTACGGCCAGGACCCCACGCCCGAGGTGCTCAGGGCCGCGACAGAGGAGATCATGGCCGCGATCACCGCGCTCCTGGAGGAGATCCGCGGTGAGAAGGCGCCCGAGAAGCCGTACGATCTGCGCGAAGCGCGTGCCGAGCAGCGCCGCAAGACCGCCGGGGAGGAAGTGAAGTGACCCAGCCCGTCAAGGCAGCCGTCTTCGGAACGGGCTCGTGGGGCACCGCGTTCGGCATGGTCCTCGCCGACGCGGGGTGCGACGTCACCCTCTGGGGCCGCCGCGCCGAACTCGCCGACGCCGTCAACACCACCCGCACCAACCCGGACTACCTGCCCGGCATCGAGCTCCCGGTGAACCTGCGGGCGACCACGGATGCGGCCGAGGCCCTGCGCGGCGCCGACTTCACCGTCCTCGCCGTCCCCTCCCAGACGCTGCGCGGCAACCTCGCCGCCTGGGCCCCCGAACTGGCCCCGGACACCGTCCTCGTCTCGCTGATGAAGGGCGTCGAACTCGGCACCGCGAAGCGGATGAGCGAGGTCATCGAGGAGGTGGCCGGGGTGCCCGCCGACCGCGTCGCCGTGGTCACCGGCCCCAACCTGGCCAAGGAGATCGCCTCCCGCATGCCGGCCGCCGCCGTGGTCGCCTGCCGCGACGAGGCCGTGGCCCGGCGGCTGCAGTCCGCCTGCCACACGCCCTACTTCCGCCCGTACACCAACACGGACGTCGTCGGCTGCGAACTGGGCGGCGCCGTCAAGAACGTCATCGGGCTCGCCGTCGGCATCGCCGACGGCATGGGACTCGGCGACAACGCCAAGGGATCGCTGATCACCCGCGGCCTCGCCGAGACCACCCGCCTCGGCCTGGCCATGGGCGCCGACCCGCTCACCTTCTCCGGACTCGCGGGCCTCGGCGACCTCGTCGCCACCTGCTCCTCGCCCCTGTCGCGGAACCACACCTTCGGCACCAACCTCGGCCGCGGCATGACGCTCCAGGAGACGATCGCCGTCACCAAGCAGACCGCGGAGGGCGTCAAGTCCTGCGAGTCGGTTCTCGATCTGGCACGCCGGCACGATGTCGACATGCCGATCACGGAGACGGTCGTCGGGATCGTCCACGAGGGGAAGCCGCCGGTTGTCGCGCTCAAGGAACTCATGTCCCGCGCCGCCAAGCCCGAGCGGCGCTGACGCGTCACGGACCAGCGGGTAGTCTCATCGCGATATGAGCACCGAGAACCTCCCCCAGAGCCCCGAGCAGCAGCTCCGCAAGCCGCGCGTAGCCGTCGTCTTCGGCGGCCGCAGCTCCGAACACGGGATCTCCGTGGTCACCGCGGGCGCGGTGCTGCGGGCCATCGACCGCACCAAGTACGACGTGCTGCCGATCGGCATCACCAGCGACGGCCGGTGGGCTCTGACCGCCGACGAGCCGGAGCGGATGGCGATCATCGAACGCCGTACCCCCAGCGTCGACGAGCTGGCCGAGTCCGACGAGGGCGGCGTGGTGCTCTCGGTCGACCCCGGCAGCCGTGAGGTCGTCTACAGCGAACCGGGCTCCGTGCCCAAGGTGCTCGGCGAGGTCGATGTGGTCTTCCCGATGCTGCACGGCCCGTACGGCGAGGACGGCACGCTGCAGGGTCTCCTCGAGCTCTCCGGCGTCCCGTACGTCGGCTCGGGCGTGCTCGCCTCGGCGGTCGGCCAGGACAAGGAGTACATGAAGCGCGTCTTCATCTCCTTCGGCCTGCCCGTCGGTCCCTACGAGGTGATCCGCCCGCGTGAGTGGGCGGCCGACCCGTCCGCGGCCCGCAAGAAGATCGTGGACTTCGCGGGCGAGCACGGCTGGCCGCTGTTCATCAAGCCCGCACGCGGCGGTTCCTCGATGGGCATCACCAAGGTCGACGGCCTCGCCGGACTCGACGACGCGATCGCCGAGGCGCAGCGCCACGACCCCAAGATCCTGGTGGAGTCGCTGCTGCGGGGGCGCGAGATCGAGTGCGGCGTCCTCGAATTCGAGGACGGCCCGCGCGCCAGCGTGCCCGCCGAGATCCCGCCGGTCTCGTCGCACGACTTCTACGACTTCGAGGCCAAGTACATCGACTCGGCGGCCGGCCTGGTGCCCGCGCCGCTGACCGACGAGCAGACGGCCGAGGTGCAGAGGCTGGCGGTCAAGGCGTTCGACGCCGTCTCCTGCGAGGGCCTCGTACGCGCGGACTTCTTCCTCACCGAGGACGGCGAGTTCGTCATCAACGAGATCAACACCATGCCGGGCTTCACCCCGATCTCCATGTACCCGCGGATGTGGCAGGAGAGCGGCGTGACGTACACCGAGCTGGTGGACCGGCTCATCCAGGCGGCGCTGAACCGTTCCACCGGACTGCGGTAGTTCCGAGCCGGGTCAGAGTGTGGCCGGGACCGTCCTCTCGACGGGCCCGGCCAGATCGGTGAGCGGGCTCGCGTCGTGCGTGTACTGCTTCGCGAGCGTGACCTCGACATAGGTCCTGCGGTACGTCGTGGTGAACCGCGGACCGTCGTCCCGCTCCTCCAGCAGCCAGTTGACCCCGTTCACCTCGACGCCCTGCGCCTGCGGATCGGACATCCTCTCCGGCCGCGGCACACCGCAGCGCAGTACGATCGCGGCATCGCCCCAGCCGGCGGTGAGTTCGGACGCGGGCTCGGGATCCTTCCGTTCCTGCCCCGCGACCGACTGCGGCAGCGCTCGGTCGAGCGCACGGCACAGGGCGGCTTCTCCGGCCGGGGGGCTGGGAACCGCCGCCGCCGACGACGCGTCGCTGGAGGAGCAGCCGGCGGCGGCGACAAGGAGCGCGGCGGCGGACAGGACAAGGGGCCGGCGGTCGAAAGACGTCACCGGCCAAGGGTAGACGGGGGCTACAGGTGCACGACCGGGCAGGTGAGGGTGCGAGTGATGCCGTCGACCTGCTGGACCTTGGCGACCACCATGCGGCCCAGCTCGTCGACCGTGTCGGCCTGTGCGCGCACAATGACGTCATAGGGGCCGGTCACATCCTCGGCCTGGATCACGCCGGGGATCTTGCCGATGGTCTCGGCGACCGTCGACGCCTTGCCCACCTCGGTCTGAATGAGGATGTACGCCTGTACCACGGAACCTCCAGGGCGGCAGCAGGATCATGTCCCCTACGGTCGGTGGGGAGATCCCAAGGAGAAGGGTCGCCACGGTATCGCGTCGTCGCGGGCCACGGGGAGACCTGCGCGGCTTACGGCGCCCGCAGCGTGGCGTGCACAGAGCAGAAGTTGACGTATCTCTCGACGGTACCGACGGCGGGGACGGCCTGCGACCGCAGTGCGGGGTCGCCGGCCCAGGCCGCCGGTACGTCGGATACATCGGACACATCACAAACGGAGAGGTGAACCTCGGTGAAGGGCACTGTGGGCGAGTTGGGGGAGTTCGGGCTCATCAGGGAGCTCACCTCCCGGCTCACCTCCACCCCCGCGGTGCGGCTGGGACCCGGCGACGACGCCGCGGTCGTGGCCGCACCGGACCGGCGGGTCGTGGCGAGCACGGACCTGCTGCTGGAGGGCCGGCACTTCCGCCGTGACTGGTCGACGGCGTACGACGTCGGGCGCAAGGCAGCCGCCCAGAACCTGGCCGACATCGCGGCCATGGGCGCGGTCCCGACCGCTCTGCTCCTCGGCCTCGTGGTGCCCGCCGAGCTTCCCGTCACCTGGGCCACCGAGCTGATGGACGGCATCCGGGACGAGTGTCAGGTGGCCGGGGCGGCCGTCGTCGGGGGCGACATCGTACGCGGCGACGTGATCACCGTCGCGATCACCGCACTCGGGGACCTGCGCAACCACGAGCCGGTGACCCGCGCGGGCGCCCAGCCCGGCGACGTCGTCGCCTACACCGGCTGGCTGGGCTGGTCAGCCGCCGGGCACGCGGTGCTCTCCCGCGGCTTCCGCTCGCCGCGCGCCTTCGTCGAGGCGCACCGCCGGCCCGAGCCGCCGTACCACGCCGGCCCCGCGGCGGCCGGGCTCGGCGCCACCGCCATGTGCGACGTCAGCGACGGACTCGTCGCCGACCTCGGGCACATCGCCGAGGCCAGCAAGGTCCGCATCGACCTGCGCTCGGGGCTGATCGACATCCCCTCGCAGATGAACGACATCGGCCAGGCCGTCGGCGTCGACCCGCTCCAGTGGGTGCTGACCGGGGGAGAGGACCACGCGATCGTCGCGACGTTCCCGCCGGACGCCAAGCTGCCCGCCCGCTGGAAGGTGATCGGAGAGGTGCTCAACCCCTCGGCGCTGCCCCAGGTGACGGTCGACGGCGCACCGTGGACGAGCAAGGGCGGCTGGGACCACTTCGGGGACATCGAGGACGGCAGGCAGCCGGACGCCCAGTAGGTCCGCAGGCTCAGCAGGTCCTCAGGCTCAGCAGGTCCGCAGGCTCAGCAGGTCCGGACGCCCGGTGGATGGGGGCGCCCAGTAGATTCGGGGACATGCCCATACCCCCTCGCGTGCTCACCGTCGCCGGGTCCGACTCCGGCGGCGGTGCCGGTATTCAGGCCGACCTCAAGACCATGCTGGCCCTCGGCGTTCACGGCATGAGCGTGCTGACCGCCGTCACCGCCCAGAACTCGACCGGTGTGCAGGGCGCGTGGGAGCTGCCCGTGGAGGCCGTACGGGCCCAGTACCGCAGCGTCGTCGACGACATCGGCGTGCAGGCCGTGAAGACCGGCATGCTGGCCTCCGCCGAGCTCGTCGGGACCGTCGCGGAACTGCTGGCCGGCACCGAGGTGCCCGTGGTCGTCGACCCGGTCGGCGTCTCCAAGCACGGGGACCCGCTGCTGGCGGCCTCCGCACTCGACTCCGTACGTACCGAGCTGCTGCCCAGGGCCACGGTCGCCACCCCCAACCTCGACGAGGTCGCCCAGCTCACGGGCATCGAGGTGCACGACGAACCGGGCATGCGCCGGGCCGCCGACGCCGTGCTCGGATTCGGGCCGCGCTGGGCGCTGATCAAGGGCGGTCATCTCGCCGGGGACGCCGTCGACCTGCTGACCGACGGAACCGAGGAGCACTGGATGCGCGCGGGTCGTCATGACAACCGGCACACGCACGGCACCGGCTGCACGCTGGCGTCGGCGGTCGCGTCGGGGCTGGCCAAGGGGATGTCCGTGCCGGATGCCGTACGGGCGGCCAAGGAGTACGTCACCGGCGCGATCGCGGCCGGGTTCGCCCTGGGCGCGGGTATCGGCCCGGTCGACCACGGCTGGCGTCTCCGCTAGCGGAAAAGGCGAAAGCCGGTCCACCGAGGTGGACCGGCTTTCAAGGCAACCGCAGGGGCTGCGCTACGACGAAACGTCGCGGTTAGCGCGAGACCTTGCCGGCCTTGATGCACGAGGTGCAGACGTTGAGCCGCTTCGGCGTCCGACCGACCACGGCACGCACGCGCTGGATGTTCGGGTTCCAGCGACGGGACGTACGGCGGTGCGAGTGCGAAATGTTGTTGCCGAAGCCCGGCCCCTTGCCGCAGACGTCGCAGTTGGCAGCCACGGGTCACTCCAAAGACTTCAGATGCACTTACAGTGAAATCCGGCGTGCCGGAATCAGTGATCTGAAGTGGCCTGCCGGGGGAATGGCCCGATTCTCATCGGGCAACCGGAGCAGCATACAACGGCTGCGTCCGAGATACGAAACTACCATGGCTTCCTGCGCACCCGCCCCCGTGCCTGGTCGGAGCCGGGGTCTACGCTGCGAGGCACCCCGCCGCCCACGGCCCGCACGGCCGACCGAGGAGGACCACCAGGTGCCGCAGACGATGGACGCCGAAGTGGTACGCGCCTGGTGCTCGCTGGCGCTGGAGGCCCTCGGCCGGGAGCGCGAGGAGATCGACGCGATCAACGTCTACCCCGTCGCGGACGGGGACACCGGCACGAACCTCTATCTGACGGCGGAGTCCGCCGCCCAGGCCGTGGAAGCCGTCTTCGCCGCCCACGAGACCGGGCGGTCGCAGCCCTCGGTCGCCGATGTGATGCATGCGATGGCCCACGGCGCGCTGATAGGCGCCCGGGGCAACTCCGGCACGATCCTCGCCCAGCTGCTGCGGGGCATGGCCGAGCGCATCGGCGCCGGCGGCCAGCTGGCCGGAGCGCTGCGGCGGGCCGCCGAGATGGCGCGCGAGGCCGTCGCCCACCCTGTCGAGGGCACCATCCTCACCGTGGCCGCGGCCGCCGCGGAGGCGGCCGAGAACGCACCGACCGACGCGCTCCACGCGGCCTACGCCGGCGCCCGGACCGCCCTCGACGACACTCCCCGCCAGCTGGCGGTCCTCGACCGGGCCGGCGTCGTCGACGCGGGCGGGCGCGGTCTGCTCGCGGTGCTCGGCGCCCTGGTGGAGGCCGTCTCCGGCGAGGCGCCGGCGGCCCCGGGACTCTCGTCGGCCCGGCCGGCGCTCCAGGCCCGTGCGGTCGAGCCGTGCGAAGGCGGCGGGCCCGCCTTCGAGGTGATCTACCTGCTGGAGGCGGACGACGAGGCGGTCGCCCGGCTGCGCACCCGGCTGGACGGGCTCGGCGACTCGCTCGTCGTCGTGGGCGGCGACGGCCTGTGGAACGTCCATGTCCACGTGGACGACGCGGGCGCCGCCGTCGAGGCCGGCGTCGAGGCGGGGCGGCCGTACCGGATCCGGATCACTCACTTCGGCGCCGAGGCCGCCCAGTCGGCCGCGGAACCGCGCGAGCGGGTGCAGCGCGCGGTCGTCGCGGTCGTCCCCGGCGACGGTCTGGTCGACCTGTGCGACCAGGCGGGCGCCACGACCGTGCCCATGCGGCCGGGGGAACCGCCGGCCAGCGGCGAACTGGTCGACGCGATCCGGCGGGCGCACGCGCGCGAGGTCGTCCTGCTGCCCAACGACGCGTCCCTGCGGCACACCGCCGCGGCCGCGGCGGAACAGGCCCGCGCGGAAGGCGTCCGCGTCGCGCTCATCCCGACCCGTTCCGCGGTCCAGGGCATCGCGGCGCTCGCCGTCCACGAGCCGGACCGCCGTTTCGACGAGGACGTGGTCGCCATGTCGGCGGCAGCGGGCGCGACCCGGTACGCCGAACTCGCCGTGGCGGAACGGCAGTCGTGGACCTCGGCGGGCGTGTGCCAGGCCGGTGACGTGCTGGGCCTGATCGACGGCGACGTCGCCGTCATCGGCAACGACCTCACCGACACGGCGCTCACGGTCCTGGACCGGATGCTCTCCTCCGGGGGCGAACTGGTCACCCTCGTGCTCGGCGACGGGGTCCCCACCGGCCTCGCCGCACACCTGGAGGCCCACGTCCGCGAGGGGTACCTCGCCGTCGACACCCTCGTCTACGAGGGCGGCGGCCGCGGGACGCCGCTGCTCATCGGCGTGGAGTAGGCGCACGCCCCCTGGGGCGCGCTGTCCACAGGTGCGCGACGACTGTCGGTGGTGTGGTGTGCAATGGGTGGCGTGCCCGCGCTCGACGAACCTCTCAAGAACGCGCTCGGAGCCGCCACCGCGAAGGTGATGGCCGAGCACCTCGACCTGCACACCCTCGGTGACCTGCTGCACCACTACCCCCGGCGGTACGCGGAGCGCGGCGAGCTGACGTCGCTGTCCGAGCTGCCGCTGGACGAGCACGTCACGGTGGTGGCCCGCGTCGCCGACGCGCGCGTCCTGACCTTCAATCAGGGCCGCGGGCGCCGGCTCGAGGTGACCATCACCGACGGCAGCGGCCGGCTCCAGCTGGTCTTCTTCGGCAAGGGCGTGCACAAGCCGCACAACGACCTGCTGCCGGGCACCCGCGCGATGTTCGCCGGCAAGGTCTCCATGTTCAACCGCAGGCTCCAGCTCGCCCACCCCGCCTACGAACTGCTGCGCGGCGAGGAGGGCGAGGAGGCCGTGGACAGCTGGGCCGGGGCGCTCATCCCGATCTACCCGGCCACCACCAAGCTGGAGTCCTGGAAGATCGCCAAGGCGGTCGACGCCGTCCTGCCCAGCGCGCGGGACGCCGTCGACCCGCTGCCGCCCGCCCTGCGCGAGGGCCGCGGGCTCACCGACCTGCCCGACGCCCTGCACAAGATCCACCGGCCGCGCACCAAGGCCGACATCGAGGCCGCGCGGCAGCGGCTGAAGTGGGACGAGGCGTTCGTCCTCCAGGTCGCGCTCGCCCGCCGCAGGTTCGCGGACACCCAGCTGCCCGCCGTCGCCCGCAGGCCCGTGCCCGGCGGACTGCTCGACGCCTTCGACGCCGAGCTGCCCTTCACCCTCACCGAGGGCCAGCGCTCGGTCAGCAAGGAGATCTTCGACGACCTGGCGACCGAGCACCCCATGCACCGCCTCCTGCAGGGCGAGGTGGGCAGCGGCAAGACGCTGGTGGCACTGCGGGCGATGCTCGCGGTCGTCGACGCGGGCGGTCAGGCCGCGATGCTCGCGCCCACCGAGGTCCTGGCCCAGCAGCACCACCGCTCGATCACCGAGATGATGGGCGAGCTCGCCGAGAACTGGGGACTTTGGCGCGAGGGGGGTCCCCCCGGGCCGAAGGCTCCGGGGGAGTCTGCGCAGAAGGGGCGGGGGCCGGGCGACGGGCGGGCGCTCGGGGGCTCGGACCACGGCACCAAAGTCGTGCTGCTGACCGGTTCCATGGGCGCGCCGGCGCGCCGCCAGGCACTGCTCGACCTGGTGACCGGCGAGGCGGGCATCGTCATCGGCACCCACGCCCTGATCGAGGACAAGGTGCAGTTCCACGACCTCGGCCTCGTCGTCGTCGACGAGCAGCACCGCTTCGGCGTGGAGCAGCGCGACGCCCTGCGCTCGAAGGGGAAGCAGCCGCCGCACCTGCTGGTGATGACCGCCACCCCCATTCCGCGCACGGTCGCGATGACGGTCTTCGGCGACCTGGAGACCTCCGTGCTCGACCAGCTGCCGGCCGGGCGGTCGCCGATCGCCAGCCATGTGGTCCCTGCCGCCGACAAGCCGCACTTTCTGGCGCGCGCCTGGGAGCGGGTGCGCGAGGAGGTCGAGGGCGGCCACCAGGCGTATGTGGTCTGCCCGCGGATCGGCGACGCCGAGGACGAGAAGACCAAGAAGAAGTCGGCCGAGGACGAGGCGGAGAAGCGGCCGCCGCTCGCGGTCCTGGAGGTCGCCGAGCAGCTGGCCCGCGGCCCCCTCGCGGGACTGCGCGTCGAGGTCCTGCACGGGCGGATGGCGCCCGACGACAAGGACGACGTGATGCGCCGCTTCGCCGCGGGAGACGTCGACGTGCTGGTCGCCACCACCGTCATCGAGGTCGGAGTGAACGTGCCGAACGCCACGGCCATGGTGATCATGGACGCGGACCGCTTCGGCGTCTCCCAGCTCCACCAGCTCCGTGGCCGGGTCGGCCGGGGCTCCGCGCCCGGACTGTGCCTGCTGGTCACCGAGATGCCCGAGGCGAGCCCCGCCCGCGCCCGGCTGGGCGCGGTCGCGGCCACGCTGGACGGGTTCGAGCTCTCCCGGATCGACCTGGAGCAGCGCCGCGAGGGCGACGTGCTCGGCCAGGCCCAGTCCGGCGTGCGCTCCTCGCTGCGGATGCTCGCCGTCATCGAGGACGAGGAGGTCATCACCGCCGCCCGCGAGGAGGCCGCCGCCGTCGTGCGGGCCGATCCGGAGCTGGAGCACCTGCCCGGTCTGCGGATGGCGCTGGACGCCCTGCTGGACAAGGAGCGGGAGCAGTACCTCGACAAGGGCTGAGAGACTTGGGAGGTCAGCCCGCACAGAGAGGCCCGAGATGACCCGCGTGATCGCCGGCGCGGCCGGCGGACGCCGCCTCGCCGTTCCGCCCGGCAACGGCACCCGCCCCACGTCCGACCGCGCCCGGGAGGGACTCTTCTCCAGCTGGGAGTCCCAGCTCGGCAGCCTCCACGGCATTCGCGTCGCCGACCTCTACGCGGGCTCGGGCGCCGTCGGTCTGGAGGCACTGTCCCGCGGCGCGGCCCACGCCCTGCTGGTCGAGGCCGACGCCCGCGCCGCCCGTACCGTCCGGGAGAACGTCCGCGCGCTGGGCCTGCCCGGTGCCGAGGTCCGTACCGGCAAGGCCGAGCAGATCGTCACGGGCCCGGCTCCGGAGCACCCCTACGACGTGGTTTTCCTCGACCCGCCGTACGCCGTCACCGACGACGATCTTCGCGAGATTCTGCTCACACTCCGCCGCGAGGGCTGGCTCGCGGACGCTGCGCTCGCCACCGTGGAGCGCAGCACCAGAGGCGGAGAATTCAACTGGCCCGAAGGTTTCGAGCCGCTGCGGGCCCGTCGCTACGGCGAAGGGACGCTTTGGTACGGTCGCGCCGCCTCTACGTGCGAAGACGCACTATGACCGGACCGGAGAGCGAGGGACTTCAGTTGCGCCGCGCAGTCTGTCCGGGGTCGTTCGACCCCATCACCAATGGACACCTCGACATCATCGCCCGCGCCTCCAAGCTGTACGACGTCGTACACGTCGCGGTGATGATCAACCAGTCCAAGAAGGGCCTGTTCACGGTGGAGGAGCGGATCGAGCTGATCCGTCAGGTCACCACCGAGTACGGGAACGTCGTGGTGGAGTCCCACCACGGTCTCCTCGTGGACTTCTGCAAGGAACGCGACATCCCCGCGATCGTCAAGGGGCTGCGCGCCGTCAGCGACTTCGACTACGAGCTGCAGATGGCCCAGATGAACAACGGCCTCTCGGGCGTCGAGACCCTGTTCGTCCCGACCAACCCGACCTACAGCTTCCTCTCCTCCAGCCTGGTCAAGGAGGTCGCGGCGTGGGGCGGCGACGTCTCCCACCTGCTGCCGCCGGTGGTCCACGAGGCCCTCGTCCGGCGGCTCGCCGAGAAGTGAGCCGCTGACGGTCCGTCACACGGTGTCGGGAGGACACCGACTGGCCGTACAGTCGATCCGTCCGTCTCCAATCCGGCTGTAGAGAGTGGCAAACACACGGTGGACGTGCAGAAGAAGCTAGACGAGATCGTCGAGGCGGTCGGGAACGCCCGGTCCCTGCCCATGTCGGCCTCCTGTGTGGTCAACCGCGCCGAGCTGCTCGCCATGCTCGAGGAGGTCCGCCAGGCGCTGCCCGGCTCCCTCGCCCAGGCCCAGGAGCTCATCGGAGGCCGGGAACAGCTCGTCGAGCAGGCCCGCAAGGAGGCCGAGCGGATCATCGAGTCCGCCCACGCCGAGCGCGGTTCGCTCATCTCCGACACCCAGGTCGCCCGCGAGTCCCAGGAGCGGGCGGACCGGATCCTCGCCGAGGCGCGTCAGGAGGCGGAGGAGATCCGCGCGGAGGCCGACGACTACGTCGACTCCAAGCTCGCCAACTTCGAAGTCGTCCTCAGCAAGACCATCGGCTCGGTCGACCGCGGGCGCGAGAAGCTGCTCGGCCGCGGACCGGGCCTCGACGAGCACGGCTTCGCCGACGAGGACGCTCCCGAGCACAGCAGCGACCCGCAGACGCTCATCCGGCGCGCGGACGAGTACGTCGACGCCAAGCTGGGCGCCTTCGAGGCCGTGCTGTCCAAGACCCTCGACGCGGTCGGCCGCGGCCGTCAGAAGCTGCACGGCCGGACCGTCACCGACGATCTGGGCGCCCACATGGCCGCGCAGGACGCCGCGGGCAGCCACCAGCCCACGAGCGACGCGGACTACCTGGCGGGCCTCGCCGAGCTGGCCGACCCCGCCCCGGAGCCCCAGCGGCAGCAGACGTACGCGGCGTACCAGCCGCCGCCGGCGCCGCAGATCCCGGCCCAGCAGGACGTGTACGGCTACCAGGCGCAGGAGGCGTACGCCCCCGAGGGCGTCTCCCACGCCGGCTACGGGGCCCAGGGCACCGAGCCGTACGCCGCGTACCAGGAGCAGGGCTACGACCCGCAGCAGTACGCGCAGCAGGACCCCTACGCCTACCAGCAGCACCAGCAGCACCAGCCGCAGGCTCAGCAGGGCGCCGCGCTCGACGAGACCAGCCTGTTCGACACGAGCATGATCGACATGGAGCAGCTGCGTCGCTACGAGCAGGGCCGCTAGGGGCCGGAAGGCCGCCGAACAGCCCGGATTGGGTCTACGGCGGCCGGTCCAGTATCCTGGCTCTTCGGTCGCGCGTAGTTCCGCGATCCCGGCTGCCCGCTTCGCCCCACGAATCGGGACGGCCCCTCCCCACGATCCGAAAGCAGGAAGAGCCGTGAGCACGCGCCTCGACCACCGCAACCCCCTCGTGTTCGACACGCACGAGCTGGGACGGCGGCCCGGTGCGCTCCAGCGGCTGTCCCGCACGGTGGACGCGCCGAAGGACCTGGGCATCGAAGGAGTCATCGGAGTGCCCGAGGGCAAGCCGGTGGAGCTGGAGCTGCGCCTCGAGTCCGTCATGGAAGGGGTGCTCGTCACAGGCACCGCCCGTGCGAGCGCCGAGGGGGAGTGCGTAAGGTGTCTGGAGCCGCTGCGCCAAGAGGTCGCCGCGGACTTCCAGGAGATGTTCACGTATCCCGACGCCGACGAGCGGGGCCGCCCCGCTGAGCCTGTCGACGACGAGGACGAGGACATTCTCTATCTCGAGGACGGCATGTTCGACCTCGAACCCGTGCTGCGTGATGCGGTGGTGCTCGCACTGCCGATGCAGCCGGTGTGCCGGGAGGACTGTGCCGGCCTGTGTCCCGAGTGCGGGATCAGGCTGGACGACGACCCGGACCACCACCACGACGCCGTCGACATCCGTTGGGCGGCACTGCAGGGACTCGCCGATTCACTCGGAACCGGTGAGAAGGACAACATGGGCGGCGCCGAAGCGGGCGTCGACGAGAAGCAGGAGAAGTAGCCGTGGCTGTTCCGAAGCGGAAGATGTCGCGCAGCAACACGCGCCACCGCCGGTCGCAGTGGAAGGCTGCGGTCCCCACCCTGGTTTCGTGTGAGCGTTGCCAGGAGCCGAAGCAGCAGCACATCGCGTGCCCGAGCTGCGGCACCTACAACAAGCGCCAGGTCCTCGAGGTCTGAGCGGCTGGTGAGAGGCCCGATGTCTGAGGTGTCCCCTGCCAAGAAGCAGGCAGACGCAACGAACACAGTCAACGCAGCCTCGTCCCACACGCTTCTGGAAGGGCGGCTCGGGTATCACCTCGAGTCCGCCCTTCTGGTGCGTGCGCTGACCCACCGTTCGTACGCGTACGAGAACGGCGGTCTGCCCACCAACGAGCGTCTGGAGTTCCTCGGGGACTCGGTGCTCGGCCTGGTGGTCACCGACACGCTGTACCGCACCCACCCCGACCTGCCCGAAGGCCAACTGGCCAAGCTGCGGGCCGCGGTGGTCAATTCGCGTGCGCTGGCGGAGGTCGGCCGCGGCCTCGAACTGGGCTCCTTCATCCGGCTGGGCCGCGGTGAAGAGGGCACGGGTGGCCGGGACAAGGCCTCCATTCTCGCCGACACCCTCGAAGCGGTGATCGGCGCCGTCTATCTCGACCAGGGTCTCGAAGCGGCGTCCGAGCTGGTGCACCGGCTCTTCGACCCGCTGATCGAGAAGTCCTCGAACCTCGGTGCGGGCCTGGACTGGAAGACCAGTCTCCAGGAGCTCACCGCGGCCGAGGGGCTCGGTGTGCCGGAGTACCTCGTCACCGAGACCGGACCGGACCACGAGAAGACCTTCACTGCTGCCGCCCGCGTCGGTGGTGTCTCGTACGGCACCGGCACCGGCCGCAGCAAGAAGGAAGCGGAGCAGCAGGCGGCGGAATCCGCGTGGCGCGAGATCCGTGCCGCCGCGGACGAGCGCGCCAAGGCGGCGGCCCAGGCCGCGGCCGAACCGGACGCGGGCAGTGGCGAAGGGGCCGCCGACACCCCTCCCGCCCCGGCGCCGACGGACCGGGCCTCGGCCTGAGCCGGTCCTTCCCCGGGCATCCGCTTCCCCGGCAGTTCCTGTGAGGCCCCTCGCCGCTGCGGCGAGGGGCCTCAGCGCTGCACGCCCTGCGTCGCGCGATACGCTGCGGGCATCGCCCCGCCCACCGCGGAAGGAGACCGGTGCCCGAGCTGCCCGAGGTCGAAGTCGTACGCCGCGGACTGGCCACCTGGGTCGGCGGACGCACCATCGCCGAGGTGGAGGTGCTGCACCCGCGCGCCGTGCGCCGGCACGTCGCGGGCGGCGAGGACTTCGCGGCCCGGCTGAAGGGGCAGGCAGTCGGGGACGCCCGCCGGCGCGGCAAGTACCTGTGGCTGCCGCTCACCGACACGGACACCTCGGTCCTCGGTCATCTCGGGATGAGCGGACAGCTGCTGGTGCAGCCGCACGATGCCCCGGACGAGAAGCACCTGCGCATCCGGCTCCGCTTCGACGACTCTCTCGGCAACGAGCTCCGCTTCGTCGACCAGCGCACCTTCGGCGGCCTGTCGTTGCACGACAACACCCCCGAGGGGCTGCCCGACGTCATCGCGCACATCGCCCGTGACCCGCTCGACCCGCTCTTCGACGACGCCGCCTTCCACACCGCGCTCCGCGCGCGCCGCACCACGGTCAAGCGCGCCCTGCTCGACCAGTCCCTGGTCAGCGGCGTCGGCAACATCTACGCGGACGAGGCGCTCTGGCGCTCCCGGCTGCACTACGACCGCCCGACCGCGACGCTCACCCGGCCGCGCTCGGTGGAACTGCTGGGCCACATACGCGAGGTGATGACGGCCGCCCTCGCGGTCGGCGGCACGACCTTCGACAGCCTGTACGTGAACGTCAACGGCGAATCGGGGTACTTCGATCGGTCCCTGGACGCGTACGGCCGCGAGGGCGAGCCCTGCAACCGCTGCGGCACGGTCATGCGGCGCCACCCCTGGATGAACAGGTCCAGCTACTTCTGCCCCCGCTGCCAGCGGGTCCCGCGCACCACGGCCTGACGCCGTCTGCCGCCCCGTGCCGGGCCGTCGTCCTCTAGCGGACCGCCGCCCGGTCGCCCGCTTCCTCACAGCCGGCGTCGTACCGCTGCCGCGCCTCGAGCACGTCGGGCATCCGGTCCTCGACCAGGCGGATCAGGCCGAGCAGCTGCTCGGTCACGGCCCGGCCGAGCTGGGTGAGTTCGTAGTCCACGCGCGGAGGATTGGTCGGCTGCGCCTCGCGGTGCACGAGCCCGTCGCGCTCCAGCGCGTGCAGCGTCTGGGACAGCATCTTCTCGCTCACGCCGTCGACCCGGCGGCGCAGTTGGTTGAACCGCAGCCGCTCCTCGTACAGGGCGCCCATCGTCAGGCTGCCCCAGCGACCGGTCACATGCTCCAGCGTGCCGCGCGAGGGGCACTGCCGGGAGAACACGTCGAATCCGAGGTCGTCGCCCATGCCCGCCAGCCTACGCCGGACAGCGCTGCCCCAGAGATTGCCCTTTCGAAAGGACAGTGTCCCAGGGCGTATACGGCATCCGGCGGGCGAGGCCGTGATGGCGACGAGGTCGGTTGTGGGGAAGGCGCGCTCGGCCTGGCGGCAGGGGGCGTCGAAGGAGCGAGACAGCGCGGGCCCCTGTGGACAAAGTCTGGGCCGCCTCGGTTGCCGATGACGGCCCCGAGGCGGCCCAGGGAAGCTGGCAGGTCACTGACCTGCGGAAATCTCAGTAGCCGAAGTTCTGCGTCCACCACGGGCCGCCGTCGCCCATGTACACGCCGACGCCCATCGTCGTGAAGTCGCAGTTCAGGATGTTGGCGCGGTGACCCTCGCTCTGCATCCACGCATTGAGCACCGCACCGGCGTCGGCCTGGCCGCGCGCGATGTTCTCGCCGCCGAGGTTCGCGACATTGGCCGCGGCCGCGCGGTCCCACGGGGTCTGACCGTCGGGGTTCGTGTGGTCGAAGAACCCGCGTACCGCCATGTCCTTGGAGTGGACCCGCGCCAGCTCCGCCAGCGCCGGGCTCGCCTTGAAGGGGGAGCAGCCCACCTTCGCGCGCTCCTCGTTGACCAGGTTGAGCACGGCGGCCTCGGTCGCCGACGTATCCGACGTGGGAGCGGCGGTCGGGGAGGACGGGCGCGACTCGGGCCGGTCCGCCTCACGGGACGGCTCACGCACCGGCGCCGACGTGGTCTTCTCCGGCTCGGGCGCCGGGGTCTTCTTCTCCACGGGCTTCTTGGAAGGCTTCGCGGACGGTTTGGCCTTCTCGACCCGCTTGGTGGGTGACGGCTTCGCGGACGGCTTGGCCTTCGCGGCCGGCTTCGTGGGCGACGGCTTCGCGGACGGCTTGGCCTTCTCGACCCGCTTGGTGGGCGACGGCTTCGCGGGGGACTTCGACGGCTGGGGCGTCCGGCTCGGCGTCGCCGACGAGGACGGCGTCGGCGTGGTGCCCGCCTCTCCCTGCGTCTGGAGCAGGGCGGGCCCTCCGGTGCGTATCTCCACCGGGGACTCGTTGCTGGAGGAGCCGATCGTGTACGTGTCACCGACCGGCAGGATGCCGGTGGTGACGGCCACGGCGCCTACCGCCATGGCAGCGGAGGCGCCGAGCAGCCCGGTGCGTACGGGCAGACCCGCACGCTTCTTCCGATGGCGACCCATCTGGTGTGCCTTCCTGGTTCCCGACGCCGTCCTGCTCGGCGTCGAACGTCAATGGGTGCACCCGAACGGGTGACGCTCATTGCGTCCGGACTGTACGCCATGGCACGCCGGGGGCGATGTGATCTGTGCCCATTCGGCCGGTTACGGTGCCCTCATGAATGACGATGCGCGCCTCACCGCGTGGGTACGCGGCCGGGTACAGGGAGTGGGCTTCCGCTGGTTCACCAGGGCGAACGCACTCGAGATCGGAGACCTCAAGGGCTTCGCCCTCAACCTGGAGGACGGCAGGGTGCAGGTCGTCGCCGAGGGGCCACGTGAGAATTGCCACCGTCTGCTGGACTGGCTGCGGTCCGGCGACACTCCCGGCCGCGTCGACGGCGTCACTGAGATCTGGGACACGCCCAGAGGGATCTACGCCGACTTCGCCGTCCGCTGAGTGTCCTCCGCCCGGGTGCTCGCAGTAACGTCGCACGCACCTTCCGGCATGTGTCACAGGCATCCGTCCGGGAAGGAAACCGCCTGGTGGTTGCCAAGAAGAGGCTCCTCGTGCCAGGCTGCGGAGAGAAGGATGATCGCCACGCCCCCAGGGCCCCGCAGGTCAGGCACCCCGCTCGATGGAGCGGCCGTATGCCCCCGGGCTGCCCGCCGATACGGGGTGTGATCGTGTTGACCGTCAAACTTTTTGGTGAGACTCTGGAAGCCCCGCGCACCTTAGCTGTTTGGCAGTAAAGAACCGCAGCAAGACCCCAGCAGTACAGGAAGAGCTGTCAGCACCGCGGGTGCGAATCCCTCACGACCCACACCGCATCGGTCGGTCACTCATTGTGGAGGACCATCCATCATGGCAAAGGCGCTTCTCGGTTACGTCGGCGGTTCCGACCCGCGACTCCTCGCCGAGATGCGACGGCTACAGCAGCGCGTCCAGGACCTCGAGTCCGAGCTCGTACGCATTCAGTCCGAGAACGACGCGCTCACGGCTGCCGCCGCTCAGCACCCTGGCGAGCCGCTTCTCAACGGCATCGACATCGACGTACACCAGGGGGAGCCTGCGCTCACCTGAGCACGGACTCCGTCGCGCACGAAGATATACAAGGGACGCCCCGGCGTCCCTTCTTTCTTTCCCCCGCCTCTCCCCATGCCCGCCCCGTACATGCTTTCTTTACCGTCTGATGTGCCCTGCGCCTTCAGAGGCGAAACCGCGAGCGAAAGGTAGAGTCCGGCGGCGTGCACCTCAAGGCCATGACCCTCCGCGGGTTCAAATCCTTCGCGTCCGCCACGACGCTGCGCTTCGAGCCGGGGATCACCTGCGTCGTCGGCCCGAACGGCTCCGGGAAGTCCAACGTCGTGGACGCGCTGTCCTGGGTCATGGGGGAGCAGGGGGCCAAGTCTCTGCGCGGCGGCAAGATGGAGGACGTCATCTTCGCCGGGACGACCGGCCGGCCTCCCCTCGGCCGCGCCGAGGTCTCCCTCACCATCGACAACTCCGACGGCGCCCTGCCCATCGAGTACGCCGAGGTCACGATCACGCGGATCATGTTCCGCAACGGCGGCAGCGAGTACCAGATCAACGGGGACACCTGCCGGCTGCTCGACATCCAGGAGCTGCTGTCCGACTCCGGCATCGGCCGCGAGATGCACGTCATCGTCGGTCAGGGCCAGCTCGACTCGGTCCTGCACGCCGACCCGATGGGCCGCCGCGCCTTCATCGAGGAGGCCGCGGGCGTCCTCAAGCACCGCAAGCGCAAGGAGAAGGCGCTGCGGAAGCTCGATGCCATGCAGGCCAATCTCGCGCGCGTGCAGGACCTCACCGACGAGCTGCGCCGCCAGCTCAAGCCCCTCGGCCGCCAGGCAGCCGTCGCCCGCCGCGCCGCCGTCATCCAGGCCGACCTCCGCGACGCCCGCCTGCGGCTGCTCGCGGACGACCTCGTCACCCTCCGCCAGGCGCTGCACGCCGAGATCGCCGACGAGGCCGCCCTCAAGCAGCGCAAAGAAGCGGCCGAGGCGCAGCTGAAGGCGGCCCTCGTCCGGGAGGCCGAACTGGAGGACGAGGTACGGCGACTCGCGCCGCGGCTTCAGGGCGCCCAGCAGACCTGGTACGAACTCTCTCAGCTCGCCGAACGGGTCCGCGGCACGATCTCGCTCGCCGACGCCCGGGTCAAGAGCGCCACCGCCCAGCCCGCGGAGGAACGGCGCGGACGCGACCCCGAGGACATGGAGCGCGAGGCGGCCCGCATCCGCCAGCAGGAGGCGGAACTGGAGGCAGCGCTGGAGGCGGCCGAACGGGCCCTGGAGGACACGGTCGCGCACCGCGCCGAACTGGAGCGGCAGCTCACCGTGGAGGAGCGCCGGCTCAAGGACGTCGCCCGCGCGATCGCCGACCGGCGCGAAGGGCTCGCCCGGCTGAGCGGACAGGTCAACGCGGCGCGGTCCCGCGCGGCGTCGGCCCAGGCCGAGATCGAGAGGCTCGCCGCCGCCCGCGACGAGGCCCAGGAGCGGGCCGCCGCCGCGCAGGAGGAGTACGAGCAGCTCAAGGCCGAGGTCGAGGGGCTGGACGCGGACGACTCGGCCCTCGCCGACCAGCACGAGGCCGCCAAGCGTGAACTGGCCGGCGCGGAGAGCGCGCTGAGCGCCGCCCGCGAGGCCCTGATCGGCGCCGAGCGCCGCCGCGCCGCAGTCGCGGCCCGGCGCGAGGCGCTCGCCCTCGGCCTGCGCCGCAAGGACGGTACGGGCATACTGCTCGCCGCGCGCGACCGGCTCACGGGCCTCCTGGGGCCGGCCGCCCAGCTGCTCACCGTGACGCCCGGCTACGAGATCCCGGTGGCCGCGGCGCTGGGCGCCGCCGCCGACGCGGTCGCCGTCGCGGACCCGGCCACGGCCGCGGAGGCGATCCGGCTGCTGCGCAAGGAGGACGGCGGGCGCGCGACCCTGCTCCTGGCGGGCGCGACGGCAGCGGCCGAGCCCCCAAGCCCCCCGGGCAACGGTCCCTCCGGCCACCCGTACGCCGCCGGACTGGTGCGCGGGCCCGAGGAACTGATGCCCGCTGTGCGGCGGCTGCTGCGCGATGTCGTGGTCGTCGGCACCCTGGAGGACGCCGAGGACGTCGTGTACGCGCACCCCGGGCTGACCGCCGTCACCGGCGAAGGCGACGTGCTCGGCGCGCACCTCGCGCAGGGCGGGTCCGCCGGGGCGCCGAGTCTCCTGGAAGTGCAGGCATCCGTCGACGAGGCCGCCGCCGAGCTCGAACAGCTCGACGCGCGGTGCGAGGAGCTGACCGCCGCACAACAGCAGGCCGCCGCCCGCCGTGGCGCCTGCGCCGCTCTCGTCGAGGAGCTGGGGGAGCGCAGGCGCGCGGCCGAGCGGGAGAAGTCGGCCGTCTCCGGGCAGCTCGGCCGCCTCGCCGGGCAGGCCCGCGGCGCCGCGGGCGAGGCCGAGCGCGCCGGCGCGGCGGCCGCCCGGGCCCAGGAGGCGCTGGAGCGGGCGACGGAGGAGGCCGAGGAGCTGGCCGAACGGCTGCTCGTCGCGGAGGAGACCCCGGTCGAGGAGGAGCCCGACACCCATGTGCGCGACCGGCTCGCCGCCGACGGGGCCAACGCGCGCCAGACCGAGATGGAGGCACGGCTCCAGGTCCGTACGCACGAGGAGCGGGTCAAGGGACTCGCGGGCCGCGCCGAAGCCCTCGACCGGGGGGCACGCGCCGAGCGCGAGGCACGGGCGCGCGCCGAACAGCGCCGCGCCCGCATGCGCCATGAGGCCGAGGTCGCCGCGGCCGTGGCGAGCGGCGCCCGGCAGTTGCTGGCGCATGTCGAGGTGTCGCTGGTGCGGGCGGAGGCCGAGCGCGTGGCCGCGGAGGCGGCCAAGTCGGAGCGCGAGCAGGAGCTGGCGGCCGCCCGTAACCAGGGGCGCGACCTCAAGAGCGAGCTGGACAAGCTGACCGACTCGGTGCACCGGGGCGAGGTGCTGGGCGCGGAGAAGCGGCTGCGCATGGAGCAGCTGGAGACCAGGGCCCTGGAGGAGCTCGGCGTGGAACCGGCCGGGCTCGTCGCCGACTACGGCCCCGACCAGCTCGTTCCGCCCTCCCCGCCCGCCGAGGGCGAGGAGCTGCCCGAGGACCCGGAGCATCCGCGCAATCAGCCGCGGCCGTTCGTCCGCGCGGAGCAGGAGAAGCGGCTCAAGGCCGCTGAGAGGGCGTACCAGCAGCTCGGAAAGGTGAATCCGCTGGCGCTCGAGGAGTTCTCGGCGTTGGAGGAGCGGCACAAATTCCTCTCCGAGCAGCTCGAAGACCTGAAGAAGACCCGGGCCGACCTGCTCCAGGTGGTCAAGGAGGTCGACGAGCGCGTCGAGCAGGTCTTCACCGAGGCGTACCGGGACACCGCCCGCGAGTTCGAAGGGGTCTTCTCCCGGCTCTTCCCCGGCGGCGAGGGCCGGCTCGTGCTGACGGATCCCGACAACATGCTGACCACCGGGGTGGACGTCGAGGCCCGGCCGCCCGGCAAGAAGGTCAAGCGGCTGTCGCTGCTGTCCGGCGGCGAGCGGTCGCTCACGGCCGTGGCGATGCTGGTGTCGATCTTCAAGGCCAGACCGAGTCCGTTCTATGTCATGGACGAGGTCGAGGCCGCGCTCGACGACACGAACCTGCAGCGGCTGATCCGCATCATGCAGGAGCTCCAGGAGAGCTCCCAGCTGATCGTGATCACGCACCAGAAGCGGACCATGGAGGTCGCGGACGCGCTCTACGGCGTGTCCATGCAGGGGGACGGCGTCTCCAAGGTCATCAGCCAGCGGTTGCGCTGAACCGACCGCTGCCGCGGTGCGCGCCCGTGGGCGCGGACGCTTCGCGAGCACTTCCGAATCTTCAATACTTGAACCTATGGCTACATGCCGTGTCCTTCACGGGTTCAGTTCGACCCCTTGACTTCGAAACTTGAAGGCATAGTCTCTGCAATGTTGTTTTTACCTTCAAGTGGTGGGCGGCGAGAACTTGTGCGCCACTTGAAGGGCTCGCCCCACACGCCCGGCGACGCCTGCCGGACGGCCCCAGGAGTACACGTGACCAGCACTGCGCAGCCCCCGCCGGCATCGGGCGCCCGCGAAGCCCACCCCGAACACCTCGGGCATGTCATCTTCATCACGGCGGCCGCCGCCATGGGCGGTTTCCTCTTCGGATACGACAGCTCCGTCATCAACGGCGCCGTCGAGGCGATCCGGGACCGCTACGACATCGGCTCGGGCACGCTCGCTCAGGTCATCGCCATCGCCCTGATCGGCTGCGCCATCGGCGCCGCGACCGCCGGCCGTATCGCCGACCGCATCGGACGCATCCGCTGCATGCAGATCGCGGCCGCGCTGTTCACCGTCAGCGCCGTCGGCTCCGCCCTCCCGTTCGCGCTCTGGGACCTGGCCCTGTGGCGCATCGTCGGCGGCTTCGCCATCGGCATGGCGTCCGTCATCGGCCCCGCCTACATCGCCGAGGTCTCCCCGCCCGCCTACCGCGGCCGGCTCGCCTCCTTCCAGCAGGCCGCGATCGTCATCGGCATCGCCGTCTCGCAGCTGGTCAACTACGGCATCCTCCAGCTCGCCGACGGTGAGCAGCGCGGTGAGATCGGCGGGATCGAGGCCTGGCAGTGGATGCTCGGCGTCATGGTCGTACCGGCCGTCCTCTACGGCCTGCTCTCCTTCGCGATCCCCGAGTCGCCGCGCTTCCTCATCTCCGTCGGCAGGACCGACAAGGCCAGGGCGGTCCTCGCCGAGGTCGAGGGCAAGACCGTCGACCTCGACGCCCGTATCGAGGAGATCGACCTCGCGATGCGCCGCGAGCACAAGTCGACCTTCAAGGACCTGCTCGGCAGCCGCTTCGGCTTCCTGCCCATCGTCTGGATCGGCATCGGGCTCTCGGTCTTCCAGCAGCTCGTCGGAATCAACGTCGCCTTCTACTACTCGGCGACCCTGTGGCAGTCGGTGGGCGTCGACCCGGCCGGCTCGTTCTTCTACTCCTTCACCACGTCGATCATCAACATCGTCGGCACCGTGATCGCCATGGTCCTCGTCGACCGCATCGGCCGCCGGCCGCTCGCGCTCATCGGCTCCGCCGGCATGGCGATCGCGCTGGCCTTCGAGGCGTGGGCCTTCTCCGCCGAGCTCGTCGACGGCAAGCTGCCCGAGACCCAGGGCGTCGTCGCCCTGATCGCCGCGCACGTCTTCGTGCTCTTCTTCGCCCTGTCCTGGGGTGTCGTGGTCTGGGTCTTCCTCGGCGAGATGTTCCCGAACAGGATCCGCGCCGCCGCGCTCGGCGTCGCCGCGTCCGCGCAGTGGATCGCCAACTGGGCCATCACCGCGAGCTTCCCGAGCCTCGCCGACTGGAACCTCTCGGGCACCTACATCATCTACACGGTCTTCGCCGTGCTCTCGATCCCCTTCGTACTCAGGTACGTCAGGGAGACGAAGGGCAAGGCGTTGGAGGAGATGGGCTAATCCCCGCTGCCCCTCTCCTCACCACGGAAACTGCCCCGGCTCAGCGCGTGAGCCGGGGCAGTACGTCTTCGCACAGCCGGTGCAGGCTGCGCCAGCCCTCGTCCACCGGCATGCCGCCGCACAGCGGATGCAGCACCAGGCTCTCCACGCCCAGGGCCACGCACTCGTCCGGCGTGACGATCCGGTACACGCCCTCCGCGCGCAGCTCCTCCACCGTGTCCGCAGTGGAGCGCACCGCCGAGCGGATGTCCTTCGACTGCCACGACGCGTAGGTGCGCGCCTCGTGGAGGAAGTGGTGGCCGTACAGCGCCCACGCCCGGTCCGGGTCCTCGGCGATGTGCAGCAGCGGTGTTTCAGGGGCGGGCATCATGCAGAAGCCCTCGGTGCCGTACTCGGCGCGGCGCTCGTTGTAGTACGCCTCCAGCCCCGGCAGGTGCGCGCTCGGGAAGAAGGGCAGGCCGAGGCGCGCAGCCCGCCGTGCGGCCGCCCGTGACGAACCGCCCACCAGCAGCATCGGATGCGGCTGGGTGTACGGGCGGGGCGTGACGCGCACGCTGCGCCCCCGGTACACGAACTCCTCGCCCGTCCACGCGGTTATCAGCGTCTCGAGCAGCTCGTCCTGGAGCGCGCCCCGCCTCCCCCATTCCACACCCGCCCGCTCGTACTCCTCGGGCCGGTAGCCGATGCCCGCGACGGTGACGAGCCGGCCCCGGCCGACGAGGTCGAGCACGGCGATGTCCTCGGCCATACGCAGTGGATCGTGCAGCGGCCCGATGACCGCGGAGACGGTGACGGTGATACGGCGAGTGGCGCCGAGGACCGCGCCCGCGAAGACGAAGGGCGAGGGCAGCCAGTTGTTGGTGGCCCCGTGGTGCTCCTCCGTCTGGACGGTGTCGATGCCGCGGTCGTCGGCGTACGCGGCCATCTCCAGGGCCGCGCGGTAGCGGGCGGCGAGTGTGCCGGGCGTCGCGTCCGGCTCCACCAGGTTGAACCGAGCCACCGTGAAGGCCATGGGAAGTCCCCTCCGCCGGATGTGGGCATGGCGAAGGGGACGGTAGCTGACACAGCGTCAGAAGAATAGGGGCGGGAGCTCCGGTCGGCCACGCCGTCCGGGCACAGCCCCGGGGGTCGGGCGGGGGACCCGCCCGCCGCAGCGCAGCGACTGAGGAGCGGGGCGGTCACGCATACTGGACGCGTTATGGAATTCGTCATCCTTGCTGTAGTCATCGCCCTGGTCGCCATCGGCGCCATCAGCGGGCTCGTGGTCAGCAGCCGCAAGAAGAAGAAGCTGCCGCCCCCGGCACCGCCGAGCACGCCGACCATCACTGCTCCGCCCGCCGAACCGCACGTCGGCGACGAGGCGGAGACGCCGCGGGACGAACCCCGCCGCACCATCGAGGAGGTCGACCTCCCGTCGGCCGAGGAGGCCGTCGGGACCCCGGTCGCCGTCGAGGACCCGGTCGTCGCCGAGCCCGTCGCGCCGGAGATCGAGATCCCCGAGCCGACCGCCGGCCGGCTCGTCCGGCTGCGCGCGCGCCTCGCCCGCTCCCAGAACTCCCTCGGCAAGGGACTGCTCACGCTGCTGTCGCGCGAGCACCTCGACGAGGACACATGGGAGGAGATCGAGGACACCCTCCTCACGGCGGACGTCGGCGTCGCCCCGACCCAGGAGCTCGTGGAGCGGCTGCGCGAGCGCGTGAGGGTGCTGGGCACCCGTACGCCCGAGCAGCTGCGCACCCTGCTCCGCGAGGAGCTGCTCACCCTCGTCGGCACCGACCTTGACCGCGCGGTCAAGACCGAGAGCGGCCTCGACACACCCGGCGTCGTCATGGTCGTCGGCGTCAACGGCACCGGGAAGACCACCACCACCGGCAAGCTCGCCCGCGTGCTCGTGGCCGACGGCCGCTCCGTGGTCCTCGGCGCCGCCGACACCTTCCGTGCCGCGGCCGCCGACCAGCTGCAGACCTGGGGCGAGCGCGTCGGCGCCCGCACGATCCGCGGCCCCGAGGGCGGCGACCCGGCCTCGATCGCGTTCGACGCGGTCAAGGAGGGCATCGCCGAGGGCGCGGACGTCGTGCTGATCGACACCGCGGGCCGGCTGCACACCAAGACGGGCCTGATGGACGAGCTCGGCAAGGTCAAGCGCGTCGTGGAGAAGCACGGCCCGCTGGACGAGATCCTGCTGGTCCTGGACGCCACGACCGGTCAGAACGGTCTGGTGCAGGCGCGCGTCTTCGCCGAGGTCGTGGACATCACCGGCATCGTGCTCACCAAGCTGGACGGCACCGCCAAGGGCGGCATCGTCGTCGCGGTCCAGCGCGAGCTGGGCGTGCCGGTCAAGCTCGTCGGTCTGGGCGAGGGCGCGGACGACCTGGCTCCGTTCGAGCCGGAGGCGTTCGTCGACGCGCTCATCGGCGACTGACCCGCTCATGTCACAGGGGCCCGGCCGTGTCGTACGCGGCCGGGCCCCTGTGCGTGTCCGGGCGGCGGCTCAGGGACTGCGGTGGCAGATGTACGCCAGCGTGCCGAGCAGCAGCCGGGCCTCGGGCGGCGCCACCGCCGTGTCCGGGCACGGCGCGCGCAGCCACCGCACCGGGCCGAGGCCGCCGCGGTCGGACGGCGGGGCGGTGATGTGGTCGCCGGGGCCCAGGCAGCGCAGGTCCAGGCCGGCGTCGTCCCAGCCCATCCGGTAGAGCAGGTGCGGCAGCCCGGCAGCGGCGCCCGGCGCCACGAGGAACTGGCAGCGGCCGTCAGGGGTCTGGGACACCGGGCCGAGCCGCAGGCCCATGCGCTCCATGCGCACCATCGCGCGGCGCCCGGCCGGGGCCGCCACGTCGAGGACATCGAAGGTGCGGCCCACGGGCAGCATCAGCGCCGCGCCCGGCACCTGGGACCACGCCTTCGCGGCCTCGTCGAGCGTGGCCCCGGGCGGGACCTCGAGCGCGAAGTCGAGGGGATGGGCGCCCGGCGCGGCGCACGCCGGATCACCGCAGGAGCAGCGGCCCGCGGCCGCGCGCGCTCCCGGAATCACGGACCAGCCCCACAGGCCGGTGTACTCGGCCACCACGGTGGCCTCCGTCGTGCGTCCGCGGCGCCGGGAGCCGGACCGGATCTGACTGATTCCCCGGGTGCCGCCGATCGTGAAGCCCATGCCCCCTCCAACGGGTCGGACGCGCCGGTGGTTACGAACCGGACCTTTCCGGTGACGCTGCGTCGCCGGCGTCCGGCTCCCGACGGCGCGCAGTGGCGTCCGGGAGAGTGCGGCGTGCGACACGCGCCTGCCCGTGCGACACTGCACCACCCCTGGATCGTGCTGTGTCAAGTCAATCGCGCCTGACCGTAAGTCAGTTCACTCGGAGGGGTGGCGAATGGTGGCGTTTCTGCCATCGCACTCGTGAGCACGTGATCGTCGGATTACTTTCAGTGCACGAACCTGCAATTGCAGCGGACAGGCGGGTATGCCCGGGGCAACACAGCGTCCCCGACGACCGCATGCAAGCGGCTCACCGGAGGCCGTGACCCACGGCATTCTGGTAGGGGTTCGGGCGACACGGCATCGGCGGACGGGGGCACCCAGGGTGAGCGGCAGCGGCGCAGACGGGACGGGCACCGGCAAGCGCCCGAACGAGCAGCTGAGCTCATGGTTCGTGCGGAGCGGCTGGTCGAAGGGTGAGCTCGCGCGCCAGGTGAACCGCAGAGCACGCCAGATCGGCGCACACCACATCAGCACGGACACCTCCCGCGTGCGCCGCTGGCTCGACGGCGAACAGCCCCGCGAGCCCATCCCGCGCATCCTCTCCGAGCTCTTCTCCGAGCGGTTCGGCAGCGTCGTCGCCATCGAGGACCTCGGACTGCGCACCGCGCACCAGGCACCCTCCGTGTCCGGGGTCGACCTGCCCTGGGCGGGCGAGCAGACCGTCGCCCTGCTCAGCGAATTCTCCCGCAGCGACCTGATGCTGGCCCGCCGCGGTTTCCTCGGCACCTCGCTGGCCCTCGCCGCGGGCCCCGCACTCGTCGAGCCGATGCAGCGCTGGCTCGTGCCCACCCCCGGCGAGGGCGCGGCGCGCCAGGAGTCGCCCACCCCGCTGCGCAGGTCGGCCCGGCTGTCCGGCCCCGAGCTGGATCTGCTGGAGTCCACCACCGCCATGTTCCGCAAGTGGGACGCCCAGTGCGGCGGCGGACTCCGGCGCAAGGCGGTCGTCGGCCAGCTCCACGAGGTCACCGACCTCCTCCAGGAGCCCCATCCCGCCGCCACCGAGCGCCGGCTGTTCAAGGTCGCCGCCGAACTGGCCGAGCTCGCCGGCTGGATGAGCTACGACGTGGGACTCCAGCCCACCGCGCAGAAGTACTTCGTCCTCGCCCTGCACGCCTCCAAGGAAGCCGGCGACAAGCCGCTGGGCTCGTACATCCTGTCCTCGATGAGCCGGCAGATGATCCATCTCGGCCGGCCCGACGACGCCCTGGAGCTCATCCACCTCGCGCAGTACGGAAGCCGTGACTGTGCCACCGCCCGCACCCAGGCCATGCTGTATGCGATGGAGGCCCGCGCCTACGCCAACATGGGCCAACCCAGCAAGTGCAAGCGGGCCGTGCGGATGGCCGAGGACACCTTCGCCGACGTCGGCCTCGACGACGAGCCCGAGCCCGACTGGATCCGCTTCTTCTCCGAGGCCGAGCTCAACGGCGAGAACGCCCACTCCTTCCGCGACCTCGCCTACGTCGCGGGCCGCAGCCCCACCTACGCCTCCCTGTCCGAGCCGGTCATGCGGCGCGCCGTCGAGCTCTTCGGCCGGGACGCGGAGCACCAGCGGTCGTACGCACTCAACCTGATCGGCATGGCCACGGTGCACCTGCTGAAGAAGGAACCGGAGCAGGCCACAGCCCTGGCCGACCAGGCCCTCGGGATCGCCAGGAAGGTCCGCTCCGAGCGCGTCAACAACCGGCTCCGCAAGACCGTCGACACGGCCGCCAGGGACTTCGGGGACGTCCCCGAGGTCGCCTGGTTCACCGATCGCCTCACCGCCCAGCTGCCCGAAACCGCCGAAGCGGTCTGACGGGCGGGCCGCATACCCCGGCCGCGGCGCTCACCCCGGACTGTCCGACTCGGCTCCCCCTTGTGCCAGGTCTTCCGGGTGGGTGTCGCGGCCGGTCCCGCGATGGGCCAGAGGGTACGCCCGGCCCCCCTCGGCGATCAGTCAGTTCATGGCCTCGTAACACGCCGGACCCCTTCGTCACGGCCGCGAAACATCGAGCGGCATCGGCGGAAACCGCGCTGCGCCAATCTCATGGCGCATAACCGGCCCGCCTTTACCGCACTGGCTCCGCCCGCACGCGGCCGCACGACGACGAGGAGACGCCGATGCCCCCAGGCATCTCGACCCTTGCCGCAGACGCTCCCGAGCTGTCTGCCGCCAACACAGGGTTCATGCTCATCTGTTCCGCCCTGGTGATGCTCATGACGCCGGGACTCGCCTTCTTCTACGGAGGCATGGTCCGGGTCAAGAGCACTCTGAACATGCTGATGATGAGTTTCATCAGCCTCGGGATCGTCACCATCCTCTGGGTGCTGTACGGCTTCAGCATGGCCTTCGGCACCGATATCGGCTCGATCGTCGGCTGGAGCTCGGACTACGTCGGCCTCGGCAACATCGGCGTCACCGAGCTGTGGGACGGCTACACCATCCCCGTGTACGTCTTCGCCGTCTTCCAGCTGATGTTCGCGATCATCACGCCCGCCCTGATCAGCGGTGCGCTGGCCGACCGGGTGAAGTTCACCGCGTGGGCCCTGTTCATCACCCTCTGGGTCACCGTCGTGTACTTCCCGGTCGCGCACTGGGTGTGGGGCGCCGGCGGCTGGCTGTTCGAGATGGGTGTCATCGACTTCGCCGGCGGCACGGCCGTGCACATCAACGCCGGTGCGGCCGCCCTCGGCGTCATCCTGGTCATCGGCAAGCGCGTCGGATTCAAGAAGGACCCGATGCGCCCGCACAGCCTCCCGCTCGTCATGCTCGGCGCCGGGCTCCTGTGGTTCGGCTGGTTCGGCTTCAACGCCGGCTCCTGGCTCGGCAACGACGACGGCGTCGGCGCGGTGATGTTCGTCAACACCCAGGTCGCCACCGCCGCCGCGATGCTCGCCTGGCTCATCTACGAGAAGATCCGCCACGGCGCCTTCACCACCCTCGGTGCCGCCTCCGGCGCGGTCGCCGGCCTGGTCGCCATCACCCCGTCCGGCGGCGCCGTCTCCCCGCTCGGCGCGATCGCGGTCGGCGCCATCGCCGGTCTGCTGTGCGCCATGGCCGTCGGCCTGAAGTTCAGGTTCGGCTACGACGACTCCCTCGACGTCGTCGGCGTCCACCTCGTCGGCGGTGTCATCGGCTCCCTGCTCGTCGGCCTCTTCGCCACCGGCGGCGTCCAGTCCGACGTCAAGGGCCTCTTCTACGGCGGAGGACTCGACCAGCTGGGCAAGCAGGCCATCGGTGTCTTCGCGGTCCTCGCCTACTCTCTGGTGGTCTCCGCGGTCCTCGCCTTCGTCCTCGACAAGACGATCGGCATGAGGGTCGACGAGGACGACGAGGTCTCCGGCATCGACCAGGTCGAGCACGCCGAGACCGCGTACGACTTCAGCGGCGCGGGCGGCGGTACGGGCTCCCGCAAGGCCGCACCCGTACCCGCGGACGCCGTCGCAGCCGCAGCAGAGAACAAGAAGGTGGACGCATGAAGCTCATCACCGCAGTCGTGAAGCCGCACCGGCTGGACGAGATCAAGGAGGCCCTGCAGGCCTTCGGCGTCCAGGGCCTCACGGTCACCGAGGCCAGCGGCTACGGCCGGCAGCGCGGCCACACCGAGGTCTACCGGGGCGCCGAGTACACCGTCGACCTCGTCCCCAAGATCCGCATCGAGGTGCTGGTCGAGGACGACGACGCCGAACAGCTCCTGGACGTGATCGTCAAGGCCGCACGCACCGGCAAGATCGGTGACGGCAAGGTCTGGAGCGTTCCGGTCGACACCGCGGTCCGGGTCCGCACGGGCGAACGCGGCCCGGACGCCCTCTGACCCCACGACGAACAGGAGCTGCTGGGTGAGTCTCGACGTGATCGGTGAATCGGAAAGCTCGGACCCCAGCGGCTACGCGGCGGCCCGGCTGCGCCTTCTCGGGGAGAAGGCGCAGCCCGGGCCGTCGCGCCGTGCGGCGCTCGCCGCACTGACCGACGACTGGCTGGCCGCCCTGTTCGCGGCCGCGGTCCTGGAGACCGGGGTGCGGGGCGCGGCGCTCGTCGCCGTCGGCGGCTACGGACGCGGCGAACTCTCGCCGCGCAGCGACCTCGACCTGCTCCTCCTGCACGACGGCAGTGCGGACCCGGCGGCCGTCGCCGCGGTCGCCGACCGGATCTGGTACCCCGTCTGGGACCTGGGCCTCGCCCTCGACCACTCCGTACGCACCCCGGCCGAGGCCCGCACGACCGCGGGCGAGGACCTCAAGGTGCAGCTCGGCCTCCTCGACGCACGCGCCGTCGCCGGTGACCTGGGGCTGGTGGCCTCCCTGCGCACCGCCGTACTCGCCGACTGGCGCAACCAGGCCCCCAAGCGCCTGCCCGAACTCGACGAACTGTGCCGCGAGCGGGCTGCCCGCCAGGGCGAACTCCAGTACCTTCTCGAACCCGACCTCAAGGAAGCCCGCGGCGGCCTGCGCGACGTCACCGCCCTGCGCGCCGTCGCCGCCTCGTGGCTCGCCGACGCCCCCCGCGAGGGCCTCGCCGAGGCCCGCCGCACCCTGCTCGACGTCCGCGACGCCCTCCACCGGACCACCGGACGCGCCACCGACCGCCTCGCCCTCCAGGAACAGGACCAGGTCGCCGCCGAGCTGGGCCTGCTCGACGCCGACGCCCTGCTGCGCCAGGTGTACGAGGCCGCGCGGACGGTCTCGTACGCCAGCGACGTCACCTGGCGCGAGGTCGGCCGCGTGCTGCGGTCGCGCGCCGTACGCCCCCGGCTGCGCGCCATGCTCAGCGGCGGGCGGAGTGTCCAGCCCGAACGCACCCCGCTCGCCGAAGGCGTCGTCGAGCAGGACGGCGAGGTCGTACTCGCCCGCACGGCCCGGCCCGACCGCGACCCTGTCCTCGTGCTGCGCGCCGCCGCGGCTGCGGCGCAGGCCGGCCTGACCGTCTCCCGGCACGCCGTGCGCCGCCTGGGCCAGGCGGCGGGCCCGCACCCGCTGCCCGTGCCCTGGCCGGCCGAGGCCCGCGAGGAACTCGTCACCCTGCTCGGCGCGGGGGAGCCGACCGTCCCCGTCTGGGAGGCGCTGGAGGCCGAGGGCCTGATCACCAAGCTCCTGCCCGACTGGGAGCGGGTGCGCTGCCGGCCGCAGCGCAACGCCGTGCACACCTGGACCGTCGACCGCCATCTCGTCGAGACCGCCGTCAAGGCGTCCGCGCTGACCCGCCGCGTCGGCCGCCCCGACCTGCTGCTGGTCGCCGCGCTGCTCCACGACATCGGCAAGGGCTGGCCCGGCGACCACTCCGTGGCGGGCGAGACGATCGCGCGCGACGTCGCCACAAGGATCGGCTTCGACCGCGCCGACGTCGAGGTCGTCGCCACCCTCGTACGCCACCATCTGCTGCTCGTCGAGACCGCGACCCGGCGCGACCTGGACGATCCGGCCACCGTCGCGTCCGTCGCCTCCGTCGTCGGCTCCACCGGCACGCTGGAGCTGCTGCACGCCCTCACCGAGGCCGACGCCCTCGCGACCGGACCGGCGGCCTGGTCGTCCTGGCGCGGCTCGCTCGTCGCGGACCTGGTGCGGCGCGTGGCCGCCGTCCTCGCGGGCGACGCGCCGCCCGAGCCGGAGGAGCAGGCCCCCAGCGCCGAGCAGGAACGTCTCGCCGTCGAGGCCCTGCGCACCAAGGAGCCCGTCCTCGCCCTGCACACCCAGGCCACCGCACCGCAGGAGGAGGGCGAGACGGAACCGGTCGGCGTCGAGCTGCTGATCGCCCTGCCCGACCAGCCCGGCGTCCTGCCCGCCGTCGCCGGCGTCCTCGCGCTGCACCGTCTCACCGTCCGCGCGGCCGACCTGCGTGCCATCGAGCTGCCGGACGAACTCGGCGGCGGCGCGGTCCTCGTCCTCGACTGGCGGGTGGCGGCCGAGTACGGATCGCTCCCTCAGGCCACCAGGCTGCGTGCCGACCTCGTCCGCGCCCTGGACGGCTCCCTGGACATCCGGAGCCGCCTGGCCGAGCGCGAGGCCGCCTACCCCCGGCGGCGCGGCCTCACGGCGCCGCCGCCGCGGGTGACCCTCGCCCCGGCCGGCTCGCGCCGCGCCACGGTCATCGAGGTCCGCGCCCAGGACGCCCCGGGCCTGCTCCACCGCATCGGCCGGGCCCTGGACGGCGCGGCGGTCCGGGTGCGCAGCGCACACGTCTCGACGCTCGGCGCGAACGCGGTCGACGCCTTCTACGTCACCGATCCGCAGGGCTCCCCGCTGTCCCCGTCCGAGGCCGCCGACGTGGCGCAGGCCCTGGAGAGCGCTCTGCGCGCCTAGAGGGTGTCCGGCCGGGCGGTGCCCGTGTCTGCTGCGTACTTGCCCGGACCGATACCCTGGGGGGCGACCGACCGCCCGCTTCCGACCTCCGAGGACCCGCGACCGCCGTGTTCGATACCCTCTCCGACCGCCTTGCAGCGACATTCAAGAACCTCCGGGGCAAGGGCCGCCTCAGCGAGGCCGACATCGACGCCACGGCACGTGAGATCCGTATCGCGCTGCTCGAGGCCGACGTCGCGCTCCCCGTGGTCCGCTCCTTCATCAAGCAGATCAAGGAGCGGGCGACCGGCACCGAGGTCTCCCAGGCGCTGAACCCAGCCCAGCAGGTCATCAAGATCGTCAACGAGGAGCTCATCGGCATCCTCGGCGGCGAGACCCGCCGCCTGCGGTTCGCCAAGACCTCCCCGACCGTGATCATGCTCGCCGGTCTGCAGGGTGCCGGTAAGACCACCCTCGCCGGAAAGCTCGGCCTCTGGCTCAAGGGGCAGGGCCACTCCCCGCTCCTCGTCGCCTGTGACCTCCAGCGGCCCAACGCCGTCAACCAGCTCGCGGTCGTCGCCGAGCGCGCCGGCGTCGGCGTGTACGCGCCCCAGCCGGGCAACGGCGTCGGCGACCCGGTCCAGGTCGCCAAGGACTCCGTCGAGCACGCGCGCACCAAGCAGTACGACATCGTCATCGTCGACACCGCCGGCCGCCTCGGCATCGACGAGGAGCTGATGCAGCAGGCCGCGGACATCCGCGACGCCGTCAGCCCCGACGAGATCCTCTTCGTCGTCGACGCGATGATCGGTCAGGACGCCGTCAACACGGCGGAGGCGTTCCGCGACGGTGTCGGCTTCGACGGCGTGGTGCTGTCCAAGCTGGACGGCGACGCCCGAGGCGGTGCCGCGCTCTCCATCGCGCAGGTCACCGGCAAGCAGATCATGTTCGCCTCCAACGGCGAGAAGCTGGACGACTTCGACGCGTTCCACCCGGACCGCATGGCGTCCCGCATCCTCGGCATGGGCGACATGCTCTCGCTCATCGAGAAGGCCGAGCAGACCTTCAGCCAGGAAGAGGCCGCCAAGATGGCCTCCAAGCTGGCGAGCAGCAAGGGCAAGGAGTTCACGCTCGACGACTTCCTGGCCCAGATGGAGCAGGTCCGCAAGATGGGCTCCATCTCCAAGCTGCTCGGCATGCTGCCCGGCATGGCGCAGATGAAGGAGCAGATCAACAACATCGACGAGCGCGACGTGGACCGCACGGCCGCGATCATCAAGTCGATGACCCCGGGCGAGCGCCACGATCCGACGATCATCAACGGCTCGCGGCGCGCCCGTATCGCCAAGGGCTCGGGCGTGGAGGTCAGCGCGGTCAAGTCGCTGGTCGAGCGGTTCTTCGAGGCCCGCAAGATGATGTCCCGCATGGCCCAGGGCGGCGGGATGCCCGGCATCCCGGGCATGGGCGGCGGCCCCGGCCGGCAGAAGAAGCAGCAGAAGCAGGCCAAGGGCAAGCGCAAGAGCGGCAACCCGATGAAGCGCAAGGCCGAGGAGGCCGCGGCCGCGGCCCGGCGCGAGCAGGCCGCCCAGGGCGGCGCGTTCGGCCTGCCGGCCGGCCAGCCCGGTCAGGACTTCGAACTGCCGGACGAGTTCAAGAAGTTCATGGGCTGACGCCCACCGGTCCCGTACGCGAGAGGGGCCCGCGACCGATCCGGTCGCGGGCCCCTCTCGCGTGCCGGGGTCAGGGCGTGCGGGTGATCAGGTAGCGGAAGACGTTCGGCATCCAGACCGTCCCGTCGGGCCGCACATGCGGGTGCAGCGCCTCGGTGATCTCCTTCTCCACTTGCGCCTGGTCGCTGTCCCTGACCGCGGCGTCGTACAGTCCGGTCGACAGCAGGCCGCGCACGGCACTGTCCACGTCCGCGTATCCGAAGGGGCACGCCACCCGCCCCGAGCCGTCCGGCCGCAGTCCGGCCCGTGCCGCCACGTCCTCCAGGTCGTCGCGCAGCGCCGGCCGCCAGCGCCCTCCCCCTACGGCCTGGCGGCCTTGGGAGGTGCCCCCATCGGTGCGCGTCCGGCCGGAATGTCCCTCCGCCACGCGGAGCACCCCCGAACTGGCGCACCGCTCCGGCGGGCCCCAGCCGGTGAGCACCACGGCACTGCCGCGCTCCGCCAGCGCGACGGCGCTCCGCAGGGCGGCGCCGAGCCCGTCCGCGTCACCGGCCCGGCAGCCGATCGGCTGGAAGACAGTGATCAGGTTGTACGGGGGGCGGCCCGGATCGGCCGCGGCCCCGGCCTCGCCGTCGAACAGGCGCGCGGCCTGCGCGGGGGAGTCGTGGGTGCTCATCCGCTCGCGCGCGAGGACCAGCCGCTCGCGGTCCGTGTCCGTGCCGCTCACCGCGGCGCCGCGTCCGGCGGCGATCAGCAGCGCGAGACCGGAGCCGCAGCCGAGGCCCAGCAGCCTGGAGCCCGCACCGACCTCCAGACGCTCGTAGACGGCCTCGTACAGCGGCACCAGCATCCGTTCCTGGATCTCGGCCCAGTCACGGGCCCGTTCGCACGCCTGAGCAGAGGAGGCCGACGCCGTGTGGGGTCGGTGCCGGACGAGCGTGGATGTCATCTGTGCGCCCCATTCCGCCGAGAGAGTCGGTTGTGCCCTGAAGGACAGCCCCCGTGTGCTTTCGCCGCGCCCCCCGTATGCCAGGGAACTGCGCGTGCGCCCCCACGTCCAGGGGTCGTGCCGCACTGCTTGCGCGCCAGAGGCGTGCGCCCCTGCCCGCCTGGCCGATTCCCGATCCGGTCCCGCACCGCCGTACCATGCGCGCCATGGCCAAGACACCTGTCCTGACGCCTCAGGCGGAGGACTTCCCGCGCTGGTACCAGGATCTGATCGGCAAAGCCGAACTGGCGGACAACGGCCCGGTGCGCGGCACCATGGTCATCCGGCCGTACGGCTACGGCCTGTGGGAGCGGATGCAGCAGGAGATGGACGCCCGCATCAAGGCCGCGGGCGCTCAGAACGCCTACTTCCCGCTCTTCATCCCCCAGTCTTACCTGACTCGGGAGGCTGAGCACGTCGAGGGCTTCGCCCCCGAGCTCGCCGTGGTCACCCACGGCGGGGGCAAGGACCTCGAGGAACCGGTGGTGGTGCGACCGACCTCCGAGACGATCATCAACGACTACTTCTCGAAGTGGGTCCAGAGCTACCGGGATCTGCCGCTGCTGATCAACCAGTGGGCGAACGTGGTCCGTTGGGAGATGCGCCCGCGGGTGTTCCTGCGCACCACGGAGTTCCTCTGGCAGGAGGGCCACACCGCGCACGCCACCTACGAGGACGCCCGCGACTACGCGGCGTACATCCACCGGGACGTCTACGCGGACTTCATGGTCGATGTGCTCGGCATCGACGTCGTGCTCGGCCGCAAGACGCCCAGGGAGCGGTTCGCCGGAGCCATCAACACGCTCACCCTGGAAGGGATGATGGGCGACGGCAAGGCTCTGCAGATGGGCACGAGCCATGAGCTCGGCACCAATTTCGCCAAGGCCTTCAACACCACCTACCTCTCGGCCGAGGGGCACCAGGAGCTCGTCTGGCAGACCTCCTGGGGCACCTCGACCCGGATGGTCGGCGGGCTGATCATGTCGCACGGCGACGACAACGGACTGCGCGTCCCGCCCCGGCTCGCTGCGGTCCAGGTCGTCGTCATGGCGATCAAGGGCGACGAGGCGGTCGCCAAGGTCCGCGAGGTCGGCGAGACGCTCAAGGCGGCGGGTCTGCGCGTGCACGTCGACGACCGCGTGGACACCCCCTTCGGCCGCCGGGCGGTGGACTGGGAGCTCAAGGGCGTGCCCGTACGGATCGAGATCGGCCCCCGGGACCTGGCGGCGGGCACCGCGGTGCTGGTGCGCCGGATTCCGGGAGGCAAGGAGCCGGTGAGCATCGAGTCGCTCGCCGCGCTGCTGCCCAAGGTCCTCGACGACGACCAGGCGTTGCTGCTGGAGCAGTCCCGCCGGCGGCGCGAGGACCGCACCACCGACGTCTCGACCGTCGCCGAGGCCGCCGAGGCGGCGGCGGCGGGCGGCTGGGCCCGCATCCCCTGGGCGACCCTGGGCGAGGAGGGCGAGGCCGCGCTCGCGGAGCAGGCGGTGTCGGTACGCTGCCTGGTCGCGGAGGACGGGTCGGTGCCCGAGTCCGACGACGCGCCCGGTACTGTCGCGATCGTGGCCCGCGCCTACTGACAGCGCCGCCCTGTGGCAGCGCGCCCCGGCGCTACGGGCCCGCCCGAGCGCCGGGGCGTACGCCTGCGGTGGCATTCCGCCGACGCGCGCTACGTACCGGCTTGTTGCGAGCTGCGAGGCTTCTCCGCAGATCAGCGCACCCGCCCTCGTCTTGATGCATCAACGGCAACTGACGGGTACGTGCAAATTATTTGGGATGCCCCGGAATGGAACCCGGCGGGCTCCCGGCTCGTTATCACGACGTGAGCACGACACCACCTGTTCTCGCCGCAGAGCTGGCACAGGCGTGGGCCGACATTCAGCGGCACCACCCCGAGCTGCCGGATCTTGCCGCGCCCGAGTCCCTGATCGGAGAGTCGTCGTCCGCTTGCGGCGCCGAGCTCTCCTTCGAGCGACTGCTCCACGAGGCAGTCCACGGCATCGCCGCCGCGCGAGGCGTCCGCGACACCTCCCGCGCCGGCCGCTACCACAACCGACGGTTCCTCGCGATCGCCGAGGAGATGGGCCTGGACCACGTGGAGGAGCCGCACCCAAGCAGCGGTTTCTCCCTGGTCGTGCTCAACCCCGAGGCCAAGCGGCGATACCGCCCGACGATCGAGCGGCTGCAGCGCGCGCTGAAGGCGCACACAGCAGCGACGGCCTCCGACACCAAGCGCTCCTTCCGGGGGCCGGCCGCCCGGCACGGCTCCTCGGGCGGAGGCGTGCGGGTGAAGGCCGTCTGCGACTGCGGCCGCAACGTGAGAGTGGTGCCGTCGGTCCTCGCCCAGGCGCCCATCGTCTGCGGAGGGTGCGGGAAGCCGTTCCGTATCCCGGAAGCGGTCGGCGCCGCGAGCTGACCGGCGTACCGGCGCCGGCGGCACGGCGGCGCCTGCGTGAGCGGGCGCGTCCACCCGCCGGCTCGCTTTCTCCTGCCTTCGGGGCGGCGTACCGGGGCGGTCACGGCGTGCCGGGCGGGTCAGATGCCGCGGCGTGCGTATGGCACAATGGCTAGCTGTACTCGACAGCCGCACAGGAACCCTCTCGCCTCCGGCTGACGCGTCCATCGGGCACCCGAGTACCGCAACCCCACGTGGCATCTCGTTGTGCCCAACCACGTCAAGACCAGGAGACACCACTCCCGTGGCAGTCAAGATCAAGCTGAAGCGTCTCGGCAAGATTCGCCAGCCCCACTACCGCATCGTCGTCGCCGACTCCCGTACCCGCCGTGACGGCCGGGCCATCGAGGAGATCGGCCTCTACCACCCGACGTACAACCCGTCGCGCATCGAGGTCGACTCGGAGCGTGCGCAGTACTGGCTGTCCGTCGGCGCCCAGCCGACCGAGCCGGTCCTCGCCATCCTGAAGCTCACCGGCGACTGGCAGAAGGTCAAGGGCCTGCCGGCCCCGGAGAAGCCGCTGCTGGCCCCGGCGGCCAAGGAGGACAAGCGCGCCTCCTTCGACGCCTTCGCCAAGGCTCTGGAGGGCGACGACGCCAAGGGTGAGGCCATCACCCCGAAGGCGAAGAAGGCCGACAAGAAGGCGGACGAGGCCGAGGCCGCTCCCGCCGAGTCGACCGAGGCCTGAGCATGCTCGAGGAGGCTCTCGAGCACCTCGTGAAGGGCATCGTCGACAACCCGGACGATGTGCAGGTCGCCTCGCGCAACCTGCGCCGCGGCCGCGTGCTGGAGGTCCGGGTGCACCCTGACGACCTCGGTAAGGTGATCGGCCGCAACGGCCGCACCGCGCGCGCACTGCGTACCGTCGTGGGCGCCATCGGCGGCCGTGGCATCCGCGTCGACCTCGTCGATGTGGACCAGGTCCGCTGATCGAAGGTGAATATGGATCCGGCCCCCCGGATCCCCGCAGCACCGGCTCGGGCCGGGGAGGGCTTACGGGCCCGCCCCGGCCCGTCGTCGTATCGAAGGAGACACAAGCGTGCAGCTGGTAGTGGGGCGGATCGGCCGCGCCCATGGCATCAAGGGCGAGGTCACCGTCGAGGTGCGCACGGACGAGCCGGAACTGCGGCTCGGCCCCGGCGCCGTACTGGCCACCGACCCGCCCGCCGCGGGGCCGCTGACGATCGAGTCGGGCCGGGTGCACAGCAGCCGGCTCCTGTTGCGCTTCGAGGGCGTACGCGACCGCAACGCCGCCGAGGCCCTGCGCAACACCCTGCTCATCGCCGAGGTGGACCCCGAGGAGCTTCCCGAGGACCCCGACGAGTACTACGACCACCAGCTGATGGACCTCGACGTGGTGCTCGCGGACGGCACGGAGATCGGGCGGATCACCGAGATCAGCCATCTGCCCTCGCAGGACCTGTTCATCGTCGAGCGGCCCGACGGCAGCGAGGTGATGATCCCGTTCGTCGAGGAGATCGTCACCGAGATCGACCTGGCCGATCAGAAGGCCGTCATCGACCCGCCGCCCGGCCTCATCGACGACAGCCAGGCCGAGATCGTGTCCAGCCGCGAGGAAGAGTCCTGATGCGGCTCGACGTCGTCACGATCTTCCCCGAGTACCTGGAGCCGCTGAACGTCTCCCTCGTCGGCAAGGCGCGCGCCCGAGGGCAGCTCGGCGTCCACGTGCACGACCTGCGCGACTGGACGTACGACCGCCACAACACGGTCGACGACACCCCGTACGGCGGCGGCCCCGGCATGGTCATGAAGACCGATCCGTGGGGCGACGCCCTGGACGAGGTCCTCGCGAACGGCTACGAGTCGGGCGCCCACGGCCCCGTCCTGGTCGTCCCGACGCCCAGCGGCCGCCCCTTCACCCAGGAACTCGCCGTCGAGCTCTCCGAGCGGCCCTGGCTCGTCTTCACGCCCGCCCGCTACGAGGGCATCGACCGCCGGGTCGTCGACGAGTACGCGACGCGCATGCCGGTGTACGAGGTCTCCATCGGCGACTACGTGCTGGCGGGCGGCGAGGCGGCCGTCCTGGTCATCACGGAGGCCGTGGCCCGGCTGCTCCCCGGCGTCCTCGGCAACGCCGAGTCGCACCGGGACGACTCCTTCGCGCCCGGCGCCATGGCCAATCTGCTGGAGGGGCCCGTCTACACCAAGCCCCCCGTCTGGCGCGGACGCGCGATCCCGGACGTACTGATCAGCGGCCATCACGGGAAGATCGCGCGCTGGCGACGGGACGAGGCGTTCCGCCGTACGGCCCTCAACAGGCCCGACCTCATCGAACGTTGCGACCCCGCCGCCTTCGACAAGAAGGACAGGGAGATGCTCTCCCTGCTCGGCTGGGCCCCGGAGCCCGGCGGCCGATTTTGGCGCAGGCCCGAGGCCATGGAAGAATGAGCCGCTGCTGTACGTCCGGCCGGCGCCCCTGCCACAGGGGGAACGACGCCCGCCCGGCGGAGGCACCCCTTCTCATCACGACATTCCGTCGATGACCTGTGGCATCGGCGAGGAAGCAGACCACCATGGCTCACCTGCTCGACAGCGTCAACGCGGCTTCGCTGCGCACCGACGTCCCGGCCTTCCGTCCCGGTGACACCGTGAACGTCCACGTTCGCGTCATCGAGGGCAACCGCTCCCGTATCCAGCAGTTCAAGGGCGTCGTCATCCGCCGCCAGGGCGCGGGCGTGAGCGAGACCTTCACGGTCCGCAAGGTCTCCTTCTCCGTCGGCGTCGAGCGCACCTTCCCGGTGCACAGCCCGATCTTCGAGAAGATCGAGCTCGTCACCCGCGGTGACGTCCGTCGCGCCAAGCTGTACTACCTGCGCGAGCTGCGCGGCAAGGCCGCCAAGATCAAGGAGAAGCGCGACAACTGAGCTCCGGCTCATACGCGCGCCCGGTGTCACAGGGCGGCCGGATAGGCTCTGCCACCGATGGACACCGAAGCACAGCACACGGAGCGCGACCGCTCTTCCGCACCCGACGACGGGGCGCAGGGAGAGGGGTCGCGCTCCGCGCGTCGTTCCGGGCTCTCCCGGATGTCCCTGCGCACCGCGGCGCTGACCGGTGTCGCCTGCACCGTCTTCGTCCTGCTGTTCAGCCACTTCGTGGTGCAGCCCTTCCAGATCCCGAGCAGCTCCATGGAACCCGCCCTGCAGGTCGGCGACCGGGTGCTGGTGAACAAGCTGGCCTACCGGTCCGGCTCCGGGCCGGCACGCGGAGACGTCGTCGTCTTCGACGGCAGAGGTTCCTTCGTACCCGAGGAACTGATGGAAAACCCCGTCAGTTCCGTAGTACGAGAGGGGCTCGCCATGCTCGGGCTCGCGGAACCTGCCGAGACGGATTTCGTCAAACGCGTGGTGGGCACGGGCGGGGACCGGGTGGTCTGCTGCGACACGGAGGGCAGGATCGAGGTGAACGGTGTACCGGTCGAGGAGAGATACCTCCACCCCGACGGCCTGCCCTCGGAGGTGGCCTTCGACATCGTCGTCCCCGAGGGCAAACTGTGGGTCATGGGCGACCACCGCAGCGCGTCACGCGACTCCCGGGACCACCTCGGTGAGCCGGGCGGCGGCATGGTGCCCGTGGACAGGGTGATCGGCCGGGCCGACTGGATCGGCTGGCCCGCGGGGCGCTGGTCCGGCCTGGAGCCCACCGACGCCTTCGCCGGCGTCCCGGATCCCGATCCACTGTCCGGCGGTGCCCATGGGTAACCGCGGACGCCGTGCCAGCCACCGGGCCGACACCCGGCTGCCCACCGGGACCCGGCCCACGGACGGCGCGCGGCCCCTTCCCGGCCGGGCGGAGCGGCGCAGGCTCGCGCAGAAGGTCCGGCGCAAACGCCGCCGCTCGGCCGTCAAGGAGATACCCCTCCTGATCACCGTGGCGCTGCTCATAGCCCTGGTGCTGAAGACGTTCCTCGTGCAGGCCTTCGTCATCCCGTCCGGCTCGATGGAGCAGACGATCCGCATCCAGGACCGGGTCCTGGTCGACAAGCTCACGCCGTGGTTCGGCTCGAAGCCGCAGCGCGGCGACGTCGTTGTCTTCAAGGACCCCGGCGGCTGGCTGCCGCAGGACGAGAAGCCGAAGGCCGACGATCCGGTCGTGGTCAAGCAGGTCAAACAGGTGCTGACGTTCATCGGGCTGCTGCCGTCCGACGACGAGCGCGACCTGATCAAGCGGGTCGTGGCGGTCGGCGGGGACACCGTGAAGTGCTGCGACGCGAACGGCCTCGTCACCGTCAACGGCGTGCCGCTGAACGAGCCCTATCTGCACCCCGGAAACGTTCCGTCGACCATGAAATTCGACGTGAAAGTGCCCGCCGGGCGCTTGTTCGTGATGGGCGACCACCGCTCCAACTCCGCCGACTCCCGCTTCCACCTCGACGAGGAGGGCGAGGGCACCGTGGCCGAGGACCGGGTCGTCGGACGCGCCGTCGTCATCGCCTGGCCGCTGGACCACTGGCGCAGACTGGAGGAACCGGAGACCTACGCATCCGTCCCGAACGCGCGCGCCGGAGAGACCGCGGCGGCACCGAGGTCGAATAGTGTGTCCTCTCAGGATCTGAACGGAATGGTCCTGCTCCCGAGCCCTGCGGAACTCCCGCTCGTTATGGGAGTGGTGGGCCTGTTCCTTGTACGGGGCAGGCGGTTGGCGCAGAGTGAGGAGTGGATGTGGGGGACGTGGCGGTCGGCGCACGGTCCGGACACGATGATCCCGAGGACCGGCAGGGGCGACCCCCCGAGCAGCCCTCGGACGTGACGGACGGGGCGGTGCCGGCGACCGGGGACGACGACGCGCCGGAGGGCAGCGGTACGGGACAGAAGCAGCAGCGATCCTTCTGGAAGGAACTGCCGCTCCTGATCGGTATCGCGCTGCTGCTCGCGCTTCTGATCAAGACCTTCCTGGTGCAGGCGTTCTCCATCCCGTCGGACTCGATGATGAACACGCTGCAGCGCGGCGACCGGGTGCTCGTCGACAAGCTCTCGCCGTGGTTCGGCTCCGAGCCCGAGCGCGGCGAGGTCGTCGTCTTCCACGACCCGGGCGGCTGGCTGGAAGGCGAGCCCACGCCGGAGCCGAACGTGCTCCAGGAGGTCCTCAGCTTCATCGGGCTGATGCCGTCCTCCGAGGAGAAGGACCTCATCAAGCGGACGATCGCGGTCGCCGGCGACACCGTGGAGTGCAAGAAGGACGGTCCGCTCAAGGTCAACGGCAAGCCGCTGGACGAGCCGTACATCCACCCGGGCAGCACTCCGTGCGACGAGCAGTCCTCCTTCGGGCCGCTGACCGTGCCGAAGGACCGGATCTGGGTGATGGGCGACAACCGCCAGAACTCCCAGGACTCCCGGTACCACATGGAGGACGTCAACGGCGGCTTCGTCCCCGTCGAGAAGGTCGTCGGCCGTGCGGTCGTCGTGGCCTGGCCTCTGAACCGCTGGTCCACGCTCCCCGTGCCGGACACCTTCGAGCAGCCGGGAGTGGCCGCCGCGCTCTCCTCGGCGCCGGCGGCCCTCGGCCTGGCCGGTGCCGTGCCGATCGTGCTGTGGCGCAGGAGGAGGCAGGACCGCACACCACAGGTGCGTACCGCCGGGTAGTGTGCGGTCCCGGACAGCAGACCCGGTACCGGCATCCGGGGACGGGATCTCCGAGGCGGGAGTGCTGGAATGAGCGGTGCACGACGTGAGGGCGACGGTCAGGGCCGGCTCGGGGCGGCCCTGTCGGGCATAGCCGTGGCCGTGGGCTGTGTGCTCTTCCTCGGGGGATTCGTCTGGGGCGCCCTGGTCTACCAGCCGTACACGGTCCCCACGGACTCGATGTCGCCGACCGTGCAGGCGGGCGACCGGGTCCTCGCCGAGCGCATATCCGGCGACGAGGTGCGGCGCGGTGACGTCGTCGTCTTCCGCGACACGACCTGGGGCGACATGCCCATGATCAAGCGCGTGGTCGGGATCGGCGGCGACGAGATCACCTGCTGCGACGAGGGGCGCCTGACGGTCAACGGCAAGGCCGTCGACGAACCGTATCTGCACAGCTCGGGGCCGGCCGCGGAGAAGTTCACCGCGCAGGTGCCCGAGGGCCAGCTGTTCCTGCTCGGCGACGAACGCAAGGGCTCCCTGGACTCCCGGTCCCACCTCCAGGAGGCGGGCCAGGGATCGGTGCCCCGCTCGGCCGTGGAGGCACGTGTGGACGCCGTGGCCTGGCCGCTGAGCGGCGGGGCGGTGGACCGCCCCGAGGGATTCGCCGCACTGCCCGGCGGGGTGTCCCGGCCGGGGCCGGTGGGGCTCATGGTCGCGGCCGTGGTGGCCGGAGCCGTCCTCATCGTGGGCGGCGCGGCGTACGGGCCGGTGGCCGCCCGGATCGGCGGGGGACGGCGCAAGCAGGCGGTGACCGCGGGTGCCGCATGAGGTGCCGGCCGCGGCCGGATCGCGGAAGGTCGCCCGGGTCGTGCTGCTCGACCCGCAGGACCGGATCCTGCTGATGCACGGCTTCGAGCCGGACGATCCGGCGGACGACTGGTGGTTCACCCCCGGCGGCGGTCTCGAGGGGGACGAGAGCCGCGAGGAGGCGGCGCTGCGCGAGCTGGCCGAGGAGACCGGGATCACCGAGGTGGAACTGGGGCCCGTCCTGTGGCAGCGGCACTGCTCGTTCCCGTTCGCCGGGCGGCGCTGGGACCAGGACGAGTGGTACTTCCTGGCGCGCACCACCTGCACCGATGCGGTCCCGCAGGCGCTCACGGACCTGGAGCGCCGAAGCGTCAGGGGCCTGAGGTGGTGGACCTGCGCCGAACTGTCGGCGGCCCGTGAGACGGTGTACCCGACCAGGCTCGCCGAGCTGCTGCGTACGCTGCTCGACGAAGGACCTCCGCGTGTGCCGGTGGTACTGGCCCCGGAAATCGTCTAGGGGCCCAGGACGCTGGCGCACAATAGGGGGACGCAAGGCTGAAGGGGAACATGCCATGAGCGCCGAGGACCTCGAGAAGTACGAGACCGAGATGGAGCTGAAGCTCTACCGGGAGTACCGAGATGTCGTCGGGCTGTTCAAATACGTGATCGAGACCGAGCGCCGCTTCTACCTCACCAACGACTACGAGATGCAGGTGCACTCGGTGCAGGGTGAGGTCTTCTTCGAGGTCTCGATGGCCGACGCCTGGGTCTGGGACATGTACCGCCCGGCCCGCTTCGTCAAGCAGGTCCGGGTGCTCACCTTCAAGGACGTGAACATCGAGGAGCTCAACAAGAGCGACCTGGAGCTGCCCGGCAGCTGACGGCTGTCCCCCTCCGGGTGACGGAGTTTTCCACAATCCGGCAGTTGTCCACGGTTTTCCCCCAAGATCCCCAACTCCGGGGCGGGCGTATCAGAGTCGGTGCCGGAGGTGGTGCCGGAATGAACGCGACGGGGGCACTGGGACGGTACGGCGAGGACCTGGCGGCACGGCTGCTGGTCGGGTCCGGAATGCGCCTGCTGGCGAGGAACTGGCGCTGTGGACGCGCCGGTGAGATCGACATCGTCGCCCGCGACGGCGACACGGTGGTGGTCTGCGAGGTCAAGACCCGCAGAGCCGGCTGCTACGAGCATCCGATGGCCGCCGTCACCCCGGCCAAGGCGAGGCGGCTCCGGCGTCTCGCCGACTGCTGGCTGGAGCGGTACGGAGGCCCGCCGCCGGGCGGAGTGCGCATCGATCTCGTGGGCGTGACGCTGCCCCGGCGCGGGGCTGCCGTCGTCGAGCACGCCCGGGGGGTGGCCTAGATGGGGTTCGCCCGTGCGTGTTCCGTGGCGCTCGTGGGCGTCGAGGGCGTGGTCGTCGAGGTCCAGGCGGACCTGGAGCCGGGGGTCGCCGCGTTCACCCTGGTCGGTCTGCCGGACAAGAGCCTGGTGGAGAGCCGGGACCGGGTGCGCGCGGCCGTGGTCAACTCGGGCGGCGAATGGCCGCAGAAGAAGCTCACGGTGGGGCTGAGCCCGGCCTCTGTGCCCAAGGGCGGCAGCGGATTCGACCTGGCCGTGGCGTGTGCCGTCCTGGGCGCCGCCGAGCGCGTCGACCCGCGGCAGATCGCCGATCTCGTGCTGATCGGGGAGCTCGGGCTCGACGGCCGGGTACGGCCCGTGCGCGGGGTCCTCCCGGCAGTGCTCGCCGCGGCCGAGGCCGGATACGAGCATGTGGTCGTCCCGGAGCAGACGGCCGGGGAGGCCGCGCTCGTGCCGGGGATCTCGGTGCTCGGGGTGCGCAGCCTGCGCCAGCTCATCGCCGTCCTGGCCGACGAGCCGGTCCCGGACGAGGAGCCCGCCGAGCCGGGCCGCCCCGACGCCATGCTCGCGGGCCTCCTGGTCCCCGGCGCGGGTGTCGGCACCGGACTTGCGGTCGACCGGCCGTACAGCGACGGGCCCGACCTGGCCGACGTGGCGGGCCAGCATGCGGCGCGCACCGGGCTGGAGGTCGCGGCGGCCGGCGGGCACCATCTCCTGCTCTCGGGGCCGCCCGGCGCGGGCAAGACGATGCTGGCCGAGCGGCTGCCCGCCGTCCTGCCGCCACTGACCCGGCGGGAGTCCCTGGAGGTGACGGCGGTCCACTCGGTGGCCGGCATCCTGCCGCCGGGCGAGCCGCTGGTGAGGACCCCGCCGTACTGCGCGCCGCACCACTCGGCCACCATGCAGGCCCTGGTCGGCGGGGGCAACGGGCTGCCGAAGCCGGGCGCGGTCTCGCTGGCGCACCGAGGGGTGCTCTTTCTCGACGAAGCGCCCGAGTTCTCGGGAAAGGCGCTGGACGCTCTGCGTCAGCCACTGGAGTCGGGCCATGTCGTGGTCGCCAGGAGCGGGGGAGTGGTGCGGCTGCCCGCCCGGTTCCTCATGGTGCTCGCCGCCAATCCCTGCCCGTGCGGGAGGCACACCCTGCACGGCGCGGGCTGCGAATGCCCCTCGTCCGTGATCAGGCGGTACCAGGCGCGGCTGTCGGGGCCGCTGCTCGACCGGGTCGACCTGCGGATCCAGGTCGAGCCGGTGAGCCGCTCCGACCTGCTCGGCCACGGCGGGCGCGGCGAGTCCACGGCGATGGTCGCCGATCGCGTACAGGAGGCCAGACAGCGGGCCGCCGCCCGCCTCGAGGGCACGCCGTGGACGGTCAACAGCGAGGTGCCCGGCCATGAGCTGCGCACCCGCTGGACCGTCGCGCCCGGGGCCCTGGGCGCGGCCGAGCGGGACGTGGAGCGCGGGCTGCTCACGGCGCGCGGTCTCGACCGGGTGCTGCGCGTCGCGTGGACGATCGCCGACCTCGCGGGACACGACCGGCCGGAGGCACAGGACGTCGCCCTCGCTCTCGAACTGCGCACGGGCATCACCAGGGGCGTTCCGGCCGTCGCGGGGGCGGCGCGGTGACGGGGGCGCTGCGACGAGACGGCACCGGGGGCGTCCCGGACCAGGACACTCCGCCGAGCGGGCCGGGGCCGGAGGACGAAGCGGAGCGGGTGGCGCGGTCGGCGCTGACGCAGATCCTGGAGCCGGGCGACGAGAAGGGCGGCCGCTGGCTGAGGGAGTTGGGCGCGCAGGGACTGCTGGCGCTGCTGATGTCGGACGCGTGCGGGAAGGGGGCGCTGCCGGGGGCGACCGAGCGCCGGGTGACCGGGCTGCGTGCCCGTGCCGCCGGGGTCGTGCCGGGGCAGCGGCTGGCGGCGATCCGCGCGCTCGGGGGCAGGTTCGTCATGCCGGGGGACACGGAGTGGCCGACCCAGCTCGACGACCTCGGTGACGCCCGCCCCGTCGGCCTGTGGGTGCGGGGGCGGTCCGACCTGCGCACCTGGGCACTGCGGTCGGTGGCCGTGGTCGGAGCCCGGGCCTGCACGCAGTACGGGGCGCACATGTCGGCCGTGCTCGCCACCGGGCTCGCCGAGCGGGGCTGGGTGGTGGTGTCCGGGGCGGCCTTCGGCGTCGACGGCGCGGCGCACCGGGGCGCGCTGGCCGCCGGTGGTGCCACCGTCGCCGTTCTGGCCTGCGGGGTCGACGTCGTCTATCCGCCCGGTCACACGGAACTGATCAAGCGCATCGTGCAACAGGGGCTCGTCGTCGGCGAGTTGCCGCCCGGAGACCATCCCACGCCGAGCCGGTTCGTCCTCCGGAACCGAGTGATCGCCGCGCTCACCCGCGGCACCGTCGTCGTCGAGGCCGAGTACCGCAGCGGCTCCCTGGTCACCGCCCGCAGGGCGCAGCAGCTCGGACGCCTCACGATAGGCGTTCCCGGGCCCGTGACCAGCGGTCTGTCGGCCGGAGTCCACGAACTGCTGCGCGGCGGCGCCGTGCTCGTCACCGACGCCGCCGAAGTGGTCGAGCTCGTGGGTGACATGGGCGAACTCGCGCCCGAGCGCACCGGTCCCGTCCTGCCCAGGGATCTGCTGGATCCCCGCAGCAGGCGGGTCCTCGAGGCGCTGCCCGCGCGGCGTGCGGTCTCCTGTGGTGAGGCCGCTCGGTGCGCCGGTACGACGGACGACGAGGCGCTCGGCAGGCTGTACGAACTGCACTCGCTCGGCTTCGTCGAGCGGTGCACGGAAGGGTGGAGGTTGACGTCTCGCGCCATTCGCGGTTCGAACGCGCGGCGAGGCGATGCTTGACCTGGAGCATTCGGGTGAAAAGGTGAAGGCGATGACCTTCGGAGTCCCGTGCGTGACGCCTGAGGGGCCGGTGCGCAGGGCATCGGCCCCGAATCGAAGGTGTGGGCGAGGGCGAATACCCGGGCAGGTCCCTTCCACTTCCCTCGCCCACCGCGACGGCGTAGTCACGCTACGCTCACCGGGTTCCGGCCTCGGCCGCCCCGTCCCGCCCCCTCACAGCAGAACGGCTCAAGACAACGCATGCCCCAGCACACGTCCGGGTCTGACCGCGCGGCAGTGCCACCTGCGGCCCGTGGCACCGTGCGGCCCTCGGCTCCCTCGTCGGTCGAGGAGCTGTGGCGGTCGTACAAGGCCACGGGTGACGAGCGGTTGCGGGAGCAGTTGATCCTGCACTACTCGCCGCTGGTCAAGTATGTGGCGGGCCGCGTCAGCGTGGGGCTGCCGTCCAACGTCGAGCAGGCCGATTTCGTCTCCTCCGGCGTCTTCGGGCTCATCGACGCCATCGAGAAGTTCGACCTCGACCGGTCGATCAAGTTCGAGACGTACGCGATCACCCGCATCCGGGGCGCGATGATCGACGAACTGCGGGCGCTGGACTGGATCCCGCGCTCGGTGCGGCAGAAGGCCCGTGCCGTCGAACGCGCCTACGCCACGCTGGAGGCCCAGCTGCGGCGCACGCCTTCGGAAGCCGAGGTCGCCGCCGAGATGGGCGTCCCGGTCGAGGAACTGCACGCAGTTTTCAGCCAGTTGTCCCTGGCCAACGTCGTGGCGCTGGAAGAGCTGCTGCACGCGGGAGGCGAGGGGGGCGACCGGCTCAGCCTCATGGACACACTGGAGGACACGGCGGCGGACAACCCGGTCGAGGTCGCCGAGGACCGGGAGCTGCGCCGGCTGCTCGCCCGGGCCATCAACACCCTGCCCGAGCGGGAGAAGACCGTCGTCACGCTCTATTACTACGAAGGACTCACCCTGGCCGAGATCGGCCATGTCCTCGGGGTCACCGAGAGCCGCGTCAGCCAGATCCACACGAAGTCGGTCCTGCAACTGCGGGCGAAGCTGGCCGACGTAGGACGTTGACGCCGAGTCGTCCGGGCCGCATCCGTACAGTGGAGGCGTGCCCAGGATTCGAGCGGCCTCCGTGGCCGAGCACCGGACGATGCAGCGAGGCGCCCTGCTGGACGCCGCGCGCTCCCTCCTGTCCGAAGGCGGCACGGAGGCGCTGACCTTCCCCGCACTCGCCGAGCGCACGGGTCTCGCGAGGTCCTCCGTCTACGAGTACTTCCGCTCGCGCGCCGCGGTCGTCGAAGAGCTGTGCGCCGTGGACTTTCCCGTGTGGGCGGCGGAGGTCGAGGCCGCGATGGACCGCGCGGACACGCCCGAGGGCAAGGTCGAGGCGTATGTGCGCCGGCAGCTCGACCTGGTCGGCGACCGGCGCCACCGGGCGGTCGTCGCGATCTCCGCGAGCGAGCTGGACGCCGGAGCGCGCGAGAAGATCCGCGCCGCCCACGGAGGCCTGATCGCGATGATCGTCGAGGCGCTCCGGGAACTGGGCCAGGAGCAGCCGCGGCTCGGCGCGATGCTGCTGCAGGGTGTCGTGGACGCGGCGGTCCGCCGGATCGAGCTCGGAGCGGCCGAGGACCCGGCCACCGTCGCGGACGCGGCGGTCGCGATGGCGCTGCGCGGCGTCCGGGGCTGAGGCGTCGGCCGCGGGCTACGGGAGTCGGCGGGCTACGGGAGCGGTACGCCGAAGACCGGGAGCAGCCTGGACGGCGGGCGGCGCAGTAACGACGGCGGCAGCAGGCTCAGCGGATTCAGGTACTCCGTGCCCCGCAGCAGGCCCCAGTGCAGGCACCCCGCGGCGCAGTGCGCCGGCCCCGCTTCGATCGTCGCCACGACCTGGCCCGCGGTGACCTCTTCGCCCTTGTCCACCAGGGGGCGGACCGGTTCGTACGTGGTCCTCAGCGGCGGGTCACCCGTATCAGTGAGGCTGATGACCAGTACGCCGCGGTTCGCGACCCGGCCGGCGAAGGCGACCCGGCCGGCAGCCGCGGCGCGGACGGGGGTGCCGGGCCGGGCGGCGAGGTCGACGCCACGATGCCCGGCGCCGTAGGGCGAAGCGGGCGGCGCCCAGCCCCGCACGACGACGGGCCTGGGCGCCCCGACGGGCCAGCTCCGGGCCCCGCCGTTCCCGCCGGCTTCCTCCGACCGTGGACTCGCCGGCGCCTTGGCTCCGAGAGCCGGCTCGCGAGGCGTCATTACGGGGCGTCGCAGGGCCGCCCCTCCCCGTGCCCACGACACCCCTGTCCCCGCAGGCGCGTCCGACCCGACCGTTGCACCCGCACCCGGGCCCCGTGGGGACGACGACGCGAGCAGCGCCAGCAGGAGCAGGAGCAGGACGGACAGGGCGCGGCGCGGGTGCCTTGCGGGAAGTGCGCAGTTCATGGGGGACACCGTCCCGCGCGCCGCCCGAGCCGCGGTGATCTCGGCCCTGAACTGTGGACAACCGGGTGGTTGTGGACAGCGCCGTCACCCGGGACGTCATGGGTCCCGTACACTTCTTCTGGCGATCCGGGTCACCGGGTCGACTTCGCACGCCCCGCCACCCACCCCTCAGCGGTCGGTGGCCGCGCTCCTCGGTCCCTTGCGGCACGGCGCGTCGGGGCGTCAGGACACAACCGAGAACCCAAGGAGATACGGCCATGGCCGTCGTCACGATGCGGGAGCTGCTGGAGAGCGGCGTCCACTTCGGTCACCAGACCCGTCGTTGGAACCCGAAGATGAAGCGCTTCATCTTCACCGAGCGCAACGGCATCTACATCATCGACCTGCTCCAGTCGCTGTCGTACATCGACCGCGCCTACGAGTTCGTCAAGGAGACCGTCGCGCACGGCGGCTCCATCATGTTCGTCGGTACGAAGAAGCAGGCCCAGGAGGCCATCGCCGAGCAGGCGACGCGCGTCGGCATGCCCTACGTCAACCAGCGCTGGCTGGGCGGCATGCTCACCAACTTCTCCACCGTCTACAAGCGTCTGCAGCGCCTCAAGGAGCTCGAGCAGATCGACTTCGAGGACGTGGCCGCCTCCGGCCTCACCAAGAAGGAGCTCCTGGTCCTCTCCCGCGAGAAGGCCAAGCTGGAGAAGACCCTCGGTGGTATCCGTGAGATGCAGAAGGTGCCGAGCGCCGTCTGGATCGTCGACACCAAGAAGGAGCACATCGCCGTCGGTGAGGCGCGCAAGCTCCACATCCCGGTCGTCGCGATCCTCGACACCAACTGCGACCCCGACGAGGTCGACTACAAGATTCCGGGCAACGACGACGCGATCCGCTCCGTCACCCTGCTCACCCGCGTGATCGCCGACGCCGTCGCCGAGGGCCTCATCGCCCGCTCCGGCGCCGCGACCGGCGACCAGAAGCCGGGCGACAAGGCCGCCGGCGAGCCGCTGGCCGAGTGGGAGCGCGACCTGCTCGAGGGCGAGAAGAAGGCCGACGACGCCGAGGCCAAGCCGGCCGAGGCCGCTGCCGAGGCTCCGGCCGCTGAGGCTCCGGCTGCCGAGGCTCCGGCTGCCGAGGCTCCGGCCGCTGAGGCTGAGGCTCCGGCCGCCGAGGCCGAGCAGGCCTGACCTACGGCCTGACCTTCACAGGTTCGGTTGACGACGGCGGGGGCGTGCAGCCCCCGCCGTCCACCCGTAGATCTTCCAGATCTTCGTAGATCTTTCAGACTTCGAGAGAGAAACTCAGACTCATGGCGAACTACACCGCCGCTGACGTCAAGAAGCTCCGCGAGCTCACCGGCGCCGGCATGATGGACTGCAAGAAGGCGCTGGACGAGTCGGACGGCAACGTCGACAAGGCCGTCGAGGCCCTGCGTATCAAGGGCCAGAAGGGCGTCGCCAAGCGCGAGGGCCGCTCCGCCGAGAACGGTGCCGTGGTCTCCCTGATCGCCGACGACAACACCTCGGGTGTCCTCGTCGAGCTGAAGTGCGAGACGGACTTCGTCGCCAAGGGCGACAAGTTCCAGGCCGTGGCGAACGCGCTCGCCGCGCACGTCGCCGCCACCTCCCCGGCGGACATCGAGGCCCTGCTCGCCTCCGAGATCGAGCCCGGCAAGACCGTGCAGGCGTACGTCGACGAGGCCAACGCCAACCTCGGCGAGAAGATCGTCCTGGACCGCTTCGCGCAGTTCTCCGGTGGCTACGTCACGGCGTACATGCACCGCACCATGCCCGACCTGCCCCCGCAGATCGGTGTTCTCGTCGAGCTCGACAAGGAGAACGCCGAGATCGCCAAGGGCGTCGCGCAGCACATCGCCGCCTTCGCCCCGAAGTACCTCTCCCGCGAGGACGTTCCGGCCGAGGTCGTCGAGGCCGAGCGCCGCGTCGCCGAGGAGACCACGCGCGCCGAGGGCAAGCCCGAGGCCGCTCTCCCGAAGATCGTCGAGGGTCGCGTCAACGGCTTCTTCAAGGAGGCCACCCTCCTGGGCCAGCCGTACGCGCTCGACAACAAGAAGTCGGTCCAGCAGATCCTGGACGAGGCCGGTGTCACCCTGAAGCGCTTCAGCCGCATCAAGGTCGGCATCTGAGTCCGTACGCGACGGACCCCGGACCCCGGTAGGGTCTGAAGCAGTCGTCCGCGTTCGCGCCGGACGACCGCAGATCTGACGAGGAGGCCATTGCCGACAGGGACAGCACGACCCCAACGGCAATGGCCTTCTTCGTATGTGCACGAGGAGATCTCCATGAACCAGGGCGCCGCACAAGGCGACGACAACCACGACAAAAAGGCCGGCCGCTTCATGCTGAAGCTGTCGGGAGAGGCTTTCTCCGGCGGCACCGGTCTCGGCGTCGACCCCGACGTCGTACACGCCATCGCACGGGAGATCGCAGCGGTCGTCCGCGACGGCGCAGAGATCGCCGTCGTGATCGGCGGCGGGAACTTCTTCCGCGGAGCCGAACTCCAGCAGCGCGGCATGGACCGGGCACGCTCCGACTACATGGGCATGCTCGGCACCGTCATGAACTGCCTCGCTCTCCAGGACTTCCTGGAGAAGGAGGGCATCGACTCACGTGTGCAGACCGCCATCACCATGGGACAGGTCGCGGAGCCGTACATCCCGCTGCGCGCCGTACGGCACCTGGAGAAGGGCCGCGTCGTCATCTTCGGCGCCGGTATGGGCATGCCCTACTTCTCCACCGACACCACCGCCGCCCAGCGCGCCCTGGAGATCGACGCCGAGGCACTGCTGATGGGCAAGAACGGTGTCGACGGCGTCTACGACTCCGACCCCAAGGCCAACCCGGACGCGGTGAAGTTCGACGCGCTGGAGTACGGCGAGGTGCTGTCCCGCAACCTCAAGGTCGCCGACGCCACCGCCATCACCCTCTGCCGCGACAACGCGCTCCCGATCCTCGTCTTCGAACTCCTCACCGAGGGCAATATCGCTCGGGCGGTCCGGGGTGAGAAGATCGGCACGCTCGTGAGCGACCGGGACACCCGGGCCTGACCCGAGGGCCTCGGGGGGCGCCCTCGGGGATGGACAAAGCCCTGCCGGTCGTACACCGTGCAGGGAACACGCGACGCAGGTTCCGCCGGCCCAGTCCGATGCCGGGCCCAACTCAAGACACGCAGGAGCAAGTGGTGATCGAAGAGACCCTCCTCGAGGCCGAGGAGAAGATGGAGAAGGCCGTCCTGGTCGCCAAGGATGACTTCGCCGCGATCCGCACCGGACGTGCGCACCCGGCGATGTTCAACAAGATCGTGGCGGACTACTACGGTGCCCTGACCCCGATCAACCAGCTGGCGTCGTTCTCGGTCCCGGAGCCGCGGATGGCCGTTGTGACGCCGTTCGACAAGACCGCTCTGCGCAACATCGAGCAGGCGATCCGCGACTCGGACCTCGGTGTCAACCCGAGCAACGACGGCAACATCATCCGCGTGGTCTTCCCGGAGCTCACGCAGGACCGCCGCAAGGAGTTCATCAAGGTCGCCAAGTCGAAGGCCGAGGACTCCAAGATCTCGATCCGCTCCGTCCGCCGCAAGGCGAAGGAGACCATCGACAAGTTCATCAAGGACGGCGAGGTCGGCGAGGACGAGGGCCGGCGTGCGGAGAAGGAGCTCGACGACACCACCGCGAAGTACGTCGCGCAGGTGGACGAGCTGCTCAAGCACAAGGAAGCCGAGCTGCTCGAGGTCTGATGAACGACTCTTCCTGGGGGGCCTCGCACGGCGCCGGATACGCCGGTGCATGGCCACCGCCCGACCAGGGGCCCCTCCCGGCGGGTCCCGCCTACGATGGGCACGACGCACGGTATACATCAGAGGCGCAGCCCATGCCCATCGTGCCGGACTTTCCCGACGCAGGTAGAGACGCCGAATCCCCCGAGGGGCCCAGCGGCCGGGCCGGCCGCGAGGACCGCGACCGGGGGGCCGCACGGCTCGGTGGCCCCCTGTTCCGCGACGAGAACACGCAGGAGCCCATGCCCAGCCCGCCGCCGGCAGCGCCTCAGCAGCCGCAGCCGCCGCAGAAGAAGCGGGCCGGCCGCGATCTGCGGGCGGCCATAGGGGTCGGTGTGGGGCTCGGCGCGGTGATCGTCGCGTCGCTCTTCATCGTCAAGGCCGTGTTCGTCGGCGTGGTGGCGGTCGCCGTCGTCGTCGGCCTGTGGGAGCTGACCACCCGCCTCCAGGAGCGCAAGCAGATCAAGGCGCCGCTGGTACCGCTCGCGGTCGGCGGCGCTGCCATGGTCGTGGCCGGCTACGTGCGCGGGGTCGAGGGCGCCTGGGTGGCCACGGCGCTGACCGCGCTCGCGGTGCTCGTCTGGCGTATGACCGAGCCGCCCGAGGGTTACCTCAGGGACGTCACGGCGGGTGTCTTCGCCGCCTTCTACGTGCCCTTCCTCGCCACGTTCGTCGCGCTGATGCTCAGCGCGGACGACGGGCCGGAACGGGTGATCACCTTCCTGGTGCTCACGGTCGTCAGCGACACCGGTGCGTACGCGGTCGGCTGGCGCTTCGGCAAGCACAAGCTCGCACCGCGCATCAGCCCCGGAAAGACCCGCGAAGGACTGCTCGGAGCGGTGGCATTCGCGATGGCGGCGGGCGCGCTGTGCATGCAGTTCCTCGTCGACGGCGGCACCTGGTGGCAGGGCCTGCTGCTCGGCCTCGCGGTCGCGGCCAGCGCGACGCTGGGCGACCTCGGGGAGTCGATGATCAAGCGGGATCTCGGCATCAAGGACATGGGCACCCTGCTCCCCGGCCACGGCGGCATCATGGACCGGCTGGATTCGCTGCTGCCGACGGCCCCGGTGGTGTGGCTGTTGCTGGTGCTGTTCGTCGGCTCCGGCTGACCTGCGGTTCTCCGCGTGAGGGCTCGCTGTCCTCGCCCATGGCCCCTTCGGGGCACGGGCCCTGGACGGCGAGCCCTCCGTCGTATCCGGGCGACCCGGTGCCGCGGAGCCGGACTCCGGACGGCTCGGCGCTGCATGCCGGCCGGCTCGCCCGACGGCCTCCACCCCGACCTCTGGGCGGCGCTGACCGAACGGCGTCCCGCCCGGACGGCTCCGGGCGACCACCCCCGGGTCAGCGGCCGCAGGCCACCTCGCGGTGTCTGCGACACTGGTAGCACCATGCCCAAGCCCGGAGAACTCACTTTCGTCGCGCCCCGCGGAGCCAAGAAGCCCCCGCGGCACCTTGCCGACCTCTCACCCGCCGAGCGCAAGGACGCCGTCGCCGCGATCGGCGAGAAGCCGTTCCGCGCCAAGCAGCTGTCCCAGCACTACTTCGCGCGGTACGCGCACGACCCGGCGCAGTGGACCGACATCCCCGCCTCCGCGCGGGAGAAGCTCGCCACGGAGCTGCTGCCCGACCTGATGTCGGTCGTGCGGCACATCTCCTGCGACGACGACACCACCCGCAAGACGCTGTGGCGCCTCCACGACGGCACGCTCGTCGAGTCCGTCCTCATGCGCTATCCGGACCGCGTCACGATGTGCATCTCCTCGCAGGCGGGCTGCGGGATGAACTGCCCGTTCTGCGCGACCGGGCAGGCCGGTCTCGACCGCAATCTGTCCACCGCCGAGATCGTGCACCAGATCGTCGACGGCATGCGCGCCCTGCGGGACGGAGAGGTGCCCGGAGGCCCCGCCCGGCTGTCCAACATCGTGTTCATGGGCATGGGTGAGCCGCTCGCCAACTACAAGCGGGTCGTCGGCGCCATCCGCCGGCTGACCGACCCCGAGCCGGACGGCCTCGGCCTCTCGCAGCGCGGCATCACCGTCTCCACGGTGGGCCTCGTCCCCGCGATGCTGCGCTTCGCCGACGAGGGCTTCAAGTGCCGCCTCGCCGTCTCCCTGCACGCGCCGGACGACGAGCTGCGCGACACCCTCGTCCCGGTCAACACCCGCTGGAAGGTCCGCGAGGTCCTCGACGCCGCATGGGAGTACGCGGAGAGGTCCGGCCGCCGGATCTCCATCGAGTACGCGCTGATCCGTGACATCAACGACCAGGCGTGGCGCGGTGATCTGCTCGGCCGTCTCCTCAAGGGCAAGCGGGTGCATGTCAACCTGATCCCGCTGAACCCGACGCCCGGCTCCAAGTGGACGGCGTCGCGGCCGGAGGACGAGAAGGCGTTCGTCGAGGCCATCGCGGCCCATGGTGTGCCGGTCACCGTCCGGGACACGCGAGGGCAGGAGATCGACGGGGCTTGCGGGCAGCTGGCAGCGCAGGAGCGGTGACCAGGGGCCCTCGGCCGGGTGGCTGATACTGTGCCCTGTGCGTTCGCACAAATGAACAACGAAACATTCCGACAGGGGAGCGCAGCAGCGCTGAGAGTGCGGCAGGGCGCAGGACGCCCCGGGGCCGCAGACCCTCGGACCTGATCCGGGTCATACCGGCGTAGGGAGTCAGCACCATCATGAACAGCCAGCTTCGGCGTGCCACCGGCACGGCGCTCGCCGCCGCCCTCGGCGTCACCGCCCTCGCGGCCTGCGGCGGGCAGTCCGAGGACTCCGGGTCCGGCACCGGCGGCGCGTCAAAGACCGTCACCCTCGTCAGCCACGACTCCTTCGCGGCGTCCGACGCCGTCCTCAAGGAGTTCACCCGGCAGACCGGGTACACCGTCAAGGTCCTCAAGAGCGGGGACGCGGGCGCCGCGCTCAACAAGGAGATCCTCACCAAGGGCTCCCCGCAGGGCGACGTCTTCTTCGGCGTCGACAACACACTGCTCTCCCGCGCCCTCGGCAACGACCTGTTCACGCCGTACGAGGCCAAGGGGCTCGACCAGGTGACGGACGAGGCGCGGCTCGACGCGGACAAGCACCGGGTCACGCCCGTCGACACCGGCGACATCTGCGTGAACTACGACAAGAAGTTCTTCGCCGACAAGAAGCTCGCGCCCCCGAAGACCTTCGCCGACCTCGCGAAGCCCGAGTACAAGAACCTGCTCGTCGTCGAGAACCCGGCGACGTCCTCGCCCGGCCTCGGCTTCCTGCTCGGCAGCGTCGGCGCGTTCGGCGAGTCCGGCTGGCAGGACTACTGGAAGAAGCTCAAGGCCAACGGCGTCAAGGTCGTCGACGGCTGGGAGCAGGCGTACAACGAGGAGTTCTCCGGCTCCGCCGGCGGCAAGAAGGCGGGCGCCGACCGTCCCCTCGTCGTCTCGTACGCCTCGAGCCCGCCGGTCGAGGTCCTCTACGCCGACCCGCAGCCCAAGGAGGCGCCCACGGGTGTGGCGACCGGCACCTGCTTCCGCCAGATCGAGTTCGCCGGTCTGCTCAAGGGCGCGAGGAACGAGGCGGGAGGCAAGGCGCTGCTGGACTTCCTGATCACCAAGACGTTCCAGGAGGACATGCCGCTCACCATGTTCGTCAACCCCGTGGTCGAGGGCGCGAAGCTGCCCGAGCTGTTCACCGAGCACGGTGTGGTCGTCGACAAGCCCGAGACCGTCGCTCCCGGCACGATCGCCGAGAACCGTGAGCAGTGGGTCCGGTCGTGGTCCTCGCTCGTCCTGAAGTAAGGCAGTCCCTGCGGGGGAACGCGGCGCGGCTCGCCCTGATGGCCGGCCCCGTCGCGTTCTTCGCCGTCTTCTTCGCCTACCCGGTCACCGCGATCGTCGGCCGCGGCCTGCGCGTCGAGGGCGCCTGGCAGTTCGGGCGGTTCGGCGAGGTCCTCGGACGTCCGGACATCCTGCACGTCCTGTGGTTCACCACCTGGCAGGCGCTCGCCTCCACCGCGCTCACCCTGCTCGTCGCCCTGCCCGGCGCCTACGTGTTCGCCCGGCTCGACTTCCCCGGCAAGCGCCTCCTGCGCGCCGTGGTCACGGTGCCGTTCGTGCTTCCGACGGTCGTCGTCGGCACGGCGTTCCTCGCCCTGCTGGGACGCGGGGGACTGCTCGACGAGATGTGGGGCGTGCGCCTGGACACCACGGTCTGGGCCATCCTGCTCGCGCACGTCTTCTTCAACTACGCCGTGGTCGTCCGCACCGTCGGCGGCCTGTGGTCGCAGCTCGACCCGCGTCAGGAGGAGGCCGCGCGGGTGCTCGGCGCCGGGCGGCTGACGGCCTGGCGGCGGGTGACGCTGCCCGCGCTCGCGCCGTCCGTCGCCGCGGCGGCACTGTTGGTCTTCCTGTTCACCTTCAGCTCCTTCGGCGTCGTGCAGATCCTCGGCGGCCCCGCCTTCTCCACCCTCGAGGTGGAGATCTACCGGCAGACGGCCGAGATGCTCGACCTGCCGACGGCGGCCGTGCTCACCATGCTGCAGTTCGTGGCCGTCGGCGTCGTCCTCGCCGTCCACGCCCGGGCCGTGCGGCGCCGCGAGGGTGCGCTGAGGCTCGTCGACCCGGCCCGTACCGCCCGCCGTCCGCGCGGAGCCGCCCAGTGGACGGTGCTCTGCGGCGTGCTCGTCACCGTCGCCCTGCTCCTGATCACGCCGCTCGGCGTGCTGGTCGAGCGGTCCTTCGACACCCCCCGCGGCTACGGACTCGACTACTACCGCGCGCTCACCGTGCTCGACGAGACGGGCGGCGCCTTCCTCGTCCCGCCGATCGACGCCGTGGCCAACTCGCTGGAGTACGCGCTCGTCGCGACCGCCGTCTCGGTGCTGGTCGGGGGTCTCGCGGCGGCCGCCCTCACCCGGCGGGCCGGCCGGCTGGTCCGCGGATTCGACGCCCTGCTGATGCTGCCCCTCGGAGTCTCCGCGGTGACCGTCGGCTTCGGGTTCCTGATCACGCTCGACGAGCCGCCGCTCGATCTGCGCGGCACGTGGATGCTGGTGCCGCTCGCGCAGGCGCTGGTCGGGGTGCCCTTCGTCGTACGGTCCATGCTGCCCGTCCTGCGCGCCGTCGACGTCCGGCTGCGCGAGGCGGCGGCCGTGCTCGGCGCGTCGCCGCTGCGCGCCTGGCGCGAGGTCGATCTGCCGCTGGTGAGCCGGGCGCTGCTGGTGGCGGCGGGTTTCGCGTTCGCCGTCTCGCTCGGCGAGTTCGGGGCGACCGTCTTCATCGCCCGGCCCGACCAGCCGACGCTGCCCGTCGCCGTCGCCCGGCTGCTGGGCAGGCCCGGCGAGCTCAACTACGGGCAGGCGATGGCCCTCGGCACGATCCTGATGGTGGTGTGCGCCGCGGCGCTGCTCCTCCTCGAACGCATCCGTACCGACACCACCTCCGAGGAGTTCTGATGGCGCTGCTGGAACTCGAGGGCGTCACCGTACGGTTCGGTTTGCGGACCGCCCTCGACGCGGTGGACCTGAAGGTCGCCGAGCACGAGATCGTCTGCGTGCTGGGACCGAGCGGCAGCGGCAAGTCCACGCTGCTCAGGGTGGTCGCCGGACTCCAGCGCGCCGACGCGGGCCGGGTGCTGCTCGCGGGTGCCGACCAGGCCGGGGTGCCGGTCCACCGTCGGGGCGTGGGGCTGATGTTCCAGGACCATCAGCTCTTCCCGCACCGCGACGTGGCGGGCAATGTCGCCTTCGGGCTGCGCATGCGTCCTTCCCCGGCCGGGGAGACGCCTCGCGCCGGCCGGGGTGAACAGGGCCGCCGGGTGGACGAGTTGCTGGAGCTCGTCGGGCTCCCGGGGGCGCAGCGGCGGTCCGTGGCCGCGCTCTCCGGCGGTGAGCAGCAGCGGGTGGCGCTCGCCCGGGCGCTGGCGCCGGAGCCCAAGCTGCTGATGCTCGACGAGCCTCTCGGCCAGCTGGACCGCGGGCTGCGCGAGCGGCTCGTCGTCGAACTGCGCGGTCTGTTCGGCCGGTTGGGGACCACGGTCCTCGCCGTCACCCACGACCAGGGGGAGGCCTTCGCGCTCGCCGACCGTGTCGTGGTCATGCAGGAGGGGCGCATCGCCCAGACGGGTACGCCGCTGGAGGTGTGGCAGCGCCCGGCGTCGGAGTTCGTCGCACGCTTCCTCGGCTTCGACAACGTCGTGCCGGCCACGGTCGGCGGCGCGGCCGCCGACACTCCCTGGGGCAAGATCCCCGTCCCCGACTGCTCGCCGCAGGGCGAACGCACGCTGCTCGTGCGGCCGTCCGGCGTGCACGTCGTGGAACCGGGCGAGGGCACGGCGGCCACGGTCGTCTCGCGGACCTTCCGCGGCAGTCACGTCGCCCTGCGCCTGCGGCCCGCCGAAGGGCCCGTGCTCGAGGCCGAGTGCTCCCTGCCGAACGCGCCGGGCGAAGGGGCGCGAGTCGGCGTCGTGTTCGCCGCGGACGACGTGGTGGTCCTGGAGCCCGGCGTCTGATCCACGGGTCCGGCGCCGTTGCCTACGCGCCGGCCCCCAGCCGCAGCAGCGCCTGGGGTACGTCCTCGACCGAGTCCACGAGAGCGATCCGCGATTCCATGGCCCGCCCCCGGGCGAGCGAGCGCAGCAGTGGCCACGTGGGCAGATGGCCGGTCCAGTGGGCGCGGTCGACGAGCACCATGGGGGTCGGTTCGCCGCGCGACCCGTAGTAGTTCGGGGTCGCGTTGTCGAAGATCTCCTGCACCGTCCCCGCCGCGCCCGGCAGGAAGACCACCCCCGCGTCGCAGCGGGCCAGCAGACCGTCCTCGCGTGTGGCGTTGGCGAAGTACTTGGCGATGTGCCCCGCGAACGCGTTCGGCGGCTCGTGCCCGTAGAACCAGGTGGGGATGCCGACCGAGCCGGCGCCCTGCGGCCATCGGGCGCGCACCTCGAAGGCAGCCTGCGCCCAGTCGGTGACCGAGGGCATGAAGGAGGGCGCCTTCGCCAGCAACTGGAGGGCGTCCTCCAGCATCTCGTCGGAGTGCGGAGCGGCGTACGCGCCGAGGTTGGCGGCCTCCATCGCACCCGGCCCGCCCCCGGTCGCCACCGTGAACCCCGCGCGCGTCAGAGCGCGGCCGAGCCGTGCCGCGCCGGCGTACGCCTCGGTGCCCCGGCCCATCGCGTGGCCGCCCATGACCCCCACCACGCGGGCGTCGGCGAGGAGTTCGTCGAGGGCGTCCGAGAGGGCGTCGTCGTGGATCGAGCGGAGCATCGAGGCGAAGACGTCGCCGTCGGCCCTGGTGCGCTGGAACCAGTCGTAGGCGAGGGCGTCCGCAGTGGCCGCGTATCCGCCGTCGAGCCCGGCGAAGAGCTCATCCGCGGTGTAGAGGCGGCCGCGGTACGGGTCGAACGGCAGGTCCGGCACGGGTGGGAAGACGAGCGCCCCGTCGGCACGGACCTTCGCCGCGGCCGCGGGCTCCATCGGGCAGCCGAGGAACACGGCTCGGTCGGTGTCCGCGGACAACAGCACGGACGTGCGCTGTGTGAGGTCGACGGACTGGACGCGGAATCCGGCGAGCGAGCCGCGGGAGACCACCCGGTCGAATTCCTCGAGTGACTCGATCTCGCGGTGCTCCGCCTGCGGCTCGGGGTGCGTCATGGGCCCACGATAGGCCGCGCCGGGTGCGTGCCACGCCGCGGGGAAGGGCGGGGCCCGCAGGGCTGTGAGGGTACGGAACGAAGGGGCCGTCAGCCCTTCAGCGGCGCGGCCGCCACTGTGGCGAACGTCAGGGTCAGCGGCGCGAACAGCAGCAGCAGAGCCCCCGCGCGCAGCCACGCGGCTCGGCGCAGCGCCGCCGGATGCGCGCCCAGCCGCAGCAGGGCCTCGGTCGTGTCCGTCCGCGACTGCCGGACCTCCAGCGCCGCGGTGAGCAGCGTGGCCATCGTGCAGGCGACGACGAGCGTCGCGCCCAGTGCGGTCATCGGGCCCCAGGGGCGGGTCATGTCCCCGTGGAGCGCGGTCACCGCGAGCGCCCCGGAGGCCACCGCGCACACCACGCCGAGCGGGCGGCCGACGCGGCGGGCCTCCGCCATGAGGATGCGGCCCGCGAGCAGCCGGGTCGCACCGGGCCGTACGGCCTGCAGGAGACGGCCGCACACATGCGTCAGGGCCGGTCCCGCGAGCCACAGGCCGGCCGCGGCCAGCACCCAGCCGGCGAGGATCCCGGCCGGGTGACCGCCGATCGGGCCGGGCAGGGCGAGCGCATGCCCGGAGGGCCGTCCGCTCGCGTACGTCTCGACGGCGAGGCCGCCGGCGATCATGGCGACCCCCCACGGCAGCCCGGCGGGCGCCGAGGCGGGCGCCTCGTCCTCGGCGGCGGGCCGGGGGCGCAGCGCGATCGCGGCGGCCGCCGTCGCGGTCACCGGGACGAGCGACAGCAGCGTCAGCACGGCGCCGGACGGCAGCGGGTGATCGGCCGCGAGCAGGTCGGCGGCCGCTCCGTCGAACGGCAGCCCGCTCAGATCGCCCCGCAGATGCAGGAAGACCAGGAGGGCGACCACGCTCCCCAGCGTCGCCGCGACGGCCGTCGTCGTCGCGGCGACCACCGTGAGCCCGGCCGGTCCGAGACCGACGGCCGACAGGCCGGACCGCGGCCGGGTGCCCGGGTCGGTACGGGCGACGGCGACGGCGAAGTACACGGTCGCCGCGAGCGGGATCGCACACCACAGCAGTTGCTGGATCGCGGTGCGGGAGTCGGCGGGATGGGACAGCGCGTACGTCAGAGTCCAGAGCATCAGGAAGCCGACGCCCGCGGACGCCGCGGCGACCAGGAGCCGCCGCAGTTGGACGAGGGCGTGGGCGCCGCGGGTCAGACGGAGAGCGAGCACGCGGCCCGGCCTTCCGCCTCGGCCGCCTGCGGGGAGCCGGCCCGGCGGCCGTCGGCGAGCACGATCACGCGGTCGGCGAGGGCGGCCACGTCGGCATCGTGCGTGGCGAGGACCATGGTCATGCGGTGGGACCTGGCGGCGGCCGCCACCGTACGCAGCACATGGGCGCGGTCGGCGCTGTGCAGCGTCGCGGTCGGCTCGTCGGCGAAGAGCACGGACGGCGTGGTGACGAGTGCGCGGGCGACGGCGACGCGCTGCTGCTCGGCCCGGACGAGGACGCGCGGCCGCTTGTCCGCAGCGGCACCGACGTCCAGGCGGTCCATCCACTCCAGAGCGGTCCTCCTGGCCGAGCGGTGGGAGGCGCCGCACAGCAGCAGCGGCAGGGCGACGTTCTCCCATGCACGCAGCTCGGGGACGAGGGTCGGTTCGGGGTCGATCCAGCCGAAGCGGTCGCGCCGCAGCCGCTCGCGCCGGAGCGGGGGCATGGTGTGGACGGGTGTGCTGTTGAACCACACCTCGCCCTCCTGCGGCACGAGCTGGCCGGAAAGGCACCGCAGGAGCGTGGTCTTTCCGCTGCCCCGCGCTCCGTGCACGGCGAGGATCTCGCCCTCGCGTACTCCGAGCGACACCCCGACGAGCGCCGGGGAGCCGCGGTGGGAGTGGTGCAGGGAACGAGCCCAGATCACGTCGTTGTCCGGCGGGACCACCATCGCGTACACCTCGGTTCTGATCAGATTTCCGGCCCCCCTTACGGGGGAACGAAGACAGGGCCGATCGGTCACTGGGCACGCTAGGGAGTCACTGCCGGGGTCCGGGGAAGCACGCGGCCCGGGCACCGCCCATCTCACTCGGATGGGGGTACCCGGGCCGTTCGTGCGGGCGCCGGAGCCTGGGGAGGCTAGAGCTTCGTCCAGGCCTCGGTGAGGACCGAGCGCAGGATCTGCTCGATCTCGTCGAAGGTCGACTGGTCGGAGATCAGCGGCGGCGCCAGCTGGATGACCGGGTCGCCGCGGTCGTCGGCCCGGCAGTACAGGCCGGCGTCGAACAGCGCCTTGGAGAGGAAGCCGTACAGGACGCGCTCGGTCTCCTCGTCGTTGAAGGACTCCTTGGTGACCTTGTCCTTCACCAGCTCGATGCCGTAGAAGAAGCCGTTGCCGCGGACGTCGCCGACGATCGGCAGGTCGTGCAGCTTCTGCAGCGTCGACAGGAAGTTGCCCTCGTTGTCGAGCACGTGCTGGTTGAGCTTCTCGTTCTCGAAGAGGTCGAGGTTGGCGATACCCACGGCGGCGGAGACCGGGTGGCCGCCGAAGGTGTAGCCGTGCAGGAAGGTGTTGTCGCCCTTGTAGAACGGCTCCGCGAGGCGGTCCGAGACGATGCAGGCGCCGATCGGGGAGTAGCCCGAGGTCATGCCCTTGGCGCAGGTGATCATGTCCGGCACGTAGCCGAACTTGTCACAGGCGAACGTCGTGCCGAGGCGGCCGAAGGCGCAGATGACCTCGTCGGAGACCAGCAGCACGTCGTACTGGTCGCAGATCTCGCGGACGCGCCGGAAGTACCCGGGCGGGGGCGGGAAGCAGCCGCCCGCGTTCTGCACGGGCTCCAGGAAGACCGCGGCGACGGTCTCGGGGCCCTCGAAGAGGATCTGCTGCTCGATCTGGTCGGCGGCCCAGCGGCCGAAGGCCTCCGGGTCGTCGCCGTGGATCGGGGCGCGGTAGATGTTGGTGTTCGGCACCTTGTGCGCGCCGGGGACCAGCGGCTCGAAGGGGGCCTTGAGGGCCGGCAGGCCGGTGATGGACAGGGCGCCCTGCGGGGTGCCGTGGTAGGCGACCGCACGCGAGATGACCTTGTACTTGGTCGGCTTGCCCTGGAGCTTGAAGTACTGCTTGGCGAGCTTCCAGGCGGTCTCGACGGCCTCGCCGCCGCCGGTGGTGAAGAAGACCTTGTTGAGGTCGCCGGGGGCTTGGTGCGCGAGGCGCTCGGCGAGCTCGACGGCCTTCGGGTGGGCGTAGGACCACACGGGGAAGAACGCCAGCTCCTGTGCCTGCTTGGCGGCGACCTCGGCGAGCTCCCTGCGGCCGTGGCCCGCCTGGACCACGAAGAGGCCGGCGAGGCCGTCCAGGTAGCGCTTGCCCTTGTCGTCGAAGATGTAGGTGCCCTCACCACGAACGATGGTGGGCACGGGTGCGTTCTCGTACGACGACATGCGGGTGAAGTGCATCCACAGGTGGTCGTAGGCGGTCTTGGAGAGGTCCTTGCTCACGGCTATCGGGTTCCCCACATATAGGTCTGCTTCTTGAGCTTGAGGTAGACGAAGCTCTCGGTGGAGCGCACGCCGGGGAGCGCACGGATCCGCTTGTTGATCACTTCGAGCAGGTGGTCGTCGTCCTCGCAGACGATCTCCACCATCAGGTCGAAGGAGCCCGCGGTCATCACCACGTACTCGCACTCGGCCATGGCCGTGAGCGCATCCGCCACGGGGTCGAGGTCTCCCTCGACCTTGATGCCGACCATCGCCTGGCGTCGCAGGCCCACGGTGAGCGGGTCCGTGACGGCGACGATCTGCATCACGCCTTGATCGAGCAGCTTCTGGACGCGCTGTCGCACGGCCGCCTCGGAAAGGCCCACGGCCTTGCCGATCGCCGCGTACGGACGGCGTCCGTCCTCTTGAAGCTGTTCGATGATCGCGAGGGAGACGGCGTCGATCGTCGGGGACGACGAACCGCTGCCGACCTGGTTCCTGGAGTCTGCGCTACGACTGGCCACGAGCTCACTCTGCACCGGTACCCGTCGATCTGGCAAGCCCTGAGTGATGAAATTCGTTGTTCAGGCGGTCGAATCTCACTGAATCCGAAGTTGGGGGCGGTCAGGCCTGTTGAAAACGTCGCAGAAGCGATTAGGGTGGGGTGTCTCACCCATCGGACATCTGACAGGAGGGGTGGCAACAGTGACCACCGAGCTGCGTCGTCTGCGCAACTACATCAACGGGGAGTTCAGGGACGCCGCCGACGGCCGGACCATCGACGTCGTCAACCCCGTCACCGGCGAGGTGTACGCCACGTCGCCGCTCTCCGGACAGGCTGACGTCGACGCCGCCATGGAGGCCGCCGCCGCCGCGTTCCCCGCCTGGCGTGACACCACGCCCGCCGAGCGCCAGAAGGTGCTCCTGAAGATCGCGGACGCCTTCGAGGAGAGGGCAGAGGACCTGATCGCGGCCGAGTCGGAGAACACGGGCAAGCCGCTCGGGCTGACCCGTACCGAAGAGGTCCCGCCGATGGTGGACCAGATCCGCTTCTTCGCGGGCGCCGCGCGCATGCTGGAAGGCCGCTCCGCGGGCGAGTACATGGAGGGCATGACCTCCATCGTCCGCCGCGAGCCGGTCGGCGTCTGCGCCCAGGTCGCGCCGTGGAACTACCCGATGATGATGGCCGTGTGGAAGTTCGCCCCGGCGCTCGCCGCGGGCAACACCGTGGTGCTCAAGCCGTCCGACACCACCCCGGCGTCGACCGTGCTGATCGCCGAGATCATCGGCTCCGTGGTGCCCAAGGGCGTCTTCAACGTCATCTGCGGCGACCGCGAGACCGGCCGCGCGATGGTCGAGCACCCGACGCCGGCGATGGCCTCCATCACCGGCTCCGTCCGCGCCGGCATCCAGGTCGCCGCGTCCGCCGCCAAGGACGTCAAGCGCGTCCACCTGGAGCTCGGCGGCAAGGCGCCGGTCGTGGTCTTCGAGGACACCGACATCGCCAAGGCCGTCGAGGACATCTCGGTCGCGGGCTTCTTCAACGCCGGCCAGGACTGTACGGCGGCCACGCGCGTGCTCGTGCAGGAGTCGATCCACGACGAGTTCGTGGCGGCGCTGGCGAAGGCCGCGTCGGAGACGAAGACGGGTGCGCCGGACGACGACGACGTGCTCTTCGGCCCGCTCAACAACGCCAACCAGCTGGCGCAGGTCACCGGCTTCATCGACCGTCTGCCGGCGCACGCCAAGGTGGAGGCGGGCGGCCACCGCGTGGGCGACAAGGGCTACTTCTACGCCCCGACCGTCGTCTCCGGCCTCAAGCAGGACGACGAGATCATCCAGAACGAGGTCTTCGGCCCGGTGATCACCGTCCAGTCCTTCTCGGACGAGGCGCAGGCGCTGGAGTGGGCGAACGGCGTGGAGTACGCGCTGGCGTCGTCGGTGTGGACCAAGGACCACGCGCGCGCGATGCGCATGTCGAAGGCGCTGGACTTCGGCTGCGTCTGGATCAACACGCACATCCCGCTGGTGGCGGAGATGCCGCACGGCGGCTTCAAGAAGTCGGGCTACGGCAAGGACCTGTCGGCGTACGGGTTCGACGACTACACGCGGATCAAGCACGTGATGACGTCGCTGGACGGCTGATCGCACCCGGTCGCGAGGGGCGGGGCGGGGAGGTTTCCCCGCCCCGCCCCTTTTCCGTACCCGAGGCGCCCGGGTGGGGCAGACTGGCGATCATGAGCGATGACCGCCTGAACTCCCTTGTCACGTATGGCCTGTTGGCCGCCTGGGTCCTCCACGACGCCGAGGAGCTGGCCACCGGACCGCGCTGGCTCCGTGAGAACGTGCCCGTGCTGCGCAGGCGGTTCCCGCAGGCGCCGGAGCGCGTGTGGCGCGCGATGGATGCGGTCGACGAGCGGGAGTTCGCGGCCGCCGTGGGCGTGATGGCCGCGATCGTCGGCTCCGCCGCCGTCGCCGGTCACCGCTCGGGCGGCCGGTCCGGCTTCTACCAGGGCGCGTTGGACGGCTTCGGGCTGCACGGTCTGGTCCATCTCGCCCAGGCGGCCGCCGTCCGCGGCTACACGCCGGGTTCGGTGACCTCACCGCTGATCGTGGTGCCGTTCACGCTCTGGGCGCGGGGCCGGCTGCGGCGCGCCGGGGTGCTGCGTCCCGCGCGGGCGCGGGACGCGGCGCTCGGTCTCGCCCTGGCCGCGGGCGCCACCGCCGTCTCGCACCTGATCGCCAGGAGAGTCACTGCGTGACTCGCTTTTGAACACGTTCACTTCTTGCGTAGTGTGACGCCATGAGTGAGCGACAAGTCCTCCTGCGGGGAATACGCGTGTGGCTGGTCCTCTTCGTCGTGTGCCTGGTGCTCAGCGGCGCGACCGCCTTTCCGCTCGTCACCGAACTCCGCTGGCTGGAGGGGCTGCTGAACTCCGACGCCTCGCCCGTCCCGGAGCACCTGCCCGGCCTCGCGGAGTGGATCGGCCGGGTGCGCGAGGGACTCGACGCCACCGAAGAGGCCTATCCCTTCGTGCTGTACGGCACCGACTGGCTGGCCTTCGCGCACCTGGTGATCGCGGTCGCCTTCTACGGGCCCTACCGCGATCCGGTGCGCAACATCTGGGTGGTCGAGTTCGGCATGATCGCGTGCGCCGGGATCATCCCGCTCGCGCTGATCTGCGGTCCGGTCCGCGGGATCCCCTTCTGGTGGTCGGTCATCGACATGTCCTTCGGGGTCTTCGGAGTGATCCCGCTGTACGCCGTGCGCCGCAGGATCAAGCGACTGGAGGCACTGGTCGCCGCGGGCGAGCGCCCCGGAGGTGAACCGAGCCCTGAGGCGGCCGGCCACCGTACCGGCCCGGCGGGCGCCTGACGCGCCGCCGGTCCGGACCCCCGGGGCGCCGACGGCTCGGGCGGTCCGTCACTCCCTCGCCGCCCGGCTCCGGTGTCGGACGCGTCAGCACGAGAGGCTGCCGGACGGCGTGGCGTCCGTCGGCGTATGCCGGTGCCAGGCCGTCCGGTCACCCGCCCAGTCCCTGCGAGAGCCGCGCCTCGCGCAGTACGGCGCCGAGCGTGTCCACACGGTTGGTGGTGATCGAGTCCACACCGCAGGCGACCAGCCGGCGCATCGTGCGCCGGGTGTCCGCGGTCCAGGCCGACACCAGCATGCCCTGCCGGTGGACCCGGTCGGTCAACTCCCGTCCGATCAGACCGAACCGGTAGTTCAGCCAGCGCGGCCGCACCGCGTCCAGCAGCATCGGGCGCGGCGGGGCGAGCGTCGTCCAGGTCATCGCGAGCTCGGCCGACGGGTCGGCGGACCGGACGGCGAGCATGGTCGCAGGTCCCGCGCAGTAGTACACCCGCTCACCGGCGCCGCATGCGCGGACGGCGCCCACCACGGTGCGCACCGACTCCGCCGTGGCGCCGGGCAGATCGATCATCAGACGGTGCTCGCCCGCCTCGGCCAGCGCCTGCGGCAGCGTCGGCACACCGCCGCCGGTCAGGGACTCGATCTCGGCGTGCGTCAGCCGCGCGAGCGGCACGTCGCGCCCCCACAGCCGCCGCAGCGAGTCGTCGTGCAGCAGCACGGGCACGCCGTCGCGGGTCAGACGTACGTCGATCTCGACCGCGTCCGCCCCGTGCTCGATCGCCGACCGCAGCGACGGCAGGGTGTTCTCCCGCGCCCGGTAGGGGTCGCAGCGGTGGGCGACGACGGTGACCGGACGCGGGTCCCCGGCGTCCGTTGGGGCGCCGGGCCCGGTCAGCGGGCGAGCCACGCGGCGGTGTACTCGTCGATCTCGGCGGCGATACGGGACTTGCCCGCCGCGTCCAGGAACGACGCCTCGACGGCGTTCTTCGCGAGGTCGGCCAGACCGCGCTCGTCGAGGCCGAGCAGGCGGGCGGCGACCGCGTACTCGTTGTTGAGGTCGGTGCCGAACATCGGCGGGTCGTCGCTGTTGATCGTCACCAGCACACCCGCCGCGACCATCTCCTTGATCGGGTGCTCGTCGAGGTCGACGACCGCCCGCGTGGCGATGTTGGAGGTGGGGCAGACCTCCAGCGGGATGCGCCGCTCGGCGAGGTGCGCCAGCAGCCTCGCGTCCTGCGGGGAGCTGGTGCCGTGGCCGATGCGTTCGGCACGCAGGTCGTTCAGCGCGTCCCAGACCGTCTGCGGTCCCGTCGTCTCGCCCGCATGAGGCACGGAGTGCAGGCCCGCGGCGATCGCGCGGTCGAAGTACGGCTTGAACTGCGGGCGCGGCACGCCGATCTCGGGACCGCCGAGCCCGAACGACACGAGGCCCTCCGGGCGCAGGTCCACCGCGAGCCGCGCCGTCTCCTCGGCCGCCTCCAGGCCCGCCTCGCCCGGGATGTCGAAGCACCAGCGCAGTACGACCCCGAGCTCACTCTCGGCCGCCTTGCGGGCGTCCTCGATCGCGGCCATGAACGCCTTCTCCTCGATGCCGCGGCGGGTCGAGGAGAACGGAGTGATCGTCAGCTCCGCGTAGCGGATGTTCTGCCGGGCCATGTCGCGGGCCACCTCGAAGGTGAGGAGCCGTACGTCGTCCGGGGTGCGGACCAGGTCCACGACCGAGAGGTAGACCTCGACGAAGTGCGCGAAGTCGGTGAAGGTGAAGTAGTCGGCCAGGGCCTCGGGGTCGGTCGGCACCTTGGAGTCGGGGTGGTTCGCGGCCAGTTCGGCGACGATGCGGGGGGAGGCCGATCCGACGTGGTGCACATGCAGTTCGGCCTTGGGCAGCCCTGCGATGAAGGGGTGCAGATCGGTCATCGGGTACCTCCGTGTGCGATGCGCCGCGCCTGGTGAGGGGATCATCGTAGGCGGCCGGTCGGGGCCGGGACCGAGGTCGTAGCATGACCGGACCACCTATGGGGGAGATCCATGTCTGACAACCACGGCAACCAGGGCGGGCCGGCGGGCGCGCCCCAGCCGAACGACCCGTGGGCCCCGCCGGCCGGCGGGGCCCCGCAGGACAGGGTGCCGCTGGACAAGCCGCAGTCCGCACCCACGCCGCCGAGCGTGCACGACCAGCCGACGGTCATCGGGATGCCCGGCGACACCGGCTCCGTGCCGCCGCCCCCGGTCGCACCGGGCGGGCCCGCGCCCGGCTACGGCTACCCGGCCGCCACGAGCCTGCCCCAGCCCCCCGCCTCCGCGGGCGGCTTCGGCGCACCCACGGAGGGCTTCGGCGCACCCTCCGACCCGTACGGCGCCGCCTACCCCGGCTACGCGCCGTACGCCGGACCGAACCCGGGCTGGACGCCGAGCCCGGCGAACGGCATGGGCATCACCGCGATGGTGCTCGGCATCCTGTCCGTGTGCCTGTTCTGCCTGTACGGGATCGTCGGCATCATCCTCGGCGTGCTCGCGCTGATCTTCGGCATCCTCGGCCGCAAGCGGGCCCAGCGGGGCGAGGCCACCAACGGCGGCATGGCGCTGGCCGGCATCATCCTCGGTTCCATCGGCATCGTTCTCGGCCTCATCTTCATCGCCCTCGTCGCCTGGGGCATCACCACGGCGATCAACGAGGAGAAGAAGAGGCAGGACGACTACGACTACGACAGCTACTCGAACCACCTGGTCGTCGACGTCACTCGCTGACGTCGCCCGCCCGTGACGTCGGCGGGCCTTCCCCCGCGAGGGCCCGCCGCACCGGGGCCTGCTCCTGTCCCCGCAGCTCCTCACGCGCCTCCATCAGCGCGAACCCCAGCAGGTTGAGCCCGCGCCAGCGTGCCGGGTCCTGCGCCCGCTCGTCGTTCGCGGCCAGCCCGATGCCCCAGATGCGGTCGACCGGGCTGGCCTCCACGAGCACCCGGTCGCCGGTGCCCAGCAGGAAGTCCCGCAGCGCGGCGTCCTGGCCGAACTTGTGGACGCTGCCGTCACGCACGATCGCGAACCGCTCGCGCCGCCATATCGCCTCGTCGAAGCCGCGCACCAGCCGCCCCGCCTTCTTCGCCTCGGCGGGGCTCTTCGCCTGCAGTGCCCGGTGTTCCGCATCCGCGTCTCCGAAGAGCCGGGCCTTGGCCGCCATCATCCAGTGCTCCGCGGTCGCGTACCGCACGCCGTCGACCTCGAACGGCGAGGGCCACCACTGACTCAGGCAGCTCGCTCCGATCCGGCCGTCGCGGCGCGGCGCATGCCCCCAGAAGTGCAGGTACTTGATTCGCTGTCCCTCGGCGGCCAGCTTGATCAGTTCGTCTGTCCCCATGCACGCGAGTCTGTCAGCCGCCCCCGACAGTCCGTCGCGGGACGGCCTCGCTCACGCGACACATGGTCGACCGATTCCGTCGCGTAATCAAAAGGCAACAACGGAATCCCTTGTTGCGTGGGTCACCCTCTGCCAGGATCGGCACTCACTTCGAGCTGGAACAACGGAGAGCATCATGGGCAACGGCCACCCGATGCAGGACCGCTTCGCGGCCGGCACGCAGTACATCGGCGGACGGCTTCGATCCGGTACCTCGGGTCGTACGCAGGACGTGGTGAACCCGGCGACGGGCGAGACCGTCCACACCTACGAGCTCGCGTCGGCCTCGGACGTCGACGCCGCCGTCGCCGCCGCGCGTGAGGCGCTTCCCGGCTGGGCGGGTGCCACCCCGGGCGAACGCTCGGACGCGCTGCACCGGTTCGCGGGCGTGCTCGCCGACCGGGCAGAGGACCTGGCGCACACGGAGTCCGTCCAGTGCGGCAAGCCGATCAAGCTCACGACCGAGTTCGACGTCCCCGGAACCGTGGACAACACCGCCTTCTTCGCCGGGGCCGCCCGCCACCTCCAGGGCCAGTCGGCCGGTGAGTACAGCGGCGAACACACCTCGTACGTACGGCGGGAGCCCATCGGGACGGTCGGCTCGATCGCGCCCTGGAACTACCCGCTCCAGATGGCGGCCTGGAAGATCCTCCCGGCGATCGCGGCGGGGAACACCATCGTCCTCAAGCCGGCCGAGATCACCCCGCTCACCTCGCTGATGTTCGCCGAGGCCGCCGCACAGGCGGGCGTCCCCGACGGCGTCGTCAACATCGTCAACGGGGCGGGCAGGGACGCGGGCGAGCACCTGGTCGGCCATCCGGACATCGCCATGACCTCGTTCACCGGCTCCACCGCCGTCGGCAAGCGCGTCGCGGAGATCGCCACCGCGAGCGTCAAGCGGCTGCACCTGGAACTCGGCGGCAAGGCCCCCTTCGTGGTCTTCGACGACGCCGACGTCGAGGCCGCCGCCCACGGCGCGGTCGCGGGCTCCCTCATCAACTCGGGCCAGGACTGCACGGCGGCCACCCGCGCCTATGTGCAGCGGCCGCTGTACGACGCCTTCGTCGCCGCCGTCGCCGACCTGATGGCCACGGTCCGGCTCGGGGACCCCCTCGATCCCGCGACCGACCTCGGCCCGCTCGTGTCGCACCTCCAGCGCGACCGCGTCGCCGGTTTCGTCGACCGGGCGCGCGCCTATGCCACCGTCGTGACCGGCGGCGAAGCGCCCCAGGGCGACCTCAAGCGTGGTGCGTACTACCGGCCTACGCTGATCACAGGGGCCGCCCAGGACAGCGAGATCGTCCAGTCCGAGATCTTCGGCCCCGTCTTGGTCGTGCTCCCCTTCGACACCGACGACGAGGGCATCGCCCTCGCCAACGACACGCCCTACGGACTCGCCGCCTCCGCCTGGAGCCGCGACGTCTACCGGGCCGGTCGGGCCACCCGGGAGATCAAGGCGGGCTGCGTCTGGGTCAACGACCACATTCCGATCATCAGCGAGATGCCGCACGGCGGATACAAGGCATCCGGCTTCGGCAAGGACATGTCGGCGTACTCCTTCGAGGAGTACACGCAGGTCAAGCACGTCATGTACGACAACACCGCGATCGCCAGGAAGGACTGGCACCGCACGATCTTCGGGGACCGTCCGTAACGACATGCGGCTACCGCCGCGTGGTGTCAGGCCGCGTGACAAGCGGCCGAACCCACCCGAAAGGGCAGAGCGTCATGGAGCAGTACGAGTCCGAGCGCCTCTCGGCGGCGCAGATCGCCGCGATGCGGCGCAGCCTGACCAACGGCCGGGGTGCCCTCTCCCGCCGTTCACTGCTGCGCGCGTCCGGCATCGGCGCACTCACGGCCGGCGGCGCCGGCCTGCTGAGCGCCTGCGGCATCCCGCCGGCCAAGCGCGAGGCCGGGGCCGAGGGCTCCGACGACTTCTCGGACAAGGAGAAGCGGCTGACCTTCTCCAACTGGACCGAGTACATGGACATCAGCGAGGACGAGAAGAGCCGTCCGACGCTGCAGGAGTTCACCCGGCGGACCGGGATCACGGTCAAGTACACCGAGGACATCAACGACAACGTCGAGTTCTTCGGCAAGATCCAGCCGCAGCTCGCGGCCGGGCAGGACACCGGCCGCGACCTGATCAACGTCACCGACTGGCTGGCCGCGCGGATCATCCGCCTCGGCTGGGCGCAGAAGCTCGACCCCTCACTGCTGCCGAACGCCTACGCCAACCTCTCTCCGCAGTTCCGCAGCCCCGACTGGGACCCGGGCCGCGCCTACAGCTACCCCTGGACGGGCATCCCCACCGTCATCGCCTACAACATCAAGGCCACCGGCGGCCGCAAGGTGGACTCCGTCACCCAGCTGCTGGACGACCCGAGGCTCAAGGGCCGGGTCAGCTTCCTCACCGAGATGCGCGACACGGTCGGCATGACCCTCCTCGACATGGGCAAGGACCCGGTCAAGGTCACCGACGCCGACTACGACGCCGCGCTCGGCAGGCTCCAGAAGGCCGTCGACAAGAAGCAGATCCGCCGCTTCACCGGCAACGACTACACCTCGGACCTCGACAAGGGCGACATCGCCGCCTGCATCGCCTGGGCCGGCGACCTGATCCAGCTCCAGGTCGACAACCCCGACATCCGCTATGCGATCCCCGTCGCCGGCTACATGACGGCCACCGACAACCTGCTGGTCCCGGCCCAGGCACGGCACCGGAAGAACGCCACCCGGCTGATCGACTACTACTACGAGCTGCCGGTGGCCGCGAAGCTCGCCGCGTACATCAACTACGTCACCCCGGTCGCCGGAGTCGGCCCGGAACTGGCGAAGATCGACCCCGCGCTGGCCGAGAACCCGCTGATCATTCCGGACGAGGCCATGGCGGCCAAGTCCCACTCCTTCCGTTCGCTCAGCAGCGAGGAAGAGACGGCGTACGAAGAGAAGTTCGCCAAGCTCATCGGCGCCTGACCGCCCCTGTCCTGACGACCCGACACACCTGGGACCGCGACCCATGACTGAGAAGACAGAGGGCGGCGACGTCCGCCTCTCCGGGATCAGCAAGACCTACGGCTCCTTCACCGCCGTCCACCCGCTCGACCTGACCGTCCCGCAGGGGTCGTTCTTCGCCCTGCTCGGCGCGTCCGGCTGCGGAAAGACCACCACCTTGCGCATGATCGCCGGCCTGGAGGACCCCTCCACCGGAACCGTCTCGCTCGGCGCGCGCGACGTCACAGCCCTGCCGCCGCACAAGCGCCCGGTCAACACCGTGTTCCAGAGCTACGCGCTCTTCCCGCACCTGAGCATCCGCGAGAACATCGCCTTCGGACTGCGCCGCCGCGGCGTCAAATCCGTGACGAAACAGGTCGGCGACATGCTCGACCTCGTCCAGCTCGGCGACTTCGCCCACCGCAAGCCGCACCAGCTCTCCGGCGGCCAGCAGCAGCGCGTCGCCGTCGCCCGCGCGCTGATCAACCACCCTCAGGTCCTCCTGCTCGACGAGCCGCTCGGCGCGCTCGACCTGAAGCTGCGCCGCCAGATGCAGCTGGAGCTCAAGCGCATCCAGACCGAGGTCGGCATCACCTTCGTCCACGTCACCCACGACCAGGAGGAGGCCATGACCATGGCCGACACGGTCGCGGTCATGAACGGCGGCCGGGTCGAGCAGCTCGGCGCACCCGCCGAGCTCTACGAGAACCCCCGCACCACCTTCGTCGCCAACTTCCTCGGCACCTCCAACCTCATCGAGGCGGAAGTCGTGGACAGCAGCGGCGACGAGGTCGTCGTCACCGCGAGCGGCGGCAAGCTGCGTCTGCCCGCAGACCGCTGTCCCGACGCGGTGCGCGCCGGCGGCAGGCTGCTGGTGGGCGTACGCCCCGAGAAGATCTCCCTCACCGCCGCCGACGAGGCAGACTCCGTCGCCCCCGGCCGGAACGCCGTCACCGGCCGGATCGTGGACTCCTCCTTCATCGGCGTCTCCACGCAGTACGTCGTGGAGAGCCCCGCGGGCCGGGCGATCGAGGTCTACGCACAGAACGTGGAGCACCGCGCGGGGCTCGTACCGGGCGCCGAGGTCGTCCTGCACTGGAACCCGGAGCACACCTTCGGCCTCGACGCAGCCCAGGACATCACCGCGGGTGTGGAGACGGTGGAGGAGACGCCATGACCGTCACCGAGGCGCCGCCCGCCGCCCCGACCCCCGCCGGACCACCGGCCCACAAGACCTCCGTGCGCCGCCGGCTCGTCCCGTACTGGCTGCTGCTGCCGGGCATCCTGTGGCTGCTCGTGTTCTTCGCGCTCCCGCTCGTCTACCAGGCGTCGACCTCCGTGCAGACCGGCTCCCTTGAGCAGGGCTTCGAGGTCACCTGGCACTTCGCGACCTACTGGGACGCGCTGACCGAGTACTACCCGCAGTTCCTGCGGTCGCTGCTGTACGCGGGCACCGCCACGGTCCTGTGTCTGCTGCTCGGCTACCCGCTCGCCTACCTGATCGCCTTCCGGGCGGGCCGCTGGCGCAATCTCCTGCTGGTGCTGGTCATCGCCCCGTTCTTCACCAGCTTCCTGATCCGTACGCTCGCCTGGAAGTCGATCCTCGCGGACGGCGGACCGGTGGTGGAGGTCCTGAACACCGTCGGGTTCCTCGACGTCACCAGCTGGCTCGGGATGACCGAGGGCGACCGCGTCCTCGCCACCCCGCTCGCCGTCGTCACCGGTCTGACGTACAACTTCCTGCCGTTCATGATCCTTCCGCTGTACACGTCTTTGGAACGGATCGATCCGCGGCTCCACGAGGCGGCCGGCGACCTGTACGCGACGCCCGCCACGGTCTTCCGCAAGGTGACGTTCCCGTTGTCCATGCCGGGCGTCGTCTCGGGAACGCTGCTCACGTTCATCCCCGCGAGCGGCGACTACGTCAACGCCGAACTGCTGGGCTCCACCGACACGCGCATGATCGGCAACGTCATCCAGTCGCAGTTCCTGCGGGTGCTCGACTACCCGACGGCGGCCGCGCTGTCGTTCATCCTGATGGCGATCGTGCTGATCATGGTCACCGTCTACATCCGCCGGGCCGGAACGGAGGACCTGGTCTGATGCGTTGGATAAAGCGCAACCTCGTGGTGGTCGCGGGCCTGCTGACGCTCGCGTACCTGATCGTGCCGAACATCGTCGTGATGGTGTTCTCCTTCAACAAGCCGGCGGGGCGGTTCAACTACTCCTGGCAGGAGTTCTCCACCGACGCGTGGAAGGACCCGTGCGGTGTGGCCGACCTGTGCGGCTCGCTCACGCTGTCCCTGCAGATCGCGCTGTGGGCGACCATCGGCGCGACCCTCCTCGGCACGATGATCGCGTTCGCGCTCGTGCGGTACCGCTTCCGCGCACGCGGCACGATCAACTCGCTGATCTTCCTGCCGATGGCGATGCCCGAGGTGGTGATGGCCGCCTCGCTGCTCACGCTCTTCCTCAACCTGGGCGTACAGCTGGGCTTCTGGACCATCCTCATCGCCCACACCATGTTCTGCCTCAGCTTCGTGGTGGTTGCCGTCAAGGCACGCGTGATGTCGATGGACCCGCGTCTGGAGGAGGCCGCCCGCGACCTGTACGCGGGACCCGTGCAGACGTTCCTGCGGGTCACCCTGCCGATCGCCGCCCCCGGAATCGCGGCCGGTGCGATGCTCGCCTTCGCGCTGTCCTTCGACGACTTCATCATCACCAACTTCAACTCCGGAAACACCGTCACCTTCCCCATGTTCGTGTGGGGTTCGGCCCAGCGCGGTACGCCCGTGCAGATCAACGTCATCGGCACGGCCATGTTCGCCGTCGCCGTGCTGATCGTCGTCGCGGGCCAGGTCGTCAGCAACCGGCGCAACAAAGCCGGGCTGCCCCAGTAGGCCCCCGGGCCGCTAAGGAGTGGAAACCATGGCCCCCGCCGCCATGACCTTCGCCTCGTCGCTCGCCGACGCCCAGCCCGTCCCCTTCTGGCTGGACGACCCCGGCAGACCGGGCGCGCTGCCCGCCCTCACCGGCACCGAACGCTGTGACCTCCTCGTCGTCGGCGGTGGCTACAGCGGCCTGTGGACGGCGCTCCTCGCCAAGGAGCGTGACCCCGGGCGCGACGTCGTCCTGATCGAGGGCCGGGAGGCGGGATGGGCCGCCTCCGGGCGCAACGGCGGGTTCTGCGCCGCATCCCTCACCCACGGCCTCGGCAACGGCCTCGCCCGCTGGCCGGACGAGATCGCGAAGCTGGAGGATCTCGGGGCGCGCAACCTGGACGCGATCGAGGACACCGTCGCCCGCTACGGGATCGACTGCGACTTCGAGCGCACCGGCGAGATCGACGTGGCCACCGAGCCCCACCAGCTCACCGAACTCCACGAGCTGCACGAGGAGGCGACCCGGCTCGGCTTCGGCGGACTCGAGATGCTCGACCGGGACGCCGTGCGCGCCGAGGTCGACTCGCCGACCTTCCTCGGAGGTCTGTGGGACCGCGACGGCGTCGCCATGCTGCACCCGGCCAAGCTCGCCTGGGGACTCAAGCGGGCGTGCCTCGGCCTCGGTGTCCGCGTCTACGAGAACACCCGCGGGCTCGAACTCGCGGCCTGCGGACCGGGCATGGCCGTACGCACCCCGTACGGCCGTGTCCTGGCCCGGCGGGTCGCGCTCGGCACCAACGTGTTCCCGTCACTGGTCAAGCGGGTGCGCCCGTACACCGTTCCGGTCTACGACTACGCCCTGATGACCGAACCGCTCAGCAGCGAACAGCTCGCCTCCGTGGGCTGGAAGCGCAGGCAGGGACTCGGCGACAGCGCCAACCAGTTCCACTACTTCCGCATCACCGCCGACCACCGCATCCTGTGGGGCGGTTACGACGCGGTCTATCCGTTCGGCGGCCGGCTCAGCGCCGAGCTGGACCACCGGCCCGAGACGTACCTGAGGCTCGCCGGGCACTTCTTCCGCTGCTTCCCGCAGCTGGAGGGGCTCCGGTTCAGCCATGCATGGGGCGGGGCCATCGACACGTGCTCGCGGTTCGCCGCGTTCTTCGGCACCGCGCACCGCGGCAGGGTCGCCTACGCCGCGGGGTTCACCGGCCTCGGCGTCGGCGCGACCCGGTTCGGCGCCGATGTGATGCTCGACCTTCTGGGCGGCGAGCGCACCGAACGCACCGCGTTGACGATGGTGCGCAGCAAGCCGCTGCCGTTCCCGCCCGAGCCCGTCGCCTGGGCCGGCATCGGGCTCACCAAGTGGTCGCTGGCCAGGGCGGACGCCAACGGCGGGCGGCGCAATGTGTGGCTGCGGACGCTGGACCGGCTCGGTCTCGGGTTCGACAGCTGACCCGGCTGGTCGACCGGCTGGGACGGGTCCTCGCCGGGTTCGGCGCGGCGCGCATGGGCTTCCTCGTGCCGCCGGGCACCGCCGGGCGCCGGGTGGGCACCGGCATCCGCACGGGGGGCGAGGGCACCTGGATGGTCGTGCCCTTCCCGGGCCGGACGGCGGGCGGTGAGGGCCGGGGGCGCTGAGAGCGCGCGACGGCCGCCGACGCCGAACTCACCCGCGACGGCGGCTTCGTGGCCGGTCGGACCGGCTGGAGCTGAGCACCAGCAGCACCGCGCCGAACAGGCACCAGCTGCCCGCCACGTCCAGCGGCCAGTGGTAGCCGCGCAGCACGAGCCCGATGCCCGTCGCCACCGTGAGCACCGCGGCGACAGGCATCGGCCACCGGCGGCGCGTGTGCGGGGCGAGGAGCAGCGCGGCGCCGCAGTAGGCGACCATCGCGGTCGCGGTGTGCCCCGACGGGTACCAGCCCGTGCCCGGCTCCAGCGGCCCCGGGCGGGCGATCCACGCCTTGAGCGGGATCACCAGCGCGGGCACCGCCGCCATGACGAGCACGGTGGCCGCCACGGGCCGCCACCGTCCGCTGCGCCACAGCGTCCACACGAGGGCGGCGGCGAGCACGGGCAGGGCGACGGTCATGCTGCCGAGGTCGGCGAGCGGTTCGGTCAGCGCGTCGGGCACGTCGCGGAAGACGGCGCGCCCGAGGCGTTCGTCCGCCCTCCGCAGCGGTCCGTGCGCGGCGACCTGCCAGGTGATCAGTGCGAAGAGCGTGCAGCACACCGCGAGCGCGGCGGCCCGCAGACGCCGAGAGGCCGGCCGCATCGGAACAGGGGGGGGGTGGTTCCGATGCGGCCGGCCGGACCGGTTCGCCGCGCGCCCCGGGGGGTTTGGGGCGGGCGGCCATCCGATCGGTGAGGAGTTCCGGAGCGTGAGGCTCCAGTGGTGTGCGCTGTGGCACGACCGGGTCGGGGCTGGGGGGGGCTCCGGCCCGGGGTCGCCCGCGGTTCCCCGCGAGCTGGGTGTTTCTCTCATCTGCAGAAACCGTACGGCAGAGGCCGGGGTGACCGACAGACGGATTCCCATCCCGCCATCGGCCCCCCACACTCTCTTCACAGAGCGGCTGCGTCGTCCCCGGTCAGATGCCTGCGAACGCCTGCTCGATGATGTCCAGGCCCTCGTTCAGGAGGTCCTCGCCGATGACCAGCGGGGGCAGGAAGCGCAGCACGTTGCCGTAGGTGCCGCAGGTGAGGACGATCAGGCCCTCGGCGTGGCACGCCTTGGCGAGCGCGCCGGCGGCCTCCGCGTTCGGCTCCTTGGTCTCCGGGTCCTTCACCAGTTCGATCGCGATCATGGCGCCGCGGCCGCGGATGTCGCCGATGATCGCGCCGTTCGGGGCGTTCTTCCGGATCTCGGCGAGGCGGCCCTTCATGATCTCCTCGATGCGCTTGGCCTTGCCGTTGAGGTCGAGCTCCTTCATCGTCTCGATGGAGCCGAGCGCACCGGCGCAGGCCACCGGGTTGCCGCCGTAGGTGCCGCCGAGGCCGCCCGCGTGCGGGGCGTCCATGATCTCGGCGCGGCCGGTGACGGCGGCGAGCGGCAGGCCGCCCGCGATGCCCTTGGCGGTGGTGATCAGGTCCGGGACGATGCCCTCGTCCTCGCAGGCGAACCACTGGCCGGTGCGGCAGAAGCCGGACTGGATCTCGTCGGCGACGAAGACGATGCCGTTGTCGTTGGCGAACTTCACGATCGCCGGCAGGAAGCCCTTGGCCGGCTCGATGAAGCCGCCCTCGCCGAGGACCGGCTCGATGATGATCGCGGCGACGTTCTCGGCGCCGATCTGCTTGGTGATCTGGTCGATGGCCTGGGCGGCGGCCTCGGGGCCGCAGTTCTCGGGGCCGGTGGGCCAGCGGTAGCCGTAGGCGACCGGGACGCGGTAGACCTCGGGGGCGAACGGGCCGAAGCCGTGCTTGTACGGCATGTTCTTGGCGGTCAGCGCCATCGTGAGGTTGGTGCGGCCGTGGTAGCCGTGGTCGAACACGACGACGGCCTGGCGCTTGGTGTACGCGCGGGCGATCTTGACGGCGTTCTCGACGGCCTCGGCGCCCGAGTTGAACAGCGCGGACTTCTTGGCGTGGTCGCCCGGGGTCAGCTCGGCGAGCGCCTCGCAGACCTCCACGTAGCCCTCGTACGGGGTGACCATGAAACAGGTGTGGGTGAAGTCGGCGAGCTGCGCGGAGGCGCGGCGCACGACGGCCTCGGCGGAGGCGCCGACCGAGGTCACGGCGATGCCGGAGCCGAAGTCGATCAGGCGGTTGCCGTCGATGTCCTCAATGATCCCGCCGCCCGCACGGGCCGTGAAGACGGGCAGCACGGACCCCACACCGCCGGCGACCGTGGCCGTACGGCGGGCCTGAAGCTCCTGCGACTTCGGGCCGGGGATGGCGGTGACGACGCGGCGCTCCTGCGGGATTGCGGTCATGAGGGGCTCCTGGGGGTGTATCCGGACGCTTCTTGTCTTTCTCCGCAGGCTAGGTGCGGGGAGGGGATGCGGGCATGCGCCGTTCGGGAGTGTTGGGGGTGTGTCGTTGTCCTCGACGGCCATAGGCGGGGGCGCGCGAGGGCCGGGGCGGCCGGGCGTCTCCCCCGGCGGGCGGATCGGCTCCGGGCCCGCGACGCCGGACGCACGGGGCGGGGTGCTGCCCCCCGCCCCGGCGTGCCGCTCGGGACCGGGCGCGGGCGGCCGTATCGGGCCGTTGGTGTCCAGGCACGCCGTCGTCCGGCGGGGCGGAGGCCATCCGACCGGGTGGCCTGCTGCCCCCCCGCCGGGCGCGTGCGGCCCGCTCGGCCGCTCGGCGCACGGGAGGTGCCGGGCGAAGGCGGCAGGCCGGCCGCAAGGGCGGGTGCTGCCCGAAGCGGCCGTCGGTCTCCGGGTTGCGCTCGGCGAACGGGGTCACGGCACCAGCCGGCCGTGCGGCCCGGCGCCGGAGCGGCACGTCACTCGGCGGGGGCGACGGCCCCGTACGGCGACCGCGGGCACGACCACACCCGCGCGAGTCGCTGAACTACCCGCGCGGGGGCACTAGATTGACGGTGCAAAGAGCGGGCCTGGCTGGTCAGGGGGCAGCGGTTCAATGGAATCCGAAGGCACATTCGACGCACGCGGCACACGCGCCAATCCCGTGCCCCGTCCGGCCGGACCGCCGCCCGAGGCACCCGCACCGCCCATGCCGCCGGGCACGCCCGCCGTGCCGGGGCACGCCCCCACCACCCGCCCCGCCGTGCTGGAGTGGCTGCGCACCCCGCGGCCCCAGGCCGAGCCCGGGGTATGGCGGCTCGGGCACCGCCCGCGCCCTCAGGAGGAGCCCGAACTCGTCCCGGCCAGGCGGCTGTTCTCCGGCGCGCTCGTCTCGCTGCTCAGCGGCTGGCTGCTGTGGTCCCTGCTCTGGAACGGCTACCTCGGCCGCTACTGGCTGTGGCCCCTCCTCGTGCTCACCCCCGACTCCTGGCGCGCGGACGCCACCACCTGGGCCAACGCCAGCTACGTCTACTACGCCGTGGTCGGCGGCGGAATGCTGGTGTTCTTCGCCCGCGTCGGCCATGTGCCCGAGATCTGGCAGCGCTACGTCGTCCGCCGCCGCAAACCCGCCCGCCCCGCGCCGCCCACGCCCGAAGCCGACCTCGCCGACTGGCCCGAGCTGCGCGGCGCCGGGCTTGCCGACGCCGCCGCGCGCCTCGGCGAGGCCGCCCGTTCCGGGGCGCTCGGCGACGTCGACTACGCCCGCATCCGGCGCGCCTGGCAGGGCGTCCACGCCCGGCCCGAACGGCTCGCCGCCTTCGCGGACACCGTCCGCAGGCACGGGCCCGCCGCCTGCGCCCACCCCTCGGGCCTGCGGGACCTGCCCGTACGCACCGCCACCCACGATCTGGTCACCGGCCAGGTCAAGATCGGCACCGTCGTCGACGACGCCCGCAATCCCTACGCCCGGCGCACCACCGGCGTGGCCCTGGAGCCCGCGCTGCTCGGGACCTCGCTGCTCGCCGTCGGCCCCTCGGGGTCCGGCAAGAGCGTGCGGCTCGTCCGCCCCGTCGTCGAGTCGCTGTGCCTGCTCGCCCTCGCCAACCGCGCCGCCGTCGTCGCCGTCACCGCCCACGGCTCCGCCGTCGCCCCGGACGGCGACTTCGACCTGGTCGTCTCCGTGGGCCGGCCCGGATCCACCCACGACCTCGATCTGTACGGCGGCGCCGACGACCCCGACGAGGCCGCCCGCATGCTCGCCGAGGCGCTCGTCGGCGACCTCGCGGCCGGCCTGACCGGCGGGGACAGCCGCCGCGCCGCCACCGCCCTCGCCCAGCTCATCGGTCCCTACCAGTGCGTCCACGGCCGCTTCCCGGCGGTCCCGGAACTGCGCGAACTCCTCGGCGGCGCGCCCGCGGCCCTGGACGGCCTGCGCTCGGCGCTGGAGGCCGCGGGAGAGGCCTCGCAGCTGCGCGAACTCGACGCCCGCGAACGGCAGTCGGCGCGCGGCGACGACATCGGCGTCCTGCTCGCCGAGCGGATCGCGTTCCTGGACCGGCCCGCCTTCGCGGACTTCTTCCGTACCGACGGCGACGGCCGGCAGTTCTCGCTGCGCTCGATCGAGCATCCGCTGCGGGTCCGTATCGACCTTCCCGAGCGCGGCCACGCCGAGGCGTCCCGGATCATCGCGCGGCTGGTGCTGGCCCAGTTCACCGAGGCCGCGCTGACCCGCACCGACCGCTCGCTGTTCGCCTGCCTGGTCCTCGACGACGCCTCGTACACGGTCACCGGCGACTCGGTGCGCGCCGTGCAGCGGCTGCGCAGCGCCAACGCGGGCGTCGTGTTCGCGCTGCGGACGCTGGAGGACGTGCCGGAGCCGCTGCGCGGACCGCTGCTCGGCGCGGTCGGCTGCCGCATGGCGTTCGCCGGGCTCGCCCCCTGGGACGGCGGGCACTTCGCCGAGACCTGGGGCACCGAGTGGGTGCAGACCCGGGACATCACCAACCGGCAGATCGTCTCCGACGAACCGCTCACCAAGGCGTTGCACATGATCCGCCGCCTGGCCACCGGCAAGGCGGCGACGGCCGAGGCGGTGACGGTGCGCGAGGTCGAACGCCCCCGCTGGTCGGCGTCCGACCTGGCGCACGGGCTGCCCGCCGGCCACGCGGTACTGTCGCTGACCAGCGTCCGGGGAGAGCACGCACCGCCGCTCCTGGTCGACCTGCGGACCTGAGCGGATTCCCGGACTGCTACGCCCTGGCAGAATCGAGGTAGGCCGTTCGTACGGGACGGCGAAAACCACACCTCTGCTCGAAGGGCCCCAGGTCCATGCCGCCCACCCTCGCCTCGCTCGTCCAGCACTCGGCGCTCAAGCTCACCGTGCGCGCCGGTGAGGACCGCCTCGAGACGCCCGTGCGCTGGGCCCATGTCAGCGAGCTCGCCGACCCCGTGCCCTACCTGGAGGGCGGCGAGCTGCTGCTCGTCACCGCCATGACCCTGGACGCCGAGGACCCCGAGGCGATGCGGCGCTATGTGCGCAGGCTCGTCGCGGCGGGCGTGGTCGGCCTCGGCTTCGCGGTCGGCGTCAACTACGAGGACGTGCCCGACGCGCTGGTCGAGGCGGCGAAGGAGGAGCGGCTGCCGCTGCTCGCGGTGCCGCGCCGCACACCGTTCATCGCCATCTCCAAGGCGGTCTCGGCCGCGATCGCCGCCGACCAGTACCGGGCCGTGACCGCCGGTTTCGAGGCACAGCGCGAGATGACCCGTGCGGCGCTCGCCGAGGGGCCGGCCGCCGTCGTGGCCCGGCTCGCCGCGCACGTCGACGGCTGGGCCGCCCTGTACGACACCTCCGGCGCTGTCGTGGCCGCCGCTCCCGAGTGGGCGGCCCGCCGGGCCGCCCGTTTCACGGGCGACGTGGAACGGCTGCGGGAGCGGTCCGCGCCCGCGAGCGCGGTCGTCGGCGGTGCGGAGGGCGACGACCGGGTCGAGCTGCAGTCCCTCGGCTCCGGCCGCCGTGTGCGCGGCGCGCTCGCCGTAGGCACCGGGGCGCCCCTCGGCACGGCCGAGCGCTACGCGGTCCACTCGGCCGTCGCCCTGCTCACGCTCGCCACGGAACGGTCCCGCTCGCTCCAGGCCGCGGAACAGCGCCTCGGCGCCGCGGTGCTGCGGATGCTGCTGGCCGGTCAGCCGGACCACGCCCGCGCGGTCGCGGGCGACCTGTACGGCGGGCTGCTCGACGCTCCTTTCCGGCTGCTGATCGCCGAGCTCTCGGGAGAGCCGGACACCGAAGCCGGCGGTGACCCGCTCGCCGCGTTCGCCGAATCACTGGAGTCGTCGGCGTCCCGGGCCGGCGAGGCGGTGCTCGTCGTGCCGGACAGCGACGGCCGACTGGCGGTGCTGGCCGCGGACGGCGGCGCGGTGGTCGCCGCCTGCACGGCGGCGTACGCGGACAAGGAGGCCGAGGACGCGGAGACCGTCGTCGGGCTCTCCGCGCCGACGGGGCCGATAGCGGCCGCCGGGGCGTACAAGCAGGCCGAGCAGGCGCTGTCGGTGGCCCGGCGGCGGGGCCGCGCGCTGGTCGAGCACGAGGAGCTCGCGGCCGGTTCGATCCTGCCGCTGCTTGCGGACGACGCCGTGCGCGCCTTCGCCGACGGCATGCTGCGCGCCCTCCACGAGCACGACGCCACCGGCCGCGGCGACCTCGTCGCGTCGCTGCGCGCCTGGCTGTCCCGCCACGGCCAGTGGGACGCGGCGGCGGCGGACCTCGGCGTGCACCGCCACACGCTGCGCTACCGGATGCGCCGCGTCGAGGAGATCCTCGGCCGCTCCCTGGACGACCCGGACGTCCGGATGGAGCTGTGGCTGTCCCTGAAGACGACGTCGGCCCCCGCGTCCGACTGACGTCGCCGAGCACATGTGCCCCGTGCCTCCCGGGACTTCGGCACCCCGACGGCACGGGCTGCCCAGGCCGGCGCTCCGGGCCGGGTGACGTCGCGCCCCGTGCCCCCACGGCGCGCGTGGGCTGCCGGGCCGCGCCCGCCCGCGCGCCTCGTGCCCCCGAGAGGTGAAAACTCCACCGGTGGCGGAAAAGCTCCCACCGTAGTGAAGAATTTGCCGTCCGTCTGCCCGATCCCGGGCAGAATCTTTGCAGTTCACTCCGTGACTTCCTATCTTCCTGGCTTGTGATCGCGAGCGCCGGCCGACGGCAGGCCCGCGCACGGAGGACACGAGGAGCACCGATGCCCCCACGCGTTACCGGCCAGGACGTGACCGTCGAGGGCGTCGAGCCCGCTGTTCCCCAGGGGCGGCGGATCAGCGGTGCCGTCTGGGCCGCCCTCGTCATCGTGTACGTCGTCTGGGGGTCGACCTACCTCGGCATCCATGTCGTGGTCGAGACCATGCCGCCCTTCCTGTCGGCCGCCGCCCGGTTCGTCGTCGCGGGCATCGTCCTCGGCGCGCTCGTCGCCTGGCGCTACGGGCCCTCGGCGCTGAAGGTCACGCGGGCCCAGCTCGGCTCCGCCGCTCTCGTCGGCCTGCTGCTGCTCCTGGGCGGCAACGGGCTCGTCGTCCTCGCCGAGACCTCGGTGCCCTCCGGACTGACCGCCCTGCTGATCGCCGTCGTCCCCGCGTGGGTCGTCGTCCTGCGCAGGTCCTTCGGCGAACGCCCCGGCCCCGGCGCCTACCTCGGCGTGCTGCTGGGTCTCGCCGGACTCGCCGTCCTCACCCTGCCCGGGCTCAGCGGCGACGTGCGGATCGGCGGCGTGCTCACGGTGGTCGTCGCGACCGTCCTGTGGGCGGTCGGCTCGTTCTCCTCGTCCCGCATCCCGATGCCGGCCAACCCGTTCGCGGCCAGCGCGTACGAGATGGTCGCGGGAGGCCTCGGCTGCGCCGCCGTCGCCCTCTCCCGCGGCGAGCAGCACGGGTTCCGCCCCGAGGACGTGTCCGCCCGGTCCTGGACCGCCCTCGCCTACCTGATCGTCTTCGGTTCGCTGATGGCGTTCACCGCGTACGCCTGGCTGCTGCACTCCGCTCCGCTGTCCCTCGTGGCGACGTACGCCTACGTCAACCCGGTCGTCGCCGTGCTGCTGGGCGCGCTCCTCCTGGACGAGCGGCTGTCCTGGCCGATCGCCGTCGGCGGTGCGGTCGTCGTGGCCGGTGTGTGCCTCATCGTCAGCACCGAACGGCGCCGCTGACCCGGCGTTCGGCCCACGTCCCGGCGACAGCGTCCCGCTCTCTCGCCAAAGCGTCGCAGACCGCCCGGCGACCAGTACACCCCGGACAAACACATCCGCCGGTTCGCGGTCCTACGGTGGGCACAGACCAACCCCCATCTACTTCGGAAGGGCCGGGACCCGGACATGCCAAACGAGAATCGGGCAGCCACCCACGCCTTCTGGCTCGCCGGCCGCCAGGCCACCGGCGAGGCCGCCTTCGACGTCACCTCCCCCTGGGACGGCCGGGTCGTCGGCCGGGTCTCCGTCCCCACCGAGGCGCAGGTCGAGGAGGCCGTCGCCGCGGCGCACGCCGTGATCGACGAGTTCGCCGCGACCCCGGCCCACGTACGCGCCGCCGCCCTGGACCACGTCTCGAAGCGCCTCGTCGAGCGCACCGAGGAGATCGCCCAGCTGATCTCCGCCGAGAACGGCAAGCCGATCAAGTGGGCGCGCGGTGAGGTCGGCCGTGCCGTCTCCGTCTTCCGCTTCGCCGCAGAGGAGGCCCGCCGGTTCAACGGCGGCGAGGCCCAGCGGCTCGACACCGACGCCGGCGGACAGGGCCGCCTCGCGCTGACCCGCCGCTTCCCCAAGGGCGTCGTCCTCGGCATCGCGCCGTTCAACTTCCCGCTGAACCTGTGCGCCCACAAGATCGCTCCGGCGATCGCGGTCGGCGCGCCGATCATCCTCAAGCCCGCCCCGGCCACCCCGCTGTCCGGGCTGATCCTCGGTGAGCTGCTCGCCGAGACCGACCTGCCCGCCGGCTCCTGGTCCGTGCTGACCGTCCCGAACGAGCAGATGCCGGCCCTCGTGAAGGACGAGCGCCTGCCGGTCATCTCCTTCACGGGCTCCGACAAGGTCGGCTACGCGATCATGGACTCGGTCCCGCGCAAGCACTGCACGCTGGAGCTCGGCGGCAACGGCGCGGCGGTCGTCCTCGCCGACTTCGCGAGCGAGCAGGACCTGGACTGGGCGGCGACCCGTATCGCCACCTTCTCCAACTACCAGGGCGGCCAGTCCTGCATCTCCGTGCAGCGCGTGATCGCCGACGCGTCCGTCTACGACCGGCTGCTGCCGAAGATCGTCGCGGCGGTCGAGGCCCAGGTCACCGGTGACCCGTCCGACTCGGCGACCGACGTCGGCCCGCTCGTCAGCGAGGACGCCGCCAAGCGCGTGGAGTCCTGGGTCGACGAGGCCGTCCAGGGCGGCGCGAAGCTGCTGACCGGCGGCAAGCGCGACGGCGCGAGCTACGCGCCCACCGTCCTCACCGACGTCCCCGCCGACGTCACCCTCGCCTGCGAGGAGGTCTTCGGCCCCGTCCTGACGGTGACGAAGGTCGACGGCGAGGACGAGGCGTTCGCCGCCGTCAACGACTCCAAGTACGGCCTGCAGGCAGGCGTGTTCACGCACGACCTGCAGACCGCCTTCCGCGCCCACCGCGCCCTGGAGGTCGGCGGCGTGATCGTCGGCGACGTCCCGTCCTACCGCGCCGACCAGATGCCCTACGGCGGCGCGAAGCAGTCCGGCGTCGGCCGCGAGGGCGTGGCCTTCGCGATGGACGACTACACGTACGAGCGAGTGCTGGTCCTCACGGGCCTGGCCCTCTAGTACGTCACCGAACCAACGGCCGGAGCCCACTGTGCGGGGGCTCCGGCCGTTGCTTTTCACAGACCGGCTTCCGGCCGATCCTCCACCCCCGCGTCATGGCCTCGCCCCCGCTGCTGCGTGCTTTGGCCCGCCTGCTCACCCACGTGACCCCCGATGGGCCGGCCCGTGAGGGCGTCGACGCCGTCTTGCACGCACTGCTTCGCCACGTGCCGTCCTCACGACGGGAGACGACCGAGAACCAGCCGTCCGCATCGTTTGCGAGCCCGCTGCGGGGACATACGCAAAGACGGCTGGACCGTGAAAGGACCCGACATGAGTGCTGGAGAGAAAGCCAAGGCTGAGATCGAACGAGTTGCCGGCAGGGCTGTGAAAAAGGCAGCCCATTCGATGGGTAAGGAGACCCTGGCAGCCAAGGGCGCCGCCCTGGAAGCCCGGGGCGAAGCGCGGCGGGCCAAGGAGAAGGGCAAGGGCACGTTCTGATGACCGTGCGGCGGCTGTCTACTGTCGCCGCCGACCCGAACAGGCCCCACCGTGAGATCTCCAGCCCTGAGGACCGAGGTTGACCAGCGGCCGGCGCGACCCTGACGGGTCTCGTCGGCCTGGCCTTGCCCGTATTGGTCGCTTCGCCCCCTGACGACCATGGGCGATCAGTCCCTCAGACCCTCAAGAGCCTCGGGCGCCACTAGGCACGAAGCGCGGCGCGTCGCAAACGCCGTAGCGCCAGTCCCATGCCCCACATCGTCAGTCGCACCCCCCACGCCGCGAATCGCACGAACATGCGGCGGCGGACGGATCGAGGCTTCCAGCGAGCGAGGGCCCGACGCCTGCGCCTCTTACGTCCGCGCCGCCTCGAGGCGAACATCACGCGTGCCTCCTGTCGGCCATCAGACGACAGACAGCCAAAAGAAGTGACCTTGCTGAGCCACCCAGGATCATGTACTCCGGGTCCGGGCCCGGTATCAGGTCCTTCATTGATGATTCCGCCGGGCAGGGCAGGCCCATAAGAATCCAATCGATGAAACCCATGGAGCGCCTCTTATCGACACGCGCCCACGCATAAATCCGTCTGCGCCGCCCACCCGATTCCAAACCTCGGAGCCACCGATTTTTCGGTACTGGCGTGTTCTCCGTCATATCAGGTAGGCGTCGGATTGGTACCCCTGAGCCCAACGCCCCTCAGGGGACGCGGAGGTGAGAAGCTACTCACTCGAAGACCTCAACCTCGACCTCGGCCCGCTCGGCCCACTGCTCCCACGCCGAGACCAAAGACCACCGCCGCGCCGCACCCCGCAGTCCGGCCGCCCACGACCTCCGTTTACTCAATCCTTGGCGCGGACTACAAGCCTGTAGACGCCCAGGAGGATGAGGGAGCCGACAATGGCGGCGATCCACGTAGAGAGCTCGAAGAAGCCGTCAATGGATTCGACTCCGAAAATAACCTTGCCGAGCCATCCGCCCAGAAGCCCCCCAGCGATGCCGATGAGTGGCGTGACGATACAGCCACCGGGGTCGCGGCCCGGCATCAGGAACTTCGCGATGATGCCGGCGAACAGCCCCAGCAGAATCCAGCCGATGATGCCCATGGCGCGCCCCTTCTCTACGCATAAATCCTGCATAAATCCGTCTGCCCGCCTGCCGGACTTCAAACCGCTCGGCAGCGCATCGGCATCCTGTTCAGCCCGCTGAGGGATGCGGCTGCGGTGAAGGGGAAGGCGCCAGCCGGGCGGGCGGGAGATAGGAACACGAGGGGCCAAGGATGCGGGGAGAAGGGCAGACGGTGGTACGCCGTCGACCTGGCTGACGAGCCCCTGGCGCGTCCAACAGGGTGGCGGTTGGCCCGGGGAGTCTCACTCCCGGGCCAACCGACCCCACTGAGGGCTGGGGGTGGCGGGCACAGCCGACGGACCGGAGGGCTGGAGTCAGTTGTTGACGCGGTCCATGAGCTGATCGGGGTAGCGCGGCCCGGCGGCGGCGCCGGGAGGGAGAGCTGCGTCCAGGGCGGCGAGGTGGTCGGCGTCGAGACGGGCGTCGGCGGCCGCGCTGTTCTCTTCCAGGTAGCTGATGCGCTTGGTCCCGGGAATGGGGACGATGTCGTCGCCCTGGTGGAGGAGCCAGGCGAGGGCCAGCTGCGTCGGCGTGAGGCCGGCCTCTGCCGCGAAGGTGCGGACCTGGTCGGCCAGATGCAGGTTGCGGCGCAGGTTGTCGCCCTGGAAGCGGGGATCGAAGCGGCGGTAGTCGTCTGCGGCGAGTGAAGCGGTGTCCTTGATCGCGCCGGACAGGAAGCCGCGGCCGACCGGTGAATAGGGGACAAGGGTGATCCCGAGCTCGCGGGTGGTCGGGAGTGTCTCGGTCTCCAGGCCGCGTTCCCACAAGGAGTATTCGCTCTGGAGTGCAGTGATGGGGTGAACGGCGTGTGCCCGGCGCAGGGTGTCGGCGTTCACCTCGGAGAGCCCGATGTGGCGGATCTTGCCTGCCGCGACGAGTTCGGCCAGGGCGCCGACGGTGTCTTCGATCGGAACGGCGGGATCACGCCGGTGGAGGTAGTAGAGGTCGATGTGGTCCAGGCCCAGCCGGGTGAGGGAGGCATCGACGGCCTTCTTGGCGTACTGCGGGGTGGAGTCGACGGTGAAGGTGCCCTCGTGCAGGCGGGAGCCGAACTTGGTGGCCACGACAGCTTCCTCCCGCCGTCGGCCCGCGAGGGCACGGCCCAGCAGGGTTTCGTTGTGTCCGGCGCCGTAGACGTCGGCGGTGTCCAGAAGGTTCACGCCCAGGTCGAGGGCGCGGTGGATGGTGGCGATGGACTGGGTGTCGTCGGTGGCTCCGTAGAACTCGGACATGCCCATCAGGCCGAGTCCGACGGCGGAGACCGACGGTCCGTCGATGCCCAGGGTGCGCTGCTTCATGAGGGGTGGCTCCTTGTTGTGACGGAGGGAGGTGGATGTGCAGGCGGAGCCGCACACCCATAAAGTTATGCTTCATAATTATGGTAGTCAACCTTTGTCGGGCCGAATAACTTTTCGTAGTCTGGAGCGATGACGGCAGACGACCCCCTGACCTCCGAGGTGATCCGCCTTTTCGCGAAGGTCACCGACCGCTACACCCGCGAGTACGAGGCCGCCGCGGCTCACCACGGCCTCACCCCTCAGCAGGTGAAGGCACTGATCGCCCTGGATGAGGCCCCTCTGCCCATGCGTCGCGTCGCCGAACGACTGGGAGCTGAACCGTCCAACCTCACCGGCATCGTGGACCGCCTGCAGAACCGGGGCCTGGTCGAACGCCGGCCCGAACCCAACGACCGGCGAATCAAGCTTCTCGCCACCACAGACGCCGGGAAGGCAGCGGCCCAGGATCTGCGCAGCCGCCTGCGCTTCGCCAGCGACCCGCTCGCCGCACTCAACGAAGACCAGCGCCGCGACCTGCGCGACCTGCTGCAGCTGATGACCGAGGAGTAGAGATCGGGTCGGCAGCGCACCCCATCAGGCACGCTTCCAGTCCCGGAGCTCCCAGCCGATCGAAGATCCGCTTCACCGTGTGCCCTGCTTGCGCGGCGTGTCCAGGGTCGCCCTGGGCGTCGGCCTGTTGACACCAGGGCCTTCTGGCTCGGGAAGCCGACCCCGTAGTGAACGGCGCGAAGATCATGGACGAGCACGCCCAGTACCTCGTCCAGCGCGTGCTGGGTTCCCGGCCGCCCGTTTCCCCCGGGAATGCGGACGGCCAGGCATGCGGGGAGATTCGGCAACTGCCCCTGTACGGGCGTCCCTCGCCGCATCCCTCACGGCAGCGCGGACCCGGCGGACCGCCCCCGGAGCGGCGTCCTCCGGGCCGTGGTCCTCGCCCACGCGACCGGCCTGGTCACTTCCCGCCCGGCTGAGCGGGCCGGGGTGCTGTATAAGCGCCAAGCCCGGCCACAGGGCGCGCGAAGTCTGGTGAGAGTCGGCCGGATCGGGTAGAGACTCACAAGTAGCACCGACCGGTAGTTCCCCACGGATTCGAGTGATTCCAGGACTCCACCACACCGCGGCGAGGTGACTTCCTTCATGTCCGCACCGACCAAGCCCAAAGTCTCCGAGCGTGAAGCCCGCCAGGTCGCCGAGGCGGCGCGCGAGCAGGACTGGCGGAAGCCCAGCTTCGCCAAGGAGCTGTTCCTCGGCCGCTTCCGGCTGGACCTCATCCATCCCCATCCCCTGCCGTCCACGGAGGACGCGCAGCGCGGCGAGGAGTTCCTCGCCAAGCTCCGCGACTTCTGCGAGACGAAGGTCGACGGCGCGCAGATCGAGCGCGACGCCAGGATCCCCGACGCGGTGATCGACGGTCTCAAGGAGCTCGGCGCCCTCGGGATGAAGATCGACACCAAGTACGGCGGCCTCGGACTCACCCAGGTGTACTACAACAAGGCTCTGGCCCTGACCGGCTCGGCGAGCCCGGCGATCGGCGCGCTGCTCTCCGCCCATCAGTCGATCGGCGTACCCCAGCCGCTGAAACTTTTCGGCACGCAGGAGCAGAAGGACACCTTCCTGCCGCGGCTGGCCCGCACCGACATCTCCGCGTTCCTGCTCACCGAGCCGGACGTCGGTTCCGACCCGGCGCGCCTGGCCACCACCGCCGTCCCCGACGGGGACGACTACATCCTCGACGGGGTCAAGCTCTGGACGACCAACGGCGTCGTGGCCGACCTCCTCGTCGTCATGGCACGGGTGCCGAGGAGCGAGGGACACAAGGGCGGCATCACCGCGTTCGTCGTCGAGTCGAGCTCGCCCGGCATCACCGTCGAGAACCGCAACGCCTTCATGGGCCTGCGCGGCCTCGAGAACGGCGTCACCCGCTTCCACCAGGTACGCGTCCCGGCGGCGAACCGTATCGGCCCCGAGGGCTCCGGCCTCAAGATCGCCCTGACCACCCTCAACACCGGCCGGCTCTCCCTGCCCGCGATGTGCGCGGGCGCGGGCAAGTGGTGCCTGAAGATCGCCCGCGAGTGGACCGCCGTCCGCGAGCAGTGGGGCAAGCCGGTCGCCCACCACGAGGCCGTCGGCGCCAAGATCTCCTTCATCGCCGCGACCACCTTCGCCCTCGAAGCCGTCCTCGACCTGTCCAGCCAGATGGCGGACGAGAACCGCAACGACATCCGCATCGAGGCCGCCCTCGCCAAGCTGTACGGCTCCGAGATGGCCTGGCTGATGGCGGACGAACTGGTCCAGATCCGCGGCGGCCGCGGCTTCGAGACCGCCGACTCCCTCGCCGCCCGCGGCGAACGGGCCGTCCCCGCCGAGCAGTTGCTGCGCGACCTGCGCATCAACCGCATCTTCGAGGGATCGACGGAGATCATGCACCTGCTGATCGCCCGCGAGGCGGTCGACGCCCACCTCGCGGTCGCCGGCGACATCATCGACCCCGACAAGTCCCTCGGCGACAAGGCCAGGGCCGGGGCGCACGCCACCGCCTTCTACGCCCGCTGGCTGCCCAAGCTGGTCGCGGGTCCGGGCCAGCTGCCGCGCTCGTACGCCGAGTTCCACCCGCGCGGCCACGCGGACCTGTCGGCCCATCTGCGCTACGTCGAACGGGCCGCGCGCAAGCTCGCCCGGTCCACGTTCTACGCCATGTCCCGGTGGCAGGGCCGGATGGAGACCAAGCAGGGCTTCCTCGGCCGCATCGTCGACATCGGCGCCGAACTGTTCGCGATGAGCGCCGCCTGCGTACGGGCGGAGCTGCTGCGGACCACCGGCGACCACGGCCGCGAGGCGTACCAGCTCGCCGACGCCTTCTGCCGGCAGTCCCGCATCCGCGTCGAGGAGCTCTTCGGCCGGCTCTGGAACAACACCGACGACCTGGACCGCACGGTGGTCAAGGGCGTCCTGGCCGGCACGTACACCTGGCTGGAGGAGGGCGTCATCGACGCGAGCGACGACGGCCCCTGGATCGCGGACGCCACTCCCGGCCCCTCCCGGCGGGAGAACGTGCACCGTCCGATCCGCTGAGCGGTACCGGGGTGCGGCCGGACGTCACCGGCCGCACCCGCGTCCGCCCGCGCAGGGCGCGGGAAGGTGGCGCGCGGTGCCCCGGTGACCCACAATCGACCTTCGGTCACGGTCAACAGGGGAACGGGGCACGGATGTTCGGGGCGGGACACGTCAACGGCGGCTACCGGTACACCCGCGGGCTGCCGCGGCTCCGTGGCCTCGCGCTGGCCGGGGTGATGGCCGTCACGGCCGCGTGCGGCGGCGGTGACGGCGGCTCGGACACGTCGGACAGGAACGGCGCCGGCCGGTCCGCCTCCGCACAGCCCGCCGGCGACGGCGTGCCCACCGAGGCCGCCCTGAAGGCCGTCGCCTTCGCGGACGGCGAGCGGATCGGCCCGTACACCGCGCGCGAGACCGACGGGGCCCCGCTCGGCGAGGACTACACCGCCGATCCGGCCCGGTGCGGGCCTCTCGTCAGCCTCGCCGCGGGCGCGACCGCGCACGACCCGGCCGCCGAGGTCCACCGCGAGGTCGACGTCGCGGACGAGGTGGCCGGCATCGGCGTCCTGGTGCAGCTGCGCTCCTACGCGGGGGACGGTGCCGCCGCCGTGATGAAGGACCTCTCGGCCGCGGGCGACGCCTGCGCCGGCGGCTACACCGAGGTGCGGGCCATCGCGCGGGCCCGGGTGCTGAAGGTCGAACCCGTCGAGGCGCCCGCCATCGGCGACGAGGCCGAGGCGTTCCGCTTCACCGTCCTCGACGTGAAGGGCGAGCTGAAGCTGTACGAGTACCTGACCGTCGTCCGCTCCGGTGCGGTCACGCTCTCCTTCCGCGCCGACTTCCTCGGCACCAAGGACATCGGGGCCGTGCCCCGGGAGATCATCGACGCCCAGTGGAAGAAGTTCTCGGCCGCCCACGGAGGCGGCGCGTAGTTCCACCCGGCGAGGAGCCGCACGGGGACGCCCTGTCCGGGCACACGGGCCGAACGGCCACAATGGGGGGATGAGCGACAGCCCATCACCCCTCGCCGACCCGCATCTGATCTTCGACGCCTCTCAGGGGCGCCGGGAGATCGTCGTCCTCGGCTCGACCGGGTCCATCGGCACGCAGGCCATCGACCTGGTCCTGCGCAACCCCGACCGTTTCCGCGTCACCGCGCTGTCCGCCGCCGGCGGACGGGTCGGTCTGCTCGCCGAGCAGGCGCACCGGCTGCGCGTCGAGACCGTCGCCGTGGCCCGCGAGGACGTCGTTCCCGCGCTGCGCGAGGCGCTGGCGGCCCAGTACGGCACCGAGCCCCTGCCGACGATCCTGGCCGGCCCGGACGCGGCCACGGAACTCGCCGCCTCGCCGTGCCACACGGTGCTCAACGGCATCACGGGCTCCATCGGTCTGGCGCCCACGCTCGCCGCCCTCGAGGCCGGCCGCACGCTCGCACTGGCCAACAAGGAGTCGCTCATCGTCGGCGGGCCCCTCGTCAAGGCGGTCGCCAAGCCGGGCCAGATCATCCCGGTCGACTCGGAGCACGCAGCGCTGTTCCAGGCGCTGGCCTGCGGTACCCGCGCCGACGTGCGCAAGCTCGTGGTCACCGCGTCCGGCGGCCCGTTCCGGGGCCGCACGAAGGCGGAGCTCGCGGACGTCAGGCCCGAGGACGCCCTCGCGCACCCCACCTGGGCCATGGGCCCGGTGATCACGGTCAACAGCGCGACGCTCGTCAACAAGGGCCTCGAGGTCATCGAGGCCCACCTCCTCTACGACATCCCCTTCGACCGCATCGAGGTCGTCGTCCACCCTCAGTCGTACGTCCACTCGATGGTGGAGTTCACCGACGGCTCGACGCTCGCCCAGGCCACCCCGCCGGACATGCGCGGCCCGATCGCGATCGGCCTCGGCTGGCCCGAGCGCGTCCCCGACGCGGCGCCCGCGTTCGACTGGTCCACGGCTTCGACGTGGGAGTTCTTCCCTCTCGACAACGAGGCGTTCCCGTCCGTGGGACTCGCCCGGCACGTGGGGGAGCTGGGCGGCACGGCCCCGGCGGTGTTCAATGCGGCGAACGAGGAGTGCGTCGAGGCGTTCCTCGCCGGGCGGCTGCCGTTCAACGCCATCATGGATACGGTCACCCATGTGGTCGCCGAGCACGGGACACCCGCGGCGGGAACCTCGCTCACCGTGACGGACGTCCTCGAAGCGGACGCCTGGGCCCGGGCGAGGGCCCGTGAGACGGCGGCGACCTACACATACAGCGGCGAAGAACGGCCTGCGGAGGCTCGCGCATGACGATGGTGTTGACGGTTCTCGGCATAGTGCTGTTCGGCGTGGGGCTGCTGATCTCCATCGCGTGGCACGAGCTGGGCCATCTGTCGACGGCGAAGCTGTTCGGCATCCGGGTGCCGCAGTACATGGTCGGCTTCGGCCCGACCCTGTTCTCGCGGCACAAGGGGGAGACCGAGTACGGCATCAAGGCCATCCCGATGGGCGGCTACATCCGCATGATCGGGATGTTCCCGCCCGGGGACGACGGCCGGATCGAGGCCCGCTCCACGTCCCCGTGGCGCGGGATGATCGAGGACGCCCGCTCCGCCGCGTACGAGGAGCTGCAACCCGGCGACGAGACACGGCTGTTCTACACGCGCAAGCCGTGGAAGCGCGTCATCGTGATGTTCGCGGGGCCGTTCATGAACCTCGTGCTCGCGGTGGCGATCTTCGTCGGCGTGATGATGACCTTCGGCACGCCGACGCAGACCACCGAGGTGGCGGGCGTCCAGAAGTGCGTCATCGAGCAGAGCGAGAAGCGCGACACGTGCGCCAAAGGCGACCCCGACTCGCCCGCCGCGCTCGCGGGGCTCAAGGAGGGCGACAGGATCGTCGCCTTCGACGGAGAGCGCATCGACGACTGGCCCACGCTCTCCGCGCGCATCCGCGACACGATCGGCCCGGCCGAGATCACCGTGGAGCGCGACGGCCGGGAGCAGGTGCTCCAGGCGACGCTCATCGAGAACATGGTGGTCAAGAAGGACGAGGACGGCGAGGTCGTCTCCGGTTACGAGCCCGCGGGCTACCTCGGCTTCGCCGCGAGGACCGAGATCCTGCCGCTGTCGTTCGGTGAGTCCGTCGACCGCATGGGCGGCATGATCGAGAACGGCGCCGAGTCGATCATCGCCCTGCCCTCCAAGGTCCCGGACCTGTGGGACGCGGCCTTCGGCGACGGAGAGCGCAAGGACGACTCCCCGGTGGGCGTGGTCGGCGCGGCCCGGCTCAGCGGCGAGGTCCTCAATCTCGACATGCCGACGACCAACATCGTCGCCACGTTCCTGATGCTGCTCGCCGGCTTCAACCTCTCGCTGTTCCTGTTCAACATGCTGCCGCTGCTGCCACTCGACGGCGGACACATCGCGGGCGCCCTGTGGGAGTCCGTGCGGCGGGGGATCGCCAAGCTGTTCCGGCGCCCGGATCCGGGGCCGTTCGACGTGGCGAAGCTGATGCCCGTCGCCTATGTGGTGGCCGGAATCTTCATCTGCTTCACCCTGCTCGTGCTGGTCGCCGACATCGTCAACCCGGTGAGGATCAGCTGACGGAAAAGGTGAGGGGACATCCCCGCGGCGGCCGGACACCCTGCGTGTCCGGCCGTCCCCTTTGGGTGGACTCCGGGCGGCGGATGTGCCCGGCCGAACGCCAGTGCCGTAATCTCGGGTGCTGGAGCCCGCCGATCTCGGGACCTCGATCCATACCTTGGGGTTGCACAGCAGATGACTGCAATTTCTCTCGGAATTCCGTCCGTTCCGACGAAGCTCGCCGACCGGAGGGTCAGCCGGAAGATCCAGGTCGGTTCCGTCGCGGTCGGCGGCGACGCACCCGTGTCGGTGCAGTCCATGACGACGACCCGGACCTCCGACATCGGCGCGACGCTGCAGCAGATCGCCGAGCTGACGGCGTCGGGCTGCCAGATCGTCCGGGTCGCGTGCCCCACGCAGGACGACGCGGACGCCCTCGCGACCATCGCCAGGAAGTCGCAGATTCCGGTCATCGCCGACATCCACTTCCAGCCGAAGTACGTCTTCGCGGCGATCGACGCCGGCTGCGCGGCGGTGCGGGTCAACCCGGGCAACATCAAGCAGTTCGACGACAAGGTCAGGGAGATCGCGAAGGCGGCGAGGGAGACGGGCACCCCCATCCGCATCGGCGTCAACGCGGGCTCGCTGGACCGCCGCCTGCTGGAGAAGTACGGCAAGGCGACCCCCGAGGCGCTCGTCGAGTCCGCCCTGTGGGAGGCGTCGCTCTTCGAGGAGCACGGTTTCCGCGACATCAAGATCTCGGTCAAGCACAACGACCCGGTCGTGATGGTCAACGCCTACCGCCAGCTCGCCGCCCAGTGCGACTACCCGCTGCACCTCGGCGTCACCGAGGCCGGCCCCGCCTTCCAGGGCACGATCAAGTCCGCGGTCGCGTTCGGCGCGCTGCTGTCGGAGGGCATCGGCGACACCATCCGCGTCTCGCTCTCCGCCCCGCCGGCGGAGGAGGTCAAGGTCGGCATCCAGATCCTGGAGTCGCTGAACCTGCGCCAGCGCCGCCTGGAGATCGTCTCCTGCCCGTCCTGCGGCCGCGCCCAGGTCGACGTCTACAAGCTGGCGGACGAGGTCTCGGCGGGCCTCGAGGGCATGGAGGTCCCCCTGCGCGTCGCCGTCATGGGCTGCGTGGTGAACGGTCCCGGCGAGGCCCGTGAGGCCGACCTCGGTGTTGCCTCCGGCAACGGCAAGGGCCAGATCTTCGTCAAGGGCGAGGTCATCAAGACCGTGCCCGAGTCGAAGATCGTCGAGACGCTGATCGACGAGGCGATGAAGATCGCCGAGCAGATGGAGAAGGACGGCGTCGCCTCCGGCGAGCCCCAGATCTCCGTCGCCGGCTGACGCGTCCACGCGTCCGAAGGCCCCGCCCCCTACCGGGACGCGGGGCCTCGCGCCGTCCTGGCCCGTCCCCGGAACCCGCCCGCGCAGGCCGGTCCGTTTCCCCGAACCGGACACGACGCCGAAGCGGCAGGTACAGTGCCAGGATCAGCAAACCGCATGGTGAGGCCCTTGTGTTGACGCAGACCACCACCCGGGTCCTCGACCCCGGCGAACTCGGCGCAGCGCTCGCCATCCTCGAGAGCGATCCCGTGACGAATGCTTTCGTCACTGCCCGGGTCCAGGTAGCCGGTCTCGATCCCTGGCGCCTCGGCGGCGAGATGTGGGGCTGGTACGCGGACGGGCAGCTGCGCTCCCTGTGCTACTCCGGCGCCAACCTCGTCCCGGTCTGCGCCACGCCCGAAGCAGTGCGCGCCTTCGCCGACCGGGCCCGCAGGACCGGACGCCGCTGCTCGTCCATCGTGGGCCCCGCCGAACCGACCGCCGCGCTGTGGCGCCTGCTCGAACCGAGCTGGGGCCCCGCCAGGGACGTACGCGCCCATCAGCCGCTGATGGTCACCGAGACGATCCCCGACGACATCGAGCCCGACCCGTACGTCCGCCGTATCCGCAAGGACGAGATGGACGTGATCATGCCGGCGTGCGTGGCGATGTTCACCGAGGAGGTCGGCGTCTCCCCGCTCGCCGGTGACGGCGGCCTGCTCTACCAGGCCCGCGTCGCCGAACTCGTCGGCACGGGACGGGCTTTCGCGCGCATCGAGGACGGCAAGGTCGTCTTCAAGGCCGAGATCGGCGCCGCGACCGCCAAGGCCTGCCAGATCCAGGGCGTCTGGGTCGCGCCCGAGTACCGCGGCCGCGGACTGTCCGAGACGGGCATGGCGGCCGTCCTGCGCTACGCCCTCGCGGATGTCTCGCCGATCGTGAGCCTGTACGTCAACGACTACAACACCGCCGCCCGGGCGGCCTACCGCAGGGTCGGCTTCCGCGAGGTCGGCGCCTTCATGAGCGTGCTGTTCTGAACGGCGTGCGCGGCCAGTAGGGTGCGGCCATGGCAGCAGATCCCGGCGTCGTCATCGGCCCGCTCGACCTGGCGGCACGGGTCGACGAGGCACTCGCCGTCCAGGCACTGGCCTTCGGGCTCAGCGACGAAGAGATCGACATCCGCCGCTACATCGTGCTGCGGCACCTGACCAGCCCGGGCGCGCGCGCCCTCGGCGCCACCACCGGGGACGACCGGCTCGTCGGCTTCGTCTACGGCATGCCGAACGACCGCGGCCACTGGTGGTCCACCGTCGTCGAGCCGTACCTGCGCCGCAACGGCAGCGAGGACTGGCTCGACGACGCCTTCGTCATCACCGAACTGCACGTCCACCCGGGCTTCCAGGCCCGTGGGATCGGCCGCGCGCTGATCACCACCCTGACGGACGGAGCCGACCAGCCGCGCTCCATCCTGTCCGCCATCGACACCGAGAGCCCCGCCCGCCGCCTCTATCGCAGGCTCGGCTACCGGGACCTCGCCGAGCGCGTCCTGTTCCCGAGCGCGCCCAGTCCGTACGTGGTGATGGGCGCCCCGCTGCCGCTGCTGCGCGGCAACTGATTTCCGCCTGCCGGTGCCGCCCGGCTAACCTCCTGCACACCACACGTTCCGAGCAGGAGTTCACCATGGCCCAGGTCCAGCGCATGTCCCGTCTGATGGTCAAGACACTGCGCGACGACCCGGCGGACGCCGAGACGCTCAGCCACAAGCTCCTCGTCCGTGCCGGTTACGTCCGCCGCAACGCCGCGGGCATCTGGTCCTGGCTGCCCCTCGGCAAGCGCGTCCTGGAGAACGTCGCCCGCGTCGTGCGCGAGGAGATGGACGCCATCGGCGCCCAGGAGGTCCTGCTCCCGGCCGTGCTGCCCAAGGAGCCGTACGAGGCGACGGGCCGCTGGGAGGAGTACGGCGCCGAGCTGTTCCGCCTCAAGGACCGCAAGGGCGCCGACTACCTCCTCGGCCCCACCCACGAGGAGATCTTCACCCAGCTGGTCAAGGACCAGTGCACGTCCTACAAGGACCTGCCGGTGATCCTCTACCAGATCCAGACGAAGTACCGCGACGAGGCGCGTCCCCGCTCCGGCATCCTGCGCGGCCGCGAGTTCCTGATGAAGGACTCGTACTCCTTCGACACCTCCGACGAGGGCCTCGCCGAGTCCTACGCCCTGCACCGCGAGGCGTACGTGAAGATCTTCGAGCGGCTCGGCCTGCAGCACAAGATCGTCTCCGCGGTCTCGGGAGCGATGGGCGGCTCGGCGTCCGAGGAGTTCCTCGCACCCGCCGCGGCCGGTGAGGACACCTTCGTCTACTGCCCGTCCTGCGACTACGCCGCCAACACCGAGGCGGTCACTTTCGTGCCGGCGCCCGCCGACGGTTCGGAGCACGGCCCGGTCGAGGAGCTGGACACCCCCGACACCCCGACGATCGAGACCCTCGCCGAGTACCTGGGCGTCCCGGCGTCGGCCACCCTCAAGAACCTCCTCGTCAAGGTCGACGGCGAGATCGTCGCGGTCGGCGTCCCCGGCGACCGCGAGGTCGACCTCGGCAAGCTCGGCGACCACCTGGCGCCCGCGACCGTCGAGCTGGTCACCGCCGACGACTTCGTGGGCCGCCCGGACCTGGTCCGCGGCTACGTCGGCCCGCAGGGCCTGGAGAAGGTCCGCTACATCGCCGACCCGCGCGTCGCGCCCGGCACCGCCTGGATCACCGGGGCGAACAAGCACGGCTTCCACGCGAAGAACGTCGTCGCCGGCCGTGACTTCGAGGTCGACGAGTACCTGGACGTCGTCGTGGTCGAGGAGGGCGACCCCTGCCCGAAGTGCTCCACCGGCCTGAAGCTGGACCGCGCGATCGAGATCGGTCACATCTTCCAGCTGGGCCGCAAGTACGCCGACGCCTTCCAGCTCGACGTGCTCGGCCAGAACGGCAAGCCGGTCCGCGTGACCATGGGCTCGTACGGCATCGGCGTCTCGCGCGCGGTGGCGGCCCTCGCCGAGCAGACGGCCGACGAGCAGGGCCTGTGCTGGCCCCGCGAGATCGCGCCCGCCGACGTGCACGTCGTCGCGGCCGGCAAGGCACTGCAGACGGAGCTGGCCCTGGACGTCGCGCAGCAGCTGGGCGATGCCGGCCTGCGCGTGCTGGTCGACGACCGGGCGGGCGTGTCGCCGGGCGTGAAGTTCACGGACGCGGAGCTGATCGGCGTCCCGAAGATCCTCGTGGCGGGCCGCCGTGCCGGCGAGGGCGTGGTGGAACTGAAGGACCGCCGCACGGGCGAGCGCGAGGAACTCCCGGTCGCGGAAGCGGTGGCACGCCTGCGGGCGTGACGCGTGTCCCGGGGGCCCTGCCCCCGGGCTCTCCCCCGCGAGCCCCGCGCTTCGATCGTCGGCGGGGCGTCTTGTGCGCGGCGCGTCGGTTGGGCCGCCGTGAGCCTGCGCATCTGCCGTCGGTGGGGGCCCTGCGACGCAGCGCGCCCGTTAGGGCTGCGCGGGCCCCGTGCCTCGATTGGCGGCGGGGCGTCTTGTGCGCGGCGCGCCCGTTCGGGTTGCGCCGCAAGCCTCGCGTCTCTGTCGCGGTCGGGCTCCGTGCGACGCAGCGCGCCCGTCCGGGCTGCGTCCCAAGCTCCGCGCCTCTGACGCGGGCGGGGCTCGATGTGCCCCGGCGTCCCCTTTGGGTTCGCCCCGGCCCCCGCCTCGATCGCCGACGAGGCCGGATTTCGCCGCGCGAGACATCAGCCCGTCCGGGAGCTCCCGAGGACACCGCGCCAAACGCGGTGACGGGGCCGGGGCGGAGCCCCGGTTGCGGGGAAGGGCGGGGAGGGGGAAGCCGCCGCTACAGCCAGCTCGCGAACTCCAGCGCCAGCTCGCCCTCCGCCCTGCGGCCCGATGCCACCGCGCGGGTGCCCGACTCGACCGCGCGGAACAGCGTCCAGCCCCGCAGCCGGTCTCGGTCCACCTCCAGCGAGTCCGCCAGCCTGTTCACCCGGCGACGGGCCGACGACGCGCCCGCGGCCGCGGCCACCAGGTCTTCGACGCGGTCGCGGACGAGGCGCGCCAGGTCGTAGGCGCGTTCGCCGACCACCGGCTCCGGCCCCACCGCGAGCCACGGCGCCCGGTCACCCGCCAGCACCTTGCCCTGGCGGAAGTTGCCGTGGAGCAGCAGGAGTTCGGGCGCCGACGCCGCCAGTTCCTCACGCACCGCGAGCGCCGCCGCGACCAGCGGATCGTCGGCCGCGCGCGCCCGCATCGCCTCCGCCTGCCGCTCCGTGCGCTCGGCCACCGTCTCGAAACCGTGTCCCGCGGGTGGCTCGACCCACAGCCGCCGAACCGTTCCGGCAGCCTCCAGCAGCGCCTTCGCCTCGGGCAGGGACCGCAGGGAGACATCGGGCTGCAGCCGCTCCATGAGCAGGCCGTGCCCCTCCTCGTCCAGCAGGCGCACCGCTCCCCACCCGTTCCAGTGCGCCAGCGCCGCCCGCTCCAGTGCCGGCGCGGCGGCGGGCGGGGCCAGCTTCAGCGCGGCGGGCGTGCCGTCGGAACGGCGCACGAGAAGGACGAGACCGCTCCGGCCGCCCGGCACCACCACCCGTTCGACGTCCAGCTTCCGCCGGTCCACCGCCTCCCGGGCGGTCCGGTGCAGGCGCCCGAGCCACTCGTCGTTCTCCCCGAGTGCCCGGACCAGCCGCTGCGGCGGTTCGAGAGCCATACGTGGTGCGTTCCCTTTCCGGTTCAGCCGATTGCAGGTGAGGTCAGCCGCTTCGGCCGGCGGCCCGCTCGGCGAGCCCAGGAAAGGCTACGCCGCTGCCGCGCCAGCGCACGGCACGGACCGCCGCCTCGCGCAGTGCCGCCGCGGCCTCCAGCCGCAGCGGTCCGTCCGCCGCCCGCACGAGGTCGGAGCACACGCCCGCGACCCGCTCCTCCAGTTCGGCCGCGAGCCGGACCGCCGCCGCGGAGTCCGGCACGGCGAAGGGCAGGGTGTAGGCGGCCGCGGCGACGACCGGTTCCGCGCCGAGGTCGCGTGCCGTGCGCGTGAGCGCGTCCCGGCGGGCCCGGTGCGCCGCATGGGCGGCGGCGGCCTCGTGGGCGCGGTCGTCGTCGATGCGGCCGCCGACGACCCCGTATCCGTAGACCGCCGCGTGCTCCGCCGCGAGCGCGGCCTGTACGGCGTCCACCGTGCTCATCGCGCGTCCCCCTTCGTCAGCAAGTACGCATGGGCCGCTCCGGCGGCGGCGACCGAGGCCAGCAGCCGGGCCAGCTCCGGTTCCGCGTCCGTCAGCGACGCCGTGTGCGCGTCGGACGTGCGCCGCTCGGCCGCGGCGAGCGACTTGAGGGCGGTGGCGGGATCGTCCGTGGCCGGCCCGCCGGCCACGACGGACCCGCTCCCCGAGGGCGACGGCGACACCGGCGCGGCGGGCGCCGGCTTCCCGCCGGCGAGGGCCGCCACATGCACGGCCACGTCCGCGCGCAGCGGCGTCAGCCGCCCGGCGAGCGCGGGATGGCGGGCGATCACGGCGTCGTATTCGTCCAGCAGCGCCTGGCTCCGGGCCGCGAGCCGCCGGCGCAGGGCCTTCTCGGCCCGTGCCGGATCGGCGGCCCGGGGGCGGGAAGGCCGCTCCTGGGCGGCATCGCCCGAACAGGCGGTCACCATCGCGGCGGCGGCCGCACCCGTCGCCAGCAGCGCACGTCGCCGCGTCGTCCCGGTGCGCCCCACGCCTGTCTCCTCGGCCTTCTCGGTGATCATCGCCGCAGGCGAGCGTACCCGTGGGTCCGGCGCCCGTGGACGGCAACACCCTCCGGGACCGGATACCCTTTCCTTCGACACGCGACGATCCCACAACAGCACACGCGGCCGAGGAGTCACCCGGATGAGCACCACCCAGAGCGAGCGGCTGCGCGGGCTGCTGGAGCCGCTCGTCACCGCCGCCGGCCTGGATCTGGAAGAGATCGAGGTCTCGCGGGCCGGCCGGCGCCGCACACTGAGGATCATCGTCGACTCCGACGACGGCGTGGAGCTGGACGCCTGCGCCGAGCTGAGCCGCTCCCTCTCCGAGAAGCTCGACGAGACGGACGCGATGGGCGAGGGCGAGTACGTCCTCGAAGTCAGCTCTCCCGGTGCCGACCGCCCCCTGACACAGCACCGCCACTACGTGCGCGCCACCGGCCGCCTGGTCAAGCTGCAGCTGACCGCCCAAGGGGCAGAGGGTGCCGGGGAACTGGTCGCCCGCATCCTCACCGTGGACGACGAAGGGCTCGACCTCGAGATCCCGGGCGTGAAGGGGCGCAAGCCCACCGCCCGCCGGGTCGCGTTCGACGAGATCGCCAAGGCGCGCGTCGAGATCGAGTTCAGCCGCAAGGACAAGCAGGACGTGAAGGACGAGAAGGAAGAGGAGGCGTAGCCGTGGACATCGACGTGAAGCTCCTGAGGGGCTTGGCACAGGAGAAGGAGATCGCCTTCGACCTGCTGGTCGAGGCCATCGAATCGGCCCTCCTCATCGCGTACCACCGCACCGAGGGCAGCCGCCGGCACGCCCGTGTGGTGCTCAGCCGGGACACCGGCCATGTGACGGTGTGGGCGAAGGAGGACCCGTCCGATCTGGAGGAGGGCCAGGAGCCCAAGGAGTTCGACGACACCCCGTCGGACTTCGGCCGGATCGCCGCGAGCACCGCCCGCCAGGTCATCCAGCAGCGGCTGCGGGACGCGGAGAACGACGTCACCTTCGGCGAGTACGCCCGCCGTGAGGGCGATGTCGTCGCGGGCCAGGTGCAGCAGGGCAAGGACCCGAAGAACGTCCTCGTCAAGCTGGACGACAAGCTCGAGGCGATCCTTCCGGTGCAGGAGCAGGTGCCGGGCGAGGAGTACACCCACGGCCTGCGGCTGCGCACCTACGTGGTCCGGGTGGCCAAGGGTGTGCGCGGCCCGTCCGTGACGCTGTCGCGCACCCACCCCAACCTGGTGAAGAAGCTGTTCGCGCTGGAGGTCCCGGAGATCGCCGACGGCAGCGTCGAGATCGCGGCGATCGCCCGCGAGGCCGGTCACCGCACCAAGATCGCGGTCCGCTCCACCCGCTCGGGTCTGAACGCCAAGGGCGCCTGCATCGGCCCGATGGGCGGCCGGGTGCGCAATGTGATGGCCGAGCTGCACGGCGAGAAGATCGACATCGTGGACTGGTCGGACGACCCGGCCGAGATGGTGGCGAACGCGCTGTCGCCCGCCCGGGTGAGCAAGGTGGAGGTCGTCGACCTCGGCGCCCGCTCCGCCCGCGTCACCGTTCCGGACTACCAGCTGTCGCTGGCTATCGGCAAGGAAGGGCAGAACGCCCGCCTCGCCGCGCGCCTGACCGGCTGGCGCATCGACATCCGCCCCGACACGGAGCACGCCTCCGACCAGGGCTGAGGAATGAATCGGCGTGAAGCCCCGTTGGCATGAGCCGGGGGGTCACGCGGATCAGGACAACATCCGTTCGATTTTTGCCCCAAAGGGGTGAGGTCGGTGCGGGGAGGTAGACTTAAGCGTGTCTGGCCGGACGCATGCCCGCGTGTGCCCTGAGCGAACCTGTGTGGGATGCCGGGAGCGAGCGGCCAAGACCGATCTGCTGCGCATCGTGGTGATCGAGGACGAGTGCGTCCCCGATGATCGCGGTACGCTGCCCGGCCGGGGTGCGTACGTGCACCCCGCCTTGGTCTGTCTCGACCTGGCGGTTCGCCGCCGGGCGTTCCCGAGGGCCTTCCGGGTCAAGGGACCGCTGGAGACCGCCGACGTCCGGCGGTATGTCGAGCAGGCAGCACCGTAAGAAGAAGTACGGCACGGAACACCGTGCGGTCAGGTACCTCGCGAGTTGGAAGTAGGTCGAGATTGCGATGAGCACTCGATGAGTACGCGATGAGTACGCCCATGAAGTAGCGACGGTCCGGCGGTAACCCGGACCTAAAAGGAGCGAAGTGGCTAAGGTCCGGGTATACGAACTCGCCAAGGAGTTCGGCGTGGAGAGCAAGGTCGTCATGGCCAAGCTCCAAGAACTCGGTGAATTCGTCCGTTCGGCGTCCTCGACGATCGAGGCGCCGGTTGTACGCAAACTGACTGACGCGCTGCAGGGGCCCGGTGGCAACGCCGGCAAGACCGCAGCCAAGCCCGGCGCGCCCCGCAAGGCGTCGCCGGCCAAGCCCGCCGCGCCATCCCCGGCGCAGGCGGCACGTCCCGCTGCCCCGAGGCCCGGCGCCCCGGCCCCCAAGGCGGCACCGGCGAGCAGCACCCCCTCCGCGGCCCCGACCCCGGGCCCGCGTCCGACTCCGGGTCCCAAGCCCGCACCGGCCAAGCCCGCTCCGGCGGCTCCGGTGCCCGCTGCCGAGTTCTCGGCTCCGGCCCCGGCACAGCCCAGCACCCCGCAGGCCCCGCGCCCCACGGGTGCGACCCCCGGGCCCCGTCCTGCCCGCCCGGCTCCGGCCGGCGGCCAGCGTGACGGCGGCCGCGGCGGCGAGCGTCCGGCACGTCCGGCCGGCGGCGCCGGCGGGACGCGACCGGGTGCCCGTCCGGCCGGTCCCCGTCCGGGCAACAACCCCTTCACCTCCGGTGGCTCCACCGGCATGGCGCGCCCGCAGGCGCCCCGTCCGGGTGGTGCCCCGCGTCCTGGCGGCGGTGCCGTTCCGGGCGCTCCGCGTCCGCAGGGTGGCCCCGGCGGCGCTCCGCGTCCGCAGGGCCAGGGCGGTGCCCGTCCCACTCCGGGCGGCATGCCGCGTCCGCAGGCTCCCCGCCCCGGCGGCGGCCCTGCCGGCAACCGTCCCAACCCGGGCATGATGCCGCAGCGTCCCGCTGCCGGCCCGCGTCCCGGCCCCGGCGGTGGCGGCGGCGGCGGTCGTGGTCCCGGCGGTGCCGGTCGTCCCGGCGGCGCCGGCCGTCCGGCAGGCGGCGGCTTCGCCGGCCGTCCCGGTGGCGGCGGTGGCGGCGGTCGTCCCGGTGGCGGCGGCGGTTTCGCCGGTCGTCCCGGTGGCGGCGGCCCCGGTGGTGGCGGCGGCTTCGGCGGCGGTCGTCCCGGCTTCGGCGGACGTCCGGGCGGTCCCGGCGGCCGTGGTGGCACGCAGGGCGCCTTCGGCCGTCCCGGCGGCCCGGCGCGCCGTGGCCGCAAGTCGAAGCGGCAGAGGCGCCAGGAGTACGAGGCCATGCAGGCCCCGTCGGTCGGCGGTGTGATGCTGCCTCGCGGCAACGGCGAGGCCATTCGCCTGTCGCGCGGTGCGTCGCTCACCGACTTCGCGGAGAAGATCAACGCCAACCCGGCGTCGCTCGTCGCGGTCATGATGAACCTCGGCGAGATGGTCACGGCCACGCAGTCCGTCTCCGACGAGACGCTGCAGCTCCTCGGTGACGAGATGAACTACACCGTTCAGATCGTCAGCCCGGAGGAGGAGGACCGTGAGCTGCTCGAGTCCTTCGACATCGAGTTCGGCGAGGACGAGGGCGGCGACGAGGCTCTGGTCTCGCGTCCGCCGGTGGTGACCGTCATGGGTCACGTCGACCACGGCAAGACCCGACTGCTGGACGCGATCCGCAAGACGAACGTCGTTGCGGGCGAGGCCGGCGGTATCACGCAGCACATCGGTGCGTACCAGGTCGCCACCGAGGTCAACGGCGAAGAGCGTGCGATCACCTTCATCGACACCCCGGGTCACGAGGCGTTCACCGCCATGCGTGCCCGTGGTGCGAAGTCCACCGACATCGCGATCCTCGTGGTCGCGGCCAACGACGGTGTGATGCCCCAGACGATCGAGGCGCTGAACCACGCCAAGGCGGCCGACGTGCCGATCGTGGTCGCGGTCAACAAGATCGACGTCGAGGGCGCGGACCCGACGAAGGTGCGCGGCCAGCTCACCGAGTTCGGTCTGGTGGCCGAGGAGTACGGCGGCGACACCATGTTCGTCGACATCTCCGCCAAGCAGGGTCTGCACATCGACTCCCTGCTGGAGGCCGTGGTCCTCACCGCGGACGCCTCGCTCGACCTGCGGGCCAACCCCGTCCAGGACGCGCAGGGCATCGCGATCGAGGCCCACCTGGACAAGGGCCGCGGCGCCGTCGCGACCGTCCTGGTCCAGCGAGGCACGTTGCGTGTCGGCGACACGATGGTCGCCGGTGACGCGTACGGCCGTGTCCGCGCGATGCTCGACGACAAGGGCGAGAACGTGGAGGAGGCGGGTCCCTCGACCCCCGTCCTCGTGCTCGGTCTCACCAACGTCCCGGGCGCCGGCGACAACTTCCTGGTCGTCGACGAGGACCGCACGGCCCGTCAGATCGCCGAGAAGCGTGCCGCCCGTGAGCGCAACGCCGCGTTCGCCAAGCGCACCCGCCGGGTGTCCCTCGAGGACCTCGACAAGGTACTCAAGGCGGGCGAGGTCCAGCAGCTCAACCTCATCATCAAGGGCGACGCGTCCGGTTCGGTGGAGGCTCTCGAGTCCTCCCTGCTCCAGCTCGACGTCGGCGAAGAGGTCGACATCCGCGTGCTGCACCGCGGCGTGGGTGCGGTCACCGAGTCGGACATCGACCTGGCGATGGGCTCCGACGCCATCGTCATCGGCTTCAACGTCCGCGCGGCCGGCCGTGCCTCGCAGATGGCGGAGCGCGAGGGCGTCGACGTCCGGTACTACTCGGTGATCTACCAGGCCATCGAGGAGATCGAGGCGGCCCTCAAGGGCATGCTCAAGCCGGAGTACGAAGAGGTCGAGCTCGGTACGGCGGAGATCCGCGAGGTCTTCCGCTCGTCCAAGCTGGGCAACATCGCGGGTGTGCTCATCCGCTCCGGCGAGGTCAAGCGCAACACCAAGGCCCGGCTCATCCGCGACGGCAAGGTCATCGCGGAGAACCTCAACATCGAGGGCCTGCGTCGCTTCAAGGACGACGTCACCGAGATCCGCGAAGGCTTCGAGGGCGGTATCAACCTCGGAAACTTCAACGACATCAAGGTCGACGACGTCATCGCGACGTACGAGATGCGCGAGAAGCCGCGCGGCTGACACAGCTCGGCTGCGCAGCCTTTCCGGGGCCGGTCGGCGGAACAAACTCCGTCGATCGGCCCCGGCCGTTGCGTGTACGGTTTGGAGGTCCCTGCCAAGCGCTGGCAGGCGTCATGAACCCGAACCGGCGGGACATCCGGTCACACACATGTATGTGGGGACGCTGTCCTTCGATCTGCTTCTCGGCGACGTACGGTCGCTGAAGGAGAAGCGCTCCGTGGTCCGCCCGATCGTCGCCGAACTCCAGCGGAAGTACCCGGTGAGCGTGGCCGAGGTGGGCGGCCAGGACCTCCACCGGCGGGCCGAGATCGGCCTCGCGGTGGTGTCCGGCGACACGGGACATCTCGCAGACGTACTGGACCGGTGCGAGCGCCTCGTCGCCGCCCGGCCCGAGGTGGAGCTGCTGTCGGTTAGACGCAGACTCCACAGCGACGAAGACTGAATGAGCAAGGCACAGCAGGAAAGGGAGAAGGACCAGTGGCCGACAACGCGCGGGCGAAGAAACTGGCAGACCTCATCCGGGAGGTGGTCGCCGAGAAGCTGCAGCGCGGCATCAAGGACCCCCGGCTGGGATCGAACGTGACCATCACGGACACCCGCGTCACCGGTGACCTTCGGGAGGCCACGGTCTTCTACACGGTCTACGGCGACGACGAGGACAGGGCCAGCGCGGCGGCCGGACTGCAGAGTGCCAAGGGCATCCTGCGCTCGGCGGTCGGCGCGGCGGCGGGGACGAAGTTCACGCCGACCCTGACGTTCGTGGCCGACGCCCTCCCGGAGAACGCGAAGACGATCGAGGACCTCCTCGACAAGGCGCGGGCCTCGGACGCCAAGGTGCGCGAGGCGTCCTCGGGTGCCATGTACGCCGGCGAGGCCGACCCGTACCGCAAGCCCGAGGACGAAGCCTCGGAATGACAGAGCACATCCGGACGCCCGACGGACTTGTCATCGTCGACAAGCCGTCGGGCTTCACTTCGCACGACGTCGTCGCCAAGATGCGCGGGATCGCGAGAACCCGGCGCGTCGGACACGCGGGGACGCTCGACCCCATGGCCACCGGGGTGCTCGTTCTCGGCGTCGAGAAGGCCACCAAGCTCCTCGGCCACCTCGCGCTGACGGAGAAGGAGTACCTCGGCACCATCCGGCTCGGGCAGAACACCGTCACGGACGACGCGGAGGGCGAGATCACGTCCACCGCCGACGCCTCCGGGATCACCCGTGAGGCGATCGACGCGGGCGTCGCCGAACTGACCGGCGACATCATGCAGGTACCGTCCAAGGTCAGCGCCATCAAGATCGACGGCAAGCGGTCGTACGCGCGCGTGCGCGGCGGCGAGGAGTTCGACATCCCGGCCCGGCCGGTGACCGTCTCCTCGTTCCAGGTGTACGACGTGCGGGAGGCGACCACCGAGGACGGCCTGACCGTCGTCGACCTCGTCGTCTCCGTGGTCTGCTCCTCCGGCACCTACATCCGGGCGCTCGCCCGCGACCTCGGCGCCTCGCTCGGGGTCGGCGGTCACCTCACCGCGCTGCGCCGGACCCGGGTCGGCCCCTACGGGATCGACGCGGCGAAGACGCTCGACCAGCTCCAGCAGGAGCTGACGGTGATGCCGATCGCCGAAGCCGCCGCGGCCGCCTTCCCCCGCTGGGACGTGGACGAGCGGCGGGCGAAGCTGCTGGCCAACGGGGTGCGGCTGGACATGCCGGCCCACGACCGGTCGCCGGTCGCGGTCTTCGGCCCCGGCGGGCGCTTCCTGGCGCTGGTCGAGGAGCAGAAGGGCAAGGCCAAGAGCCTCGCCGTCTTCGCCTGACCCCGAGGACCCGGGACGCCTCGTGGCACGGGCGGTGACTCCGCCCGTGCCACGACCCCCCCTCGCTTCCCCCACCCACAGGCTGTCCGCTGTAACGCCCGGATTCACCTCATCGGGCAGGCGCTCGGAGTATCTGGCGGCGCACTCGGGGGCGCTTTCGTGACGCGGACTCCTGCGCTGATCATCGGCGATCTAGCGTCGACCGCATGGAACGCGGCAGTACGGCAACGTTGGTACGGATCTGCGATCGGGCCGGGCGGCCGCTGGGCACCGGTTTCGTCGCCGACGACTCGGGCACCGTCGTCACCGGTCAGGAGGCCGTCGACGGACACGACGCCCTGCTCGTCAGGGCACCCGGCGGCCGCGAGAGCACCGCACAGGCGGACGCCGTCACCCGCCTCCCGGGCCTCGGTGTCGCCCTGATCCGCACCCGCGGACTTGCCGTGCCCCCGCTGCCCATCGGCGCACGGGACCACGTCGCGCGCGGGACGTACGTACGACTCCTCGCCGGCGGCTGGCGCGAGGCCAGGGTTCTCGGCAGGGCCCACGGAGTCCCGGACCCCGGAGCCGTGGAGCTGGCCATGGGGACGGACGGCAGCGACGCGCTCCGCCGCGGCCGGTCGGCCGTCGGAGGACCCGTGCTCGACGCGGCCACCGGCGCCGTCCTCGGCGTCCTCGGCGCGCCCCCGCCGCCCGGACAGCGCGCGGCGGCGGTCGTCCGGCCCCTGCGCCCCGGCCCCCCGGACGGTCCGCTCGCCGCGCTGCTGAGGCGCAACGCCGCCACCGTGCCCGCCTACGGCGACGACCTCAACCTCGCAGCCGTCCTCGAACTCGCCGCCGTCTCCTGCGGGCCCACCGCAGGCCCCGGCGCCTGGCCCGGTCCGGTCGAACGGCCCGAAGCGGCCGCCCAGTTGGCTGCCTTCACCCGGTCCGCGCCCGGGGTGCTGGGGCTCGTCGGCGCACCCGGCACGGGACGCACCACGGAACTGTCGGCGCTCGCCGCACGGCGCGCGGACGGCCCCCACCCCGCTCCCACCCTGTGGCTGCGCGGCGCGGACCTGCACCCCGACGACACGTCCCTCGCCGACGCGATGGCCCGCGCGCTGCGCCGCGCGGCACGCATCCGGGCCGCCGCCGAGGGGACCGACGACCTCGCGGGCGTCACCCCGCGACGTGTGGCGCACCTGTCCCGCGCGGCCGGCCGCCCCCTCCTGGTCGTCCTCGACGGCCCCGAGGAGATGCCCCCCGCCCTGGCGCACCGGCTCGCGCACTGGGCCCCGGCCACCGCCGCCTGGCTGGCCGACCACTCCGTGCACCTGGTCGTCGGCTGCGGCCCCGAGCACTGGGAACAGGCCGCGGAGCTGTACCGGCCGTCCGCCGCCCACGCCCGCACGGCGCGCCCCGTCGTACGGATCGGGGACCTCGGACCGGAACAGGCGCGCCTGATGCGGGAGCGGTACGGCCTGCCCGAGCACGCCCTCGCCGATCGCGACGCAGGCCATCCGCTCGCACTGCGCCTGCTCGCCGAGGTGCGCAGGGCCCTGCCCGACGGGGCTGCGGGCAGCCCGGGACGCGAGGACGTCTTCGCCGCCTGGCTGGACCTGCTGTGCCTGCGCATCGCGGTCCGGGTCGCCGCGGCGACGGCACCGCCCCCGCGCGGCACCGCCGTGCGGCGGCTCGCCGCCCGGGTGGCCGGCCGCGTGCACGAGGCGGCACGGCGCTGCGTGGGCCCCGGGCAGGGCGAACTGGACCGCCGGTCCTTCGAGGAGCTCTTCCCCTGGGCGTCCGGCTGGGCACCGGCCGTGCTCACCGAGGGGCTGCTCGTCCCGGCCGGCGGGGGCTACCGTTTCGCCCACGAGGAGTTCGCCGACTGGATCCAGGGCGCCCATCTGGACCTCGGCACCGCGCTCCGCACGCTCGTGCACGGCCGCGCCCTGCCAGCCGACGCGGCGCCGGCCGTGCCGCGCCACCGCAGCGGCCCCCTCGTGCAGGCCCTGCTGCTCCTCGCCCGGCAGCGCGGCCACGGCCGGCTCGTCACCGAACTGACCGCCCTCGTCGGCGCGTTGGACCGCACCGACGCGTCGCAGGAGGACCGGGACGCCCGCTGGTGGGCGGTGCGCCTGCTCACCGAGGTGCTGCACCGCGTGCCGGACGCCGAGCCGTACGTCGGCGTGCTGCGGCTGCTCGCCCGGCGCGTCGTCGCCGTGCCCGCCGACCGGAAGGACTTCGGGCCCGCGTTCTGGGCGCGGCTGCCGCTCGGTGAGGCGTCCCGCCTCGACCTGCTGCGCCGCCTCGTCCCCGCCGACCGCGTACCGGGCGCAGGCGCGGCCGCGCCGCGCTTCCTCGACCTGGCCGCGGAGCGACTGGCCGCCGATCCCCGGGCCGTACAGCCATTGGTGTGCCGGTGGTTCACCGACGACACACCGCTCGCCGCGGGGCCGGCCGCGGTCGTGCGGCCCACCGTCTCCGCGGCAGCGCAGGCCCTCCTGTACGCCCGTCGCGGCCAGGACCCCGACGGCCTCGCCGACGCCCTCGTCGACACGGCCCACCCGCGAGCCGCCGAGCTCCTCGCCGTCCTCGCGCACGACGAGCCCGCCGCCTACTGCCGTGCCGTCCACCGGTGGGCCCGCGATCCGCGCCCGGCCCGGCGGGCCGCGGCCGCCAGGCACGCCCGTGCCGCCGATGCCACGATCACCGCCGAGGCCGACCGCGAACTGCTGCGCCGCGCGGCGGGCGCGCTGCTCGCACGCCCCGGACCGCTGAGCGGCCCGGCACTGGCCCTGCTCGTCCGCGACCCCGTCAGCCGGGGCCACCACCTGGACCGGGCGCTGGCCCGCTTCGCGGACGGCGACCCGCAGCTGCCCCCGGCCGCCTTCACCGGTGCCCTCTCCACCCACCCGGCCCCCGTGCTCGCCGCCTTCCGGACCCGGCTCCTGCGGCCCGAGGCCACCGACACGGGCGCCCTGCTGGACGTGCTCGCCCGGGCGACCACTCCCGCCACGGCCCGGCCGGTCGCCGCCCTCGTCTGCGAGTACGTCGACCACCGGCCCGGCGGAGCGCCGCACGCCGCGGCCTACGTCGAGCACCGCCTGGAGCACCGGCCCGTCGACCGCGCCGTCCTCTTCCCCCTCGTCACCCGCCTGCTGCGCGGCCGGCCCGCGCGTGTACGCAGCGCGCTCGCACCCGTACTCGCCGCGCCCGGCAGCCCCGCCTCCCGCCCGCTGCGCGCCGAGCTCCTCGACGTACTGCTGCGTTACGAGCAGTACGAGGCCCGCGACCTGGAGGTGCTCGACGCCGTGCTGCGGGCCGCGGCACTCGGCTGCGGGGCCGCCGACGAGTCCACGACGAGGGCCCTCGTGCACCGCACCGGCCTGCTGCTGGTCCGCAGCCCCGGCGGCGCGGCCTGCCTCGACCGCCGCCTCGTGGAACTCGCCGGGACCGCGCCGCGCTTCGCCGTCGCGCTCAGCCGATGGCTCGCCGAGGACCCGGAGGAATGGGCCCTCGTGGCCGGTCCGCACACATGGGGGACGCTCTGGACGCCCGGCAGCCAGGTGCCGATGCGAAGCGGGGGTCCCGGGCATGGCAGTCTTAGACCTGCGTAATCGTTAATGACGTACACGGGTTCGGGCGAGGAGCGGTCACAGTGCAGCGCTGGCGTGGCTTGGAGGACATCCCCGAGGACTGGGGACGCAGCGTCGTCACCATCGGCTCCTACGACGGGGTGCACCGCGGACACCAGCTGATCATCGGTCGTGCCGTGGAGAAGGCGCGCGAGCTGGGCGTGCCGTCGGTGGTCGTCACCTTCGACCCGCACCCCAGCGAGGTCGTGCGCCCCGGCAGCCACCCGCCGCTGCTGGCGCCTCACCACCGCCGCGCGGAGCTGATGGCGGAGCTGGGCGTGGACGCGGTGCTCATCCTGCCGTTCACCGTCGAGTTCTCGAAGCTGTCGCCCGCCGACTTCATCGTGAAGGTGCTCGTCGACAAGCTGCACGCACGCGCGGTCATCGAGGGCCCGAACTTCCGCTTCGGCCACAAGGCCGCCGGGAACGTCGCCTTCCTCACCGAGCTCGGCGCCACGTACGACTACGAGGTCGAGGTCGTCGACCTGTTCGTGTCCGGCGAGGCGGGCGGCGGCGAGCCGTTCTCCTCGACCCTGACCCGCCGCCTGGTCGCCGAGGGCGACGTGACGGGTGCCGCCGAGATCCTCGGCCGCCCGCACCGCGTCGAGGGCGTCGTGGTCCGCGGCGCGCAGCGCGGGCGCGAGCTCGGCTTCCCCACGGCGAACGTGGAGACCCTTCCCCACACCGCGATCCCGGCGGACGGCGTGTACGCGGGCTGGCTGACGGCGAACGGGGAGCGCATGCCGGCGGCGATCTCCGTCGGCACGAACCCGCAGTTCGACGGCACGGAGCGCACGGTCGAGGCGTACGCGATCGACCGCGTCGGCCTGGACCTGTACGGGCTGCACGTGACGGTGGACTTCCTGGCGTACGTGAGGGGCCAGCAGAAGTTCGACTCGATCGACGCGCTGCTGGTGGCGATGGCGGACGACGTGAAGCGCTGCCGCGAACTGACGGCGGCGTAGGCACACGCTCTCGGGCGTGGCCGTCTCTCGGAGAGGACCGCTCCGCGCACGCGGTGCGCGCCCCAGGGCGTGACCCGCTCCGTACGCGCGGCGCGCGTGCCACGCATCAGGGCCAGGGGCCGCCCGAACCGTATGGCGCCGCGCAGCCGGCGCGGGGGCATCGGGGCGGAGTTCCCGGTCTCGTCGGGCCCGGCCTCAGCCCGACGCCCCCGCCCAGTGGCATGCCACCCCCGCCCCCGCGCTCCCCAGCACCGGCAGGTCCCGGGTGCGGCACAGGTCCGCCACCCCCGCCCGCGCCGCCTCGCCCGAGGACAGGATCTGGCAGCGGGCGTGGAAACGGCATCCGGTGGGGATCCGGGACGGGTCCGGGGGTTCGCCCGTCAGGACCACCGGGGCGTTGCCCGACTCGGGGAGCACCGACAACAGTGCCTGGGTGTACGGGTGGCGGGGCGCCGTCAGCACCTCCTCCACCGGGCCCGCCTCCACGATCCGGCCCAGGTACATCACCGCCACCCGGTCCGCGATGTTCCACGCGAGCCCGAGGTCGTGCGTCACCACCAGCGCGGACAGGCCCAGTTCGTCCCGCAGGCGCAGCAGCAGCGCGAGGATCTCGCCGCGTACGGAGGCGTCCAGCGACGCCACCGGCTCGTCGGCGACGATCAGTTCGGGCTCCAGCGCCAGCGCGCCGGCGATCACCACGCGCTGGCGCTGACCGCCGGACAGTTCGTGCGGGTATCGCAGGAAGAACCGCTCCGGCGGGCGCAGGCCCGCCCGCGACAGCGCCTCGGCGACGGCCGCCCGCTCGTCGCCCGCGTACCCGTGGATGCGCAGGCCCTCGGCGACCGCGTCGTACACGGTGTGCCGCGGGTTGAGCGAACCGCTCGGGTCCTGGAGCACCAGCTGCACCCGCTTGCGGTACCGCTTCAGCGCGCGTGAGGCGTAGTCAAGCGGCTGCCCCCCGAACGTCACCCGCCCCGACGTCGGCGGGACCAGACCGAGCAGCGAGCGGGCGAGGGTGGTCTTGCCGCAGCCGGACTCGCCGACCAGCGCGACGATCTCGCCCGCACCGATGTCGAGATCGACCCCGTCGACCGCCCGCGCGGTGGGGCGACCCCGCCGCCCGGGGAAGGCGACGTGCAGTCCGGCCGCGGACAGCAGGGGAGTGGTGGTCATACTCGGCTCCTCGGTACGGCTCACAGCTGCTTCGCCCCCACGTGCAGACAGGCCGCCCGGCGCTCCTCACCGGCCGCGACCAGCACCTGGTCCTCGCTCGCGCAGGCGTCCACGGCGACGGGACAGCGCGGGTGGAACGTACAGCCGCCCGGCAGCGACGCCGGGTCGGGCGGGTCGCCCGGCAGGCCGCGAGGTGCACGGCGCGACGCGGGATCGCCGATGCGCGGGAACGCCGCGGAGAGGGCCTGCCCGTACGGGTGCCGGGCCGCGCCGTACACCTCCCGTGCCGGGCCCTCCTCGACGATCCGTCCCGCGTACATCACGGCCAGCTCGTCGCAGGTGTCGGCGAGGACGCCCAGATCGTGGCTGATCATCAACAGGGCGATGTCCTTCTCGGCGACCAGCTGCTCGATGAGCCGCAGGATCTGCGCCTGGATCATCACATCGAGCGCGGTGGTCGGCTCGTCGGCCACGATGAGCCGGGGATCGCAGGCCAGAGCCATCGCGATCATGACCCGCTGGCGCTGCCCGCCGGACAGCTCGTGCGGATACGCGTCCGCGCGGGAGACGGGCAGGCCCACGTGCTGGAGCAGTTCGCCGACGCGCGTCCTCGCCTCGGCCGGGGTGGCCCTGCGGTGCAGCAGGATCGGCTCGGCGATCTGGTCGCCGACGCGGTGCACCGCGTTGAGCGAGTGCATCGCGCCCTGGAAGACGATCGACGCCCCCGCCCAGCGGACGACCCGCAGCCGTCCCCACTTCATGGCCAGCACGTCCTCGCCGTCGAGCAGGATCTCCCCGGTGAGGCGCGCGGACGCGGGCAGCAGCCGCAGCAGGGCGAGCGCGAGCGTCGACTTGCCGCAGCCGGACTCGCCCGCGACCCCCAGCTTGCGGCCGGCCGCGAGCGTGAGGTCGACACCGCGTACGGCGGGCACGGACGTCGTGCCGCTGCCGTACGTCACATACAGGTCCTTGACCTCCAGCACGCTCAACGCGCGGCCCCCAGCTTCGGGTTGAGTACGGATTCGACGGCGCGCCCGCACAGGGTGAAGGCGAGGGCCACGACGGCGATGGAGATACCGGGCGGCGCCAGGTACCACCAGTGGCCCGACGACACGGCGCCCGCCTCACGGGCGTCCTGGAGCATCCCGCCCCAGGAGACGACCGTCGGGTCGCCGAGACCCAGGAAGGCCAGCGTCGCCTCGGTGAGGATGGCGCTGGAGATGCCGAGGGTGGTCTGCGCCAGGACCAGCGGCATCACATTGGGCAGGACGTGGCGGTTCATGATGTGCGCGTGCCCGCCGCCGAGCGCCCTGGCGCGCTCGATGTACGGGCGGGACTCGACGGCGATGGTCTGGGCGCGCACGAGCCGGGCCGTGGTGGGCCAGCTGGTGACGCCGATGGCGACGACGACGGTCCACATGCTCCTCGACATGACGGTCGCCAGGACGATCGCGAGCACCAGCGCCGGCATCACCAGGAACCAGTCCGTGATCCTCATCAGGACGGTGGAGAACCAGCCGCCGTAGTGACCCGCGATGATGCCGACGAGGGTGCCGATGGCCACCGAAAGGGCCGCGGCCAGCAGCCCCACCGTGAGCGAGACCCGCGCACCCCACACCAGCAGACCGAGCAGCGAACGGCCGAACTGGTCGGTGCCCAGCGGGAACTCGCCGCTCGGATCCTCCAGTGCCGTGCCGGGCGCGTTCGTCACGCTCTGAACGTCGGAGCCGACGAGCAGCGGAGCTGCGAGCGCCACCAGGGCGATCAGGGCGAGCGCGCCGAGCCCGAACAGCCCGGCCCGGTGCGTGCGGTACGCCTTCCAGAAGCGGGCGAGAGAGTGCCGGCGGCGCGCCCAGGCCAGCGAGCGTGCGGACCGCGGGCTGTCGGTGACCGGAGCGGTCGGTGTGGTCGTCATCGGCCCACCCGGGGATCGAGCAGCGGATACAGGAGGTCTGCGAGGAGGTTCATCACGATCATCGCGCCGGCGAACACGACGAACAGGCCCTGCACCAGCGGGAGGTCCGGCACGCTCAGCGCCTGGTAGAACAGGCCGCCGAGGCCCGGCCAGGAGAACACCGTCTCCACCAGGATCGAACCGGCCGCCACATGGCCGAGGTTGATGAAGACCATCGTCACCGTGGGCAGCAGCGCGTTCGGCACGGCGTGCCTGCGGCGTACCGAGTCGTCCCGCAGCCCCTTGGCTCGGGCCGTCGTCAGATAGTCGCTGCCCATCTCGTCGAGCAGCGAGGAACGCATCACGAGCAGCGTCTGCGCGTAGCCGACCGCGACCAGCGTGATCACCGGCAGCACCATGTGGTGCGCGACGTCGGCGACGTACGCGAAACCGCTCTCGCTGCCCGACTCCATGCCACCGGTCGGGAACATGCCGGGAATCGGGCCGATGCCCACCGCGAAGACGATGATCAGCAGCAGGCCCAGCCAGAACGAGGGCACCGACCACAGCGTCAGCGCCACACCCGTGTTGAGCTTGTCGCCGAGACTGCCGTGCCGCCATGCCGAGCGCGTGCCCAGCCAGAGCCCGACCGCCGAGTAGATCACCACGGCGACGCCGGTCAGCAGCAGCGTCGCCGGGACCTTCTGGGCGATCAGATCGCCGACGGGCGCGTGGAACTGGTACGACATGCCGAGGTCACCCGACAGCGCCTTGCCGCAGTAGTCGGTGAACTGCTGCCACAGCGGCTGGTCCAAGCCGAACTGGCGGCGCAGCGTGGCCAGTTGCTGCGCGGACGTCGGCATGCCATGGGTCATGGCCTTCACCGGGTCGCCCGGGATGATGCGGAAGAGGAAGAAGCTCGTGACGAGCACGGCGAACAGCGAGACCGCCGCACCGCCGAGCTTGCCCGCCGCATGGATGAGATAGGCGCGTACGTGGCCGCTCGCGGCGCGGGCCTCGGGGGCCCGCGCCACAGCGGTCGTGCCGGTCGTGCTCGTGGTGCTCATCGACTATTCACGGTCTTCCGCGGTGGAACGGCGCCGCATCGCGACGACGAGCCCGACGGCGGCAACCAGCACGACGACCGCGCCGACGCCGATCGCGACACCTGTCGAGGAGCCGCCCTCGGACCCGCCGCCGTCACCGGCCGCCGGCTCGGCCGACCACCAACTCCAGTAGCCGTCCTGGCCGTAGATGTTGCCTGCGGCCTCGGGCATCGTCTTGATGGACTTGATCTGGTCGGTACGGTACGCCTCGACCGCGTTCGGATACGCGAGGACATTCATGTATCCCGTGTCGTACAGCCGCGACTGCATCCGACGGACCAGATCGGCGCGCTTGGCGGGGTCGTACTCGGCGGCCTGCCGGGCGTACAGCTCGTCGAACTGTTTGTCGCAGATGAAGTTGTCGGTCGCGCCGGTGTCCTTGGGCGTGGCGGGCAGCGCGGCGCAGGTGTGGATCGACAGGACGAAGTCCGGGTCGGGGTTGACGGACCAGCCGTCGAAGGCCAGGTCGTAGTCGCCCTTGAGCCAGGGGTCGGAGACGTTGTCCAGGCACTCGACCTTCAGCCCGATGCCCAGCTCGCCCCACCATTCCTGGAGGTACTTGCCGATCGCCTTGTCGTTCGGGTCGGTGGCGTGGCACAGGATGCGGAAGCCGAGCGGCTTGCCGTCCTTGCCGGTGCGCTTGCCGGCGGCGTTCTTCCGGTAACCGGCGTCGTCCAGCAGCTTCGCCGCGCGCGCCGGGTCGTAGCCGATCTTCTGGCCGGCCTCGGGCTTCCAGAAGTACGAGGTGAAGCGCGGCGGGATGTAGCCCTCGCCCTCGACGGCGTGGCCCTGGAAGACCTTGTCGACGATCGTTTTGCGGTCCGTCGCGTGGAACAGCGCCTTGCGCACGGCCGGGTCGAGGAGCGCCTTGTGGCCGCTGCCGAACTTCCCGCCGTCCTTGGACTGCGCGCCCGGGTTGGTCGCCAGCGCGAAGAAGCGGCGGCCCGGGGCGTCGTTGACCTTGATGTTCTCCGCGTTCTTCAGCGCGGCGGCCTGCGCCGGGGTCAGGCCCTGGACGAAGGACACCTCGCCCTTCTGCAGTGCGGCGACGGCGGCGTCACCGTCCTTGTAGTACTTGAAGACCAGCTCGTCGAACTTCGGAGCACCTCGCCAGAAGTCCTTGTTCGGCCGGAGCCTCACGTACTGGTCGACCTTGAAGTCCGTGATGACGAACGGGCCGTTGCCGACGATCGGGAACTGCTTGTCGTTGTTGAACTTCGAGAAGTCGCCGACCTTCTCCCAGACGTGCTTCGGCACGATCGGCACGTCGAGGGCCGTCATGGTGGCCTGCGGCTTCCTCAGCTCGATGACGAGCGTCTTCGGGTCGGGCGCGGTGACCTTCTTGAAGTTGGCCGTGAAGCTGCCGTTGGCGGTGGCGGCGTTCTCGTCCGTCATCATCTTGTTGAAGGTCCAGGCCGCGTCCTCCGCGGTGGCCTGCCTGCCGTCCGACCACTTCGAGTCGTCACGGATGGTGTACGTCCACGTGAGCTTGTCCGCGGACGGCTTCCACGCCGTGGCGAGACCGGGGACGGTCCGGCCGTCCTTGGGGTCGTAATTCGTCAGGTACTCGTACGCCAGCCGGTGGATCGAGGTGCTCACCAGCCGGGCGGCGAGGAATGGACTCAGCGAGTCCACGCTCTGCGAGACGGCGACGGTGAGGACCTGCTTGCCGTCCTTGCCGTCGTCCTCGCCGGCCGCCTTCGACAGGGCCGGGCCCAGAGCGCGGCCCTCGGGCTGCGCCTGGGCGTGCGGGACGATCGCGCCGGACAGCACCAGCGCGGATGCGGCGGCCGATGCGGCGAGAACCAGTCGGTTGCGGGGGCGTTGCCGGACGGTGCGGAATGGAGCCTTTGTGACCATGGACGGTGACCTCGCGTCATGTCTCGCTCGGAGAAGGCGGGTTGGTGATCATGGGTTCGCCAGCTGGTGAAGCGAAGGTTTATCAGGGTGGTCATGCCGCGTCAATGGTGGCTCAAACCGCGTGTGGGCTGCGGGAATACGCTGAGGGCCCGCACCGGCGAGTCGGTGCGGGCCCTCATTGGTTCAGACCTCTGTCGCGTTACTGCTGAGGGGCTGACGGTGCCTGGGGCGGCTGCTGCGGGGGCCATCCGGCCGGCGGTACGGGCGCCTGCGGATCGGGCTGACCGGGAACGCCCGGCTGCCCCGGAACGCCGGGTGCGCCGGAGTGTCCGGCCGCGCCGGGCGGCGGCCCGGCCGGCGTCGCGGGGGACTGCGCCTGCGACGGCGGCGACTGCTGCCAGCCCTGCGGCGGGTACCCCTGCTGCGGGCCGCCGTAGGGGGGCTGCGGTTGCTGGGGGTGGGGCTGCTGGGGGTGGTGCGGCTGCGGCGGATAGGACTGCCCGGGCATCGGCTGCCCCGGGACGGGTTGGCCCTGCCACTGCGGCTGCCCCTGGCCCTGGTGGCCGGGCATCGGCGGAGCGGCCTGAGGCGGCTGGCTGGCGCCGTCGGCCGTCCACAGCCCCTGCTGCTGCTGGGCCCGCACGAAGTCCTCGGCGATGAGCGCCGAGAGGTTGAAGTACGCCTCACGCGTCTTCGGGCGCATCATGTCGAGGTCGACCTCGGCGCCGGCGGCCAGGTGCTCGTCGAAGGGCACCACGACGACACCGCGGCAGCGCGTCTGGAAGTGCTGCACGATGTCATCGACCTTGATCATCTTTCCGGTCTCGCGCACCCCGGAGATGACGGTCACCGAACGCTGCACCAGCTCCGCGTACCCGTGCGCGGACAGCCAGTCCAGCGTCGTCGACGCACTGCTCGCGCCGTCGACGGACGGCGTCGAGATGATGATCAACTGGTCGGCGAGGTCCAGCACTCCGCGCATCGCGCTGTAGAGCAGACCCGTGCCGGAGTCCGTGAGGATGATCGGGTACTGCTTGCCGAGCACGTCGATCGCGCGCCGGTAGTCCTCGTCGTTGAACGTCGTGGAGACGGCCGGGTCCACGTCGTTGGCGATGATCTCCAGCCCGGAGGGCGCCTGCGAGGTGAACCGGCGGATGTCCATGTACGAGTTGAGGTACGGGATCGCCTGGACGAGGTCACGGATGGTGGCCCCGGTCTCACGGCGCACCCGGCGCCCGAGCGTACCGGCGTCGGGGTTGGCGTCGATCGCGAGGATCTTGTCCTGGCGCTCGGTGGCGAGGGTCGCACCGAGCGCGGTCGTCGTGGTGGTCTTGCCGACGCCGCCCTTGAGACTGATGACCGCTATCCGGTAGCAGGAGAGCACCGGGGTCCGGATCAGGTCCAGCTTGCGCTGCCGCTCCGCCTCCTCCTTCTTGCCGCCGATCTTGAAACGGGCGGCGCTGGAGGGATTACGGCTCGACTTGGGCTTCTGCTTGTTGTTGCGCAGCAGCCGGTCGGAGGAGAGCTCGACGGCGGCCGTGTACCCGAGGGGAGCACCGGGTACGGAGCGCTCGCGCTGATCGTGCGTGACGGGCGTGGGCCACGCGCCACCGGTACGCGGGTCGACGGACGCGCCGGGGGCCTGTGGGGCGGGCGCCTGGGGAGGCAGCTGTCCCGGGTGGGCCGCCGGCGGGAGCGACTGGCCGGGCTGGGGCTGCTGTCCCTGGGCCGGAACGGGCAGGGGGGCGTTCGGGGCGGGCTGCCCGGGCTGCGCCGCCTGGGGGAAGCCGTATGCGCCCTGCGGGGCAGGGGTGTGGGGAGCGGGCTGAGCCTGCGGCGGCGGCTGCTGCCCGGGCTGGGGGAAGCCGTAACCACCCGGTTGCTGGGGCTGCTGTGCCTGCTGCGGGAAGCCGTATCCGCTGTGCGGGGCAGGGGCAGGGGCAGGGGCAGGGGCGGGGGCAGGGGCGGGCTGCGCCGGCTGGACGGGCTGTTCCGGCTGCGCTGCCTGCGGGAAGCCGTAACCGCCGTGCGGGGCAGGGGCGGGAGCCGGTGCCGGGAGGGGCTGCGCCGGCTGTGCCTGCTGCGGAAAGCCGTAACCGCCCTGCGGCGCCGGAGCGTTGGGAGCGGGCTGCGGCTGCGGCTGCTGCCCGGGCTGCGGGAATCCGTAACCGCCGGGCTGGCCGGGCGCGGGCGTGGGCCAGGGTGCCGACTGGTCGGCGGTGGGCGCGGGCCACTGCTGGGCGGGCGCCGGTGCGGCGGGCTGGTACGCGGGCGGCAGCGGCGGCAGTTCGCCCTGCGGCGCGGCGGCGGCCGGGGCGGGCGCCCACGGCTGGACCTCGGCGGCGGGCGGAGCGCCCTGGGGCACGGAGTCCTGGACGTCGTCGGCATCGGCCTCGCGGTCCGCGTCGTCCGCCGGTGCGTCCTCGGCAGCCTCGCGGGCCGAGGCGTCGACCGGGGCGCCGTCCGAGGCACCCGCCGGCTCGGCGGGGTCGTCGTCCGTGTCCGCGACGGCCAGGGGCGCCTCGGCGGGCTCAACCGCTTCGGCGCCGCCCGCGGGTTCGGCGGCACCTTCAGTGCCTTCGGTGCTGTCGGTGGCCTCGGGCTCCTCCGTGACGGCGGAGCCCTGGGAGTCCTCGGAGTCCTTGGCGGCGGCGAGTTCGGCCATCTCGCGCTTGAGCGCGGCGGGGGAGAAACGCATGGTGGCGCCGCTCTCCAGATCGCCGCCCCCGAAGGGCTGCGACGAGGCGTCGTCCGCCGCGGGCGCGACCGCAGCGGCCGGCGGCGTCTGCTCGGCCGGAGCCGGAGCCGGAGCCGGAGGGGCCGGAGCCGGAGCAGGGGCCGGAGCCGGAGCAGGGGCCGGAGGGGCCGGAGCAGGGGCAGGCGGCGGTATGGCGGGGCCGGGCTCCTGGGCCGCCGGCGGGGCATGCGGCGCCGGCGCCCAGTTCGGCTCGAAACCGCTGCCCGCGGGCAGCCCCGGCACGGCGACCGGAGCACCCTGAGGCGGAGGCGGGGTGTGCTGACCGGTGCTGCCGCCCGAGGTGTCGCCCGACGCGTTCTGCGTGTACCAGGCAGGCGGGGTGTAGTCGATGGTGAACTCACCCGTCAGCTCGGCGGGCTCCGCGTCGGACTCGTCGACGGGAAGGTTCCAGCCCCCGTGGATGTCGTCCCGATCGCCGTTCACTTTGCCTCCTGGTGTGGTCGAGCACCCTTGTGCCGTCGTGGGTGGGGGCCACCGTTGACTTCCGATCGGCCCGGCTCTCCCCCTGAGGACGCGGTGAACATGCCCGAGGGTTCTTCTGCCGCGCCCTGACCCACCCTAATCGCCAACAACACCACTGCGTCAGGCCCGCCCGCCCCCGGCCGCTGTCCTGTGCGTCACGCACTGCCCGCATGTGACGCCGGTACGCCGGAGTGTGAAGAACGTCGTGGGGCAAACCGCCGCAACTGCACCGAGGTCCGGAGCCACTCAGTCCATCCGCCGGGCGCTGCCCGACAATCCGGTCTCGGCGTCGGTGGCCTGCGTCATGACGAACCGGCGGTCTCACGACCCTGTCCGGGCGTCGCGAGCCACCGGCTCGATGGGAAGAGGCCGAGACCCCGCCGAAGAAGGAAGGCCTCAGCGAAGATCGAACTCGCCGTCCCGTGCGCCGAGCACGAACGCGCGCCACTCCGCCTCGGTGTACCGAAGGACCGTGTCCGGATCCAGCGAGGAACGCATGGCGACGGCACCGCCCGGGAGGTGTGCGATCTCGACCCGCTCCTCGTCCGGACTGGTGCCCGGAGGGCCCTGCCATTCGACGCCGGAGATGTCCAGGGCGTACAGCTCGTCCTTCTCCTGCGCGCTCCCCATCAGGGTTCCTTTCGCTACAGCCGACATCCGGCAGCCGGGTGAACGGCCCAAGTGCCTCGTGGCGCCGCGTAGTTCGGCGTCGCTCTCCGTCACCGTGGAACATCCTAGGCCAGCAGGCCGGACCTGGTGGGCGAGTTCCGGGACCGTCCACCGTGAGGTGACGTGGACGCCGTCCCAGGGCGGTTCGCATGTCGTGCGTCCGCCGGAGCTCTCACCTCCGCGGACCGGCGCGACGGGCTCAGTCCATCCGGCGGGCCACACCGAGCAGGCCGGACTCCGCGTCGGTCGCGCTGGTCATGACCCAGTGCCGCTCACGTCCGGCGCACCAGAGCGTGACGCCGTCCGCCAGCGTCGGCAGAGCCTCGACCTCACCCTGGGCCAGGCCCAGGATGCGCCCGATCTGCTGTGCTTCCTGCGGCGAAACCCTCTGGACGCCGACCAGCGTCGCGGTCCGCAGCAACCGCGGCGCCACCGGACTCAGATACGGCAGAAGGGTCAGTACGGACTGCCACGGCGACGACACGACGCGCCCGCGCGGCGGCCGCATGCCGCAGTCGCGCACCACCACGACGGGGCTGCCGACGGTCGCACCCATCGGAGGCACGCGCCCCACGTCGTGCAGCGTGATGCACTCCAGGCCCGCGCCGGCCGCCTGGGCCAGTACGCTCCACTCCCGTGCGCGACCGGTCTCCACCGCAACCCTCGCGCCCGTACCCGCCGCGCGAAGTGCCAGCACCTGCGCGGTCCACAGGCCGCCGATCAGCAGCACCTCGTAGGGGGTCGAGCGGTGGAAGCCCACCATCTGCGGACGTCCCTCGGCGTCGTCCCCGATGACCACCCCGTCGTCACCGACGGGGAGCGAGAGGGCGCCGAGGTGGTCGGCGGCCATGGTGTGCCCTGCGTGACGCGGGCCGATCAGGCCCCGCAGACCCTTGGACATTCCCGTGCGCCCCATCACCGAGCACCTCCCAGAGGCATGGTCGCCAGTACACCCGGCAGTTGTTCGCGGTCGAGCCGCAGCAGGCCGACCTTCGCGGTCCGGGCCGCCTGCTCCAACGCCCTGCGCACACCGACCAGTTCCGTGTCGGAACCGCCGGTGATCCGCACATGACCACCGATGTCCATCGTGCCCTGACGCGAACCGCGCCGGACGGTGAGGCTGAAGGTGGTGGCGTACGCGGGGACGGCGGTGAGCAGCGAGACCAGCTTGGGCAGCGGGGTCGCACCCCGGCCGAGCTCGGGCCAGCGGCCGACCGCGTAGGTCGTGTGCCAGCGGTCGTCGCACCGCCACACGCGGGAGGTCTCCGTCGTGCGCCGCTGCGGAGCGGTGTCGGGCCGGCCCGCACGCGCCGCCGCCCGCGGGCTCGCACACGCGGCCGTCGCCATGGTGGAGTTGAGTTCCTCCTGGTCCAGCACGACGGCCTGGAAACCGGCGCCGGTGATCCGGCTGGCGACATGGTCCGCCACCCGGACCAGGCAGCGCTGGGCCCCCTCGAACCCGCCGCCGCGGGCCGCCACGGCCTCCGGGCACAGCTCGGGGTCCAGCTTCACCGCCACCCAGGTCATCCGCAGGGCGGGCGCGCCCGTCTTCTCCTGCAGAGGCGCGTACGAGAGCCGGGCGACCGACTGCTGCGGAAGGTGCGGTGCGGGTGCGGCGCGGACCTGCTGCACCAACTGCACCGACTCGGCCTGGATGTCGTCGACCGCCAGGGCGTCGCCCAGCAGGGACAGCGGCAGAGCACGGGCACCGAACGCGGGCCGCAGTGCCGACCCGCTGGCCTCGACGCGCACCACGGCGGTCAGGAAGCTCCCGTCGCCCAGCATGCCGATGGTGCGGCGGTTCCGGTCGACGTACGGCGAGGGCCGCAGACCCGGGACGCTCTCGGCGACCGGGGCGAGGGATGCGTCGGTGTCGGGCGCGGCCGGTGCGGTGTTGCGCCTGCGCGCACGCAACGCCTGAGCCGTCGACAGCCAGTCCTGGAGGGCGTGCCCGCGGCGGCGGATCACGGCGAGCAGTACGAGCGCACCCGCGACGACGCATGTGGGAACGAGCCAGAGGCCGCCGAGGGCCAGGCCCACGGCGACGAGGGCCAGCGCCGACTCCACGAGGACCAGCTGCCTCAGCTGCAGCGGGCCGACCCGGCTCGTACGGGACAGAGGGCGCAGAGTAGTTGTTGCCGGGACACCCCGGGCAACCTGCGCCCGGGGCGCGTTGCTGCGTTGCCGTCGGGAAGTGTCAGGCGCCTGACCGGTGGTCCGCCCGTTCCGCGCACGCGTCGCCGTACCCATCGCCGCGTTGCCCCCTCGTGTCCGTAATAACCAAATTCTTATGGGCGTTGACCGGGCGATCACCCTACCTGAGCAGTGAGACGCGAGCGCCAGCAGGCATAGTAGGGGCGGCACGACGGCAGGCCGTCACGATGAGTGTGGGAACCTGGTCGCCCAGCGGGGAGAGGGACAGCGAACAGATGGCATCACGACGGGACGAACTGAACGCCTACACCTTCGCGAAGCGGAGGCTGATCGCGCAGTTCGTGCAGCCGAATGCGACCGGATCCGAGGAAGGTGCGCCGCGCCCGCTGCGTGCGGTACTGCCCGGGACCATCGTCGGTGTGGTGATCCTCGCGATCTTCGGTGCCTGGGGGATGTTCAAGCCGGTCGCCCCCAAGGACTGGAACAAGCCGGGCGAGAACGTGATCATCGCCAGCAAGTCGACGACTCGTTATGTCGTGCTCAAGACCGGCAAGAAAGTCCAGTTGCACCCGGTTCTTAACATGTCGTCGGCCAAGCTCCTCCTCAACCCGGACAAGGGCAAGGTCATCAACGTCGACGAGTCGGTCCTCGACAGCGGCAAGATCCCGCACGGTGCCACGCTCGGCATCCCATACGCCCCCGACCGTCTGCCCGACAGCAAGGAAGCCGGTGCGGCCAAGCGCTGGGCCGTGTGCGAACGGCCGGGCGAGGGCGGCCGGGCGATCCAGAAGGCGGCGTTCGTCCTCGCCGAGCGCGAGGCGAAGAAGACGGAAGGCGCGAACCGTCTGACCGGCGGCGAACTGCTCTACGTCGAAGGCCCCGACAAGACCCGCTACGTGGTCGACGCGACGGGCACGGCGTACCGCGTGGACAAGGACGAACTGCTGCTGCGCCAGCTGGTGGGCCAGGACCGCGCCGCACAGCGGGTGTCCGAGGCATGGCTCGCCACCCTGCACAAGGGCGACACCATCACCTTCCCGACCGTCCCCGGGCAGGTCAACACCCCTGCGAACATCCCCGGTGAGCTCGACCCGCAGGTCAACAAGGTCGGCATGGTCCTGTCCGCCACGAGCGGCACGAAGAAGCAGATGTACGTCGTCCTGCAGGGACGGGTCGCCCCCGTGTCGGACTTCACCGCCAAGCTGCTGCTCAACAGCCGGCAGCTCGTCGACCTCGGCCAGGCCGGCGAGGCGACCGCGGTCAGCGGCGGCGCCTTCCAGCCGGGGCAGGCATTCGCCCAGGACAAGAAGTGGCCGCAGGCGGCACCGGTGCCCGTCAACGAGGCGAGCACGGCCGCCGGCAGCAGGAACACCGTTTGCAACGTCCTGCGATCGGTGGACGCCGACAACGGGACGACCACACTGAGCACCTGGGCCGGCACCGACTTCCCGGCCACGCTCCCCACCGGCTCCACCAGCGCCTACGTCACGCCCGGATCCGGCCAGCTCTTCCGCCAGTTCAAGGGTTCCACGACCGGCAGCGGCTTCCTGTTCCTCGTGACCGACACGGGGCTGCGCTACGCGATGCAGTCCAACGGCGACAGCGCCACCGACGATTCCGGCATCGGCTCCTCCGGCTCGGCCGAGGAGAAGCAGGCGCGCCAGGCGGAAGCCCAACAGGCCCAGAACCGGCTCGGTTACAAGGGCGTCGACCCGCGGCCCATCCCCGCGGAATGGTCGACCTTCCTGCCCACCGGGCCCCGTCTGTCGACCGGGGCCGCGCGGCAGCCCCAGGGCTCGTGAGGGCCGGTAGGAAGATGACGAACACCAGCCGGCGCCTGCTCACCGTCGCGGCCGCCACCGCTCTCACGGTCATCGGCCTGCCGGTGACCACCGCGGCGGCGGACAGCACCCAGTGCACCTTTCCCGGGAAGAAGTACGAAGGCCGGCCCTGGTCGCTCCAGCGCGTCCTGCTGGACGAGCTGTGGAAGCAGTCCACGGGCAAGGGAGTGCGGGTGGCCGTCATCGACACGGGCGTCGATGTCAAGAACCCGCAGCTGACAAAGGCCGTGGACACCGGGAGCGGCATCAACCTCATCCCGAAGAACATCAAGGACGACAACGGCAACAAGATCGAGCGCGGCAAGGAGAACGGCACCACGGACACGGTGGGCCACGGCACCAAGGTGGCCGGCATCATCGCCGCCCGCCCCGTCAAGGGCACCGGCTTCGTCGGGCTGGCGCCGGACGCCACGGTCATCCCGATCCAGCAGAACGACGCGGAGGGCCACGGCACCGCCGAGACCCTGGCCCAGGCGATCCGGCACGCGATCGACGAGGAGGCCGACGTCATCAACATCTCGCAGGACACGGCCAACGCCGTGGAACCGGCACCCGCGCTCAAGCAGGCCGTGGACTCCGCCCTGGCGAAGGAGATCGTTGTTGTCGCCTCGGCGGGCAACGACGGCCTTGGCGGCAACGTCAAGCGCACCTACCCCGCCTCGTACGACGGCGTGCTCGCCGTCGCCTCGTCGGACCGCAACAACGAACGGGCCCAGTTCTCCCAGTCCGGCGACTTCGTGGGTGTGGCAGCACCGGGTGTCGACATGGTCTCCACCGTGCCGGGCGGAGGCCACTGCGCCGACAGCGGCACGAGCTTCTCCGCGCCGTACGTCGCCGGTCTGGCCGCCCTGGTGAAGGCCAAGCACGGCGACTGGACCCAGGAGCAGATCGTCGCCCAGATCCAGCAGACCGCGGAACGCTCGATCGCCGGTCATGACCGCCTCGTCGGCTGGGGAGTGGTCGACCCGGTCCGCGCCCTCACCGAGGACGACAAGCCCATCGAGAAGCCGGTCGCCCACGAGGGCGTGACCAACGCGGAGGCCCCGACCCCGGCCGAACTCCCCATGGGCGAGACGCCGGAGCAGCGCAACGCCCGACTGGCGACGTATGTGTTGGTCGGCGGGGGAGTGGTGGTCGCGGCGATCGCGGGCTCGGCGGTGGCGCTCCGGGACTCCCGTCGCAGGAGCCGAAGGGTCGCGCGGGAGGCGTCGGGCTGAGGGGTTGTGCCAAGATCGTGACAAGGCGGTGACGATTGCAGCCGCACACGGCGTGACCACGCCGAAGCGTTGAAGTCCCGTGATGGATAAGACACTTGGGGCTGTCGTACCCGGTGGTTAGAGTGGTATCCGATGCAATCGGTGGATGGCGAGTCACCACGATCGCAATGTATGACAGGTGAAGCAAACGGGGAGGAATGGGCATCGTGCTTCCGGCAGAAGGTGGGGGCGGCTCGGGGGGCGCAGCCGACCTCAAGCGCGGGGTAGGCGAGTTGAAGAAGTTCCGGCGTCGGGTCGACGCCGTGCTCGCGGACCTGGAGGGCGGCGACGGCGGTGCGGCCAAGGTCGCTGTGGAGCGGGTGACGCGGGCGTCGTTCGGTGGCAACTTCCACGAGGCGCAGGGCTTCCACGACGAGTACAACCGCGTCCACAAGGCGCTCGTTTCGCTCTCGAAGAACCTGGGCGATCAGATCGAGCTGCTGACGATCGGAGTTCACGCGGCCGATGTCGGCTACGACAACGTGGAGGAGGACGAGCGCCGTCGCTTCCACGAGATCCAGGCTCGCCTGGACAAGGAGCGGGACGCGTTCGAGCGTGAGGCGGAGCGCCGCGAGAAGGAGCAGGGCGACAAGCCCGGCGGTTCCCAGCCGCCTCGCAATGATGCCAAGAGCGGTGGCGGATATGGGGGATGACCGATGAGTGAAGAGAAGCAGCCGACGCCTGAGAAGCCGAAACTGACTCCGGAACAGGAACAGCAGGCGGACGACGCCTCGATCCAGGGGAAGTACGCCGGCATCGACTTTTTGGCGCGCGCGTCGGACCTTGTCGACATCTTCGGCCCTGGTATGGGCTACGTCGCCTTGGGCGAGACTGCCTTCGACGGCGAGGCTCTCAACCACCTGATCGACCTGGTGCAGAGCGCCAACCCCGCGGATCTGGAGCATGCCGGAGAGGCGCTGGAGAAGGCGACGGTCGCCATCAACAGCGCGGCCAAGGACCTGAACGAGTTCGTCAAGAACACCGAGTGGGAGGGCGAGGGAGCTACGGCCTTCCAGGCGTACGGCTCCAGTGTCGTCGGATACGCATGGGGTGTCGCCAAAGTCGCCAATGCCGTCGGCGCCCAGATGAAGGTGGCCAGTACAGGGCTCGCATCGGTGCGCAACGCGATGCCGCCGCGCGACAACCGTGCACTTGCCGATCAGAAGCGGCCGGAGCAATTCAAGGCGGAGGAAAAGCGGCAGGACAACCCCGAGTACCAGAAGGCGCTGCAGGTCGAGAAGGACCGGCAGGAGGCCATCAACCAGATGAACCGTCTGGGGTCGTACTACGTGGTGTCGCAGTCGACGCTGGCAAGCCAGAAGATGCCGGAGCCGCCGACGGCGTACAAGGCGGCGGTGCCCAAGCCGTCGGGGTGGAAGGACCCAGGGGCGGATTCCGGTTCCACGGAGCCCCGTGGCAAGTTGTCGCAGTCAGTAACGGAACGTACCGGTGCAGGTGAGCGTGGCGATAGCGAGACAGTCTCCCGGACCGGGACGCTGGGCACGGCGCAGCCGGTTCCGGACTCGACCTCCATGGAGATCGACACAGTGAAGACGCTGCCGCCCACTGCGACGCCGCCTTCCCCCACGACCGGAACACCCCCCACCACCCAGGCGCCCGTGCCTCCCATGACGGAGAACTTCGCCCCCCCGCTGTCCAGGACCTCGCCCAGGTTCGGTCCGGCCGGCGAACCCCGAAGGACTGGTCCCTCGGGCACGAGGCAGCCGCTGGAGCGCTTCGGCAAGGCCGGCGATCCCACGACTGGGCGGACTGCCGGACCTGCAGGAAAGAACGCAGTCCCTCCGGGGCGTGCTCCTGCCCAGGCCACCGGGCGCGCCAACCCGACGGGCCGACCTCCTGTTGTGGGGACTCCTCCCAGCACGATGCGGCAAGGCATCGGCGGTACCAAGGGCCAGCCGCCCGTTGTCGGTCGGCCCACCGGCACGGGACAGCCCATCAGCGGGCGCAACACCGGTCCTGCAGGTACCCGCGGCGGCCGTGGCGATGGAATCGTCGGGGGCAAGCCGCAGCGGGCCACGGGTGGTACGACTGGGTCGCGCCTGCCTCGGGGCACTGTCGTCGGTGGGGAGAATCCGGCCGCTGGCCGTTCCTCCGCGGCGCGGCCCAGCCAGACGGGTGTCGTCGGTGCCGGAACCGGTGACAAGACGAATCGGCCGGTCGGTCGGGGCACTCCCAGCGCTAACGGAGTTGTCGGGACGCCGCGGACTGGGGCGCGCCCCGGCACCGGGGCGAACGGCGCCGGAGGCAGGGTTTCTGGGGCCGGTCGTGGAAACCAGCGCCAGCGCGCAGACGACCATCAGGACCGCGAGGGCACGGCTCGCCCGGATCACCTGACGGAAGACGAAGAGACGTGGGCCAACCGTCGGCGTGGACCCGTGCCGCCGGTGATCGAGTAAGCGCTGGGGAAGGTTCAGAAGTCAGGATGACGGTAGGAATGGTTGAAGACCGGGGTTTTCGTCGACGACTGATCACCACTGTGACGGTGGTCGTGGCGCTGACAGCAGGTTACTCGGGGCCTGCGTCGGCTGCGGTGGCCGTCGACGTTCAGTCGAAGCAGTGGTATCTGGACGCTATGCAAGCCGAGGAGATCTGGAAAACCTCGACGGGCGAAGGCATCACGGTTGCCGTCATCGATTCGGGCGTCAATCCTTCAACGTCATCCCTAAAGGGGCAGGTGCTGAAGGGGAAGGACCTCGCCGAGATCGAAGGCGACGAAACCGACGACTATCGGGGCCACGGAACGACGATGGCCGAGCTTATCGCCGGTACGGGGCAAGGTGGTGGGCTCAAAGGGCTGGCACCTGGAGCAAAGATCATTCCGTTCCGGACCAGTGACACCGAACTCCAGAACGAACAGAAGGTCAATGCCTTCGACATGGAAGAAGCGATCAAGGCAGCGGCTGACAGCGATGCCAAGATCATCAATGCGTCGTTCGGTAACGAGTACTACAGCTCTGCGGTTCGGGAGGCCGTCAAATACGCTCAGGAGAAGGGCAAGCTGTTCTTCACGGCAGCCGGAAACGATGCGAAGAAGGGTAACCCGGAGAGCTACCCAGCCATGTATCCGGAGGCGGTTGCTGTCGCCGCAACTGGTGCTGACGGTCAAGTAGCTGACTACTCCCAGCACGGCGACTTCGTCGACCTTGCGGCTCCTGGCAACGACATCCCACGCTGGTGCGACGACAGCTTCACCCGTTACTGCGACGGAGACGGCGGCACCAGCGCTGCCACCGCCCTCGCCTCCGCCTCCGCCGCTCTCATCTGGTCCGCGCACCCCGACTGGACCGCGAACCAGGTCCTGCGCGTCATGTTCGAGTCAGCCGGCCGCGGCGAGGACTGGAAGAAGGGCACGGTCAGCAACTACCTCGGCCACGGCCTCGTCCGGCCCGCCGCCCACATCAACAGCGGCATCGGCAAGCCGGGCGACCCGAGCATCAGCCCTCTCACGAACGAGAAGGTCGGCGGTGCTTCCGGCTCGTCCGCCACACCCGAGGCTTCTGCACCAGCTTCGTCACAAGCCCCCCAGGACAAGCCCGACTTCCCTGCCCCCGTGGCAGGCTCCAGTACGGAGTCCTCGGACGACAGCAGCCTGCCCGGATGGGTAATTGGCGCTATCGCCGCCGCGGTGGTGATCGGGGGCGGGGCCTTCGCCGTCGTACGGAAGCGTCGCAGCGCCTGACCAAACGGCCGGGCCTCGGGGCCCGTTCAGACCTTCACCTCAAGTCAGGCTTCACCTCACAACCTGGTGAAGCGCAACCCAGCCGGTCATAACAGTAGTTCAGAAGGGAAACGCAACCGTGTCACAGGGCCAGCGGCTTTCAGACCAGCAAGTCATCCAGCTCGAGAAGCACCTTTTCGAGAAGTTCAACTCGATCAAGGGGCAGCTCCAGCAGATTCAGGGCACGATCGACAGCCTTGAGGGCCAGTGGAAGGGTATCGGCGCCGGGGCCTTCAACACGAAGCAGCAGGAGATCAACACCTCAATGGTGCGTCTCGGCAACATCCTTGCGAAGTTCCTCGAGGCGATGAGCACCTCGCGGAAGATCAAGGACGGCACGGAAGACGACGTCCGGGCTGCTGTGCAGGCCATCAACGTCGACCTCGGTGTCGGCACCAGTGCCGCTCCCAAGTCGGGGCTCAGCGGCCTCTAGGACCACTGGGCGCACTCGATCTCGGCACCTGCAATGCCGAATGACAACAACACGTGAGATGAGGGAATCATGGGCATGAACTCGGGAGACGAGCTCGTCGTCAAGTACGACGGCCTCGACATGGCGGCGACCACGCTCGGCAACCAGGCCAAGAAGCTCGAAGAGGACCTGCGGGAAATCAAGACGGCCATGGCCAGCGTCGCCGCAGGCTGGGAGGGCGAGGCGCACACCGCCTACGTCCAGGAACAGCAGAAGTGGGACAAGGAAGCCGCGGACATCCACCAGGCTCTCATGCAGATCGGCAAGGTCGTTGCGCAGGCAGGCGGCGACTACATGGGCGGCGACAAGAAGGCCGCCAGCTACTTCGCCTAGGCGCTGAACGTCGTTGACACGAGGGGTGGGCACGCGCGAGGGGTGCCCACCTCTTGTTCATTCGGTCTTGGCGCATTCGCGCAGGCCAGCGGGCCAAGTCCCGACGACCCGTGAGTGGTCGCCTGGTATCACGTGACGGGGTGGCCCACTGCCGTGCTTCGGTGATCAGGGCCTGACCGGTAGGGCGGAGACCGAGCCGGCATGCGCGACGAAGACGCGGTTGCCGTCTCCGGAATACACGTACGGACCGAAGCCCATCTTCGAGTATTCGAAGACCTCTTCACCGGAGCGGGTGTTGGCGGCGATCAGACCGTCGTCGCCGGACTCGGCGATCCACACAGTGCCCCCCTGGACTACGGGTGGCAACGCGGCGTCGTGTCTGCCTCCCATGTAGAGATTCCACTCCTCCTTGCCGTCGTCCGTTCGGAGGCGGTGGAGGTCGTAGTCGACGGCGTACATCTCGTTGCCTCGGACGGCTGGAGGCCCCCACTCCCTGGATTCGGCAGGAACGCTCCACAACTCCTTTCCGTCGGCGAGCAACCGGGAGGTGAGCGTCTTGCCGCCAAGGAACACCTTGTCCCCGATCACGGCGGGTGTGACCGCTGACGTTCCCTGGTCGTCGAGATCCCAGACGGCCTTGCCGGTGGCCGTATCCAGAGCGATCACATTGCCGTCCGATGGGAACAGGACCAGCCGGCCCTTTGCGGCCGCCGCCGCGGGAGGCTCGGCTCTGGATGTCCGCACAGGCGTGGGCACTGACCAGAGCACCTTGCCGGTCGTGGCGACGACTGCCTGCAACTGCCCTTCCTCGGTCATCACGTACACGGCGCGGCCGTCCGAGGCCAGAAGATTGCCGACAGAGACGGGGACCGACCACACTTGTTCGCCTGTCGAGGCGATGAACGCAGATAGGGATCCTTCAGCATCCGCTGCCAGGACGAGACGGTCGGCCGCCGTGAGAAAACCGGCGGATGCCAACGCCTCAGGCGCCGTCCACTTCTGCTTTCCGTCGGTCACCCGGTGGGCGGCGAGTCCGCCGTCGGTCGAGCCGAAGACCACGACGTCCCGGACCGGGAGAGGGGCCGGTGTCCTGGAGTCTGCTCCGGTCACGGGCCCCCACAGAGGGGTCAGCTCCTCATCGCGTTTGAGCACGGCGGCCACGGGCCGTTCCGCGGCCGCCGGGATGACCGGCTTCTTCGGAGGCGCGGGATCGCGTAGGAACCACCAGGCACCTGCGCCGGCGACGCCGAGCGCTGTACCTCCACCGGCCAGGGAGACGAGCAGGCGCCGACGCGTAGGCGCGGCGCCGTCGGTTCGTGCAAGGGTCGAGGCAAGGGATGCGGCGCTTTCCTCACGCCGCCGGATCTCCTCGGCCAGAGGGCCCGTGCGCCAGATTCTGTCCGCTCGCCGAGGAGGTGCGAAGGCCTGCACCATCTGCGCGGGCAGTGGACGATGGGCCGGGTCCTTAGCCAGGCAGGGGAGCAGCAGGGCCCGGATTCCGTCGGGGACGTGCCGTAGGTCCGGATCGCCGTGGACGACCTGGTACTGCACGCCTGCCACATGCGGACCGTCGTAGGCACGGATTCCGCTCGCCGCGTAGGCCAGCAGTGCGCCCAAAGAGAAGACGTCGGCCGCCGGCCCGACACGCTGTCCGAGCACCTGCTCCGGCGCGCCGTATCCGGGTGTGACCGGGATCTGGCCGGTCGTGGTCAGGGTCAGTCCGTGCTCGGGACGGGCGATGCCGAAGTCGATGACACGCGGACCGGCCGAGGTCAGTACGACGTTGGACGGTTTGAGGTCGCGGTGGACGAGACCTGCCGCGTGAATGTCCTGCAGCGTGCGGGCGAGAGCCGTCGCGAGGACGCGCAGTCCGGCCTCGTCCAGCGGCCCGTACGCGGCGATCGCCTCTTCGAGTGTCGGGCCCGCCAGGAACTCCGCGGCGATCCAGGGACGGCCGCCCTCCAACTGCGCGCCGAGGACCCTTGCCACGCCGTTGCTCGTCACGGCCTGCGCGGTGACGGCCTCCCGTACGAAGCGTTGAGCCAGATGCAGGTCGTGGGAGAGCTCGGGGTGCAGGACTTTGACCGCCGCGGTGCGGCCCGCGTTGTCCCGCCCGAAGTAGACCTTTCCCATTCCGCCCGCACCCAGGGTGCCGAGAAGCCGGTACGGGCCGAGGCGCAGCGGATCGCCGGCGCTGAGGGGGTTCATCGCGAGATTGCTCTCTTCACTCGAAAGGCAAGGCGTTGATGGAGTTGCCGTCGACGCAGATGAGCCGCTCGGCTGTCTCATGTGCAGCGAAGAGCGAAGCGGAAGTCCGGTAGGTCCACGCGGACTTGTGGGTTCGCATGTCGACGGCGCTGATGCCGGTGTTGACCTTGGTGTAGACGAATTTCCTGCCGATGACCGGTGGCGGATCGAGGACAGGGGCCACGTCCTCCGTCAGGTCCTCTGATTCCTCCCAGAGGAGGCTTCCTGTCGAAGCGTCCAGGGCCACGATGCCGCGGTTCCCCTCGGCCGCGTATACGACGCCGTCCCGGACGGCCGGTGTTCCGTAGCGGCGTGCTTCTTGTGGAATGCCGCCGTAGTTGCGTTTGTCGCCGAACTTCCAGGCGACCTCACCGTCGGAGAGCCGCAGTGCCCAGACATGGCCGCTGGCGACGTAGGCATGCTGCTCGTCCAGGGCGAGGCTGCCCGGCATGATGTATGAATCGTCGTTGTCCTGTCGGGGGATGTCCCAGCTCCAGAGGATCTCCCCCGTGCGGATGTCGCCGGCAGTGACGGAGAAATACGGGCCGAAATCGTCATCCCTCTCACTGGCGGTGTGTCTGCGACAGAGAATCAGGCGGCTTCCGGTGACCTTCATGCTGACGGCCGTCGACGCATCGCCCGGATAGAACTGCGACATGGTCTTCTGCCACCGCTTCTCGCCGGTACGGATGTCCACCGCCAGCAGGTGCCAGTCATCGGCCTGCTCATCAGATTTGTCGTGGCCGGGCACAACCTTCCGCGCCGCGATGAAGAGCAAACCCGCTGTCGCGAGGAGTACTTCTGCGTCCCCGTAGGTGCCCGCGAACCCGGGGATCAGGGCTATGCGGCGCTGCGCCACTCCGGTGCCCGGGGTGAAGGCGTGGACCGAGAGCTTGTCTGTCCCCCCTTGCTCCGGGAGGAAGCCGTAGGTCACCCTGCCGTCGGTCGTCATGTAGTTCGGACCCGGAAACACTCGGAACGACCAGCGGTGTTTGCCGCTTTTCGCGTCCAGGCCGACAACCTGCCCGTTCCGCCAGGTGGCGACTGTATCGCCCATGGCCATCAGGAACGGCTGTGTCCCAGTGTCGCCGGCATCGGCGCGCCACAGGGGACGGACTCCGTCGTCGGCGGGGAGTGAAGACGTGTCCTCGTCCGTCGCCCTCCTCCCGGCCCACACCCACGCCCCCGTGCCCGCCGCGCCCACCGCCACCAGCGAACCGCCGGCCACCGACAGCAGCTTGCGCCGGGACATGCCCGGGCGGGCCGTGGACGGGGCCGCGTAAGGGCCCTCCGTAGGCGGCGGCAGCCGGTGCGGCTGGTGCAGCCAGACCTCCGTTGCGCGGCGGGCGATGTCCGTGAGCAGCGGCGTCGGCAGGTGATCCGCGAATTCGCCGCGGCCGTCGTGCAATTCGGCTGCGAGCTGCAGGGTGGTGGGGCGTTGACCAGGGTCCTTGGACAGGCAGCGGGCCAGGACCGGGCTCAGGCCGGCAGGGACTCCTGTCAGATCGGGGTCGGCGTAGCGGACGCGGTACAGCAGGTCGGCCGCCTGGCCCGTGCCGAACGGGCCGTGGCCCGTGGCCGCGAAGACCAGGACGCCGGCGAGGGCGAACACGTCGCCCGCGGGCGTGTGTTCCTGGCCCGTGGCCTGCTCCGGGGACATGAAGGCGGGCGTGCCCGCCGCCGTGCCCGTACGGGTGAGGCGGTCGTCGCCGGCGGCACGGGCGATGCCGAAGTCGATGATCTTGGGGCCGTGGGCCGTGATCATGACGTTGGAGGGCTTCAGGTCGCGGTGCACGACGTCGGAGGCGTGGAGCTGGGCGAGAGCTCCGGCGAGGGCCGCGCCCAAAGCCCGAACGGACGCCTCGGGCAGCGGGCCGCACAGAGCGACCGCGTCGTCCAGGGGCGGGCCGAGGACGTACTCCGTGGCGAGCCAGGGGGTTTCGGCGGCCGGGTCGGCGTCGACGACGGTGGCGCCGTGGTGGTCGCCGATGATGCGGGCTGCGTCGGTCTCGAGGTGGAAGCGGGTACGCGCGGCCGGGTCGCTCGCGATCCGGGCGTGCATGGTCTTGAGGGCGACTGTGCGTCCGCCGGCGGTGCGCGCGAGGTAGACGGTGCCCATGCCGCCGTGGCCGAGGCGGGCGAGGAGCCGGTGGCCGCCGATCTCGCCCGGGTCGTCGTGGGTCAGAGGCGCAAGCATCGTCATCAGGTCCTGGAGGCGGTCGGATTGAGGCGGATCTCGGCCGCGAGCAGCTGGGCCGACTGGCGAGCGAGTGCTGCGACCACACGCCCGGGCAGCCAGCCGGGGGACAGCAGCGACGCCGCCGAGTCCAGCACTGTCGCCGACGGCGCGGACGAAGCCGGCGGGAGGGCGAGCAGCAGTTCGGACGCTGTCGGGCGGGCAGCTGCGTCGCGGGACAGGCAGCGGGAGATCAAGGGGCGCAGGGAATCGGGCAGTTCGGCGCGGTCCGGGACCGTGTGGCCGGTGGCGGCGTACGCGAGGACCGCGCCGAGTCCGTGGATGTCACCCGGCGGCCGGGGCCGTCCGCCGGCCGCCGCCTCCGGGGCGAGGCTGCCCGGCTCCAGCCCGGGGCGGCCGCCGCGCGGCTCGCCGTCGGGGGAGGCCGCCCGCACGGAGCCGAAGCAGGTCAGACGCGGCCCGTCCCACGCGAGCAGCACCGCGGCGGGGGAGAGGCCCGCGTGGGTGACGCCCGCCGCGTGCGCGGCCGCGAGGGTGTCGGCGAGAGCCGTACCCAGGGCTCGTACGGTGTTCTCCGGCAACGGCCCGCCGTGCACGGCGAGCACAACGGGCAACGGAAGCACGGGGAGATAGGGCGTCGCGTACCAGGCCACGTCGGGAGTCGGCGACACCTCGACAACGGGCAGCACCCACGGCCCGACGAACCCATGCGCCGCCTGCGCCTCCACCAGGAACCGCCCGGGGTCGATGCCGTCGAGCGGCGCACTGACCAGGACCGTGCGGTCACCGTCCGCGCTGCGCGCGACGAACCGCTGCTCCGGCGCGGGTGGGAAGCCGGGGCCGGTCGGGTCGAGCCGGGTGATCAGCTGGTACGGGCCGATACGGCGTGGGCCGTTGCCGGAGGGCCGTTCCGTGCGCCCTCGTTCCATCTGCGAATCCCCCTCTGAAGCTGATCAGCCACAGGAGCCTACCGGGGACCGCGCAGCGGCGTGGACCGGCCCGCGTGCTCGCAGCAAGTCCCATGAGACGCAGTCGCGTCACCGCCCGCCGATGTGTGTCCATTCGAAGAACCCCCTCTGCCCCTGGCGCCAACCTGACGGCACCTGTTCAGGCGTTCGGGACGGTTCCGGGCGCGGGACGTGAGCACGATCCGGGCGAGCGTGCGTTGTCCAGGTCGCTCGACCGCCGGGCGGAGGTTGCCGTGCGACTGCCCAGGGTCAGTCGCGCGGCCCCGTCCCTCTGGAGCGAAGGACCCCGGGCAACCGCCTGGGCGGCTCCCCGGGGCCCTGCCTTGCTCAGGCGCGTGGGGTGCGGCCCGGTCTCATGACCCGGCCCCCGTGCAGGCCTCCGACTCGGCGACGGACTTGGCGTAGGCGAGCAACAGCTCCTTGGCCGCGTCGGCGTCCGAGAACTCCTTGTTGTAGACGAGAACTCTGACGAACAGTTGGTTCCGGTCGGGATGGTCCTTGGCAGCCACCGGGCAGGGGATGCGACGCACGCCCCCCTTGCCGGACCACATGTAGGTCGCGTCCTCGCTGGTGTGCTCGTCGAGGTCGATGTACGGGTTGATATGCGCCGCATCCCTCACGGAGGGGTCCGCCCGCCACTCGGAGATGGCACTGAACACCGTCGTGCCGTCGACATCGACCTTGCAGTGGGTCTTGCCCACCTCGCGCGACGGTGCATGCGTCTTCACCGTCTTGCCGCTCTTGGGCAGGACCGGGCCCACTACGGCGCTGGGCACGGTAATGCCGCAGAGGTCCGACGGCACGGCGAAGGACCGCTTCTCCTCCGGTTGCGAGCAGGCGGTGAGCACCAGGGCGAGGGCAGCCACCGCAACGGCGGCAAGCTGCCGTCGTGCACCCCGCCGCCCCGGCACCGGAGTCGGCGACAGCGCCGCAGCCTGCCCGGGTTCAGGGCGCGTGCGAGCAGGTGTCATGCGGCGGGAACCTCCGTGGTGAGATGGTCGGCCATGCGCTGGGCGTTGGTGGCCGCGTCGTTGAAGCCGTCGTCGCGCCCCTCCAGAGCCCAGTCCGCCACCTGGTCCTGATAGGGAAGCCCGTGAACCTTGGCCGCGTTGATGGCTGCCATCTGGGAATGCTCCGCGCTCAGATCCCTGTTCTTCTCCCACAGCTCGCCCGCATCCTGGCTGGCCTCCGTCAACACGTCGGTCTCGGACTGCTGGAAGATGTGCTCGAGGACCATCCCGCTGACTGTACCCGCGACTCCGCCGGCGATTGCTCCGCCCACCGGCGTGGCGATGAAGCTCACGCCGACGCCGATGCCGGTTCCGATGGCTCCGGACCACGCGTTCTTCTGCTGCGCGACCGAGTCCGAGAACTCCTTCGCCTCCTTCGAGGCCGGCCCCAGAACGGCTTCCTGCATGCCGATGGCGAGTGATCCGCTGACTTCGCCGGAACGCCGGGAGATGGCCTGGATCGTCTCCTCGGGGGAGTGAGGATAGCGCTGGTCCGCCGGCAGATCCGGATTGAGGTGGTAGTCCATGAGACCGGCCATGTACGCCTTCTGACCCACTTCGACGGCCGCGTGCCCGTCTGGGCTCTGCCCCACGGTGACCAGAAGAGCCGTCACGTCCTTGTGTTCGAGTTGGGCCTGGGTGCCCGCCAGGGGGAAGAGCTTGTCGGTGTTCCCGTGCGGATCGTCCGCGAGCGCGCGGTTGATGTCCGGCAGATACTCGGAGGTGATCTGCCCCACGCTGTCGGACATGTGCGCGTGGTCCGTGAGCCGCTTCGGGTCCTCCGAGATCGACGCGACGAGGTCCGACATGAGCCTGGCCTGGTCCGGGTTGTGCGGCGGTGTGTCCTCGGTCGGCATTTCGCCCGCGGGATGGCCGGTGGTCGCGGCCTCCAGTGCCATCGCCAGGTTGTTCCGGCCCTCGATGCTGTCCTCGCCCTTGTCGTCCCTCTCCTCGGGCCAGTCCCGCTCCTCGAAGAGGTAGTCGAAGTTGCTCAGCTCCCTCTTCTCGTTCTTGCCGTTGCCGTCGGCGTCCTCCTCGAAGTCGTGGTCCTCGTCCTTGGTGACGAAGTCCCCGTTGAAGAATTCGGTGGCAGCGTCCGGGCTGTTCGACAGTGCCTTGAGGAAGCCGGTCATGGGGTCGGAACCGGAGTCGGTGCCCGTGCGATTGAGCAGCGGGTCCATGCCCATGTGCTGCCAGCCCCTCGGCATGTGACGACCGTTGTCGGTCATCTTCTTCTCGGTCTCGATCAGCTTGCTTCCGTAGTCGTTCAGGAAGCGGTCGTCATAGTCGCCCCAGCGCATGAGGTTGCTCATGACCTGGAAGCCCATGGTGGTGCTGTTCTTGGAGATCGGCTGGTCACCGAGATTGACCATCTCGTACTTCCACCGGGACATCTCGGGCGAGTCCGCCTGGGTGGCCGTGGCGAGGGTGAGGCTCAGGGCCTTCTGGAGGTCGTCGTACTGGTCGACGCGCTCGCGGCCGACCTTGTACGCGGCATGAGGATCGTTGAGGCCCGCCCAGAAGTTGAGCGTCCCCTGCGGTCCGAGCGTCGTGGCGAAGTGCTCGGAGAAGATCTCGTCGCCCGAGTACTTCTCCAAGCCCGACTTCAGTGCGTCGAAGTCCGCCGGTGTCATGTCCTCCGGCTTCTTCTTGGCCAGGGCCGCGAGCCGCTCGGCTTCCTTGACGGCGTTGGCCGCCTCGTCGCGGTTGTTGTAGTTGGCGTCCGAGAAGCCGTAGTCCGTGAGATCCACCAGCGCCTTGAGCGACGTCGAGGCGGTGCTGTCTATCTCGGTCGCCTTGTTCAGGATCCCCTGGAGCTCGTCGCGCAGGGCATCGAGGTCCGCCTGCCCGCCGGGGGCTTTCTTGTCCGGGTTCTCCCGAACGGTGAAGCCGCCGCCGTTCGCGGTCACCGTCAGGTTCTTGCCCCGACCGCGGTCGATGGCCTCCTTGAGCAGGCGCTGCTGGGTCTTCAGCTCGTCGCGGGTGTCGCGCATGATGTTGCGGATGGACGTCGCCTGGGTGACGGCGTCGCCGAACTCACCGGCGGTCTTTCCTATGAACTCACGGGAGACGGTGGCGTTGTAGCCGGCCCAGTTGGCCTTCTTGGCCTGACCGTGCAGGCCGTCCTCGGCGTCCTTCTTCAGCGTCTCGAGTTTGGTGAGCATGCTCGTCCAGTCGCTGACTGTGTCGTCGAGCAGCTTGAAGTTGGCCGAGTGCAGAGCGTCGAAATCCATCAGATGGCCCTCAGCCCTCGTCCTTCTTCTTGTCCTTCTCGCCGTACACCGGGTTCTTCTCGCCCTTCTTCGCCCAGTCCTCGTCGAACCCGGCGTCGAGCGTGTGGATGCTGCTCACATGCCGCTCGATGAAGATCTCGTCGCCGGCGTGCGCGTTCTTGGTGAAGTCCATGTGGTTCGAGATCAGCGCGCAGGCGTCCATCACGGACCCGAGCTGCTTGTCCCACCGGGTCGACACGTGCTGCAGTGCTTTGCCCAGTGCGAACCCCTGCGAGTCCAGATCGGTGCCGGCTCCGTCCGTACTCGTGACCCGGGCTTCCTGCCACAGCCGGTTGTACAGCTTGAAGGCATGGTCACCGATCTTCGCCAGGTCTTTCTGATGCACCTGGAGATCGCCCTGCGGGCTGCCCGCATTGGGTCTGTCCTCGGGCGGCAGTCCGTTCAGCTGCATCTGCGCCGACTGCTTCTCGGCCGCCGACGCCTTCAATTGCTCCCACTCGTCCCAAGCCATCCGCAGGGCTCCTTCCCCCGTACAACGATGGACGCTTCAATTCCGCATCAACCTATGTGATGCGCCGTGCCTACGTGCAGGGGCTGTCCACGACGTCGGTGGTGATGCCGTACATCAGGTTGTCGATCGCCGCATCCCTCTCGGACTGCCCGGGCAGCGGTACCGCGTGCACCGTCAGGCAGATCCCGTCGATCTCGTAGCGCTCGACGAACGGGTCCTTTGGGTCCGGCTCCGTATCGGCCTCCGACCCGGACAGGCCCTCCCTGCTCGCCTCCGAGTCCCAGTCGCCGCCGGAGTCCTCGTTCTCCTTCACCAGCGTCGCGACCGGGTCCTCACGTTCCGGTCCCTTGAGCCGCGGGTCGATGAACCCGCCCCACGAGCCCTCGCCACCGGGCCACTTGTGGCGCCCTTGGCCGTCCTCCGTCTCCAGGTTCAGCGCCGCGTTCTCCACGCGATCCAGGACCTCCGCGTGATCCGGCCCCGTCTCGAAGACACCCGCCAGCCGCAGCATGCTGATCACCTGCCACCCCAGGAACAGCCCCAGCGCCACCAGCGCCACCCGGCGCCACATGAACGACGCCGCCGACGGCTCGTGCGGTTCCGGGTTGTCGAAGTGCGGCGCCCGGAAGCGCCACCACAGCTTGCGGGGGTCGACGAACAGGCCGAAGGCGACGAACGCCACCGCGAACACCCCGGCGAAGACCGCTGCCCCGATCATCAGGACAGCTCCGACGGCATCAGACCCGTCTGCACCAGCGGGTTCCCCCGCTGCCGCGACACGAAGATGCCGCGACCCGCCGGCATGGGGCGCATGCGCACGCCACCGAGCACGTCGCCTTCCGTCGGGTCGCCGGAGAGCAGTACACCCTGCGCGCCCAGCTCCATCATCCGCTGCATGAACGCCTCGTACGCCGCCCGGCTCGCACCCGCCGCGTTGCGGGCGATGATGAAGCGGACGCCGACGTCCCGTGCGAACGGCAGGAGTTCCGTCAGCTTCGCCAGCGGGTTGCCGCTCGACGTCGACACGAGGTCGTAGTCGTCGACGACCACGTACACGCAGGGGCCGCGCCACCAGCTGCGGTCCCGCAGTTGCTGCGCGGTGACCTCCGCGTTGGGTGTGCGGCGCTGCATCAGGTCGGCCAGCGCGTCGACATGGTGGTCCATGTTGTTCGACATCGGGACGTACTCGGCCAGGTGAGTGGCCGGCGTGACGTCCAGCAGCGCGCGGCGGTTGTCGATGACGAAGAACTTGGCGGAGTCGCCGTCGTAACGCTCCGTCAGCTGCTTGATCAGCAGCCGCAGCAGGTTCGACTTGCCGGACTCGCTCTCACCGAAGACCAGGAAGAACGGATCGCGGTCGAAGTTGACGAAGACCGGCTCCAGCGCGTTCTCGTCGATGGCGAACGCCACGCCGCGCTGCGGTTCGGCGTAACCCGCCGGGAGGCTCTGGGCCTGCAGCTCGCGAGGGAGGAGGCGTACGGCCGGGGCCGGGGCCGCCGTCCAGTGCCGGGTGACCTCCTGCGCCATCGCGGCCGTGGCCTCCGACAGGTCGCTGTCGGAGCTGATGCCGTCGATGCGGGGCACGGCGGCCATGAAGTGCATGCCCTCCGGGGTCAGACCGCGGCCGGGCACGCCGGCGGGGACGTTCGCGGCGGCCTTGCGGTCCACCTCGGAGTCCATCGTGTCGCCCAGCCTCAGCTCCAGCCGGTTCATCAGCTGATCCTTGAGGTTGGAGCGCACCTCCATCGAGCGCGACGCCGTCAGGATCACGTGGATGCCGTAGCCGAGTCCGCGCGCGGCGATGTCCACCACCGCGGACTCCAGCCCCTCGTAGTCGCTGCGGAAGTTGCCCCAGCCGTCGATCACCAGGAAGACGTCGCCCCACGGCTGGTCCGTGGCCGAGATCTCGCCGCGGGCCCGGAGCCTGCGGTACGTGGCGATGGAGTCGATGCCTGCGCTGCGGAAGTACTCCTCACGACGGGACAGGATGCCGTAGACCTCGGCCACCGTGCGCCGCACCCGCTCGGGGTCGAGACGCGAGGCCACACCGCCGACGTGCGGCAGGCTCTGGATCGACGACATGCCGCCACCACCGAAGTCGAGCCCGTAGAACTGGACTTCCTGCGGTGTGTGGGTCAGCGCGAACGCGGAGATGAGCGTCCGCAGCAGGGTCGACTTGCCGGACTGCGGACCGCCGATGATCTGCATGTGGCCCGCGGCTCCGGAGAAGTCCTTGTAGAGCGGGTCGCGGCGCTGCTCGTACGGCTTGTCCACGAGCCCAAGGGGCACGACCAGCCGGCCGGCCCCCTCGTAGCCGGGCTGGGTCAGGCCGCGGCCCTCCACCCCGGCGAGGCCGGGCAGCAGTTCGTCCAGCGCGGGCGGGTTGTCCAGCGGCGGCAGCCACACCTGGTGGGCCTCGGCGCCACGGCCTTCCAGGCGCCTGACGATCACATCGAGGACGGAGTCCGCCAGAGCGTCGTCCTCGGGTGCGCGGGCCTCGGGGACCTGGGCCTGGGCCGCGGGTTCGACGTAGCGCACCGGGACGGGCGCGGCCGTGAACGCGACCGGGCGCCGGTCGACCGGCAGCGGGCCGCCGGGCAGCATGGCCTGCTGATTCGTGCGGTACACACCGGACACGTAGGCCGCCTTGAAGCGCACCATCTCGTCCGTGCCGTACTTGAGGTATCCGGAACCGGGCACGTTCGGCAGGTGGTAGGCGTCGGGAACTCCGATCGCGGCGCGGGACTCCGCGGCGGAGAAGGTGCGCAGACCCACCCGGTACGACAGATACGTCTCCAGGCCCCGAAGACGCCCCTCCTCGAGGCGCTGCGAGGCCAGCAGCAGATGGACCCCCAGCGACCGGCCGATACGGCCGATCTGCACGAACATCTCGATGAAGTCGGGCTTGGCCGTCAGCAGCTCGCTGAACTCGTCGATCACGAGGACGAGCGACGGGATCGGCTGCAGCGGCGCACCGGCCGCACGCGCCTTCTCGTAGTCGTGGATGTTCGCGTAGTTGCCCGCGTCGCGGAGCATCTCCTGGCGGCGGTTGAGCTCGCCGCGGATGGAGTCGCCCATGCGGTCGACGAGAGTGAGGTCGTCCGCGAGGTTGGTGATGACAGCGGCCACGTGCGGCATCTGGGACATGCCCGCGAAGGTCGCACCACCCTTGAAGTCCGCGAGGACGAAGTTCAGGGTCTCCGAGGAGTGGGTGACGGCCAGGCCGAGCACCAGCGTGCGCAGCAGCTCCGACTTGCCCGAACCGGTGGCGCCGACGCACAGACCGTGCGGGCCCATGCCTTCCTGCGCCGCCTCCTTGAGGTCCAGCATGACCGGGCTGCCGTCCTCGCCGACGCCGATAGGCACGCGCAGCCGCTCGGACTGCGACCGCGGCCGCCAGGTCCGGCTGACGTCGACCGAAGCAGCGTCGCCGAGGTTCAGCAGGTCGGTGAACTCCAGGTTGGCGAGCAGCGGTTCGTCGTCGTCGCCGCCGGATGCGACGCGCAGCGGGGCCAGTTGGCGGGCGAGGGCCTCTGCCGCCTCCAGGCCCAGGAAGTCGGGGATTCCGTCGTACACGAGGCCGTGGCCGGACTCCAGCTGGAGAGAATCCGGGTGGACGACGACGGACAGACCGCCGCGCGCTCCGGTCATCTCGCCGGGTACGACCTCGATGATGGTCACGCCCTGAAGGCCCTCGGGGGCGGCCAGCGCCGAGGCCTGGGGGACCGACTGGCCGTCGAGGACGACCACGAGGTGCGGCTGGTCAAGGAGGGGGTGGTTGCCGCCCTGGAAGCGGGGGCGTCCCTCCAGCCTGGTGGCGAGCATGTTCTGCAGGTCGCGTGAGTCCGTGGTGATCAGGCGCCGCGAACCCGCACCGTCGCCCGGGCCGGGGGCCTGGACGTGCGGCAGCCACTTAGCCCACTCCCAGTGCTGCGCGGCAGCGGAACCGGTGGCCACGGCGATGACCAGGTCCTCCGGGGAGTGGAGCGCGGCGAGGGAGCCGACCATGGCTCGCGCGGCCGAGCGGACGGAGTCCGGGTCACCGCTGACCGTCAAGTGGTAGAAGGCCCGCAGGGACACCGCCATGGGCAGGCCGTCGAGCGTGCTGTGCGCGTTGAGGAACTGCTGCATCGCACCCGCGGTGAGCGGTTCCAGCTCGTCGACCGGGGCGGTTTCGGGGGCGATGAGGGCGGTTGCGAGCTGTTGGCTGCCCAGCCCGATGCGTACCTGCGCGAAGTCGTCGTCGGCGACGCGGCGTTCCCAGACCCGGCTGCCCTCGGCGACCAGCGCCCACAGCTGTTCCGGGGACGGGTGCAGATAGAACTGGGCGTCGCGCTGGAGTCTGGCCGTCCTGAGGACCGCGCGCCGGGTCTGCGTCAGGTACTTGAGGTAGTCCCGTCGCAGATCGGCCAGCTGGCCCTGGGTGCCGCGCCGGTAGCGGACGAGCATGGCGATACCCATCCCGACCGTCGACGCGATCATCACCATGCCCATGATCCGCATGATCGGGTTGGGGGTCATGAAGAAGAAGACGACCGAACCGCCCATACCGAGCATGGGCAAGAGCTGCATCAGAGCGCCCTCCTGCTGCCCCCGGGGCAGCTCGGGCGGTGGTTGCAGCTGCACCTGCTCTCCGGGCACTTCGGACGGCAGGGCCCGTGGTGGGCGCTTGACGACGATCTGACTCACAGCTCACCAATTCCCTTGCCGGACGGAAATGTTCCTATCGGCGCCCCCGTGGCGACGGGTTCCATCCGCGGGGAGGGATCCTACTTGCGTGGGGACTCACGGGTGGGCGGTAGGGTGGCGCGACGTGTTTGCGCGCTCATGAACTACCGCAAAAAAAGGGTCATTCGGAGCGCAATGTCAGGCTTGCCAGCCAGGATCACCACGAGGGGAAGCAGCAGGTGAGTATGTCGGCCCCAGCCACGGCCACCGGAGCCGGTCAGACGGCTCCCGCGACTGTGTCCAACGGCAGCACCGGCTTCTGCCGGGTCACGGTCGTGGCACCGGACGGTCGTGTCGACGTCGCCCTGCCCGAGGACATCGCCGTCGCCGACCTGTACCCGGAGATCCTCCGTCTGTCGGGTCAGACGCCCGCGCAGGGGGCCCCGGTCGGGTACCACCTGGTGCGCCGCGACGGCACGGTCCTGGACGGCGGGCGTTCCCTCGCCGCCCAGCGCATCCTCGACGGCGAACTGCTGTCGCTGCGGCCGTTCGCCGAATCGCTGCCGCCGGCGGTCTTCGACGACGTGTCCGACGCCGTGGCCTCCGCCGTCGCCCGGGACCGCACGCTGTGGAGCGACGCCCTGATGCGGGGCGCGGGCCTGTTCGGCGGTTCCGTCCTGCTGGTGCTGCTGGCCTTCGCCCTGTGGTCCGCCGACCCGCGGCACGACATGCACGGCCTGCCCGGCATCCTCGCCGCCGTCGCCGGAGTGCTGCTGCTGGCGCTCGCGGCCGTGCGCGCCAGGGTGTACGACGACCGGGGCTCCTCGGTGGCGCTCGGAGTCGGTGCAATGGCGAACGCGGCCGTGGGCGGCGCCGGGCTGCTGCCGCTCGCCCAGGGGGAGGGGATCGGCAAGCTGCAGTTCCTTCTCGCCTGCGCCGCCGTCCTCGTCTGCGCCGTGATCCTCACGATCGTCGCGCCGGCCGGGGACGGCCCCTTCGTCGCGTTCGTCTTCGCCGCGACCGTCGGTCTCCTGGTCACGTTCGTCGCCATTGCGACCTCACTGAAGCCGGTCGAGACGGCGGCGGTCTGCTCACCCCTCGCCGTCGGCGCCCTCGCCTTCCTGCCGGGGCTGTCCACCCGGTTCGCCCGCCTGCCCGTCGGCTTCGAGCCGCCGCGGACGTCCGTCGGCGGTTACGGCACCGACCCCGAGCCCCAGGGGCCGGTCGACGGCGAGCGGATCGCGGCACGAGCCCGCCGGGGTCACGAGCTGCTCGTCGGCCTGGTCGGCGGCTGCGCCCTGGTCGCCGTCGGCGCCGCCGCGGTGCTCGGATTCTCCGACAACGTCTGGGGACAGCTGCTCGCGCTGGCGACCGGAGTCGCCATGCTCATGCGCGCACACCTCTTCCGCTACACGGCGCAGGTCGGCTGCGCGCTCGCGGCGGGTCTCGGCGCCCTGGTGCTGCTCGGGCTCGGGCTGTGCCTCAACCCGCCCACCGGCCTCTTCCAGGACGCCCTGCGCGGGGACGGCACCGGCCTCGACATCCGTACGATCTGGCTCGCCGCCGCGATTGCCGGAGTCGCCGCGCTGATCACGGCCATCGGCCTGATCGTGCCGCGCAAGGGCGTCACGCCGTTCTGGGGCCGCTTCCTGGAGGTCGCCGAGACGTTTGTGCTGCTCACGCTCATGCCGCTGTGCCTGGCCGTCTTCGACGTCTACCACTCGATCCGGGCGCTGACGTCCTGAACACCCTGGTACCCTGTGTAACGGCCGTTTGTGTACGCGATCGCCGGAGCCCCCCAGGGCTCTGGAGCAGCGCTCATCGGACCTTCGCCTCCGAGTCACGGAAGCTCCCCTGAGACCAAGACCAGGGGCACTCGTGGGCGCATCGAACACCCAGAGGAGTACCGAGTGTCTCTCGACGCCGCTACGAAGAAGCAGATCATCGCCGAGTTCGGCACCAAGGAGGGCGACACCGGTTCCCCCGAGGTCCAGGTCGCGATGCTCTCCCGCCGCATCTCGGACCTGACCGAGCACCTCAAGACGCACAAGCACGACCACCACTCCCGTCGTGGTCTGCTGATCCTCGTCGGCCAGCGCCGCCGTCTGCTGCAGTACCTGGCCAAGAAGGACATCCAGCGCTTCCGTACGCTGGTCGACCGGCTCGGCATCCGCCGTGGTGCGGCCGGCGCCAAGTAAGACGCCGTGAAGGGAGCGGTTCCCACCGACAGGGGGCCGCTCCCTTTGCTGTACGCACGGCTGTCGTCGCGCTGTACGTGCGCGACGGACCGGACGGCAATTAGTCTGGTCGCACAACGACACACCCATCGAGCGCGAGAAGACGCCTCCTCGCCGCCGGTCCTCGGTAGTGGCCCCCGGACACATACCGGGTGCTTCGATCGAAGACCGGCCCGCACCCAAGGCGTGCTTCTCCGCCACCGTTCCGCCACCACACGGGTGCCGGACGAAAAGACGACACGTAGGAGAAATCGCTAGTGGAGAACGAGACCCACTACGCCGAGGCCGTCATCGACAACGGCGCCTTCGGCACCCGCACCATCCGCTTCGAGACGGGCCGCCTGGCCAAGCAGGCCGCCGGTTCCGCCGTGGCGTACCTGGACGACGACACCATGGTGCTGTCGGCCACCACCGCTTCGAAGAAGCCCAAGGACCAGCTCGACTTCTTCCCCCTCACGGTGGACGTCGAGGAGCGGATGTACTCGGCCGGCAAGATCCCCGGCTCCTTCTTCCGCCGGGAGGGCCGGCCCTCCGAGGACGCGATCCTCACCTGCCGCCTGATCGACCGACCGCTGCGCCCGTCCTTCAAGAAGGGCCTGCGCAACGAGATCCAGATCGTCGAGACGATCATGGCGCTCAACCCCGATCACCTCTACGACGTGATCGCGATCAACGCCGCATCCTGCTCCACGCAGCTCGCCGGCCTGCCCTTCTCCGGCCCCATCGGCGGCACCCGTGTCGCGCTGATCAAGGGCCAGTGGGTCGCGTTCCCGACGCACACCGAGCTCGAGGACGCCGTCTTCGACATGGTGGTCGCCGGCCGCGTCCTGGAGGACGGCGACGTCGCGATCATGATGGTCGAGGCCGAGGCCACCGAGAAGACGATCGAGCTCGTCAAGGGCGGCGCCGAGGCGCCGACCGAGGAGATCGTCGCCGCCGGTCTCGAGGCCGCGAAGCCGTTCATCAAGGTCCTGTGCAAGGCGCAGGCGGACCTCGCCGCCAAGGCTGCCAAGCCCGAGGGCGAGTTCCCGGTCTTCCTCGACTACGAGGACGACGTCTACGCCGCTCTGTCCGACGCGGTCAAGGACGAGCTCGCCCAGGCGCTCACCATCGCCGGCAAGCAGGAGCGCGAGACCGAGCTGGACCGCGTCAAGGCGGTCGCCGCCGAGAAGCTGCTCCCGGCCTTCGAGGGCCGCGAGAAGGAGATCTCCGCCGCGTACCGCTCGCTGACCAAGGCCCTGGTGCGCGAGCGCGTCATCAAGGACAAGGTCCGCATCGACGGCCGTGGCGTCACGGACATCCGTACGCTCGCCGCCGAGGTCGAGGCGATCCCGCGCGTGCACGGCTCGGCGCTGTTCGAGCGTGGCGAGACCCAGATCCTGGGCGTCACCACCCTGAACATGCTCCGCATGGAGCAGCAGCTGGACACCCTCTCCCCGGTGACCCGCAAGCGCTACATGCACAACTACAACTTCCCGCCGTACTCCACCGGTGAGACCGGCCGCGTCGGTTCCCCGAAGCGCCGTGAGATCGGCCACGGCGCGCTCGCCGAGCGCGCTCTCGTGCCGGTGCTGCCGACGCGCGAGGAGTTCCCGTACGCGATCCGTCAGGTGTCCGAGGCCCTCGGCTCCAACGGCTCGACGTCCATGGGCTCGGTCTGCGCCTCCACCATGTCGCTGCTGAACGCCGGTGTGCCGCTGAAGGCCCCCGTCGCCGGTATCGCCATGGGGCTGATCTCCCAGGAGATCGACGGCGAGACCCACTACGTCACCCTCACCGACATCCTCGGTGCGGAGGACGCCTTCGGTGACATGGACTTCAAGGTCGCCGGCACCAAGGAGTTCGTCACCGCCCTCCAGCTCGACACGAAGCTGGACGGCATCCCGGCCTCCGTCCTGGCCGCGGCCCTCAAGCAGGCCCGCGACGCCCGCCTCCACATCCTCGACGTGATGATGGAAGCGATCGACACCCCGGACGAGATGTCCCCGAACGCCCCGCGGATCATCACCGTCAAGATCCCCGTGGACAAGATCGGCGAGGTCATCGGCCCCAAGGGCAAGATGATCAACCAGATCCAGGAGGACACCGGCGCCGAGATCACGATCGAGGACGACGGCACCATCTACATCGGTGCCGCCGACGGCCCGGCCGCCGAGGCCGCCCGCGCCACGATCAACGGCATCGCCAACCCGACCATGCCGGAGGTCGGCGAGCGCTACCTGGGTACCGTCGTCAAGACGACCACCTTCGGTGCGTTCGTGTCCCTGCTCCCGGGCAAGGACGGCCTGCTGCACATCTCGCAGATCCGCAAGCTCGCCGGCGGCAAGCGCGTGGAGAACGTCGAGGACGTCGTGGCCGTGGGCTCGAAGGTCCAGGTCGAGATCGCCGAGATCGACTCGCGCGGAAAGCTCTCCCTGATCCCCGTGGTCGAGGGCGGCGAAGAGGGCGACGAGAACAAGGACGACACCGACAAGTGACGTCCCGTAGTTCCAGGACGACGGCCCGCACCTCCTCGGAGGCGCGGGCCGTCGCCCGTACCCAAACCCTGCTCAAGGGCAAGGACGGCATCGGCACGGTCCGGCGCACCACCCTGCCCGGCGGCCTGCGCGTCGTCACCGAGACGCTGCCGTCCGTACGCTCCGCCACCTTCGGGATCTGGGCGAACGTCGGCTCACGTGACGAGACGCCGTCACTCGGCGGCGCCACCCACTACCTCGAGCACCTCCTGTTCAAGGGCACGAGCCGGCGTTCCGCCCTCGACATCTCCGCCGCAATCGACGCGGTGGGCGGCGAGATGAACGCCTTCACGGCCAAGGAGTACACCTGCTACTACGCGCGGGTGCTCGACACGGATCTGCCGCTCGCCATCGACGTCGTGTGCGACATGCTCACGGGCTCGCTCATCCTCGAAGAGGACGTCGACATCGAGCGCGGCGCGATCCTCGAAGAGATCGCGATGACCGAGGACGACCCGGGCGACTGCGTGCACGACCTGTTCGCGCACACCATGTTCGGTGACTCCCCGCTCGGCCGGCCGGTCCTCGGCACCGTCGACACCGTCAACGCGCTCACGGCGGACCGCATCCGGCGCTTCTACAAGAAGCACTACGACCCCACCCATCTGATCGTCGCCGCCGCCGGCAACATCGACCACGCCACGGTCGTACGCCAGGTCCGCCGCGCCTTCGAGAGGGCCGGCGCCCTCTCCCGTACGGACGCGGTCCCCACGCCGCCCCGCGACGGCAGCCGCGTCCTGCGCACCGCCGGCCGGGTCGAGCTCCTGGGCCGCAAGACCGAGCAGGCCCACGTCGTCCTCGGCATGCCGGGCCTCGCCCGCACCGACGACCGCCGCTGGGCCCTCGGCGTCCTGAACACCGCGCTCGGCGGCGGCATGTCCTCGCGCCTCTTCCAGGAGGTCCGCGAGAAGCGCGGCCTGGCCTACAGCGTGTACTCGTACACGTCGGGCTTCGCCGACACGGGACTGTTCGGTGTCTACGCGGGCTGCCGGCCGAGCCAGATCCACGACGTCCTCAAGATCTGCCGGGACGAACTCGACCGGGTCGCGGCGGAGGGCCTGTCCGACGAGGAGATCGGCCGCGCCATCGGGCAGCTCGCCGGTTCGACGGTCCTCGGCCTTGAGGACACGGGCGCGCTCATGAACCGCATCGGCAAGAGCGAGCTGTGCTGGGGTTCCCAGATGTCGGTCGACGAGATGCTCGCCCGGATATCGGCCGTCACCCCCGACGAGGTGCGGGCGGTCGCCGGTGACATCCTGGGGCAGCGTCCGTCGCTGTCGGTCATCGGTCCGCTCAAGGACAAGCAGGCGGACCGCCTGCACGAAGCGGTCTCGTAATCCCCTGAAGGAAGAGTGCAATGAGCAAGCTGCGCGTGGCTGTTCTCGGTGCCAGGGGCCGTATCGGCTCCGAGGCCGTACGAGCCGTGGAGGCCGCCGACGACATGGAGCTGGTCGCGGCCCTCGGCCGCGGTGACACGCTGGAGACCCTCGTGGAATCCGGCGCGCAGGTCGTGGTCGAACTGACCACCCCGGACTCCGTGATGGGCAACCTCGACTTCTGCGTACGCCACGGCATGCACGCGGTCGTCGGCACCACCGGATGGACCGACGACCGCCTCGCGCAGCTGAACACCTGGCTCGCCGCCTCCCCGGAGACCGGCGTGCTCATCGCACCCAACTTCTCCATCGGCGCGGTGCTCACCATGAAGTTCGCCGAGCAGGCGGCGCGCTTCTTCGAGTCCGTCGAGGTCGTCGAGCTGCACCACCCGAACAAGGCGGACGCCCCGTCCGGCACCGCCACCCGCACCGCCCAGCTGATCGCCGCGGCCCGCGCCGAGGCCGGCTGCGCCCCGCAGCCCGACGCCACCGTCACCGCCCTCGACGGCGCCCGCGGCGCCGATGTCGACGGTGTCCCGGTGCACGCGGTCCGCCTGCGCGGCCTCCTGGCCCACCAGGAGGTGCTGCTCGGCGGCGAGGGCGAGACGCTGACCATCCGGCACGACTCGCTGCACCACAGCAGCTTCATGCCCGGCATCCTGCTCGGCGTCCGCCGCGTGGTGTCCGCCCCCGGCCTCACCTTCGGGCTGGAAAACTTCCTCGACCTGGCCTGACCGGGACCTCGGATGCGCGCAAAGATCACGTACTTCGTCACGGCAGCCGTCCTGGTCGTCTACTTCGTCCTGGTCGGCAGCCGGGGCCTGATGCTGATCCGGCAGGGCACCGCGCTCACCGTCACGTTCGGTGTCGCGGTGCTGATCCTGCCGGTGATCGGCCTGTGGTTCCTGTGGAAGAACACCCAGTTCGTCACGAGGGCCAATCAGCTCGCGGCCGAACTGGACGCCGAGGGCGGACTGCCGGTCGACGAGCTGGTGCGTACGCCGGGCGGCCGTATCGACAGGGACTCCGCCGACGCGGTGTTCGCCCGGCGACGTGCGGAGACGGAGGACTCGCCGGACGACTGGCGCTGCTGGTTCCGCCTCGCTGTCGCGTACCACGACGCGCGCGACACCCCGCGCGCCCGCAAGGCCATGCAGCGCGCGATCGCCCTGCACGACGGCAAGCCCGTCACCGACTGACGGCGCCGTCCGTCGACGGCCGGGCGGCTGACGGCCCGAGACCCTGGGCGCGCCCGGCCCCCGCCGCCGTCAGGCGGTGCGGTACTCGGCGCCCCACGCCTCGATGCTGTCCGCGGCCCGGTCGAAGGCCTCGAGCCGCGACAGGAAGTCGCCGTCGTGATCGGTGAGCAGGGCGAGCTGCGCACCGCCCCGGTGCTCGAGCATCAGCGCCTGCCCCTGCACGGTCCTCGGCATCCCGAGCCAGCGCACCGGCTGCTGCACGGTCCGCAGCGCGGTGGTGCGGTTCCAGGGGACCGTGGTGGTCGAGAAGAACGCCACGCGCCGTATGCCGTGCCGGCTCACCCACGTGCCGATGCGCAGCAGTCGCAGCGCGGCGACGATCACGGCGGCGCCGAGGACCATGCACACGGCGGCCCCGGAGAGCGCGCCCGCGAACGCGATGATCATCCCGGCGATGAGCACGAACGAGGCGAACAGCAGCAGGAGCGCCGCGGCCCCCACCCGCCACGGACCCGGGCGGTAGGGACGCCGCCAGCGGTCGTGGTCGTGGTCGTCGAAGGGCAGCGCGACGTCGTCCGCTTGCACGTCGAAAGCGCGGTCGGCCGTCAGGAAGGGCAGGGGCACGACAGATCCTCACTCACCAGCACACTCGGTTGGGCTGTGCCCGGTGAGGCTATCGAGGCGGTCGGGGGACGACCACCCCCGGGGGCCAAGGGGGTGGTCGTCCCCCCGACCGGTCATGCGGAGGTCAGCGTCCTTCCGATGCCTCGGACTTCTGCGAATGGGTGGGCGCCTGGTCCGATTCGAGCGCGGGCATCCCGAGCAGCAGGGAACCGACGAGACCGCCGACGATGGTGAGTCCGATCATCGCCCGCCCCAGCAGCTCGGACCTGGTCGGTCGTTCCCGGGGCGGGGGAGTGACGTTACTGCGGAAGGCGTCGGCCTCGGCGACGAACGAGAACGGGACGGCCTCTCGCCGGAACATCAGGGACTCTCCTTGAAACTCGTGGGCTTGTGGGTGGTGCCGGCTGCTCGTGCAGCCGCTGCTCATACAGACGAGCAACGCGGTCGTTCGGTGCCCGAATTCCCCGAATTGACCAGTCGACACCTCCCGCCCGCCGTTTCCGTGACTGTCGGTGGTCCGCCGTAGAGTGGGCGCCGCCCGAGCGATGCAACTGGAAGGACCCGCCGGTGAGCGACACCCCCGCAGAGAACGTCAAGCCCAGCTTCCGCAGCGATGTCACGGTCGAGCTGGTGAAGCACACCGCCGGTGACTCCGACGTGCTGTGGGCCGCCCGCGTCTCCACCGCGGGCGAGCAGTCCCTCGACGAGCTCTCGAAGGACCCCGAGCGCTCCAAGGGCCTCATCAACTACCTGATGAGGGACCGCCACGGCAGCCCCTTTGAGCACAACTCGATGACCTTCTTCATCAGCGCCCCGATCTTCGTCTTCCGCGAGTTCATGCGCCACCGCGTCGGCTGGTCGTACAACGAGGAGTCCGGCCGCTACCGCCGTCTTGAGCCGGTCTTCTACATCCCGGACGAGGAGCGCAAGCTCGTCCAGGAGGGCCGCCCCGGGAAGTACGTGTTCGTCGAGGGCACCCAGGCGCAGCAGGAGCTCACCGGCCGGGTCATGTCGGACGCCTACCTCCACGCGTACGAGGCGTATCAGGAGATGCTCGACGCGGGCGTCGCGCGCGAGGTGGCCCGTTCGGTCCTGCCGGTCGGCCTCTACTCCTCGATGTACGCCACGTGCAATGCCCGCTCGCTCATGCACTTCCTCGGCCTGCGCACCCAGCACCACGACGCAAAGGTCCCGTCCTTCCCGCAGCGTGAGATCGAAATGGTCGGCGAGAAGATGGAGCAGCACTGGGCCAAGCTCATGCCGCTCACGTACGCCGCCTTCAATGCCAACGGGCGCATGGCCCCCTGACGGCTGCCGCGGGCACAGATGTGCGGTCAGCCTGGCGAAGTGTCCGTATTGCGGCGTTTCGAGAAGTTCATCTAGGCTGATCAAACGGACCCGGCACTGCTTGAACCCCCGAGCAGGCAGTGCCGGGTTCCACATGCCACGTCGTACGTCACGTCCCCCGAGGGGACACCCGGCGCTGAGCAGCGAGTAGCGTGTTACCCATGGCTCCGATCTCCACTCCGCAGACCCCCTTCGGGCGGGTCCTCACCGCCATGGTCACGCCTTTCACGGCGGACGGCGCACTCGACATCGCAGGCGCGCAGCGACTGGCCGCCCACCTGGTGGACGCAGGCAACGACGGCCTGGTCATCAACGGCACCACCGGCGAGTCGCCCACCACCAGCGACGCGGAGAAAGACCAGCTCGTACGGGCCGTCCTGGAAGCGGTCGGAGACCGTGCCCACGTCGTCGCCGGCATCGGGACGAACGACACCCACCACTCCATCGAGCTCGCCCGGGCCGCCGAGCGCGCCGGCGCACACGGCCTCCTCGCCGTCACGCCGTACTACAACAAGCCTCCCCAGGAGGGGCTGTACCGGCACTTCTCGGCCATCGCCGACGCGACGGAACTGCCGGTCATGCTGTACGACATCCCCGGCCGCAGCGGCGTCCCGATCGACACCGAGACGATCGTCCGCCTCGCCGCGCACCCGCGCATCGTCGCCAACAAGGACGCCAAGGGGGACCTCGGCCGCGCCAGCTGGGCCATCGCCCGCAGCGGCCTCGCCTGGTACTCCGGCGACGACATGCTCAACCTGCCGCTCCTGTCCGTCGGCGCGGTCGGCTTCGTCTCCGTGGTCGGCCATGTCGTCACTCCGGAGCTGCGCGCCCTCCTCGACGCCCACCGCGGCGGCGACGTCGAGAAGGCGACGGAGATCCACCAGAAGCTGCTGCCGGTCTTCACCGGCATGTTCCGAACCCAGGGCGTGATCACCACCAAGGCGGCCCTGGCCCTCCAGGGCCTGCCCGCCGGCCCGCTGCGGCTGCCGCTCGTGGAGCTCTCGCCGGAGGAAACCGCACAGCTCAAGATCGACCTGGCCGCCGGCGGGGTACAGCTCTGAGTACAGACTTCACAACTGAATAGACGCAGAACCGGCCGACGTGATCGATGAGGTCGACACACCCGCGGAATCGGTGAGCCACGACCCCGATCGGACCGGCCGTCACACATACACCAGCAAGTGGCATGAATGTCATGTACGCCACGTGCCCAGGCGGGCGCGTGGCGTGCATGGTGAGGAGAGTCTTTTGAGTCATCCGCATCCTGAACTCGGCGCGCCCCCGAAGCTGCCCAAGGGCGGCCTGCGCGTCACGCCCCTCGGCGGCCTCGGCGAGATCGGCCGGAACATGACGGTCTTCGAGTACGACGGCCGACTGCTCATCGTCGACTGCGGCGTCCTCTTCCCCGAGGAGGAGCAGCCCGGGATCGACCTGATCCTTCCGGATTTCACCACCATCCGGGACCGTCTCGACGACGTCGAAGGCATCGTGCTCACGCACGGCCACGAGGACCACATCGGCGGTGTCCCGTACCTGCTCCGGCTGAAGCCGGACATCCCGCTGATCGGCTCCAAGCTGACCCTCGCCCTCATCGAGGCCAAGCTCCAGGAGCACCGCATCCGCCCGTACACGCTCGAGGTGGCCGAGGGCAACCGAGAGCGCATCGGCCCCTTCGACTGCGAGTTCATCGCGGTCAACCACTCCATCCCCGACGCCCTGGCCGTCGCCATCCGCACACCCGCGGGCATGGTCGTGCACACCGGCGACTTCAAGATGGACCAGCTGCCGCTGGACCGTCGACTCACCGACCTGCACGCCTTCGCGCGGCTCAGCGAGGAGGGCATCGACCTCCTGCTGTCGGACTCGACGAACGCCGAGGTCCCGGGCTTCGTCCCGCCCGAGCGCGAGATCTCGAACGTCCTGCGCACGGTCTTCGCGAACGCCCAGAAGCGGATCATCGTCGCCAGCTTCGCGAGCCACGTCCACCGCATCCAGCAGATCCTCGACGCCGCGCACGAATACGGACGCCGGGTCGCCTTCGTCGGACGCTCGATGGTCCGGAACATGGGCATCGCCCGGGACCTGGGCTACCTGCGCGTCCCGGCCGGGCTCGTCGTGGACGTCAAGACGCTCGACGACCTGCCCGACCACGAGGTCGTCCTCGTCTGCACCGGTTCCCAGGGCGAGCCCATGGCGGCTCTGTCCCGGATGGCCAACCGCGACCACCAGATCCGCATCGTCCAGGGCGACACGGTGATCCTGGCGTCGTCCCTCATCCCGGGCAACGAGAACGCGGTCTACCGCGTGATCAACGGCCTGAGCCGGTGGGGCGCGAACGTGGTCCACAAGGGCAACGCCAAGGTCCACGTCTCGGGCCACGCCTCGGCCGGCGAGCTGCTGTACTTCTACAACATCTGCAAGCCGAAGAACCTGATGCCCGTCCACGGGGAGTGGCGCCATCTGCGCGCCAACGCCGAGCTGGGCGCGCTCACGGGTGTCCCGAAGGACCGCATCGTCATCGCCGAGGACGGCGTGGTCGTCGACCTGATCGACGGCAAGGCCAAGATCGTCGGCAAGGTCCAGGCCGGGTACGTGTACGTGGACGGCCTGTCGGTCGGCGACGTCACCGAGCCGGCGCTCAAGGACCGTCGCATCCTCGGCGAAGAGGGCATCATCTCGGTCTTCGTCGTCGTCGACAGCACGACGGGCAAGGTCGTGGGAGGCCCCAACATCCACGCGAGGGGCTCCGGCATCGACGACTCCGTGTTCACCGGCGTCGCGCCGAAGATCGAGGAGGCGATCGCCAAGGCGGCCGCCGACGGCGTCGCCGAGCCCCACCAACTGCAGCAACTGGTCCGCCGATCGGTCGGCAAGTGGGTGTCCGACACCTACCGCCGGCGCCCGATGATCCTGCCCGTCGTCGTCGAGGTCTGACGCCAGCGCACGTCGTCACTCCGGAGCGGGGCCCCCGATTTGCATCGGGGCGCTCCGCTCCAGTACGTTTACATCTCCGCCTGAACGGGAACCCCGCACACTCATGTGCGCATACCGGTGCCCGAAGGGGGCGGGGAATTCCGACTCAGAATCTCTGATAAAGTCGGGTCCGCCGGAAAG
>NZ_JABZEE010000034.1 GCF_013387495.1 Streptomyces sp. PKU-EA00015 | reverse complement strand
GGCCCGCGTCCTGGTCCCCGCTCCGGCCTGTCGGCCGGCCCGCGTCGCCGGCCAACGCCGGGCCCGGCGCCCGGCCTGCGTCGCGGACCGCCTGGCCTGCCGCCCGGGCCGCTGCACCGGCCGCGGTCCGTACGGCGCCTCGGGCCGACGCTTCACCCGCCTGGCGGCCTCAAGTGCGGCCTGCCGTCCCGTCCGTGTCGCCGGCCGACAGCGGCCTTGGCGGTCCGGCGGGCACCTCGGCCGGCGGCCGGGCGGCTGCGGGGGCAGGCCCTGGGGCCGGCTTCCGGCCTGTGTCACGGGCTGTCGCCCCGCCGGGAGGTCGGGCAGGGACTCGGGCCGATTCAGAGGCCGAAGGCGCGCCCGCTGCCGAACGCGGTACCGGAGCCGGAGGCCGGGCCGAGATCCCTGCTGCCGACGGCGGCATCGGCGCCGGGCGTGGTGCCGGGCCCGATCCGGAGGCGTCCCGGCCGTCGGGGGTCGGCGGCCGGGCCGCGTCCTCGGCCGACGCTTCACCCGTCTTCCGATCCCATGTGCGGCCTGCCGTCCCGTCCGTGTCGCCGGCCGACAGCGGGCCTGGTGGTCCGGCCGGTACCTCGGCCGGCGGCCGGGCGGCTGCGGGGGCAGGCCCTGGGGCCGGCTTCCGGCCTGTGTCACGGGCTGTCGCCCCGCCGGGAGGTCGGGCAGGGACTCGGGCCGATTCAGAGGCCGAAGGCGCGCCCGCTGCCGAACGCGGTACCGGAGCCGGAGGCCGGGCCGACGCCGGGCGTCGAGCCGGGCCCGATCGAGAGGTCTCCCGGCCGACGGCCCCGTCCGCGGCTGGGGCCGAATCCTGGCCTGGCGGACAGGACGCCTCCCGGGACGCTGCTTTGCCCGCTTCGCGGCCCCGAGTCCGGCCCGGGGTCCACGCCGTGCCGTCGGCCGACGGCAGCCCTGGTGGTCCGGCGGGTACCTCGGCCGGCTTCCGGCCGGCTGCCGGGGCCGACGCCTGGCCGCGCGCGGGCCGAGGCCAGGCCGGGGCCGTACCCGGCGCGCGAATTCAGTGACCGAGCGACTCAGTGAGGAATCCACCGTGACCGTGCTGACCGTGCCGCAGGGCTCCGCCGCGCCGACGGGCGAACCGTCCGCGGCCCTCCTGCCGACCCGCTACGACGACCAGTGGATCGGCGGCCGCTGGACGCCGTCCGACGCCGACAGCCGGCTGGTCGTCACCGATCCGAGCACCGAGCAGCCGCTGGCCACCGTGCCCGCGGGCACCGCCCGGGACGCCGATCTCGCCGTGCGCTCCGCCGCCGCGGCATTCCCCGCCTGGTCCGCCACACCCGTACGGGAGCGGGCCGCCATGCTGCGCCGCGTGGTCGAGGGACTGGAGCGCAACGCCGAGCGGTTCGCCGACGTCATCACCGCCGAGGTGGGCGCCCCCTCCCGGGTGTCGCTGCACACCCACGTCGGGCTGTCCGTCGGCATGGCGGCGCACTGCGTGGAGACCGCCGCCTCCTACGCCTTCGAGGAGCGCGTGGGCCACTCACTGGTCGTACGGGAGGCCGCCGGCGTCGCCGCTTGCATCACCCCCTGGAACACCCCGTTGCTCCTCACGGTGCAGAAGCTGCTGCCCGCGCTCGCGGCCGGCTGCACCGTCGTCCACAAGCCCAGCGAGCTGACGCCCCTGCACGCCCGGCTCCTCGCCGAGGTGTTCGCCGAGGCCGACCTGCCGCCCGGCATCGTCAACATGGCCGTCGGCACCGGCGACACCCTGGGCACCGCCCTCGTCACCCACCCGCTCGTCGACGTGGTGTCCCTCACCGGGTCCACCCGTGCGGGCCGCCAGGTGTCGGCCCTCGGCGCCGACGGCATCAAGCGCATCCACCTGGAGCTCGGCGGCAAGAACGCCAGCCTCGTCCTGGACGACGCCGACCTCGGCGCGGCCGTCGGCGCCACCGTCGACCAGGTGCTCTTCAACACGGGCCAGACATGCCTGCAATGGAGCCGGCTGCTGGTGCCCCGCGACCGCCAGGACGAGGCCGTGGAACTCGCCGGACAGGCCATGGACGGCTACGTCACCGGCGACCCCCGCGACCCCGCGACCGACCTCGGCCCGCTCGTGACCGCCGCCGCGCATGCCCGGGTGAACGACTACATCCGGCGCGGCACGTCGGAGGGCGCCCGCCTGGTACGCGGCGGACCCGGCCGCCCCGAGGGCCTGGACACCGGCTACTACGTCCGGCCCACGATCTTCGCCGACGTCGACCCGATGTCCACCCTCGGCCAGGAGGAGATCTTCGGGCCGGTGCTGTGCGTCATCCCGTACGACGACGAGGAGCAGGCGGTACGGATCGTCAACGGCACCCGCTACGGGCTGCACGGCGCGGTCTGGTCCGGCGACGACGCCCGGGCCGAGCGCGTGGCGCGGCGGTTCCGCACCGGCCTCGTCGACGTCAACGGCGGCCCCTTCAACCCCGCCGCACCCTTCGGCGGCTTCAAGCAGTCCGGGATCGGCCGGGAGTGCGGCACCGCCGGAGTCGAGGCGTTCCTGGAGACGAAGTCGATGCAGCTGCCCCAGGGGCCCGAGGGCCGGCTCGTCGGCCCGCGCCTGCGCGCCACCGCGCCGGCGACCGCCCAGACCCCGGAGAGGAACGACGGATGACCGCCCAGCACGCCGGCCGACCGCCCAGAGACACGCCGCCGCCGCTGTTCGCCGCCCTGGAGCGCTGGACCCGCGAGCGGCCCGGCGAACGCGCCGTCAGCGCCGAGGACGGCACCCTCACGTATGCGGCGCTGACCTCCCGTACCGCCGCCACCGCGTCCGCGCTCGCCTCCGCCGGCGTGCGACCCGGGACCGCCGTCGGGCTGCTCCTCGGCCGCTCCCGGGAGAGCGTGCCCGCACTCCTCGCCGTCTGGAGCCTCGGCGCCACCGCCGTACCGCTCGACGCCGGACACCCGGTCGAACGGCTCGGGACCGTCCTGCGGGACGCCGAGGTCTCCGTCCTGGTCGCCGCGGACACCCCCGAAGGACTCGACGTCGCCGGTGTCCGCACGATCGACCCGGCGGAGCTGCACGGCGCCCCGCCCGGCCCGCTCGACGTGGTCCTTCCGGAGCCCGGCACCAGCGCCTACGTCATCTACACCTCGGGAACCACGGGGCGGCCGAAGGGAGTCGAGGTCACCTACCGCGGCCTCGACACCTTCGTCGACGCCCTCGCGACCCTGGGCCTGCCGCCCGGCGGCCTCGGCCTCAACGCCGTCTCGCCCGCCTTCGACGGCTGGCTCTGGTGCACGCTGCTCTACCTCGTGCACGGCCAGGGAGTGTCCCTGGTGGACCTGTCCCTGGACGGGCTGCGCCGCGCCGAGGCCGACGGCCGCGAACCGCTGCCCGCCGGGCTGCGCACCGCGTCGCTGACCCCCTCCCTGCTGGCCGCCCACGGCGGCGGCCTGGACGAGGCCGAGGTCGTCGTCGTCGCCGGCGAGGCGTGCCCCGCGGCGCTCGCCGAACGCTTCGCCCGGGGACGGCGGTTGCTGAACGTGTACGGGCCGACGGAGACGACCATCGCGGCGACCTGGGCCGACAGTGAGCGGGGTGACGACGTGACCACCATCGGACGACCGCTGCCCGGCTACCGGGCGTACGTCCTGGACGACGACCTGATCCCGGTCGCCGCCGGCACGGAGGGGGAGCTCTACCTCGGCGGCCCCGCCGTGGCCCGCGGCTACCGCAACCGGCCCGGTCTGACCGCGGCCCGGTTCCTGCCCGACCCCTTCCAGGGCGGCGGCGCCCGGATGTACCGCACCGGCGACCTGGTCGTCCGCCGGGCCGGCGGCGAACTGGAGTACCGCGGCCGCCGCGACGACCAGGTGAAGATCCGCGGCCACCGCATCGAACTGGGCGAGGTGGAGCGGATCGCCGCCGAACTCCCCGAGGTCGTCGCCGCCGCCTGCTGCACCCTCGCCTCCGGCCAGGCCCTGGGACTCGCGGTCGTCGCGGCCCCCGGCACCGGCGCGCCCGAGGACCTCGCGGCCGCGGTCGCCGAACACTGCGGCAGACTCCTCCCGCAGGCCGCCGTCCCCGCCACCGTCCGCGTCGTCGACCGCATCCCCACCCTCACCACCGGCAAGGCCGACCGCGACGCGCTCGCCCGCCGGCTCGCCGCACCGGCGGGGGAGGCCGAACAGGCGGCCGCCACGGCCCGCGAGCGCGAGGTGATGGCCGTCTGGGCGGACGTCCTCGAACGCGACGTACCGGGACCGGACGCGGACTTCTTCGAACTGGGCGGCCACTCGCTCGCCGCCGCCCGCGTCGTCGCCGACCTGCGCCGGAACACCGGACTGCGCATCACGCTCGGGAAGCTGCTCACCCGGCCCACCGTCGCGGACGTCGCCGCCGAACTCGACCGGCTCGCCGCCGAGGCGGACGCGGCCGAAGCACACGTCCTGACCGCCGAGGGGGCCTGACGCCATGGGCACCTGGATCTCCACCTGGCCGTCCGGGCCGGACGAGGGGGACCTTCCGGCCCTCCTCTGCCTGCCGCCGGCCGGCGCGGGCTGCCAGCAGTTCCGCGCCTGGACACCGGCGCTCGCCGAAGTCGCCCAGGTCTACGGCGTCCAGCTGCCGGGCCGCGAGAACCGCTGGCGCGAGCCCATGCCGGAGACGTTCGACGAGGCCGTCGAGGCGATCGCCGCCGAACTGCGGCCGATCGTCGCCGCCGGCCGCCGGCTGGTCGTCTTCGGCCACAGCTTCGGCGGGCTGCTCGGCTACGAGGTCGCCCGCCGCGTCACGCCCGCCGCCCTCGTGGTCAGCGCCTGCCGGGCGCCCGGTCACTGGGACGGCGCCGGCCGCGGCATCGTCGACGACGACGAGGAACTGGACAAGCTCTTCGACACCGCCGGACTGGACCCCGCCTTCCTGGACGAGGACACCCGCTCGCTCATGGTCGCCATGCTGCGCAAGGACGCGCAGCTGTCCCTGAGTTACACCCACTCCCCGGGCGACCTGCTCCACGTCCCCGTGCACGCCTGGGGCGCCGACGGCGACGAGACCGTCACCGCGCAGGAGCTGGCCGGCTGGGCCGCGATCACCACGGCCGGCTTCCACGTCCACCGCGTCACGGGCGGCCACCACGCCGTGCTGCGCCGCCCCGAGACCGTACTCGAGCACCTGGCCGGACTGCTGCGGGAGGACGTGGCCGCACCGGCCCGCACCGCCTGACCTCAGGGCCTTGCGGCTGTCCGGCGGCGACACGCCGGACAGCCGCAACGCCCGCCACCCGATTCCGGAGGACGTCGTGCCCACCACCTACCAAGTCCTCGTCAACCACGAGGACCAGTACGCGCTGTACCCCGCGGCGCGCGAGCTGCCCGACGGCTGGACGCCGACCGGGTTCAGCGGCACCGAGGACGAGTGCGCCGCCCATGTGGACGCGCACTGGACCGACATGCGTCCCCGCAGCGTGCGCACGGCGGCAACCGCCCCCGCGGCGACGGGCGAAGGAGTCTGAGATGCACATCGACCTGCTCGACCCGGCCCCCTTCGGCCGCAACGACTTCTGGTCTGCGTTCACCTGGCTGCGCGCCAACTCGCCTGTCCACTGGCACCCCGAGCCCGGCGGCGACGACGGCTTCTGGGTGCTCAGCAAGCACCGCGACATCATGAGCGTCTACGCCGACAGCGACACCTTCAGCTCCGCGCAGGGCATGCGGCTCGGCAGCGATCCCGCCGCCGTCGCCGCCGTCACCCAGCGGATGCTGATCGTCTCCGACGCCCCCCACCACACGCGTCTCAAGCGGGCCCTGTACCAGGCGTTCGGACCCCAGCAGATGCCGAAGATGGAGGCCCTCGTCGAGACCGTCGTCGGGGAGCTGGTGGCCGAGGCCGCCGAGCAGGACGAACTGGACTTCATCGACCTCGCCAAGCAGCTCCCCAACCGGGTGGTCTGCGCCATGATGGGCATCCCGCGGGCCGACTGGTCGTGGATCGGGGCGCTCACCACCGACGCCTTCGACTCCCCGGACGAGAGCGTGCGCAGCAGCGCGCACTCCGAGATCTTCCTCTACTTCATCGAACTCCTCGGCGAGCGCCGGGCCCGCCCCGGTGACGACCTGGTGAGCCAGATCGCCCACGACACCCTCGTCGACGAGGGCGACGGCACCGAACGGCCGCTCAGCGACGAGGAGATCGTCTTCAACTGCAACGGCGTGCTGTCCGGCGCCAACGAGACCACCCGCTACTCCGCCGCAGGCGCGGTGCACATGTTCGCGCAGCTCCCCGAACAGTGGGACCTGCTGCGCGGCCTCGGCCCCGCCGGCATCGCCCCGGCCGTCGAGGAGATTCTGCGCTGGACCACGCCCGGGGTACACGCCCTGCGCACCGCCGTCCGCGACACCGAGATCGACGGGACGCCCATCGCCGCCGGCGACCGGGTCACGCTGTGGAACGTCTCCGCCAACCGCGACGAGGACGTCTTCACCGACCCGCACAGCTTCCGGGTCGACCGGCGCCCCAACCGGCATGTCGCCTTCGGCCACGGCCGCCACCTCTGCCTCGGAGCCCGGCTGGCCCGCTTCGAACTGGGCGCCCTGCTCACCGAGATGCTGGACCGGTTCGACGGCTTCGAACTGACCGGTCCCGCCCTGTTCAACTCGTCCAACTTCACCTGGGGGATCAGAAGTCTCCCGGTACGGCTGCTGCGCAGCCGAGCCTTCGCACAGGCAGAAAGGGCCGCGCTGTGACCACCGCACTGATCGACTTCAACCGGACCGCCACCGACTTCCCCGCCACCGGCTACGCCGAGCTGCTGGCCGAGCAGGCCGCCCGCACTCCGGGCGCTCCCGCCCTGGTCCAGGGCGACCGCTCCTGGACGTACGCGCAGCTGGAGGCCGAGACCAACCGGCTGGCCCACGCGCTGATCGCGCACGGCGCCGCACCCGGCGAGCGGATCGGGCTGTGCTACCCGCGCAGCGCGGACTACGTCATCGGCTCCCTCGCCATCCTCAAGTCGGGCGCCGCGATCGTCGCCCTCGACCCGGTCAACCCCGACGACCGGCTCGCCGCGATGATCGCCGACGCCGCGCCGCTGCTCGTCCTCACCCCGGCGGACGTCGCCGCCCGGATGCCCGAGGGCCTGGCCCTGGCCGAGGTGGCCACCGAGGGCCAGGGCCGGCCGGAGACGCCGACCGGCGTGGCCACCGGCCCGGACACGGTCAGCCACCTCATCTACACCTCCGGTTCCACCGGCACCCCGAAGGCCGTCCTGGAGCGACACGGCGCCCTGACCAACCTCGTCCACTGGACCGCCCGCGCCTACGGGGTGCGCCCCGGCGACCGCGCGTCCTGGATGTCCACACCCGGCTTCGCCGTACAGATCATGGAGTGGCTGCCGTACCTGCCGATGGGCGCGGCGATCCACATCCCCGAGGCCGGTCAGGCCCAGACCCCGGAGCAGATCCGCGACTGGCTCGCCGCCGAGCGGATCACGCACACCATGCTCGTCGCCGCACTCGCCGAACCGGTCTGGGGCCTCGACTGGCCGGCGGACACCGCGCTGCGCATCCTGGTGACCACGGCGGAGCGGGTGCACAGCTGGCCGCCCGTCGACACACCCTTCCGGGTCGTCATGACCTACGGCACCACCGAGACCACCAACGTCCTGACCTGCCTCGACCTCGGCGCCGGTGTCGACTTCACCAGCCAGGCCACCCCGGAGGAGATCCGCGCCACCCGCCAGGTCCCCGTCGGTGTGCCCATAGCCAACATGCGGGTGCACCTGCTGGACGAGCAGGACCGCCCGGTCGCCGACGGCGCGGTCGGCCGGCTCCATGTCTCCGGCGCCGGAGTCGCCGCCGGGTACCACGGCCGCCCCGAGCTGACCGGGGCCAAGTTCCGTACCGGCGTCGTCCCCGGTGACCCGCACCCGGTGCTCTACGACACCGGCGACCTCGCCCGGCGCCGCGAGGACGGGGCCGTCGAGCTGCTCGGCCGCTCCGACGCCCAGGTCAAGATCCGCGGCTTCCGCGTCGAACTCGGAGAGGTCGAGACCCACGTCGCCCGCCTCGACGGCGTCGCCGAGGCCGTCGTCGTCACCCACGAGCGCGGAGCGAACGACAAGCGGCTCGTCGCGTACGTCTCCGCCGACGGCGACGCGGCCCCGGACCCGGCCGGGATCCGGGCCGCCGTGGCCCGCACCCTGCCCTACTACATGGTCCCCGCCACCGTCGTCGTCCTGCCCACGCTGCCCCGCCTGCCCAACGGCAAGGTGGACCGGCGCAGCCTGCCCGAGCCGCCCGACACCCGCGAGACCGTGAGCGCCGGGTACGAACCCCCGCGCAACGAGATCGAGGACGGCCTGGTGCGCCTGTGGGCGGAGGCGTTCCGCACCGACGGCGTCGGCATCCACGACAACTTCTTCGAGCTCGGCGGCCACTCGCTGCTGGCGTTCCAGCTGATCGACGAGATCCGCCGCCGCTACGGCGTCGAACTCAGCCTCTCCGACCTGTCGTCCTGCCCGACCGTCGCCGAGCTGGGCGCCCTCATCGTCACCGAACGGACGGCGGGGCGCGGCGAGTTCGGCGGCCTGCCCGCGATCGTCCCCGACCCGGACGCCCGCTTCGAGCCCTTCCCGCTCACCGAGAGCCAGCAGGCCCTGTGGATCGGCCGGGGCGGACTGGTCGAACTCGGCAACGTCGGCTGCCACGGCTACTTCGAGTGGGAGAGCGAGAACCTCGACATCGCCCGCTTCGAGCACGCCTGGCGCCGGCTCGTCGAGCGTCACGACGCGCTGCGCACCCGCATCCTGCCGAACGGCACCCAGCAGGTGTACGCGGAGATCCCCGACTACGACATCCCGGTCACCGACCTCGGCGCACTGGACGAGACCTCGCGCGAGCAGGAACTGCTGGCCCTGCGGGAGAAGTTGTCGCACCAGGTGCTCGACGCCGACGGCTGGCCCCTGTTCGACGTGCGGATCAGCCTGCTCGGCGGCGGCCGCGCCCGCATCCACCTCTGCCTCGACTTCCTCGTGGCCGACGCCTGGAGCTACTTCCAGGTCCTGATCCCGGACCTGGTCACGTACTACACCGAGCCCGGCACCGACCTCGGGGAGACCATCCACCGGACAGCAACCGTCCCCCGGTCAGGCGCGGAACTGCCGCCGCTGGAGCTGACCTTCCGCGACTACGTGCTGGCCGTCGGCAACTCGCTGCGCGACAGCGAGCTCTACCGCCGCTCCGAGTGGTACTGGCGCGACCGCCTCGCCACCCTGCCGCCGGCCCCTCAGCTCCCCGAGCGTCCGGCGGACGCCCCCGAGCTGCCCGTCCGCTTCGCACGGCTCAGCCACGTCGTGCCCGCCGAGCTGTGGAACCGTATCCAGGAGCGGGCCGGCGACCGCAAGGTCACCGCGTCCGGCGTGCTCGCCGCCGCCTACGCCGAGGTCCTGGGCAACGCCAGTGGACAGGCCCGCTTCACGATCAACTTCCCCCTCTTCAACCGGCTTCCGCTGCACCCGCAGGTCAACTCACTGCTCGCGGACACCACGACCACCCTGCTGCTCGCCGTCGAACAGCAGGACACCACGTTCACGGGACGCGCCCAGGCCGTGCAGCGCCGCCTGTGGGCCGACCTGGAGCACCGCTACTTCAGCGGCGTCCAGGTGCTGCGCGAGCTGACCAAGCTGCGCGGCTCCCTCGCGCCCGCCATGCCCGTGGTCATGACGAGCCTCGCCGGCCACCCGCCGCAGTACGAGGAGACCGAACTGGGCGTACCGGTGTACGGGATCTCCCAGACCCCGCAGGTCTCGCTGGACTTCCAGGTCTTCGAGAAGGCCGGCGGCCTCACCTTCAACTGGGACCACCTGCCCGCCGTCTACCCCGACGGGCTCATCGAGTCGATGTTCCAGGAGTTCACCGAGCTGCTGGAGGCACTCGGCGAGGACGAGGTCTGGGAGCGCTTCTCGCCGCCGCCCGGCGACGAGAGCGCGGCCGCAGAGCCCGTCGAGGAGCGCGACACCGGCGACGCGTGGGAGCGGTACTGGGCCGGCATCGAACGCACCGGCCGCGGCGGCGACGTCATCTGGGACGCCGACAGCGGCGAGGAGTTCCAGTGGCTGCTCGGCCAGGCCCGCAAGCACTTCGGCAGCGACCTGCCGGTCATCGACCTCGGCTGCGGCAACGGCCGCTACAGCCGCGAACTCGCGCCGCACTACCCCCGCGTGGTGGGCGTGGACGTCTCCGCCAGCGCCATCGAGCACGCCGTCCGCGAGGCGCGGGCGGAGGGTGTGGCGAACGTCGAGTACCTCGCCGTCGACATGACCCACACCGAGCAGGCGGCCGCCCTGGGCGAGGGCCCGTACAACATCTTCGTCCGCGGTGTCTTCCACGTCCTCGACAGCGCCGCCAGGGCACGGCTCGCGACGGTCGCCGGCCGGCTGCTGGGCCCCGACGGGGTGCTGATCATCCACGAGCCCGACTACTCCAGCAACTCCTTCGGATACCTCGGCTTCGTCGGCGGCAAGCGCGGCCGGGCCGAGGACCTCGTCGGGCCGCTGGAGGCGGCCGGCGTACGCCACTCGAACCGCTTCACCCGTCCCGAACTCACCGCAGCCTTCCCGGCGGACGACTGGGAGATCCTGGACGACGAGGCGATCCAGCTGCACGCCATCGACCCGCAGTCGGACGCGGACGCGCTCCTGCTGCCGGGGTACTACGCGGTGCTGCGCCGCAGGCGTTGATGACGGCGGTCGCGCCGGCCGGGCGGACCGGGGACGTCCTGGCCGCCACCGGTGACGCACGGGGGCTGCTGACCCGTACGGAGCCGGACCGGGCCGGCGCCCTGCGCTCCGCCGCGGACCGGGGCGACTTCGTCGCCCGCACTCGTCAGGCTCCGCGCCGCCCGCCTGTCCGGCGGCCGGCGCGGAGCCTGACCCTCGTGCAGAGCCGCGGCAGGCCCCAGGGCGGGCCGCGCCTGACCCGGGCGCCCGGAGTCGGCGTGAGCCTCGCGCACACCCGGGGCCGGGCCGCGGCCGCCGCGTCCCACGGGCCGGTGCCCGACGAACGATCTCGGTGAAAGACTGAAAGACTGAGGGACTGTGGAACGACGAACTGCCGACCGGCTGCTCAGAGCACACGCACAGGCGATCGGGGGGCGGGTCCGCGAGACGACGGTCTCCGCCGCCCTGGACCGGGTCCTCGCCGTCCAGGCGCAGGATCTCGCGGCGGCCGGCCTCGGCCTGCGCGCCCGCGTCCAAGGCCTGACAGCCGACGACGTCCGGCACGCCACCGACACCGAACGCAGCGCCGTTCGCGGCTGGTTCATGCGCGGCACGCTGCAACTCGTCCCGGCGGCCGACGCCCGGTGGCTGCTCGGCCTCTTCGGCCCCGTGTACCTGGCACTCGCCGCCCGCCGCCTGCGCGAACTCGGCCTGGACGAGGCCCTGTGCGAACGGGCGGCGAAGCTGATCGTGAACGCCGTCGACGGCGAGGGGCCGCTCACCCGGGCCGAACTCACCGAACGCCTGGGCACACTGGGCGTCGAGTCCAAGGGCCAGTCCGCTTTCCACCTGATCCGCCGGACCGCGCTGTCCGGGCTGATCTGCCACGGGCCCCAGCGGGCCGGCGAGGCCACCTTCGTCCTGCTCGACGACTGGCTGCCGGCCTCCGGCCCGCCGCCTGTCACCGGCTCCGCCGCCGTGACCGAACTCGCCCGCCGCTACCGCGCGGCCCACGGACCCAGTGACGTGGAGGATTTCGCCCATTGGTCGGGGCTGCGGACGACCGTCTGCAAAAGCGCCTGGGCCGCCGCCGGCGAACCCGCGTGGGAGGACGCCGCACACATCCCGCGAGGAGATGTGCGGCTGCTTCCGGCGTACGACAACTATCTTGTCGGATACCGGCGCAGGGACCTGTCGGTGCCCGCCGAGCACGAGCGCCGCGTGTGGCCGGGCGGCGGCGTCATCCGCGCCACCGTCGTGGTCGACGGCTGGGCGGTCGGCACCTGGTCGGGAGGCCGGCGCGGCGCCGAGCCGGTGGTGGAGCCCTTCGCCGGGAACGAGCCGCTCGACGCCGCGGTCTCGGCGGAGATCGCCCGGGAGAGCGCCGACATCGCACGCTTCTACAACGCTTCTCATACGTAGTCCATCGCCGGTCTTCATCCGCCCGGATCCGTAACCGGTCGCTAACCGCCCCTCCATAGCGTCAGTGCCGTCCGACAATTCCGTCCCCAACCAGAAAAGGGCGTCGACATGGCACTCGGTCGGCATTCCGATTTCAATCGTCTGTGGTTCGGGCAGACCGTCAGCAACTTCGGCGACAAGATCTCACTGCTCGCACTACCGACCCTCGCGGTCGTCTTTCTCGACGGAGGAGCGTTCGAGGTCGGCGTCCTCGGCGCACTGCGCTTCCTCCCGTTCCTGCTGCTGGCCCCGGTCGCCGGACTGGTCGCGGACAGGGTCTCGCGCCGTACGGTCATGATCGTGGCCGACCTCGGCCGCTTCGCGGCGCTGGGCTCGATCCCGCTGGCCTTCGCGTTCGACTCGGTCACCATGACGCACGTCTACATCGCGGCCGGCGTCACCGGTGTCCTGACCACCTTCTTCGAGGTCTCCTACCAGTCGTGGCTGCCGCAGCTCATCGGCACCGAGAACCTGGTCGAGGGCAACACCAAGCTCCAGATCAGCCGCAGCGTCGCCGAGGCCGTCGGCGCCGGCGCCGGTGGCGCGCTGATCCAGCTGCTCGGCGCGGCCCGTGCCGTCACCGCGGACGCGTTCACCTTCCTCGTGTCCCTCGTGGCCCTGCTGCTCATCCGGCACCGCGACAGCCGGGCGCGGCTGGAGGAGACGAAGGCGTCCGCCAAGGCCGAGATGAAGGAGGGCCTGAAGACCCTCTTCGGCAACCCCGTCCTGCGCGGACTGTTCACCGCCAACGTCGTGGTCAACCTCGGCGCCGCCATGGGCGACGCCCTGCTGATCGTGTACGCGTACAAGGTGCTCGACCTGAGCCCCGGCCAGGTCGGTGCGGCCTTCGCCGTGATGTCGGTCTTCGTCATCGTCGGCGCGGTGCTGTCCGAGCAGGTCACCAAGGTGCTCACGGTCGGCCGCACGCTGGTCCTGACCGCGGTCGTGCTGGGCGCCGGGTACATCCTGGTGCCGACGGGCGGCGCGGTCGCCGGATTCGTCGGGCTGATCGTGGTCCAGGCCGTCATCGGCTTCGTGTCCCCGATGTTCGACATCCACGTCCTCAGCCTGGTCCAGGGCATCACGCCGAACGAGCAGATGGGCCGCGTCAGCGGTGCCGCTCTGTCGGCCGTCTACGGCGCCCTGTCCCTCGGCTACTTCGTCGGCGGCGCGCTGGGCGAGGCGTTCGGCCTCACCGCGGCGCTGGCCGTCGCCGGAGCGATCACCATCGTCGGCGGCCTGACGCTGCTGGGCGGCCCGGTCGCCGCGATCAAGGAGATGCCGGGAGCCGACGCACCCGCCGAGGGCGCGGAAGGCACCGAGCCCGTGGCGAACGACACCAAGGTCGGCGCCTAGGCCGGCCCGGACGCGTCGGAGCGGGTGCCGCGGCCCGACCGGGTCCGGCGCCCGCACCGAGGCGGCTCCCCGCCCACGTCGGGCGCCGCCCGCACGACGGGCGCGGCCCCCGCCGGGGGCGCGCCGCACACCGCGGGCGCGGCCCGCATACGGGGTACCGCCCCGCACGACCTTTCGTGAACGACCCGTACCACGGGGGCAACCTCGGCACCGAAGCGGCCCCACCCGCGGCGCGGCCCGAGACAGGGGCGTCACCCCGACCACCGGGGCGCTCCGCGCCCCCACTCGCCGTATCCCTCTTCCTTCAGACCGCACGGAGGCACAAGGTGAGCGAGTCCCTCGCCGAACGCATAGCCGCACTGCCGAAGCACCGCAGGGCACTGTTCCAGGCCCTCGCGGGCCGGGGCGGAGGGCGCGGCGCCGTACGGGAGGACCCCGAACCGGCGCCACGGGATCCCTCCGAGGCGCCGGTGCTCTCCTTCGCCCAGCGCCGCCTGTGGTTCATCGACCAGCTCCAGCCCGGCAGCCCCGCCTACAACGTCCCGGTCGCCACCCGCATCCGCGGCCCCCTCGACGTGCCCGCCCTGCACGGCGCGCTCCAGGACGTCGTGGACCGTCACGAGGTCCTGCGCACCGTCTACCGGGACGTGCCCGGCGCCGCCGAGGCCGAGCCCCACGTGCTGCACGGCTTCCGGCTGCCGCTGCCGGTGAGCGACCTGCCGGACGAGGCCGCCGTCCGGGCGTTCTACGCCGCGGACGCCGCGGCCCCGTTCGACCTCGCCGGCGCCGTGCCGCTGCGCGCCTCGCTGGCCCGCATCGGCGCCGACGACCACGTCCTCGTCCTCAACCTGCACCACATCGTCACCGACGGCTGGTCGATGCGGCTGCTCTACACCGAGCTCGAGCGCGCGTACGCGGCACGCGTCGGAGCGGCCGCCGAGCCGCTCACCCACCTGGCCCTCCAGTACGCCGACTTCGCCGCCTGGCAGCGCCGCCGCATCAGCGGCGACCGCCTGGAGAAGCTCACCGGTTTCTGGCGCGAGGAGCTGAGCGGCGCCACCCCCGTGGACCTGCCCACCGACCGGCCCCGGCCGCCCGTCTTCGGCCACGCCGGCGCCTCCCGCTACATCGACCTGCCGCCACGCCTCATCGCGCGGCTGCGCGAGTTCGGCAAGTCGGAGGGCGCCACCCTCTACATGACGATGCTCGCCGGCTTCGCCGCCACCCTGCGCCGCTGGACCGGCCAGGAGGACATCGTCGTCGGCACCTCCGTCTCCGGCCGCGACCACCCCGCCTTCAGCGACCTCGTCGGCTTCTTCGTCAACACGCTGCCGCTGCGCATCAGAACGGGCGGCGACCCGGGCTTCGCGGAACTCGTCCGCTCCACCCGGCACACCACGCTCCAGGCGTACGCGCACCAGGAGCTGCCCTTCGACCTGATCGTCGACGCGCTCGGGCTGCCGCGCGACCCCAGCCGCCCGCCGCTCACCTCCGTGATGTTCTTGCTGGACGAGACCCCGGACACCGCGCCCGGCCTCGCCGGACTCGACACCGAGCCCATCGACTTCTCCTCCCGCGCCACCAAGTACGACCTGATGATCAGCGTCCACGACACGGGCAGCGCCGTCCGCGCCCTCGTGGAGTACCCCACCGCACTCTTCGACGCCCCGACCGTCGACCGGCTGCTCGGCCACTTCCTGACCACCCTGGAAGCCGCGGTCGCCGTGCCCGACGTGCCGATCTCCACCCTGCCCCTGCTCACCGGCGCCGAGCGCCGCACGGCCCTCGACGACTGGAACGCCACCCGCGCGCCGTTCCCGCAGGACGCCTGCCTCCACCACCTGTTCGAGGAGCACGCGGACCGGCGCCCCGACTCGGCGGCCATCGTCTGCGGCGGACTCGGCGGCTGGACCGTCACCTACCGGGAGCTGGAGGAGCGGGCCAACCGCCTCGCCCACCACCTGGCCGAGGCGGGCGCCGGAGCGGACCGGACCGTCGCCCTGTGCCTGCGCCGCGGACCGGGGCTCGTCACCGCGATCCTCGCCGTCCTCAAGGCGGGCGCCGCCTACGTCCCCCTCGACCCCGAGTACCCCGCCGAGCGCCTGGGCCTCCTGCTCCGCGACGCCGCGCCGCCGATCGTCGTCTCCGACTCGGAACTGATCGGCCGGCTCCCGCTGGGCCCCGACACCGTCCGCGTCCTGCTCGACACCGACCGGCCGGTGCTCGAGACGCTGCCCGCGACCCGGCCGGCGGTCCCCGTCACCTCCCGTGACCTCGCGTACGTCATCTTCACCTCGGGTTCCACCGGCACCCCCAAGGGCATCGCGCTGGAGCACCGCGGCGTGGTCAACAACCTGCTCGACCTCAACCGCTCCTACGGCATCGGTCCGGCGGACGCGGTCCTCGCACTGTCCTCGCCGAGCTTCGACATGAGCGTGTACGAGACGCTCGGCATGCTCGCCGCGGGCGGCGCCCTCGTCCTGCCCGACCCCGCCGCGGCCAAGGACCCCGCCCACTGGGCCGACCTGATCGAGCGTCACGGCGTCACCGTGTGGAACTCCGCGCCCGCCCTGCTGGGCCTTCTCCTCGACCAGCTCGAGCACGCGGGCGGCCCCGCCCTGCCGAGGCTGCGCACCGCATTCCTCGGCGGTGACTGGATCCCCGTCACCCAGCCCGACCGGCTCCGCGCGTTCGCCCCGGGGCTGGCGTTCGCCGCGCTCGGGGGCGCGACCGAGGCGTCGATCCACTCCGTGGAGTACCGGGTCGGGCGGGTGGACCCCGGCTGGACGAAACTCCCGTACGGCCGGCCCATGGCCAACCAGCGCGCCTACATCCTCGACCCCTCCGACCGGCTGGTGCCCGCGGGCGTACCCGGCGAACTGCACCTCGGGGGAGTGGGGCTGGCACGCGGCTACCTGAACCGGCCGGAGCTGACCGCGGAGAAGTTCGTCCACGTCGAACTCGAACCCGGCCGCACCGAACGGCTCTACCGCACCGGCGACCTCGCCCGCTACCGGCCCGACGGCACCATCGAACTCCTCGGCCGCACCGACTTCCGCATCAAGCTCAACGGACTGCGCATCGAGCCCGGCGAGGTGGAGAGCGCCCTGCGCGAGCAACCCGGGGTCCGGGAGGCCGTCGTCGTCGCCCGCCAGGGCGCCGGCTCGGCCCGCCTGATCGGCTACGTCGTCCCCGAGGACGGGGCCGCCCCGGACCCGGCCGCCCTGCGCGGAGCGCTGGGATCCGTGCTCCCGCCGCACTGCGTGCCCGCCGAACTCGTCGTCCTGGACCGGCTGCCGCTCAGTCCCAACGGCAAGGTCGACCGCAAGGCCCTGCCCGAGCCGCCGAGCGGCCGGCGCGCGCCCACCGCGCCCGCCGCGGCCGAGTCGCCCACCGACTCCGCGGCGCCCGCGGCACCCACCGACGGCGACCTGGCGGCACGGCGCGTGGCCGCGGTCTGGGCCGAGGTCCTGGGCCTGGAGTCGGTCGGGCCCGACGACGACTTCTTCGCCCTCGGCGGCGACTCGTTCGCCGCCGTCCGCGCGGTGCGGGCCGTCGCCGAGGCGATACCGCAGGCGCACGCCCTGCGCGTCGTCGACCTGTTCAGCAATCCCACCCCGGCCGGCCTCGCGGCCCGCGCCGAGGAACTCGGCGGGGGCGCCGCCGACGGCCCGGCCCCCCACCGGCTCCTGCACCGGCTGTCCCCGCGGCCCGCAGAAGGCCCCGCCGCACTCACCCTCGTCTGCTTCCCGCACGGCGGCGGCGACGCCATCGCCTACCAGCCGCTGGCGGCCCAACTCCCGCCCCACATCGAGCTGCTGGCCGTCTCCCCGCCGGGACACGACCCGCTCAACCCTGGCCCGATGCTGCCCGTCGGCGAGTTCGCCGAACTCGCCGCCCGCGAGATCGCCCGGACCGTCACCGGACCCTTCGCCGTCTACGGCCACTGCGCCGGCGTCGTCTCGGCCCTGGAGACCACCCGCGTCCTGGAGCGCGACGGCCTGCGGCCGGTCGCCCTCCATCTCGCCGCCGCACTCCCGGAGGAGGACCCCGAGTACGCGCTGGAGATGGAACGCGTCTCCAGCGACGACGACCTCGTCGGCTACCTCACCGCCATGGACGGCTTCGACGGCGTCCTCGACGACAGCGATCTGACGGCCGTGCTCAGGATGGTCCGGCACGACATGACCGAGGCCGCCCGCTTCTTCGCCCGCACGCCCGACGGCTACGCACCCCCTCTCGTCACCCCGCTCACCTGCATCGTCGGCGACGCCGACGACGCGACCGAGGGCTACGAGAAGGGCCACCGCGCCTGGGGCCGCTACGCCCGCGACCTGCGGCTCGCCGTCATCCCCGGCGGCCGTCACTACTTCGCCAAGCACCTGCCCGACCGGCTCGCCGCGCTGCTGGCCGACCTGCACCGCAACGGAGGAACCCATGTCTGACCTCGCCGAACGGCTCGGCCGGCTGCCCCAGGGACAGCGCTCCCGGCTGCTGGGCCGGATGCGCAACCAGATGACCGCGCCCGTCGGTCACCGCAACGAACTCAAGCGCATCGACCACGGACCCCGCTCCCGTGCCTCCTTCCAGCAGGAACAGATGTGGTTCGTCGACCGGCTGGGCGCGGGCAAGGCGCGCAACAACATCGCCCTGGCGATACGCCTCGACGGCCCGCTCGACCGCGCCGCCCTCCACGAGGCGCTCAACGCGGTCGTCGCCCGCCACCAGGTGCTGCACAGCAAGCTCGTCGAGGTCGACGGCGTGCCCTGGCAGGAGCCCGTGCCCGGCTTCGTCCTCGGTGTGCAGACCAGCGACTTCGGCGACAGCGACGACCCCGACCACGACCTCGCCGAACTCACCGCCTCCTGCGCGGCCGCCCCCTTCGACCTCGCCGAGGCGCCGCCCGTCCGCGCCCACCTCGTACGCCTCGCCGACGACCGGCACATCCTGCTGTGGGTCGTCCACCACGTCGTCTGGGACCCGGGCTCCACCCGCATCTTCACCGAGGAACTCACCGCCGGCTACGCCGGCGCCGTCCAGGGCAGGAGCCCCGCGGCCGGCGAACTCGCCGTCCAGTACGCCGACTTCGCCGCCTGGCAGCGCGCCAAGCTGGAACACCCGGAGCACCGGCGGGCGCTGGCCGACAAATGGCGGCAGCTGCTCGCGGGCGCCGAGGCCACCGAGGTCATGCCCGACCACCCGCGCACGCCCGAGACGCGCGGCGACGGACGCGGCCTGTCGCTCACCCTGGAACAGGAACTGCTCGACCGGCTGAACGCGGTGGCCGAGAGCTCCGACACCACTGTCTTCACCACCCTCCTCGCCGCGTTCAACGCGCTGCTGCGGCACTGGACGCACACCGAGGACGTCGTCGTCGGCACGGCGAGCGCCTCCCGACCGCACCCTGACCTGGAGCGGGTCATCGGCTGCTTCGTGCAGATGATCACCCTGCGCACGGAGGTCGGTGACACCCTCACCTTCCGCGAGCTGGTCGCCCGCACGGCAGGCACCGTGATGGACGCCTTCACCAACAGCGAGCTGCCGTTCGAGCAGGTCGTCGACGCCGTCCGCCCCGCCCGCGACCCGCTGCGGCACCCGCTGTTCCAGATCGAGTTCACCTCGCTCGGCCGCTGGGGCACCCAGACGGCCGAGGCCGGCGGGGTCGAGCTCGCCGTCGAGCAACTGCACGACGGAGCCGCCAAGTTCGACATGAGCTTCCTCGTCGGCGAGAGGGACGGCCTGGAACTGTCCCTGGAGTACAACACCTCCCTCTACCGGCACGGCACCGCCTCCGCGCTGCTGACCGCCTTCCGGCGCGTCATCGAGCAGGTGGCCGAGAACCCCGACATGCAGATCGGCGAACTCAGCCTCGTCGAGGAGCCGGCCGCCTCCCGGCACGCCCGCGAGCTGTCCCGCGGCGGTCCGCTCGACGAGGCGGCCTGGACCACCACCCTCGACGGCGCCTTCCGCGAGCGCGCCACCGTCCGGCCCGACGCCGTCGCCGTCCGCCACGGGGCCACCACGCTGGACTACGCGGCCCTGGACCGCTGGTCGGAGGCGATCGCCCACCGCCTGCGCGACCGCGGAGTGCGGCACGGCGACCCGGTCGCCGCCTGCCTCGGCCGGGGCCCCGCGGCCGTCGCCGGACTGCTCGGCATCCTCAAGGCCGGCGCGCACTACGTGCCCGTCGACCCCACCGCGCCCGCCGACCGCACCAGGGCCGTGCTCTCCGACGCCGGCGTGCGGCACGCTCTCGTCGACGAGGCCACCGAACTGCCCGTGCCGCTGGAGCGCGTCACCGCGGGCGCCAACGCTCCCGTGCGCGACGTGCCCTCCCTGCCGCCGACGTCCGCCCCCGCCGACCTCGCCTATGTCCTCTACACCTCGGGCAGCAGCGGCACCCCCAAGGGCGTGATGATCGAGCACCGTTCGGTCACGCACTTCTCCCGCACCATCGCCAGGGCGTACGAGATCGGCACCGCCGACCGCGTGCTCCACTTCGCCCCGCTCACCTTCGACGTCTCCGTCTTCGAGGTCTTCACGACCCTGCTCGCCGGCGGGGAGCTCGTCATCGCCACCGACGACGAGCGGCGCGACCCGGCCCTGCTCCAGACCCGTATGCGCGAGGACGGGGTGACCGTCGCGGAGCTGCCGCCCGCGCTGCTGCCCCTCCTCGACCAGGCCGGGCTGCCCGCCCTGCGCCTGGTGTCCGTCGGAGGCGAGGCGTTCCCCGGCAGGCTGGTCGCCGAATGGACCACGGGGGACCGCCGGTTCGTCAACGGGTACGGACCCACCGAGGCCACCGTCGCCGTCACCCTCATGGACTGCACCGGCAGCTACGACCGCAACCCGCCCATCGGCCGGCCCATGCCGGGCCACCAGGCGTTCGTCCTCGACGACCGGCTGCGCCCGGTGCCGCCCGGGGTGCCCGCCGAACTGTGCGTCGCCGGCCCCGGGGTCGCCCGCGGCTACCTGGGCCTGCCCGAGCTGACCGCCGAGCGCTTCGTCACCAACCCCTACGCCGACGGCCCGGAGACCGAGCGCCTCTACCGCACCGGCGACCTGGTGCGCTGGCTGCCGGGCGGCAACCTGGAGTTCCTCGGCCGCACCGACCGCCAGGTGAAGCTGCGCGGTCACCGCATCGAACCGGGCGAGGTCGAGGCCGTGCTCATGAGCCACCCGCGCGTCCAGCAGGCCGTCGCCCTCGCCCAGCCCGCCGCGGGCGGCGACAAGATGCTCGCCGCGTACGTCACCGTCGAACAGGTCGGCGCGTACGCCTCCGAGGTCGTCGACGCCGAAGTGCTGCGCGCCTACGCCGCCTCCCGGCTCCCCGGCTACATGGTCCCCGTGGTCGTCGTGCTGGACGAGCTGCCGCTCACCCGGCACGGCAAGGTCGACATCGCCGCGCTGCCGCTGCCCGTCGACCACGCCACCACCGGCGGCACCCCGCCCCGCGACGAGATCGAGGAGCAGATCTGCCGGGACATCCTCACCCCGCTGCTGGAGTGGTCCAGCCCCGATGTCGAAGGCGACTTCTTCGCGCTCGGCGGCAGCTCGCTCCAGGCGACCATCGTCGTCTCGCGGGTCCGCGCCGTCTTCGGCATCGACATCGCGCTCGCCGACTTCTTCGGCCGCCCGACCGTCGCAGGCCTGGCCGACCTCGTCCGCGCCGCGCAGGCCGAGGCGGCCGGCGAACAGGACCGGCTGCTCGCGGTCTTCGACCAGATCGAGAACATGTCCGACGAGGAGGCCGCCGCCCTGCTCAGGTCCCTGCAGACCCCGGACGGCGCGTGATGACCGCTCCATCGGACGCGGGGGTCGACCAGGCGCTCGCCGCCCTCCCGGAGTCCAGACGCGAACTGGCCCGCATGCTGCTGGCCGCCCGGCGCCCCGTCCCCGCCCGGCCGGCCCCGCGCTCCGGCGCGGGGCCGGTCCCGGCCACCGCCCTCCAGGCCCGGCTGCGGCGACACGAGCACGTCCGGCCGGGCACCGGCACCGGATCGCACGCCGTCCGGCTCACCGGGCGCCTCGATCCCGGACGGCTGCGGGACGCGCTCACCGGCGTGCTCGCCCGCCACGAGGCGCTGCGCTGCCGGATCACGGACGCCCCGGACGGCGGCCGCCCGCAGCTGACGGTGGACGACGACCCCACCCTGCGGCTGACGCGGACCGACCTCACGGAACGCACACCCGTCGAGCGGGAGGACGCCGTACGGCGGGCGGTCACCGAGAGCGCCGGGACCGCGCTGTCCCTGGAGACCGGCGAGACCAGCGCCTTCCGGCTGCTGACCGTCGGCCCCGAGGAGCACGTGCTGATCCTCGCCTCGCACCTCGCGGTCTTCGACGGCTGGTCGTCCGGGGTGTTCCTCACCGACCTCGCGGCCGGCTACCGGGACGGTGCGGCCGGCCTCGCCCTACCGGACCTGCAGTTCCCCGACTACGCGGACTGGCAGCGGCGCTGGCTCGCGTCCCCGGACGGCGCCGCCGAACTGGAGCGCCGGCGGGCCGCGTTCGCCGGTGTCCCGGCAGCGCCCCGCGCCGAGGGCGGCTTCGAGCGCGGCCACCTGCCGGTGCACCTGGACCGCGGACCCGGCAGCGCGCTCGACGCCGGACTGGCTCTCGGCGCCGCCGAGGGGGCCACCCCCTTCATGACGCTGCTCGCGGCCCTCGCGGTGGTCCTCGCCCGCCGCGACGGGAGCACCGACGTCGTCGTCGGCACCCCGTCCGCGGGCCGCTTCGCGACCCAGCTCGAAGGCGCGGTGGGGCAGTTCACCACCGTGGTCCCGATCAGGCTCGACCTGTCGGGGGATCCGTCCTTCGCCCGGCTGCTGCACCGCACCCGCACCTCGGTGGCCGACGCCCTCGGCCACCAGCGGCTCCCCGTCGACGAGCTCTTCACCGACGAGACCCAGCCCTACAGCGTCCTGTTCGCCCTCCACAACTACCCGGCCGTGCCCTTCGGCCTCTCCGGAATCGAGGTGAGCCAGCTGCCCGGTCCCCCCGCACGCCACCTGGAGCTCTACAGCCCCGACCCCGCCGCCACCCTGGCCTGCATCGGCCTGGTCGAACGCGACGGCGAGATCGGCGGAACAGCCGAGTTCAACCGCCGGGCCGCCGCACCCGAGGACGTGACCGCGCTGCTCACCGGCATGGAGGACGTCCTGAGGCACGCCGCCGTATCGCCCGCCGCCCCCGGGATCATCAACCGCTAGCCCCTGGGAGTATCCGTTGCTCACCACCGAGTTCTACCGGGCGCCCGCCGACTGCGGCCTCGTCCGTTCCGGCGACGGCGTGCCCCGTACGCCCATGCGCGCACTCCGCGAGGAGATCCACGACGTCCTGGTGTCCGCACCCGTCTCCGCAGCCCGGCGCACCCGTGACCCCCGTCCCGTCCACCGGGCACTCGGTGAGGCCGGTCTGCTCGCCCCGCAGTGGCCCGAGGAGTACGGCGGCCGGGGGGTCAGCCAGGTCGCCGCCGCCGTGCTCGTCGAGGAACTGGCGATGCACGACGTGCCCGACCTGCTGCACACGCTGACCGTGCAGATCGTCGGCTCGACCCTGCTCAATGTCGCGAGCCCCGCGATGAAGGCCCGGCACCTGCCGGGCTTCGCGGCCGGGACCGCCTTCGGCTGCGTGCTCTTCAGCGAACCGCAGGCCGGATCCGACCTCAACATCCTGTCCACACGGGCCGTTTCCGACGGCAACGGCGGCTACAAGCTGTACGGGACCAAGGTCCACTCGCTGTTCGCGGGACTCGCCGACTACGGACTGTGCCTGGCCCGCGGCGAGGACGACGCGCTCAGTCTGTTCCTCGTCCCCCTCGCCCAGAAGGGCGTCACGATCAGAGCCGTCCCCGGCATCGGGGACGACGCCTTCCACGAGGTCACCCTCGACGGCGTGGCCGTCACCGCCGACGACGTGGTCGGCTCGATCGGCCAGGGCTGGGCCATCGTCGTCAAGACCCTCGCCTTCGAGCGCACCGGCCTCGACTACTACGTCAAGGCCCTGCGCTGGTACCGCGCCGCCGTCGAACGGCTGGAGGCGCACACCGACCGGCTGGAGGCCGGCCAGCACGACCAGATCGGCCTGGCCAAGCTCAACGCCCGGCTGCTCGCCGCCGGCACGCTCGTACGGCGCGTCCTGACCCGCCTCGACCGGGGCGAACTCAACGAGGACGAGGCGGCGGCGGCCAAGTGGTACACCACCGAACTCGCCGCCGAGGTCGCCTGGTGGGCGGCCGAACTCGACGGCGACCGCAGCATGACCCTCGACGACCCGGAGGTCGACGGGGTGGCACACCCACTGGACTCGGCGATGCGCGACGCCCCCGGGATGCGGATATCCGGCGGCACCGCCGAAATGATGCTGGAGACGCTGGCCCGGCTGCGTCTCGACTCAGGGGCGGAGGTACGGCCGTGACACAGAGCGCGACGACGGAACAGGACGCCGGCGGCAGGATTCCCGCCGAACGGTGGCGGGAGCGCGAGGAGGAGGACTCCCTCTTCCGGCAGCTCCGCCTCACCGTCCGCCAGGGCCTGGAGCTCGACTCCGGCGGCACCGCCGAGTGCGCCTGGGTGGCCCTGACGCAGGTCGGCGCCTGGGAGTTCGCTCTGCCCATCGACCGGGACGGGCTCGACCTCGGGCAGGCCGTCATCGCGATGGTCTGCGAGGAGGCGGGGAACGCGATGCAGCCGCTGCCGCTGACCGACACCCTGCTCGCCCTCGACCTGCTGGCCGGGCTCGGCCCGCTCGCCCCGGAAGGGATCGAGGGCCTGCTGGACCGGGTCCGGGCCGGTGAGCACCCCGTGGCCCTCCCGGGCCGGCTGCCGGACCCGTGCGGCGCGGTTCCGCCCGGCATCACGTGGAAGCCGGACGGCGACAGCGGCGGTGTCGTCCTGACCGGCACGGGAGGGCCCTTCGCCGCCGGTGTCGCTCCCGGCTCGCTGCTCGTCCTCGCGGACGGGCCCGACGGGCCGTGCGTGGTCCTCGTGGAACTGCCGGCGGCGGGGGTCGAGTTGCGGCCGCTGCGCGACCACGGCGGGGGAGCGGTCTCCAGTGCGGTCTTCGACGAGGCCCGCATTCCCGCCGAGGCCGTCCTGCTGCGCGGGATCGCCGCCGAACAGGCCCTGGCCCGGGTGGGGCTGCGGGCGGCGGTGCACCAGGCGTCGCTGCTCGCCGGCATCACCGCCGCGGCGCTGACCGCCGTGGTGGCCCGGATCAGGAGCCGCCGTCAGTTCGGCCAGGCGCTGGTCAAGCACCAGGGGCCGCGACTGCGGGTGGCCGGGCTGCTGGCCCGTCTCGACGCGGTCCGCTGGGCGGTCGGGGACGCGGCCAAGGACCTCGACGAGGACCGTCTCACGCCAGGCGAGGCCGCGGGCCTCATCGCCCTGACGGCCGAGACGGCCCTGGACGTGACTCGTGACGCGGTCCACCTGCACGGCGCGTCGGGCCTGGTCCGGGACGGCCTGGTCGCCGGCTGCTACCGCCGCGCCGCCTGGGAGGCCCTGCGCTGCGGCCGCCCCGCCCGCCTGTGGGACACGGCGGCGCACGTGCCCTGACGGCGGGCGGCGGCCCCGGGCCGGGTGCCCGGGGCCTCGGCGCACCCGCCGCTTCTACGGCGCCGGGCGGACCCCGAGGCCGCACGGCCGACCGGTGCCGGCAGCCAGGAGCCAAGCGGCACCGCCGGGCTGCGGCGACGGATATCGTGATCAGACGCCTTCGGGGGAGGGACAACCCATGGACAGTCTCGTCGACAGGTACAAGGCCCTCTGCCGCGGTGCCCTACTCGTTGCCGAATCGGCAGAGGACGCGTATCGCCTCGGCGCTCTTGACCGGTTCCTCAAGCCGTGGGTCCGGGGGCGGCTCGACTCGCTGGGGGCGCTGCTGCAGAGCTGCGACACCAGACACGAGCTGGCTGAGGACACCCGGCGCCTGGCAAGGACAGCCTCCGAATACTCCCAGCTGCGAAGCGAGTTGTTCTCCGACGTTCATCACACAGGCCCTGAGCCTCCCTGGCGCATCGTGGATGCGGGCGTGCTGGCGATCCGGGCGCAGTCCGGAGTGCTGTTGAAGCAGCCGACCTTCGTGCTGCAGCGACTCGCGGCCGTGTCGGAGGTGCCTGGTGCCGCGACGTGGGAATTCACCGTGGTCGACAACCCGTCCGATCCGAGTGACATGGGCACCTCGTTCGTTGTCATGGTGTCCACCGGAGACCACAAGGGCGGCGTGCCCGTTCAGGTGGCGAAGGAGCTGGAGGACAACCGCGCCTGGTACCAGCAGCTCGAGTACGGCTTCTTCGCCTTGGACATCAGGCCGTTCCTTCCCGCGATCTACGATCCGGACCGCCACCGGAAGTAGCCGGTTGGGGGGATCCGGCTCGAGCGGGACCTGCGCAGTACGGTGTGCGATCGCGGTGCCCTGCGCGGAGCCAGTGGGGCCGGCGTGGCCACCGTCGTCTTCGCCTCGGCCCGGTCGACCCGGCACACCGTCGATATCGCGGGCCCGCATGAGCGCGGATCACAGGGATGGTCGTCCGACAATCCGACAACCCAGATCCCGACCCGCTGGTACCGGCACCCGGCGGACGTGGAGCAAGTGACCGCCCGGCGACCGCCCGAGTCGGCCCCACCCGGCGCCGCGGGAGGTCCCCGCACGTAGTGAAGGGGCCTCCCGACCAGCCGGGGGCCCCTTCACCGCGTGCGCGTCCGACGACGCGAACCCGTCAGTCCAGGTCGCGCCGCATCACCCAGCGATAGCGCTTGTCGCTCTTCGCCTCCGTCCTGCGCACCCGGCGGAAGCCCGCCCGCTCGAACATCTCCATCGTGCCGACGTACGCCAGCGTCGGGTTCACCTTGCCGCCCTCCGCGTCGACGGGGTAACCCTCCACCGCCGGAGCTCCGTTGGCCCGGGCGTGGGCCACCGCGCCCTCCAGGAGGCCCGAGGCCACACCCTTGCCGCGGAAGTCCTTGCGCACGACGAAGCAGGTCACCGACCACACCGGCGCGTCGTCGACCGGCGTGATCGTCTTCGACGACGTGAGGCGGTCCAGATGCTTGCGCGGTGCCACGTTGCACCAGCCGGCCACCTCGCCGTCGAGGTAGCCCAGCACCCCGGGCGGGGGATCGGCCGCCTCGACGAGGGAGCGCATGTGCTCGCCCCGCTCGTCGGCGGTCATCCGCCCGTAGTCGCCGGTGGACAGCCGCCAGGCCATGCACCAGCACGTGTGCGCGCTCTTCTTGGGCTGCAGAACCGCCTGCAGGTCGTTCCAGCGCTCGGCGGTCGCCGGCAGAACTTCCAGACTCATACCGCTACTTCGCTCTCTTCCCATTGCTGTGTGTGCTCCGCGGCCGCGGTCCCGCTCGTTCCGCGACGGCCTTCACCCATAACGGCCGTCAGGACCTCCACGGCACGGAGGCACGCCTGTCGGCCGACATCCAGATGCGTGACCAGCCGGACCACTCCCGGGCCCGGCGCGGTCACCAGCACTCCTTCCCGCGCCGCTCTCGCCACGACGTCCTCGGCGCCGGGCGTGTCGACGAGGACGATGTTGGTCTCCCGGGGCCGTACCGGGAACCCCGCCTCCCGCAGCCCGTCCGCGAGCAGCGCCGCGTTCTCGTGGTCTTCGGCGATGCGCTCCAGGTGATGGTCGAGGGCGTGCAGTCCGGCGGCGGCGAGGATGCCCGACTGCCGCATGCCGCCCCCCAGACCATGCCGCAACGACCGTGCCCGCGGCAGGTGTTCGGCGGATGTCAGCAGTACGGATCCCACCGGCGCGCCCAGGCCCTTCGACAGGCACACCGCGAGGGTGTCCGCGACCGGCGCCCCGTACTCGGCGAGGGGTGTGCCCGTCGCTGCGTGCGCGTTCCAGATCCGCGCGCCGTCGATGTGCAGCGCGATCCCGGCCCGGGAGGTGAGCCCGCGCACCGCGCGCAGGGTCTCCAGCGGGTACACGGTCCCGCCCGCCCGGGTGTGGGTCTGTTCGAGAGCCACCGCCCGCGTGCCGACGGTGTACGCGTTGCCCGGCCGCAGGATCCCCGCCAGCGCCTCGACGCCCACCAGTCCCCGTTCGCCGGACACCGTCCGCGTCTGGATTCCGCCGTAACGCGCGGGTGAGCCCTCCTCGTGGGCCAGGATGTGCGCCTCGGCGTCGCAGACGACCTCCTGTCCGGGCGCGGCGAGCAGCCGCAGCGCGATCTGGTTGGCCATCACGCCCGACGGGACGAACAGCGCGCCGGGGAAGCCGAACAGTCCGGCGACCCGTTCCTCCAGCGCACGGACGGTCGGGTCCTCGCCGAACAGGTCGTCGCCGACCTCCGCGGTCGCCATCGCCCTGCGCATGCCGGGTGTGGGCCGGGTGACGGTGTCGCTGCGCAGATCAACGGTCTCAGCAGTCATGACGATGCGTCAGCTCCCTTGGTCTCGGGGGTCCGGGGCCGTGGTGTCAGCCCGCGGACCGCCGCCCAGTCCAGCAGCGGCCGCACCAGCTGCCAGGTCTCCCGGACGAAGTCCGCGGCCCGGTCCGAGGACAGGTCGGGCCCCGGCCCCAGACGCCGGCCGGCGTCGATCCTGCGGTGCCGCAGCAGGTCCAGGCGGGGATGGTCGGCCGGCACGCCGCGCGGCCGGGACCTCAGCCGGTCGCCGCCGATCGTGAAGCCCTCCCGCTCCAGACCGGCGGCGATGGCCGCCAGTTCCGTGCCGCCGTCCTCCTCGTCGACGGCGGCACGGTACCGGGCGACCTCGTCGCCGCCGTACGGGTAGTAGCGCCCGGAGGCGTACAGCCCGTCGCGGTCCAGATGGACCCAGAAGCCCAGACAGGGCAGCACATCGAGGTAACCGCCCTGATACGTCTTGTACGGGGACTTGTCGTGGGACATCCGGGTGTCGCGGACGGGGCCGAGCACGCGCACCCCGTCCGCACTGCCGTACTCCGCGAAATCGGCGGACAACTCCGCGGCCAGTTCGTCCATCGGCGCGCGCACGTCACGCTCGTACACCGCGCGGTGACGCAGCCGCCACGCCTCCTTGGAGTTGTCGTCCGCCAGGTCCTCGTACAGGCGCGGCGCCGACGGGGGGAAACCGCTGAACGTCACGACAGATACCCCGGCAAGGGGTAGCGGGCGCACAGCTCGGTGACGCGGGCCCGTGCCGCGGCGCGCACCGCCGGGGGGAGCACACCGGAGCCGGCCCGCAGGGCGTCGAGCACGTCGGCCACCAGGTCCGCGCAGGCGGTGGCCGCGCCGCGGTCCATGCCGCGGGCGGCCAGCGTGTTGCTGCCCAGTCGCAGGCCGCCGGTGGTGCGCACCGGCGTCGTGTCGCCGGGGACGCGGTTGCGGTTGACGACGATCCCGCAGGACTCCAGGGCCTCTTCGGCGACGTCGCCGGTCAGTCCCGTGCCACGCAGGTCGATGAGCACCATGTGGGTGTCGGTGCCGCCGGTGACCAGCCGCATTCCCCGCTCCAGGAGCCGTTCGGCGATGGCCTGGGCACCCTCCGCGAGCCGTTTGGCCAGCTCGGCGAAGTCGGGTCCCGCCACGAAGTCCAGCGCCCGCGCCTTCGCCGCCACCGATGCCAGGTCCGGTGTTCCCTGGGTGAAGGGGAACACGGCCCGGCGCATGGTCGCCGCGAGCGTGCCGCGCTCCGGCCCGGCCTTGCGGGCGTCGCGGCCGAGCAGGATCAGCCCGCCGCGCGGCCCGTACAACTGCTTGTAGGTGCTGGTGGTGGTGATGTGGGCGTGGTCGATGGGGCTGGGGTGCAGCCCGGCCGCCACCAGGCCCGCGATGTGGGAGATGTCGGCGAGCAGGTAGGCGTTGGCCTCGTCCGCGATCTCCCGGAAGCGGGCGAAGTCGATGCTGCGCGGGTACGCGCTGGCACCGCACACGATGAGCTTCGGCCGGTGGGTGAGGGCCTGTTCGCGGATCTGGTCGTAGTCCAGCAGGCCCTCCGGCGTGACCCGGTAGCCCACGGCCCGGTAGTAGCGGCCGCTGACCGAGGCGGGGGAGCCGTGGGTGAGGTGACCGCCGCAGTCGAGGTCCAGTCCGAGCAGGGTGTCGCCGGGGCTCAGCAGCGCGGTGAGCACCGCGAGGTTCGCGGACGACCCGGAGTGCGGCTGGACGATCGCGTCCCTTGCTCCGAACGCCGCGCAGGCCCGTTCGATCGCGAGTTGCTCGATCTCGTCGGCGACGCCGCAGCCCGCGTGGTACCGGCCGCCGGGATAGCCCTCGGCGGTGAGGTTCCCGAGGGCGCTGCCGCCGCAGGCGAGCACCGACGGGTCGGCGACGCTGGAGGCGGCCACCATCATCAGGGTGTCGTTCTGGCGGGCCGACTCCCGGTTCAGCAGCTCGTACAGGGCGGGGTCGGTCCGCCGGAGCCGGGCGGCCGCACGGCCGGCGAAGTCGGCGAGGTCGGTTCCGTGGGGCGCGGGCCCGGCGGCCGGCCGGGCGCGCTCCCCGGCCGGCGCGTCGAGCGGTACGGGCAGGGTGAAGGTCATGACTGTCCCTTCCTGGATTTCCTGGAGCCGTCCGTCAGGTCCGCGGCGGACCGGCCGGCCCGCCCGTCCCCGCGGCTTCGGATGGGTCGTCCGGGCTGTCGGTGTCGTCCGGTGACATGGCGGCCAGCGCCTCCGCGGCCGCCACCGCCCCGGCGCCGTACTCCTCGTCGGCGGCGATCTTCCCGGCGAGCTCCGCGACGACGGGGGTCTGGAACACGGTCTTGACCGGCACGGGCACGCCCAGCAGCTCCTGGAGCAGTCCGGCGAGCCGGGTGCCGCTGAGGGAGTCCCCGCCCAGTTTGAAGAAGTTGTCGGCCGGGCCCACGTGGTCGAGGCCGAGGATGTCGCCGACCGCCGCGCAGAGCACGAGCGACAGCGCGTCGTCCGGCTCCGCGCCGCCGTCCGCGGCGGCCGCGTCCCCGGCGGGCTGCTGCGCCCCTGCGGTCTGCGCCAGCAGCAGCCGGTCCACCTTGCCGTTGCGGGTGAGCGGCAGCTCGTCGAGGACGGTGACCGCGGACGGGACCATGTAGGACGGCAGCTGCTCGGTGAGCCGGGCGAGGATCTGCTCGCCGGAGGCGCCGTTCCCGGCGACGACATAGGCGTGCAGCCGGCGCACGCCGTGGGAGCTGGCCGGGGCGACCACCACGGCCGCGTCGACCCGCTCGTCCTGGCGCAGCGCGGCCTCGATCTCGCCCAGCTCGATCCGGTGGCCCTGGACCTTCACCTGGAAGTCGTCGCGGCCCAGGATCTCGATGCTTCCGTCGGGCAGGTAGCGGCCCAAGTCGCCCGTCAAGTAGGCGCGTTCACCGGTCTCGGGCAGGCGGACGAAGCGGCTGCGGGTGCGCTCCTCGTCGCCCCAGTACCCGAGTGCCAGACCCACGTCGCTGGCCACGGCCATCTCGCCGACCACGCCCAGGGGGCGCTCGTGGGCCGTGCCGTCGACGATGTAGTAGCGCTGGTTGGTGATGGGCGTGCCGTACGGGATGCTCGTCCACGCCGGGTCGATCTCGCCGATCGGCTGGAACAGCGACCAGCAGATGGTCTCCGTCGGACCGCCCGAGCCGACGACCTGGATCCGCGGGCTCTGCGCGCGCAGCCGGTCCGGCAGCGTCAGCGGGATCCAGTCGCCGGACAGCACGGACAGGCGCAGGGACTCCAGCGGACGTCCGCCGCCCCGCCGTTCGCGCACCTCCGCCTCGCCGACGAGGAGTTCCATCAGCACGGGCACCGAGTTCCAGAGGGTGACCCGCTCCGCGCTCACCAGATCGGCCCACACGTCCGGCTGCGCGTGCTCGAACGGCGGGGGGATCACGACCGTCCCGCCCTGCGTCAGTACGCCGAACACGTCGTAGATCGAGGCGTCGAAGTGCAGCCCCGAGACGGCCAGCAGCCGGTCGGACGCGTCGACGCCGAACCGTTCGGCGACATCGCGGATCAGGTTGACCACACCGATGTGGTCGACCATGACGCCCTTGGGCTCGCCGGTCGAACCCGAGGTGAAGATGGTGTACGCGAGGTGCGCGGGTGTCTGCGCCGTGTCGGGACGGGTCGCGTCGCCGATCTCGAAGTCCTGGTCCACACGGTAGCGCTGGGCGTTCGGCGGCCAGGCGATCCGGGTCTCCAGCGAGGACTGGGTGAGGATCTTGTCGACACCGGCGTCCGACAGCAGCCGGCGCAGCCGCTCGGGGGGCACGGAGGCGTCGAGCGGGAGGTAGGCGGCGCCGGACGCGAGAACGCCGTAGACCGCCGCGTACTGCTCCCAGCCCTTCTCCATCACGACGGCGACCAGCTCGCCGGGCTTCGCACCGTGCTGCCGCAGCCGGTGGCCGATGCGCCAGGCGTACGCGGCGAGTTCGGCGTACGACAGCCGGCGCGTGGCGTCGACGACGGCCTCGGCGTCGGGGGTGCGCGCGGCCTGCTCGGCGAACAGCTCGTGCAAGGTGGTGTACGGGATCTGGCCCGCCGTGTCGTTGATCCGGCGGCGCAGCTCGCGCTCGGCCGGAGGGATCAGGTCGAACCGTTCGGTGCGCAGGGAGCCCGGATCCTCGACGAGGCGCCTGAGCAGCGCGACGTACACGCCGAACGCGGCCTCGGTGAAGCCGGGGGCGAAGGCCCCGTCGACGTAGTCCCAGATGATCCGCAGCTCGCCGTCGAGTTCGCGCAGCTGGACGTCCAGCGACACCTGCGGGGTCTGCGAGATCGAGTAGACCTCCCGTCCCAGGTCGGTGACCGGACGGCGGACCGGGTAGTCGAGCAGGCTGGTGACGACGATCGGCATGCCGGCCTGGTCGCCCACGCCGTGCAGCCTGGTCAGCTCGCGCAGCACCCGCACGCCGTTGAAGGCGCCGTGCTCCGTGTCGCGGTCCAGCTGGTCGCGCAGGGCGTGCGCGCGGTCCAGGAACGTCCGGCCGGAGCTGTCCGCGGCGAGCAGGACGGCGTTGGTGAAGTCGCCGAGGACCTGGCCGATGTCCTCGTGCACCCGGGGCCGCTGGAAGACCGGGTAGTTGAGGGTGAAGTCCGCCTCCTGGGCCCAGCACCGCACCACCTCGGCGAACGCGGCGGTGAGCAGCACGGACGGGGTCAGCTCCGCATCCGCGGCCACGCGCCGCAGTCGCTGCCAGTCGCCGGGGGAGAGCCGGTGCTCGTGCCGCTCGAAGCGGACCGCGCCGTCACGTGCGCCTCCGGCCGGCAGCGACGGGGCGGGCGGCAGTTGCGGCACCCGCTCCAGCCAGTAGTCCCTGGCCGCGCGGAACGTCTCGGTGTGGGGCATGTCGTCGGCACGCCAGCGCGCGTACTCGGCGAAGGTGATGCCGGGCTCCGGCAGTTCGGCACCCGGGTTCTCGTACAGGTCGATCAGGTCGGGGAAGAGCACCTGGAAGGCGCTGGACGCGTCCAGCACCTGGAGGTCGATGCCGAGATGGATACGGCTGAGGTTCCCCTCGCCGGGCAACAGGATGATCCGCAGGTCGAACAGCGGCCAGCTGCCCACCGGGAACACCTGGTGGCTCATCTCCGCCCGCAGCGCTGCAAGGCGTCGATCCGCCTCCGCCGCGTCGAGACCGCGCAGGTCCACCACCGGTATGTCGTACGGCGGCGGGTCCATGAGCACCTGCTGGGTACCGTCGGCACGGCCGACCGCGCGGAGCATGTCGTGGCGGGCGACCACGCGGCGCCAGGCCGTCGCCAGCCGCTCCGGGTCCAGATCGGCACGCTCCCACTCGAAGTAGCCGTAGCAGCCGATGCTGCCCAGCTCGACCCCCTCGCCCCGCCCGATCATCAGCGCCTGCTGCGTCTCGGTCATGGGGAAGGGGGCGGCGCTGTCGGCGCGGCCGTGCAAGAGCTCGGTCATGGTCCAACTCCACTCGCAGATGACGGAATGCATAAGGCCGGGGGCCACAAGGGGGTGCCGCGCGCTGCTGGGCACGGCGAGGCTAGGGGCGGCTGGTTAGCCACCGGTTACGCGCCACGGGAACCTCCTCCCGGTCCGCGCTGTCGCGCCGCTCCGGCAGGGACAGGGCGAAGAGGCGTACCAAGGGGTGGAACAGGTAGCAGGGCCGGCCCCACTCGTCGGCTCCGCTGACCTCCAGCAGGGCGGCGTCGGCCATCGCCTCCAGCAGCAGCTCGGCGTCCTGCTCGGGCAGGCCGAGCAGGACTGCGGCCTCCAGCGCGGAGAACGGTTCGGGGCCGAGGCCGGCCAGCGCGGGCAGCGTCCCGCGCGCCTGCGGCTCCAGCGCTCGCCAGGACGGCAGCAGCGCGCCGTGCACGTCCAGGTCACCCGAACGCAGTTCGCGCAGCCGGGTGGCGGGATCGGCGAGCCGCCGGGCGAGCCGGTCCGGCGTGAAGTGCGGCCGGGCGGCGATCCGGGTGCCCACGATCCGCAGCGCCAGCGGCAGGCCGGCGCAGTGCTCGACGATGACGGCCGCCGCACCGGGGGCCGCGGCGATCCGGTCGGGGCCCGCGGCGGCGGCGAGCATCTCCAGTGCCGGGCCCTCCTCCAGCGGATCCAGGGCGACGGTGTGCGCCCCGGCCACGGTGGGCAGGGCGGTGCGTCCGGTCACGAGGACCGCGGGCTCAGGGGTGTTGGGCAGCAGCGGGCCGAGCTGGGCGGCGCTCTCGGCGTTGTCCAGCAGGACGAGCAGGCGTCTGCCGCCGGTCCTGTCGCGGTAGAGACGGACCAGCTCCTCCGGATCGCCGGCGGCGGCGGCGTCCACGGGGCGGCCGAGGGAACGCAGCAGGTGCAGCAGCACCTGTCCGGCGGGCCGCGGGGTGCCGTCCGGGGCGCGCAGGTCGGCGTACAACTGCCCGTCGGGGAAGTGCTGCTTGCAGCGGTGTGCCGCGTGCACGGCCAGCGTGGTCTTGCCGACCCCGGCCATGCCGGTCACCAGGACGCGGCGCGGGCGGCCGGGCGCGGCGGCGTCCGGCGCGAGCGCCCGGTGGAGCACGTCCAGCTCGCGCTCCCGGCCGGTGAAGTCCACGGTGTCCGGGGGGAGGGTGGCGGGGGCGCCGTGGGGCTCGTCCTCGGTCCGCTCCGGCGGGCGCGGCACGGCGCGCGCCCGGGTCCGCGGCTGCGGCAGGCGCACGAGCGAGCCGTCGAGCAGGGCCTGGTAGGTGGCCTGCAGCTCCTCGCCGGGGTCCACGCCGAGCTCCTCGGCCAGTACCTCGCGGCCGTGGTGGTAGAGGTGGATCGCGTCGGCCTGCCTGCCGCTGCGGCACAGGGCGGTCATCAGCTGGCTGCGGAAGCGCTCGCGCAGAGGGAACTCCGCCACCAGGCCGGTGAGTTCGACGGTGATCTGCTCGTGCCGGCCGAGCGCCAGGTCCGCCGTGATCCGGTGCTCCAGCGTCGACGCGCGGGCCTCGGCCAGGCAGGGCGCCTCGGCGTCGAAGAGGTGGTCCGTGGTGTTCGCGAGAGGGCGGCCGTTCCAGCGCGCCAGCGCCTCGCCCAGAAAATCGCCCGCCTTGTCGAAGTCCCCCGCGAACAGAGCGTCCCGGCCTTTGCAATCAAATTCTTCGAATTCTGTCAGGTCGAGGCTGGAATTCCCGATCGACATGACATAGCCGGGGGGCCTGCGGTCGATGAGGACGTCGTCGCCGAGTATTTTCCGCAGCCGCGAAATGTAGGTGTACAGCTGTGCGTTCGCGGTGGCCGGCGGCGCCCACCCCCACAGCAGACGGCTCAGCCGCTCGTCGGACACGACCTCTTCGCGGGCCAGCAGGAGCGCAGCCAGCACCGTATGCAGCTTGGTGCCGGACAGCGGCGCCCTGCGTCCCTGGTCGCGCGCCTCGACCGGCCCGAGAACTCGGAATTCCATGGGCACCCCCGTTCGTGATCCATGTGACGAATCTACGGACGAAGATATTGGCTCCCGCTGTCACCCCGTTATCGTTTTGATTTCACGAGGTCCCGGCACGGAAAACCGTAGGGACAGGCCGGGAAAAGGGCGCGTCCCTACTGTCCGTCGGACCGCAGCAAGCGGCAATGAAGGTCGACGGACGAGGCGGAATCGATATGCGCATCACGATGACGGGAAAGCGGGCGACGATGGCCGGTCTGATCGTACTGACGGGACTGATCGGGGGCTCCGGCGCGGCCGGAGCGGGCACCACGACGCACACCGACACGGTGGCGGGCGACGACGACATGCCGTGGGGCGTCGTCGAACCGGTCGCGCCGCGGACCGCCTCCGACGACGACATGCCCTGGGGCTGACCTCCGCGCCGCGACGGCGCAACGCCCCCGGCTCTGCACGCCGATGAGTACCGGGGCCCGGGGCCGAGCCCCGCGACGACGCGCCGTCGGGCCCGCTGGGCCCCGGCGCCGGTCAGTCCGGCCGGTCCGCCAGCAGGAGTTGCAGCGCCTGCGGCGTGAGGGATCGTTCCCCTTCGCTGCCGGCAGGACCGCCGCCCTCGCCGCGTACCCGTGCGAGCAGCCGCGTCACCCGCGCCCGCCAGGGCTGGGCCCCCACCTCGCCCAGCGCCGCGTGGGCCCTCTCGAACCGTTCCGCCGCGGCCGCGTGGTGGCCGCCGATCGCCTCGACACAGCCGAGATCGGTCTCCACGCGCGCGTAGAGAAAGCGGTCGGCCAGCTCCTCGGTGATCTCCAGCGCCTCGTTCAGTGTGCGCTCGGCCGCCGGGAGCAGACCCAGGGTCCACTGCGTCTCGCCGAGCCCGCGCAGCGCATGGGCCTCGCCGATCCGGTCGCCCTCCCTGCGGGACAGCTGCAGCACCTCGTGGAAGGACTCGGCGGCCAGGTCCAGATCGCCCGCCCGCAACCGCACCTCGGCCAGCCGGTAGATGCTCTGCGTCTCGGCACGCACCGACCCGGTCCGCCGGCTCAGAGCCAGCGCCTCGACGGCCAGCGGCAGCGCCCGCTCCACTTCACCGCGGTCCAGTTCGATCTGGGCGAGGTAGCCGAGCAGATGGGCCTCGTTGCCGGTGTCGCCGGCCTCGTGGAAGCCCTGGAGCGCCGCCCTGCAGTACTCGAGCGCCCGGTCCCAGTCGCCCTGGAAACGGGCGCACATGGCCAGGTTCCGCTGGGCGAGCGCCGCTCCGGGGACGTCGCCGCTCTCCGCGAGCAGCCGCAGCGCGGCGAGGTTCCAGCCCTCGGCCTGCTCGTAGCGCCGCTGGTAGATGGCGAGCGAGCCCAGCACCCGCAGCATGGTGGCCTCGCCCGTCCGGTCGCCGGTACGCCGGGCCGACGACAGCGCGGCCTCGGCACAGCGCTGCCAGTCCTCCAGGTAGTTCCTGGTCTCGAAGTGGGGCACGGCGCTCTCGGTCAGCGCCCAGGCGTACCGCTCCCGGCCCGTCTCGGCCGCGTGCACCACCATGTCCGTGACGGTGGCGCGCTCGGAGTCGAACCACTCCAGCGGTGCGGCCAGCAGCTCGTCCGCCGTGCCCCGCAGGAAGCGTGGCGCCGGCTCCGGCGGATGGCCGACGGGGAACTGCCGCCCGTCCAGCCGCCGGTGGGCCTCCTGAGCGAGCCAGAGCCAGGCGGCGAAGATCCGGTCCAGCGCCGCGTCGCACTCCGCCTGCGTCTCGTCCGCCTCGGCGCGCTCGCGGGCGAACAGCTGTAGCAGGTCCTGGAATCGGTAGCGGGCCGCGCGGCCCGGCACCGGTTCGACCGTCTCCAGCAGCTGGGCGTCGACGAGCTGGTCGAGAAGCTGCTCGGCGTGCCACAGGTCGGTCCCCAGCGCCGCCGCCCCGACCCAGGCCGCGAAGTCCGCGGTGCGCAGCAGTCCCAGCCTGCGGTACATCCGGGCCGCCTCGGGGGACAGATCGCGGTACGTCAGCCGGAAACCGGCCCGCACGCCGCCCTGTGAGGGGCTCAGCTCGTCCAGCCGCCGGCGCTGGTCGCTCAGCCGTTCCACCAGCCCGCGCACGGTCAGGCCGGGCTTGGTGGCGAGCCGCGCCCCCGCTATCCGCAGCGCCAGCGGAAGACAGTCGCACAGCGCGCTCAACTGCTCCAGCGCCACCGGGTCGCTGCCGAACCGGTCGGCGCCGGCGATCCTCGTGAGCAGTGTGGTGGCCTCGGCCGGCGGGAGGACGCGCAGTCTGATCCTCAGGGCCGTGTAGTCGCCGGTCACGTCGTCCAGGGCCTCGCGTCCCGTGGCCAGCACGACACTGCGGCCACCGCCCGGCAGGAGGGGTCTGAGCTGGGCGAAGGACCGCACATTGTCGAGGACGACAAGTGCCTTCCTGGTGCTGAGCAGACTGCGGAACAGCGCCGCGCGCTCGTCCGGTTCCGCGGGGATCTGCGGGCCGGGCGTCCCGAGGGCGCGCAGAAAGCGGTCCAGCACCACCGCGGGGGAGACAGGCGGGTTCTCCTCGTCGTAGCCGCGCAGGTCGGCGAAGAGCTGGCCGTCGGGGAAGCGGTCGGCGGCCTGGCTCGCCCAGTGGACGGCGAGGGCCGTCTTGCCCACCCCGCCGACGCCGACGATCGTCGCCAGGGCCGGTGCGTGCGGCTGGTACGGCTCCTTCAACAGCCGGTCCAGCCGGGCCAGTTCCTCCTGGCGGCCGGTGAACCGCATGACGTCCGCGGGCAGTTGGGCCGGGGTGGTAGGGACGGCGACCGGGGCGGCGGGCGCGGCGGCGACCGGCCTGGTCAGCTCCGGCGAGTCGTGCAGGATCAGTTCGTGCAGGTGCTGGAGCGCGGGACCGGGCTCGATGCCCAGCTCCTCGTTCATCAGCGAGCGGCCCTGCCGGAACACCTCCAGGGCCTCGGCACGCTGCCCCGAGCGGTAGAGCGCCAGCATCAGGTGTTCGCGCGACTGCTCGCGCAGCGGGTGCCGGGCCACCAGCTCGCCCAGTTCGCCGGTCAGGAGCCGGTGCCGCCCCAGCTCCAGCATCAGCCCGGCGCGCTCCTCGATCAGGTCGAGCCGCAGGTGTTCCAGCCGGGCCGCCTCCGCCTCGATCCGCTCCCCGGACAGTTCGTCGAGGGCCGCACCGCGCCACTTGCTGAGCGCCTCCTCCAGCAGAGCGCACGCCTCCTCGGCCCGGCCGTGCCGTGCCGCGTCCCGCCCGCGCTCGGCCCCGTGCAGGAACTCGACGACGTCGATGCGGTGCGTGCCCCGGGCGAGGACGTAACCCGGGGGAGAGGTGAGCAGGATGTCGCTCCCGCCGGCCTCCTTGAACGTCTTGCGCAGCGTCGCCACGCATATCGCGATCTGGTTGCGGGCGGTCGCGGGAGGGGACTGGGGCCACACTGCGTCGACGAGCGTGTCGACGGACACGATCCGGTCCGCCGAGAGCAACAGCATCGCGAGAACGGTGGACTGCCGCCTGCCCTTGATGCGCAGGGGCTGCCCGTCGGCCTGTACGAGCAGCGGCCCCAGCATTCTGAAGACGAACTGATTCACTGGTCCCCCCGGCCTGTGACCTCTAGGCAGGTCGGTAACGGTACAACAAGGAAGTGGCCCCGATCAGCGGGGAGTTGGCGTGTGAACGGGGCGGACGCCGTGCCGTGGGCGGGCCGTCGGGGTGGTCCGGACGCCGCGTAGTGGTGCGCGGGCGCTCAGGACCGGGCCTGGGGGACGACGGAGCCGAGGGCGAGCGACAACTCGCGCAACACGTCGGTGGTCCGGCCGAACTCCTCCTCCCCGCCGAGCTCCCGGCACAGCCGCCGGGCCAGTTCGGCGTGACCGGCGTCGACCTCGTGGAGCACCGCCTCACCCCGCTCGGTGGCCGCCAGCAGCCGGGCGCGCCGGTGCGCGGGATTGGCACGGTAGTCGGCGAGCCCCTGCTCCACCAGCAGGTCGGCGATGCGCTGCACGCTCTGCCGGGTGACGCCCAGCATGCGCGCTATGCCCGACACGGACCGCGGCTCGTCCTCGACCGCGCCGAGGACCTGCCACTGCGCCGCGCTGAGGCCGGACGGCACGGTCAACTGGTCGAGCAGCGCCCCGAATCTGCCGTTCAGGTGGAAGACGGCCAGGGCGGTGCGGCTGAACGCGTCGACGGAACTCATGCCGTCGCGGATGTGCTCACCGGATGTCGCGACACGCACTACGGCCCCCTCCGCCGGCAGTCGACGTCCGTGGCCGGTGACGAACCCGGCCATGCGTTGCTGCACCGTACAGCCGTGCGACACGGCTGTCCATGAAGGGGAACCTGGGTGCCGGCCGGGCCCCGGGGCGACTGCCCGGGACCGCGGCGTCCGCCTTCCGCGCCGGCCCGGTCCGCGCCGCTCTCGACACGCCGGGGACGGCATGGCTACGGTTCCGGGGCGGCGGAGGATCCGCGGTACTCGGGGGAGTGAAGTGACGGCTGTGAGTGGGCGGTTCCGCTGCCTCCTGTCCGCGTACGCCGTGTCCTCCTACGGCAACTACCTCAGCCTCATCGCCCTGAGCCTGTTCACCTACGAGGTGACGGGCAGCGCGTTCGGCATCGGCGCGCTCATGGCACTGCGTCTGTTCTCCGGCATGCTCGCGGGCCTCGCCGCCGGAGCGCTGGCCGAGAAGGCGGGCCGCCGGGCCCTGATGCTCCTGGCCGACATCGCCCAGGCGTCGGCCATGGCGGTACTCGCGCTGACCGCGCCGGGCACCCGCGTGCCGCTGCTCGCCTGTGCGGTCGTGGTGCTCGGCGCGGGGAACACCCTGTTCACCGTCGCCCTGCGCAGCGCGGTGCCGGTGATGGTCGGTCACGAGGAGCGCGTACGGGCGAACGGCATGCTCGTCACGGTGCGGTCGTTCGCCACCGTGCTCGGCTTCGCGTCGGCGGCCCCCGTCATCGCATACGGCGGCTACGCGGCCGCGTTCGCGATCAACGGCGCCAGTTTCCTTCTGTCCGCTGCGGCGCTGCTCGTGCTGCGGCCCCGCACCGACGGCGACGAGGCGGACGGGTCCGCCGCACCAGGGGACGCCGGTGCGGCGGGCGGGCCGCGCGGGCTGCGCGGCCTGTCCGCGCTGCTGATCGGGATGATCCTCCTCAGGGGCGCCGACGCCCTGGCGTCGTCCTCGCACAACGTGGCCCTGCCGGTCGCCGCCGGGGCCGTGTCGCCGGACCACCCCGCCCTGTTCATGACCCGGTTCTGGGCCGCCTGGGCCGTCGGCACCCTGCTCGCCCACCAGGTGCTCAAGCGGCGTATGAGCGGAGGCCGGGCCGCGGGGGACCGTGCCTTCGCGACCGGCACCTGCGCCATGTCCCTGTTCTTCGTCCTCGCGTTCACCGGACTGCCCGCCCCCGCGCTGGTGGCCGTGGCCCTGGGCGCGGGCCTGGCGGACGGCTGCACCGAGATCGTCTACACCTCCCGGCTGCAGGCCGTCCCCGACCGGCAGCGCAGCCGGCTGTTCGGCCTGTCGGCCACGGCGGAGACCTCCGGATTCACGCTCGGGACCGTCGCCGCCGCCGCGGCGCTCGAGGCCCTGCCCGCCCTCGCCGTCGTGGGGGCGTTCCACGGAACAGCCGTATGCGGGGCGCTGGCCCTGCTGGTCCTGACGCCGCGGGGCGGTACGGCCACGCGGCGGAAACGACCCACACAAGGTGTGACACGAGGAGAAGGGACCACGCATGGAGCGCGGACGGGGACAGGCGATACGCCGGGGGCCTGAGCCGGAGTTCACCGACGACGATCCGGCAGACGCGGTCCAGGCGCTGCTGCGCGCCGCGGACGGCGCTCCCGGCGCGGCCGTCGTCACCGTCGGACCGGACGGCGCCACGACCCGGCAGACCTACCCCGAACTCCTGTCACGCGCCCGCCGCCTGCTCACCGGCCTGCGCGGCAACGGCCTGCGCCCCGGCGACGCGCTCGTGCTCTGCGGACTCCCCCTCGACCAGTTCTTCCCCGCCTTCTGGGCCGCCGTCCTCGGCGGCGCCCGGCCCGTGGCCGTCGCGGAACGCCCCGGCGACGGCACCGCGGCCCTCGAACGCCTGCGGCACACCTGCGACCTGCTGGACGGGCCGCTGGTGCTCAGCGACGCCGCCGGAGCCGCGACACTCGCCCGAACCGCCCCCGGACTGCGGGTCGCGGTCGCGGAGGACTGCCTGCGCGCGGCTCCCGCGTACGACCATGCGGAACCGGCGGGGACCGACGTCGCCCTGCTGATGCTCTCGTCCGGCAGCACGGGCGTGCCCAAGGCGGCGCAGCTGACCCACCGCGGACTCGCGGACTTCGCCGCGAGCAGCCGGCGCATCCTCGACGTGCGCCCCGGACACACGATGCTCAACTGGCTGCCCGTGGACCACAGCGGGGCCTTCCTGCTGTACCACGTGCTCGCGGTGTTCACCGGCTGCACCAACGTGCACGCCCCCACGGGACACGTCGTGGCGGAGCCCCTGCGCTGGCTCGACCTCATCGAGGAACACCGTGCCCAGCACAGCTGGGCGCCCACCTTCGCCTACCAGTTGGTCTCCGACGCGCTCGCCGAGCGGCCCGGCGGCGGCAGGCGTCTCGACCACCTCAAAACCCTGGTCTGCGGCGGCGAGCAGATCGCGCTGCCGGTGCTCCGCCGCTTCCTCGCGGCCACGGCTGCCTGCGGCGTCCGGGAGGAGCACATCGTGCCGGCGTGGGGGATGGCCGAGACGGTCACCGGCATCACGTACGGCAGGCTCGACCGGCCCGGAACCGTGCAGCGCATCCTCAGGAGCAGCCTCGGCGGTCCGCTGGTCGCAGCCGCGGAGGACACCCCCGACGAGGACTGTGTCACCTTCGTCGCGGTCGGTTCGCCCGCGCACGGCACCACGCTGCGGCTCGTCGACGACGCGGGGGAGCCGGTCGCCGAGGACAGGATCGGCAGGCTGCAGGTGCGGTCTCGGGCTCGCGTCACACCGGGCTACGTCCGCGACCCGGAGGCCGACGCGGCCGCCTTCCCCGGGGAACCCGGCTGGCTCGACACCGGTGACCTCGCCTTCTTCGCGGAGGATCAGCTGGTGATCACCGGCAGGCGCAAGGACCTGATCATCCTCAACGGTCACAACATCTCCTGTCACGAGGTGGAGGACGCCGCCACCGCCGTCACCGGCGTCCGCACGGGCGACGTGGCCGCGTGCGGAGTCCCCGACCCCGACAGCGGGACCGAGACCCTGGCGGTGTTCTTCGTGAGCCGTGGCGCCCGCGAGGACGTGCGCATCGAGAAGGAGCTCAAGTCGGTGCTGTACGCCCGGCTCCGGCTCACCGCGTCCCATGTCGTGCCGGTTGTGCCGGACGCGTTCCCGAGGACTCCGGCCGGCAAGGTGCGCCGAGGCGACCTGCGCGACCGGCTGGCCGCAGGCGGGCCCCTCGCCCCGGTTCCCGCTGCCGCCCTCCCGCACCCGGACGAGGCGTCCTGCGTCGTGCAGGAGGAGCTCACGGCGGTGCTCGGGCGCCCGGTGCCCGCGCACGTCCCGTTCTACGAACTGGGCCTGAACTCCGTGAAGCTGGTACGGCTGCGCGTCCGTCTGGAGGAGCGCCTCGGCAGGGAGATCGCGCAGACCGTGCTCTTCGAGCACCCCACGGCCGCCGAGCTGGCGGCCCACCTGGCCGCGCTCCCCGGGCCGTTCGCAGGGACGGCCGCCGACGCCGCGCCGCGGGCAGCAGCGGATGCGGGTACGGGCGCGGCTGCGTGTCGGCAGCCCGGCGGGGGTGCGGGTACGCGTCGCACCCCCGGCGCGGACTCGGGTGGCGATCCGGCTGCGGGGGCGGACCACCGCATCGCCGTCATCGGCATGTCGGTCCGCTTCCCCGGGGCGGACTCGACGGCGCAGTTCTGGGCGAATCTGCGGGACGGCGTGGACAGCGTCCGCCGCTTCACGCACGGCGACCTGATGTCCGCAGGGCTGTCCGCCGAAGAGGCGCGGGCCACGGACCGGGTACCGGTCGCCGGTGTCCTCGACGGCGTCGAGGAGTTCGACGCGGACTTCTTCGGTGTGAGCCCCAGGGAGGCCGGACTCACCCACCCGGCCCACCGGTTGTTCCTCGAATGCTGCCACGAGGCACTGGAGGACGGCGGCTACGCGGCGACCGGTCCCGGGACCCGCGTCGGGGTGTTCGCCGGCTCCGGAATGAACCTCTACGGCCACCAGCAGCCGCCCGCGTCCTCCCCCGACGACGGCGATCCCGCCACCGGCATGCAGACGGCCATCGGACAGCAGCCGGACTTCCTCGCCTCCCGGGTCGCCTACCGGCTCGGCCTCACCGGCCCCGCCATCGGCGTCCAGACCGCGTGCTCGACCTCGCTGGTCGCCGTCCACCTCGCCGTCCAGGCCCTGCTGAGCGGTGACACGGACCTGGCGCTGGCGGGCGCAGCGGCCGTGCACACCCCCCAGGAGACGGGCTACCGCAGCCACCCCGGGTCCATCCTGTCGCCCACCGGACGCTGCCGCGCCTTCGACGCGGACGCCGACGGCACCGTGGGCGGCAACGGCGTGGCCGCCGTCCTCCTCAAGCGGCTCGACCGGGCCCTCGCCGACGGGGACACCGTGCACGCCGTGATCCTCGGCTCGGCGGTCAACAACGACGGAGCCGGCAAGGTCGGGTTCAGCGCGCCCGGCGTCGCGGGCCAGGTCGAGGTCGTACGGCAGGCACTGCGCCGGGCGGCGGTCCCCGCGGACACCGTCTCGTACGTCGAGGCGCACGGCACGGGCACACGGCTCGGCGACCCGGTGGAGTTCGAGGCACTCGCCCGGGCTCTCGGCGAGGACACCGACCGGACGGGCTTCTGCACCGTGGGCTCGGTGAAACCGGCCATCGGACACCTCGACAGCTGCGCGGGCATGGCCGGTCTCGTCAAGACCGTGCTCATGCTCGAACACCGCACCCTGGTGCCGACGCTCAACCTCGACCGGCCCAACCCCGAACTGCGCCTGGCCGGCGGCCCCTTGGTGCTCGGCACGGCGACCGCACCCTGGCGGACGCGGGACGGCGTGCCGCGCAGGGCGGGCGTCAGCGCGCTCGGGGTCGGCGGCACCAACGCCCATGTGATCCTGGAAGAGGCCCCCGAGCGCACGGAGCCCGCCGGCCCCGGTCCCGTGGACGAGCCGGTCCTCCTACCACTGTCGGCGCGCGACCCCCGGGCACTGGACGAGTACGCCACCCGGCTGCGCGAGCACCTGCTCGCACACCCCGGGCTCGCGGCCGCCGACGTGGCCGCGACGCTCGCGCTCGGCCGCCCGCACCGCGCGGCACGCACGGCTGTCGTCGGCAGGACGGTCCGTGATCTGGCCCGCGCGCTGGAAAGCCCGCCCGGCCCGGTGACGCCCCTCGGTTCCGTCGCCTTCGCCTGCAGCGGGCAGGGCAGCGCCCGGCGCGGCATGGCACGCGGCATCTGGGACGCCTACCCCGAGGCCCGCCGGATCCTCGAACGCTGTGAACGCGTCCACGCCGACGAGTTCGGCGGCACCCTGCTCCCGCTGCTCCTCGGCGCCGAGGGGGACGACGGGCACGACGACGGCGTCTGGCCCACCGACACCGCCCAACCGGCCCTGTTCGCCCACCATATGGCGCTCATCGAGGTCTGGCGCGCGTTCGGTGTGCGCCCCGCCCTGCTCCTCGGGCACAGCCTCGGCGAGTACGCGGCCCTGTGCGCGGGCGGCGCCCTGTCCCTGGAGGACGGCCTGCGGCTCACCGCACGGCGCGGCGGACTGATGCGGGAGGCCGCCGCTCCGGGCGGGATGCTCGCGGTGCGTACCGACGCCGCGACCGCCGAACGGATCGCCTGGGCGGCGGGAGCCGAGCCCGCGGCCTGCAACGGGCCGCGGTCCCAGGTGATATCCGGGTCGGAGTGGGCCCTGGGGGAGGCGGCACGCCTGCTCGCGGAGGCGGACATACCGTGGCGTGCGCTGCCGGTGGACCGGGCGTTCCACTCGGCCGCGCTGGACGAGGCGCTCCGCGCATTCCGCGCGTACGCAGAGAAGACGACGTACGCGCCGCTGCACACCCCGCTCGCCTCGGGACTCGACGGCGTGCTGCGCGCCGCGGGCTGGACCGTCGACGCCGAGTACCTCTGCCGGCAGGCGAGGCAGCCGGTCCGGTTCGACCGGGCGGTGGCCACCGCATCCGGGCAGGGGTGCGCGGACTTCCTGGAGATCGGGGCGGGCAGCACGCTCGCGGGCCTGGGCAGGCACTGCGCACCGGAGAGCCGCTGGTACAGCGGCCAGGGAGAGGGCGCCGAGCAGCCGGCCGGGATCATGCGGACGCTCGGTGAGCTGTACCGCGCGGGGGCCGCATTCGACTGGCGGGCCGTCGTCAGGAGCGGGGGCAGGGTCCCCCTGCCCGGGCATCCGTTGCGGCGCCGCAGGGTCACCACCACCGTGCCCGCGCGGGCGGCGGCCGGTCCTGCCGCCGGACCGGGGCCGGTCGCCGTGCCCGAACCGGCGCCCGTACCCGTGTCCGAACTCGCACAGACGGGCCACGGGCCCGTACCGTCCGGCGAACTGCTCGACGACATCAGGCGGTTGACCGCGCAGAAGCTCGGGACCGACATCGCCGACACCTCACCCGACGCCTCGTTCTTCGCCCTGGGCGCCGACTCGCTCGCCCTGATGGGCATGGTGGCCGAACTGGAGAGCCGCCACGGGGTGCGTGTCCGGGTCCGGGATCTGTTCTCGGACGCGGACACCCCGCGGAAGCTGGCGGCCCACGTGGCGGACCTGCGGGGTGACGGGGCCGCCGCGCCCGCCGTACAGCCTGCAGCCGCGTCCCCGGCAGAGTCCCTCGCAGCGGCGGCTTCACCGCCCGGGTCCGAACCCGCCGCACCACCCGCGTCCGAACCTGCCGCGCCCGCGTCCGAACCCGCCGCGCAGCCCGCGGCCGTGGCCGGGCCCGACGGGCGGGACGCCGCGCATCCGGCCGTCGAGGAGAGCCTGCACCAGCTGTTCGCGCAGCAGATCCGGCTCGCCGAGAACCTCGTGGAGCAGGTGACCGGTCTGCTCACCCGCCAACTGGACGCCCTCCCCGGCGCCCAGCCGACCCCACCGGCCTCACCGACCCCACCGGCCCAGCCGGTCGCGCCGCCCCGCCCGGCGCCCCTCGCGCCGCCCGCAGCCGCGGCACCGCAGGCCCTGCGCCCGGAGGCGTCGCCGCGGCCGGAGCCGGCGCGGCCGTCGTCCGGCCCGCTTCCCCACGCGGCGCACTGCGACGTCAGCCTGTACTTCTTCGGCGACTACCCGCAGGACGCCGACGGCGACAAGTACGCGCTGATCACGGAAGCGGCCGAATTCGCCGACCGGCACGGCTTCCACGCCCTGTGGTTCCCCGAACGGCACTTCAACTCCTTCGGCGCGCTGTTCCCCAACCCCTCCGTGCTCGCCGCCGCCCTGGCCGCCCGCACCGACCGGATCCGGCTGCACGCGGGCTCGGTGGTCCTGCCGCTGCACCACCCGGTCCGGGTCGCCGAGGAGTGGTCGGTCGTCGACAACCTCTCGGGCGGCCGCGCGGGTCTGTGCTTCGCGAGCGGCTGGCACGCCACGGACTTCGCCCTGGCTCCGGAGAACTTCGGCCGGCACCGCGACGTGATGTACGAGCGTTTGGAGGACGTCCGGCGTCTGTGGTCGGGACAGCCGCTCCCGGTGACCGCCGGGGACGGCACACGGACCGAGGTCCGCCTGCACCCGCGCCCCGTCCAGGCCGAACCGCCCCTGTACGTAGCGGTCGTGAGCAACCCGGACAGCTACCGGCAGGCGGCCGTGCGCGACCTCGGTGTGGTCACCAACCTGATGGCGCAGACGGTCGAGCAGCTCGCCGAGAACATCGCCCTGTACCGCCGTACCCGTGCCGAGCACGGCCTCGACCCGGACGCGGGCCGTGTGGTCGTGCTCGTGCACACATACCTCGGCGAGGACGCGGAACGGGCGCGCGCCGAGGCCTACGGGCCCTTCGTGTCGTACCTGCGGTCCTCGCTGTCCCTCTTCGACCAGGTGACCAACAGCCTCGGGTTCGAGGTGGACCTGGAGAACACGCCCGAGGACGATGTGGAGTTCCTGCTCGGCCGTGCCTACGAGCGGTACTGCGACTCACGGGCCCTGATCGGCGACGAGGACACGGCGGCCGCGACGGTTCGCCGCCTCGTGGACGCGGGCGCCGACGAGATCGCCTGCTTCGTCGACTTCGGTGTCCCGGCCGAGCGGGTGCTGGCCGCGCTGCCGGTGCTCGACCGGCTCCGGCAGCGGCGGATCGGGCGCGCAGGCACCGGAACGGCACCGGGAGAAGGGAGTACGGGCCCCACGGGGCACGAGGGACGGCGGACACCGCTGTCACCGGCACAGCGACGCATCTGGTTCCTCGAACAGCTGCACCCGGGCACCAGCATGTACCACGAGCCCAAGGCCGTACGGCTGGAGGGACTGCTGAACACCGAGGCGCTGCGGTGGGCGCTCCAGCAGGTCTGCGACCGCCACCCCGCGCTGCGCACCGTCGTCCGCGAAGCCGACGGCGTCCCCTACCAGGAGGTCCTCCCGCACGTCCGGCTCGACTGCCCGGTGGCCGACCACACCGGGGACACCGAGGAGGCCGCGCTGCGGGCCGCCATGGAGAGCGAGGGCCGGCGGATCTTCGACCTGAGCGAAGGACCCCTGGTCTCGGCCGGGCTGCTGCGCCTGGCGCACGACCGGCACCTGCTGTTCCTGCTCGCCCACCACATCGTCTTCGACTCGTCCTCCACCACCGTGCTCACCCGCGATCTCGGAGCCTTCTACCGGGCCTGGCCGCACCACGACGACACCGCCGCGCCGCCCGTGCTGCCGCCCCTGCCCGCCTTGCCGATCGTTCCGCCGGACCCCGCCCGGACGGCGGAGGCCCTCGCCCACTGGCGGCGCGAGCTGGGCGACGCCCCGGAACTGGCCCTGCCCACCGACCGTCCCCGGCCCGCGGCCAGGTCGGGCGAGGGCGCGAGCCTCACGTACGCACTCGACGCCGAACTCACCGAGAGCCTGCGCCGGTTGGCGGCCGAGCACCGCGCCACCCTGTTCATGGTGCTGACGAGCGCGATCGGCGCCGTGCTCGGCCGGTTCAGCGGACAGCGGGACGTCGTGATCGGCACCGCCGTCGCCGCGAGGCCCGCCGGCGCCGAACACCACATCGGCCTCTTCCTCGACACCGTGCCGCTGCGCCTGGACCTGTCCGGCGACCCGGACTTCGGCGAACTGCTGCGCCGGGTACGGGAGAGCAGCACCGCGGCGTTCGAGTACCGCGACGTGCCCTTCGACGAGCTCGTCGGCGCGCTCAACCCGCATCGCGACGCCGGCCGCAATCCCCTCTTCCAGGTGCTCGTGGAGTACGAGAACGAGGGGCAGGCGGAGTTCGACCCGCCTCGCCTGACCGCCACCCTGCTCGACATGCCCAGTGAGCGTGCGCCGTTCGACCTCACCCTGTACCTGACACACCACCGCGGGGGAGTGCGGTGCGCGGTCGAGTACGACACCGTCCTCTTCGACTCGTCCACGGTGAGACGACTCCTGGCCTACATGGAGAGCGTGCTGCGCCGGGCGCTCGAGACGGCGACCGCCACCCTGCCCGAACTGACGGCGCCCACCGACGCGGACCGCGCCGCCCTGTCCCGCCTCGGCCGCCTGGACGAGCCCCCGCCGGCGCACGACGACACGCTGCACGGGCTGTTCGAGGCACAGGCGCGGCGGACCCCGGACGCGACCGCGCTCGTCCACGGCGATGAACGGATCGGCTACGCGGAGCTCGACCGGCGGGCCGAGCGGCTCGCCCGGCAGCTGCGGACCCGGGGAGCGGGACGCGGCGAGCGGGTCGCGGTGCTGCTGCCCCGCGGGCCCGAGCTGATCACGGCGCTGCTCGGTGTGCTCAAGAGCGGCGCCGCGTACCTGCCGCTCGACGTCTCCCTGCCCACGGCCCGGCTCGAGCTGCTCCTCGACGACGGCACTCCGGCTCTGCTGCTCACCACGCCCGCCCTGCTCGACCGCAACCCGTCCCTCGCGGCGCGGCCGGTGCACCTGGTGGGCGGACCGGAGACGGCGGCGGGGGACGGTGTCGCGGGAGGGGCGGATATCTCCGGCCCGCTCGACGGCACGCGGCCGCAGGACCCCGCGTACTGCATCTACACCTCCGGCTCCACGGGACGTCCGAAGGGCGTCGTGGTGCCGCACCGCGGCCCGGTCGGCCTCGTGCGCGGCCATCTGGAACGGCACCCCGCGCTGCGCACCCTCCAGTGGACCTCGCCCGCCTTCGACGTCAGCGTGCAGGAGATCTTCACCACCCTGGCGGCCGGGGCGGAGCTCGTCCTCGTCGACGACGACGTGCGGCTCGACCCGGCCGCCGTCGCCGAGGCCGTGCGCCGCCACGCGGTCGAGCGGGTCTTCATGCCCTGCACCCCGCTCCGGTACTTGATGGAGACCGGTCCCGAACTGCCCTCTCTGCGCGAGCTGTTCTCGGCCGGTGAGGCACTGGACCTGAATGCCGGATTCCGCCGGTTCCTCGCCGCGCATCCCCGCTGCACGCTGTACAACCAGTACGGGCCCACCGAGACCTCGGTCGTCGTCACCTCGCACCGGGTCGACGGCGCGGAGGAACGGCCGCCCATCGGCACCCCGGTCCCCGGAGCGGGCATCCGGCTCCTGGACACGGAGGGCCGGCCGGTGCCGCTGGGCGCGGTCGGCGAGATCCACGTGTGCGGGACGCCGGTCGCGTACGGATACCACGCACGTCCCGAGGAGACGGCCGCGGCGTTCGTCACCGACGACATGGGCGCGCCCCAGTACCGGACCGGCGATCTCGCACGCTGGCGCTCGGACGGCACCCTCGCCTACCTGGGCCGCACCGACGACCAGGTCAAGATCCGCGGCCACCGGGTCGAGCCGGGAGAGATCCAGGTCGTGCTGAACGCCCGGCCGGAGGTCGCCGAGGCCGCCGTCGTCACCCGGCGCGACCGGGCCGGGGAGGCCGAACTCGTCGCCTATGTGGCCCCCGTGGAACCCGACACCGACCTCGGGCGGCTGCGCAGCGCCCTCGCCGCGGTACTCCCCGATCACCTGGTGCCGCGCCACTGGGTCCGCGTGGACCGGCTGCCCGTCAACGCGTCCGGCAAGCTGGACCGGGAACGGCTGCCCGCGCCGGACGCGGGAGCGCCGCAGCAGGGCGCCGAACCCCTCACCCCGCTGGAGAAGGACCTGCACGAACTGTGGTGCGCCGAACTCGGCCTGCCGCAGGCGTCCGTGACGCGTTCCTTCTTCGAACTGGGCGGACACTCCCTGAGCGCTGTCCGGCTGCTGAACCGGATGTCGGCGCTGCTCGGCGCCGAGCTCGGCATGGCGGAGTTCTTCCGTGCCCCCACCATCCGGGCGGTCGCGGCACGGTGCGAGGAGCACCGCTCGCCGGTGCCCGGCTCCGAAGCGGACGATCCCGTGCCCGCTGCCCGGATCGCCGCCAGGGTGCCCATGACCTCCTCGCTGCGCCGGCTGTGGCGGCGTCACCACGAACGCGCCGATCCCGGCGTCTACAACGTCGCCCACCGCATCGACCTGCACGGCGCCCTCGACGCGGACGCGCTGAAGCGCGCGCTGCGGGACCTGGTGGCACGGCACGAGGCGCTGCGCAGCAGGGCCGTCCGTCGCGACGGCGACCATCTCGTCGAGGTGCTCGCCGAGGTGCCGGTGGACGTCGGGGTCACCGACCTGACGGCGTACGCGGACGACGGGACCCGTATCGAGCGCTGGTGCCAGGACCTCGCGTGCGAGCCGTTCGCGCTGGATTGCGCACCGCTGTTCCGTTTCCGGCTCGGCCGGCTCGGCGCGGACCGCTGGGTCCTGGTGACCGTCCTGCACCACGCCGTCTGCGACGGCTGGTCGATGGGCATCATCTGGCACGACCTGCAAGAGCTCTACAACGCCCACAGCGAGGGCTCGACCCCGGCGCTCGCGCCGCCGCCGGCACAGTTCACGGACGTCGCCCGGGCGGAACACCGGCTCACCGACAGCCGCCGGGCCGCACTCGAACACTTCTGGCGCACCGAGCTCGCCGGCGTGCAGCTGAGGCCCGCCCTGCCCTGCGACCGCCCGCGTCCCGATGTGCCGTCCGGCCGGGGCGCCCTGCACACATGGGTCATCGGCGGCACCGTGCCCGCCCGCGCGGCCGAGACGGCGGAGCGTCTCGGGGTCACTCCCTACGCGGTCCTCGCCGCGGCCTTCGCCACCTGGACGGCCCGGCTGTGCGGGAGCACCGGCGACGTCGTCCTCGCGGCCTCCAGCGCCAACCGCGCCCGGCCGGAGCGGGAGGGCGTGGTCGGGCTGCTGGGCGACGCCGTGCTGCTGCGCGCCCGCCTGTCCGAGGCACCGGCGTTCGCGGACCTGGTGACGCGGCTCGGCTCGACGCTGTTCACCGCCATCGACCACCAGGACCTGCCGCTGACCGAGGTCGTCCGGCTCGTCTCGCCCCAGACGGCCGACCAACTGTTCCCCACCGTGCTGTTCACGGTGGTCACGACGACGCCGCCGGCGCTGGACCTGCGAGCGGTCTCCACCACGGTCCGCGGCCTGCCCACCCGAGCGGTGGCCCGCAACGAGCTCTACGCGGTGCTCGTCCCCCGAGGCGACACCATCGACGTCACCTTCGAGTACGCCACCGACCTCTTCGACGCGGCGACGGTCCGGGCCTGGAGCGAGGACTTCACCGCACTGCTCGCGCAGGTCACGGCGGAGCCGTCGACCCCGGTCGCGGACCTGCTGCGCCCGCCGGAGGAGGCGGGCCCCCGTTGAGCGAGCCGCCGTCCGCCGCCTGACCACACGGTCTGGCGCGCGGAAAACCCGTCGCCCGGAAGCGGAACCGCTGGCTAGACTCCCGGCGCCGTGACGCGGACACGCACGTCACCCACCCGTCCGTCCCGGCCGAGGAGGTCCATGTCCGGCGTGAAGATGCATGCCGACGAGGTCGACATCGACGCGTCGCTCGTCGGCCGGCTGATCACGGCGCAGTTCCCGCACTGGGCGCATCTGCCCGTCAGGAAGGTCCCTTCCGCGGGCACCGACAACGCCATGTACCGGCTGGGGGACGACCTGGTGGTCCGTCTGCCGCGCGTTCACGGAGCGGCGCGCCAGGTCGACAAGGAGCAGCGCTGGCTGCCGCTGCTCGCCCCGCACCTTCCGCTGCCCGTGCCCGTGCCCGTCGGCAGGGGCGTTCCCGGGGAGGGGTACGAGCTGCCCTGGTCGGTGTACGGATGGCTCGACGGTGCGAACGCGTTCGACGAGCCCGTCGCCGATCCGGCGCACGCCGCCGTGGAGTTGGGCCGGTTCGGCGCCGCCCTGCGCACGGTCGACGCCGCCGGCGGGCCGCCGTCCTTCCGCGGCGGCCCCGTCCGTACACGCGAGGACGACGTCCGGGCGGCGATCCGGGACCTGGGCGCGGACGGCACCGTGGACGCGGCCGCCGCGACGGCGGCGTGGGAGGAGGTCCTGCGGCTGCCCCAGTGGCAGGGCGACCCGGTGTGGGTCCACAGCGACCTCCTGCCGGGCAACGTGCTGGTCAGGGGCGGCAGGCTGAGCGCCGTCATCGACTTCGGCTGTGTGGGCGTCGGGGATCCCGCCTGCGACATGATGGCTGCCTGGACACTGCTCACGTCCGGGACCCGGGATGTGTTCCGCGAGGCGGCCGAGGTGGACGACGCCACGTGGGCGCGCGGCCGCGGCTGGGCACTGGCCTGGGGGCTGACGACGGAGCACTACTACCGCGTCAGGAATCCGGTGCTCGCCACCGTCGCGCGCCGCGCGATGCGTGAGGCCCTAGCGGAGTACGAGACCGTCGCGGGCTGACTCCGCGCCAGGCGGGCCGGGGCCGTCCGGCCGGCGCGTACCGTGCCGCGGAAGCTGCCGCGGGGCGGGTCCCCGCACCGCACGGATGAAAGCCGGCCGGCGGAGGGCGTCTCACTCCGCCGGCCGGCCGTACAGCGCGCCCCGCGTCCTACGGGGCGACCGCCATGTCGAACAGATGGACGTTGGCATTCGCCGGCAGGACGACCACCTCGACCGTCTTCGCCGGATCGAGCGGGATCGAGTTGGCGAAGACCCGGTAGGCGATGCCCGCGTTGCCGTAACCGTCGGGCCGGTTGCGGCCGTCCGTCGACCTGACCAGCGTCGCGCCGTGCTCCGTGGCGTCCTGGAACGACCAGTTGGGGAAGCCCACCGGGCCACTGGTGCTGGTGCCGTCGGTGTAGATCACCGTCGCGGTGCCGGTGGCCCCGGTGGTGACGCCCGAGCCGAGGAAGACCAGGCGGCTTCCCTTGGCGTCGAACCGCACGGCCTGCCCCGTGCTCGCCACGTTGTTCTTCGTGCCCGGCGCGGCGGACGGCCAGGTCAGCCGCGCCCCCAGGGCGGTCACGGGCGCTGCCGGCGTGAGCCCGACGGCCGCCAGCTTCTGCGCGGAGAAGCTGTTGCCCTCGCCGTCGTAGTCCCCGGGCCCGGTGTTGTTCTCGTCGGTGATGCCGACGTTGTTGTACGCGTCCGAGAGGCGGGCAAGGACCGGACCCGAGCGCTGCACGCGGGTGCCGGTGGCGGTGCCCCGGCCGTCGCCGCCCTCATAGGTGGCGATGGCCGTGAACGTGCGCATCGTGAACCCGGGGCGCGGCTCCGGTACCTGAATCCTGAACTCCGCCGTGGCGTCCGCGCCCGGCGCGTAGGAACCGTCGACGCTGCGCACGGCGGGCTGCACCGCCCACCCCGCGGGGCCCTCGAAGGCGACCTCGAGGCGGCGCATGCGCTCCGGCCCCGCGTTGGTGACGGTGACCTCGACCGCCGAGACGGCCGGGCCGTTCAGATCGACGGGGGAGATCGCCACCTCGGTGCGTGCCGCGGGCGCGGGCTCCTCGGCGGCCTGTGCGGCGGCCACGGGGGCGCCGGTGAACGCCAGGGCCGCCACCGACAGGGCCGCCACGGCTCTTCGTGGCGCGGTCAGAAGGACGGACATCGCTGCTCGCTCCTTGTCTCAGGGGGACGGGGAAGGGAGAGAGCCGGCGTCACACCGGCGGCATCTCGGTCATACGCGAGTCGAGCCCGCCGCGCAGGTTCACCCACGCGCCCCGCGTGAAGTCGGGCACCGCCACGGGCTTCCCCTTGCGGTCGAGGGACATGACGCTCAGCGGAACCGGGGAGCACCAGGTGGCCGAGTCGTACACGTCGATGTCCGGCACCAGACCGGCCCGCATCTGCTGCACCGTGCGCCACTGGAGGACGTAGTCCATGCCGCCGTGGCCGCCGTTGTTCGCCGCGTCGTCGCCGATCTTCTTCCAGAGCCAGTGGTCGAACTCCTTGCGGTACGGCTCGAAGTCACGCCAGGCGTGGCCGCCGTGGTCCGGCTCGAAGTAGACGCGCCCGCCGGTCCGGGACGTTCCCGCGTAGTCCTCGAAGATGCCCCGGCTCCCGGCGAGGGAGTTGATGCGGCTGTACGGACGCGGCGAACTGACGTCGTGCTCGGCCCGGATGACCCGGCCGTTCGCCGTCTCGATCATGCAGGTGACGAGGTCGCCGTTGATGTACGTCTCGTTCCAGGAGGGGTGCCCCTTGGGAACGAAGCGCTCGCGGTAGTCGGCCAGTCCCTTGGGGGCTGTGGCGGTGGCGCGCAGCGTCGTCATCCGGTCGCCGCGGTTGATGTCCATCGCCGCTGCGACGGGGGCGAGCCCGTGCATCGCGTAGAAGGAGGCCGTGCTGCGGGTGTGCCACAGACGGCGCCAGGAGTCCGTGTAGTACGTGTTCGAGAACAGCAGCGCGCGCAAGTCGTGCAGGTACCCGCCGTGCCCGTTGGTGACGTCGCCGAACACGCCTTCGTGCGCCATCTTGAGCATCGCCAGCTCGTTGCGCCCGTACGAACAGTTCTCCGCGAGCATCAGGTGGCGGCGGGTCCGCTCGGAGGTGTCGACCAGGTCCCACAGCTCGTCGAGCCCGGTGGCTATGGGGAGTTCGACGATGACGTGCTTGCCGGCCAGCAGGGCGGCCCTGCCCTGCTCGTAGTGGAACTCCCACGGCGTCGCGATGTACACGAGGTCGATGTCGTCGCGCCCCAGCATCTCGGCGTACGACTCGGCGGAGCCCCCCAACTCGGCGGGGCGCGGCTTGCCCGCCTTGACCAGGTCGTCGGCGACACGCTTCGCGCGGTCGGCGCGGATGTCGCAGACGGCGGTCACCTGGCAGCCGGGAACGACGGACCAGCCCTTGGTCATCCCGTTGCCGCGGTTGCCGAGACCGATGGTGGCGACGCGGACTGTCCGGTGCGCCTCGTACGGCACGTTGATCATGGACGTCTGACCGGCCCGGCGACTCGGTGCGGCGGCTCCGGCCGCGACGTCGGCGTCGGCGCCCGGCGCGGCGAACGCCGGAGAGGCGGCGCCGGCCCCCAGACCGACGGCGAGCGCACCGGCGGCGGCGCCTCCGAGCACCGAACGCCGTGAGACTTCGGGGACTTCAGGCATGACGAGCTCCAGACATGGGGTCGGCATCACTGGCGGGACGACTCTGACGGGACGGCCGCATGCGTGTCAATAGATGCTCGCAAGAACGGACTTACAAACAGAAACGTACAAGTAGCTTGCGGGGTGCGACCTGCGGGGTCGCCGAGCCGGCCGGCGGTCCGGCGTCCGCCGCGCGCGCCCGCCGGGAGCCGGCTGCGGTGGGGCGGCACACCGGCGGTGTGCCGCCGGTAACGGTCCGGTCCCCAGGCCGGGGGGTGCGTGCGGGCGGGTCTGTTGTGCCGGGACGGCTCCCACGGGGACGCGCAGGCCGCGTCCGGTAGTGCCCGCGGGTGCTGAGCGGGAGTCCGGCCCCGCCGCAACACACCGCGTGCGCGGAGTCCCGGTGCACGCACGGGCGCAACGTGCCTGTCTCGATGGGGGCTTGGGGCTGTGCAACGGGCCGGACCGCGCCTGCCGGCGGGCTCTTTCACCGGACGGCGCCCGAGAGTCCCGGGAGCGCGCACCGGCCCCGAGTCGACGGGGAGGACGCACGACGAGAGCGGACCGCACCAGCGGCCGCTCCCGTCGCCCTCCTCGCGCCTCGCGGGTCTCAGACCCCCGCGAGGACGCCCAGCAGCCTCGCGACCTCCGACGCCACCGCGTCACGGGCCGGGCCGAGGTACTTGCGGGGGTCCGCGACGTCGGGGGACGCCTCCAGACGCTCCCGAACGGTGCAGGTGAAGAGCTTGTTGAGGTGGGTGGAGATGTTGACCTTCGTCATCCCCGCCGTGACGGCCTTCCCCAGGTCGGTGTCACCGACACCCGACGAACCGTGCAGCACCAGCGGCACGGGTACCGCCTCGCGCAGCCGCGTGATGAGCTCGAAGTCGAGGACCGCGTCCCGGGTGAGCATGGCGTGCGAACTTCCCACGGCGACGGCCAGCGCGTCGACGGCCGTCGCCGCGGCGAAGGCACGGGCCTCGTCCGGATCGGTGCGGACGCCGGGCGCGTGCGCGCCGTCCTTGCCGCCGACCTCGCCCAGCTCGGCCTCGACCCACACGCCGGCGCGGTGGCAGTGGTCGGTGACCTCCCGCGTTGCGGCCACGTTCTCGTCGTAGGGAAGCTTGGAGGCGTCGAACATGACGGACGTGAAGCCGAGGTCGACGGCCTCACGGACGAGGCCGGGGGACTCGGCGTGGTCGAGGTGGACCGCCACCGGGACATCGGCCGCCCGCGCCACGGCGAGGGAGGCGAGGCCGATCGGGGCCAGCCCGCCGTGGTAGCGGACGGTGTTCTCGCTGACCTGGAGGATCACCGGCAGCTGGGCGAGCTCCGCGCCGGCGACGATCGCCTCTGCGTGTTCGAGCTGCACGACGTTGAACGCGCCGACACCCGAGGTGTTCGCGCGGGCCGGACCGACGATGTCGTCAGTGGACGTGAGAGGCATGGGTGTTCTCCACGGAAACGGTGGTACGGAACTGGTCGTAGAGGTCCGCGTCGACATCGCCCGCCACGGCGCAGGGGACCGCGGCGGCCGAGAGCGCCACGGCCTCGCGCAGTCGCACGGGCCACGGATCGCCGCTCGCGAGCGCGGCGACACAGGCGTCCCCCGCACCCGTCGGGTTCCCGGACAGCCGGTGCGGGGGAGTGGCCCGGCACGCACCCTGCGGCGTGACGGCGTACAGCCCCTCCGGCCCTTGTGAGGCCACCACGGCCTGTGCTCCGAGCGCGCGCAGGGCCTCAGCGGCGGCCACGACGTCCTGGTGACCGGTGACTTCGGCGATCTCGGCCGCGTTGGGCTTGACCACGTCCGGCCCGGCGGCAAGCGCCGCGAGCAGGGCGGGACCGCTGGCGTCGAGGACGGTCGCCGCCCCCGCGCCGGCGGCCGACCGGACGAGCTGCGTGTAGGCGCCGGACGGCAGTCCGGGCGGCAGGCTGCCGGACAGGACCACGACCGCGGCCTCGCGGACCAGGCGGGCGAAGCGGGCGGCGAAGTCCGCCCAGGAGACCGGATCCACTTGAGGGCCGGGCTGGTTGAAGACGGTGGCTTCGCCGTCCTCGCGGGAGACGACGGTGACCGTGCGGCGCGAGTCGCCCGCCATGGGCACCAGCTCGTCCCGCAGTCCGGCCGCGCGCAGCTCGTCCCGGATGAGCTGCCCCGTCGGGCCGCCCGCGAGCCCGGTCACCGTCGCCGGCGTGCCCAGGGCCGACAGGATGCGCGCGACGTTGACGCCCTTGCCGCCGGCCCGTTCGTAGGAGGCGCGCACACGGTGGGAGCCGCGCGGCACCAGGGCGTCGACCTCGTAGGTGACGTCGAGCGCCGCGTTCAGGGTCACGGTGAGGATCACGGTGCCGCGGATCCCGCCGTCACGGGCTCGCGGAAGGCCGGCTCGCGAAAGGCCGGCTCGACGCCCGCCGCCTGCCAGGCCAGGATCCCGGCGCCCAGGCAGCCTGCCTCGTCACCCAGTTCGGCGCGGACCACCTCGGGCCGGCGCTGGAAGGTGAGCCGTTCGCCGAGGTGCGCCCGCAGCGGATCGAGCAGAAGGCCGCCCGCTTGCGCGAGACCGCCGCCGACCACGATCAGACCGGGGGCCAGGAGCGTCGTGAACGTCGCCAGCGCCGCGGCCAGCGCGTCGACCGCGCGGTCCCACACGGCCACGGCCACGGGATCGCCCCGCGCCACCAGGCGAGCCACCCCGGCGGCGCCGTCGACGGCGCGCCCGGAACGCGCCGCGTACGCGGCCTCGATCGCCGCGGCGGACGCCACGGTCTCCAGGCAGCCGCGGCCGCCGCAGGCGCACGGATCGCCGTCCGGCTCCACCACGGCGTGGCCGAGCTCCCCGGCGTACCCGAGGCCGCGCACCACCCGGCCCTCGCACAGGACGGCCGCCGAGATGCCGGTGCCGACGGGCACGAAGAGCGCGTCCCGCGCACCGCGCGCGGCACCGGTACGGCACTCGGCGAGCCCGCCCGCGCGCACGTCGTGCCCGAGCGTGACGGGCAGGTCCGACGCGTCCCGCAGCAGTGCCGCGAGCGGCAGGTCCGACCAGCCGATGTTGGCGGAGTACACCGCCCGTCCGGCTTCCTCGTCGACTGTCCCGGGGACCACCGTGCCCGCATGGCGGGCCGTCAGGTGCCGGTCGGCGGCCTGGGCCGCGAGGTCGCGCAGTGCGCCGGTGATCGCGGCCACCACCACGCCGGGGCCGTCCCGGCGGGGCGTCGGCCTGCGCAGCACGGCCAGGGGCGTCAGCGCCCGGTCGAGCAGCGCCCCTTTCATGCCGGTGCCGCCGACGTCCAGCGCCACGACGCAGTCACGCGTGCCGTGCGGATCAGGCATGGCTGTTCTCGAGGATCACGGACCGGGTGAGGTTGCGGGGACGGTCAGGGTCGTACCCGCGCGCCTCGGCGAGCAGGACGGCCAGCCGCTGCACCCGGATCAGGTCCGCCAGCGGGTCGCGCTCACCGGCCGCGTCCCCCGACCCGGCGACGAAGGTGCCGCCGACCCGCGCGACGTCGTCGGCCAGTCCCGCAGGCGTCGGACCGAAGAGCCACGCCACGCGGCCGGGTCCGGTGATGCTGATCGGCCCGTGCCGGTACTCCATGGCCGGGTACGACTCGCTCCACGCGCCCGCCGCCTCCCGCATCTTGAGTCCCGCCTCCAGGGCGAGGCCGTAGGTCCAGCCCGTGCCGAGGAACGTGAACTGCTCGGCGGCGCGCACCTGGGCGCTGAGCGGCTCGGCGAGGGCACGCTCGGCGTCCTCGGCGGCCCGTGCCAGCGGACGCACCCCTGCGGGCAGCGCGTCCTCGGCCTCAAGATGCGCGCGCAGCAGGGCGAGCGCGGTGGTGGCGAAGCGGGTCTGGACGACCGACTGCTCGTCGGCGTAGTCGAGGACGGCGACGGCGTCGGCGGCGTCCATGACGGGGGTGGCGGGGTCGGCGGTGATGGCCGCGGTCGCGACGGTGCCCTTCACCTCGGCCAGCAGGCCGAGGACCTCGGTGGTGGTGCCGGACCGGGTGATGGCGAGGACGCGGTCGTAGCCGCGGCCGACGGGGAACTCGGAGGCGGCGAACGCGTCGGTCTCCCCGTGGCCGCCCGCCTCGCGGAGCCGGGCGTAGGCGAGGGCCATGAACCACGAGGTGCCGCAGCCGACGACGGCGACACGCTCGCCGCGGCGCGGCAGGACGCCTTCGAGCGAACCGACGGACTCGGCCGCTCGCCTCCAGGTGTCCGGTTGGGAGGCGATCTCGACCGAGGTGCGGGAGGCGTCCGGGGCGGTCATGGGCTGAACTCCTTGCTCAGAAGGGTCGGTTGACGAGTGAGGGGCGCGGGCCCGTTATTTGACGGATCCGGCGGTCAGACCGGACACCACCTTGCGCTCGATGAAAGCGAACAGCACGACGACGGGCACGATGGCGATGACCGAGCCGGCGAAGAGATAGTTCCACTGCACGGTGTAATTGCCGATGAAGCTGTTGATGCCGACGGTCAGCGGCTGGCTCTCGGGGATCGTCGACAGGGTCAGGCCCATGACGAACTCGTTCCACGCGGCGATGAACGTGAAGATCATCGCGGTGACGACCCCGGGCAGTGCCAGCGGCAGGGTGACCCGTACGAGTGCCCCCATGCGCCCGAGGCCGTCGATCATCGCCGACTCCTCCAGGGCGAGGGGGATGGAACCGATGTACGCCGTGAGGATCCAGATGGCGAAGGCCAGGTTGAACGCGGCGTTGCACAGGATCAGCGTCCACACCGAGTTGAGCATGTCCAGCTGGTAGAACTCGCGGTAGAGGCCCACCAGGAGCGACGTCGGTTGGAACATCTGGGTGACCAGCACGAGCAGCAGGAACAGCTTGCGGCCCCGGTACTTCGTGCGCGCCGTGCAGTAGGCGGCGGGGAGGGCGACCAGCAGGACGAGCAGCGTGGACCCGCCGGCCACCAGGAGGGTGACCCGCAGGTTGGCGCCCAGGTTCGAGTCGCGCCACACGCCGACGAAGTTCGACCAGGCGAACTCGCCGGGCAGGTAGGTCGCGTCGCGCAGTTCACCGGCCGGCCGCAGTGCGGTGATCACCATCTCCGCGTACGGCAGGAGGAAGACCACCGCGATCATCCAGGCGGCCGCGGCGGCGACGACCGTGCGCGGCCGCAGGCTGCCGCCCGGCCGGACGGTGTCCGTGCGCGGCCCTGCAGGAGGGCGGGTGCCAGCGGGGGAGAGCGTCTGCTGGGCCATCAGGACTCCTCCTGGTTCCACCGGCTGGCCTTGAGGAAGACGGCGACCATGACCACGACCAGGGCGAAGTTGACGACGGACATGGCGGCGGACTCGCCGATGTCGGAGTTCTTGAGCTGGTACATGAAGACGGTGGTGGTGGCCGTGTCGCTGTCCGGGCCGCCGTGCGTCATGCTCCAGATGATCGGGAACGAGTTGAAGACGTTGATCAGGTTGATGACGACGCCGACCAGGAAGGCCGGCCGCAGCAGGGGCAGCGTGATCCGCCAGTACGTCTGCCAGGGACCGCTGCCGTCGACCCTCGCCGCCTCGTACACCTCGCCCGGCACGGTCTGCAGACCGGCGAGCAGCGTGTAGGTGGTGAACGGCAGGGAGACGAAGACCGCGACGAACATCATCCACGGCCAGGCGGTGGACGGCGTGCCGAGCCAGTCCTTCGGGCCGTCGATCAGACGCAGGTCCGTCATCAGGGTGTTGAGGACGCCGGCGGTCTGGTTCAGCATCCACTTGAAGCCGATGGCGGTCATCACCACCGACGCGGCCCAGGGCGCGATGAGCGCCCAGCGGGTCACACGCCGGCCCGGGAACCTCTGGTTGAACAGCTGCGCGAGCGCCAGGGAGATCACCATCGTGGCGGTCACCACGACCACGGTCCACACGACGGTGGCGAGGAGGACCGAGGGCAGCGCGGGCTCGTCGAACAGCTGCTGGTACTTGTCGAATCCCGCCGAGCCGCGGACGAAACCGCTGCTGCTGATCTTGAGGAACGAGGTGCGGACCATCTCGTAGACGGGCCAGACCACGACGAGCACGATGAGCAGGACGGCGGGGCCGATCCAGGGCAGCGGCCCGAGGCGGGCGAGCCCGCCGCCCCGGCCGGAGCGGCCGGAGCGGTGAGTCGTGGGGGAGGTGGTGGACACGAGGGTGCCTTCCGTGTCGGTGCGGGACGGGCCGTCGGCTACTGGTCGGCGACCGCGTCCTCGGCCTTCTTCTGCAGCTCGCCCAGGACCTTCGCCGGATCGCCGCTCACTGCGGTGCCGCCGCTCTTCTTGATCTCGGCCGAGACGATGTCCCAGGTGGTGTCGCCGAGCGGGTAGAACACCGCGTTCGGCAGCAGCTCGAAGAACGGCTCCAGGTCCTTGTGCTTCCCGTTGCCGGTCATCTCCTTCAGGGTGTCCTCGGTGACCGGCATGAGGTTGTAGGTCTCGTCGAACTTCAACGTGTTCTCCTTGGAGTACGCGAAGTCGAGGAACTTCCTGATCTCTTCCTGGTGGCCGCCTTCCTTGAAGGCCATCATCCAGTCGGCGACGCCCAGAGTGGACTTCAGCGCCCCCGACTTGCCCGGGATCGGCGCGACGCCGTAGTCGACCTTGCCTTCCTTCGCCATCTGGATCAGCGAGGGGTGGCCGTTGAGCATGGCGGCCTTGCCTGCGGCGAAGTCCGCGAAGGCGGTCTTGCGGTCCGTGGTCGCCGGGTTGGCGTAGGTGAGGCCCGGTTCGACGAGATGGGACTTCAGCCAGGAGAACGCCTCGACGTTGGCCTTGCTGTCCAGGGTGTACGTGCCGCCGGCGTCGGTGTAGCCGCCGCCGTTGCCCAGCTCCCAGATCAGCGACTCGCCCTGTGCCTCCTCGGGCCCGAGCGGCAGCGCGTACGGGGTGACGCCGGGAGCCTTGGCCTTGATCTTCTCGGCGGCGGCCTTCACCTCGTCCCACGTCCTGGGAGCCTCGGTGATGCCCGCCTTCGCGAAGACGTCCTTGTTGTAGAACAGGGCGCGGGCCGAGGAGACGAACGGGATGCCGTACTGCGTCCCGTCGACCTCTCCCGCCTTGGCGAAGCTGTCGATGAGGTTGGCGCGGGTCTTCTCGGAGAGGACCTCGTCCGCCTTGTGGAGCAGGTCGTCGGCGACCTTGTCGGCATAGCCGCCGGTCTGGAGGACGTCGGGGACGTTCCCGCTCTGGATCATGGTTTTGACGTGGGCGTCGATGTCGTTCCAGTTGATGACCCGGACATCGACCTTGATGTCGGGGTGGGTGGCGGTGAACCTCTTGGCCACGTCCTCCCAGTACGCCGTCGAGCTGTTGGACGCCTTGTCCCCGTAGTCGGCTGCGACGAGCTTCAGCGTCACCTCTCCGTCGGCCGAACCGCCGCCGCCTCCGCATGCCGTGAGCGTGAGCGCGCCGATCGCGCAGGCCGCGGAGAGAGCGAGTATGCGCTTGTTCACTGCCAAGACCGCCTTTGCCACAAGACTCTCGACCCTGCACGGGGTCCCTTGCGCTCAGCACGCTGTCGCATTGGCGGCGCTCTTGTCAATAGTTGCTCATTTCTCGTGAGTTTCAAGCAGTAGTGAGCGAAAACTTTGAGGGTTGTCGACCGCCGGGCGCCGGCCAGCACCGGTCGGTGGGCGATCCCCAGTACGATCAGTGGCAGCTCAGGGGCGGCTGCACAGGCGACAAGGAGTCCGACGATGTCCAAGCACGAGCGCTGGAACGCGCTGCTGGAGCTGTTGGCCGCCGAGGGGCGCCTGGATGTCGAGGAGGCCGCGAGCGCGCTGGACGTCTCCAGCGCGACCATCCGCCGGGACCTCGACGAGCTGGCGGAGCAGCAGATGCTCGTCCGCACCCGCGGCGGTGCGATCGCGCACGGCGTCTCCTACGAACTGCCGCTGCGCTACAAGTCCTCGCGGCACGCTCCGGAGAAACAGCGGATCGCCGCGGCGGCCGCCGACCTCATCGGGGACGGCGAGGTGGTGGGACTCAACGGCGGGACGACCACGACCGAGGTCGCCCGGGCGCTCGCGCTGCGGGCGAGCGGCGGGCAGCGGGAGACCACCGGCGCGCCCTCGCCCGCCTTCACCGTGGTGACCAACGCGCTCAACATCGCGGGGGAGCTCGCGGTACGCCCCCAGATCAAGATCGTGACCACCGGCGGTGTGGCCCGCCCGCAGACGTACGAGCTCGTCGGACCGCTGACCATGGGCGTTCTCAACGAGGTCGTGCTGGACGCGGTCGTCCTCGGTGTCGACGGCGTGGACCCGCAGCTGGGGATCATGGCGCACCACGAGGACGAGGCCAGCGTCAGCAGGCTCTTCGCCGAGCGGGCGCACCGGGTGATCGTCGTGACCGACTCGTCCAAGCTGGGCAGGCGCGCCTTCGCCCGGATCTGCGGACTCGACCGCATCGACGTCCTCGTGACCGACGCCAACGTCTCCGCGGAGACCTCGGCGCGCCTGGTCGAGGCGGGCGTCAAGGTCATCGCCGTCTGACACCGCGCGGCGCACCGGGAGGCCCGCCCTGCGGGCGGCCGGCGCCGGTCAGCCGGCCGTCATCCGTTCCTGTGCGGCATCGAGGGCGTGGCGCACCGCGCCGTACGCCACCGCCTGCTCACCGAGCACCGACGCCTGCACGGTCACCGGCACCAGGGTGTGGAGGCGCAACTGCCTGCGGACCGGTTCGAGGAGGACCTCGCCCGCGCGGGACACGGCTCCGCCGATCACCACTTGGCCGGGGTCGAGCACCAGCAGCAGGGCCGCCAGGCCCCTGGCGAAGCGCGTCGCCACACGGTCCACCACGGCCCCGTGCCGTCGGCCGGACGCGGACCGGCCGGAGCGTCCGGGTCCCGGACGAGGTCGATGAAGCCCAGTTCACCGGCGGCGGCCGAACTGCCCCGGTAAGGGCTGCCGTTGATGAAGATCCCGGTGCCGATCCTGTGCCCCCACTGCACGAACACCAGGCTGTCCGGTGGAGCCCTCGGGAGATCCCGTGGCCAAGGCGGCCGAGGTCCAGGGCGCGCTGCCCGCGCCCGCGGCCACGGGGCCGGTGACCGGCTCCGGCGGCCGGTGCGTCGACGTCACCGGCGGCAGCTCCGCCGACGGCACGGCACTCCAGCTGCACCCGTGCAACGGCACGCCCGCCCAGGCGTGGACAGTGCCGGGCGACGGCACCCTGCGCGCGTACGGCAAGTGCATGGACGTGCGGGGCGGCGCGGTCGCGGACGGCACGGTCGTCCAGCTGTACCAGTGCAACGGCACACCGGCGCAGGCGTGGACCCCTCTCCCGGACCGCACGCTGCGGAACGTGAAGTCGGGCCGGTGTCTGCACGCCGAGGGCGGCAGTGCCGACGGCGCGAAGCTCCTGATCCGGGCCTGCACCGCCGGAGCCGAGCAGCAATGGAAGCTGCCCGGCTGATCGGGGCCGCGGCGGCCGCACTCTAGCCATGTGCTCGTAGTTGCGCTAAACACGCCTCATGCAATCACTAGCGCGCATACGAGTGGCAGCGGTCGTCGCTGTGCTCGGTCTTTTCTCGGTCTTCGCGGGGCCGGGCGGTGCGGCGGCCGCCCCCGCGGAACCGCCCGGCACGACGGTCGGCGACATCACGGACTTCGAAGCCTCGGGAGCCGTCTACCGGATCGGCGCCGGAAGCGCCGCGGCGAGGGTCACCTTCGTCTCCGACGAGACGTTCCGCATCGAACTCGCGCCGGACGGCAGGTTCACCGATCCGACGGGCGACGACATCGTCCTGCCGCAGGGCCCGGCGCCCGCGACGCACTGGAAGGAGCGGCCCGACCGCTACGAGCTGAGCACGCCGAGGATCACGCTGCGCGCCTACAAGTCGCCGCTGCGCTTCGCCCTCCATCGCGCGGACGGCAGCCGGGTCTGGTCCGAGACCACCGGACTGACCTGGAACGCCGACAGCACCACCCAGAGCCTCGCGCGCGGCGCCGACGAGCAGTTCTACGGCGCCGGCATGCAGAACGGCCGCGGCAACACCTCGCACCGGGACAAGAAGGTGGAGGTCAGCGTCGACTACAACTGGAACGACGGGGGACACCCCAACTCCGTCCCGTTCTATCTCTCCTCGGGCGGCTACGGCGTCTTCCGCAACACGTACGCGCCCAACACCTACACCTTCGGCGAGCCGGTGACGGCCGCCGCCCGCGAGAAGCGCTTCGACGCCTACTACTTCACCGGTGACGCCAAGGACGTCATCGGCCAGTACACCGAACTCACCGGCAAGCCGTTCCTGCCGCCGGTCTACGGTATGGAGATCGGCGACGCGGACTGCTACCTGCACAACGCCAACCGCGGCGAACGGCACACGCTCGACGCCCTGAAGGTCGCCGACGGGTACCTCGAGCACGACATGCCGAACGGCTGGATGCTCGTCAACGACGGCTACGGCTGCGGTTACGAGAACCTCGCCGAGACGGCCAAGGGGCTCCAGGACCGCGGCATGCAGCTCGGGCTGTGGACCGAGGACGGCATCGAGAAGATCGCCGACCAGGTGAAGGCGGGGCAGCGGGTCGCCAAGCTGGATGTGGCCTGGGTCGGCGGCGGCTACAAGTTCGCGCTCGACGGCTGCAAGGACGCGTACCAGGGCATCGAGGACAACAGCGACGCCCGCGGCTTCACCTGGGCGCCGGAGAGCTGGTCGGGCGCGCAGCGCTGCGGGGTGCAGTGGTCCGGCGACCAGTCCGGCAGTTGGGAGTACATCCGCTGGCAGATCCCCACCTACGCGGGCGCCACCATGTCCGGCCTCGCCTACACCACGGGGGACGTCGACGGGATCTTCGGCGGCAGCGCCAAGACGTACACCCGCGACCTCCAGTGGAAGATGTTCCTCGGCACCACGATGACGATGGACGGATGGGCCGCGAGCGACAAGCAGCCGTTCCGGTACGGCGAGCCGTACACCTCCGTCAACCGCGACTACCTGAAGCTGAAGGAGTCGCTGCTGCCCTACCAGTACTCCTACGCCCACGAGGCGACCAAGACCGGGGTGGGCATGGTCCGTCCGCTGGTCCTGGAGTACCCGGACGACCCGAGGGCGGCGACCGACGCGGCGAAGTACGAGTTCCTCTCGGGCGAGCACTTCCTCGTCGCCCCCGTGTACAAGGACGCCACCGAGCGCGACGGCATCTACCTGCCGAAGGGCACCTGGATCGACTACTGGACCGGGCGCACCTACCGGGGCCCGGCGACGGTCGACGACTACAGCGCCCCGCTGGACACCCTGCCGCTGTTCGTGAAGGCGGGCGCCGCCGTGCCCATGTGGCCCGGCATCCGCTCGTACCGGGACCGCACGGCCGGATCCTCGCTGGCCTGGGACGTCTACCCGCAGGGCCGCTCCTCCTTCACGCTGTACGAGGACGACGGCGTCACCCGGCAGCACCGCGAGGGCGCGTACGCCACGCAGCGCGCCGACGTCGAGGCGCCGGCCCGCGGCGCGGGAGACGTCACCGTGCGGATCGGCGCGAGCCGGGGCGAGTTCACCGGCAAGCAGACCGAGCGGCCGTACGAGTTCACCGTGCACACCGGCTCCCGCCCGAGCGCGGTCACGCTCCGGGGGAAGCTGCCGAGCCTCGGCTCCGAGGCCGCGTTCGAGGCGGCTTCCGAGGGCTGGTGGTACGACCGGGACGACCGCGGCGGCGTCGTGAAGGTCAAGACCCGTCCGCTGACCACCGACCGGCCGTTCACGATGACGCTGGAGGACACCAGCGCCGTCGGCGGCAGGAACCCGGCCGCGGCGGCGACCGTCTCCGCCCCCGCGGGGCAGGAACTCGGAGCCGGTACCGCCACTTCCGTGGCCGTCGACATCACCGCGGGCACCGCGGACGTGACGGACGCGGACCTCGCTCTGCGGACGCCGGAGGGCTGGCAGGCCGCGCCCGCGGGCACGGTGGGCCGCATTCCCGCGGGCACGACGAAGAAGGTGGAGGTCACCGTCACTCCCGCCCAGGGGGCCAAGGCCGGTGAGGCGACGCTCGAAGCGCTGGTGCGGTACCGGTCGGACGGCGAGTCCCGCACGTCCACCGGACGGTTCGCCACCGCCGTGATGCCCCCGCCGCCCACGGCGGACGCCTGGGCGAGCGACCTCGTGTGGCTGCGGTCCGTCAACGGGTACGGTCCCGCCGAGCGCGACCGGTCGAACGGCGAGTCCGGCGCGACCGACGGGAACACCCTGACCCTGGCGAGCAGGACCTACGCGAAGGGCATCGGCGTGCACGCCGACTCCGACATCGAGGTCTACACGGGAGGCCGGTGCACGGCCTTCACGGCGGACGTCGGCATCGACGACGAGATCAACGGCTACGGCGAAGTGGCCTTCTCCGTCGAGGCGGACGGCAAGGTGCTGTGGACGTCCCCGAAGGTGACCGGGGCGTCGGCCACAGTGCCCGTCGACGTGCCGCTCGCCGGCGCCCGGCACGTACGGCTCAAGGTCACGGACACCAACGGGTCCAAGACCGGGGACCACGGCGACTGGGCCGCAGCCAAATTCCACTGCGCCTAGGGCACAGCGCAGGCACCGGGCGGAGGTCCCTCCGTCCGGTGTCCGGCGCTGCCCAACTCCTTTGCCATACAGGGCATCACGATGCATCACAACCCAACGGACGCCGTTCATGGTGTGGCCCATCGGTTGGGGTGGTGTGGGGAGGGCCCCCGGGCTGGCTCATCATTCGGACTCGGGGAGTCAATACACGTCTCGCATTCACCGCACACCTCCTCGAGGCCGGCATCGACGCCTCGATCGGCACTGTCGGTGACGCCTTGGACAACGCGCTCTTGGAGTCCCAGATCGGCCTCTGCAAAGCAGAGCTGATCAAGCTCCGCAGGCCCTGGCACGGCCTCGCGACGTCGAACTCGGCACCGCGGTGGGTCGACTGGTTCAACAACAGCGCCTCCACAGCGCGATCGGAGACATCCCCCCAGGAGCACGAGAGCCGGCCTGTGTGCTGCCGGCGCCTCCGGGGCCAGGTTCACCGACGCGGCGCTGTTCGGCTGCGCGGTGCTCACCGCAGACGGTGCCGTCCAGCACTCCGCGCGCGTCCGCGAAGCCGAGTCCCTCGCGGTGTTCGGCGTGGGGCCGGCCACGCTGCAGGCCGCCCGGATCGCCGGTGAAGGAGGAGTTCGTCCGCCGGGCGGGCGCAACCGACTATGTCCTGCGGTGCCCTCCTGCGGTCGTCTCCGGGTCCGGCCCGGCGTCCCATGACGCCGGGCCCACAGTGCTGTCCTGACCGGAACCACCTGTACCGCATACGCGAAAGAACTGCTGCGCAACCCGTTGACGTACATACCGTCCGGTCAGTACGTTCCCCGCAGTCGCGATGCCGCCCCCCCGGCTCCCCCATATCCCCCCTGCCCTCCCCCCACCCACCGGAGTGTGCACCCATGGACACGGCGCCTGCCGTAGCACCCGCTCACCCCCCTCCCCACCACGTCCGCGGCCGACGACGCAAGGAGACGGCGACGCATGGTGGCCACAGCCGCCGCCCTCACCTCTGCCGTCGAGCGGTCGGCTCTGGTCCGTACGGCGATCGCCTCGGCACCCGACCCGGCGAACCACTGGCCGCCGTCGTACCGACGCGCCCGCGTCGCCGTGGACGCCGGCACCGCTGGCCACTGCAGTGCGGCGACGCCTTCTACCACCACGGAACGATCGACGGCCACTGCCCGTACCCGCCGCCCTGCGCGCAAAAGATGTCGCAGGCGTGTAACTGACGCCATGGTGGGCGCCGTGCGCAGCGCGCCCACTCATGCTCGACGGCCGTGTCGACCAGATGCGTATGTCAATTCCGGGTGCACGTCGCCCGCAACACGCCGACTGGCTCGGTGCGACCTCGATGCGGGTGCGCGCTGGATGTCGTCAGTGAGGCCAGACTTCTGGGTCGCCTCCGCGACCCGGTGTTCCTCGATGCCCGCGGGCGCGGCGTGCTCTCGCGAGTCGTGGGAAATCGGGCTCTTGCCGGCCCCAAGTAATTCAGTCCAACAGGATAGTTGGACTAGCCAAGGAGACAGATGTCTACTCCCAGCAGTCTCGGCGCCGGGTTCGCCGCGTCGTGCGCCGTGATCCTGAGTGCGGCCGCACCGGTCAGCGCGGCACCCGCCGTTGAGCCGGGCCCATCCATCGGAGGAAAAGTTTATCAGGCGGGTTGGTGGTGGAAGAGCAACGACGAGAACGAGGTCGATAAATCGGGCCTCGTCGCTCGGCCTGAGCCGACGCCGCCGAATGTGCCTGCCGGTGCGATGACCGTGGCGGCGGTCAATGGTGCGGAGGAGATGGTCGCGGCCGTCGAGTTCGCCCTGGAGTACGGCCCTGGCGCGGATGTGACCTCGTTCGATGTGATGCTGAGGGAATCGTCCGCCCCCGACTCGAACGTGAACTCCGACGGCGAGGGCGTCAAGGTCGTGGCGTGCCCTGTCACGGATGCGTTCTGGACCAAGGCCGAGGGTGGAAAGTGGTCGTCGCGGCCGGCTTACGACTGTGAAAGCGCCGCTGCTGCCGGCAAACGCGGCAAGGACGGGATCTGGCACTTCGACCTCACGCCGATCGCGCGGCTCTGGCTGGCGCAGGACAGTCAGCTACCCACCTCGATCGTCCTCGTGGAGCAGGTCGAGGCGCCGATGAGTTTCCAGGTGACCTGGGACGGGCCGTCGGACGAGGGCATCGGCATGAAGCTGGTGGCGACCGGGGGAGCGACACCCCAACCGCCGGCTGACATACCGGCGGACAGCGGGACGACGGGTGATTCGGGTGCGGTCGACACAGGTGCCGGTACGGACGTCTCCGGGGAAGTGCCGGCGGATGCAGGAACCATGCCGGATGACGCCACGGCGCCGGCCGCCACGGAAGCCCGGGACGTGGCCCGTAATAGCGGGCAGCAGTTGCCGGCTGCGGCCACCCCGGTGACGCATGTGGGCTCAATGCTGGAGGACATCCCCGGCGGAGTTCTCTTCCTGATCCCGGTCGGGCTCGGGCTCGCCTATGCGGTGATGTTCGCGCTCGGCCCGAACGGTGAGCCGGTGCTGTCCGGTGCGCGCCATGGTGTGGGCCGCACGCTCGACCAACTCCGGGTGGTCAAGACGCTTTTCAAGGAGGCGAAGTGATCCGGCGACGGTCGAGGCAGATCGGTGTCGCAGCGGTGGCGCTGGCGTTTGCGGTGGTCTCGGGCTGCGGGCAGAAGCCGGGCGTGAGCGGGCTTTACGCCGGGCCGGGTGGACCGAGTGGACAGGGCACCGCTGCAGGTGGGCTCGGAGGGGTTGGTACGGACGGTCAGCCGGTTGATCCAGGCGCCCTGGACACCGGCGCGCAGGATGTGAGTGCGGGCGCCGGTACAGACGCCGCCGGCACCGGGGCCGGGAACGGGACCGGGACGGGCACTGGCGGTACCGGTGGCAGGGTCGGCAGCGGTGGCGGCACCAGCGGGCCGGTGCCGCCGGGTATCGGCGATCCCACATCGCTGAAGCCGGGCGAGCCGATCAAGATCGGCGTGCACGCACCGGTGACGGGCGCGGCGGCGATCCCCCAGAACTCGATCGAGCGCGCGGTGGGCGTGTACGCCGACTACATCAACAAGAAGGGGGGGATCAACGGGCGGAAGCTCCAGGTCAAGCTCGAGAACGACAACTTCGACCCGTCGACTGCGGTATCGAAGTGCAAGAGCTTCATCGAACAGAAGTACTTCCTGGTCATCGGTTCCGCCGGTGCCGACCAGATCGACGCCTGCGCGCGCTACGCGAACTCCCGGCAGTGGCCCTACATCTCGGGAGGTGTGCATGAGTCCAATCCGCGTCTCGGATCGCTGAACGCGCTGCGGACCTACTTCGCGGCCTATCTCACCTATGAGCAGCAGGCGCCGGTGATCACACGTGAGATGAGGGCGGCCTTCTCCGGGCAGAAAGTCGGGCTGATCGTCGCGGAGAACGATAATCTGGACAACTACGCGAAGATACAGGGCAATTCACTGAAGCAGGCGTTCGGAACCAAACTGGTGCTGAACGACCGCGCTCCGAAGAAGATCCAGGCCGAAGCGACGTCGATTGCGGCGAAGATTTGCAACAGCGGTGCGAAGGCGGTCGTGTGGAACGCGAGCCCTGGCGGCCTGGTGAATGTGTCCAAGGCGCTGACGTGCAGCGTGAAATTCTACGGTCCCGGGAACACGAGCGGGCTCAACGTGGTTGCCACGGGTGGCTGCCCGCAGATCGACGGCGCCCGGTTCTTCTCGTCGTACCCGCAATTGGACAAGATCGACTCGATCGACCCCGGATTCCGGAAAGCGTACAGGGCGAAGAACGGCGGAGCTGATCCGGACGATATCGCAATCAATGCCTGGGGCCTCGAGAAGCTGGTCGGTCAGATGCTCCAGGCGGCCGGCAAGAACCTGAGCCACCGCACGTTCATGGCGACGCTCAACAGCGGCAAGACCTTCGACTCCGGGGTGTTCCCGGCGGTCAGGTTCACGCCGAACAAGAGGTTCGGTGGCAGCGCGATGTACCTGCTGGAAGCCGACTGCGGTTCGCGGCAGTACAAGACCCGGCCCGGGAGGTACAAGCCGTGAGCCAGGAGCTGGTCGTCGCCCTGGCCAACGGGTTGTTCCGGGGCAGTGTGTACGCGTTGGTAGCCCTGGGCATCGTGCTGGTGTACCGCGCGACCGGTGTGTTCAACTTCGCGCAGACGGAGTTCGGCACCACCGGCTTGTTCGCAGCCTTCGTGGCCGTGGAAATGTGGCACTGGAACTACGCGCTGGGCCTGCTGTTCGGCATATCCGTGGCCGTCGTCATGGGGCTGGTGACGGAGCGAGTGGTGATCCGTCCGTTGCGACACAGCTCGAAGGTGACGCTGCTGGTAGGTACCGCCGGTGTCGCGACGACCGCGATCGGCATCCAGTTCTGGCTCACCAACGAGCAGCCGATCCGGGAGATGCCGCCGATCGTCGAGGGCTCGATCGCCACGGTTCTGGGAGTCGCCATCACCTACCAGAAGGTGATCACGGTGCTGGTACTGATCGTGGTGGCGCTGGCGCTGGCGGCGTTCTTCCGGTCGCCGTCCGGGCTGGCGATCCAGGCCGCGCAGCAGGAGGCCACCGCCGCCGAACTGGTGGGCATCAGCGTGCGCCGCGTGTCGATGATGACGTGGGGAATCGCCGCGGCCCTCGGTGGGCTGGCGGGGATCCTGTCGGGTCCCAACGACACCTTCACCGCGGCGTTCCTCACCTTCGGCGGCGGTGCGGCGCTGCTGCCCGGCCTCATGGCCGCGGTGCTCGCCGGGATGCGCAGCATGCCCGGGGCGCTGGCCGGCGGCCTGCTGGTGGGCTTCGTCGAGCAGTTGGGTGCGCTCAGCGCGCTGGCCGGCCTTCCCGGGCCGAAGGCGACGATTCTTTTCGTGTTCCTGCTCGTAGTCCTGCTGCTCCGCCCGGAGGGCCTGTTCGCGCGAAAGGTGGTCGGCGCATGAGTGCGGTACAGGCATCGCCCGGCAAGGAGGCGTCCGCCGAGAGCACGCTCGTTCTGCCCGGCGTGGTGGGGGAGCCCGAGTCACGGTTCCGGCCGACCACCGCCGGGTGGTTCGCCCGCGGCTCGGCGTGGGCGGCCCTGGCGTGGTTCGTGTTCGCGGTTCCCGGCAACTTCCTGTCGCCCTTCGACCTCCATGGCGAGGACATCGGGCATCTGATCACCGCTGCCGTGTTCGTGATCATCGGGCTCTCGCTCAACATCCTGATCGGATACACCGGCACCATCTCGCTCGGCCACCAGGCGTTCGTGGGAATCGGGGCGTTCATGGCGGCCTACATGGAGGTCGACCTGGGCATCGACTTCTGGTTCGCGGTGCCGATCGCGGCGATCGTGGGTGGCTTGCAGGCAGCGGTGCTCGGTGCGATCTCGCTGCGGCTCACCGGGTTGTACTTCGCGCTGGTCACCTTCGCCTATGGCGTGTTCACCGAGGAGAGCATCTTCGGGATCATCGGCTTCACGGGCGGTGATGCCGGCAAGGCGGTCACGCGGCCGATGGGGTTCCAGAGCCCCATGGCCTACTACTACCTGTGCCTCGCGTTCGTGGTCGTGGTGCTGTGGCTGGATTGGCGTCTGACCAGAACCAAGGGCGGACGGGCACTGCAGGCCCTGCGGGAGAACCCGAGGGTGGCGTCCTCCTATGGGATCAACGTCAAGGCCTACACGTTGCTCGCGTTCGTCACCTCGGGAGTGTTCGCGGCCGTGGCCGGAGCGCTGTTCGCGCACGGCAAGGACCTGATCGTCCCGCAGAACTTCGGCTTCGAGCTGGCGCTGTCGTTCATCTTGATGACCGTCGTGGGCGGCTTGCGCAACCGTGCGGGAGTGGTGATCGGCTCGGTGTTTTTCGCACTCATGGAGGGCGGCTGGCTGTTCAAGACCTGGCTGTTCGACACCGTCGGCGTGGACTGGCTGATCGAGGACGGCATCGGGTTGCCGCTGAGTTTCGTGCCCCATGTCCTCGGCCCCATCCTGCTGATCCTGACGCTGACCACCCACCCCGGCGGTCTCGGGCAGCAGATCGCACCGATCAAGGAATGGATGCTCGGCCGGAAGTTCGACATCCACACCGGGAAGGTGCGGGACGTGGAGGTAACCGATGTCCGTGCTTGAGGTCGACAACGTCAGTATCCACTTCGGCGGCGTGAAGGCGCTGCAGCACATTGACCTGAAGGTTGGTGAGTGGGAGATCGTCGGCATCATCGGCCCGAATGGGGCCGGCAAGACGACGCTGTTCAACTGCATCACCGGGTTCTACAGCCCCACCAGCGGTGGCGTCCGCTACCGGGGAACGAACATCACCGGCAAGCCGGTGCACGAGCGCACCAAGCTCGGGATCGGCCGCACGTTCCAGAACGTCGGCCTGGTGAAGAACACCACCGTGCTGGAGAACCTGGTGACCGCCCAGCACCTGGAGACCGACTACGACCCGTTCGCCGGCATCCTCGGCGGACCGGCCACTTTCGCCGAGGAGCGCAGGCTCGCCGACCGGGCACACCAGATCCTCGAGCTGATGAACCTCGAGGGAGTCGCGCAGGCCCGAGTGGCCGACCTGCCCTACGGCGTGCTCAAGAAGGTGGAGATCGCCGCGGTGCTGGCCACCGACCCCGACCTGCTGCTTCTGGACGAGCCGGGCTCGGGCATGGGACCGGAGGAAGCCCACCAGCTCGGTGACACGCTGCTCGAACTGCGCAAGGAGTTCGGCGTGACGATCGTGATGATCGACCACCATGTGCCGCTCGTCACCAGGGTGTCCGACTACGTCTACTGCCTCAACTTCGGCCAGGTGCTGGCGGAAGGCAAACCGGACGAGGTGCGGCGGCATCCCGAGGTCGTGCGCGCCTACCTGGGCGAGGACCCGGAGGAACCCGAGGCATCCACGGTCACCACGGCCGACGCGCCGGCCACCGAGCGGGCGAGAGAGGAGTACGTCTGATGGCGCTGCTCGAAGTGCGCGACCTCGTGGTCGGCTACGACCAGTACCCGGTGCTGCACGGCGTCAGCTTCGACGTCGAGCAGGGCGAGTGCTGCGTGCTGCTCGGCCTGAACGGCGCGGGCAAGACCACCACGGTCACCACAGTCGCGGGGATGCTGCAGCCGCAGTCCGGCTCCATCACCTTCGACGGCAAGGAGCTGCGCAAGGGCTCGCCGTCACAGCGGGTGGCCGGCGGCATCTCGCTCAGTCCGGAGGGCCGGCGGCTGTTCCCGCGGCTGACGGTGAGTCAGAACCTCAAGCTCGGCGCGTGGTCCCGCCGCCGCGACTCCAAGACGCTCAAGCGGCAGATGGACCTCGTGCGGGACTACTTCCCGCGCCTGGCCGAGCGGGAGAACCAGATCGCCGGCACGCTGTCCGGCGGCGAGCAGCAGATGCTGGCGGTGGGGCGCGCGATGATGTCCCGCCCCAAGCTGCTACTGATCGACGAAGCCTCGCTCGGCCTGTCGCCCACCGTGGCGCGCACCGTTTGGGAGGTCACCTCGCGGATCAAGGCCGACGGCACCACGGTGCTGATGGTGGAACAGAACGCCGGCGCGCTGCCGTTCGCGGACCGCGCGCTGATCATGGAAAAGGGAACGTTGGTGTACACCGGCGTGGGAGACGAGTTGCGGACCGTCAACCTGCGCGAGGCGTACCTCGGATCAGGTGCATAGGAGTCATACATAATGCAGATCAACTTCGGTCGGCTGGGCGGGCAGCTCGGTGTGCTGCTGTGCCTGATCGGTTTCGTCCTGATGTCCCTCGGCTGGAACGGCGCGGCGAGCTACAACTCACTTCCGGCGCAGTTCCCCTACCTGATCTCCGGCGGCGTCATCGGCCTGGCGGTCGTGGTGGTGGGCGCCGCGATGCTCATCGTGCAGAACCACCGGGTGGACCGGGTGCGTTTGGAGGCGGCGATCGACCGTCTCGCCGTCGCCGCGGAGAAACAGGGGCTCGGCGGTCCCGGCGTGCAGGGTCCCGGCTTCAGCGGCTTCGTGGTGGCCGGTGCAGCGTCCTACCACCGTGTCGATTGCCGGCTGTCGGAGGCGCGGGACGAGTCCGAGCTGATCGGCATCGATGCGGCGATCGATCGCAACCTCGCGCCCTGCCGGGTCTGCGCGCCGCCGCGCGTTGCGATACCCGCCCGGCAGGGTTGAGGCGGGCCCTGCCACAACTGCGCAACACGAGAGCCTCGTGAGGAGAGACGCTGACGTGCTTCTGACCAAGTGGCCGTGGCTGCGGATCAAGGTCACCCCCGCGGTGGCCGGGGCGGTTGCCGCGACCACCGCGGCGACCGGTGTGGCGCTGTACCAGGTCGCCCAGCCGGCCGAAGCCAGCCAGGTCATGGCGGGCGCGGTAGACGGCGGAAGACCGCTGTATCCCGAGCCGCCACCGGTGGGCGCCCTGTTGCTGGAGCCCTCACCGGCTCCGTCGGCGACGCACGCCGACGAGCGTGATCGTACGGATCGGATGCGGCCGGTAGAGGCCGTCGCGATCCCCGCGCGAGTGCTGGCCGCCTACCGGAATGCGGTGGCCGTGCTGAACGAGCGGCGACCTGGTTGTGGGCTCGGATGGCCGCTGCTGGCGGCGATCGGCCGCGTGGAATCGGGTCACGCCCGCGGTGGCCGGGTCAATGCGGACGGCAGCACCATCACCCCCATCCTCGGCCCCCGGTTGGACGGCGGCCCCGGTGTGGCGGCGATCCGCGATACGGACAACGGGGTCCATGACCATGACACCGCATGGGACCACGCAGTCGGTCCCATGCAGTTCATTCCCTCGACGTGGCACCGTTGGGGAGCCGATGGCAACGGTGACGGCACCGCCGACCCGCACAACGTGGACGATTCCACGCTCGCGGCGGCCCACTACCTGTGCGCCGCGGGAGGAGACGTGAGCCGGGACGGCGGCCTGCGCCGAGCCGTGCTCGCGTACAACCACTCCGAGCAGTACCTGGACCTGGTGCTCGCGTGGATGCGCGTCTACGCGGGCGAGGCGGCGGCGGTCGGGACGTTGCCGGCCACGCAACCGACGCGCACTGCGCCGCCGGAACCGCGCCCCAGCGACGAGCCCTCACGGCGGGACAAGGAACCACCACGACAGCCTCCACGGCAAGGCAAGGAGGAGAGCCCGTCCCCGAGCCCAGACGGACCACCTGAGCGACAGGAGCCGGACGCGCCCGCTCCGTCGGATCAGCCATCCGAACCGGAGGTACCGGATCTGCCGCTGACCACTGATCAGTAGCCGGTATGAAGCCACCCGGCGGCGGAGCCGCCGGGTGGCCCCGGCAAGAAGAGGGTGCCCGCTCTCCCCGGCCGCGTCGACGCCGAGCCGCCTTACGGCCGCTGCGCGAGCGGTGACCCGGCCGGCTCGACCGGGCCGGAGAACAGCAGCCTCGGGGTCGGCCCGGGAGGTGTACCGGAAACCGGTACACCATCAAGAGGGAAGCCCCGCATGCAAGGGGCGCGGGTCACCACGAGACGACCTGCCTCGCCGACCCGCACGTGCAGATCGGGCTGGTCGCGGCCGACGGCGGCCTGCTCACCTCACCCTGCACACCAGCCTGCTCCTCGCGAAAGCACCAAACAACCATGCCGCGCCCGCCGCTGACAACAGGTCATGCCGACGGCGCGGGCGCTGGTTCGTGATGAGAACGAACAAAGGAAAGAGGGTTGCCCCGCAGGGGCGACCGCCTGATGCGCCGGTAGCCGACCGAGTGCCTTGAGACATTGTGAGGTTGACCATGCAGGAACCCGGAAAGCCGCAATCCGGTCATGACGATCGCCTCGGACGCCCGGTGATGTCGCTGTCCGATCCCCACGCGACACGGCCGGAGCGCCATGTCCGCATGGTGCGTTGGAAGAAGTTGGCCAGAGCGCTGTCGACGATACTGGTGGTGCAGCATGTCGTACCTTCCTCGGCAGCTGTCGCTACGGCCGCTGCTGAGGAGAGAGTCGTCACTCACCCGGGTGCCGGCGGCGGAAGCACCCCTCTCTATCCCGCTTATCCCGATTTCCCGTCACTGTCGGATCTGCCGAGTGCGACCGACAGCCCTGCCGTGCGGAACGGGGGAGGCCGGGAGCAGGCGCGGCCTGTTGTCCAGGGGATTCCGGCGACGGTGCTGCAGGCCTACCAGCGGGCGGTGGACAACACCAGGGCATCGCAGCCGGGCTGCCACCTGCAACTGCCGTTGCTGGCGGCGATCGGGAAGGTGGAGTCCGGGCATGCGCGGGGCGGTGATGTCGACGCCCAGGGCACCACTCGGACGCCGATTCTGGGACCGCGGTTGGACGGCAGTCCCGGTGTGGCGGCGATCTCCGACACGGATCACGGGGTCTACGACGACGACACCGTCTGGGACCGCGCTGTCGGATCCATGCAGTTCATCCCGTCCACCTGGCGCAGCTGGGCCGCCGACGGCAATGCCGACAGCAGGGCCGATCCGAACAACGTCTTCGATGCTTCGCTGGCCGCAGGCCGGTACCTGTGCGCGGCCGGCGATGATGTGGCCACACCTCAGGGGCTGCGGCGGGCCGTGCTCGCGTACAACCACTCAGAGTCCTATCTCAACCTGGTACTGGCCTGGATGCGCGTATATTCCGGTGGCCCCGTCGCGGTGCCCGACACACCGGGCTCGGATTCTGACACCGCACCGGGTGTGCCTCGCCACCACGCACGGCAACCGGAACGCACATCGCCGCCACGCAGGGCGGACAGCACTCTGGAACCGGGGCGACCCGCCGGCAACCAGTCCGCTCCGGTGCCATCCCCGGGCACGAGTACGCCGGGCGGCGAGGGGGGCGGCGCCGCCCCCGGTGGTGCCCTGCCTTCGTCGCCCGACGCACCCACCCCGCCGGCTCCCGTCCCGACCTCGTCGGCACCTCCGTCGACTGTGCCAACCATCAATACCGGCACCACCGGTTGATCCGTTGGGAAGCTGATGAGACGCCACCTGACGACCGCTTCCCGTTACCCGTCTGCCGCGCCTTGACCGCTGTGCCGCCGCGCGGAGGTCGCTCGGCGGGACCGGACGGGCCGCATGAGCGGTGGACCACCCCGGCAAGCTGCGGCGAACACGGGCTCCGCCCGTGCTCGCCGCGCCCTGCGCTGCCTGTCGGTCCACCCTCCGCGGCCGCCTGAACGACGGCCCGAGCACGGGCGAACACCAGGGCAACGAAACGGAGACAGCGCGCGGCCCGCGCCAACTGGCTGCTGTGTTCACATACTTCTCGGGAACCGGTCACATCAGGGGCGGCCGTGGGACATCAACCCGCACGAGGGTTCTGGCGGTTCACACCGAACAGCCAAGGAGGACCTCGTGGGCGTACGTCCCCTATCCCGGCGGAAGTTGCTCGGCCTCGGCGGCGCAGGGGCCGCGGCGCTGATGCTGGGCACCGGCGAGTGGAGCTCCGGCGCCGCGTTCGCGGCCCCCACCCTGACCGGCAACCCCTTCACACTCGGCGTCGCTTCCGGCGACCCGCGGTCCGACGGCGTCGTGCTGTGGACCCGGCTGGCCCCCGACCCGTTCGCCCAGGACGGCATGGGCGGCATGCCCGACGCACCCGTCCGCGTCCACTACGAGGTCGCCGAGGACGAGCGGTTCCGCCGCGTCGTGCGCAGCGGCAGCGTCGTCGCCACGCGCGAACTCGCCCACTCCGTGCATCCCGAGATCGAGGGCCTTCGGCCCGACCGGGTCTACTACTACCGCTTCCGCGCGGGCTCCGAGATCTCGCCGGTCGGCCGCACCCGGACCACCCCGCTGCCGTGGGCGAACCCTGCCGACCTGAAGTTCGCGTTCGCCTCCTGCCAGGCCTGGCAGGACGGGTACTTCACCGCCTACCAGCACATGGCCGAGGAGGACCTCGACCTGGTGGTCCACCTCGGCGACTACCTCTACGAGTACGGCGTCAAGACGAACAGGCGCGGCGTCACCACCGACCCGAAGTTCCACACCGAGACGGTCGATCTCGCCCGCTACCGGCTCCAGTACGGCCTCTACAAGTCCGAGGCCCCGCTCCAGCAGGCCCACGCCCGCTTCCCGTGGATCATGACGTTCGACGACCACGAGGTGGAGAACAACTGGGCCGACGGCATCCCGGAGAAGGACCAGGACCCCGCGGCCTTCATGCTGCGCAGGGCCGCGGCCTTCCAGGCCCTGTACGAGCACGCGCCGCTGCGCCGCCCCCAGCTCCCGGAGGGCCCGGACGTGCAGATGTACCGCAGGCTCTCCTACGGGCGCCTCGCCGACTTCACCATGCTCGACACCCGGCAGTACCGCGACGACCAGCCGTGCGGCGACGGCATCTCGGCGGACTGCACCGACCGGTTCGCCCCCGACCGGACCCTGCTCGGCGCACCGCAGCGCGACTGGGTCCTCAGGGGTTTCAGCCGCTCCCCGGCCCGCTGGCAGGTCCTCGGCAACCAGGCCCCCATGGGCCAGACCGACCACGACCCGGGCCCCGGCACCAAGGTGTGGATGGACCCCTGGGACGGTTACGCCGCCGAGCGCAACCGGCTGCTCGCCGAGGCGGACTCCCGCGGGGTGCGCAACCTCGTCGTCATCACCGGCGACCGGCACCAGAACTACGCCTGGGACCTCAAGCGGGACTACGCGGATCCGGAGTCGGCCACGGTCGGAGCCGAGTTCGTCGGCACATCCGTCACCAGCGGCGGCGACGGCGCCGACATGACCGCCGAGGGCCAGACGTTCCTCGCCGCCAACCCGCACATGAAGTTCTTCAACGGCCAGCGCGGTTACGTGCGCGTCCGCGTCGACCGCCGGCGCTGGACGAGCGACTTCCGTGTCCTGCCGTACGTCACCAGGCCCGGAGCTCCGGTCAGCACGCGCGCGAGCGTCGTGGTCGAGGACGGCGTGCCCGGCGTCCAGGTCTGACCGGGCAGCACCTCACGCGAAGACCGCACCGGCGGACGCCGGTGCGGTCTTCCCCGTGCTCGGCTCACCTCCGTGACACAGTCCGCCGCCCACCCCGCCGCGAACGGGACGCACGCCGGCTGTGCGGGTCTGGCAGCGGTCGGACCTGTCCTGGTGGGGTCGTTGCCCGGGTCAGATCCGGCCGTGACTGCGGCGACGCAGGAGGACGGCTCCAGCGGCCGCGGCCATGCCTGTCAGGGCGGCGCCCGCGGCGACCTCAGTGGTGCCAGGTGTGTAAGAGCCACCGAGGCCGCCTTGCGCCGCCGTGCCGGCGAGGACGGTGAAGGTGGCGCTGGCGGTGCGGCCGCCGCAGTGCACGGTCAGGGTGGCCCTGCCCGGGGTCGCGGTGTTGTCCACCCGCGCGGTGGCCGTCGTCGTCGTGCCCCGGGGCATCGTGACGGTGGGAAAGACGGCCGAGGTGACAGTACCGCCGCCGGTACAGCCCGAGGCGGTGACCGACAGCGTCGCGCCCTGATGCACCTGCCCCGGGCTCACCCGCACATTCGACGGCCCCGCTCCCGCCGAGGGAGCGCCGCTCGCCCACGCCACCGTCGGCGAGAGCGTCAGTACCCCGACGACAGCGGCTTCGGCCAGCCCGATACATCTCCGTGAAACACGCATGACACTCCTCAACGGAAGGCAGCCCTGGAGGCGGAAGGCGTGGCCGCAGCGTTCCCCGAGGGGGTGTCGTTGGCTGCCTCCCGTACACACTGTGCGCACGATCACCGGCAGCGGCACGCCCACATCACCCTTGCCGTCTCCCGAAGAAGGGCGGAAGCCCAGGTGACAGGCGGTACCGACAGCATGGGCCGGGCGGTGGCGTGTTGGTGCAATCGGCCTATCGACGGCCCCCGCGTGCGGACCTGTTCCGCCTGGCCCGGCCGACGGGAGGCCCCCACCCCGCCGGTCCAGGACAACAGGTCGGCTCGGTCAGGCGCTCAGCGCCGCCGAGACGACCGCGCGGGCCTCCTCCTGGACGCGGGCCAGGTGGTCGGGGCCGAGGAAGGACTCCGCGTACACCTTGTACACGTCCTCCGTGCCGGAAGGGCGCGCCGCGAACCAGGCACTGGCCGTGGTGACCTTGATGCCGCCGATCGCCGCCCCGTTGCCCGGCGCCTCGGTGAGCACGCCGGTGACGGGCTCCCCGGCGAGGGTGCCGGCGGTCACCTGGCCCGGGGAGAGACGGCTCAGCACCGCCTTCTCCTCCCGCGTGGCCGGCGCGTCGACCCGGGCGTATGCCGGCTCGCCGAAGCGGGCGGTGAGCTCCGCGTACTGCTCGCTCGGCGTCCGGCCCGTCACCGCCAGCATCTCGGAGGCGAGCAGGGCCATGACGATGCCGTCCTTGTCGGTGGTCCACACCGATCCGTCGCGGCGCAGGAACGAGGCGCCGGCCGACTCCTCGCCGCCGAAGCCGAGCGTGCCGTCCGCCAGCCCGTCCACGAACCACTTGAAGCCGACGGGCACTTCCACCAGCTCGCGGCCGAGGTCGGCGGCCACCCGGTCGATCATCCCGGACGACACGAGCGTCTTGCCGACAGCAGCGCGGGCGGGCCACCGCTCGCGGTGGCGGTAGAGATAGCCGATCGCGACCGCCAAGTAGTGGTTGGGGTTCATCAGCCCGCCGTCCGGCGTGACGATGCCGTGCCGGTCGGCGTCCGCGTCGTTGCCGGTGGCGACGGCGTAGCGGTGCCGGGTCTCGATCAGCGAGGCCATCGCGTACGGCGACGAGCAGTCCATCCGGATCCTGCCGTCCCAGTCGAGCGTCATGAACCGCCACGTGGGATCGGTGTGCGGGTTCACCACCGTCAGGTCGAGCCGGTGCTCCTCCGCGATACGGCCCCAGTACGCCACCGAGGCGCCGCCGAGCGGGTCCGCCCCGATCCGCACCCCCGCGGCGCGCACCGCGTCCAGGTCGAGTACCGCGGGCAGGTCCCGCACGTACGAGCCGAGGAAGTCGTACCGGCCCGTCGTCTCCGCGGCCAGGGCCCGCGTGTACGGAATCCGCCGTACGTCCTTCAGCCCGCCGCCGATGATCTCGTTCGCCCGTTCCTGGATCCAGCCGGTCGCCTCCGACCCGGCCGGTCCGCCGTTCGGCGGGTTGTACTTGAAACCGCCGTCCGACGGCGGATTGTGCGACGGCGTGACCACCACCCCGTCCGCCCGCCCTGCGGGACGTGAGCGGTTGTGGGCGAGGACGGCGTGCGACACCGCCGGCGTGGGCGTGTAGCCGTCGGCCGTGTCGACCAGGACGGTCACGCCGTTGGCCGCGAAGACCTCGACGGCGGTCACCCGCGCGGGCTCGGACAGCGCATGGGTGTCCGCGCCCAGGAACAGCGGCCCGTCGACGCCCTGACGCGCCCGGTACTCGCAGATCGCCTGGCTCGTGGCGGCGATGTGGTCCTCGTTGAAGGCCGTCGCGAGGGAGGAACCGCGGTGCCCCGACGTGCCGAACGCGACACGCTGCGCCGGGTCCGCCGGATCGGGGTGCAGGGCGTAGTACGCGGTCACCAGCCGCGCCACGTCGATGAGGTCCTCGGGCCGCGCCTGCTGTCCCGCGCGCTCGTTCGGCATCCGTCCACTCCTCCGCGTCGGTCGGGTGCGTTCAGTGTGGCGTCCCCCGGCCCGGCGGCGCGAGGCGGCCCCCGCCGGCACGGCCGCGTATCCGGCCAGGAACCTCACGGGGCCCCACGGCGTTGCCATGGTGACGCGCGGGTACGCGCCGAGTACGGACCGGAACGACACATGCAGAAGCCGAGGTGCACCAGTGGCGATGTGGGATCGGATCAAGGACCAGGCCAAGAGCCTGCAGCAGCAGTCCCAGGGCGTGCGGGGCGCAGGCGGACACGGCAGGCCGGGAGCGGGTTCCTCGGGCGGCTCCCGGGCCCAGCTGGTGAGCACGCTGAAGTCGCAGCTCACCTCGTTGAAGACGGAGTTGAAGAGCGGCGCCTACCGGGACGCGAGCATGGCGATGTGCGCCCTCGTCGCCGCCGCCGACGGCCACGTCGACCCGGCCGAGAGGCAGCACGTCGAATCGCTGATCCTGAGCAACGACGTCCTGCAGAACTTCCCGCCGGAGCAGCTGCGCCAGCGGTTCAACAAGCATGTCGACCAGCTGGCCTTCAACTTCCCGCAGGGGAAGGGAGAGGCCATGCAGGAGGTCGCCAAGGCGGCGAAGAAGCCGGCGGAGGCCCGCGCCGTCATCCAGACCGGTTTCGTCGTCGCCGGCGCGGACGGATACGTGGCGCCCGCCGAGGAGCAGATGCTGCGCGAGGCGTGCTCCGTCCTCGGTCTGTCACCCACCGAGTTCGGTCTGTGAGCGAGGCTCCGCCGCCGTCCGGAGGAGGGACGGCGGCGGAGCCGCCGGGTCAGGATTCGTCCCGCAGGGATTCGTCTACGCCGCGCACCCTGTCCTTGGTGTCGCCGACGGCCTTCTTGGCGTGGCCCTTCGCCTTGTCAGTGCGGCCCTCGGCCTCCATCCGCTCGTTGCCGGTGGCCTTGCCCATGGCTTCCTTGGCCTTGCCCTTCAGCCTGTCGCCCCTGCCCTTGTTCTTCGCCATGATGTGCTCCCGTGTGCAGGCGGCCGCAGGTCCGCGGCCGAGTGAAATCACACCCTGCGGGTACCCCGATTCTGAACGACATGCATGCGCAGCGGCAGGTCATCGCAGTGGCCGCGCCGGTACGGCGTCCTGGGAGGCGCCGACCGAGCGCCCGGGCCACGATGGAAGAAGGCGGTGGCATTCATGAACAACAGTCCTGAAACCTATGAGCTCGTGTTCCAGGCGCCCGCCGTGGAGGACGACGTCGTCGTGGTCCGTCGTACGGAGCGGGCGGGCGCGGGCGGCTACCCCGTCTACGAGGACGACACCGGCATCGTGCGCGCGGAGATCAGCGACCGCGGCGAGGTGCGGATGCTGGCCAGCGGCGGACACCAGACGTACCACTTCCCGGTGGCGGCCCGCGTCCCGCCCCCGGACCGGGCGGGCCCCCCACCGGAGGCTCCGCCCGGCGGCCGGAGGGGTCAGCCGGCGGCGGCCTGAAGCAGTTCGCACTGCGGCGGGCCGGGAGCGGCCCGGCCGCCCGCCGGGCTGCGCCCGCAGAGGGAAGGCGGCCTGCGGGGAGCGCCCGCCGTGCCCTGGGGCCTCGCCCGGACCGCGGCCGGCGCGGAGCACGCCCGGCCTCGATCAGCCGGCCGACGCCCCCGCCGAGCGGCGGCCCATCACCGGCTCGGCCACCAGGCGTGCCGTGCGGCACAACGTCTGGCCGTGGAGGTGGAAGAGGTCGTCGCGCGAGTCGAAACGGCCCAGGTCCGCGACGACATGCCCGGACAGGTCGCAGGCCGCGGCGTCCGCCGGGCAGACCGTGTGCCCGTCCCAGTCGATCGCCGTACGGGACAGTGCCTCGAACAGGGTCTCCGGTCCCGCGTTGGTGAAGCCGCCGCCGGGGTGCCCGCTCAACTCGTCGAGTCCGCCGAAGAGTTCGGAGACGGCGAGCCACCCGCCGTTCGCCTCCTCGGCCGGCCCGATGCGGAATTCGGGCCACGCCAGCAGCACCTGGTCCGGGACGAACCGGCGCATCCGGGGAAAGCGCGGGTACCACAGCGCCCCGTCGACGACCAGGCCCCGGACACGGGTGGCGACGCCACCGGCCCGCGCGACCGACTCGAGAACCGCGAGCCGCTGGCTGCACGACCCGCGGCCGCGCCGCAGCACCTCCGACACGGGGCGTTCGTCCTGCACGGAGTAGACCGGCCGGACGGTCGCGGCGATTCTGCGGTGCGCACGGCGCAGGGCCGCCAGCCGAGCGCCGGGGGACACGTCGCGGCCCGCAGCGGAGCCGAGGCTGCCGAGCAGCTCGCCGACCCGCGGATGGCGCCAGTCCAGGATCCGCGTCGGCTCGGTGCTCCCGTCCGCGGCCCTCCCGTCGGGCGTGGCAGTACGGACCCGCTTCCGCGGCCGCAGTATCGCACTCGTCATGGTGGCCATTGTGCCTTCGCCGGTTCCGGGCCCCGCAGCCGGTCGCCGAAGAGCGGGCCCGGACGGATGCTGGAAGCAGGACCTCCGACAGGGCGGGAGAGTGCGCCATGGCAAGGACGCTGGAGTGGAAGGTCGCGATCGTCCTCGTCGAGGAGGACGGCACGACCAGGGCCCGGGCCGTGCTGGACACCGGCACCACCACGATCACCGGTCACGGCACGGCCCACCGCAACCCGCAGGACGTGGACGTACCCGAGATCGGCGACGAGCTGGCGGCCGCCCGCGCGATGCACAGCCTCACCCGGCAGCTGATGAAGGCCGCCGACCGGGACCTGGAAGCGGTAGGAGCCGGGGACGGCAGCCCGCCCGGGGCCGGATACGGCTGGCCGTACACGACTCCGTGAGCCCCTCGCGCTCACCAGGCGCCGGGATCATTCGTGGGCGACGACGGCCACCGGCGCCTTGCAGTGGTGCATCGCGGCGTGCGCGACATGACCGATGTGCGGTGCCAGGGGAGCGTGGCGGACATGGCGCCCGACGACCACCAGCCCCGCGTCGGCGGCCTCGTCCACCAGCACCTCGGCGGCGGAGCCCATCACGGATCGCTCCACCACCTCCACCGAGGGATGCTCCCGGTGCCAGGGCAGCAGCGCGGCGCCGAGCGCCGCGGCCGCCTCGCGCCCGCCCTCGGCCGAGTGCCCGACCACGAGCGGCAGCTTCCAGCCGTGGACGGCCCGCAGCGCGCACCCGCGCCGCGCCGCCTCGCCGAAGGCGAAGGAGAGCACCGGACCGGCCGGCCGGTGGAGATCCACTCCGACCACGACGTCCTTGTCCCGGTCGTGCCCGCCGACATTGCCCTCGGCCCGCACGACGACGACCGGGGTCCGCGTGGCCCCGATGGTCGCCAGACCGACGGAGCCCATCAGGGCCCCCATCACCGTCCCCAGTCCCCGCGAGCCGAGCACCAGCAGCTCGGCGTCGGCGGCCTCGAGGGCGAGTGCGGCGGGAGGCCGCCCCGACACCCGGCGCGTGGAGATCCGGAGGCCGGCGTGAGCGCGCCGCAGTTCCCCGGCGGCGCTCTCCAGCAGCCTGTCCGCCCAGCTGCGGTGGTCGTCGTGGGTGATCGTGGGCATGGCCACGGCCACCGGCAGCGGCCACTCCTCCACATGCACCAGGAGCAGGTCCGCGCCGCGCAGCCCCGCGTCCCGGGCCGCCCAGTGGGCCGCCGCGAGACTCTCGGGCGAGTTGTCCAGGCCCACGGTCACATGCGTCATGGTCCGTTCCTCCTTCGGATCGCTCCTGCGGCCACTTTCCAGCGTCCCGCTCGACGGCGCCCGGCGTCGTCCGCCCGGCGGCCCACGACCGCGCGCGTACGCCCGGGCCCGCTGCCGGGGCGCGTGGCCGGCCGGGGGACGCCGTTCGGCGGGCGCAGGACGGGGTACCCGCCTGCCCCGACCGCATGGCTCCGTCCCCCTCCGCCGCCCCGGCTGCGGAGGACGGGGCCGCCGCACGCAGCGGTGCCGCGGGGGGAACGACAGGGAGGGACGCCATGACCGTGGACAGGGGCGCCGGGCGGCCGGACCGCGCCCAGGGGCCGGCCGGGCGGGGCGCCGCGTGGCCGGACCCCGGCACCCGTCGGTTCTGGCGCGGTGTCGCGGCCGTCGTCCTCGACACCGACGGTGTCGTCACCGATTCCGCCCGTCTCCACGCGGCCGCCTGGAAGACCGCCTTCGACGCCTGCCTGGAGGAGCATCCGCCGGACGACCCCCAGGACCGCCGCCCCTTCGACGTACGCGACGACTATTTGCGCCACGTGGACGGCAGGTCCCGCCTGGACGGGGCCGCCGCGTTCCTCGGCTCCCGCGGCATGCGCCTGCCGCCGGGCAGTCCCGACGACCCGCCGGGCACCGGCACCGTGGCCGCAGTCGCCGCGTACAAGGAACGGCTGTTCACCGAACGGCTGCGGCAGGGCGTCGACGCCTTTCCGGGGACCGTACGGCTCCTCACCGAGCTGCGCTCCCGGGCCGTGCCGCTCGCCGTCGTGTCCGCGTCCCGCCACGCCCGCGAACTGCTCACCCAGGCCGGCGTCCTGCCGTACTTCGACGTCCTGGTGGACGGGCAGGAGGCCGCCCGGCTGCGGCTGCCCGGCAAACCCGACCCCGCTCTCTTCCTGGAGGCGGCGCGCAGGCTCGGCGTGCCGCCCGGCCGGTGCGCCGTCGTCGAGGACGCGCTCGCCGGTGTGCAGGCGGGCCGGCGCGGCGGCTTCGCCCTGGTCGTCGGTGTCGACCGCACCGCCGGCCCCGGAACGGGGGCCGCGCTGCTGGAACACGGCGCCGACCTCGTCGTCCGTGACCTCGCCGACCTGCTCCCCGCCACACCCGAGGACTGACCATGCCCGAGTGGATCTGGACGTACGAGGGCTACGCCCCCGGCCGAGAGCGCTTGCGGGAGGCCCTGTGCACGCTCGGCAACGGCTACTTCGCCACCCGCGGCGCCGCCCCCGAATGCGTCGCCGACGTCGTGCATTACCCCGGCACCTACGCGGCCGGCTGCTACAACCGGCTGACCTCCACCGTCGCCGGGCGCCAGGTCGTCAACGAGGACATGGTCAACCTGCCCAACTGGCTGCCGCTGCGCTTCCGCATGCACACCATGAGCGGCGACGCACCCTGGTTCCACCCCGACAGCCCTGCCCTGCGCGAACACCGCCAGCGACTCGACCTGTACTCCGGGACGCTCGAACGCAGCCTGCGGTACGCGGCGGGCGACGGACGCGTACTGGCGGTGCGCCAGCTGCGGTTCGTCCACATGGGCGACCCGCATCTGGCCGTGCTGCGCACCCAGTTCACCGCCGAGGGCTGGTCCGGGAACATCGAGGTCGAGGCCGCGCTCGACGGCTCCGTGACCAACAGCGGCGTCGCCCGCTACCGGGAGCTCAACGGCAGCCACCTCGTCCACGTCAACGCGGGGGACGGCGACCGTGAGGCGGTGTGGCTGCGCTGCCGCACGACCACCTCCGACATCCGCATCGGCATGGCGGCCCGCACCACCGCCGACGAGCCCGGGGACCCGCGGCGGGCGAACGCCGAGCGGCTGCGCGCGGCCCACGAACCGCTGCGTGCCGTACAGCTGATGCGGCTGTTCCTCGAAGACGGCCGCACCCGTACCGTGGACAAGACCGTCGCCCTGCACACGTCCCGGGACGCGGCGATCAGCGACCCCCTGCACGCCGCCGTCGACCGCGTCGACCGCGCCTCCGGATTCGACGCCCTTCTGGAATCCCACCGCACCGCCTGGCGGCAGTTGTGGGGCAGGGGAGAACTGGACGTGCCGGGGGAGGCCGGGCGCATCCTGCGCCTGCATCTCTTCCACGTCCTGCAGACCCTCTCGCCGCACACCGCCGACCTCGACGTCGGCGTACCGGCCCGCGGGCTGCACGGCGAGGCGTATCGCGGGCACATCTTCTGGGACGAGCTGTTCGTCCTGCCCTATCTGAACCTGCACTTCCCCGAGGTGTCACGGGCGCTGCTCATGTACCGCCACCGCCGCCTGGAGGCGGCACTGCGGCTGGCCCGCGACATCGGGCACATCGGGGCCATGTACCCGTGGCAGAGCGGGAGCGACGGCCGCGAGGAGACGCAGGAGCTGCATCTCAACCCGCGCTCGGGGCGCTGGCTGCCCGACCACTCCCGGCTCCAGCACCACGTCGGGTCGGCCATCGCGTACAACGTGTGGCAGTACTGCGAGGCGAGCGGAGACGCGGAGTTCCTGCACACCAAGGGCGCGGAGATGCTGACGCAGATCGCCCGCTTCTGGGCCCACTGCGCCACCTACGACGAGGACAGGGAGCGCTACCGCATCCGCGGGGTCGTCGGACCCGACGAGTACCACGAGGCGTACCCGGGATCGAAGCTGCCGGGCCTCGACGACAACGCGTACACCAACGTCACCGCCGCCTGGGTGCTCGCCCGCGCACTCGACGTCATCCGGGAACTGCCCGCGCCCCGCCGCCGCGAACTGAGCGAGCGCACCCTGCTCGACGAGTCGGAGCTGGAGCACTGGGACGAGGTCTCGCGGCGGCTGTACGTGCCCTTCCACGACGGTGTCATCAGCCAGTTCCACGGCTACGGCGACCTGACCGAACTCGACTGGGCCGCACTGCGCGCACGCCACGGGGACATCCGCCGTCTCGACCGCGTCCTCGAGGCCGAGGGCGACACCGTGAACCGCTACAAGGCGTCCAAGCAGGCCGACGTCCTCATGCTCGGCTATCTGTTCTCGCCCGCCGAGCTGCGCGGTCTCTTCCGGCGCCTGGGCTACGACCTCGACGGCGACACCTGGCACCGGACCGTGGACTACTACCTGGAGCGCACCAGCCACGGCTCGACGCTGAGCGGCCTGGTCCACGGCTGGGTCCTCGCCCGGGTGCGACGGCAGGACGCATGGGAGTACTGCCGCGAGGCGCTGGAGGGCGACATCGCCGATCTGCACGGCGGCACCACCGAGGAGGGTGTGCACCTGGGCGCCATGGCGGGCACCCTCGACCTCGTGCAGCGCGGCCTGACCGGGATGGAGACCCGCAGCGGGGCGCTCTGGTTCGACCCCGTCCACTCGCCCGAACTCCCCGACTACGGCTTCTCCATCCGTTACCACGGGCACTGGGGCGTGCGCGTACGCATGCGGCCGGGGGAACTGGAGATCGGCGTACCGGACTCGGACGAGTCCCCGATCGACGTACGCCTCACCGACCGCATGGTGTCGGTGGAGCCGGGCACGTCCTGCGTGCTGCCGTTCCCGGTCGGCTAGGGTCTTTCGTTCGGATCAGGCCGGTCTTCCGGATCAGCCCGGCTCACGTCGCGCGCGTGTCGTCGTCCGCGAAGGAGAGGCGGTCCACCACGTCCACGACGCCGTCGACGCTCTGGCACAGGCGAACGACCACGCGCACCAGGCTCTTGCGGTCCAGCGTCCCGCTGAGCGTCACCCGGCCCTCGTCGACCTGGACGGTGACGGCCGCCGGGGACACGCCCAGCGTGCCGCCGAGGACGTCCTCCACGATCTCCTCCTGGATGGCCCGGTCCCGCCGCAGGAACAGCTGGAGGAGGTCGCTGCGGCTCACCACCCCGATCAGCTGCCCCGAGCCGTCCACCACCGGCAACCGCTTGATGTGCCGGTCCTCCATCACACGGGCCGCCTCCACCGCGCTCCACTCCGGCCGCGCGACCACGGCGGGGCTCGTCATCAGCCCCTCGGCCGTGTCGGAGCCGGTGCCGCTGGTGTGCCGGCGCAGCAGATCCGCCTCGGACACGACGCCGACGGGCCGGCCGTCGTCGTCGATCACGGGCACGGCGGTGATGCCGAACTCGTCGAGCAGCCGGGCGATCTCCTTGAACACGGTGCCGCGCTGGACGCTCACCGCCTCGGGTGTCATCAGGTCGGCGACGCAGCGGTGTCTCATCCCGCACCGGTCCTCGGCGTCATGGCTCCACCTCCACCTGCGTACAGCTCCTCGACCCCAGTATTTCCGAGCCGCCCCGGCCGGTCGCGGCGGGGCGGCGCGCCGGGGCATCGTCGCCGTGCGGCCCGCCGGGCGCCTGACTACCGTGGGCGCGAGGCGCGAGCCGCACCGGGAACGCCGACCTGGGAAGGTGCCACCATGGCCGAGAAACCGCAGACGGGAGGCCCGGCCGCGGGGCCGTCGAAGGGCGACATCGGCCGCCGGGTGGCCGCCCGCCGGCAGCAGCTCGGGCTGTCCCGCGAGGACGTCGCGCTGCGGGCCGGATCCGCGCCCGGTTACATCGAGTACCTGGAGGAGCAGACCGCGACCCCGGGCATGGGTTTCCTGCTGCGGCTGGCCGACGCCCTGGAGACCACCGTCACCGCCCTGACCGGAGGCGGCGCGGACGCGCCGCCCGGCTCGGGGCGCGCCGCGCGCCGCCCCGAACTGGTGGAGCTGGCCGAGGACGAGTGCTGGGCGCTGCTCGGTACGCACGGAGTGGGGCGCATCGCCGTCGCGGGCCGGGACGGGCCCGCGATCCTCCCGGTCAACTACCTGGTCACCGAAGGCGAGGTGGCCTTCCGGACCTCCCGGGAGGCACGGCCCGGACAGGTGGCGGGCGAGGAGATCGCCTTCGAGGTGGACCACATCGACGAGGCGTTCAGCCGTGGCTGGAGTGTCCTGATCGTCGGCGCGGCACGGTCGGTCACGGACCAGGACGCCGTACAAGAGCTGGAGCGGCAGGCGTACAGCGCGCCGTGGGCGGGCGGCGAGCGGGATTTGTGGATCGTCCTCGCCCCCGACCGGGTCACCGGCCGCCGCATCCTCGTGCGCGATGCGCCGGCGCCGTGGGACTTCCGCTGACGCGGGCCGCGTCTCAGGTCAGCAGCAGCCGCACCCCGGCCGGAGCACCCGGCCGCGCCCGAGGGCACCCGTGCGCAGGTCTTGGGAGGCCCGTCTGCGGACGCGGGGGAACGTGGCGACCCCTTCACCCCGGATGGGCCCCGGCCGGCGGGCCCTCCGCTGGGATGCCGGCCGTGCGGCGGGTACCCGGGGGTCGCTGGGCGCGTCGTACAGGGGGCGACCGACGAGGGAGAAGGGCATGCCCGAGCTGCCGGATGTCGAAGGGTTCCGCGAAGTGCTGCGCTCCTGCGGCACGGGCCGGCGGATCAGGAGGGTCGACGTGCGCGACCCGGGCGTGCTGCGCGGGGTGACCGTACGGCGGTTGCGGAAGGAACTGGAGGGGCGGCGGCTGGAGGAGCCCTGGAGGCACGGCAAATGGCTCGTCGCACCCACCGACGGACCCCGCGTCGTCTGGCACTTCGGGATGACGGGGCTGCTGCTGGCCGCAGCGCCCGGCGACCCCGTGGCGGACCACGACCGGATCGTGCTCACGCTCGACGACGACCGCAGGCTGCACTACCGCGACCAGCGCAAGCTCCAGGGCGTCCACCTGGCCGGCAGCGACGAGGGCGTGGGACACGTCCTCGGCGACCTGGGGCCCGACGCTCTCGGCCTGGCCCGGGACACGTTCCTCGAGCGCGTCGCCGGGCGGCGGGGCGCCGTCAAGAACGTGCTGATGGACCAGTCGGTGCTCGCCGGGCTCGGCAACCTCCTGAGCGACGAGATCCTCTGGCGCGCCGGGGTGGCGCCCGGCCGCCCCGCGCGCGATCTGGACGAGGCCGAACTGCGCCGGATCCACGCCGCGATGGGCCGGGTCCTGCGGTCCGCGGTCCCGGCCGCGCGCGTGCCGCCCCGGCGGACCTGGCTCACCGGACGGCGGGACGACCGCGATCCGGTGTGCCCGCGCTGCCGGGGGCCGCTGAGCTCCGGCCGCACCGGCGGCCGCCGCTCCGTGTGGTGTCCCGCCTGCCAGAGCTGAGCCGCGCGGAGCGTGCCGGCCGCGCACGGAGCCCCGGCTTCGGCGTCGCTAGGGCTTCAGGAGGGTCTTGATCATGCCGTCGGCCTTGGCCTGGAACGTCGCGTACGCCTCGGGGCCCTTCTCCAGCGGCAAGGTGTGCGTGGCGAAGCCCTCGACGCCGAGCGGATCGGCGTCCGTCAGCAGCGGAAGGATGTCGTCCGTCCAGCGCCGGACATTGGCCTGCCCCATACGGAGCTGGATCTGCTTGTCGAAGAGGGTGAGCATCGGCACGGGATCCGCCATGCCGCCGTAGACCCCGGCCAGGGAGATCGTGCCGCCGCGCCGTACCGCGTCGATGGCCGTGTAGAACGCCTCCAGCCGGTCCACGCCGACATGCTCCATGACGAGCCGGGCCACGCGTCCGGGCAGCAGACCGGTCGCCCACTGCCCCGCCCTGGCGACCGGTGCGCCGTGGGCCTCCATCCCCACGGCGTCGATGACCGCGTCCGAGCCGCGGCCGTCCGTCAGGTCGCGGACCGCGTCGGCGACCTCGTCGTGCTCGCGCAGGTCGAGGACCGTCACCCCCCGCGCCTCGGCCCGGTCGAGCCGCTCGGGGACGAGGTCGATGCCGATCACGAGTCCCGCGCCCCGGTGCAGGGCCACGCGGCAGGCCATGTCGCCGATCGGTCCGAGGCCGAGCACGGTCAGCGACCCGCCGGGCGGTACGTCCGCGTACTCCACGGCCTGCCACGCCGTCGGCAGCACGTCCGAGAGGTAGACGAAACGCTCGTCCGGCGGCCCCTCGGGCACCTTGACCGGCAGTGTGTCGCCGAAGGGCACCCGCAGGTACTCGGCCTGCCCGCCGGGCACCTGCCCGTACAGCTTCGTGTAGCCGAACAGCGACGCGCCCGTGCCGCGGTCCCGCACCTGGGTCGTCTCGCACTGCGAGTGGAGGCCCTGGGCGCACATGAAGCACTCGCCGCACGAGACGTTGAACGGCACGACGACGCGGTCGCCGGCCGAGAGGGCCGTCACCTCGGGACCGGTCTCCTCCACGATGCCCATGGGCTCGTGGCCGAGGATGTCACCGGGGTCGAGGTACGGGCCCAGGACCTCGTAGAGGTGGAGATCCGAACCGCAGATGCCGGTGGACGTCACCCGGACGATCACATCCTTCGGCTCGGTGATGCGGGGATCGGGGACGGTCTCGATCCGGACGTCCCGCCGGCCCTGCCATGTCAGTGCGCGCATCGTTGTCCTCCCGCGTTGCTCTCCGGTGGGCGGCCTACAGCCGTCGTACGGGCGGCGCCGTGCACCCGGCCACCACGCCCGAGTACCCGAAGCGGGCGATGCCATTACATACAGAAGAAAACGGACTATTGGCACTCAATGGAGTGCCGGACTTTCCGGTATGGGGCGTTTATCTTTCATTGCCTGTATGTCCGTTTGCGTATGAAGTGTGCGACGGGTTTTCCTGATTGCCGGTTTCGTGACGTCGGTCACGTGACGGAATGCCCGGGGTGGCGGGCAGGCTTCGCAGACACCTTGCGCGGAAAGAGAGTTGAGTTCCCGACAGGAAATCAGGAAGGTCATTTTCGTCTCTTTTCTCCGGTCTTGCATTGCGGTTGTGAATTCAGGGCTTGTTCCGCCGGGCCGCTCTCGCTTACGGTCACCGCAATCCGGATGGACCGCCGAATCCTGCCGCCGTCCGGGAATCCGACCACACTCACGTTCGGCAGGAGCGGGGGACCCAGGTAAGCCGCCGATCCGGAAACCGGAACGGCTCGGGGTGAAGTCGCACCGACCATGCGACCGGGCATCTCCAGCCCGAACCCGACAGCTCACCTCGCAGGCGACGGAGAGGAATGCGTCATGCCTGCAAAGGGTAAGCACCGCCGTCCCAAGTCCGGCCGACTCGTCCGCGGCTTCGTCGCCGCGGGCACGGGCGGCGCCGCGCTCGCCCTGCCGTTGTTCGGCGCGACCACCGCCGGTGCCGCGCAGCCGGCCCAGGCCGCGACCGCGAAGGCCGCCGTCACGGCGCCCGCCGCGGCGAAGAAGGCCCCCGCGACGTACACCGTCGTCGCGGGCGACTCCCTGTCGGAGATCGCCGAGGAGTACTCCCTCAGCGGCGGCTGGAAGAAGCTCTACAACGACAACCGCCGGAACATCGGCGCCGACCCGGCGCTCATCCGCCCCGGCCTGAAGCTGACCATCGGCGCCAAGGCCAAGCCCGCGGACCGCGCCGCGGACGCCGGCCGCGCCGACCGCTCCGAGGCCCGCACCACGCCGGTGGCGAAGAAGGCCCCGGCCGCGAAGCCCGCCAAGGCCAAGACGTATTCCAATGATCTCGACGGCTGGATCAAGGAATCGCTCGACATCATGGCCAAGCACGGAATTCCCGGCACCTACGAGGGAATCCACCGGAACATCATGCGTGAGTCCTCCGGAAATCCGCTGGCGATCAACAACTGGGACATCAACGCGGTGAACGGAACGCCCTCCAAGGGCCTTCTCCAGGTGATCGACCCCACGTTCCGGGCCTACCACGTGCCCGGCACGCCGTTCGACAGCTACGACCCGGTCGCGAACATCACCGCCGCGTGCAACTACGCCGCAGCCAGGTACGGCTCCATCGACAACGTGAACGGTCCGTACTGACCGTAGCCCCGCAATTCGCGGCTTCGATTGCAGAGGGAATCGCGCCGGGCGCCTGCTCTGACACCACGTCAGGGCGGCGCCCGGCGCGGCCATGTGCTCACCCGGCGCCGACGGCGGGAAGGTGGGAGGCATGCGACTGCTGCTGATCTCCGACACCCATGTGCCCCGGCGCGCCCGCCGCCTTCCCGACGAGGTGATGGCCCGTGTCGGGGAGGCCGACGTGGTGATCCACGCCGGCGACTGGGTCGACACCGCGACCCTCGACCTCCTTGAGGACCGCTCCGCCCGCCTCCTCGCTGTGTACGGCAACAACGACGGCGACGCGTTGCGCGCCCGGCTGCCGGAGGTGGCCCGCGCGGAGCTCGGCGGTCTCCGGTTCGGCGTGGTGCACGAGACAGGCCCCGCCGCCGGACGCGAACGGCGCTGCGCCGAGCGGTTCCCGGACCTCGACGTGCTGGTCTTCGGCCACAGCCACATCCCGTGGGACACCACGGCCCCCGGCGGCCTGCGGCTCCTCAACCCGGGCTCCCCGACCGACCGCAGGCGACAGCCCCACCACACGTACATGACCGCGCGGGCGGCGGACGGCGTGCTGACCGAGGTCCTGCTGCACCGCCTGTGACCGGACCCGGGTAGTTTTACGGTCAACCGAACTCAGGAGCCGCCCCGTGTCCGCCAGGCCCCGCCTGCTGTACGTCACCGACCTCGCCTACCCGGCCAAGGGACGGCGGTACTGCGACGAGGACATCCACCTGTCCTCACGGCTGCGCGAGGACTTCGACCTCGCCCTCGCCCACCCGGCGGACGCGGCCGCGCTGATGGACGGCTTCGACGGTGTCGTGGTGCGCAACAGCGGGCCCGTCCTGCACTACCAGGACGCGTACGACGCCTTCCGCGAGCAGGCCACAAGGACCGGCGCCCGGATCTACAACCCGCTGACCGCACGCGGCGACATGGCGGGCAAGCAGTACCTGCTGGACCTCACCAGGGCCGGCTACCCGGTCATCCCCACGGTGGACCGGCTCGACGACCTCGGCCTGCTGCCCGCCTGCGACGCGTACGCCGTCAAGCCCAGGGCCGGCGCCGACTCCATCGGCCTCCACTTCGCGGACGCCGAGCAGCTCCCCGGCCTCATACGCGGCGACGTGCTGATACAGCCGCGCGTCGACTTCCTCTACGAGGTCTCCTTCTACTTCGTCGACGACACCTTCCAGTACGCCCTCCACGCCCCCGACCCCGCCCGCCGCTGGGACCTGGAGCCGTACGAACCCACCGCGGCCGACCTCGACTTCGCCCGGCGCTTCATCGCCTGGAACACCGTCGACCACGGCATCCAGCGCGTCGACGCCTGCCGCACCCGCGACTTGCGACTGCTGCTCGTCGAACTCGAGGACCTCAACCCGTACCTGTCCCTGGACCTCGTCGACGAGGCGACCCGCGAGGCGTTCGTCGCCGCGCTGAAGACCTCACTGCACCGCTTCCTCGCCGCACCGGCGGCTCCGGCCGCGTAGCGGGAGGCTCAGCAGCGTCAGCTGAAGACCACGGTCCGGTTGCCTTCAGGGAGGCCACCGCGTTGCGTTCGATACAGGGGATCTGGACCAGACCGCCGACCGGATCGCACGTCAGGCTGGACGACGGCCTTCACACTGCCATGGCCGTGCCCGGTGGGCGCCCAGCGAGCCGAACAGCTCGACATGGACGCGGCTCGTCTCCGCCAGCAGGCCGTCCTGCTCCAGCGCGTACACGAAGGAGCGTGCCGCGCGCATCGGGCCCACGGTGTGGGAGCTGGAGGGCCCGATGCCGACCTTGAACATGTCGAAGACACTGATGCTCATCCGGTGTCTCCCCGGTATTCCGTGCAGGCGTCGACGAGCCAGGTGGCAAGGTAGGACGCGAACGAGGAGCGGACCATCAGCCACACGCTGGAAGCTCCTTCACCCCGCACGACAAGGGTGATCGGAGCCTGCGCCAGCACCGTTGTCAGGCACGAACCGACGGGCGTCACCCGCGGATCCAGATCGATGGCACAGCCCTGGGCCAGCACCGTGCGGACCCTGGTCAGGTACGACAACCTGGCCACGCGGATCTGGTGTCTGTTCATCGACCGCCTGCCGGATCTGGCGGGTCACGTGCACGAGCACGGGCCGCTGCTGCGCGCCGTCATCGACCGCGATGCGGAGAAGGCCGCAGCCCTCGCCGCGGGCCACGTCGAAGGGTTCGAGGCGGCGATCCGCGGCGTCATCTGATCCTCGCCACGTCCGAACGCGGGGTGCGCCTGGGCGTTGCCGCGCAGCCTGTTGCCGCGGGGACTGGCCTCGGGAACCGTACGGGAGGTGTCCTCGCGCTCCCTCCTGTGAACGCGCCGCATGCGCTGGGCGGCGACTGGTTCGATGCGCCCACGTGCCGGCGGCTCACCGTCGCGTGGGCCGCCGTCCCGGGGACTGCCGGGACACCGCCGGCCGCCCTCCGGCCCGCGCCCGCGCCCCGGCTCAGTGGACCGACCCCCCGGGCCGGCCTCATGCGGGCCGCGCGTCGCGTACGTCTGCGGGCTCTGCGTCGTACACGTCGAGGCGGCCGCACATGCCGAACCGGCCGCGTGCCGCGGGTCGTTCCGCCCGTACGACGGCGTCCGCGAGGTAGCGGGCGTCGCCCCGTTCCAGGCGCGCCAACTGTGTGCCGGTGGCGGCCGACGCGGCCGCGGCACCCGTCAGCCACCGCTCGCGCCAGCGGCCCGCGAGCGGGCGCACCAGGGAGGCCGCCGCCCGATGGAACGCGGCCAGCGGCTCAGGGTCCCCGGCCGCAGCCGCCGCGCGCAGCGCGGTGAAGCCCTCGATCGCCAGGTCGCGGCGGCGCCGGGCGGCCGTGGCGAGCTCCTCCTCGGAGGCGGTCGGCGGCAGGGCGACGGTCGCCCGGTAGCGGGCCGGGTCGGCCAGGTACGGCGGCGGCAGGGTGAGCACCGCGTCACCGGCCTCCGGCAGACCGCAGTTCTGCATGAGGACGACGATGGTCAGATCGCCCTCGTTGACCAGCCGGTGGATCGTGCCGGGCGTGAACCAGACCAGGGCGCCGGGAGCGAGCGGCGTCTCCTCGAACCCGGAGGCGGCCAGCGTCTGCACCGCGCCGCGCCCTCCGGTCACGGCGTACCCCTCCGAACAGGTCAGGTGCAGATGGGGCGTTCCGCCGCGCAGACCGTCCGCTGCCGGCCAGTCGTACACGCGCAGGCGGGACACGCCGATCCCGCCGGGCAGGCCGTCGTACACGGCGGCTGCACCGGGAGGGTTCATCTCGGGCCTCCTCGGGGGAGTACGGGGTGCGCGGGCGGCCGGTTGGGCAAGCGCTTTCTACGGCACGTTAGGGAGGGTGCCCGGTCCGGTCAAGAGGGCCCCGCCTGTGGCCGTCCCGTCACCGCCTCAACGCGCCCGGCAGCCAGGCCAGTTGGGCGGCCTCCTGGTGCGGGCCGCCGCCCTCGTGGTCGTTGAAGTCGTAGACCTCGATCCGCTTGTCCTCGTGGGCATAGGCGTTGAAGGCGGCGAACACCGTCGACGGCGGGCACGTCTGGTCCTCCAGCGCCGCCGAGAAGAGCGCCGGGGCACGCCCTCGCGCCGCGAAGTGGACCCCGTCGAAGTACGCGAGGGTGCGCGCCGCCTGCTCGCTTCGGCCGCGATGGGTCCGCAGGTAGTTGCCGACCTCCCGGTAGGGGTCACGGTCGGTCAGCGTCGTGGCACGAGGGAAGTCGCACAGGAACGGCACGTCCGGGGCGACGGCCGCGAGATCCGGCACCAGGCCGCCCACCGCGAGCGCGATGCCGCCGCCCTGGCTCACGCCGACGGCCGCCGTCCTGGAGGCGTCCGTCAGCGGATGCGAGCGCGCCGCCTCGACCGCGCGTACGGCGTCGGTGAACACTCGCCGGTAGTAGAACTCGTGCGGGTCCTCGATACCCCTCGTTAGGTAGCCGGGGAAGGCGGGCCCGCTGCCCACCGGGTCCGGTGTGCTGCCGTTCGTCCAGCCGCTGCCCTGCCCGCGGGTGTCCATGACGAAGTGTGCGAGACCCGCCGACGCCCACAGCAGATGGGTGTGGGGCAGTCCGCGTCCGCCGCCGTAGCCGAGGAACTCCACGACCACCGGCACCGGTTCGGCGGTCCCGGCGGGCAGCACCAGCCAGCCCTTCACCGGGTGGCCCCCGAATCCGGCGAAGGTCACGTCGTGGACCTCCACCGACGTCAGACCGGTCGCGACGGGCTCGAAGCGCGCGCCGAGGGCGTGGGCGCGGGACTCCTCCAGCGTCTTCGTCCAGAACGCGTCGAAGTCCGCCGGTTCGGCGGAGGCGCTGCGGTACCTGCGCAGCTCGTCGAGCGGGAGATCGAACAGGGCCATGGGAACCACCTTCACTTACGGGGGCAGGGAGCAGATCAACATGGCCTGCCACCGCCTGGCAAGGGCACGGCTCACGAGCGGCGCGCCGCTCCCATGGCGGACGGGCTCCTGCCGTCAGGGCCCTTGCCGAGCGGCGGTCACCCCTGCTATCCCTCTCGGTTAGGAAAGTTTCCTTCCAATCGACCCTGCGCGATGCACCGGTTCTTGTCCCGGCCCTTCCGCCCAGCCAACGGAGACCCCCCATGAGACCGGCACGGCTCTGGAAACACCCGCTCACCGCCCTCGGCGTGATCGGCACCGCACTGACGCTCGCCCTGACCGCCGCGCCCACGGCGCCCGCAGCCCCCGTCCCCGAACCCCGCGCCGCCGCGGCGGCCGTCACCCACGAGGCCGAGAACGCGACCGTCTCGCGCGGGCTCGTGGAGTCCGACCACACCGGCTACACCGGCACCGGCTTCGTCAACTACGACAATGTCAGCGGCGGTTACGTCCAGTGGACGGTCAACGCCGCACAGGCCGGCCGGGCGACCCTGACCCTGCGCTACGCCAACGGCACCACCGCGAACCGCCCGATGGACCTCTCCGTCAACGGCACCCTGGCCGCCGACGAGCGCGCCTTCAATGGGACCGGCTCGTGGACCTCCTGGTCGACGGTCACCGTCGCGGCCGACCTCAGGGCCGGTGCCAACACCATCAGGGCGACCGCCACCACCGCCAACGGCGGACCCAACGTCGACCACCTCGCCGTCGACACCGCACCCGCCTCCGCCGGCACGCCCGTCGCCGTCAACGGCCAGCTGAAGGTGTGCGGCACCAAGCTGTGCAACCAGTACGGAAAGCCCGTCCAGCTGCGCGGTATGAGCACCCACGGCCTCCAGTGGTACAGCCAGTGCGTCACCACCGGATCCCTGGGCGCCCTGGCCACCGACTGGAACGCCGACGTCCTGCGCATCTCCATGTACATCCAGGAAGGCGGCTACGAGACGGACCCCCGCGGCTTCACCGACAAGGTCCACTCGATCATCGAGCAGGCCACCGCACGCGGCATGTACGCGATCGTCGACTGGCACATGCTCAGCCCGGGCGACCCGAACCACAACCTCGCCCGCGCCAGGACGTTCTTCACCGAGATCGCCCAGCGCCACCGCAGCAAGAACAACCTGCTGTTCGAAATCGCCAACGAGCCCAGCGGAGTGAGCTGGTCCACGATCAAGAACTACGCCGAGCAGCTCGTCCCCGTCATCCGGCAGAACGACCCGGACACCCCGGTCCTCGTCGGCACCCGCGCCTGGTCCTCGCTCGGCGTCTCGGAGGGTTCGAACGAGAGCGAGGTCGTGAACAACCCGGTCGACGCGGCCAACATCATGTACACGTTCCACTTCTACGCGGCCTCGCACCGGGACGAGTACCTGAACACCCTGTCCCGCGCGGCCGACAAACTGCCCGTGTTCGTCACCGAGTTCGGCACCCAGGACTACGCGGGCGAAGGGGCGAACGACTTCGCCATGTCCCAGCGCTACCTCGATCTGATGGCGAGCAAGAAGATCAGCTGGGTGAACTGGAACTACTCGGACGACCACCGCTCCGGAGCCGTGTTCAAGACGGGGACGTGCGCCGACAACGGTCCCTGGACCGGCACCACGTCGCTGAAGCCCGCCGGCGTCTGGGTCCGCGACCGCATCAGGACACCGGACGACTTCCCCACCGGCTGACCGGCCCGTCGCGCGTCCCCGCCCGCCCCTGTGATCCACTGGGCGGGCGGGGGCGCGCACAGGGAACACAGGTCACACATCAGGAGCAGCATTGGCCAGCTACCGGCAGCCGGGAGTCGTCCTCACCGACCACCGCTTCACCGTCCCGCTCGACCACGGCGATCCCGACGGCGAGCAGATCGAGCTCTACGGCCGCGAGGTCACCGGCGCCGGCCGCACGGGCGACGACCTGCCCTGGCTGCTGTACCTGGAGGGCGGTCCCGGCAACGCCGCCCGCCGCTTCACCGGGGCGCAGGCCTGGCTCGCCCGCGCCGTGGAGGAGTACCGCGTACTCCTCCTCGACCAGCGCGGCACCGGCCGCTCCACGCCCCTCAACCGCCAGACGCTCCCGCTGCGCGGCGGACCTCGGCAACAGGTCGCGCACCTCGCCCGCTTCCGCGCCGACTCCATCGTCCGCGACTGCGAGACCATCCGGCGGCGGCTCACCGGCGGGGCGCCCTGGACCGTCCTCGGCCAGAGCTTCGGCGGCTTCTGCACCACCCACTATCTGTCCACGGCCCCCGAAGGACTGCACACCGCTCTGATCACCGGCGGTCTGCCCGCCCTGGACGCGCACGCCGACGACGTCTACCGCGCCGCCTATCCGCGTATCCGCCGCAAGGTGGAGGCCCACTACGCCCGTTACCCGCAGGACGTCGAGCGCGCCCGCCGCATCGCCGCCCACCTCGCGGACCGTCCCACCGTGCTGCCCGGCGGCTACACCCTCACGCCCGAAGCCTTCCAGTCGCTCGGCATCCTCCTCGGCGGCCAGGACGGCAGCCACCAGCTGCACTACCTGCTCGAGAACGCCTTCGTGCGCACCGCGGCGGGCCAGGAACTCTCCGACGCCTTCCAGGAAGCCGTCCGCCCCGTCCTGTCGTTCGCCGCCAACCCCTTGTACGCCGTGCTCCACGAGGCGATCTACGCCCAGGGCGGCCGGCCCACCGGCTGGTCCGCCGAACGCGTACGCGCCGAGTTCCCGGAGTTCGACGCGGCGACGACGCTCGCCGGCGAGAGTCCGCTGATGTTCACCGGGGAGACCATCCACCCCTGGCACTTCGAGGCGGACCCCGCGCTGCGCCCGCTGCGCGAGGCCGCCGAACTGCTCGCAGCCCGCGCCGACTGGCCGGCGCTCTACGACCCGGCGCGTCTCGCCGTCAACGAGGTGCCGGTCGCCGCGGCCGTCTACCACGACGACATGTACGTCGACACCGCCGACTCCCTGCGCACGGCCCGCGCCGTCCGCGGTCTGCGCACCTGGGTCACCGACGAGTACGAGCACGACGGCGTGCGGGCGAGCGGCACCAGGGTCCTCGACCGCCTGCTGGCCCTCGCCCGTGACGAGGTCTGACGCACCATCCGTTGTGTCCGGCAGGCGGGGCCGTATCCTGCGGCCATGACGGATCAAGTGACCGAACAGCTCCAGGAGATGCCCGGCGACTGGCAGCGCGCCCTGGCCGTCGTCGCCCACCCCGACGACCTCGAATACGGCTGCGCCGCCGCCATCGCCGGGTGGACCGACGGGGGACGCGAGGTCGTCTACGTCCTCGCCACCCGCGGCGAGGCGGGCATCGACTCCATCGCCCCGGCCGAGTGCGCGGCGCTGCGCGAGCAGGAGCAGCGCGCCAGCGCCGCGGTCGTGGGTGTCCCCACCGTGGAGTTCCTCGACCACGAGGACGGGGTCATCGAGTACGGGACGGGGTTGCGGCGCGACATCGCGGCCGCCATCCGCCGCCACCGCCCCGAGCTGGTCATCACACTGAACCACCGCGACACCTGGGGCGGCACGGTCTGGAACACCCCCGACCACCGCGCCGTGGGACGGGCGACCCTGGACGCCGCCGGCGACGCGGGCAACCGCTGGATCTTCCCCGAGCTCATCTCCGAGCAAGGGCTCGAACCCTGGGACGGCGTGCGGTGGGTGGCCGTGGCGGGCTCGAACAACCCGACCCATGCGGTCGACGCGGGGCCCGGTCTGGAGCGCTCCGTGCGCTCGCTCCTGGAGCACCGCTTGTACATCGAGGGTCTGACGGACAAGGACCCGGAGGAGTACTGCCGCACCTTCCTCACCGGTATGGCCGAGGCGGCGGCGCCGCGCTTCGGCGGCCGGCCCGCCGTCACGTTCGAGGTGTTCCCGCGCTGACGCGCCGGCACCCCGGCCCCGGACCGCGTCGCGGTCCGGGGCTTCGTTTTCTCGTCCCGAGGCGCTGCCCGTCCGGCGGCCGCGTCCCTGTACGCGCCGTGAACGAGCCCTACGGGAACGGGACAGCGTGGGCTGCGGATTGACACGGCTTGTGACCGGGCACATCACTGGGCAGTGATGTGATGCGCGACTTCCTTGTGCGACCCGAGCGGCCCATGGAGGAAATGTGACGCTTCGCCTGCGAATAGCCGCCCTGGTCGCGGCACTCACGCTCGCATGTACCCCAGCCGTCGGCGAGGCCGCCGACGGGCACGGGCCGGACGGCAGGTCTGGGGCCGTCACCCCCACCCCACGCGAGGTCCAGTCCCTGGACGACCGGGTCACCATCACTTCGACCGTCACTCTGGTCGCCGACGAGGACGCCGACCCGCAGGCACTCGACGTCACCGAGAAGGCGCTGCACGAGGCGGGCGCCGACCGGGTCGTGCGCGGCGAGCGTGCCGTCGACGACCGGCTGACCGTCCATGTCGGCTCCGCCGGGGCCCTGGACGCCCTGGCCGCGCTCGACGCCGAGGGCCCGGAGCAACTTCCCGCCGACGGCTATGTCCTCGGTATCGGCCACGACCGGATCGTCCTCGCCGGCAAGGACGCCACGGGCACCTACTACGCCGCCCAGACCCTGCGCCAGGTCCTGCCGCACCGCGACCGCCCGGGCGCCCAGGTGCCCGGCCTGATCGTCCGCGACTGGCCCGCCACCCCCCTGCGCGGCGTCATCGAGGGCTTCTACGGCACCCCGTGGTCGCACGAGGCCCGGCTGGACCAGCTCGACTTCTACGGCGAGCACAAGATGAACATCTACGTGTACTCGCCCAAGGACGACCCCTATCTGCGCGACAAGTGGCGCGAGCCCTACCCGGCCTCGGCGCTGGCGCGCATCGAGGAGCTGGTCGACCGGGCCGAGCAGCGGCACGTGGACTTCACCTACGCCCTGTCCCCGGGCCTGTCCGTCTGCTACAGCTCCGAGGCCGACACCCGCGCCCTCATCGACAAGTTCCGGACGATCTGGGACATCGGCGTACGCACCTTCGCCGTGCCGCTGGACGACATCAGCTACACGAAGTGGAACTGCCCCGAGGACCAGGCCCGATGGGGCACCGGCGGCGGTGCGGCGGGTGCGGCGCAGGCCCACCTGCTCAATCGGGTGAACCGCGAGTTCATCGCCGCCCACCCCGGTGCCGAGCCCCTGCAGATGGTGCCGACCGAGTACTACAACGTGACGGCGACCGCCTACAAGAAGGCGCTGGCCGGGCAGCTCGACGCGGACGTCGTCGTCGAGTGGACCGGCATCGGTGTCATCGCGCCGACCATGACGGTCGCCCAGGCGCGCGCCGCCCGCTCGGTCTTCGCCCACCCGATCCTGACCTGGGACAACTACCCCGTCAACGACTACGTCACCAACCGCCTGCTGCTCGGCCCCTTCAGCGGCCGGGAGAAGGGTCTGCCCGCCGAACTGGCCGGCATCACCGCGAATCCGATGATCCAGCCGTACGCGTCGAAGATCGCGCTGTTCACGGTCGCCGACTACACCTGGAACGACAGCGCCTACGACCCGCGCACCTCATGGCTGGCCGCGCTGCGGTGGTACGCGGGCGGCGACGGCCGCACCGAACGGGCCCTGCGGGCCTTCGCGGACGTCAACTACAGCTCGCGGCTGAACGTACAGCAGGCGCCCGAACTGGCCGCCGCCTTCGAGGGGTTCTGGCGCGACGGTGACGCGGACCGGCTCCACGCGACCCTGGACGGGCTGCGTACGGCGCCGTCGGTGCTGCGCGACCGCCTTCCCGAGCCGGGCTTCGTCGACGACGCCGGCCCCTGGCTCGACGCGACGGAGGCGTGGGCCGTGGCGGCAGGCACCGCGCTGCGGCTCGTGGAGGCCGCCCGCGACGGTGACGCCGCCGAGGCGTGGGAGCTGCGCGGTCGCCTTCCCGGACTGCTCGCCACCGCCAGGTCGTTCCTCTACACGGGACTCGGCGGCACGAAGGTCCCCGTCGTCGTCGGCGAAGGCGTGCTGGACAGGTTCGTCGAGGACGCGCGGGCCGAGCACGACCGCATCCTCGGCGTGCCCGGCGGCATCAGGGCCACCAGCAGCATCGGCACCTACCGTGACAACGTGCCCGCGCGGATGATCGACGACGACGACACCACGTTCTACTGGAGCAGCAGGGCGCCCGCGGCGGGCGACCACGTCGGCGTCGACCTGCGCCGGGAGCGGCCGATCGGCACCGTCACGCTGGCCATGGGCAAGCCGACCAGCCCGAACGACTACCTGCGCCAGGGTGTGCTGGAGTATTCGTCCGACGGCATGAACTGGCAGCAGCTGACGGCCTTCTCCGGAACGCCCGACGTCACGGCCACCGCCCCCGAGGGCGCCACCGCCCGCTACGTACGGGCCAGGGCGACGGCGGGCCAGACCAACTGGCTCGTCGTCAGGGAGTTCTCGGTCGCCACGGACAGCGCCTCCGTGAGCGGAGGCCCGCCCCCGGCGGCCGGCTCCGCACTGCGCGCCGCGGCCGACGGAGACCCGGACACCGCCTACCGTGCCGGACGTGCTCCCGAGCCGGACGAGGCCCTGACCGTGGACCTCGGCCCCGCGCGGGCCGTGCGGACGGTGAAGGTGCTCCAGCCCGGCGACACCGTGGCACGCGCGCTCGTCGAGCTGCGGGCACAGGACGGCACCTGGCGGCGGGTCGGCGAGATCCGGCGGGCGTACTCGCAGCTGAACACGGGCAACCGCACGGCCGACGCGGTTCGCCTGGTGTGGCAGAGCGGTACGCCGCAGATCGCCGAGGTCATCGTCCGCTAGGGCCTGGGGTCGCGCGAGTAGGGCCTGGGGTCACGCGAGATTGACAAAAGTCCTTGCTGTTTCTGCAATGGAACGCATGGACGACGACGCACGGCTGGACGCCGTACTGAACGAGGTGGGGCCGCGGCTCCGCAGGATCCGGCGCGAGCGAGGCGCCACGCTCGGAGCCCTGTCGGAGGCGACCGGCATCTCGGTGAGCACCCTGTCCCGGCTGGAGTCGGGCGGACGCAGGCCCAGCCTGGAGCTGCTGCTGCCCATCGCCCGTGCCCACCAGGTGCCGCTCGACGAACTGGTCGGGGCCCCTCCCGTCGGTGACCCGCGCGTGCGGTCGAAGCCGATCGTGCGCGGTCACCGGACGATGTATCCGCTCACCAACCGGCCCGGCGGGCTCCAGGCGTACAAGGTGGTGCACAGGCCGGCCGAGGAGCCCCCCGAGCAGCGCACGCACGAGGGGTACGAGTGGCTGTACGTGCTCTCCGGCCGACTCCGGCTGCTGCTCGGCGACCACGACGTGGTGCTGGGTCCGGGGGAGGCGGCGGAGTTCGACACCCGGGTGCCGCACTGGTTCGGTGCGGCCGACGGCCGGCCGGTGGAGTTCCTGAGCCTGTTCGGCCCGCAGGGGGAGCGGATGCACGTCCGGGCGAGGCCCAAGCGCGGCTGAGAATCCGGCGGGCGGCCGGGAAGGGTCTTCCACGAGGGGCAAGCGACCGCTTAGTATGCTCCCAGTACAGTACGCCCTACGGCTTGTGGGAGGCCCTGACATGCAGGCATGGCAAGTGCACCGGAGCGGCGAGCCGAGCGAGGTGATGCGGCTCGAGGAGGTGGACCGGCCCACGCCCGGCGAAGGGCAGGTCCTCCTCCGGGTCCGTGCCGCGAACATCAACTTCCCCGACGCGCTGCTGTGCCGGGGCCAGTACCAGATCAAGCCGCCGCTGCCCTTCACCCCGGGCGTGGAGATCTGCGGGGAGACCGAGGACGGCCGCCGGGTGATCGCCAACCCGGCCCTGCCGCACGGTGGTCTCGCCGAGTACGTGATCGCGGACGAGGCCGCTCTGCTGCCCGCGCCCGACGCCCTGGACGACGCCGAGGCCGCGGCCCTGCACATCGGTTACCAGACCGGCTGGTTCGGACTCCACCGCAGGGCCGGCCTCAAGGAGGGCGAGACGCTGCTCGTCCATGCCGCGGCCGGAGGCGTCGGCAGCGCCGCCGTGCAGCTCGGCAAGGCGGCCGGAGCGAAGGTCATCGGTGTCGTCGGCGGCCCGCAGAAGGCTGCCGTCGCACGCGAACTGGGCTGCGACGTGGTCGTCGACCGCCGCACCGAGGACATCGTCGCCGCCGTCAAGGAGGCCACCGGCGGCCGCGGCGCCGACGTGATCTACGACCCCGTCGGCGGCGACGCGTACGCCAAGTCCGCCAAGTGCGTGGCCTTCGAGGGCCGCATCGTGATCGTCGGCTTCGCCAGTGGCGACATCCCGGCGCCCGCGCTCAACCACGCCCTGGTCAAGAACTACTCGATCATGGGCCTGCACTGGGGCCTCTACGCCCGCAAGGACCCCGCGTCCATCGCGCACTGCCACCGGACGCTGACCGAGTACGCCGCCAAGGGTCTGATCAAGCCCCTGGTCAGTGAGCGGGTCCCCTTCAAGGACGCCGCCGACGCCGTCCAGCGAGTCGCCGACGGCACGACCACCGGCCGCCTCGTCGTCGTCCCGGAAGGAGCCGGCCGATGAAGAAGGCACCGGACGCAGCCGAACTGCGGGCACGCACGCAGGAGTTGCTCGCCGCACACCCTCCGGGCACCACCGCGCGCGGTGACTTCCTCCGGGCCCGATTCGCGGCCGGCCTGGCCTGGGTGCACTATCCCGAGGGCCTCGGCGGCCTCGGCGCGCCGCGCTCTTTGCAGGCCGTCGTCGACGCCGAGCTCGACGCCGCCGGCGCGCCTGACAACGACCCGCGCCGCATCGGCATCGGCCTCGGCATGGCCGCGCCGACGATCCTCGCCTACGGCTCCGAGGAGGTGAAGCAGCGCTTCCTCGAACCCCTGTGGACCGGCGAGGAGGTGTGGTGCCAGCTGTTCAGCGAACCCGGCGCCGGCTCCGACCTCGCGGCGCTCGGCACCCGCGCGGTCCGCGACGGCGACGACTGGGTGGTGACCGGGCAGAAGGTGTGGACGTCCAGCGCCCACGTCGCCCGCTGGGCCATCCTCATCGCCCGCACCGACCCCGACGTGCCCAAGCACCAGGGCATCACCTACTTCGTCTGCGACATGACCGACCCCGGCGTCGAGGTCCGCCCGCTGCGGCAGATCACCGGCGAGGCGGAGTTCAACGAGGTCTTCCTCACCGAGGTGCGCATCCCCGACGCGCACCGGCTCGGCGAGGTCGGCGACGGCTGGAGGGTCGCCCAGACCACGCTGATGAACGAGCGGGTCTCCATCGGAGGCATGCGGCTGCCCCGCGAGGGCGGGATGATCGGCACCGTCGCCCGCACCTGGCGCGAACGCCCGGAGCTGCGCACCCACGACCTGCACCAGCGGCTGATGACGCTGTGGGTCGAGGCCGAGGTCGCCCGGCTCACCGGCGAACGGCTGCGCCAGCAGCTCGTCGCGGGCCAGCCCGGCCCGGAGGGCAGCGGCACGAAGCTCGCCTTCGCCCGGCTCAACCAGGAGATCAGCGGCCTGGAGGTCGAACTCCTCGGTGAAGAAGGGCTGTTGTACGACGACTGGACCATGAGCCGCCCCGAGCTCGTCGACTTCACCGGGCGTGAGGCCGGCTACCGCTACCTGCGCTCCAAGGGCAACTCCATCGAGGGCGGCACCAGCGAGGTGCTGCTGAACATCGTCGCCGAACGTGTCCTCGGCCTGCCCGCCGAACCGCGCAGCGACAAGGACATCGCCTGGAAGGACCTCGCGCGATGACGGATCTGCTGTACTCCGAGACCGAGACCGATCTGCGGGCAGCCGTCCGCTCGCTGCTCTCCGACCACGCCGACCCCGCCGCGCTCGTCGCGGGCGCCGCCGAGAGCGGCAGCCCGTACGACGCCGGTCTGTGGAAGGCCCTGGCGTCCGACGTCGGCGCCGCCGGACTTCTCGTGCCCGAGGAGCTGGGCGGCCAGGGCGCGAGCCACCGCGAGGCGGCCGTCGTCCTGGAGGAACTCGGCCGCAGCGTCGCCCCGGCGCCGTACCTCACCAGTTCCGTCATCGCGACGGAGGTGCTGCTCGCGCTCGGTGACGCCTCCGGGGACGTGACCGCGCTGCTCGGCGACCTCGCGGCGGGCCGCCGCACCGCCGTGGCCGCACTGCCGCTGTCGGCCGCCGACGCACCGCCGGCGGGCGACGCGGGACGCGTCACCGGCGTCGCCGACGCCGTCCGCGCCGACGTGTTCCTCGTGCTCCGCGCGGACGGCCTGTACCTGCTGGAGCGTTCCGAGGTCTCGGTGGAGCCGCAGACCGCGTTCGACCTGACCCGTCCGCTCGCCGCCGTCACCCCCGGCCCGGCCGGCACCCGCGTCGCCGACCGCGAGACGGGGGAGGCGGCCGTGCGGCGAGGGCTGCTCGCGGGGGCGGGCCTGCTCGCGTCCGAGCAACTGGGCGTCGCGGAATGGTGTCTGGAGGAGACGGTCCGGCACACGCGGGAGCGGCACCAGTTCAACCGGCCCCTCGGCTCGTTCCAGGCGCTCAAGCACCGTATGGCCCAGCTGTGGCTGGAGGTCGTCTCGGCCCGGGCGGCCGCGCGCGCCGCTGCCGACGCCCTGGCCACCGGCAGCCCCGACGCGGCGGTGGCGGTGGCCGTCGCCCAGGCGTACTGCTCCCGGGTCGCCGTGCACGCCGCCGAGGAGTGCGTGCAGCTGCACGGCGGGATCGGCATGACCTGGGAACACCCCGCGCACCTCTACCTGAAGCGGGCCAAGGCCGACGAGATCGCGCTCGGCACCCCGGGCCGGCACAAGGAGGTGCTGGCCGCGCTCGTCGATCTCCAGGCCCCGTGACACCCCGATCGATACGGGCTGCGGCCGCCAGGCGCACGCCGCCGCGCTGACCTTCGGCGCGGCGGCCTGCCCCACGAGGTCAGCGACGGGCAGCTGCAACGCGCCTGCCTCGCCCGCGCACTGGTGCTCCGTCCGCGCCGGCCGGTCTGCGACGAGATGACCGCGATGCCGGACACCTCCACCACGGCGGCCCTCGTGGCCGTCGTCGAGAGCTACCGGCAGGACAGCGGCGCCGGACTCCTCGCGATGGGGCACGACCACGCCCTGCTGAAGCGCTGGTGCGACCGCACCGTCCACTGGTCCGACATCACCTCCTGACCACACGCCAACCGCCCGTCGCCGCAGTCGCGGCGATGGGCACACAGATGACGAATGGCCGAACTCCTCGCTGCGCCCTGCCCCTTGGGGCCTCGCCGTCGGATACTCACCGGGTCCCGTCCGACTCGCCGAGCCCGGAGGCCACCGTGCCGACCACCCGTCGCAGAGCCGTCACGACGATCGCCGCCGCACTGGCGGGCGCCGTCGCCGCCCCCGCCCACGCGCAGGCCGCCGAGCGCGGCGGCGGACCCGCCCGGCCCAGGCCGCTCCGCCGGGCCCACGCCCACAACGACTACCTGCACGAACGGCCGCTCCACGACGCCCTCTCGCACGGCTTCACCAGCGTCGAGGCCGACATCTTCCTCGTCGACGGCGAGCTGCTCGTCGCCCACGAGCCCGCCGAGCTCGACCCCTCCCGCACCCTGAGCGGCCTCTACCTCGAACCGCTGCTCGCCCGCGTGCGCGCCAACCACGGCAGCGTCTACCGCGGTTACCACCGGCCGGTGCAACTGCTCGTCGACATCAAGACGGACGGCGTCGCCGCCTACCTCGAACTCGACCGCCAACTGCGCGAGTACCGGCGAATGCTGAGCAGCTGCACCGACGGCCGCGTCCGCCTGGGCGCGGTCACTCCGGTCGTCTCGGGCGACCGCGCCGCCCGCGCCCCCATGGAGGCGCAGCGCCACAGGTACGCCTTCTACGACGGGCGCCTCGACGACCTCGCCGCCCCGGCACCCGCTCCCGCTTCCTTCATCCCGCTGATCTCGGGCAATTGGAGCCACAGCTTCAGCTGGCTCGGCACCGGTGAATTCCCCGCGGCGGAACGGGAGAAGCTGTGCTCCCTCGTCGCCACCGCCCACGGGCGCGGACGGCGGGTCCGCTTCTGGGCCACACCCGACACGCCCGGTCCGGCGCGCGACGCCGTATGGCGCGAACTGCTGGCCGCCGGGGTCGACCACATCAACACCGACGACCTGGCAGGACTCGAGAGGTTCCTGCGCTCGAAGGACCGCTGAGCCGAGTCACCCGTACGGCGGACACGCCAGTCGGCCGTGCGGGCCCGGCGCTGCGCCAGACTGGCCGCCGAATGCCGCAATTCCGGCGCGGCGAAGGAGGTTGGCGATGGCCATTTCGATCTCGTTGGTGCTTCTGCTCCTCGTCCTCGCAGTGATCTTTCTGCGCAACGGTGGTCTGAAGATGTCCCATGCCCTGGTCTGCGCCCTGCTCGGGTTCTTTCTCGCGGGCACGAGCATGGCGCCGACCATTCACGAGGGCATCGCGGCGACGGCCAATGTCGTCGGCAGCCTCAGGCCATGAACGACCTGATCAGGAACCGCACTCCCTCGGGGGCCTCCAGCGAGAAGCCGCTGCCCCGGCCGTCGACCACGTCGACCACGAGCCGGGTGTGGCTCCATCGCTCGTACTGACTGCGGGACATCCAGAACGGCACCGGCTCCCCGACCCCCGTTACGCGCAGCTCGGCCAGCAGCACGTCCGACGCCCCGGTCCGGAACTCCCCGGCCGGGTAGCACATGGGCGCACTGCCGTCGCAGCACCCGCCCGACTGGTGGAACATCAGCGGCCCGTGGGCCGCCCGCAGCCGCCGCAGCAGTCCGGCGGCCGCGGACGTGAGCTCCACCGGGCGGCTCCCGTGCTCGTTCACAGGACGACCCCTCTCGACGGACTGATGACGCGGACGGTGACCAGTCAACTCCGCGACAGGTTGCGAGAAGGTTGCACGCCCGGTCGACGGCCCGAACCCGGTGGGCCTCGGCGCACACGCGCCGCCGACGACGAGCCGCCGGGTGATCCGAGAACCGGACCGCGTCGTGCGGACCGGGAGGTCAGGGGAGCCTGTGGTCAGGGGCGCGTCTGGTCGGTCCGCTCGGCGTTCTTCGCCTTGATGCGCGCCGCTTCCTTCCGGACTTCGGCCTGGGTGGCCCGCTCCTTCTGCAGCCACTCGGGGAGGTCCTTCCTCAGCGCGTCGATCTGCTCCGTGGTGAGGGGTTCGGTGATCCCGCCCCGGGCGAGGGCCGCGATCGAGATGCCGAGCTTCGCCGCGACCACCGGCCGGGGGTGCGGGCCGTCGCGCCGCAGGTCCTGCAGCCACTGGGGCGGGTCGGCCTGCAGAGCGTTCAGCTCGGCGCGTGAGACGACACCCTCCTGGAACTCGGCGGGGGTGGCCTCGAGGTACACACCCAGCTTCTTCGCCGCGGTCGCGGGCTTCATCGTCTGGGTGCTCTGGTGCGACGTCATGCGTCAAGGGTATCGAGCGTGTGTGCTGCCTTTGACCACGAAAGGTAGCCTTGCGGCGTGACAGGTTCGGATGCATCCCCTTCGTTCCGGCTCGCCTATGTCCCGGGAGTGACGCCCACGAAGTGGGTGCGGATCTGGAACGAGCGGCTGCCCGATGTCCCGCTGACCCTCGTCGGGGTGGCGGCGGCCGAGGCGTTCGAGGCGCTGCGCGGCGGCGGCGCCGACGCCGGCCTCGTACGGCTGCCGGTCGACCGGACGGACCTCAGCGCCATCCCCCTCTACACCGAGACGACGGTGGTCGTGGTCCCCAAGGACCACCTCATCGCGGCGGTCGACGAGGTGACCAGCGAGGATCTCGCGGACGACATCGTGCTGCACCCCCTCGACGACACTCTCGACTGGGAGAGCCCTCCGGGGCGGCCCGCGATCGAGCGTCCCGCCACGACCGCGGACGCGGTCGAACTGGTGGCGGCAGGGGTGGGACTGCTGGTCGTACCGCAGTCACTGGCCCGCCTGCACCACCGCAGGGACCTGACCTACCGGCCGGTCTCGGACGCCCCCCAGTCACGCGTCGCGCTGTCCTGGCCGCAGGACGAGACCACCGACCTGGTGGAGCAGTTCATCGGCATCGTGCGCGGGCGCACGGTCAACAGCACGCGGGGCCGCCCCCCGGCCGAGGCCCAGCCCAAGGCCAAGGCGACGGACAAGGCCAGGGCGAAGGCCAGGAGCCAGGACAAGGGCGGCGCACAGCGCAAGCCCGCCGCCGGCACGTCGGCCGGCCGGAGCTCGAGGGCAGGTTCCGGCGCCGCCCGGGGCGGCAAGCGCGGCAGGCCACGCCGCCGGTCGTAGCGCCGACGCCGCGTGACGCGGTGACCGGCCGGAGGCGGTGACGGCGCGAGGAGACAAGGCGCCCGCAGCAAGGTGTCGACACCTCGCGCCGCACTCGCCAATTAAATTCGAACAGGAGTATGGTTTCGGTCATGGCCGACACCGACTTCCCCGACGATCTGCGGGGCGCCCAGACCCGCCTCCACCAGGCGACATCGGAGCTGGCCGCCCTGTGCCGCACCCTGCCGTGGAGCGTGGAGCCCCAGGCCGGGTGGGAAGGCCTGACGCATCCGCACACCGGCGAGGTCACCGGCGGCCGCGACGACAGCCCCGGCTGGACGGAAGAGCAGAAAGCGGCCGTGGAAAGGCTCCGCGCGGAGTGCCTCGCACTGTCCGCCACCGTGGCCACGCACCCGTACTGGAAGACCGTCGAACGGGAGAAGGCCGTCGACTCCCGGATGCGGTTGAAGGCCGCCACCCGGCCCGAGGCGGTGCCCGTCGTGGACGTCGGGACTGCCGCGTAGAGCGATCGACCGAGACACCTCTTTGCACCATGTCCGAACCGACACCTCAGCTGTCCCGTCTCCAGAAGCTGCGCATCGTGGAGCAGTACCAGGCCTACCAGCTGGAGCGCACCCGGGCCACGATCAGCGAGCTGGAGGCGGCGGAGGTACGCCGGCTGAAACAGGAGCGCGCCGCGCGCGAAGGGTCCTCGTGGAAGATCGAGCCGTCCCGGGCGACGGCCGACGACTTCGCGATCCTGCACCGCGGCGGCTGTCACATGTACCGGCGTCCGCACGGCCGGCTGAACCGCGAGGAGGCGATGATCGCCCTCGGGGAGGCCGACATCAGGCCCTGCGAGATCTGCCGGCCGGAGACCGGGCTCGTGTCCCCGTAGGGCGCGCGGCTCCCGGCCGGAGGGCGGTTCGGGCGTCGGGTCCGTGGGCGCCGAGGCCCCGCCGCAGCAGCGCGGTTCGGGAGTGACAGAGGGGTGCCAGGGCGTGATGCCAGGCCTCGTACGGGCGCCGTCCGCACGGCGGGACGCCGTCGCCCCGGCGCGGCCGGCTCGGCATACTGACCTCTCTTGATCACCGCGACTCACAGGAGGAGCCTTGGCCGCCGCTTTCAAGACCGTCATCCGGGTGGACCCGGACCGTCTCGACCAGGCCCGCGCCGTCGACCGGCTGTTCCAGGAGGCGATCGCCCCGGCGACCGTCAACTTCGACTTCGACAACATCCGGCAGGCCGCCGCCTCGCTTCCCGGCAGCGCCATCGTCAAGATGGTCCGCGGCTGGGGGCTCCAGGAAACCGCACCCGTCATGGTCATGGTGATCTCCCTCAAGGAAGCCGTCCGCCAGGCGCTCCCGGGGACCTTCGCCGACGCCTCCTGCTGGGACACCGTCGAACAGGAACTCGTCCGCGCGTTCGCCGGTCTCGGCGCGCAGAAGGGCGAGCCGGGGCTCTCGTTCTACGAGGAGGGTGCGGACCGCACCAGCTACTACCGGGACCTTTTCTTCGCCCTGCAGGACGAGGAGACCGGTGAACACCTCTATGCCATGGCGCTGTGCATCGATGTGACCGTCGGCCTGGGCAGGAGCGAGGTCGACGCCCTGGAGATCTCGGACGTGGCCCCGTTCGCGATCCGGCTCGACGCCGTCGTGGTGCGGCAGGAGCTGGGGCTCGCAGCGTGACCCGCGTCTGACCCGGCGCCTGTCCGCGCCGCCGGCCCGCCGTCCCGGGCCGGATTCCGCCGCGCGTCCGCGGCGAGCCCGGGCCGTGCGTCAGGCGTTCACCGGCGGGCTTACGACCGGCTCGCGGAGATCAAGGCCCGCTGGGCCCGCACGACATGCTCCCGTGCCACCACAACTTCGGGCCGTACGGCGGGCGATAGCCTGATTCGCGTGGACGAACTCGACGGCGTGGAGATCATCGCTTTCCCGGACGCCCGGGCGTTCGAGGACTGGCTGGCGCACCACCACACGCGCCAGGAGGGCGTGTGGGTCAAGGTCGCCAAACGGAACTCCGGCATCCCGTCGGTCACCAGCGACGAACTGGTGGACGCGGGGCTGTGCTACGGCTGGATCTCCGGACAGCGGCGGTCGCTCGACGACCGGCACTACCTGCAGAAGTACGTTCCGCGACGGCCCCACAGTCTCTGGTCCCAGGTGAACGTCGACAAGGCCGTGCGGCTCACGGCAGAGGGACGCATGCGGGAGCCCGGCCTGGCGGAGGTCCGCAGGGCGCAGGAGGACGGGCGCTGGGCCCGGGCGTACGAGTCGCAGAAGTCGGCCGCCGTACCGCCCGACCTCACGGCCGCACTGGAGGCGGACCCCGGGGCGAGGAAAGCGTTCGAGGCGCTGGACAGGACCGAGCGGTACCTGTTGATGCTGCCGCTGCTCCAGGCAGGTACGGCGCGGTCCCGGCGCCTGCGGCTGGAGAAGGCCCTGCGCACGCTGAGGGAAGGGCCGCCGGAATCACCTGGTTCTCCAGGCGGTCCCTGACGCAGGACGGCGACTGCCCAGGGGTATATCGGGGCAAGCGAGGGCAAGTCGACGCTGTCGCAGGGTCGATTGGATGATCGAAATGGCAGGGGGTTAGCATATGAGCGCCGCCTAGCTCGAAAGATAAACCTGTGACTGTCAACGACGACTCGTTCACCAACTGGAAGAACCGCGAAGAGATCGCGGAGTCGATGATCCCGATCATCGGGAAGCTGCACAGGGAGCGGGACGTCACCGTCCTGCTTCACAGCCGCTCCCTGGTGAACAAGTCGGTGGTCAGCATTCTCAAGACCCACCGGTTCGCCCGGCAGATCGCCGGTGAGGAGCTCTCGGTCACCGAGACCTTCCCCTTCCTGCAGGCGCTCGCCGCCCTCGACCTCGGCCCGTCCCAGATCGACATCGGCATGCTCGCCGCGACCTACCGCGCCGACGACCGCGGACTGTCGGTGGAGGACTTCACCGCCCAGGCCGTCGCCGGCGCCACCGGTGAGAACAAGATCGAGCGCCGTGAGGGACGCGACGTCGTCCTCTACGGCTTCGGCCGCATCGGCCGCCTCGTCGCCCGCCTGCTCATCGAGAAGGCAGGCTCCGGCAACGGCCTGCGCCTGCGTGCCATCGTCGTCCGCCAGGGCGGCGACCAGGACATCGTCAAGCGCGCCTCTCTGCTGCGCCGCGACTCGATCCACGGCCAGTTCCAGGGCACGATCACCGTCGACGAGGCGACCGACACGATCGTCGCCAACGGCAACACGATCAAGGTGATCTACGCCAATGACCCCTCCGAGGTCGACTACACGGCGTACGGCATCAAGGACGCCATCCTCATCGACAACACCGGCAAGTGGCGCGACCGCGAGGGCCTGTCGAAGCACCTGCGCCCCGGCATCGACAAGGTCGTGCTGACAGCTCCGGGCAAGGGCGACGTCCCCAACATCGTGCACGGCGTCAACCACGACACGATCAAGCCGGACGAGCAGATCCTGTCCTGCGCCTCCTGCACCACCAACGCGATCGTCCCGCCGCTGAAGGCCATGGACGACGAGTACGGCGTGCTGCGCGGTCACGTGGAGACCGTTCACTCGTTCACCAACGACCAGAACCTGCTGGACAACTACCACAAGGCAGACCGCCGCGGCCGTTCCGCGCCGCTGAACATGGTCATCACCGAGACCGGTGCCGCCTCCGCCGTCGCCAAGGCGCTGCCGGACCTCAAGGCGCCGATCACCGGCAGCTCGATCCGCGTCCCCGTGCCGGACGTCTCGATCGCCATCCTCAGCCTGCGCCTGGGCCGCGAGACCACCCGCGAGGAGGTCCTCGACTACCTCCGCGACGTCTCGCTGCACTCGCCGCTGAAGCGCCAGATCGACTTCACCACCGCGCCCGACGCCGTCTCCATGGACTTCGTCGGTTCGCGCCACGCCTCGATCGTCGACGCCGGCGCCACCAAGGTCGACGGCGACAACGCGATCCTGTACCTGTGGTACGACAACGAGTTCGGCTACTCGTGCCAGGTCATCCGCGTCGTCCAGCACGTCTCCGGGGTGGAGTACCCGACCTACCCGGCTCCGGCGGTCTGATTCCGCCGGCCTCACTCCGATCCGGTGCCCCGCCTGCCGGGGCACCGGGTCAGGGGTTGGTCCAGGCGCCGGGGGCCTCGGTCAGTGCGGACACACCGGCGGGCAGGTCGGCCGACGCGACGTCCGCCAGCGTCACGCCCTCCAGGATCTCGCGGACGTTGGACCGCAGCGCGATCCACAGGGGGAGCAGCGACCGGGCCGGGCCGGTGTAGGACAGGTCCGGGGGCCGGACCCCGCGCACCGAGACCAGCGGCCCGTCCACGACGCGGATGACATCCGCGATGCTGATGGAATCCGCGGGCTGCGCAAGCCGGTAGCCGCCGTTGCCGCCGCGCCGGCTGAGCACGAGACCTCCCCGGCGCATGTCGTTCAGGATGCTCTCGAGGAACTTGTGCGGGATGTCCTGGGCGTCCGCGATGACCTCGGCCTTCAGCGGCCCGTCGTCCTGGGACGCGGCGAGCTGCAGCGCGGCACGTACCGCGTAGTCCGCCCTGGCTGAGATCCGCATGCGCCCATTATCCCGTACGGCGTGGGCCGGCGTCCCTCGTGGGTGCCCCTCGGCCGAGGGGCACAGGCCGCGGCGCGGGCGCGGGGGCTCCCCGCCATGACGACGAGCCTGGGGACGCGGCGCGGGTGGTCCATGTACGGCATGGGAAATGAGCAACTCCACTTGATCGGCCGCTGGTCGACCGGCATCACGAGGCCGCACGGGACGCGTAGGCGCGGATGTCGGCGTCCGGGTCGGTGGTGGCGGCCGCGAGGGCGGTGCGGGCCCCGGGCTCGTCGCGGTGCGAGAGGAGGGAGAGGACGACGGCCTTGCGGACATCCGCGTTGGGGTCGGCCAAGGCCCCGGCGAGGGCCTGGACGGCCTGGGCGGGCGGGGCCGCCCGGAGGGCGGTCGCGGCGCCGGCCCGGACCTGCCAGGCGGGATCGTCGAGGGCGGCCGCGGCCAGCGCGGCGTAGCGGGGCGGGCAGCCGGTGGCGGCCAGCGCGGTCAACGTGGCGCCCCGGACGAGCGGGTCCGCGTCATCCAGCAGTGGGTCGAGAGGCGCCGGGGCCGCGGCGTGCACGGCCCCGAGACCGCGGGCCACCGCGACCCGGACCTCGCGGGCCGGGTCGGCGGCTGCTACCGCCAGTTCCGGGACCGCATCCACCGAGACGAGGGCCCGGACGGCGGTGATACGGACCTCGATGTCGGTGTCGGCGAGCGCGGCGGCGTACACGCCGGCGTCGCCCAGCCGCAGGGCACGCAGCACGTCGAGCGCGGCGGCCCGGACGGCCGGATCGGCGACGCCCAGCGCTTCCCGCAGACCGGCCCCCAAATCCCCCTCGGCGGGCAGCACTTCGACCAGCTCGCGCAGCGCGGCCGCGGCGGCGGCCCGGACCTGTGGCGCGGCGTCCCGCAGGCGTTCGGCGAGCGCGGGCCCGGCACCGGCCGGCACCGTCTCACCGAGGGCGGCCACGGCGGCCGCCCGCACCGCCGGATCGGCGTCGCCCAGATAGGGGCGCAGCGCGTCCAGGTCGGGGGACTCCTCGGCGAGGGAGAGGAGGCGCAGGAGGGCGGGGCTGGGCGCGGAGACCTCCGGGGTCCCGGCCGGGACCGGAGCCGCCGCGGGCGCGGCCGGGCGGGCGGCCGGGGCGGCGTCCCGTGGGCCGGCCGTGGCCACCGGCACCAGCGCGACCTCGCCGAGGCGCCGCTCCGGCCCCGGCGCCGGCGCGAACTCCGGCACCGGGACCACGTACGGCTCGACCGGCCGCGCGGTGAACTCCATCGCCCCCGATGCGGACTTGCGCAGGTCCAGGTGGTGCAGCCAGCCCGCGTCGTCCCGCCCCGGGTGGTCCAGCCGCTCGTGGTACAGGCCCCACCGGGACTCGGTGCGGGCCAGCGAGGCCCGGGCGGCCATCTCCGCGCAGTCCCGGATGAAAGTGACCTCCGCGCACCGCATCAGTTCGTGCGGCGTGCGCGCGCCCATCCCGGCGATCTCCTCCGACATCCGGGTGAACGCCTCCACCGCCAGGGAAAGCTTCGCCCCGGTCTTCGGCGGTGCCACGTAGTCGTTGACGAACCGCCGCAGCTTGTACTCCACCTGCGGCTGCGGCGGCCCGTCCGGGTTGCGCAGCGGCCGGTAGACGAGGTCGTGGGCGGCGGCCAGCTGGTCCCGGGGCAGCTCGCCCTCGTAGGCCCGGTACCGCGCGGCATCCTCGCCGGCCAGGTCGCCGAAGACGAACGCGCCGATCATGTAGTTGTGCGGGACGCAGGCCAGGTCGCCGGCCGCGTACAGCCGGGGGACGGTGGTGCGGGCATGCGCGTCCACCCGTACCCCGGAGGCGGAGTGCCCTCCGCACAGTCCGATCTCCGAGATGTGCATCTCGACGTCGTGGGTGCGGTAGTCGTGGCCGCGGCCCTCGTGGAACGTGCCGCGGGTGGGCCGCTCCGTCGTGTGCAGGATCGATTCGACGGCGGTGATGGTCTCTTCGGGCAGATGGCTGAGCTTGAGGTACACCGGGCCACGGTCGGAGGCGAGTTCGGCCGCGAACTCGGCCATCATCTGTCCCGACCAGTAGTCCGACTCCACGAACCGCTCGCCGTGCCGGTTCACCTGGTACCCGCCGAACGGGTTCGCGACGTACGCGCACGCCGGCCCGTTGTAGTCCTTGATCAACGGGTTGATCTGGAAGCACTCGATCCCGGTGAGCGCGGCCCCCGCGTGGTAGGCCATGGCGTACCCGTCGCCGGCGTTCGTCGGGTTCTCGTACGTCCCGTAAAGGTAGCCGGAGGCGGGCAGGCCGAGCCGGCCGCAGGCACCCGTCGCCAGGATCACCGCGCCCGCCCGGACGGTGACGAACGCGCCGGTGCGCGTGTCGAACCCGGCCGCGCCGACGGCCCGTCCGTCGTCGGGGTGGGTGAGCACCCTGACCGGCATGACCCGGTTCTCGATGCGGATCCGCTCCCGCATCTCGCGACGCCGCAACTGCCGGTAGAGGACCTTCTTGACGTCCTTGCCCTCCGGCATCGGCAGCACGTACGAGCCGGACCGGTGCACCTGGCGGACCGCGTACTCGCCGTGCTCGTCCTTCTCGAACTTCACCCCGTACGACTCCAGGCGCTTGACCATGTCGAAGCCGCGGGTCGCGGTCTGCCGGACGGTGGACTGGTCGACGACGCCGTCGTTCGCGCGGGTGATCTCGGCGACGTAGTCGTCGGGCTCGGCCCGGCCCGGGATGATCGCGTTGTTGACCCCGTCCATGCCCATGGCGAGCGCGCCGGAGTGCCTCACATGCGCCTTCTCCAGCAGCAGCACCTGCGCACCGCGTCCGGCGGCGGTCAGCGCGGCCATGGTGCCGGCGGTGCCACCGCCGATGACGAGGACGTCGCAGGAGAGTTCGGTCGCGTCGGCGAGGGCGGGGATGGCCAGGGGGGTGTCCACCAGGGTGTGCACGGGGCGTGCCTTTCAGAGGGATTCGAGGATTCGGCGGCGCAGTTCGGTGGTGTCGGGGGCGTGCCGCGCGTCCCGCTCACGCGGGTGGGATACGTCCAGCACCTGCCCGGATCCGAGCAACAGGACCCGGTCGCCGAGGTGCAGGGCCTCGTCCACGTCGTGGGTGACGAAGACGACGGTGGCGCCGGTGCCTTGCAGGACGTCCACCAGCAGGTCCTGCATTTCGGCGCGGGTGTGGGCGTCGAGTGCGCCGAAGGGTTCGTCCATCAGGACCGCGCGGGGCCGGCCGGCCAGGGCGCGGGCCAGCTGGACGCGCTGCCGCTGCCCGCCGGACAGCTGATGCGGCAGCTTGTGGGCGTGCCCGGCCAGACCGACCCTCTCCAGCCAGTCGGCCGCGGACCGTCGCCGCTCGGCCCGGGGGAACCGGCGGATCGCCAGCGGCAGTTCCACATTGGCACGGACGGTCCGCCACGGCAGCAGGGCGTCGTGCTGGAAGACCAGCGCGCGGTCGGCGGCCGGCCGGCCGATCGGCTCACCGTCCTGGGTGACCCGCCCGTCCAGTGGGGGCAGCAGCCCGGCCAGGGTGCGCAGCAGGGTGGACTTCCCGCAGCCGGAAGGCCCCACCACCGCCAGCAGTTCGCCCGGCGCGATCCGCAGCACGACCGTGCCGGGGACGGCAGCGCCGTCCGGGTGGCCGAGCCGTACGTCGTGCAGGGTGAGTTCGGCGCCGGCCGGCGCGGGTGCGGCGGGCGAGGTCGCGGTGCTCATGGGACCGGCTCCTTACGGGGAACAGTGGTACGGACCGCGGCGGCGGGACCGGCGCCGGTGGCCGCGGGGGTGCGGCCGGCCCTGCGGAACGCCGGACGCGGTGCGGCGCCGGCAGCTCCCCGCGCGGCCGGGCGGGGCAGCCAGGAAGTGGCGCGACGGCCCAGCAGTTCCACAGCGGTCGAGGTGAGCCATCCGAGGACGCCGATGGTGGCCATGCCGACGAACACTCCCGGGTAGTCGACGATCGTGTAGTCCTGCCAGGTGCGGTAGCCCACCCCGTACTCGCCGGAGATCATCTCCGCGGAGATCACGCAGATCCACGAGACGCCGATGCCCACCGACAAGCCGCCGAAGATGCCCGGCAGGGCTCCCGGAAGCACCACCGAGAACAGCACCCGCAGCCGGCCGCCGCCCATGGTGAGCACGGCCTCTTCCCAGACCGGGGTGAGCGCCCGGACCGCGTGCCGGGTCGACACCACCACCGGGAAGAAGGCGGCGGTGAAGGTGATGAACACGATGCCCTGCTCGTTGGTGGGCAACAGCAGGATGGCGACCGGGACCAGGGCGATGGCCGGCACCGGCCGCACCACCTCCACCAGCGGGCCGAGCAGGTCGGCGGCCCACCGGGACCGGGCGACGGCCGTGCCGACCGCCACCCCCACCACCGCGGCCAGCACAAAGCCCACGACGATCCGGCGCAGACTGTGGCCCAGGTCCTGCCAGTACGGGCCGGTGGTGACCCGGTCGGCGAAGGCGGACGCCACCTCGCCGACCGTGGGGAACTGCTCGAACCGCAGCCACAGGTTGACGTCCCAAGAGGTCAGCAGCTGCCACAGCCCGAGGGCCGCGGTCAGGGAGGCCGCGCGCAGCAGCCGGCGGCCCCCACTCATGACGCCAGACCCACGGCGTCCGTGTAGCGGATGATCCGGGCCCCGGCGTGACCGTCGAGGTACCTCTTCGCACTGGCCGGGGTGACGAAGGCGCGCAGCTCGGCGCCGTCCGCGACCCATACGGCCTTGTCCGCGAACCACAGGGTTCCGGTCAGCGCGTCCGGCACGTACGCGGCCCGCACGTCGGCGGCCTCGGCGGCCTTCAGCAGCTCCTTGGGGCTGTCGAAGGTGCGGGTGGTGGTCCTGCCCTTCAGCCACAGTTCGGACTTGGCGGCGCTCGCCTTCGGGTAGGCGGGGGACCGCACGGCCCGCTTCAGCGGCGCCGGATCGACGAAGGCGTCCACGTCGACGTCGCCCACCAGCCCGGCCGCCTTCAGCACCGGCACGTCCTCCTTCAGCGCGGCGATCAGCTCCGGGCGGAGCTCAGGGTCGAAGGTGGCGATGCCGTTGGCGCCGTTGTAGAGGTAGACCACCTCGGCCGGCAGACCGGTCTCCTCGGCCACCGACTCGGCGGCGGCGACCGGCTGGGCGCGCAGGTGGTCGGTGGCCCGCCGCTGGGCCCTGAGGAAGTCGTCGAGGACCCCGGCCCGTTCCTTGGCGAACTTCTCCCGGACCGTGACCCCGTGGAAGGTCGGCAGGTTCAGCTCCGCCCCGTCGTACAGAGCGGTGGCCCGGCCCTCGAAGGCCAGCTTGCCGGGCCAGGCGACGAACTGGGAGAGCGCGTCGGCGCTGCCCGCGGCCAGGGCCGAAGCACCCACGCTGGGCTGCTGGTTGAGCTTCCGGATGCCCTTGTCCGGGTCGATGCCGGCCTGCTGGAGGGCCCGGACCAGGGTGCCGTCGGCAGCCGATCCGACGCTGGTGGACACCTTCTTTCCGCGCAGGTCGGCCAGTGACCGCAAGGGCGAACCGGGGGCGGTGACCACCGTGTTCAGGCCGCCGCGCAGGTTGTAGCCGGTGACCGCGACCAGCCGGGTCGGCTGCCCCAGCTGCTTGCCGCGGGCCGCGTTGATCAACAGCGGGAAGTCGCCCATCGAACCGATGTCGATTTTCCCGGCGGTCATCTGGGCGGTGATCGGGGCGCCGGTCGCGTAGTCCTGCCACTCGACCTTGTAGGTGGTGCCGTCCCTCTTCCCGCGGGCCGCGAGCTCCTGCTCGAAGTAGCCGAGGGAGCGCAGCAGGGTGCCGGCGGTGACGGTGTTGATGGTCTTCGACTGGTAGCCGACGGTCACCGTGACCGTCTTGGCGCCGGCGTTGCCGTCGGCGCCGGCCGTGCCGCCGCAAGCGGTGGTCAGTGGGAGCAGCAGGGCGACCGGGAGGAGCGGGAGGAGTGGGATTCTCTTGCTGGTCATGGGAATTCGGCCTTTCACCGGAGCAGGTAGGGCATGTTGACGGTGACTGCGCCGGTGGGACACCGGGCCGCGCACGGGCCGCAGTACCAGCACTCGTCCACGTGCATGTACGCCTTGCCGTTGTCCTCGCGGATGGCGAGTGAGTCGAGCGGACACATGTCGACGCAGAGCGTGCAGCCGTCGATGCACTTGGACTCGTCGATGGTCACGGGCACGTCGGCGCGCTGCGGAACGAGAGGCATGGTTGTCTCCAAGCGCCCGGAAAGGGCGGGGAACTGGAACGGGGGAAGGAACACGGGAACCCGGGAAAGTTCTCGCGAGGGATCAGAGGGAGCGGCGCAGCACGCCGCTCATGGTGATGCGGTCGCCGCGGAACCGGATGAACTCCAGGTCCACCGGCCGCCCGTCGGGCAGACAGGTCAGCCGCTCCAGCATCAGCACGGCCGCCCCGCGCGGGGCCTGGAGCACCGCGGCGGAGTGCGCGTCGGCGTTCACGGCCTCCAGGGTGATCTCGGCATGGCCCAGTGGACCGCCGGTCAACGACTCCAGGAGCCGGAACACGTCCGTGTTCTCCAGGTCGCAGCCGAGCAGCTCACCGCCCACGTCCATCGGCAGGTAGGACAGGTCCAGGGACAGCGGCAGTCCGTTCAGGCGGCGCAACCGCTCGATACACAGCACGTCGGTGTGCTCGGGCAGCCCCAGCCGGTGCGCCACCGGGCCGGGGGCCGTGACCGGCCCGACGGTGCGGACCTCGTTGGTGACCCGGCCGTGCTCGTGCAGGGTCTCGGCCAGGCCCTGGAGGCGGTCCAGCCCGTGCGGGTACTTCTCGCACACCACCACGGTGCCGACGCCGGGCTGCCGGTCGACGATCCGCTCGCCGCGCAGCAGGTCCAGGGCCTGCCGCACGGTGTTGCGGCTGGCTCGGTAGTCGGCGGCGATGACGTCCTCCAGGGGCAGGACGCCGTCGGGGAAGCCTCCCGCCAGGATCTGGTGGCGCAGCAGGTCGGCCAGTTGCCGGGCACGGTCCGCACGCAGTCGTCGTCGACGCGCGGCGGCGACCGGGGGAGAGACGGCGGGGGCGGGTTCGGCTGGCATGGAAGGGAACGTACTGGGCGAGCGCCGCTGGTGGTGTTGCCGCAATATTGCGCCACCAGGCAACCTGTAAGGAACGCTCTGACCTGCGGTTTCAGTGGTGTAACAGTAAGATCCGCCATCCTGTTGCCCATATCGCGGACATCAGGTGCCCAGGATGCGATCAGTTCCCTGGCTTCGCCGATAGCCCCCGGGACCGTCCGCCTGCGTTGCGTGTCCCTCCACGCATCACAACACCGGCTCCGCTGCGGGCAATGCCTTCGCGGAGCCGGTGTTGTGGGCCAGGTGTGCGGTGGGCGGCGGGACCGCGGGTGTATCCCCCCGCCCGTCGCCGGGCCGCCGGGAGTGTCGCTGGAGCCGGCTGTCGGGCCTCGGCCCCGGTGACCGGGTTGAGCAGTGCGGACGCGGTTACTCGGCGCCGAGACCGGCGTCGGAGACCTCGGGCCTGCCCTCGGCCTTCAGCACCTTGTTGAGGAGCGTCAGGTCGTAGATGCCGTTGAGATCGGGCTCCTTGAGCAGACCGGCCTTGACCGCGTGGTCGGCCTGCGTCTTCAGCGTCGCGGCCAGCGGGTCGTCGGTGATCTGGATGCTCGGCCACGCCGGGTCGATCACCTTGGCCACCAACTCCTTGCCGGTCTCCGCCTTCAGGGCGGCGTTGGCCGACGCCTTCGCCTTGTCCGGGTTGGCGTTGATCCACGCGTTCGTCTTCACCGTGCCGCGCAGCACGGCCTCGACCACGTCCGGGTGGTCCTTCAGGAAGGTCTGGGACACGATGATGTTCGTGATCACGAACTTCTTGTCCGGCCACAGTGTGGACTCGTCGAGGAGGACCTTCGCACCCTCGGAGACCAGCTTGGACGCGGTCGGCTCGGGTACCCAGGCGCCGTCGATCGCCCCGGACCTGTAGGCGTCCGGGGTGACCTTGTTGTCGGTGCGGACCACGGAGACATCGCCCTTGCCGCTCTCCGCGTCGACCTTCCAGCCCTTCTCCGCGATCCAGTTGAGGAACGCGATGTCCTGGGTGTTGCCGTGCTGCGGGGTGGCGATCCTCTTGCCCTTGACGTCGTCCAGGGTCCTGATCTTCTTCGGGTTCACGACCAGCTTGACGCCGCCGGAGGCCGAGCCGCCGATGATCCGCAGGCTCTTGCCCTCAGACTTCACGTAGCCGTTGATGGAGGGTGAGGGGCCGATGAAGCCGATGTCGAGCGCGCCGCCGTTGAGGGCCTCGATCTCGGAGGGGCCGGCGTTGAAGGTCTGCGGCTTGAGCTGGGTGCCGCCGAGCTCTTTCTGGATCAGGCCTTCCTGGACGCCGACGAGTGCTGTGGCGTGGGTGAGGTTCGGGAAGTAGCCGATGCGGACGGTGTCGGCGGAGAGCTTCTCGCCCTTGGCGGCCACCTCGGTCTTCTTGTCGTCGTCGGGCTCGGAACCGTAGCCGCAGGCGGTGAGCAGGAGGGGAAGCGTGGCCATGACGGCGATGGCGCGCAGGGTGGTGAGCGGTCTTGCGGCAGACACGGTGGGTGTCCTTTCACGGGATGGTGTTCAGGGAGGTACGGAAATACGCGACGCAAAGCCGTCGGCATGCACTGCACCCGCTCCCCGGCCGGCGGCGACGGGGGCGACGTCGCAGGCGGAGAAGCGGATATGTGTCGGATGCCGCGGGGTTATGTCCAGCCGTCGTCAATGCCACGCCGCGCCCGAGGACAGGCAGTCATGGAGACGGGGGTGGCGTGGTCGGTACAGGGGGCGCCCGGCCGACGGCCGGCGGGGGCAAGGAGCACAGCGGTGCTCTGCGGAGCCAGGTCCTGTGGACGGCGTCAGACGGGCTGACAGATGGCGCTGGACGTGCGGCCCAAGTCGATGTGGCGCCGGGAGGTCAGAAGGGGAAGCGGACGGCCTGCGTGGTTCAGCGTTCGCACGGCCACCTCACCCGATCCCTAGTTTTCCCACCTGGTTGATAGGGATATTGGCAGAGGGCGGCGCTCGCCCCAAGGGGCTGCCCAAATGATGGACAACCGCATCTCGTGTCGTGAGAACCCCCTGATGGACGAGGGGATCAGGGGCCGGTCCGGGGACCGGGGCGCGGGCCAGTGGGGATATCCCGGGGGCAGATCGGCGTCCGCCGCGGGTGGGGCCGCCGACGCCGGGCAGGGGGCACCTGCCCGGCGGCCGAGGGGCTCAGGCCGCGGCGGGGGTGTAGTGGGAGGCGTCGTCGCCCTCGAGGACATGGCTGAGTGTGCCGTCGACACCGGCGGGCACGTCGCCCGCGACGGTCACCCGGTGCAGCAGGCGCGGCAGGTCGCCGTAGTCGTCCGGGGCGTAGTGCTGGGTGATGCGGTTGTCGAACAGGACGAGGTCGCCCGGCGTCCATGTCACTCGCACGATGTTCTCGGGGCGGGTGACGTACGACTGGAAGAGGCGCAGCAGGTCGCGGGAGTCGGAGGGGCCGAGCCCGACGATGCTCTGGGCGAAGCCGCCGATGAACAGCCCGCGCTCCCCGGTCTCGGGGTGCACCCGGACGACCGGGTGCGCGGTGCGGTACTTCCGGGACACGAACTGCTTGCGGTGCTCGGCCGCCTTCTCGCTCTTCGGGGCGGCGTAGTCGTAGGCGTTCGTGTGCACCGCCCACAGCTTGTCGGCCAGCTCGCGCAGCGGCTCGGGCAGATCCCGGTACGCGGCCGCCGAGTTGGCGATGAGGGTGTTGCCGCCGTAGGGCGGGACCACGATGCTGCGCAGCGTGGACGCCTTGGGAGGCGTACGGACGAACGTGACATCGGTGTGCCAGTGGTTGGCGCGGATGCCCTCGTCGCCGTCGACGGGCAGCACCTGGGGCCGGCCGTCGACGGAAGGGACGGTCGGGTGCGCGGTGGTGAGCTCGCCGAAGAGGGAGGCGAAGCGGAGCTGGCCCGCGTCGTCGAGCTGCTGGTCGCGGAAGACGAGCGCCTTGTGTTCCAGGAGCGCGGAGTTGATCTCGGTGACGACGGCGGGGTCGAGGTCGGCGCCGAGGTCCACACCGAGGATCTCCGCGCCGATACGGCCGCCGATCCTGCGGACGTCGAAGCCGGTGCTGGTGGTCATGTGCGGTCCTTCCGGAGGTGATCAGGATGTGATGGGCAGTGAGGGGCCCTTGGCCTCCGGCGGGCCGAGGGGAGGGCCGACGGCTCGCAGCGCGCCGGGTGTACGGCCCCGTCCCCACCCGATGTGCCGGCGGTAGCTCCCGAGCAGGCCGGTACGGTCCAGGTGTTCTTCGTCCCGGGCGGCGGAGTCGTCGGCCGGGCGCGTCAGGGGCGAGACGTACAGGGCGTCGGCCGGGCAGTTCGCCTCGCACTGGAAGCAGGTCTGGCAGTCGTCGCGGCGGGCGAGCACCGGGATGCCGTCCTCGCCGCGGTCGAACACGTCGGTCGGGCAGACCTTGATGCACTTGTCACAGGTGATACAGCGTTCCGCCGAGACCAGTTCGATCACGATGCCACCTCCAGGGGTGCTGCCGGTGCGGTTGCCAGGGGCTCGGTGCGGGTCCACACCCGGTCGAGGCCACCCGTGACGATGTGGTGGTGCTGCCCGGGGTCCTGTTCCGGGAAGTCGAGCCGTTTCGCCATGCCGCGGGTCTCGGTCCGCGCGAGCGCCGCGGTGTACATCCAGCGGGCGTGGGCCGCCATCGCCGCCGCCTGCCTGGCCCGTACGACGTCCCCGCCGCCTGCGCGCAGAGAGGCGCGCGACTCCTCCCACACGCTGTCGAGCACCTCCAGCGAGGCGGCGAGCCGGTCGCCGTGGCGCAGATAGTTCTTCTCGTACGGCAGCACCTCGCCCTGGACTGCCGCGACGACGTCCCGGAATCCGTCGGCCGGACCGGGAGTCCCGGTGGGCCGGAGCCCCGCTCCGCCGGCAGCGGCGAGACGCCGCGTCGCTGCACGGCCGCCGAGCGAGCGGGCGTGGCGGGCCGCGCCACGGCCTGCCCAGGTGCCGGAGGAGACGGCCCATGCGGCGTTGTGGCTGCCACCGCCGGTGAAGCCGCCGCAGATCAGCTCACGGGTCGCCGCGTCTCCGGCCGCGTACAGCCCGGGGACGGTGGTGGAGCAGTCGTCGCCGGTGATGCGGATGCCGCCGGTGCCGCGCACGGTGCCTTCGGCGAGGAGCGTGACGGCGAAGCGCTGGGTGAACGGGTCGATGCCGAGCCGGTCGAAGGTGAGGAAGAAGTTCGGCTGGGCCAGCCGCATCGCCTGCCGGGCAGCCGCGTCCGCCCGGTCGAGGCGGCAGTACACCTTCTCGCCGAGCAGTGTCCTGGCGATCACGGACCGGCCGCCCTGACTGGCCGCACCCTCCAGGACCGAGCCGTCCTCGCGGTAGAAGGTCGCGAAGGAGTAGAACGCGGTCTTGGTGACGGAGGTGCCTTCGGGTGCGATGCCGTAGGCGTTGGAGAACTCCATGCCGGACATCTCCGCGCCCGCCTCGGCGGCGAACAGCGCACCGTCGCCGGTGTTGACGTTGCAGCCCAGCGCGCCGCTGAGGAACGCGCAGCCGCCGGTGGCCAGGACGACCGCCCCCGCGCGCACCCGGTACGGCCGCCCGGCCTGGCGCCGGTGCCCCCTGGCCCCGGCGACCGCGCCGGAGGGGTCGGTGAGCAACTCGGTGACCGGGCTGTGGTCGAGAATGCGTGCCCCGGCCCGCTGGACGCGGATACGCATCCTGCGCATGTACTCCGGCCCCTGCAGGCCGTTCCTGAGCTGCTGTCCGTCCGGCCCCGTCGGGAAGGGGTACCGTCCGGCCGCCGCCAGCTCGTTCATGCCCGCATACGTCTGGTCCAGCACCCGGGTCATCCAGCGCCGGTCGGCCAGATGTCCGCCCAGTGCCTCCCGGCTCGCCATGGCCGCTTCCCGTGCGGCGGGCTCCGGCGGGACGTACCAGACGCCCGTACCGCTCGAGGCGGTGGCGCCGCTGGTGCCGCAGTAGCCCTTGTCGGCCAGGACGACGTCCGCTCCGTCCTGGGCCGCCTTGAGCGCGGCCCACGTGGCCGCGGGTCCGCCGCCGACCACGAGGACGTCCGTGGTGAGTTCGAGCCCGGTCACACCGGTCGCCCTTCTCCTGTGGCCGCCGCGGTCAGCCGGTTGGCGGGGCGGGCCAGGCCGTAGTGCTCGCGCAGAGTGCGGCCGGTGTACTCGGTGCGGAACAGGCCGCGCCGTTGCAGGATCGGCACGACATGGTCGACGAAGTCCTCCAGGCCACCGGGCAGGTGGGGCGGCATGATGTTGAAGCCGTCGGCGGCGCCCTGGGTGAACCACTCCTGGAGCTGGTCGGCTGTCTGCTCGGGCGTGCCGGCGAAGACGCGGTGGCCGCGTCCGCCGCCGAGGCGGGCGATGAGCTCGCGCAGGGTGAGGCCGTCGCGGCGGGCGAGTTCGGCGACGAGCGTGAAGCGGCTCTTGTTGCCGTTGATGTCCCGTTCTTCCGGCAGCTCGGGCAGCGGCCCGTCCAGCGGCAGCCCGGTCAGGTCGGTGCCGAGCATCCCGGACAGCTGGGCCAGCCCGTACTCCGGGACCTGAAGTTCGGTCAGCTCCTCTTCCAGCGCACGGGCTTCGGCCTCGGTCGACCCGATGACGGGGGCGATGCCGGGCAGCACGAGCAGCTGGTCCTCGGTGCGGCCGTAACGGGCCAGCCGGGACTTGAGGTCCTTGTAGAAGGCCTGGCCGTCGGAGAGGGTCTGCTGGGCGGTGAAGACGGCCTCGGCGTACTGGGCGGCGAACTCCTTGCCGTCCTCCGAGGAGCCGGCCTGCACCAGCAGCGGGTGGCCCTGCGGGCTGCGCGGAACGTTCAGGGGACCCTGCACCCCGAAGTGCTCCCCGCGGTGGTTGATCTCCCGCACTTTGTCGGTGTCGGCGTAGACGCCCCGCTCACGGTCGAGCAGGATCGCGTCGTCCTCCCAGCTGTCCCACAGCTTGGTGGCGACCTCGACGAACTCCCGCGCCCGCTCGTAGCGCACACCGTGCTCCAGGTGCTCCTCCTGCCCGAAGTTGCGGGCCTCGTTCACGGTGCCGGAGGTGACGATGTTCCAGCCGGCCCGGCCACCGCTGATGTGGTCCAGGGAGGCGAACTTGCGGGCGGTGTGGAAGGGCTCGTTGAAGGTGGTGGACACGGTGGCGATCAGGCCGACGTGCTCCGTGACCGCCGCCAGGGCGGACAACAGGGTGAGCGGTTCGAAGCCGCCGAGCGCGTTGTACCGGACCTTGCCCCACAGGGCGAGGCCGTCGGCGAGGAAGACCGAGTCGAGCAGGCCGCGCTCGGCGGTCTGCGCGAGCTGCTGGAAGTAGCGCAGGTCGGTGACGCGTTCGGGCTGGGTGCGCGGGTGCCGCCAAGCGGCGTCGTGGTGGCCCGCGTTCATCAGGAAGGCGTTGAGACGCAGGTGTCGGGGGCGTGACGCGGTCATGAGGTACCTCGGATCGGGGGTCGGAAGACGGAGAGTGCGGCCACGTCAGCCGCCGGTGGGAACGCGCCAGGAGCTGAGCCGCCGCTCGACGGCCACCAGGAACTGGTTGAAGACCACGCCGATGGCGGAGATCGTGATGATGCCCGCGTACATCTGCGGGATGGCGAAGTTGTACTGGGAGGCGTTGATCAGATACCCGAGCCCGGCCTTGGCGCCGATCATCTCGGCGGCGACCAGTACGAGGATCGACACGGCACCGGCCAGCCGGATCCCGGTGAACATCACCGGGACCGCGGACGGCAGGATGACCTTCTGGAACAGACGGGGCGCGGACAGATCCATCGACTTCGCCAGTTTCAGCAGGGTCGGGTCGACGTTACGGACCGCGCTGATGGTGTTGAGCAGGATCGGCCACGTGCACGCGTACACGACGATGGAGATCTTCGACGTCTCGCCGATACCCAGGAGCAGGACGAACACCGGCAGCAGGGCCAGCGCCGCGGTGTTGCGGAAGACCTCCAGCAGAGGTCCGAGGAGGTCGGCGACCGGCCGGTACCAGCCGATGAGCAGGCCCAGCGGCACGGCGAGGGCCACGGCGAGACCGAATCCGCTGAACGAACGCACCAGGCTCGCACGTGCGTTGTCGGCCAGCTGACCGTCGGTGGCCAGCCCCCACCAGGCGCGGGCGACCTCACTGAACGGCGGCAGGAAGGTCCGGTCGACCAGGCCGAGCCTCGGCGCGGTCTCCCACAGCAGCAGCAGAGCCACGATCGCCGCGGATGTGGTCGCCCCCTTCACCAGCAGGGACGGCAGGCGGCGGGCCGCCCGGGCGGCGGTCGTCCAGGCGGGTGCCCGGCGCACGGCCGGCGGCGACGCCGCGGCCGGCGCCGACGCGAGGGAGGGGGCGCGGGCGGATTCGGCGACGCCCGCGGGGCCCGGCAACGTCGTCTTCTCGGTGGTGGTGCCGGCTGCGGGGCTCATACGGAAGCCTCCTCCTTCTCCAACTGCTGGGCCCTGGCCACCTCGTCGTGGAGCAGTGACCAGATCTCGTGCCGGTGGCGCGCGAACTCGGGACTGGAGCGGACGTCGTCCGTCGCCGTACGGGAGCCGAGGGCGACCGGCACGATCCGCTTGATGCGGCCCGGCCTCGACGTCATGACGGCGACGCGCTGTCCCAGGTAGACGGCCTCGTCGATGCCGTGCGTGATGAAGACGACGGTCTTGCCGGTGCGCTGCCAGATGCGCAGCAGCTCGTCCTGCAGGGACTCCCGGGTCTGGGCGTCCAGCGCGGCGAACGGCTCGTCCATGAGCAGGACGTCGGGGTCGTAGGCGAGGCTGCGGGCGATCGCCACCCGCTGCCGCATCCCGCCCGACAGCTCATGCGGATGGCGGTCCTCGAAGCCCGACAGACCCACCAGGTCCAAGAACTCCCGGGCACATGCGGCCCGTTCGCGCCGCGGGACGCCGGTGGCCTCCAGGCCGAACTCGACGTTGCCCTGCGCGGTGCGCCACGGCAGCAGCGCGTACTGCTGGAAGACGATGCCGCGGTCCAGGCCCGGCCCCGTGACGGGCGCGCCGTCCAGCAGGATCCGTCCGCCGGTGGGCCGGGCGAGGCCGCCGAGCAGATCCAGCAGCGTCGACTTGCCGCAGCCGCTGGGACCGACCAGCACGACGAACTCGCCTGCCGCTATCTCCAGGTCGATGCCGTCGAGAGCGGTGAACTCCGTGGACTTCCGTGCTCCCGAACGGTCCTTGCGGGCTGCGTCCTTGACCCTGAAGTCCTTGCGTACGCGCTCGAACTCGATCTTGGGAGTGAGAGGTTCCGGCATGGTGATCAGCTCCCGCTCTTCGCAGCGGAGGGGGTCGGCGAGGCGGACGCCGTGCCGCCGCCGGCGTTGAACTCATTGGTGTAGAGGTCGGACAGCGCGACCCGGCCCTTCTCGATGTCACCGCGCTCGGCCAGCCAGTCGATCCACAGCTGGAGTTCCTTGCCGTTGATCCGGCCCGCGGTCTCGGCGACACCGTAGGACCGCCAGTACTTCAGGGGCGCGGTGTCCTCGTTGCGGCCCCGCTTCTTCACGATGTCCGTCATCCGGGCGATGACCTCTTCGTGAGAGGCGGACCGGGACCACTCGATGGCCCGCCCCACCGCGGTGACGAAGGTCCGGGCCGTGTCCGGGTTCTGCTTCAGGAAGCGGTCGGTCATCACATAAGTGCCGGCGCTGAAGGAGCCGAGCAGTTCGTGGTCCGTGAACAGCGGGCGGATACCGCCGGCGGCGAGAGCCTTGTCGCGCAGAATGCCGCCGAGGACGGCCACGTCGATCTGTTGCTGGCGCAGCGACTGCTCGGTGTTGACCGGCGGCACCACCAGAGGCTCGACCCTGCCGATCTGCGCCGGTGACAGGCCGCCGCGCTGCAGGTAGATGTCGAGCATGGCCTCGGAATGGGCTCCGAGGGTGTTCATGCCGACCTTCTTGCCGATCAGGTCGCGGGCGGAGCGGATCGGGCTGTCCTCGAGGACGTAGTAGCCGTTGTAGGCGTGCTCGTCCGACCCGTAGTAGCTGATGACGGCCTTGATGGGGGCGTTGTTCGCGGCCAGTTTGACGACCGCGCCGTTGAAGGCGCCGCCGAAGTCGGTCTGGCCGGTGGCCGCGGACTGGATGTCCTGCGGCCCGCTGATCGTGTTGCCGACCCACTCCAGCTTCCCGTCCTCGAGATAGCCGAGGTCCTCGGCCAGCTCGGGCGGCGTGACCTGGCCGGCCCAGCCCTGGTACCGGAGCGTTTTCGTCCCGCCCTTGCCGGACGTGGCGCCCGTTGCGGTCGTGCCGCAGCTCACCGCGACCGCCGAAAGACCGAGCAGAGTGAGGAACTGTCGTCGGGTCGATGCAGTCGTGGCCATGGAAAGGTCCTGTTCGGGTCGATTGGGAGTGCGGGGAGCGGCTGGAGCACAATGTGCGGCGTTCTTCCGGCCGCCATCTGTCCGCTCGCTTGGGAAATGTCAGCAGAAAGCGGCGCGCCGGATTTTTCGAGGGAATGGCAGATGCCGATTACGTACGGCGAGTCCCGGCAGAGAAATCCTGCGAGGATTCCGGAAAGAGAGCAGGAGAGCGGTGCCTGTCGGCGACGACGGGTCTAGGGTCTTTCGTTTGGATCATGCCGGATCAGTGAGCGGGGTCTGGTGCGTGCGATCGCAAGGCGGAGGAGGGAGACAATGGCGGAGCCATGGCGACCGACGACAACGCGGCGAGCGTGCGTGCCAGGGCCCGCGAGCCCGGCATGATCCAAACGAGAGGCCCTAGCGGCCGACGGCACAGATGGCGCTGGCCTGGCGTCGCAGATCGACGTGCAGCCGCGCGGCGAGGTTCTCGAACGTGCTCATAGCCAAGAGAGTTGCAGCGGAAACCGGCCACGTCAATGTCTCGTTCAGCTGCGTCTCGCATACTGAATTACCTGACATGTGCGTGAAGCGTCGCGTTCACAAACGCTCCGACGCGCGGTCATGACGGGGCATTACGTGGCGTGTGATTCGAGGTTCTGCCGTGTCGAACGGCGGGGTACGGCAGGCCAGGGAACGCCTTTTGGGGCGGTTGCGGTCAGGCAGGGAGGACGAACGGGGGATACGCGCCGTTGAGGAAGTAGTCCCCGACGTCCCGGAGCCGAGGCGCGACAGGCTGGTGCAAGGTGTGGGTGCGGGCGTTGCGCCAGAAGCGGTCGAACCCCAGCCGTGCGGACGCGGAGCGGGCACCCATGATGTCCAGGGCGCGGGAGGTGGACTCCTGCACGGCCCTGGAGGCCGCGGCCTCGGCCACGGCCACAAGAGCGGAGATCTCCGCGTACTCGTCGTAGCCGAGGTCCTCGCCGCGCGCCATCCCGGTGTGCAGAGCTGCCGTCGCCTGCTCGGCGAGCGCTGCCGCGGCGCGGGTGACGACCGTGAGCTCCCCGTAGGTGGCCAGTACCTGCGGATCCGCGAGGGAGCCGGCCGGCCAGGCCGGCTGCCGGGGCGAGGCGCCCGCCCTGCTGTACTCGCGGGCTTCGGCGAGGACGCCCTCGGCCATGCCGAGACAGAGCTGCACCGAGACGAGACGCCCTGCCGGCGACGCCAGAGCGGCCGAGGGCGACAGGATGTCGTCGTCCGCGGACAGCGAACCGAGGACGTCGTCGGCGGCCACCGGTACGGAGTCGAACTCCACGCTGCCGCCGGCCGCCAGCCGCTGGCCGAAGGGGTCGGTGTCGCGTTCGGTCAGCACGCCCTGACGGGCCGGGTCGACGGTGACGGCGAGCGGTTCGCCGGTGTCGGAGCGCACCGCCCGCACGGCGAGCCGGTCGGCGACCAGGACTCCGGAGACGTAGCTCAGGCGGCCGTTGAGGAGATGGCCGTCGGCGGTCGCCGTCAGTGTCAGAGGCGGCTCCTGAGGGGCGAAGCCGCCACCCCAGCACCACTGTCCGGCCGTTGACTCCCGGTCGAGGCGCTCGGCGCGAGCGGGCGCACCGAAGAACCGGGTGCTCCATGACAGGAAGTAGTGGGAGCCGAGGAGTTGGGCGATCGCGCCGTCTGCCGCGGCGATCTCCCGGACGACGGCGCAGGCCGTGTCCCAGTCCGCGCCACCGCCCCCGTACCGGGCCGGCGTCAGCAGCGTCAGCAGTCCCGCCTCGCGCAGGCGGGACACCTCGTCGAAGGGGACCTTGCCCGCCTGGTCCCGGGCCACCGCGTCCGTGGCCAGGTCGTCCGCGGTCTCGCGGGCCACGCGCAGCCAGTGCGCGCGGCCGGGACCGGCGAGTAGCTGCTCTGTGGGGGACATGCGGATCATCCTGCGCGTCACCCTCGGTACCGTCAATGCTTTCCCAGTAATTCGATAGGAAAGATAGGGAAGGCTGGCCGATCCGGCCACCGTGGTGTCCTGATCCCTGCCGTGAACGGGGCCGTGTCGCCCTCGCACATGCCGGTGTCCGGCATCCGGGCCGCAGTTGACGCCGAGACCGATGCACTGCTCAATGGGTCGCATGAATGCCGAGCAGCGCCTGGTCACCCGTGACCACATCGACTTCGGTCGGGTGTGGTCCGCGGCGTGTCACGCCTGACTCGGCGGCGGGCCGCCCGAGCGGCTCTGCTCTGCCTCGGCGCCCCCTCGCGGGCCGCGTTCCCTGTCCGCGGCACCGTCGTGCACCTGCGCTGAATCCGCCGCGTACGGACGGTTCCGCCGGCTGGGACGCGCGCCGCCGCCGGAACACCTCGCCCGGAGCCCGGCACATCCGGCCTCGTCACCCCCGTTCCCGCACCGTCCCCATCACCCTGAAGCGCCGTCACACGGCTGCACCACGGCCCACCGGGCCACGCCAACCCGAGGCCCGCAGCCTGTACCTGCCACCGGCTGCACACCGCTGTTCGATACGAGGGCCGCCCCGGAAACCATCGGTCCGCTGCCCTTCGAGAAGCACCTGCCGGCCGCGGCACGTGAACGAAGGGCCGCCCAGCCCATTCCTCGCCCCTGACTCTCCGGGGGAGCCCGTCGCGTCACACCGGACGGGCGCCCCACCCGCACAGTCCGCTCTCCTCCACGAAGGATCCGCCATGGCCACCGTCCTGTCAGTCTCCGGCAGTCCCTCCGCCACCTCTCGTACCGCCCGGCTCCTGCGCCACCTGGACACCAGGCTCACGGCCCAGGGGCACGAGGTGATCCCGCTCGACGTTCGCACCCTCCCCGCCGAGGCACTGCTCGGCGCCGACTTCGCACACCCGGCGATCGTCGAGGCGGCCGCGCTGTTCGCCCGCGCCGACGGAATAGTGATCGGCACGCCCGTCTACAAGGCCGCCTACTCGGGGCTGTTGAAGTCTCTGCTGGACCTGCTGCCGCAGTACGGGCTGGCAGGCAAGACGGTCCTGCCGCTGGCGACCGGCGGGACCACGGCACACGTCCTGGCGATCGACTACGCGCTGCGCCCGGTGCTCAGCTCGATGGGCGCCGCGCACATCGTCCCGGGCTGGTTCACGCTGGACAAGGACATCGCGGTGGGCGACGACGGCACACTGACGGTCGCGCCGGGATCGGCCGAGGCGCTCGCACAGGTCGTCGACCAGTTCTCCGACGCCGTCGGCAGCCGTACCGCCCTGCTGGCGGCCGCCGGTTGAGACCTGACGGGCGAGGGACATGCGTCCCGTCCCCCGCCCCCAGGGGCGACAGCAGTCATGCCGCACCCGCCGCGAGCCACGCGGCCCTCTTGACGGGGCCGTGAGAGCCCCCGAACACTCCAGGGCAGAATCCCCAGTGAAAGGGTAGGAAAACATGGAGCGTCTGGAGCCGACCCCGGACCCGGTACGACACATGACTGCCGCACGCCCGGCCTCCGCGCCGTCCCTGCCGTTGTTCCGGGGCAGGATCGGCTGCGACGCGAGCAGTGGCTACTACGCCTCGGTGCGCCGCTACCGCCTCCACCTCTCGCTGTCCTGTCCCCACTGTCTGAGGATCGCCCTCACCCACAGCCTGCTCGGCCTCGACGACGTCCTCCCGGTGGAACTGCTGCCCGCCGTGCCCGACCGGCCCGACGGCGGGTACTCCGCGCTGCGCCCTTTGTACGAGGCCAGTTCGCACCGGTATCCCGGAGCCGCCGTCGCGCCGGTGCTGAGCGACGACTGGACGGGACGGATCGTCAGCACGCACACCCCGCACATCCTGCGCGACCTGGCCCGGCACTTCGGCGGCGCGGGCGCCGACGGGCCCGCGCTGTACCCGCACGGCGCGGAAGCGGAGATCGACGCCGTGGGACGGCTGTGCGCGTACGGCATCAACGAGGCCGCACAGCGGGCCGGACAGGCCGGCGCCGACGCAACGGCGCGCCGCACCGCCCTCGGATCCCTTCTCCGCACGCTGGACTCACTGGAATCCCGGCTCGCCTCGCAGGACTGCGTGCTCGGCGACGAAATCACCATCGGCGACGTGCAGTTGTGGGTGGCCCTGGTCCAGCTCGACACCGTGCACCGCTGGCACCTGGACGCCGACGCGGTGCACCGTATCGCCGGTCATCCGCACCTGTGGGCCTATGCACGACGGCTGGCCGCCCACCCCGCATTCGGTCCCCGCCTCGACCTGCACGGCATCGCCCGCAGGCACCACGCCGACTGCCGAGGACTGGAGGCGGCAGGGGCGGCGGTGCAGATCCTGGACTGGGCGGTGCACACGCCGGAACGTGCCGAGCGCGTAACCGGGGCCGAGCGTGAGGCGCCTCGCGTACTCCCTGTCCTCGAGCCTGACGACATGGGGGTGCCGCGGGCCTTGAGCTGACTTCCCGCCCCGTCCAGGCACACCACGACGGTCTCCCCCTCATGGGCGTCCGAGGGACATATGGGGTACTGCTTAGTATACTAGGAGCAAAGCCTCCGGTCGGCCTGCGGTGCGTCACGCGGAGGTTCCATGGCTGCTTTCACGGTTCATCTGGACGAGAACGCGGGGCCCTCGTCCACGCACGCGCTCGTCGTCGGGGTCGGGGCGTACACGCATCTCGACGGGGGGAAGTCCCCGACGGACCACCCGGGCGCCGTGGGGATGCGACAGTTGTCCTCGCCACCGCTCTCGGCGCGCGCGTTCGCCACCTGGATGATCGACGGCTACCACGACCAGGGCAGACCGCTTGGGAGTCTGGCCCTCCTGCTGAGCGAGGCGGCTCCCGCCCCCTTCGTCCACCCGAGGACGCAGGCGGCGCATGGGGTGGAAGCCGCGACCATCGACAACATCGTGGCCGCCGTCACGGAGTGGAAGGACCGGGGCGACCACGACGAGGCCCGGCTGGTCTTCTACTTCTGCGGCCACGGTGTCTCGTTGGGGTTCGACACGTCTCTGCTCGCGGCGGACATGTTCGCCGACCGGAACAGCCCGTTGAACGGCGCCCTGCACTTCGAGGCGCTGCACAGGGGACTCAACAGCTGCCGGGCCGCCCAGCAGGTCTTCTTCGTCGACGCATGCCGGGCCGGCGCCGACAGACTCGACAAGCTGGTGGGCAGGGACGTCCTCGGACGGGTGCCGGTCGCCGGTAACCTGCGACCCGCAGGGTTCGTGCCGCGTGAGCACGCCGTCATCTACGCGACCCTGCACGGCGAGGAGTCCTTCGCGCGCACAGGCAGCGTCAGCCTGTTCACCGACGCGCTGCTGCGCAGCTTCGACGGCGCCGGCAGCGAGAACACCGAGGACCGCGTGTGGCGGGTGACCACCGACACACTGAAGCGCGCGATCGGCCGCTTCATGAGAGAGCCTTCGTTCGCGGGCGCCCTCGCGGGAGCCGCGGTACCGGTCAGCCCCGAGTCGTTCGACTTCGGCTTCCACGAACTGAGGGGCGAGCCGGTCGTCCCGGTGTACATCGGCTGCAGGCCCAAAGAGGACAACGCGCTCGCCGAGTTCGCCTGCCGGCGCCGCGGGCAGCAGGAGCGGCGACGCCCGCCGCCCGTCCCCGGCGACGAACCCGATCTCAGCGAGTGGGCCCTGTTCCTGCCGTTCGGGCGGTACCAGGTCGAGGCCGTCCTCGGCCCCGAGGACCTGCGCAGGGACGAACTCGACGCCCGCCCGCCGCTGTTCCGTATCGGATTGGCCAGACCATGAGCACCGCACTCGCCGTCAGGCTCTTCCTCTCCTCCGCCGGGGAGTCCAACGACGCGGTGATCGTCGGTGACATCTACTCGGCCGACCTCACGGGGGATACCCGGCGCAACATCCTGATCCCCTGCGGCGATTCACCCAAGCCCACGTCGTACCCGGTGACACCCGGGCGCTACCTCGTGTCCGCGACCCTGCCGTCCGGGCTGGTACTCACGGAGAACGCCGTGGCGGTGGAGGGCGAGGAGACTCCCGTGGACTTCGTCATGACGGACTCGCCGTACGAGACCCACTCCTGGCAGTACCTCATGGGCAACATCGAGCCGAGCAGGGTCTACCACAGCCCCGGCCGGATCCCTCTCGCCGAGTCGATCGCCTCACGGTCCATGGTCGCCCCCCTCGCCGAACCGGACGGCTTCGTCCCCGAGACGGCCGTCGACCTGACCGCACTCGCCACCTGGATCGGCGATTCCGCGCCCACGACGTGGTCCTTCGCGTCGATGCTGGCGCTCGCGGGGAGCGGGTCGGTGCCCCCGGTCGCCCAGCGGATCGCGCGGGGCGAGCCACGCGTCCTGCCGGCGCCCGACGTGTCCGTGGACGCGGTCACACCGCTCTACCGGTTCGGTCCGAACGGCCCCGTCGCGGCCCCTGATGTGCCCGTCGGCGAGCGGCAGTTCCTGGTCGTGGAGGCCGCCGGATCCGTACGCCTGGTCACGCTTCCCCTGCCCTGGGGCAACCGCGAGATCGAGGTCCTGGTCAATCTGCGGCAGAGCCCGACGGGCAGCGCCGTCGCCGTAACCGTCCGCGATCCGGCGGTCGGAGCGGGACTCGCGTACATGTCCCAGGGCGCCCTCGACACCGCGGCCCAGCTCTTCACCGATGTGGAGGGCATGCTCCACTCCAAGTTCCGGAACCCGCTCGGGGCGGCAGCCGGGGCCTATGTCCTCGTCGGTACCGACCACTCGGCGGGCGAGACGCACTGGGACCCGTGGCTGGAGCGCTTGGCCGAGGGCTTCCCCTGGCTCAGCGACGGGGCGATCCTGCGGGCGGTGCGGCTGCTGCGCCGGGCCTCGCCGGAGACCCAGCAGGCCCGGGACGGGCTGATCGAGGCCTTCGATCGCGGCATCCCGTTCTACACGCTCGGGCTCGCCTGGCTCATCGACGGGCTCTCCGCCTTCCCCGACGACCCCGAGTGCGTACGCCGCCTCGACGAGGCACGGCGGCTGTCCTGGCTGGCCGACATACGCGAACCGTTCCTGATTCTCGACTTGCGGCAAGGGAGTGCGTGATGATCCGGCTCACGATGCTGCCGGCGGAGGACGGAGACTGTCTGCTCCTCGAATACGGCAACGACGAGTTCATCCGGCGGATCCTCGTCGACGGCGGACGGCGCGGCACCTACGAGCGGATCAAACCACTGCTCGCCGGCCTGGGCGGCCGGATCGACCTGCTCGTGGTGACCCACGTCGACCAGGACCACATCCTCGGTGTGCTGGCGCTGCTGGACGACCTGGAGCGCCCGGTGGAGTTCGGCGACGTGTGGTTCAACGGCTTCGACCATCTCCACGACCGCGAGATCTTCGGCGCGGTGGACGGGGAACTGCTCACCACCGCGCTCATCACCCAGCGCCTCCCCTGGAACAAGGCCTTCGACGGCCGCAGTGTCGAGGTGGGACATCCGCTGACCTGGTTCGACGACGGCTCATCGATGGAGGTGCTGGCACCGGACCGCCGTCTGCTGGAATCGCTGATCACACCATGGAAGAAGAAGTGCCAGGAGGCCGGGCTGATCCCGGGAGTCGACCCCCTGGAGCGGGAACCGGTGCCGGGCGTCGAACGCTTCGGCGTGATCGACGTCGACGAACTGGCCGCCACGCCGTTCAAGCGGGACGGCTCCCCGACCAACCCGACCAGCATCGGCCTGCTGTTCGAGTTCGAGGACACCCGGATCGTCCTCACCGGCGACGCGGACGACCCGCGCCTGGCGGCCTCGCTCCGCCCGCGCGCCGAGTCCGAGGGCGGGCGACTGAGGATCGACGCCCTGAAGGTCGCCCACCACGGCAGCGCCAAGAACCTCTCGAACGACCTGCTCGGCCTCCTCGACTGCGGCCGCTATCTGATCTCCACCAACGGCAGGGTCCACGGTCACCCGGACGACATCGCCATCGCCCGGATCCTCAAGCACGGCGGGGCGACGAAGGATCTCGTCTTCAACTACCGTGAGAGGGCGGCCAACTGGGACCTCGACAGCCTGAAGGAACAGTTCGGGTACCGCGTACTGGCACCCGCACCGGCCGACGAGAACGGCTTCGTCTCCGTGGAGTTCTGACGCTCGGCCTCCTCGACGCCGAGGACGGGCATCGCGTGCTGGAGATCGGGACCGCGTCCGGCTACGTCGCCGCGTCTTGCTGTCCGAGCGCGTTTGAGGACCGCGTGTACAGCGTGGAGACCGGTCTGCCAGGGGCACGTCGATCGCCATGGCGATCGACGTCCTCGGCCCCCGACGAGAGCGGTGCCGACTCAGGCATCAGGGCAGCCCTGAGTGCCACCGGGTCCGGCTGGAGGCCGGCCCCTCGAGCCGGTGCCCTTCTATCCGAACTGGCCGGGCTGGTAGTCGCCTGCGGGCTGCCGGACGATGACGTTCAGCCGGTTGAAGGCGTTGATGAGGGCGATCAGGGACACGAGGGCGGCCAGCTGTTCCTCGTCGTAGTGCTTGGCGGCGTCCGCCCAGGCCTCGTCCGTGACCCCACCGGCCGCGCCGGCAAGGCGGGTGCCCTGCTCCGTCAGCTCCAGCGCCGCGCGCTCGGCCTCGGTGAAGACCGTGGCCTCCCGCCACGCCGCGACCATGTTGAGGCGCGCCGACGTCTCACCGGCGGCGGCGGCCTCCTTGGTGTGCATGTCGAGACAGAAGCCGCAGCCGTTGATCTGGCTCGCGCGGATCTTCACCAACTCCTGCGTCGCGGCCGGCAGCGCCGTGTCCGACACCACCCGGCCCGCCGAGACGATGTGCTTCAGGAACGTGCCTGCGGTGGGGCTGCCGAAGAGGTTCAAGCGGGCATCCATGGTGTGCTCCTCTGCCGTTGTCGTTGGTTGCACACCTATGACGGATCGGGTCGGCGCGATGTGACACGAACGAATGTGACGACGTCTCCGCGACGGACCTGATCAACGCTGCGCTCACCGGTGGCTCCCCGCAGGCCGCATGACCGATGCTGCGCGAGGAAGGGGGAACCGGGGACATGGGACACGGAAACGTGTGGTCCGGCCGGGGTGCACGAAGCCTGCCGGCGTGCGGCGCCCGGGCGGCGTGGGCAGGTGTCGACACTGAGGACGTCCGCCTCGCGGTGACCGGATCCCCGCTCCGGGCTCTGCCGTACGGTCGGGGCGCCTTCCGCCGCGCCCGGCCGGCCGTCGGCGCGGGCGGCCCCTCGCATGCCGTGTGACGAGAGGGCGGCGGGCGCAACAGCCGGGCCGCAGTGCCCTGATGACTCAAGCGCAGGTAACGACTGAAAGGTGTGCACCCACTGATGCGAATCGTCCTCATCGGCCCTCCCGGAGCAGGCAAGGGCACCCAGGCAGCCATCCTCCACGAGAAGCTCGGCGTGCCCCACATCTCCACCGGCGACCTGTTCCGCGAGCACGTGAGCCGCCGGACCGAACTCGGGCGTACCGCCCAGCGGTACCTCGACACCGGCGGCCTCGTACCCGACGAACTCACCGGTGAGATGGTCCGCGGGCGACTGGCGCGACCGGACGCCCGGCACGGTTTCCTCCTCGACGGCTTCCCCCGCACCGTGCCCCAGGCGCGCGAACTCGCCGCCGTGCTGGATGACATGGGCTCCACGCTGGATGCGGTGCTGGAGTTCACGGCTCCGGAGGAGGATGTCGTGGCACGGTTGCTGAACCGCGGCCGGCCGGATGACACCGAGGACGTCATCCGGCACCGGCAGCAGGTGTACCGCCGCCAGACGGCGCCTCTCCTCGCCCACTACTCGGGCATCCTGCTGACGGTGCATGCCGTCGGACCGATCGACGAGATCGCGTCGCGAGCACTGGCGGGCCTGACCGACAGGGAACAAATCCTGGCGGATTAGGTCAGGTTGTCAATCGGCGGTGACGCTCTTGGATGGCTGCCCGAAGTGGCCGCCACAGAGCGACCTGATCCGCCACCTCGGCAGGCCGTGGTGATCGGAGCCGGGTTCACGGCTGCGGCTGCGGCGACAGTGGGGGAGTTGTCGGAAGGTGGTCCATCGTGTGCTGCTGGAGTGTGGTGAGGCGGTGGACGAAGACGATGGCGAGGAGAGCCGCGAGGATGTCCACGATGTCGCAGCCGTTGAGCATGCGGAGGGCTTCCCGAATGGCGTCGGGTTCCTCCGCGCGTCCGTAGGCGCGGCCCGCGAACTGGCCGAGGAACTGGGTGGCCAGCCATGCCGCCCACCAGAGGTTGACGACGCCGCTCCCGGATGACCGCGGCGCATCGCCGGCGTACGGTGTGCTCGCCTGCCAGGAGTCGAGGGCGATGCGGCGCGGGAACCACCACCACACCACGGGCACGATCCACCCCCAGATCGCCCAGCCCGAGGCTTTGCTGTGCCCATCGGGCGTGAGGAGTCCGGCGTTGCGCCGTACCCGGTGGAACCACACGATGAAGACCACCGCGCAGACTACGAGCGTGTTGGCCTGCCCGGTTGCGGACCAGGCGTAACGGGACTCGACGCCGGGGTACTGCCGCACGGAGTCGGCGACCCAGCCTCCCCGCGCCACATCGGCCCACATGCCGTACAGCTGGATTCCGGTCACCAGCGAGTACACGTCGGCGGCGATGACAAGTGCGAGCGTGACGTACACGGCCCGGGACCATGCTGTCAGGGGCTTGAGCCCGGGTCTCGGCCCGGCGGCGACGACAGAAGACATGACGAATGACCCCCCAAGGTGTGGAAGCGCGCCCCACGACGGCGGGTCGCCGCGCGAACATACGCCGTGCACCGATGCGCCGTCCATCGGTAAAACCACGGCTGACCTGCACGCCCCCCGGACGGGGCCCTGTCGGGGGAGCGGCCTTCCGCACGTGAGCCGATACGCCGACACCGGTGTCGGTTCCGCCCTCCATGGCCGGCCGGACCCGTCATGCGCATGTGATCGGACGAAGGCCGAGCGGCGGGTCTGCTGCGCGATGGCGCCGGCGGGGACGGGTGCCCTGCCGGCCGTGGGCCTGCGGCAGTGTCGACGACACTCCACCGGCAGGGTGGCCCCGTTGTGTTGTCACGGGAGCCACCCTGCCCGGGCGGTCACTTGATGCCGAGCAGTTGCTCCAGCGGGTCGATGGCGAAGTAGACGAGGAAGAGCGCTGCGGTGCCCCAGAGCAGCCAGTGGACCTCGCGGGCCTTGCCCAGGCACGCCTTGATGACCACGTAGGCGATGAAGCCGGCGCCGATGCCGTTGGTGATCGAGTAGGTGAACGGCATGACGACGATGGTCAGGAAGGCGGGGACGGCGACGTCGTAGCGGTCCCAGTCGATGTGCTTGACCTGGGTCATCATCAGGAACCCGACCGCGACGAGGGCCGGGGCCGCGGCCTGGAGAGGCACGATCGTCAGGACGGGGGCGAGGAACAGGGCGAGCGCGAACAGGCCGCCGGTGACGAGGTTGGCGAAGCCGGTCCGGGCGCCTTCACCGACACCTGCGGCGGATTCGATGTAGGTGGTGGCGGACGACGAGGAGGCGGCGCCACCCGCAACAGCGGCCGTACCGTCGATGAGCAGCACACGGCCGAGGCCAGGGACCTGACCCCGCTCGTCGAGGAGGCCGGCTTCGGCGGTGACGCCGACGACGGTGCCCATGGTGTCGAAGAAGTCTGACAGGACCAGGGTGAACACGAGCAGGACGACGGTCAGTACGCTGACCTGACCGAACGAGCCGAACAGGTCGAAGTTGCCCAGCAGCCCGAAGTCGGGGGCGGCGAAGGGCTTGTCGGGCAGGGAAGGTGTCGTCAGACCCCAGGTCTTGACGTCGGCGACCGTGTTGACGACGACGGCGACGACGGTCATCAGGACGATGCTGATGAGGATGGCGCCCCTGACCTTGCGGGCGAGGAGAACGATCGTCAGGAGCACACCGAGGCAGAAGACGAGCATGGGCCAGCCGGTGAGGGCACCGGTGCCGAGCTGCACGGGCACGGTGGTGTTCGCGGCGTCCGGGATACGGGTGACGAACCCGGCGTCCACGAAACCGATGAACGCGATGAACAGGCCGATGCCGACGCTGATGGCCTGCTTGAGGGGTTGCGGGATGGCATGCATGACGGCCTCGCGCAGACCGGTCACGACCAGGACGCAGATCAACAGGCCTTCGAGCACGACGAGGCCCATCGCGTCGTCCCAGCTCATCAGGGGCGCGACCTGGAAGGCGACGACGGCGTTGATGCCCAGGCCCGCGGCCAGGGCGAGCGGCAGGTTGCCGCCCACACCCATGATGACGGTCATGACCGCGGCCACCAGCGCCGTGGCGGTGGCCAGTTGGCCGGCGTCCAGCTGCTCGCCGAATTTGTCCTTGGCGCTGCTGAGGATGATCGGGTTGAGCACCAGGATGTACGCCATGGTGAAGAACGTGGCGAACCCGCCGCGTACCTCACGGCTGTAGGTCGAGCCGCGTTCGCTGATGCGGAAGAACCGGTCGAGCGGGCCATGGGCTCTGGTGGCCCCGGCGTCGGCCGGGCCGGTCGTGCTGGTCTGCATGACTGCGTCTCCTGGACCTGCAGGTGCGAGGGGAAGGCATGGCGGTGGCGCCGGGAGCGTGTGGCAGTCAGTTGTGCGAACACACATGCGGCACCTGGGAAGCGGATCATACGCGTCAGCGACGTGATCTCAATTACCTTGCGGTATCCAGGGGTTGACTTCTCGTACCGCCCCTGTCGGTTCCTACAGAATCGCCGACGACCTATCCCGCCAAAACGGGATGCGGGCGACAGCGGCCATGGAGTTCACCCCCGGTGACTGCCTACTCTCAGCCTGTGCATCCACCGCTCCCCTTCAACGCGCGCGCTGCCCGCACTCTGCGCGAGAAACTCGGGATGGGCCCCGGCCACGTCGCCTACGGCATGCGCGCCTCCTACGGCATGACCCACATCACCCCCGACCACATCGCCGCATGGGAACGCGGCACCGCCCTGCCCTCCGCCAACGAACTCACCGCCCTCGCCGGCGCCCTGTGGTGCGCCCCTCGCGATCTCATGGGCGCCCCCCGCACCCTGCGGGAACACCGCCTCGCCCGCGGACTCGCCGCCGAGGACGTCGCCCGCTCGACCGGCGTCGCCCTCGATGCCTATCACCACATGGAAGAAACCGGCCGATGGACCGGCGACGAACGGCAGTCCGCCGCTCTCGGCACCGTCCTGAATCTCCCTCCGCGCGACTTCATCGCCATCACCGGGCTCGAGGGCGAACTGGCCCGCCTCCTCACCGAAGCCGTCTCCACGCGTTGGCAGGCCCATATCCGCGCCATCGCCCGCCTCGTCTCCATGGAGCGCCGCGACCTGCAAGAACCTCTGCGCGCCATGCATCAGGAGTACCAGACCCTCATGGCCGCCACCCTCAGCCGGGCCGGCGGCGCCATCGCCTCCGGCGAGAACGGGCGACGGTACATCGATGACATCGTCAACCACTTCTGGGCCCGGCTCCCGGACCACTGACGACCTCGTGCGTCTCTCGGGCCAGGCCGACGGAGGTGTCCCACGCCTTGTTAGGCAAGTGGATGCTTGCCTACGATGGGGCTGTGGCGAGTGATGTCTTCAAGGCTCTGGCCGACCCCACCCGCAGGCGGATCCTCGACGAGCTGGTGGAACGGGACGGACAGTCCCTGTTCGAGATCTGTGCACGGCTGACGGCCAAACACGGACTCGGGCTGTCCCGCCAGGCGATCAGCCAGCACCTCGCGGTGCTGGAAGACGCGGACCTGATACGGACGCGACGCGAGGGTCGCTACAAGTTCCACGACCTGAACACCGAACCGCTTGAGCGCATCATCGCCCGATGGCTCAGGCCCGACGCACCGGAGCGAACGCCATGAGAATCAACCTGGCCAGCGTCTTCGTCGACGACCAGGACAAAGCCCTGCGCTTCTACACCGACGTACTGGGCTTCGTGAAGAAGAACGATGTCCCGCTGGGTGAGCACCGGTGGCTGACCGTGGTCTCTCCCGAGAACCCCGACGGCACGGAACTGGTGCTGGAGCCGGACAGCCACCCCGCCGTGAAGCCGTACACGTCGGCACTGGTCGAGGACGGCATCCCGGCCACCTCCTTCGCCGTGGACGACGTGCACGCGGAGTTCACCAGGCTGCGGGGGCTGGGCGTGCGGTTCACCCAGGAGCCCCTGAAGACGGGCCCGGTCACCACCGCGGTGCTGGACGACACCTGCGGCAACCTCATCCAGATCGCCCACGTCGAGTAGGACCGCCTGTGTCGCAGTGCCGGCTCGAGTGCGGAGGTGCGGGGACATGAGTGCGCAAAGTGGTGGTCGGGCGAGGGACGCGGAGCAGTTCGCCGCGTCGCAGCACCGACTGGGCAGCTGGCTGGCCGGACTGGAGGCCGGCGCGTACGCGGTGGATGCCGACGGGGCCATCGTCGCGGTGAACGGCGAGGCCGAGGCGTTGCTGGGGCGGAGCGCCGAGGATCTGCTCGGTCGGGACGCGCATGATCTGCTCCACCGGGACGGCAACGGGATGACCATTCCCAGGAGCCGGTGCCCGATGATGGAAGCCTTCGTCGCCAGGCGAACCCGGCAGGAGGAACTGGCCTACTTCGAGCGCGGTGACGGGACCTTGCTGTCGATGTCCTGGCTGGTGAGCCCGCTCCGCCTCGGCGCCGACGAAGTGGGCGCCCTGGTGGTGTTCCACGAGCACGAGTCCGCCGCGCGGCACCTGCGGGGCCCGGCCCTCAGCATGGAGCTGCTGCCGGAGCTCGAACGTCTGGCGCTGCTGGCCGAGACCACCACCCAGCTCACCTCCACCCTGGACGTCGACGAGGCGCTGGACCGACTGGTGCGACTGGTCGTTCCCCTGTTGGCGGACTGGGCGATCATCGACCTGATCAGCGACAACGACGAGGTGTGGCGCACCGTGGTCGCGCACGAGGAGAACGGCCGGCTCGTGCGCCGCGAGGACTTGGAGGGGGCCATGCCACCGGTGCCCCCGGCCTCTCCCCAGCCGCTGTCCCGGGCGCTGCGGGGCGGGGGGTCGACCCTGGCGACGCCCGAGACGTATCAGGGGCCGCCCGACTCCGGCATAGCGGTCGAACAGCGCAGGCTCTTCGAGGGCACGGGGATGCACTCCGCGGTCATCGCGCCCATCCGCGGACTGCGCGAGGTCCTCGGGGCTCTCACCCTCGGCAGATCCGACCGCCCCGACCCCTTCACAGGCACCGACATCCCACTGCTTGAGGACATCACCCGCCGCGCCGGTCTGGCCCTGGACAACGCACGTCTCTACCAGCGGCAGCGCAAGGTCTCCGAGACCATGCAGCGCCACCTGCTGCCCCAGATGCCCCGTGTACCGGGCCTGGAAATGGCCGCCCGCTACCTGCCCGCGCCGCACGCGTCACAGGTCGGCGGCGACTGGTACGACGCCTTCCGCCTTCCCGACCAGGCCCTCGCGCTGGTCATCGGCGACGTCGTCGGGCACGACCTGGACGCGGCGGCCGACATGGCCCAGCTCCGCAACATCCTGCGGGCCTACGCCTGGTCGCAGCAAGAACCGCCCAGCGTCGTCGTCAGCCATGTCGACGAGGCCCTGTCGCACATCTCGGAAGTCGAGATGGCCACCATGATCCTCGGCCGGCTGGAGACGGACGCCGACGGGCAGTGGATGCTTCGGTGGACGAACGCCGGCCACCCGCCGCCTCTGCTGGTCGCGTACGACGGTCAGAGCCGTTACCTCGACGACGGACACGGCATCCTTCTCGGCTCCCACGTCAGCATGCCCCGTGAGGACGCAACGGTCGTTCTGCCGCCACTGTCCACACTGGTGCTCTACACCGACGGCCTGATCGAATCCCCCGGCCGTTCGCTCGACGACGGCCTGGAGAGGCTGCGCCGGAATGCCGCCGCTCTGGCCCACCGGCCTCTGGAGGCCTTCACCGACCTCCTCATGGAACGAGCCCGCCCCGACGACAACGACGACGACGTCGCTCTGCTGGTCGTGCGCGTTCCTTCGGAGGACGGGCCCGACCTCTGACGCACCTCGGCGACGGGGGACGGGCCGGTCGAGGCGCGCCCGGGTGAGCCGTGTCTCACCCGGGCACTGCCGCTTGTCTATGCAACGAGTTGCATAGCAGGATCGCCGTGTGGCGCTCGAACACGCGATACTCGTCTCGCTTCTGGAGAAGCCGGGCTCCGGCTATGAGCTGGCCCGGCGTTTCGAACGGTCCATCGGTTACTTCTGGACCGCCACCCACCAGCAGATCTACCGCGTGCTCAAGCGCATGGAGAGCGACGGCCTGCTCGACGTCCGCGACGTGGCACAGCAGGGCCGGCCGGACAAGAGGGAGTACTCCGTCGCCGGGCGCGGCCGTACCGCCCTCTCCGAGTGGCTGCACGAACCGATCGAACCCGAGAGCCTCCGGCACGATCTCGCCGTGAAGATCCGAGGCGCGGCCTTCGACGACCCGGCCGCGCTGATCAGCGAGGTCGAGCGGCACCGCCAGGTGCACAGGGACCGGCTGGCGCACTACCTCGCCGGTGAAGCACGCGACTTCACCGGGCCCGAGGCCCCCGCGGCGCCCGACGCCGGCCAGGAACTGCAGCATGTCGTGCTGCGCGGCGGCATCGCGTACGAACGGATGACGATCGCCTGGCTCGACGACGTGCTCGCCACCGTCCACCGGCTCGTCGCGTCACACCCGCGTACCTGAACTGCCCGTCCTTTCCTCCCGACCGGCAACCCTCACTCCCAACTCCTCGGAAGGCGCCCCTCCATGGCCGACACCCTGCTGTTCAACCCGCGCACCTACGACCCGGCGCACTTCGACCCCGAGACCCGCAGGCTGCTGCGCGCCACCGTCGACTGGTTCGAGGAGCGGGGCAAGCGCCGGCTGATCGAGGACTACCGCTCCCGGGCCTGGCTCGCTGACTTCCTCGCGTTCGCGGGCAAGGAGGGGCTGTTCGCCACCTTCCTCACCCCGGCCGCCGCCGCCGACGGGCACCAGGACAAGCGGTGGGACACCGCCCGCATCGCCGCCCTCAACGAGATCTTCGGCTTCTACGGGCTCGACTACTGGTACGCGTGGCAGGTCACCATCCTCGGCCTCGGCCCCGTCTGGCAGAGCGGCAACGCGACCGCCCGTGCCCGTGCGGCCGAACTCCTCGCCCAGGGCGAAGTGTTCGCGTTCGGCCTCTCCGAGAAGGCGCACGGCGCCGACATCTACTCGACGGACATGCTGCTGGAGCCCGACGGCAACGGCGGCTTCAAGGCCGGCGGCTCCAAGTACTACATCGGCAACGGCAACGCCGCCGGGCTGGTCTCCGTCTTCGGCCGCCGCACCGACATCGAGGGCCCGGAGGGATACGTCTTCTTCGCGGCCGACAGCCGTCACCCGGGCTACCACCTCGTGAAGAACGTCGTCGACTCCTCCAAGTACGTCAGCGAGTTCCGCCTGGAGAACTACCCGGTCGGCCCGGACGACGTCCTGCACACGGGCCGCGCCGCCTTCGACGCCGCCCTCAACACCGTGAACGTGGGCAAGTTCAACCTCTGCACCGCCTCCATCGGCATCTGCGAGCACGCGATGTACGAGGCCGTCACCCACGCGCACAACCGCATCCTCTACGGCCGCCCCGTCACCGCCTTCCCGCACGTGCGCCGCGAGCTGACCGACGCGTACGTCCGTCTCGTCGGCATGAAGCTCTTCAGCGACCGCGCCGTCGACTACTTCCGCACCGCGGGTCCCGACGACCGCCGCTACCTGCTCTTCAACCCGATGACGAAGATGAAGGTGACCACGGAGGGAGAGAAGGTCATCGACCTGATGTGGGACGTCATCGCGGCCAAGGGCTTCGAGAAGGACAACTACTTCGCCCAGGCGGCCGTCGAGATCCGCGGCCTGCCCAAGCTGGAGGGCACAGTCCACGTCAATCTCGCGCTGATCCTCAAGTTCATGCGCAACCACCTGCTGGATCCGGCCGAGTACGCGCCCGTCCCGACCCGCCTGGACGCGGCCGACGACACCTTCCTCTTCCAGCAGGGACCGGCCCGCGGCCTGGGCTCCGTCCGCTTCCACGACTGGCGCGCGGCCTACGACGCCTATGCGGAGCTGCCCAACGTCGCCCTCCTCCGCGAGCAGGCGGACGCGCTGTGCGAGTTCGTCACCACCGCCGCCCCGGACGAGGAACAGAGCCGCGACCTCGATCTCCTGCTCTCCGTCGGCCAGTTGTTCGCGCTCGTCGTCCACGGTCAGCTGATCCTGGAGCAGGCGCGCCTGACCGGCCTCGACGAGGACGTGCTGGACGAACTGTTCGCCGTGCTCGTACGCGACTTCTCCGCGCACGCCGTCGAGCTGCACGGGAAGGACTCCGCCACTGAGCGGCAGCAGATCTGGGCACTCGGCGCGATCCGGCGCCCGGCCGCCGACCAGGCCCGCTCGGCGCGGGTGTGGGAGCGTGTGGAGGCACTGTCCGGGGCGTACGAGATGGCGCCGTAACAACGCGGCGGCGCTCGAGGCTCTTGATCATCGGGCTTCTCGCAGCAGGCGGCGGCGCCCTCAGGCTGATCACCGCCGAACTGGATCACGCCCTAGGGTTCCGCCTGCCGGTCGAGAACGGGTTGTGAGCCGGCGGCCACGGTGCGGCAGGGAGTGGACGGTCCGGGGTCCGGCAGGTTCGCGTAAAGGGGACCGCCCGCACGCTGCCCTGCGCGGCCGGCAGGTCGGCTGTCGCGCGGGCCTGTTGCTGTCCGCCTGCGACAGGCCCAGGTCCGTGCCACCGCTTCCGGAGATCCGTTTCCGGGGCGTCAGCAGTGTTTCGCCGTGGCGCAGCAGCACGCGCGTTGTCGGTGTGCCTGTGTCGGTGGGCCGGCCCGAGGGGGCCACCGCGGCGGCCCCCTCGGGCCTGTTCGTCGCCTGGTTCACCGGCCGGTGTTGATCTCCACCAGGGAGCTCCCCATCAGTAGTCGACGCGGTCGGCCTTGGCCACCCACGCGTCGAACGGTGCCGTCCGGTTCGGGAGGTCCAGTTGGTCGACGGCCATCGGCCACATCGACGCGGGCCTCTTCTCGAACAGGTCGTAGAACTCGCGGTCGTCGAATCCGGCCACTGCGGCGTCGTGCCGGTCGGCGGAGAACACGACCCGGTCCACGCGCGCCCACAGAGCGGCGGAAAGGCACATCGGGCACGGCTCGCACGAGGTGATCAGGGTGTAGCCCTCCAGCGTGAACTCGCCGAGCTGCCGGCAGGCGGCGCGTATGGCGCTGACTTCGGCGTGCGCGACCGGGTCCAGGGTCGAGGTGACCCGGTTGTTGCCGGTCGCGATGATCTCGCCGTCCTTGGCGATCAGCGCGCCGAACGGGCCGCCGCCGTTGGCCACGCTGGTGGTGGCCAGCTGGATCGCCTCTTCCAGCCACGCCCGCTCGAACTCGTGGACGCCGGCCTCTTGGGTGTGCGCGGTCATGACTGCTCCTTCTCGGGAAGGGTGTGGGTGTTTCGGTGGTGGATGCCATCCCCGCGGTGCTCCGCCCTGTGCGGGCACAGCCGGCCCCTGGGTGGCGTGTGGCGGGGCCGGGGGTGGGCATGGTCGGTCAGTGCCGACAGCGGCCACCCCCGGCAGGGTGGGCCTGTGGGTCAGGCGACGGCGATGTGCTCGGGCGTGACCGGGGTGTGGGTGAGGTTCAGGCCGGTCGCGTTGCGGATGGCGTTGACGATCGCCGGGGTCGCGGAGATGGTGGGCGGCTCGCCGACGCCGCGCACGCCGTAGGGGGCGTTGGGGTCGGCGCGTTCGATGACGTCGACGTTCATCGGCGGGGTGTCGAGGATGGTCGGGATCAGGTAGTCGGTGAACGACGGGTTACGGATCTTGCCGTCCTTGACCTTGATCTCTTCCATCACGGCGAGGCCGAGCCCCTGGGTGGAGCCGCCGTGGATCTGTCCGACCACGGCGTCCGGGTTGATGGCCTTGCCGACGTCCTGGGCGCAGTCGAGCTGGACGACCTTGACCAGGCCGAGGTCGGTGTCGACGTCGACGACGGCGCGGTGGGCGGCGAAGGCGTGCTGGACGTGGACACGGGGGCTCTGCCCGGTGGCGGGGTCCATCGGGTAGGTCGTCAGGTGGTGGTACTCGCGGGTCTCCTCGATCACCTCGTCACCGAGGAGGGTGGCGAGGTCGACGACGAAGCCGCTGGTGGAGATGACCTTGCCGCCGGACAGGGTGAGGTCCTCGGCGTTCTCCCCGTAGCGCTGGGCGACCCGGCCGAAGACCACCTGGCGGACGGCTTCGCACGCGTTGCGGACGGCGCCGCCGGTGATGTACGTCTGGCGGGAAGCCGAACTCGATCCGGCGTCACCGACGTTGGTGTCGGCCGGGTGGATGGTGACCCGCTCGACACCGAGTTCACTGCGGGCGATCTGCTGCTGCACGGTGATCAGGCCCTGCCCGACTTCAGCTGCGGCGGTGTGCACCGTCGCGACCGGCTCACCGGCGATGGCCTGCAACTGCACCCGCGCGGTGGAGTAGTCGTCGACGCCTTCCGCGTAGGAGACGTTCTTGATGATGACGCTGTAGCCGACGCCCCGGACGATGCCTTCACCGTGGGTGGTGTTGGACACGCCGCCCGGCAGATTCCGCACGTCCGCCGGTGCGCTGCGGTCCTCCTCCGGCAGGGGGATCTGTTCGAGGCGCTGAAGGAGTTCGGCGACCGGGGCCGGGGAGTCGAGCACCTGCCCGGTGTGCATGGTGGAGCCTTCTTCGACGGCGTTGATCTGACGCAGCCGTACCGGGTCCATGCCGAGGGCCTGGGCGAGCTTGTCCATTTGCAGCTCATAGGCGAACGCCGGCTGTACCGCGCCGAGACCGCGCATCGCTCCACACGGAGGGTTGTTCGTGTACAGGCCCCAGCCTTCGATCCTGGTGTTGGGCACCTCGTACGGGCCGGTGCCGAGCGAGGTGGCGTTGCTGACGACGACGGGGGTCTTGGAGGCGTAGGCGCCGCCGTCGAAGTACATGCGTGCCCTGACGTAGACGAGCTTGCCTTCCTCGGTGGCGCCGTGCTCGTAGTACATCTTCGCGGGGTGGCGGTGGACGTGGCCGAAGAACGACTCGAACCGGTTGTAGACCATCTTCACGGGCTTGCCGGTGCGCAGGGCCAGCATGCAGCAGTGGATCTGCATGGACAGGTCTTCGCGTCCGCCGAAGGCGCCGCCGACACCGGACATCGTGAAGCGGACCTTGTCCAGGGGCAGGCCGAGTGCGCGGGCGGTCTGCTTCTGGTCGACGTGCAGCCACTGCGTGGCCAGGAACAGGTCGACGCCGCCGTCCTCGTCGGGGATGGCCAGACCGGACTCCGGGCCGAGGAACGCCTGGTCCTGTATGCCGAGGGTGTACACGTCGGACACGACGACGCCGGCGGTGGCGTCGGGGTCGCCCTTGATGATCGGCTGGTAGCGGACCACGTTGCCGCCGGGGTGCAGCTTGGGCAGCGTGGTGTCGTGCGCGGCCCGCTCCGGGTCGGTGATCGGTTCGAGTACGTCGTAGTCGACGACGATCTTCGCGAGGGCGCGTCGGGCCGTTTCGGGGTGGTCGGCGGCGACCAGGGCGACGGGCTCGCCCTGGTAGCGGACGACGTCCTCGGCGAGGACGGGGGTGTCGGACACCTTCAGCCCGTACACGTTCTCACCGGGGACGTCCTGGTGGGTGAGGACCGCGTACACGCCGGGGTGCTTGAGGGCCGGGCCGATGTCGATGGAGTTGATCCGGGCGTACGGGTGGGGGCTGCGCAGGGTGGCGCCCCAGAGCATGTCTTCCGCCCACAGGTCGGAGGAGTAGGCGTACTCGCCGCTGACCTTGAGGGTGCCGTCCGGGCGGAGCGGGCTGTCGCCGATGCCGCCGCTGATCGCCTCGTTCAGGGCTTGCGGGGCGCGTGCGGGGGAGAGGGGCGTTGTCACGAGGTGGCCTCCGTCTTGGTGACGAGATGGTTGCCGAGCATCAGGTAGTCGATCTCGGTGGACAGAAAGCAGTGGACGGCGTCGGTGGACTGCACACGATCGGTTCGCCTGCGACGTCGAACGAGGCGTTGATCAGGCAGGGACGTCGGTCAGGGCGGTGAAGCGGCGCAGCAGCGCGGCGAGCCGGGGGGTGGCGGCGTCGGTGACGGTCTGCACCCGGGAGGTGCCGTCGACGTGGGTGGCCCCGGGGACGGCGTCCCGGTATTCGGCGCGCCTGGCCTCGTTCAGGGCGGGGAGGTCTTCTTCGCGGATCTGTCCCACGGGGGAGGCCGGCATCGGCTCGGTCGGCGTGCCGTACTTGATGCCGGTGTTGCGGTCGTCGAGTTCCGCGGTGACGGTGATATCCAGGCCGGGCCAGGCGATTCGATACGACGACCGGTCGACGACTTGCTCAAGGCTCTCTCCCTCGTTCGACGAAACGTCAGAGGGATCGAGCGCAGGGGTCAGCCGACAGTGTTCCAAGTCGGTGGCTGCCCTCACGCCGGTACGGCCCGCGATGCGTGTCGCGTCCGATGCCGGGCCCTCGCATCCAGCGGCCCCGAAGGGCATGGCTGGAGGCGGGGCGCACGGCACCGATCCCCCTGGTTCGCTGCAACTCGCCTTGTCTCGTTGCAACTTGTACGAGGAGTACACAGCCAACCCGGTACAGTCAGCTAGGAGTGGAAGGCATGAAAGCCCCGGCAGGCCACGCCCGGCTCTTCATAGGTTCCTACAAGAATCAGTGGGGCTCGCGGCGTGAGGAAACTCCTATAAAACCCAGCACAGTCCGCGCACCGAGAACGGTCCCCAGCGGTGGCAACCGGGCTGAACGCCGGGCCGCCCACCGCAGTTCACGGCGCATGCCGCGGACGAGTGGCCCGCTCGGTCAGTTCCGTCTTCCTGATCTTGCCGGTCGCGGTCATCGGGAAGGCGTCGACCAGCTCGATCCCGGGGACCTTGTACGCGGCCATGGCCTCGGTCGCCCAGTCGTGCAGGGCCCCGGCGGTCAGCCCGCTGCCGGGGACGGCGCGGACGTACGCGTACGGGCGCTGGCCGAACGTCTCGTCGTCGAGCGCGACCACGGCGGCGGCGAGCACGCCCGGGTGCTGGGCCAGCAGCGTCTCGACCTCGGTGGGGAAGACGCTCATCCCCTTGACCTTGATCATGTCCTTGTGGCGGCCGAGATAGTGGAGGCAGCCGTCCTCGTCGAGACTGCCGATGTCGCCGGTGTGCAACCAGCCGTCGCGCAGGACGGCGGCGGTGTCCTCGGGAGCGTTCCAGTAGCGGGTCAGGACGGACGGCCCGCGGACGACGATCTCGCCGCGCTCGCCGAGCGGCAGCGGCTCGCCGGTCGCGAAGTCGGTGACCATGAAGTCGGTGCCGGGGACGGGCAGTCCGCAGAAGACCGGGTCGCTGAGCAGGTCCCGGTCGCCGTCCTGGAAGCCGAGGGTGCTGGTGTCGCTGGTGTGTGTTTCCGTCATGCCGTACGAGGCCTCGCGCAGCACGCTGTCCGGGCCGACCGCGGCGCGCCAGCGGGCGCGGATGTCCGGGGTGAGCTTGCGGATGAAGGAGACGGTGAGCGGGGCGGTGAGGCTGCTCAGGTCGTGGGCGGCGAAGTCCGGGTGGTCGAGCAGTTCGAGGTAGTTCTCGACGGTGCCGGCCATCGTGGTGACGCGGTACCGCTCGACGGCGGCGAGAACCTTCGCCGGGTCCCAGCGGACCAGCAGGACGCTCGTGCCGCCGGAGACGAGGGGCGCAAGGATGCCGAGGTTCTCACCCGCGATCCAGAAGACCGGCAGATAGCACAGCGAGACGATGCCGTCGGCGGCGCCGGGTATGCCGCCCTGGATGGCGGTGGCCGTGTAGACCATGTGGCGCTGGGTGTGCTCGCAGCCCTTGGGCATTCCGGTGGTGCCGCCGGTGTAGTTGAGGGCGGCGAGCGCGTCCGGATCGTCGGCGACACGGCCGAGGGGCGGGTGGTCCAGCACCTGCTGCCAGTCCTCCAGCAGCAGTGTCTCGCGCACGGCGGTGGCCTCCCGCACCTCCTCCAGTACGGGAACCAGACGGCCGGCGGTGATGACGACTTCCGCGCCCGCGTCCGCGAGTTCGTGCCGCAGCTCGGCCGACTTGAACATCGGGCTGACCGGGACGTGCACGGCGCCGAGACGCAGCACGGCCAGGAACGCGACCACGAAGTGAGGGCTGTTGGGCAGGAAGACGGCGACGCGGTCGCCGGGGCGCACACCGTGGGCGTCCAGCCAGCCGGCCAACCGGTCGGCGGTATCGTCCAGTTCGCGGTAAGAAAGCTCCTGACCGCCGAAGACGAGCGCGGCCCTGTCGGGCGTCACCTCGGCCCAGTGGCGTACGTACCCCGGCACCGTCCGCTCGCCCGCGCGATGGGTCACCGTCTCCGGCTGCCTCCCCTGACGGGACCTCGCCTGACGGGCGCGCAGGTCGTTCAGGTACTCCTCGGTCCGGCTGGTTCGCATGGTGCGGCTCCTGTTCCGAGCAGGTGCAGATACATGGCGGTGACATCGCGGACGGCGGCGTCGTACTCCGTCGGCCGCTGGGCGACGAGACGCGCGAACTGGATGCTCATACCGCCCACGGCACGGGCGACGGCGAGCGGATCGGCGACGGGGGCGAGCCGGCCATCGGCGCTGAGCCTGCGGATGTAGCGGGCGGCACGGTGGACGGGGCGTTCCTGGATCTCCTCCCACAACTCCTTGACGTCACCGTCGGTCTGCGCCTGCTGCTCGAGCAGCCGCAGCAGCGGCAGGTGCCGGGCGTAGGCGGAGATGAAGGCGGCCGTGGACGCCTCGGCGACCGCGGCGGCGTCGTCCAGGTCGACGCCCGGCACGTCCTGGGCGGCGAGGAACGCGTCCCGCACGCGGACCGCCAGCACGCGGAAGATCTCCTCCTTCGAGGCGAAGTAGACGTAGAAGCTCGCCCGCGAGAGCTCGGCCTCGGCCGTGATGTCGGCGATGGTCGCGAGCCCGTAGCCGCGGCGCGCGAAGACCGACTCCGCGGCGTCGAGGAGCTGGGTCCGGGCCGGTGCGTCGGTGCGGTCGCGTGCGGTTCTGGTCGCCCAGGGCTGTTGTCTGCGTGCCACGCGGCGAGCATATTGACGTTGGCGCCAATGTCAATGAGCATGGCGGCGCTGCCTCGTGCCGGACTTGCTGGAGGGCTCATGGGTTCTGACGCCGTACTGGTCGCCAATCGCGGGGAGATCGCCGTACGGGTGCTGCGGGCTGCGGAGGAAGCGGGGCTGCGGACGGTGGCCGTGTACGCCGAGGACGACGCGCAAGCGGCCCATGTGCGTCTCGCCGACGAGGCGCATCCGCTGCCCGGCACGGGGCCCGCCGCGTATCTGGATGGCGCCGCGGTGCTGGCAGCGGCCCGCAAAGCCGGGTGCGGGCTGCTGCACCCCGGGTACGGTTTCCTCAGCGAGGACGCGGACTTCGCGGCGCGCTGCACGGCCGAGGGCATCGTGTTCGTCGGCCCCGATCCGGAGGTGATCGCGCTCTTCGGCGACAAGGGCCGCGCCAGGGCGCTGGCAGGGCGGCTCGGAGTGCCGGTGCTCGCCGGGACCGACGGGCCGACGAGTCTTGCGGAGGCACGGGAATTCCTGACCGGACTCGGGCCCGGTGGCGCCGTGATGGTCAAGGCCGTCGGCGGAGGCGGCGGGCGCGGAATGCGGGCGGTCCGGGGCGCCGACGAGCTGGAGGAGGCCTGGGAACGCTGCCGGTCAGAGGCCGAGCAGGGCTTCGGGCGCGGCGAGTTGTACGTGGAGCGGCTGCTGGCGGGCGCCCGCCACATCGAGGTGCAGGTGCTCGGAGACACGACCGGCACCGTGACCCATCTCTGGGAGCGCGACTGCAGCGCCCAGCGGCGCCACCAGAAGCTGATCGAGACCGCCCCGGCCCCGGCCCTCTGCGCGAGGGTGCGCGACCGGCTGCTCGACAGCGCCCTTCGGATGGCGCGCGAGACCCGCTACACCGGGCTCGGAACCTTCGAATTCCTCGTCAGCGGCGAGGAGTTCCACTTCATCGAAGCCAACCCACGCCTCCAGGTGGAGCATACGGTCACCGAGGAGGTGACGGGTGTCGATCTGGTCGCCGTGCAGATCCACCTGTCGGCCGGTCGGACGCTGGCCTCGTTGGGCCTCGGCGGGACACCGGCGCCGCCGCGCGGTTTCGCCGTCCAGGCACGCGTGTACGCCGAGGAGCCCGGCACACTGAACCGGTTCGAGGTGCCGACGGGCCCTGGTGTGCGTGTGGACACAGCGACGCGGACCGGGGACACCACCGGCACGCGCTACGACCCGCTGCTCGCGAAGGTGATCGCCCGGGTCCCGGAGGGCTCGGGTTTCGCGGCGGCCTGCGAGCGGGCTCGACGGGCGCTCGGTGAGTTCGGCGTCGAGGGTGTACGGACCGGCATCCCGCTGTTGAACGCGGTGCTTCGGGATCCGGAGTTCGTCGCGGGCGGCACGGACACCGGCTTCGTCGAGCAGCTGACCGGACGGCTTGCCGGCGGGCAGGTCGAAGGGTGGTCCGATGGACCGTCCGCGGCGCCGGATGCCGTGACCGGTGCCGACGGCACGGTGGCGGCACCGATGAGCGGCACAGTCGTCTCCGTCGACGCGACGGCAGGGCAGCCGGTCGGTGCCGGCCGGCAGCTGCTCGTGGTGGAAGCGATGAAGATGGAGCACGTCGTACGTGCCGAGAGGGCCGGAACGGTACGTGCCGTGCTCGTGGCGGTGGGCGACGCCGTCTTTGAAGGAGCGCCGCTGGTTCTGCTGGATCCCGCGGACGGCGCCGGGACCGTGGAGTCGGAAGCCGCGGCCGTGGATCTCGACGCCGTACGCCCCGAACTCGCGGAGGTTCGGGCGCGGCACGCCCTCACACTGGACGAACACCGGCCCGAGGCGGTCGCCAAGCGGCACCGGATCGGCCGACGTACGGCCCGCGAGAACATCGCCGATCTGTGCGACGAGGGCAGTTTCACCGAGTTCGGGGCACTGGCCGTCGCGGCACAGCGCCAACGGCGCTCACTGCAGGACCTGATCGTCTCGACCCCGGCCGACGGCATGGTGACCGGTACGGGGAGGGTCGCCGGATCCCCGGTCGTCGCCATGTCGTACGACTACACGGTCCTCGCGGGCACCCAGGGCCTGCAGAACCACCGCAAGACCGACCGGATGCTGCAGCTCGCGGGCGAGCGGCGGCTCCCGGTGGTGCTTTTCGCCGAGGGCGGCGGTGGCCGCCCCGGTGACACGGACACCACGTCCGTGGCAGGACTGGATGTGATGACGTTCCATCAGATGGCGCGGCTGAGCGGCTCGGTGCCGCTGGTCGGTATCGCTTCGGGGCGCTGCTTCGCGGGCAACGCGGCGCTGCTGGGCTGCTGCGACGTGGTGATCGCGACGCCGGAGGCAACCATCGGCATGGGCGGTCCCGCCATGATCGAGGGTGGCGGTCTCGGTGTGTACACGCCCGAGGAAGTCGGCCCGCTGTCGGTCCAGGTGCCCAATGGCGTCGTGGACGTCGCCGTCGCGGACGAGGCGGAGGCGGTGCGTGTGGCCCGTGCCTATCTGTCCTACTTCCAGGGTGCGCAGGAGAGTTGGCAGGCCCCGGATCCGCGGCTGCTTCGTCATGCCGTGCCCGAGAACCGGCGCCGCGCCTACGACATCCGGCACGTCGTGGAGGGCTTCGCGGACATCGGTTCGGTGCTGGAGCTGCGGCAGGGTTTCGGCAACGGGGTCATTACGGCACTGATACGGGTCGAAGGGCGCCCGATGGCGCTCCTTGCCAGCAACCCGGGCCATCTCGGCGGGGCGATCGACCGGGACGCCGCCGACAAGGCAGCCCGCTTCCTGAAGCTCTGTGACGCCTTCGGGCTGCCGATCGTCTCCCTCTGCGATACGCCCGGTTTCATGGTGGGACCCGATGCCGAGCGGACCGCGACGGTACGCCACTTCGCCCGGCTCTTCCTGGCCGGCGCCCATCTGCGCGTACCGCTGGTGTCGCTGATCCTCCGGAAGGCGTACGGGCTCGGTGCGATGGCCATGATGGGCGGTTCGACCCGCGTCCCGCTGGCCACTGCCGCCTGGCCGAGCGGCGAGCTGGGCGGCATGGGACTGGAAGGCGCGGTGCGCCTCGGTTACCGCAAGGAGCTCGCCGCGATCGAGGACGCGGAGGCACGGCAGCGGGCTTTCGAGGAGCGCGTCGCCGAGCTGTACGAGCATGGCAAGGCAGTGAACGCCGCTGCCGCACTGGAGATCGACGCGGTGATCGACCCGGCCGCTTCCCGTGAGTGGGTGCTGGCCGCTCTGGACGGGCACCGGGCGGCTGCCGGGGAGGCAAGCCGCGGGGGACGGGTGGACACCTGGTGACAAAGACCGGGGCCCAGCCCCTGTGGTGTGGATGGCAGGGCGGATCCACCGTGGACCCGTACGGGTGATGGCCGCCACGCCGTGACACGGTGCCCGGCGGGGTGTCGGCCCTGACCGGAGTTCAATACATCACATGGCATCAGCCTGGTCCCCGCACCGGTCGTTGGAGCAGGGAGCGACCCACCCGGGTCTGAGTCACGCCGGTTGCCGGCCGCGTGCGAGAACCAGGGGGGAACATCGGTATCCGATACGAGGTGGTGTCCGGGGTGGAGAAGCGGATGACGGTGCTCAGCGAGAGCGGGGACGATCCGTTCGCCCTGCACCACGCCGCCTCGGCGGTGCTCGACGACCGGGCAACCGTGGTCGGCTGGAGCCTGCGGGCCCAGGAGCTGCTCGGCTACCCGCAGTCGGCGGTGATCGGCCGTCCGGTCTTCGACGTCCTGATCGATCCCGGCGACCGGCGGGCCGCCGAGCACGCCGCGGCGACGTGCAGGAGAGACGGAGGCTGGTTCGGCGTACTGGCGGTGCGGCATCGCAGCGGGCGGCTCGTGGAGATGGGTCTGCGGGCACGTGCGCTGCTGCGCGGTGACCATGTCCGCGAATGGTTCCTCGTCGGGGCGCCCGCGGCGGAGGTCCTCGAGTGGCAGAGAGACCGCGCGGTTCTCGACGGGTTGTTCCGCCGGTGTCCGATCGGTCTGGCCGTCCACAGCCCCGAGATGACGATTCTGCGGGTCAACAGGGCGATCGAACGGTTCACCGGAATCCCGGTCGCTTCCTTTCGGGGAATGCCCACGGGCGCCCTGCTGGTCGCCGAGGACGCACGGAAATCCGTGGACCGGGTCCGCCAGGTGATGGAGACCGGGAGATCACTGGTCTCCACCGAGCAGTACGCCCGCCTGCAGCGGGATCCGACACGAGTGCGGGCCGCGTCCGTCTCGGCCTTCCGACTGGAAGATCCCGCCGGCCGGGTCCTGGGGGTGGCCGAGACGATCGAGGACGTCACCGAACGCCATCGGGCCCGACTTCGCCTGGCGCTCCTCGCCCAGGCCGGTGCCCGCATCGGATCGACGCTCGACGTGCGACAGACCGCCTCCGAACTCGCGGATGTGATGGTTCCCCACCTGGCCGACCACGTATCGGTGGACCTGTCGCAACCGGTGATGCGCGGCGAGGAGCCGGCACAGGCGCTGCCGGGGCCCGTCGCACGGGTCGCGGTCCGCGGCGTCATGGCCCAGCAGCCCGACCCGGCGCACCTGGAAGGGGAGCCTGTGGAGTTCGCACCGGGCACACCACAGGCCAGCTGCCTGGCCGACGGGCGTCCCCTCCTCGAACCGGTCCTTTCGCCCGACTGGTTCTTGGCAGAACCGCGCCAGGGCGAGCACGCACCGGACCTCTCGGCCCATTCCCTGATCGTGGTGCCGCTGGCCGCGCGCGGCCTGGTACTGGGTGTGATGAGCCTGTGGCGATCGCGGCACCCCGAGCCGTTCGAGGCGGACGATCTCACACTGGCCCAGGAACTCGCCTCGCGCGCCGCCGTCAGCATCGACAACGCCCGACGCTTCACCCAACAGCAGCAGACCGCGTCCACCCTGCAACGGACCCTGCTGCCGAGGACGGTTCCGCACCAGCCGGCCGTCGAAGTGGCCCCTCGCTACCTCCCGGCCAGTACGGCCCCCGGTCCCGGCGGTGACTGGTTCGACGTCATTCCGTTGTCCGGGGCCAGGGTCGCCCTCGTCGTCGGCGACGCGGTGGGCCACGGACTGCACGCCGCTGCCACGATGGGCCGGCTGCGTACCGCCGTGCACACCCTCGCCACCCTCGACCTGGAACCGGACGAGGTCCTCTCCCGACTGGACGACCTGGTCAACCTCCTTGCCGCGGAACAAGAGACAGCCGGCGAACGACCCGCGGGCGAGCAGATCGTCGGCGCCACCTGCCTGTACGCCGTCTACGACCCGGTCTCCCGGCAGTGCTCCGCGGCGCGCGCCGGTCACCCCCCACCGGTCGTGACCACACCGGACGGACAGGCAGCCCTGCTCGACCTGCCCCCCGGCCCACCGCTCGGCCTGGGCGGCCTGCCGTTCGAGACCCGGGAGATCGAACTGGCCGAGGGCAGCCTGCTCACGCTCTACACCAACGGACTCATCGGCGAACGCCACATGGACGTCGACACGGGCCTGCAACGGCTGCGCACAGCGCTCACACGCCCCAGGGACGCCTTGGAGAAGACGTGCCAGGCGGTTGTCGACTCCCTCGTGTCCGCTGAGCCCGCCGACGACATCGCCCTGCTCATCGCACGCACCCGTGTACTGCCACCGGAGAACGTCGTCTCCTGGCAACTGCCGCTGCAGCCAACCGCCGCCGCCCAGGCCAGAGCGCTCACCGCGGCCCAACTCACCCAATGGGGACTGGAACACCTGGCGTTCACCACCGAACTGATCGCCAGTGAACTGGTCACCAACGCCTACCGCTACGCCAGCGGCCCCGTGACCCTGCGACTCATCCGTGAACGATGTCTCGTCTGCGAGGTCGCCGACGCCAGCCACACCTCACCGCACCTGCGTCGCGCCCGCACCACCGATGAGGGCGGCCGCGGCCTGTTACTGGTGGCCCAGCTGACCGAGCGCTGGGGCACGCGCTACTCGCGCGAGGGCAAGACCGTCTGGACCGAACAGTCACTGCTCGGGCCGTAGGACAGCGCCCCCGGCCACGCCCGCGAGTGGCCGGGGACCGCGCTGGGCGCGAACCTGTGCGCAGGCCGCCCACGACGACCATGAGTGGATCCTGCGCAGCGGCAGGCGACCGGTGGGGGTGCGGTGTCCCTCGCGGACCGGGACGTGGACGACGTAGCGGACCTCGTACCCGCCACGCCACTTCCTTGCTGGAGGTTGCGGGACCGGATCACGCGCGCGCCCGACTTCCGGCAGGCGACTTCGGGGCCGGATGCCCGTCCGGGCGCGGCGGGCCGAGACGCCCGGCGGTTCCACCGTGACCGTCCTCCCCCGATCGCCCCGTGATCGGTAGCCGAGAGCGATAGAAATGTTCCATGCATAAATTTTTGGGGCGAATCGGGCGTAGATCGCCCAAGTCGCCCGGGAGTGATCAGGCGCCCGGTAGGTGGAGCGCGCGGCGGTCGCTGCGGCGCCTGCGCTCCCTGCTGAGCGTGCGCAGCCTCGCCGGCCAGGTGTTCCTCCTGCAGCTGGCGGTTGTGGTGCTGGTCGTCGTTGCCGCGCTGGTGGCCCTCCTACTGCAGGCGCGCCGCGACAGCATGGCGGACGCCCGGAACCGGACGCTCACCGCGGCCGAGACCTTCGCGAAATCACCAGGGCTCCTCGCGGCACTGGAGAGTCCCGACCCCACGGCGGTGCTGCAGCCGAGCGCCGAGGCGGTTCGCAGGGCCGCCGGCGTCGACGCCGTCATCGTCTACCGGCCGGACGGGATCACCCTCACCCACAGCGACCCGAAGCAGATCGGAAAGCACGTCATCGGCCCCTACGCGGAAGCGGCGGCAGGAAAGTCGTTCACCAGGACCTTCCAGGGTGCCCTGGGGCTCTCCGTGATCTCGGCCGTCCCCGTCGAGGACAACGGCAACTCGGCCGTCGCCATCGTCTCCTGCGTCGTCACTGTGGGGAACGTGCAGGACCGGGTGAACCAGCAACTGCCGGTCCTGTTCGGGGTCGCGACCGGGGCACTCGCCCTCGCCGCGGGCGGATCGGCACTGGTGAGCCGTCGCCTCCAGAAGCAGACCCACGGCCTGGGCCCCGCCGAGATGACGCGGATGTACGAGCACCACAATGCGGTCCTCCACGCCGTACGGGAAGGAGTGCTGATCGTCGGGGGTGACGGCCGCCTGCTGTTGGCCAACGACGAGGCCCGCCGCCTGCTGGACCTCCCGGAGGATGCGGAACGTCGCCAGGTGAGCGCGCTGGGGCTGAACGCCGACCTCGCCGGGCTGCTCACGTCCGATCGCCCGGCCACCGACGAGGTGCACCTGGCGGCTGACCGGCTCCTCGCCGTCAACAAGCGGTTCACCGCTCCCCAGGCCCGGGCGAGCAGGGTGGTGACGCTGCGGGACACCACCGAACTGCAGGCTCTCTCCGGCAGAGCGGAGACCGCGCGTCAACGGCTGGAGCTGCTCTACGACGCCGGCGTGCGGATCGGGACCACCCTGGATGTCACGCGCACCGCCGAGGAACTCGCGGAGGTAGCGGTCCCCCGCTTCGCCGACGTCGCCACCGTCGAGCTCCTGGACCCGGTCCTGCGCGGTGAGGAGCCCTCCGGCGTGAGCACCGAGATGCGCCGCACCGCCGTCGTCGGCCTGGAGGGGGACCATCTGCTGTACCCGGCCGGCCAGCTGATCCGCTTCGTCGCCGCCCACCCCATGGCCGCGGGCGCGACCGACGGCCGAGCGGTCCTGGTGGAGGACCTGAGCGCCTCCGAGGGCTGGCGGGCCCAGGACCCCCACCGCGCCCGCCGGGTACTGGACCACGGCATCCACTCCCTGATCCTCGTCCCGCTGCGCGCCCGGGGGGTGGTGCTCGGAGCGGCCCACTACTGGCGGGCGAACGCCAGCCCGCCGTTCGAGGAGGAGGACGTGTCCTTCGCCGAGGAGCTGGCCGCCCGGGCGGCGGTGTGCATCGACAACGCCCGCCGCTACACCCGCGAGCACACCATGGCCGTCACGTTGCAGCGCAGCCTGCTGCCCAGCCGGGTGCCCGAGCAGACGGCCTTGGAGGTGGCCTACCGCTATCTGCCCGCCCGGGCCGGGGTGGGCGGGGACTGGTTCGATGTCATCCCGCTGTCGGGTGCCCGGGTCGCGCTGGTCGTCGGCGACGTCGTGGGGCACGGTCTGCACGCGGCGGCCACCATGGGACGACTGCGCACCGCCGTGCACAACTTCTCCGTCCTGGACATCCCGCCGGAGGAACTGCTCGGCCGCGTTGACGAACTGGTGACCCAGATCGACAGCGACGAGGCCGCCGCCGACGGGGAAGGTCAGGGGATCACCGGCGCGACCTGCCTGTACGCCGTATACGATCCCGCCTCCGGGCAACTGGCGGTCGCCACCGCCGGCCATCTGGGACCGGCGGTGGTCCACCCCGACGGGAGCGTGGACTTCCCCGAGCTGCCGATCTCCCCGCCGCTCGGCCTCGGGACCGGACTGCCCGACGAGAGCGCCGAGCTGACCGTTCCCGAGGGCTCCCGGCTGGTGCTCTACACCGACGGGCTGATCGAGGACCGGCACCGTGACCTGGACGTCGGCATGAGGGCCCTGCGCGACGCGCTGGCCGGACCCGACCGTTCCCCGGAGGACACCTGTGCCGCGGTCGTCGACGCCATGATGCCGGACCGGCCCCGTGACGACATCGCGCTGCTGGTGGCCCGCACACACCGGCTCGATCCCACCCGGATCGCCGAATGGCAGGTGCCCCGCGATCCGGCGGCGGTCGCCCCGGTCCGCGCTGCCTGTGTCCGGCGGCTCCAGGAATGGGGCCTCGAGCAGATCGACTTCGCCGCCGAACTCGTCTTCAGCGAGCTGATCACCAACGCCATCCGGTACGGCACCGAGCCCATCACCGTCCGGCTCCTCCGTGACCGAGTCCTGATCTGCGAGGTCTCCGACGGCAGCAGCACCTCACCACGACTGCGGCGGGCCAAGGTCACCGACGAGGGCGGCCGCGGACTCTTCCTTGTGGCCCGCTTCGCCGAACGCTGGGGCACCCGCTACACGCCCACCGGAAAGGTCATCTGGGCCGAGCTGTCCCTCCACGGCGCCGCCGGCCCCTCGGTGGAAGGACTCGCCGAGATCCTGCTCGACGAGGAGGCGCCGCTTTCCGGCGAAGGCGGGGAACAGAACGGCGCGGCACGGTGAGGGGCATCGCGAAGTCGCCGTACGACCGCTCGCCCGTCACGCCCCACGGGCGGGGTCACGGCTTTCGGCCCGCCGCCGTGCCTCCGGCCGGAACGATCGGTGCGGCGGCCGGAGGCGGCGCCGAGCCGGATTGCGCCCTCGGAGCATCGCGGCTGCCTGAACCAACTGTTCGGGTATGTGCCGGGACCGTGGCGCCCCGCCGCGGATGCCACCCGCCGCATCTCGTCGCAAGACCGCTCAGCGCCACTGCTCGTCACCCCGAGGACGCGTCTCATCCGGCGAAAGCCGGACCTGCCCCGGTGACAACCGCTCGTGCCCGCCCCCGCGTTTTCCCGACCCTCAGCGTCCTGGAGCCATCGTGACTGCACCTCGTGTCCGAACAGCGGCCGCCGCAGGCTGCCTCACCCTCCTGGTCCTGAGCGCCTGCGCCGAGACGCCGAAGGCCACACCCGTGAAGCCGTCGGTGGCCACCTCGGCAGAGGAGGCGGGGGGCATGAGCAAGCTGATCGCCGCGGCGCAGGACGAGGGCGCGCTCAACGCGATCGCGCTTCCGCGCGACTGGGCCGACTACGGCGGTCTGATCGACGACTTCGAGAAGAAGTACGGGATCAAGGTCACCGTCGACGATCCCCAGGGATCCAGCCAGGACGAGATCGACGCCATCAAAAAGAGCGGGAAGAGCGCCGACGCCCCCGACGTCATCGATGTGGGGGACACGTTCGCCCGGACAGCGACCCGGCAGAGCCTGCTCGCGCCGTACAGGGTCGCAGCGTACGACTCGATCCCGGACAACCAGAAGGACAGCGAGGCCCGTTGGTACAACAACTACGGCGGCTACATCTCCATCGGCTGCGACGCCAACCGCGTCAAGCCCTGCCCCCGGACCTTCGCCGATCTGCTGGAGCCCCGGTACAAGGGGAAAGTCTCGCTCGACGGCGACCCCACCCGTTCCAACACCGCCTTCGCCGGCGTCTACGCGGCCGCCCTCGCGAACGGGGGGTCGTTCGACGACATCCGCCCCGGCCTCGACTTCTTCGCCGAGCTGAACGACCGAGGCAACTTCAACCCCGTCGAGTCGACCTCGGCCGCGGTGGAGACCGGCAGGACACCCATCAGCATCGACTGGGACTACGTCAACCTCGACTACTCGGACCGGTTCCGCGACAAGGGTGTGGACTGGCGGGTCGCGATCCCCTTCGACGGCAGCTTCGCCCAGTACTACGCCCTGGCCGTCAACAAGAACGCCCCGCACCCGGCGGCGGCCCGCCTGTGGCAGGAGTATCTCTTCAGCGCGACGGGCCAGAACCTCCGGCTCAAGGGCTACGCCCGCCCGGTACTGATGGAGACCATGCGCGAGGACGGCACCCTCGACGAGGACGCCGCGGCAAAACTGCCGACGGTCGAGGGGGAGCCCCAGTTCCCCACGGACGCGCAACTGGAGAAGGCGAGGGTGACGGTCGACCGGGGCTGGGCGAAGGCCGTAGGAGGCTGAACCCATCACCTGAGGGATCACGAGTCCGGTCCCCGGGAACTCCCCCTGAATCGGGGGGAGCCGAGGGACCGGAAGGGCATTCCTCCCGGTCCGGATGCTGACCTGCCGGTCAGCATCCGGACCGTCGGGGCGGCTCAGCCCTTGGGCAGGCTGTAGGTCTTCGCCGCAGGAACCTCGTGGGCCGGTTCGACGTTCACGAGGCCGCCGGGGGCCGTCTTCGCCGGCTTGTGGATGAAGGACTGGTACGTCGCCGGCTTGGTGCGGTCCGAGAAGTTCAGCGGCACACCGAGCACGGTGAGCTTGGACTGCTTGCGGTGGGCCGCCGCTATGCCCTCGCGCGTCAGGTCCTTCGCCTTGCAGGCCGCCTTGAGGTCCTCGCCGAGGACGCTGATCGCGTTCCAGCCGCTGACGACACCCGGGTCGAGCAGGTCCTTCGGGTACTTCGCCTTGTAGTCCTTGGCGAGCTTCTGCATGGCGGGGTTGTCGGTGAACGCCGCGGCGGGGCTCACCACCTGGAGCATCTTCTCCAGGGCGGGGCCGACCGGGGTCGCCATCAGCTGCGGGGCGAAGCCCGGCGAGCTGGTCAGGACCGGGACGGTGAAGCCCGCGGCGGCGGCGGTGCCGACCAGGGCGGCCGTCTGACGCGGACCGGCGCTGATCAGGATCGCCTTGACGCCGGCCTGCTTGAGCGCGGTGACCTGGGCGGTCAGGTCCTGGTCGGTGGGCTTGATCTTCTGCCCGACGACGGTCAGCTTCGCCTTCTTCGCCGCGTAGGTGGCACCGGCGAGCGCGTTCTCGCCGTACTCACCCTCGAAGTAGACGTGGCCGATCTTGTCGCCCGCCTTCAACTTGGACGTACGGACGACGTGGTCGACGCCGTTGATCATGTCGATGTCGTAGGTGGAGCCGACCACCTGGACGTATTCGCGGCCCAGCAGGGTGGAGGCCCAGGCCATCGGGAACGTGAGCAGGTGCTTGGACTCGAGCTCCTGTGACAGTGAGGACACCACCGGGGAGCCGACCATCTGGGACACGGCGGCCACGTTCGGCTCGGTCTCGGTGAACGCGGACACTGCCTTCTGGACGTCGTAGCCGTGATCCTTGACGGTGATCTTGACGGTCCGGCCGCAGATGCCGCCGGAGGCGTTGAGCTGGTCGACGTACAGCTGCTGGGCGTTGACGATGCTCTTGCCGAGAGAGGCGTACGGGCCGGTGAGGTCGGTCAGCGCGCCCAGGGTGATGGTCTTCTCCGTCACTCCGGGGCCGGTCTTGATGCCGTCGCTGCCGGCGTTGTCCGCGTTGGTACCGCTCTTGGTGCTGCAGGCCGTGGCGCTCAGGGCGAGTGCGGCGATGACGGCTGCGGCCGGGGCAAGTCGGGTGTTTCTCACGGGGTGTGCTCCTTCGGGGTGGTGCGGGTGCGCAGAGGGAAACGCCGGGTGCGGGGGGAGCCGTCGCCCTTGCGGCGCGGCCGTCTGTGGGCCAGTCCGGCCAGGCCGCCGGGGGCGAAGATCAGGACGAGGACGATCGCGGTGCCGTAGAGGTAGCGGGCCGCGTCGCCCGGGGACACGCCGGATCCCGTGGTGCCGGGAGCGGTGAGCAGGGGTAGGTCGTCGGCGTACTTGGTGAGCAGGTGGGGGATCAGGGCGACGAAGACCGCGCCGCAGGCCGCGCCGCCTACCGAGCCGAGGCCGCCGATGACGATCATCGCGAGGTAGTCGATGGACAGCAGCAGGCCGAAGTGGTCGGGGACGACGCGTTTGAACACCAGGGCCAGCAGGGCGCCGGCGGCACCCGCGTACATCGAGGAGACGATGAAAGCGGAGGCGCGGTAGCGGGTGAGATGGACTCCCATCACGGCGGCGGCGACCTCGCTGTCGCGTACGGCGCCGAGGGCGCGGCCGGGGCGTCCGCGCAGGATGTTGCGGGCGGCGAGCCAGGCCACGGCCACCAGGGCCAGGCCGGCGTACCACAGGCGCTCCAGCCCGCCGAAGGGGACGCCGAGGACGGCGAGCCCGTCGGGGGAGGTGTCGGTGAAGGAGAAGCCGAGGATGTCCAGCGGCGGTACGGAACGGCCGTTGAAGCCGCCGGTGACATGCGGGGCGTTGAGCATCATGTGATGGCCGAGGAAGACCAGGGCGAGGGTGGCGATGCCCAGGTACATGCCGCGCAGCCGGCCGGAGATGGGGCTGAACAGGCCGCCCGCCGCTCCGGCGAGCACGATCGCGAGCACGAAGGCGAGGACCGGCGGGAGCCCGAGACCGTACAGGCTGCTGGAGCCGGTGCCGGACGGCTCGGACGCCAGCCACACATAGCCGTACGCGCCGACGGCGAGGAAGAAGGCGTGGCCGAGGGAGAGCTGTCCGGTCGTCCCGGAGAGCAGGTTCAGCCCGATGGCGCCGATGACGGCGGCCATGGCGAACAGGCCCGTCTGGAGCCAGAACGAGGTGACGTAGAAGGGCAGGGCCAGCAGGACCAGCACGCCTGCGGCGAGGGTGGCCGCACGCCGCCCGCGCGGGAAGACCTTGCCGGACCACCTGCCGGGGGCGGACGGGGAATCGGGGGCAGCGGCGGCGGAGGCCGTCACGGTGTCCGTGCTTTCGGTGGTGTCGCCGGTGGTTTCGGTGACGGCGCGGGTGTCAGACACGGGTCAGCTCCTTCGATCCGAAGAGACCGGTGGGCCTGACCAGGAGCACGAGCACCATCACGAGGTAGGGGGCCACATCGGAGAATCCGGCACCCAGGACGCTCAGTTCGTTCTGGTAGCCGGCGGCCATCGCCGCCGTGAGGCCGATCACCAGGCTTCCGACGAGAGCGCCGACGGCCGAGTCCATGCCGCCGAGGATCGCCGCGGGGAAGGCACTCAGGGCTATGTGACTGGTCGTACGGTCGAGTCCCGGTGCGGGGAAGGCGGCGAGGAACACGGCGGCGATGGCGGCCAGTGCCCCGGCGACGCACCAGGCGATGAGGCGTACGCGGTCCAGTCGTATCCCCATCAGCGCCGCGGCTTCCGGGTCGGCGGCCGCGGACCGCATGGACAGGCCCCAGCGGGACCAACGGAAGGCGGCGAAGAAGGCGGTGATGACGACGACCGCGACGACGATGCTCGCCATCCGCGCGTCGGCGACGGTGATGCTGCCGAGCCGGGTCACATCGGCGCCCCAGGGGTCGCCCATGGTGAGGTAGTCGGCGCCGATCTGCCGGTTGAGTTCGGTGCTGAGCAGGACGTCCACGCCGATGGTGAGGATCGTCAGCGTGTGGATCTCCGCGCCGCGCAGGCCGCGGGTGGCCAGAAGCTGCACCAGGCCGGCCAGCGCTGCGGCGAGCGCGGCGCCGACGAGGACGGCGGGGATGAACCCGATGGCGTCGTGGAGGCGGGCCGTGGCATAGCCGCCGAAGAGCAGCAGGGAGCCGTGCGCGAAGTTCATGACGCCGGACGCCTTGAAGATCACGACGAAGCCCAGGGCTATCAGCGCGTAGACGGAGCCGAGCGCGAGTCCGTTGAGGACGGTTTCAGTGAGCTTGATCATGATTCTTCCTCCGAGTCGCGCTCGGTGTCCTTGGCGGGGTCCGAGGCGGCGGCCGTGGCAGGTTCCGGGTCCGGCTCGGTGTCCGGTTCGCTCTCCTGCCCCGGCTCGGGTGCCGGGATGGGCTCTGGATCGGGTGCCGGACCGGGTTCTGGTTCGCGTGTCGGGCCGGGCTGAGGACCCGGCTCTGTCTCCTGGACCGGGGTGCCGAGATACGCGCTGATGACGGCCGGGTCGTTCTGGATGCGCTCGGGCGGTCCGTCCGCGATGAGCCGGCCGAAGTCGAGCACCGTCACCGAGTCGGCGATCCGCATGATCAGGCCCATGTCGTGCTCGACGATGAGGATCGAGATGTTCAGGGCGTCACGGACCCGGGCGATCGTCTCGGCCATCGCCGAGCGCTCGGTCGGGTGCATGCCGGCGACGGGCTCGTCGAGCAGCAGCAACTGCGGCTCCATGCACAGCGCGCGCGCCATTTCCACCCGCTTGCGGTCGCCGTACGAAAGCCCGCCGACCGGCTTGTCGAACGCGGGGCCGAGACCCAGGAAGTCGGCGATCTCAGCCGCCCGCTCCCGGTGGCGGCGCTGCTCGCGCACCGTGTGCGGCAGTCGCAGCGCGCTCGCCGTGAAGCCCGCCCGGGTCAGCCGGTGGCGGCCGAGCATGAGGTTGTCGGCGACGGTCCCGTGGGTGAGCACGATGTTCTGGAAGGTGCGGGCGACGCCGAGCTGCGCGATGCGGTGGGGTGCGAGGCGGGTGAGGTCCTGGTCCGCGTACCGGACGCTTCCGGCGGTGGCTCGGTAGACGCCGGAGATGACGTTGAAGCAGGTGGACTTGCCCGCGCCGTTGGGACCGATGAGGGCGTGGATCGTGCCGGGCCGGACCGTGAAGGACAGGTCGTCGAGGGCGACGAGGCCGGAGAAGCGCACGGTCAGGTTCTCGACCGTGAGGGCCGGGACCGGGTCGGGCCCCGTGTCCGGTCCGGGGGTCGTGGCGGCCTCGGGGGTGGCGGCCGTCGCGTCGATGCTCATCCGTTCCACCTGCCAAGTTCGGTCAGTCCCGGTCCGGTCACGGACGGAGTGCTCGCGGACGTCGCGTACCGCGCGTCGGCGTCGGGCGCGCCGCAGCCGGTCTCGTGGGTCTCGCCCAGATACAGCCGCCGCACCTCGTCCGCCGCGGCGAGATCGGCCGAGGCCCCCTCCAGCCGCACCTGGCCCACGTCCAGCACCGACGCGCGGTCGGACAGTTCCAGGGCCATGGCGGCGTTCTGCTCGACGAGCAGGATCGAGGTCCCCTGGGCGTTGATCTCGCGGATGATCTCCGCGATGCGCCGGACCATCAGGGGCGCGAGGCCCAGCGAGGGCTCGTCGAGGAGCAGCAAGCTCGGCCCGGCCATCAGCGCGCGGCCCATCGCGAGCATCTGCTGCTCTCCGCCGGACATCAGCCCGGCAGCCTGCCGCCGACGTTCGGCCAGTACCGGGAACTGCGTGAAGACACGCTCGCGGGCGGCTCGCAGCTCGGCGCGCGAGCGGCGTGCCGACCCGAGGAACCCGGCCCTGAGGTTGTCCTCCACGGACAGGGCGCCGAAGATCCGCCGACCCTCGGGCACCTGCACCACCCCGGCGGCGACTGCCCGGGCGGCGTCGCCGCTCAGCCGTACGCCGTCGAAGTGCACGGTGCCGCTGTCGACCGTGCCGCGGTGCAGCGCGAGGGTCCCGGAGACCGCCCGGAGCAGTGTGGACTTGCCCGCGCCGTTGGAGCCGAGCACGGCGACAATCCGGCCCTGCGGGACGGTCAGCGACACCCCGTGGAGCGCCTGCACGGACCGTCCGTAGCTGACGTGCAGATCGCTGACCCGGAGGGTCCCGGCCTCGGTCTCTGGTGGGCTCATCAGGGCGTTCTCCTTGCTCCTCGGCGAACGGGCGCCGGACTGGAGCGCTACGAGAACACGGCGGGGGCAGGGCGTCCATGGGCTGGGAACGAGCCGCTGTCAGTTCCCAGCCGGCGACCGGCCCGCTTGTGAGGGGGCACAATCCGTACCTCCTCCTGTGCGTGGATCATCACGATTTGGCGGAGGTCTCGCCCCAAAGGATGACCGACTGCTTAGCATGTGGATTCCTTGAAGGGTGCGCCGCCGCCACACGCCGATCGCCGACCGGTGGAGCACCCGTACCTGCGCCCCGCGCAGCACAAGACATGGCGACCCGCCGTGGTGTCCTTGCACGCCCCGTCCGTCTGGAGGGTCCATGCACACCAGTTCCGTCCGTGGCGCGGTCCGCCCCCGCGTCACCACCGTCTCCACCGTCGGTCCGCTGCCCCAAGCCGCCGCCGACTCCTCGCCGCTCCAGCTGTTCGACCACGCCTGCCGGCGCCTTCTTGTGCAGGGCGCCTCCTTCACCGACTCCGTGGTGCACCAGATCCGCACCGAGGTGCCGCACTATGCCGACCCGGTACTCTCGCCGCCCGACCTCAAGCAGTCCGCGCACACCGGCATCCGCCTCGGGCTGGAGGCCGCCCTCGATCCGGGCCGCATCGTGGACATCGAGCGATACACCCGTGAGCTCGGCATACGCCGTGCCGAGGAGGGCCGCCCCCTCGACGAGGTGATGCACGCCTTCCGGGTCGCCGGCTCGGAGGTCTGGAACGGGATCATCAGCGTCGTGGAGCGGGACGGGCTCGGCGACCAGCGTCACCTCGTGCGCGTGGCGGAGCTGGTGTGGAAGATGAACAATCGCGACGCCGTCCTGGTCGCCGACGCCTACCGCCACGTCGCCACGGGCGTGGCCAGCCGGCACAACGAGCGGGTGCGCCTGATCCTCGCCGCCGTCCTGGAGAGCCGTAACGACCCGGCGTTCATCCAGGACGCCGCGTCGATCCTCAATCTGCCGCCCGACGGACGCTTCGCGGTGGCGGAGCTGCGGGCCACGCCGCCCTTCGGCCGTGCACCCGACGCCGTCCCGGAGATCCGTGGCATGCGCGTCCTGCGCCACGCCGGCGCACAGCGCGATGTGCTCGTCGCCCACCTCGGCGACCACCCACTCGACGCGCTCGCCTCCGCCCTCGACGCCGGACCCGGCATGCGCATCGGCATCAGCCCCGTCGTCCACGGGCTGGAGAACCTGCCCCGGGCGAGGGAGATGGCCGGACTCGCCCTGCGCACCTGCCGCGCGGACGGGGAGGTCGCCCGGCTCGACGCCCGTCTGCCCGACGGTCTGCTGGTCTCACGGCCGGACCTGTCCGCCGAGCTGGCCCTGCGGGTGCTCCGGCCGCTGTACGTCCTGGAGCCCGCCGACCGCGAAACGCTGATCGACACGCTCGGAGTGTGGATCGAGAAGGGCGGCTCCGCGGTCCAGGCGGCCCGGCACATGCTGTGCCACCGCAACACGGTGCTGAACCGGCTGCGCCGCTTCGAGCAGATCACGGGTCTCGAACTGTCCCGCCCCCGCGATCTCGTACGGCTCACGCTCGCCTTCGACACACTCCAGCTGCTCGGGCCGGCGGCCGTCCTCGGCTGCGGGGACGCCTGGGACTCCGACCCGGAAAGCTGAAGCCGCACGGCGGTACGCCCGTCCGGCACGCGTGGTACGCACGGGAGTACTGCCATTTGGCACGCGTACGGCTTCACGGCGGTGGACAGCTCCCCGCACGCGTATCACCGTGGCCGGATTCCTTACCGCGGATGGCCGAATGGGCACCAGCACAGTCGCGCCCCTACGGCGTTGGGAACGGACAACGGGGTGCCCGAAGCGCATGGACTGACCGGTCGGTACGTGCTCTGGTGAGCCCTCATCAGGGGGCAGTGCCGTCAGGGGCAATGCCCTCGCCATGCATCGCCCGAGCGAGGCGATGCACGCGCATCCCTTGCCGCCAGGAGAGCTCCATGGCCCATCAGCACGCCCATCAGTACACCCCCGCGTTCCATCAAAGACCCCGGCCCCACCGGCCGGGCAGATCCTTCGCGCTCGTCAACGGACTGACCTTCGCGGTCCATCTCCTGCTTGCCTGCGCCGCAGAGGACCTGCTGGCCACCCGTGTCGCCGGACAGGTCAACCTCGGCGTCGTCGCGCTTCTCGCGCAGGGCTCGCTCCTGTTGTGGACGGCGGCGCGTTACGACCGCGCCGCCCAGGAGAGGGCCGCGTACGAGTCGGAGGAGGAGCACTGATGCTTCCTCAGGTCATGCTCGCCGCAGGCGATCCCGGCACCCTCGACCTGGACACGGGCACCCGCTCCTGGGTTCTCGTCGGCTTCCTCGCGTTCATCGTCCCGATCCTGTTCATCTGCGTGCTCAACGGCCCCGAGCGGGACCGGGTCGACGACTTCTACACGGCGGGCCGCAGGCTGCGGCCCGTCCAGGGCGCCCTCGTCCTCACCGGCGTCTACCTCTCCGCCGCGACCGTGCTCGGCACGACGGGAGCCGTCGCGGTCTTCGGCTTCGACGGCCTGTTCATCGCGATGTGCACCGTGCTGTCGCTCGGCGTCCTGCTCCTGCTGTCCGGCCCGCTGCGGGAACGCGGCACCTACACCCTCGGCGACACGTTCGCCCTGCGGACCCCGGGGCCCGCGGTCAGGATCGCGGTCGCCGTCGTCACGCTGAGCGCGTGCGTCCCGTATCTGATCGTCCAGCTCTCCGGCGCGGGCAGGACCACCGCCATGCTGCTCGGCCTGTCCGGTCCCGGCGCCGAGCAGACCGCCATCGTCATGATCGGCACCCTCGTCGTCTGCGCCACGGCCTTCGGCGGGATGCGCGGCATGATCGCGATCCAGGTGCTCAAGACGGTGATCCTGCTCGCCATGGCCGTGGCCGTGGCGGCGGTGCTGCTCCACCGCTTCAACTGGAGCCCCGACTCCCTCATCGAGGCCGCCGGGCGGGGCAGCGGCCGTCCCGAGGGCTATATGCGTCCGGGCCTGCGGTTCGCCGCCAGCAGCCCGGTCGAGGGGACGCTCGACTTCATCGGTCTGATGATCACCGTGGTGCTGGGCGTCGCATGCATGCCCCATGTCGCCACCCAGCTCAACACCGCGCCCGACGCCGCCGCGGCACGCCGTACGGTCCGCCACACCATCGCCATCGTCGGTGCCATCTGCCTGCTCACCACCGTGCTGGGATTCGGGGCCGCGGCGCTGATCGGCGCCCCGGGGATCCTCGCCGCCGACCCCGGGGCCACCAGCAGCCTGCTGATGCTCACCGCCGATCTGGCGGGCGGCTCGTCGGCGCAGACCGGCGAGGCATGGCTCGTCGTGCTGGTCTCCTGCGCGGTGTTCCTCACCACGCTGGCAGTCGTCGCGAGCGTGACGCTGGCGGCCGCCGGCTCGGTCGCCCACGACCTCGTCACCAACGTCGTCCGCCGCGGGCGCACGACCGAGGGCCGGGAGGTGGCCGCGGCCCGTATCGCGTCCGCCTTGGTCGGGGTGCTGAGCATCTGCCTCGCGGTGTGGGTGCAGGGGTGGAACATGGGCTTCCTGTCCACGATCTCCCTGGCGGTGGCGAGCTCCTGCCTGCTCCCGGCGCTGGTGTACTCGCTGTTCTGGCGCGGATTCACGCGCAGGGGGCTGCTGTGGACGCTGTACGGAGGTCTCTGCTGCGCGATCGGACTCCAGGTCCTGAGCCCCATCTTCTCCGGCAGCCCGATGGCGCTGTTCCCCGAGTGGGACATCGCCTGGTTCCCGCTGCAGACGGTCGCCCTGGTGTCGCTGCCCGCCGCGTTCCTGCTCGGCTGGCTGGGAAGCGTCACGGGACAGCGGCGTGCGGCCGCGTTGCCGGAGCAGCCCGTCAGGGCCTGACGCACGGAAGCGGCGGCCGGCGGAGCCCCTCCCACGCTCCACCGGCCGCCGCCCCCGTGCCGCGTGCAGCCTGCGGCGACGTCGCCGATACGCCGGCGCAGGCGCCGCATCCCGATCAGCCACCGGTCACGTACGGCCCGTCGACAGTGCGGGCGGGTTCCTTCTCCGCTGACCCGGATCCATACGGTCCCGCTGGTTCGACTGTTCATGCCTGACCTGCGTCCGCTTCGGTCGCCTTGACGGCTACGGCGGAGCCCTGTGTCAGGGCGGCGGCGAGCGTGATCCGCACGGCCTGGTCGGCGGTGCCCTCCTCGATCGGCTCAGCGCTGACCAGCAACCGGAAGTAGATCGGTGCGGCCAGCGTTTTGAGCAGCTCGACCGGATCGGTCTCCGCCGGGAGTTCGCCTCGCTCGATGGCGCGGGTGATCACGGGCTCGGCACGCCGGAACCGGTCGGCGAAGAGCCGCCGCCGCGCCTCGGCGATCTCCGGCAGCCGGCCCGCGTCGGAGTGCATCGCGGTCTGCACCGCCCTGCCAACCGGGCCTGTCATGCTTTGCGCGAGCGCCCGCGCGAGTGCCCGCAGGTCGCTCTCGACGGCTCCGGCGTCCGGGTGGGGATGTCGGTGCCTTGCATCAGTGCGCGGTGTGGGAAGTCGCCGTCGAGGAGGCGCAGGGGCATTGGCCCTGGCCCGGCCCTTGTCGCGGACGTGTCCGAGCGGCAGAGTGACGTTGTGATCATTCCGTTCTCACGCGACGACCTGCAGGGTGCGGTGACGGTGACGCTGGAGCGCGTCGATGATCCTGCTGCGATCGGCAAGCACCCCTCAGCCGATGGATTCCCGTGCTGCACCGCTGAGGTGGACTGTCCGGGCAAGGGTTATCGGGCACTGTTCGGCTGGGTTCAGCTGGTGCGTTCGACGGACAACTCCTCCGCCGGGGCCGCCTTCGACATGGACCCGTTCTACCTGTTCGAGGATGCGCCGTCGCCGTACGCCTTCTTCGGCATCAATCCCACCCTGTTTGACGCACCGTCACGGGCCAGGCGAGACCCGCTGGCCTGGACGGCCCACAGCTATCTGGCATGGACACCGATGGATGACACTGAACGGCGTGTGCTGCCGCTCGTCGGCTTCTCCTGGGGGTTCAACATCGACTCGGCCCGTCGCATCACGCTGCAACAGGTTCAGTCACTGACAGCTGTGGACTGGGACGCGCACCTGCCCTACCTCGGCACTTCCCACCCAGGCTGGGTATTCGACAAATGGCAGCCCGGCAGTGAGCCCTGACGGTCTTCGCGGCTCCTGGAGCACGCCGAGGCCGCGCTCGACTCCGGGGAACCGGAGAATGGCGTGGGGCCCTGGTCAACGCGATCAGTCGGATCGTCGCTCAGTTGAAGGACCCGCTCGTGGACGTGATCTCGGGGCGCATCATCCGCAGCAGTGTGCCGTGAAGGGCGCCTGACGGGCGGAAGCCCACGTCAGGCACCCTTCTCCTGTCTCTAGAAGAAGCCGAGCCTCTTCGGCGAGTACGACACCAGCAGATTCTTCGTCTGCTGGTAGTGGTCCAGCATCATCTTGTGCGTCTCGCGGCCGATGCCCGACTGCTTGTAGCCGCCGAACGCGGCATGCGCCGGATAGGCGTGGTAGCAGTTCGTCCACACCCGGCCCGCCTGGATCGCCCGGCCCGCCCGGTACGCCGTGCTGCCGTCCCTGGTCCAGACGCCGGCGCCCAGGCCGTACAGCGTGTCGTTCGCCGTCGCGATCGCGTCGTCGAAGTCCGTGAAGGACGTGACCGCGACGACCGGGCCGAAGATCTCCTCCTGGAAGATCCGCATCCTGTTGTCGCCCTCGAAGATCGTGGGCTGCACGTAGTAGCCGCCCGCCAGTTCGCCGCCGTACTCGATGCGCTGACCGCCCGTCAGGATCTTGGCGCCCTCCTGCCGGCCGATGTCCAGGTACGAAAGGATCTTCTGCAGCTGGTCGTTGGAGGCCTGGGCGCCGATCATCGTGTCCGTGTCGAGCGGATGTCCGGGCACGATCTTCTCCGTGCGGACCACCGCGGCCTCCAGGAACTCCCCGTAGCGTCCGCGCTGGATCAGCGCACGCGACGGACACGTGCAGACCTCGCCCTGGTTGAGGGCGAACATGGTGAAGCCCTCCAGCGCCTTGTCGCGGAAGTCGTCGTCCGCGGCCCACACGTCGTCGAAGAAGATGTTGGGGGACTTGCCGCCCAGTTCCAGGGTGACCGGCTTGATGTTCTCCGAGGCGTACTGCATGATCAGCCGCCCGGTCGTGGTCTCGCCGGTGAACGCGATCTTGGCGACCCGGGGGCTCGACGCCAGCGGCTTGCCCGCCTCCACGCCGAAGCCGTTGACGATGTTGAGGACACCCGGCGGCAGCAGGTCGGCGACCAGACTCAGCCACACGTGGATGGACGCCGGGGTCTGCTCGGCCGGCTTCAGCACGACCGCGTTGCCCGCCGCCAGCGCGGGCGCCAGCTTCCATGTGGCCATCAGAATGGGGAAGTTCCACGGGATGATCTGCGCGACCACACCCAGCGGCTCGTGGAAGTGGTACGCCACCGTGTCGTCGTCGATCTCGCTCAGCGAGCCCTCCTGGGCGCGCAGCGTCCCGGCGAAGTAGCGGAAGTGGTCGATCGCCAGCGGGATGTCGGCGGCCAGCGTCTCGCGCACCGGCTTGCCGTTGTCCCACGTCTCGGCGACGGCCAGCTGTTCGAGGTTCGCCTCCATCCGGTCGGCGATCCTCAGCAGGATGCCCGCGCGTTCGGCCGCCGAGGTGCGGCCCCACGCCGGCGCCGCCGCGTGGGCCGCGTCCAGGGCGCGCTCGACGTCCTCGGCCGTGCCGCGGGCGATCTCGGTGAACGGGCGGCCGTCGACCGGGCTCGGGTTCTCGAAGTACTGGCCGCGTGCCGGTTCGACGTACTCGCCACCGATCCAGTGGTCGTAGCGCGACGCGTAGGAGACGACGGAGCCTTCGGCGTTCGGCTTTGCGTATCGGGTCATGTCCTGGGCCTCCCGGTGGGGGCGCCGCCCGCCGTTGGGCGGCGCTTGCGCAGAGGCTAGGAAGCGGAACGTTGCAACCGGGTTGCGCGGCGTCGCCTCCGCGGCCGTCCCCGCCGCACGGCCGTCACCCGCGCTGCCAGGCGTCCAGCTCCGCCACGCGCGCCAGGGCAGCCGCCCGCCGGCCGGGCGGCAGCACGGACGCCAGCGCCCGCCACGCGGGCAGGTCGGCCTCGCCCCACGTGCTGTACGCCCAGTCCGCCAGCAGCGCCGGATCACCGCGCGCGATCAGCGCCGCACGGAGCTGGTTCTCCAGGCGCCCGCGCAGCCGGACCACCGCGGGCGCCTGCGACGTCGGCAGCAGCGGACCCGCGTACACCCCCACCGCATCGGTCACGGCACCGGACGCCAGCCGCCGCGTCACCGTGTCGAAGTCGGCGTCGACCGGGGCCGCGAGCCGGTAGGGGCGCGAGCGCAGCAGGCCGGGGCCGAGCAGGTGCCGCAGCCGGGACAGTTCCGCGCGCAGGGTCACCGGGGTGACCGTCTCGTCCTCGTACAGCTCGACCAGCAGCTCGTCGCCGCCGATGCCGTCGGGGCGGCCGGCCAGGACGACGAGGATCTCGCTGTGCCGGCGGCTGAGCCGCAGCCTGCGGCCTGCGACGGTCAGCAACGCCTCGTCCCGCCCGAGCGCTGTCAGCCGCAGGGCCTCGGCCGCGGGCGGCGGGGCGAGCAGGGCCAGCTGCGACTCGGCGGCCCGCGCCACGGCCCCGACGAACGCGAGGCTGTGCGGGTGGGCGAGCTGGTCCCCGCCGGTGATGTCCACCGCGCCGAGCACGCGGCCCGTGGCCGGGTCGTGGATCGGGGCGGCGGCGCACGTCCACGACTGGACGGGCCTGCGGAAGTGCTCGGCGGCGAACACCTGCACCGGCCGCCCCACGGTGATCGCCGTACCGGGCGCGTTCGTGCCCGCGACCGCCTCGGCCCAGCGGGCACCCGGCACGAAGTTCATCCGGCTCGCCTTCCGGCGCGTCGCCGGAGGTCCCTCCACCCACAGCAGCCGGCCGTGGGCGTCGCAGACGGCCACCAGGTGCCCGCCGTCCGTCGCGTACGCGCCGGTCAGTTCACGGATCACCGGCATCACCCGGGCCAGTGCGTGACTGTCCCGGTACGCGCCGAGGTCCTCCCCGTCGAGGTCCACGCCCGCCATGCCCTCCGGGCTGACCCGGGCGCGCGCTGAGCGCCGCCAGGAGTCCGCCACCTCGGGCCGTACGGGCACCTCGACACGGCCCCCCGTCACATAGGCGTCGTACGCCCGGCGCAGCGCCGCGCTGCGTTCGGCCGGATCGGCGCCGGATTCCAGGGCCACCCACGGATCGCTCACATCGCCCTCCCGCGCCCATCGTCACCCGGTCGGCGGGGTCCGACAAGGACCGTGCGCCGGTCGTGCGGCCCGACGTTCCGGGCGGTCCCTCAGGCGAAGTCGACGAGCCGGATGTAGCGGCTCCAGTCCCAGTAAGGGCCCGGGTCGGTGTGCGTGGCGCCCGGCACCTCGCAGGTGTGGTTGGTGTCGCAGACGCCGGTCGGCGGCGGCTCGCCGGGGAGGGGCATCGGGAGGCGGTGCGTCAGTCCTCCGCCGTGCGCTCGCCCAGCGCGAGCGCCAGCGCCGAGGCCGGATCCGCGGACGCGGGACCCGCCGGCGCCCACACCGCACGCTCACGGCGGTAGGGCCACCAGCGGCCGTCCGGGCCCAGCCGCAGCTGCACCTGCGCTCCGACCACCGTCCAGCGTGCCGCGCCGGCCGGCCGCAGCCGCGGGCGGCTTGACTCGTCCCCCTCGGCCCACGCCGCGTCGAGAGCCGCCGCGGCTCGTGCCGCCGACGCCGGATCGGGCGTGACGTCGTCCTCCAGGACGGCGAGCGAGGCGGCCCCGCCGTACCGCCACGCCCGTACGGCGAGGTCGAGCTCCGCACCACTGCGTCCGGTGCCCGTCGCGATCCGCCCCTCGATGACGGGCCCGGGGGACGACGCCGCCATGCGCACCGCGTCCTGGCGGGGGGTCAGCACGGGGGAAGGCCCAGCCTCCTCGTGGCCCGGGGCGAGCGCCGCCGCCAGCAGCGAGCGGGCGCGCGCGGCCGCGTCCGCCGCGAGGAACTGCAGGGCATCCGGGTCGATCCCGGGCGCCGGGCGGGTTTCCGTGTCCAGCGCCGGCGGGGGCCCGGCCTCCTCGGGCAGGGGCGGGGGAGGGGGCAGTGGAGGCAGGATGTCCCGGGCCGCGAACGCCTCGTCGGCCCGTACGCCCGTGACCTCCGGGGGCTCGTCCTGCGGCGGCGACTGCGGCGACGGCGTACTCGCGCGCGCCACGCTGCGTGCCTGGAGCTCGTCCAGCAGCCTTCGCTCCGCGCGGCCCCGCATCAGCAGCAGCACGAACGGGTCCTGGTCCAGCAGCCGTGCGACCTGGTAGCACAGCGCGGCCGTGTGGAAGCAGTGGTCCCAGGCGTCGCAGGTGCACTTGGGCTCCAGATCGCCGATGCCGGGGAGGAGTTCCACCCCTGCCGCGGCCGCGTCCTCCACCAGATGCGGGGGCATCTCCCGGTCGAGCAGGGCCGCGATGTGCCCCGCCCGGTCCACCGCCGTGCCGAGGAACCGGTCCCACTCCGCCTCGTCGAGCTCCCGCAGCAGCACGTCGCTGCGGTACGCGGTGCCGTCCCGGTCACGGACGACCGCGGTGATCCGGCCGGGCCGCACCGACACCGCGCCGACCGCCCCCTCGCGCGCGTGCCGGCGGCCCTTCTTCAGCTGCTCGCCGTCCAGCGCCGTGTCCTCCAGCGCCTTGAGCCAGGCCCGTCCCCACCAGGTCTGTGCGAAGCCCCTGCCCCGCTCGGGAGGCAGCGCGTCGAACGTCAGCTCCACGTCAGGTGTTCCGCTCATCGTCCGCTCCCCCGCAGTTCCACCAGTTCCGCCAGTTCGGCGTCGGTCAGCTCCGTGAGCGCCGCCTCGCCGGAGCCGAGCACCGCGTCCGCCAGCTCCCTCTTCCGGTCCAGCATCTGCGCGATGCGGTCCTCGATGGTGCCCTCGGCGACGAGCCGGTGCACCTGCACGGGCCGGTCCTGGCCGATGCGGTACGCACGGTCGGTGGCCTGCGCCTCGACGGCCGGGTTCCACCAGCGGTCGAAGTGCACGACATGCTCCGCCCTGGTGAGGTTGAGCCCTGTGCCCGCTGCCTTCAACGACAGCAGGAACACGGGCACGTCACCGTTCTGGAAGCGCAGGACCATGGCCTCGCGCTCGGCGACGGGCGTACCGCCGTGGAGGAACTGGGTCGGTACGCCCCGGGCCGCCAGGTGCTCCTCCAGCAGCCGTGCCATCCGCACGTACTGGGTGAACACGAGCACGCTCGCGTCCTCGGCCAGGATCGTGTCCAGCAACTCGTCCAGCAGTTCCAGCTTTCCGGAGCGGTCCGCGATCCTCGGCCGCTCCTCCTTGAGGTACTGCGCGGGGTGGTTGCAGATCTGCTTGAGCCCGGTGAGCAGCTTGACCACGAGACCGCGCCGCTCCATGCCGCCGGCCTCCGAGATCGCGGCGAGGGTCTCGCGCACCACCGCCTCGTACAGTCCGGCCTGTTCCGGGGTGAGGGACACCGCCCGGTCGGTCTCGGTCTTGGGCGGCAGTTCGGGTGCGATGCCCGGATCGGACTTGCGCCTGCGCAGCAGGAACGGCCGCACGAGCGCGGAGAGCCGGGCGGCGGCCGCGGGGTCTCCCCCCTCCACCGCCTGGGCGTAGCGGGTCCGGAACGTACCGAGTTTGCCGAGCAGGCCGGGCGTGGTCCAGTCGAGGATGGCCCAGAGCTCGGAGAGGTTGTTCTCGACGGGTGTGCCGCTGAGCGCGACGCGTGCCTGGGCGCCGATGGTCCGCAGTTGCCGGGCGGTCGCCGAGTACGGGTTCTTCACGTGCTGGGCCTCGTCGGCGACGACCATGCCCCACGGCACCTCGGCGAGCCGTGCCGCGTCCAGCCGCATCGTGCCGTACGTCGTGAGGACGACCTCGCCCTCGACCAGGGCGTCGAGCGAGCGGGTGGAGCCGTGGAATCGGCGCACCGGCGTGCCGGGTGCGAAACGCTCGATCTCCCGCTGCCAGTTGCCCATCAGGGAGGTGGGGCAGACGACGAGGGTGGGTCCGGCGGCCGAGGGGTCCGTCTGCCGGTGCAGATGGAGCGCGACGACGGTGATGGTCTTGCCGAGTCCCATGTCGTCGGCGAGACACCCGCCGAGGCCCGAAGACGTCATTCGGTGGAGCCAGTTGAGGCCCCTCAGCTGGTAGTCGCGCAGGGTCGCGGCCAGCGCCGCGGGCTGGGCGACCTCCTGCGGCCCGCCCTCCGGGTCGGTGAGCCGTTCGCGCAGCCGTTGAAGGGGACCGGCCGCCGTCACCTCGACACGCCGGCCGTCGACCTCCGCCGAACCGGTGAGCACGGCGCCGAGCGCGTCGATCGGTGCCACCTTGCGGTCCTGGCTGTCCCGGGCCCGCCGCGCCTCTTCGGGGTCGATGAGCACCCATGCGTCGCGCAGGCGCACCAGAGGCCGGCCCGCCGCGGCGAGCCGGTCGAGCTCGGACCGGGTCAGCTGCGTGTCCCCCAGCGCGAAGCGCCAGTTGAAGGCGAGGAGGGCGTCGGCCGACAGGAAGGACGGCAGCCCGGAGGACTCCCGGGCCGTCGCGTCTGCGCCTGCGCTGTCCGCCGAGTCGCCGTCGACCGGGCCGACGACAGCGCGGGCGGTGAGACGCCGGGCCAGTTGCCGTGGCCAGTGCACCTGGAGCCCGGTCGCCGCGAGCGCGCGCGTTGCGTCGCCGAGCAGTTCGGCGATGTCCTCGTCGGCGAGTTCGATCGCGTCGGGGACGGCGGCGTGCAGCAGCGGGGCGAGCGGAGGCCAGGCGCGCGCGGCACGGCGCAGGGCGAGCAGGGCGTCCAGCCGGGCGCGGGGTCCGAAGGCAGCGGCCGAGGCGCCCGTGCCGGCCCAGACGTCCGCCGCGTCGGCGGCCAGCGCCGGGTCGCTCACACTGTGCATCTGCACCACGGCCCGGAAGGACGGGCCGGTGCCGCCGTCCGAGTCGGCCGTGTCGAGGCCCAGGACCTCGATACGCAGGGACAATCGCACACCCGCGTCGTGCCCGGCCGCGATGTCGGCGGCCCACTCCCGCTGGTCGGGGAGTCGCAGCGGCTCCTGTGCCGCGAACGCCGGGCCGCCTGCCGCGAGCGGTGCCGCGGGGCTGCGGGGCAGTCCGTCGGCCACGGCGTCGACGAACTGCCGCAACAGCCGCTCCGGTTCCGGCAGCATCAGCGGGTCGGCCGCCGGGTCGAGAGGCACCGCGTGTGCTGCGGGAGGCATGGACGCCGCCAGCGTTCGCAGCCGGTCCAGGTCCTCGGGGGTGAGCGGCCCCATGCGCCAGGCGTCGTTGTCGGCGGCGCTCAGCCCGGGCAACAGCAGGCCGCGGGCGGTCAGTTGCAGTGCGAACACCGCGGCCGCCCCCCAGAACGCTGCCGCGTCTGAGGCGCCGGACAGCGCGCGTGCGCGGGTCAGGACGGGCAGCGCGTCGGCGACGGACAGCAGCAGTGCCGGTGCGTCGGCGGTGTGCACGGCCTCCGTGACGACGGTGATCGTGCCGCGCTCACCGGTTCGGTACTCGGTGGCCGGCGCGTCGTCACCGTCCGGGAGCAGGAAGGCGACGCGTCCGGCCCTGGCCGGATCATCCGCCAGGAACAGCGCTGGGCAGCGGGCGAGGGCGGAGACGGCGGATACGGAGAGCGTGAGTTCGGCGGGCGGAGACGGCGTTGCCGTGGGGGCCATGTGCACAGCGAAGACGCATTCCTCAAATTTGACTACTCAGGTCCGGAGCCGCCGAGAGTACCTCACGGCGAGCTGCGGACGGGCCCGATCCGGGTGTGACACGGGTCACGGACGGGCGGCGCGTGACGACAGAGGGTGCAGTCGGCACCACCCCGGGGGGCGGGCATGCCCCCGAACGAACCGGGTGGTGCCGTCATGGCCCACCGGGTACGGCGATCCCTACGGTGGGTGCAGGTCGCGGCGGCGGTGGGATCGGCACCGACCGCCCGACATCCCTGCGCGGCCGGCGGCCGGCCCCTCGGTTCTTCCCTCTCTCGACCCACCCTTCGGCCGTCAGCAGCTCGCGCCCCAGCCATCAGCCCGCACACCCACAGACGGAGACCTCATGCCCCAACCCACCGCCACCCTCGCGGCCCCCGCCGCCGCGCCACCCACCCGCGGCGCAGGCGTCGCAGCCCCTGGCCCCGCGGCAGTGGGGAGCGAGTTCGCCCCGCTGCTGCGGACCGTCAAGGAGCAAGGGCTCCTGGAACGCAGGCCGGGCTGGTACGCCCGCGGCATCACCGTGAACCTGCTGGCCCTGGCAGCGATGATCACCGGCATGGCGCTGACCGGCGGTTCCTGGTGGGTGCTCCTGCTCGCCCCGCTCTTTGCCCTGTTCTCCGCCCGCGCCGCCTTCTTCGGCCATGACGCCGGGCACGCGCAGATCACCGGCGACCGCCGCAGGAGCCGGCTCATCCAGCTCGTCCACGCCAATCTGCTCCTCGGCATGAGCCAGGAATGGTGGAACGACAAGCACAACCGGCATCACGCCAACCCCAACCACGTGGACAAGGACCCCGATGTCGCGCCCGACGTCCTGGTCTTCACCACCGCGCACGCCGCGGGCCGCGAGGGCCTGCGAGGATGGCTCACCCGGCATCAGGCGTGGCTGTTCTTCCCGCTGACCACCCTCGAAGGCATCGCGCTCAAGGTGTACGGATTCCGGGCGGTCCTCTCCCGCACGCCCTCGGTCCGCCAGAGCCCGCGTGAACGGGCCGTCGAAGCGGCCCTGCTCCTCGCCCATGTCACCGCGTACACGACCCTGCTGCTGACCGCCATGCCGCTCGGCCGGGCCCTCGTCTTCGGCTTGCTGCACCAGATGGTCCTCGGGCTCCATCTGGGCATGGCGTTCGCTCCCAACCACAAGGGCATGGAGATGCCCGACGGCGAGCACGGCAAGGACTGGGGCCATCTGCGCCGCCAGGTCCTCACCTCACGCAACATCAGGGGCGGCCCCGTCACCGACTGGTTTCTCGGCGGCCTCAACTACCAGATCGAGCACCATCTCTTTCCGAGCATGCCGCGGCCCCACCTCGCCCTCGCCCGGCCCCTGGTGCGTGCCCACTGCCGCGCCCTGGCGGTTCCGTACACGGAGACCGGGCTGATCGACTCGTACCGACAGGCCCTGGGGCATCTGCGCGACGTGGGCGAGCCCCTGCGCCTCGACGCGTGACCGCTGCGCACCGGCGCACAGGGGAACCGGCGGCCGGGCGCGAACGTTCCTCCCACAGGAGCGGCCACAGCCGCGGAGGAGGCTACGGAAATGTCGACACGTACGAAGATCGTGATCGGGGGAGTGGCTGTCGGCCTGCTCCTGATGCCGCTGATCGGATTCTGGCAGTCGCTGCTGGTGGTGCTCGGCGTGCCGGCCGTGGCGTATCTGATGCTCGACCCGGGTCAGCGCCGCAGGCTGCGCCGAGTCTCCCGGCGCGAGATCGGCCGCTGACCGGCGGACGAAGACCCCGAGGGGCGGGGCGGGCCGCATCCGTGCGGCCCGCTTCCGTGTGCGGATCGTCATGCTTCCCGGAGGGACAGGGGCGTGGACGATCATTGACCCGCGAGATCAGCGACAACGGGAGGGGAGCTCGACGATGGGTGCGGCAGTAGCAGCGGTCAGCAGCAACGGGGAGTACTCGTTCACCAAGCCGAACCGCGACAGCATCACGCTGCTCGCGGGGCTCGGGGTGGAGGGCGACGTCCACGCGGGCGTCACCGTCAAGCACCGGTCGCGCCTCGCGCAGGACCCGACCCGGCCCAACCTCCGTCAGGTGCATCTGATCCACGAGGAACTGTTCGCCGAGGTGGCCCGGTCCGGTTTCGAGGTGACCCCCGGCGATCTCGGGGAGAACGTGACCACCACGGGGATCGACCTGCTGTCACTCCCCGTCGGCACACTGCTGAGGCTCGGCCCGGAAGCGGTCGTCGAGGTGACCGGCCTGCGCAATCCCTGCCTGCAGATCGACGCCTTCCAGGACGGCCTGCTCAAGCAGGTCGTCGGACGCGACGAGTCGGGTGCAGTCGTGCGCAAGGCCGGAATCATGGGCGTGGTCAGGACCGGGGGCATGGTCCGGCCGGGCGACCTGATCGACGTCGAACTCCCCGAGGGCCCGCACCGCCCGCTCGAACGGGTCTGAGACCGCCGCGCCCGAGACGGGCCCGGGCGTCAGCCCGGTCCCAGGTCCGCGGCGCGCGGGTGAGGCCGGGCCGTGGCAGCGGTCACGCGGGGTGGACGGCGACCTTCTCCAACCCCTCGAGCAGACCCGGAAGTTCGGGCCCGCGTCCCACCGGGATCACTTCGCCGGGCTCTTCGTCGAGCAGGACGAACGCGATGTCGTCCGTCCTCGCGACCATCGACCAGCCGGGCCCGTCGGCACGGATCGTCCGCGCCCCGCCGGGAGCGAACGACGACCGGACCCGTCCGGGCGGCGGGGCCGACTCGGTGTAGGCGCGGGCCTCGCCGAGCGCACGGCGTACTCCCTCGCTCAGCCCGCCCGATGCCGTCCCGGCGCCCGCCTCCGCCGCGCGGGAGGGCCCTGGCGCCCCGGCGGAGTCAGCGCCGTCCGGTCTGGCAAGGCCGGTCTGTTCGCGCCACTGCGCCCACTGCAGGGCGATCTCGTCCGCGCCCAGCCTGCGCTGGGCCGGACCCCAGCGGCGCGTGTCCGGCGGCGCCAGCGGCGGCCGGTCGCCCTCCTCGGGGGCAGGGTCGTGCGGCGAGGGCAGGTTGGGCGCGGCAACGGCCACGGCCAGGGGCCAGCCCGGCAGCGCGGCCACCATCGAGCGCTCGTCGGGGGACAGGTCGTACTCCATGCCGCAGTCCCACGAGGCGATGGCCACCGCGACGAGGGACACGTCGTCGACCACCACCGTCCAGCGGGCGCCGTCCGCGTCCTGCCCGAGGACCAGCCCGTACCCCTCGGCGTACGGTTCGAGGCCCAGGGCCCCGCAGGCGGCGGGATAGTCGTCCCCGAGCACGCTGGGGAACTGCGCGGGTGTGAGCAGTACCGCGGTCAGCACATACAGCGCGTCGTCGTCGACGGCCTCTTCCGCCCCGGCCACGGCAACCTCCCCGTCCGATCGTTCGTCGGCGCACCTTAACCAGTGGGTAACCGGTGCGTCGAGGGTTCTCGGAACTAAATCGGCCGGGACGGTTCCGCTCCGGGCAGGCCGAGGAGACCGCGCGCGACGGCCTCCACGGGTTCGTCCCGCTCACGGGCGAGGGCGATGACCGCGCGGCAGGCGAGCTCGTTGATGCCGAAGACCAGCGCGTCGGGCGCGACCCAGCCCGCCGCCTCGTCTATCCGGTCCCAGTCGTCCTCGACGCTCGCCGCCACATAGGTCGCGGCGGCCTCGAACACGTTGTGCTGGGGAGGACGTCCGTGGCCGGACGGCAGGGCCGGGCGCGCGGGACGGGCGACGAACCACTTGCGGAACCGGTCGAACACTCGGACCACCTTCCCCTGGGAGAGGGAGCGGCGGATGCCGCCGACTCCTCAAGTGTTCCACTTTCGCAAGCGGTTCGAACGGATGGAGCGTGTGTCCGAACGGGGCGTTGCCGCCGAGCCGCTCCCGCCGCCTCAGGACCCGGTCTCGCGCACCGCCAGAGCCAGGAAGCGGTCGTCCCGGTCCGTGTACGAGGTCAGCCGCCAGCCCGAACCGGCCAGAAGCGGACGGAGGTTGGTCTCCGCCCGCAGGTCGTCGTCGGTGATCGTGCGACCGTGGCGGGCGGCGAGCGCGGCGCGTCCGATGGGGTGGAAGAGCGCGAGCGCGCCACCGGGCCTCACGACCCGGCCGAGCTCGCGCAGGTTCTCCGCCGGGTCCGGCAGGTGAGAGATCAGCCCCGCGCCGAACACGGCGTCCAGTGATCCGGAGCGCAGCGGAAGGCGGCCCACGTCACCGAGCACCAGCAGCCCGCTGCGCCCGCGTCCCGCCCGGGCGGCCTCGTGCAGCATCTCGGGCGTGAGATCGACGCCGACGACGCTGCCGCGCGGACCCACGGCGGCGCGCAGCGGTTCCAGCGCGCGCCCAGTGCCGCAGCCGGCGTCGAGCACCCGGTCGCCGGGACGCAGGTCGAGGTCCGCGACGGCGGCGGCGTACGCGGGTCCGTCGTCGGGGAAACGGCTGTCCCAGCCCGCGGCACGCGCGCCGAAGAACTCCTGAACCTTCGTGTGGTCGTCGGCCATGCGTCCATGATCCGGCACGAGGGGCCGGCGCGTCACCCGGCCGTTCTGTGCACATGTTCGGACGGTGCACGATCGTTCAGGAACATCTCTCCGTCATATTCCATCAGCTTGCGAAGTGCGCCCGGCGCACGCCTCCCGGGGGGCTAGCGTCCCTGGCCCATGGGACACCTGGACCACGCCGCCTTCGGCCTGCTGACGCCTGCGCTGTCGTACCTGATGGCCGTCATCGGCGCCGCCCTCGGACTGCGCTGCACCGTGCGCGCCCTGGGCACGACCGGCCGGACCCGCCGGAACTGGCTGCTCACCGCCGCGTCCGCCATCGGCACCGGCATCTGGACGATGCACTTCGTCGCCATGCTCGGCTTCGCCGTCCGCGGCACCGACATCCGCTACGACGTGCCGCTGACCGTCCTCAGCCTGCTGGTCGCCATGCTCGTCGTCGGCGCCGGCGTGTTCTGCGTCGGCTACGGCCGCGACCGGCTACGGGCCCTGCTGGTCGGCGGCCTGTCGACCGGCCTCGGCGTGGCGAGCATGCACTACATGGGGATGGCCGCCCTGAGACTGCACGGGAGCGTGCACTACGACCCCCTGCTGGTCGCCCTGTCCGTCGCCATCGCCGTGGTCGCCGCCACGGCGGCCCTGTGGGCGGCCCTCAACATCAAGTCGCCCCTCGCCGTCGCGGTCGCCTCACTCGTCATGGGCGCCGCCGTCAGCAGCATGCACTACACCGGGATGCTCGCCGTCTCCGTGGAGGTGACGCCCGCCGCTGGGCGGCTGCCCGGTTCCGGAGCGATGCAGTTCATCTTCCCGCTCGCCGTGGGGCTCGGTTCCTACCTCTTCGTCACCTCGGCCTTCGTGGCGCTCACCCCGACAGGAGGCGAACGCGCCGCCTACGCCTCGGCCGGCCGGTACGAGGAGTCCGACGAAGGCCAGGGCGCCGCGGCCCCGGTGACCACCCCGCACACCGCAGCACCTCCCCCGGCGCCCGAACGCACCACCGAACCCCCTGCCGCCCCGACCACCACGGCGAGCGCCTGACCGGCCGACGGCCCAGCCGCCGGTCCGCATCCGGAACGAGGAGGACATGCGCACACCCCGCAGGAGCCCGGGCGACGAGACCCGGCCCCCGACCCCGCCGTCCACCGGGCCGGCGGCCCGCCGACGGCGCGCACACGCCGGGGCGCCCGCGGTCGAGCACACCGGGCAACGGTCCGGGCAGCCGCGGCCTCCCGCCCGTCCCGCCGGCCGAAGACGCCTCCTCCCGCGGCCCCGTACCGTACGGGCCAAGGTCATCTCGTTGCTGATGGTGCCCGTGGTGTCCCTGCTGGCACTCTGGGGCTTCGCGACCGTGACGACCGCTCAGGATGTGGCGCGCCTGCGCCAGTCGCAGCGCATCGACGAGCAGATCGGTGAACCGGTCGCCGCCCTCGTCGCCGCCGTGCAGGCCGAGCGCCGCGCCGCACTCCACCGCATCGCCGCCCCCTCCGCCGACCGCGGCGCCGCACTCCGGTCGGCGTCCCGGCGCACCGACGACGCCGCGCGCCGGCTGCGCCTCGACGGCGGGAACACGGTCGCCGCGGGAGGCGAGGCGCCGAGCGAAGTGGCCGCGCGCCTCGGTGCGTTCGTCGCACTCGCGGAGAAGCTGGGACCGGCGCGCAGGGCCGCCGAGGGCGACAGGAACGCCTGGAACACCGCGTACGAGACCTACAACGACGTCGTCACCGCCGGCCTCGCCGTCGGCGGTGCCGTCGCCGGCGTCCAGGAGGGCGGCCGCGCGTCCGACGCCCGCGTCCTGCTCGAACTCGACCGGGCCGGCGAGATGCTCGCCCGCGAGGACGTTCTCGTGACCTCGGCCCGGCTCACCGGCTCCTTCGACGCGCAGCGGCTGCGCATGTTCACCGGCGCGGCGGCGGCCCGCACGGCACTCACCGACGGTGCGGTGGCCGATCTGCGGGGCCCCGCACGCGCGGCCTGGCACGCACTCTCCGGCCGGCCCGCCTACCGGCAACTGGCCGACGCGGAGCAGCGCGTGGCCGCGGCACGTCCCGGCCGTGCGGCGGCCACGGCCGTGTCCGCGGACGCCTGGGCGAAGGCGCGCACCGCCGTCGGCGACGGGCTCCTCGGCATCGGGACCGACGCCCGCCGCAGCGCCAAGAGCGACGCCGACCCCGTCGCGGCCGGGCTGCTGACCCCGGCGGGCGCGGCCGTGCTCCTCGGCCTCGCCGCCGTCGCCGTGTCCCTCGTCATCTCCGTGCGCATCGGCCGGGCGCTCGTCGTCGAACTCGTCTCCCTGCGCAACAGCGCACTGGAGATCGCCCGGCGCAAACTGCCGCAGGCCATGAGCCGGCTGCGCACCGGTGCGCAGATCGACATCCGGGCCGAGGCACCGCCCGGCGCCGCGACCGACGACGAGATCGGACAGGTCGGCGAGGCCCTCGCGACCGTGCACCGGGCGGCGCTCAGCGCCGCCGTCGAACGCGCCGAACTCGCCGGCGGCATCTCGGGCGTCTTCGTCAACCTCGCCCGCCGCAGCCAGACCCTTGTCCACCGCCAGCTGGCCCTGCTCGACGCCATGGAGCGCCGCGCCGACGACCCCGGCGAACTCGGCGACCTCTTCCGCCTCGACCACCTCACCACGCGGATGCGCCGCCATGCCGAGAGCCTGATCATCCTGTCCGGCGCCGCACCCGGCCGTGCGTGGAGCAGACCCGTCCCTCTGACCAGCGTCGTGCGCGCAGCCGTCTCCGAGATCGAGGACTACGCGCGCGTGGAGGTCCGGCAGCTGCCCGAGACGGCCGTCCTCGGCGCGGCCGTCGCCGACATCACCCACCTGCTCGCCGAACTCGTGGAGAACGCCGCCCAGTTCTCCCCGCCGCACACCAAGGTCCGCATCACCGGCGAATACGTCGGCAACGGCTACGCGCTGGAGATCGAGGACCGCGGGCTGGGCATGGGGACGGAAGCCCTGGCCGAGGCCAACCGGAAGCTGGAGGAGTCCGAGGCACTGGACCTCTTCGACAGCGACCGCCTCGGGCTGTTCGTCGTCAGCCGCCTCGCCTCCCGTCACGGCATCAAGGCGCAGCTGCGCACCTCTCCCTACGGCGGCAGCACTGCGGTGGTGCTGCTGCCGACCGCGCTGCTGAAGGGTGCCCTGCCCGCGGGCGCGGACGGCCGCGCGCCCGGAGCGGTCTCGCGCACACCGCAGGGCCGGGACCAAGGGACCGCGCGCGAGCAGCCGGCCGCAGCCCGGCCCGGCGACCGGCGAACGCCCGGCCTCCCGGCCGAGGGTCCGAGGGCGGGCGAGCCGGCGGCGGGCCGCGAAACCGTGCCGGTACCGGACCCCCGGTTCCCGGCGGACGCCCCGGCCGGGCCCG
>NZ_JABZEE010000033.1 GCF_013387495.1 Streptomyces sp. PKU-EA00015 | reverse complement strand
TCTCGTGACTGCGTGCCTTTTGAAGAATGAGCCTGCGAGTTTGCGGTGTGTTGCGAGGTTAACCCGTGTGGGGAAGCCGTAGCGAAAGCGAGTCCGAACAGGGCGATTCAGTAGCGCGCTCAAGACCCGAAGCGGAGTGATCTAGCCATGGGCAGGTTGAAGCGGAGGTAAGACTTCGTGGAGGACCGAACCCACCAGGGTTGAAAACCTGGGGGATGACCTGTGGTTAGGGGTGAAAGGCCAATCAAACTCCGTGATAGCTGGTTCTCCCCGAAATGCATTTAGGTGCAGCGTCGTGTGTTTCTTGCCGGAGGTAGAGCACTGGATAGGCGATGGGCCCTACCGGGTTACTGACCTTAGCCAAACTCCGAATGCCGGTAAGTGAGAGCGCGGCAGTGAGACTGTGGGGGATAAGCTCCATGGTCGAGAGGGAAACAGCCCAGAGCATCGACTAAGGCCCCTAAGCGTACGCTAAGTGGGAAAGGATGTGGAGTCGCAGAGACAACCAGGAGGTTGGCTTAGAAGCAGCCACCCTTGAAAGAGTGCGTAATAGCTCACTGGTCAAGTGATTCCGCGCCGACAATGTAGCGGGGCTCAAG
>NZ_JABZEE010000032.1 GCF_013387495.1 Streptomyces sp. PKU-EA00015 | reverse complement strand
GCGTACCGCCGAAGTCGTGTCATTGCAGTACATACCCCCAACGGGGACTGTGATGGGTAGGGGAGCGTCGTGTGCCGGGTGAAGCAGCCGCGGAAGCGAGTTGTGGACGGTTCACGAGTGAGAATGCAGGCATGAGTAGCGATACACACGTGAGAAACGTGTGCGCCGATTGACTAAGGGTTCCTGGGTCAAGCTGATCTGCCCAGGGTAAGTCGGGACCTAAGGCGAGGCCGACAGGCGTAGTCGATGGACAACCGGTTGATATTCCGGTACCCGCTTTGAAACGCCCAGTACTGAACCCGTTAATGCTAAGGCCGTGAAGCCGCCGGCTGAGTCTTCGGACGAGGTCGGAGTGGTGGAGCCGCTGACCCAAGGCGGTAGTAGGTAAGTGATGGGGTGACGCAGGAAGGTAGTCCAGCCCGGGCGGTGGTTGTCCCGGGGTAAGGGTGTAGGACGTCACGTAGGCAAATCCGCGTGACACATAGTCTGAGACCTGATGCCGAGCCGATTGTGGTGAAGTGGATGATCCTATGCTGTCGAGAAAAGCCTCTAGCGAGTTTCATGGCGGCCCGTACCCTAAACCGACTCAGGTGGTCAGGTAGAGAATACCGAGGCGTTCGGGTGAACTATGGTTAAGGAACTCGGCAAAATGCCCCCGTAACTTCGGGAGAAGGGGGGCCATCACCGGTGAGAGCACTTGCTGCTCGAGCTGGGGGTGGCCGCAGAGACCAGCGAGAAGCGACTGTTTACTAAAAACACAGGTCCGTGCGAAGCCGTAAGGCGATGTATACGGACTGACGCCTGCCCGGTGCTGGAACGTTAAGGGGACCGGTTAGCTGACTTTCGGGTCGGCGAAGCTGAGAACTTAAGCGCCAGTAAACGGCGGTGGTAACTATAACCATCCTAAGGTAGCGAAATTCCTTGTCGGGTAAGTTCCGACCTGCACGAATGGCGTAACGACTTCTCGACTGTCTCAACCATAGGCCCGGTGAAATTGCACTACGAGTAAAGATGCTCGTTTCGCGCAGCAGGACGGAAAGACCCCGGGACCTTTACTACAGTTTGATATTGGTGTTCGGTTCGGCTTGTGTAGGATAGGTGGGAGACTGTGAAGCTTGGACGCCAGTTCAGGTGGAGTCGTCGTTGAAATACCACTCTGGTCGTGCTGGATGTCTAACCTGGGTCCGTGATCCGGATCAGGGACAGTGTCTGATGGGTAGTTTAACTGGGGCGGTTGCCTCCCAAAGGGTAACGGAGGCGCCCAAAGGTTCCCTCAGCCTGGTTGGCAATCAGGTGTTGAGTGTAAGTGCACAAGGGAGCTTGACTGTGAGACCGACGGGTCGAGCAGGGACGAAAGTCGGGACTAGTGATCCGGCGGTGGCTTGTGGAAGCGCCGTCGCTCAACGGATAAAAGGTACCCCGGGGATAACAGGCTGATCTTCCCCAAGAGTCCATATCGACGGGATGGTTTGGCACCTCGATGTCGGCTCGTCGCATCCTGGGGCTGGAGTCGGTCCCAAGGGTTGGGCTGTTCGCCCATTAAAGCGGTACGCGAGCTGGGTTTAGAACGTCGTGAGACAGTTCGGTCCCTATCCGCTGTGCGCGTAGGAGTCTTGAGAAGGGCTGTCCCTAGTACGAGAGGACCGGGACGGACGAACCTCTGGTGTGCCAGTTGTCCTGCCAAGGGCATGGCTGGTTGGCTACGTTCGGAAAGGATAACCGCTGAAAGCATCTAAGCGGGAAGCCTGCTTCGAGATGAGGACTCCCACCTCCTTGAGAGGGTAAGGCTCCCAGTAGACGACTGGGTTGATAGGCCGGATATGGAAGCCAGGTAACTGGTGGAGTTGACCGGTACTAATAGGCCGAGGGCTTGTCCTCATTTGCTCGCGTCCACTGTGTGGTTCCCGGGTTGCGAACAGTCGCACCGGTTGAACCAGTTTCACTTATCAATTGAAGAGTGTGCTTGTTCGCTAAGTGCCGATACCCCGCTCTGCGGGGTGGCCCGATAGAGTTTCGGTGGTCATAGCGTTAGGGAAACGCCCGGTTACATTTCGAACCCGGAAGCTAAGCCTTTCAGCGCCGATGGTACTGCAGGGGGGACCCTGTGGGAGAGTAGGACGCCGCCGAACAATCATTGAAGGACCCTTGGTCCAGCGTTCACGCTGGACCAAGGGTCCTTTTTGTTTTGCTGATATGCCGAAGCGCGGCCGATGGCCGGCTGCGCGAGAATGACTGTGGTACCCGAAGACAGGAGTCACGCCGATGTCCACCAACTCTCCCGACGATCGTCCGGATCGCGAGCCGCGTCGCAGGGACGGTGGTGACAGGGGAGGTTTCCGCGGAGGTCGTGACGACCGGGACCGTGGGCCTCGTCGGGACAACGACCGTGGTGAGCGCGGAGGTTACCGCGGCTCGCGTGACGACCGGGGCGGCCGTCCCGCCGGCGGCGGCTTCCGCCGTGACGATCGCGACCGCGATCGTGGGCCTCGTCGCGACGACGAGCGTGGTGGGTACCGCGGTCCTCGTGACGACCGTGGTGGTCGTCCCGGTGGTGGCGGCGGTTACGGCCGTCGTGACGACCGTCCCGGCGGCGGTGTCCGCCGTGACGACGAGCGTGGTGGCGGCTTCCGTCGCGATGACCGCCGCGATGACCGGCGTGACGACCGGCGTGACGACCGTGGTGGGTACCGCGGTTCCCGTGACGACCGGCCGCGTGACGAGCGTGGCGGTGGCTACGGCCGCCGTGACGACCGTCCGGCAGGCGGCTTCCGCCGCGACGACCGCGACCGCGATCGTGGGCCTCGTCGCGACGACGAGCGTGGTGGGTACCGCGGTCCTCGTGACGACCGTGGTGGTCGTCCCGGTGGTGGCGGCGGTTACGGCCGTCGTGACGACCGTCCCGGCGGCGGTGTCCGCCGTGACGACGAGCGTGGTGGCGGCTTCCGTCGCGATGACCGTCGCGATGACCGCCGCGATGACCGGCGTGACGACCGGCGTGACGACCGTGGTGGGTACCGCGGTTCCCGTGACGACCGGCCGCGTGACGAGCGTGGCGGTGGCTACGGCCGCCGTGACGACCGTCCGGCAGGCGGCTTCCGCCGCGACGACCGCGACCGGGACCGGGATCGTGACAGGGACCGCCAGGGCGGCGGATTCCGTCGTGACGACCGGCGTGACGACCGGCGTGACGACCGTGGTGGTCGCCCCGCAGGTGGCGGCGGTTACGGCCGTCGTGACGACCGTCCCGGCGGTGGCTTCCGCCGTGACGACGAGCGTGGTGGCGGCTTCCGCCGCGACGACCGCGACCGCGATCGCCAGGGCGGCGGCTTCCGAGGCCCCCGCCGTGACGACCGGCGCGACGATCGTGGTGGCTACCGTGGCCGCGACGACCGCGGTGGCTACGGCCGTCGGGACGACCGGGAGCGTTCGGACCGCGAGCCCATCAAGAGGCTGCCCATCCCCGAGGACGTCACGGGCGACGAGATCGACAAGGACGTGCGGCAGGAGCTGCAGAGCCTCCCCAAGGGCCTCGCCGAGGACGTCGCCAAGAACCTCGTCATGGTCGCGAACCTGATCGACGAGGACCCCGAGCGGGCTTATGCCTATTCCCGTGTGGCTCTGCGGCTCGCGTCCCGTGTCGCCGCCGTGCGAGAGGCCGCCGGCTTCGCCGCGTATGCGACGCAGAAGTACTCCGAGGCGCTGGCCGAGTTCCGGGCGGCGCGGCGGATGACCGGCAGCGTGGAGCTGTGGCCCGTCATGGCCGACTGCGAGCGGGGTCTGGGCCGTCCCGAGCGCGCGCTGGCGATGGCCGGTGAGCCCGAGGTGCAGAAGCTGGACAAGGCCGGCCAGGTCGAGATGCGGCTCGTCGCCGCCGGAGCCCGCAGGGACATGGGGCAGCTGGACGCCGCCATCGTGACCTTGCAGAGCCCCGAGCTGGCCTCGAGCTCCGTGCAGCCCTGGACCGCGCGGCTGCGGTACGCGTACGCCGACGCGCTCCTGGCCGCCGGACGCGAGGGCGAGGCGCGCGAGTGGTTCGCCAAGGCGCTCGAGGCGGACAAGGACGGCGCCACCGACGCCTCCGACCGGCTCGCCGAGATCGATGGCGTCGAGTTCGTCGACGTGATGGACGACCTCGACGAGACCACGGAGGACCCGGACCTCGACGACGAGGGCGGTGCCCCGGTGTCGGAGCCGGACGACACCGGTGACGCCGCCCAGGCCGAGGGCAAGGGCGAGGACAAGTCCGCCGAGTAGCGGGCAGAGGGTAGCGGCGAAATGTGAGGGCGGTACCCGGCCGGGTACCGCCCTCACCCGCGTGTGCGACCTCAGTCGAGGGCGAGGCTCCGCAGGACCAGGCCCGTTGCCGGCTTCGGGCCGAACGACGTCGACTTGCGCGGCATCGTGACGCCTTCGCGCGCGAGCTCGCGGACGACCTCTTCGGGGACCGGGTGCATCAACACGGCGGTGCTGCCGTCCCGTTCGGCCTGGGTGACCGCCGCCTGGGTGTCGTGGATGTAGGTGATGTGGTCCGGGGTGTCGGGGATGTGCCAGATGCGGTCCAGCATCGTCGCGTGGAGCACGGTCGCGTCCAGCGTGCGCCAGGCCTCCGGGCGTCCGCCGGGGACCGTGCCGGCGAGCAGCTCCGGATCGGGACGGTCGGCGAGGTGGAAGCGGCCGTCACCGGCGAGCAGGAAGGCGTTGCCCTCGGCGGCCGCCTCGGCGAGCGTGCCGAGTGCCTGCTCCAGGGAGACGCCGAGGCCGCGGACGCGGAACGACCCGTCGAGTGCGGACAACGCGTCGGCGACCGGCAGCCGGCGCAGCAGCCGGTGGATCGCGCGGACCTGGAGCGGATAGCGGGCCGTGTCGATCAGCAGGACCAGGCCGTAGTTCCAGGGGCCGGGCGAGCCCGGGTGCTCGGCGCGCAGGCGCAGATACGTGGCCCAGCGGTGGTGGCCGTCGGCGATGAGGGCCTGATGGCGGCTCAGGTCGTCCCCGACGTCAGCGAGTTCCGCCGGGTCCGTGACCGACCACAGCCGGTGGCTGAAGCCGTCCTCGGTGGTGGTGGCGATGACCGGCGGGCCCAGGATGGTGCGCTCGATGACGGCACTGGTCCCGGAGAGTTCGCCGCCGCTGCGGTAGGCGAGGAGCAGGGGTTCCAGGTTGGCCGCGGTGGTGCGCATCAGCGCGGCGCGGTCGGCGACGACCTCCGGCATCACGTCCTCGTGCGGCAGGACGACGCCGTCGGACGGTTCGGTGAGGGCGAGCGCCCCGATGACGCCCCGCTGGAGCAGATCGCCTTTGCGCTGCTCGTACACGTACAGGGCGGGCTCCGGGTCGGCGGCCAGCACACCCTCGGAGAGCCAGCGGGAGAGTGTCTCGGCGGCCTGCCGGTGACGGTCCTCGGGAGAGGCGGCCTGCGGCAGGATGAGGCGCACGATGTTGTGCGGATCCGCCGATTCGAGGTGGTGCAGGCCGTCCGGCCTGACGACCACGTCGTACGGCGGCGAGGTCACGGCGGCGAGGCTGCCCACCCGCTCGGGGACGTAGCGCAGTCCGCGGAACGGGATCAGGTGCAGGCCGCCATTGGCCGCAGGACCTTCGTTGCTCATCAGGGCATCGTATGCGTGCAAGGGGGATGAGCGATGATCGGGGGAGCGGACCCGAGCGAGGAGCGATACGGATGAGTCAGCAGGGCACGAACCGGCCGGGCGGAAGCACGATCGCGCTGAGCGAGGCGTACGACACGGCCCTGCTCGACCTCGACGGGGTGGTGTACGCGGGCGGTGAGGCGATCGCGCACGCCGTCGAGTCGCTGGCGACGGCCCGCGCCGGCGGAATGCATCTCGCGTATGTGACGAACAATGCGCTGCGCACCCCGGACGCGGTGGCCGGGCATCTCACGGAGCTGGGCATCCCGACCGCCGCCGGGGACGTGATCACGTCCGCGCAGGCGGTGGCGCGGCTGATCTCCGAGCAGGTTCCCTCGGGTTCCCGGGTGCTGGTCGTCGGCGGCGAGGGGCTGCGGGTGGCGCTGCGTGAGCGCGGGCTCGAGCCGGTGGAGTCGGCGGAGGACGGGCCGGTGGCCGTGGTGCAGGGGTACGGCGGGCCGGCTCTGGCGTGGGGGCGTTTCGCTGAGGCCTGTTACGCGATCGCGCGGGGCGTGCCGTGGTTCGCCTCCAACACCGACCTGACGATTCCCAGCGCCCGAGGCATCGCGCCGGGCAACGGTGCGGCGGTCGAGGTCGTGCGGATCGCGACGGGCGCCGAGCCGCAGATCGCGGGTAAGCCGCTGCCGCCGATGCACCGGGAGACGATCCTGCGGACCGGCGCCGAGCGTCCGCTGGTGGTCGGGGACCGTCTTGACACGGACATCGAGGGCGCGTTCAACGGCGGCGTGGACTCGCTGCTCGTCCTGACGGGGGTGACGGACGCGGCACAGTTGCTGGCGGCCGTTCCGCAGCACCGGCCGACGTACGTGGACGCCGATCTGCGCGGGATGCTGACGCGACAGCCCGAAGTGACCGAGACGGACGGGGAGTTCCGCTGCGGGGGATGGAGCGCGGCAGTGCGTGGCGACGAGCTCGTGCTGGACGGCGAGGGGGCGCCGCTGGACGGCCTGCGGGCGCTGTGCGGGGCCGCGTGGACGTACGCGGGGGACGGCTCGTGCGCGCTGGACGCGGGGAAGGTGCTGGCCCGGCTGGAGTTGTAGCCCGGCGCCGATCGACGCGGGGCGGCCGGCGTGGGGGCTCGGCGCGGACGTCGCACGAACCGGCCGAAGTTCGCGAAGCGAGGGTAGGCTAACCTAACCTGGTGTTGGTCGAGAGTCCCCCGAAACAGAGCGCGGAGCCGATACCCGCAGCCGAGAGCCCCAAGCGCCACGACCTGCGCGCCGCCGGGCTGCTGGTGTCGGTCGTCATCCTGCTGCTGGTCTGCGTCGCGAGCATCGCCGTGGGCGCCAAGGCGATCCCGGTCGCCGACGTGTGGGATGGCCTGTCCCACAACACCGGCACCGGGAACGACGTCATCATCCGGGACGTACGCGTACCCCGCACGCTGCTCGGTCTGGTCGTCGGGGCCGCACTCGGCCTGTCCGGCGCGGTCATGCAGGCCCTGACCCGCAACCCCCTCGCGGAACCGGGCCTGTTGGGCGTCAACGCGGGGGCCGCCGCCGCGGTCGTGTCGGCCATCAGCTTCCTCGGTGTCACTTCGCTCACGGGCTACGTCTGGTTCGCCTTCGCCGGGGCCGCGGTCGTCTCCGCCGCCGTGTACGTCCTCGGCGGCAGCCGCAGCGCCACCCCCGTACGGCTCGCGCTCGTCGGCACCGCGGCGACGGCCGCCCTGTACGGGTACATCAACGCCGTGCAGCTGCTCGACTCGGCGGCGCTGGACCGGCTGCGGTTCTGGACCGTCGGCTCGCTGGCGTCGGCCGAGACGGGCACGGTCACGAAGGTCGTGCCCTTCGTCGCCGTGGGCGCGGTGCTGTCGCTGCTGATCGCCCGCCCGCTGAACGCCATGGAGATGGGCGACGACACCGCCCGGTCCCTGGGCGCCCGTCCGAACCGCACCCGCGTCCTCGCGATGCTCGCGGTCACCCTGCTGTGCGGGGCCGCGACGGCCGCGTGCGGGCCGATCATCTTCGTCGGGCTGATGATCCCGCACGTCGTACGGGCCGTCACCGGCACCGACATGCGCTGGATCCTGCCGTACGCCGCGGTCCTCGCGCCCGTCCTGCTGCTGGGCGCCGACGTCGTCGGCCGGATCGCCGCGCGCCCCTCCGAGCTCCAGGTCGGCATCGTCACCGCGCTGATCGGCGGGCCCGTCTTCATCCACCTCGTACGCCGCAAGAGGATGGCCCAGCTGTGAACAGGCCGGTGAAAGCGATACGCACACCCGCGGGGCTCTCCGTCAGGGTGGATCCGCGGGCCTCGGCCGTCGTTCTCGTGCTCGGGGCGGCCGCGGTGGCCTCGGCCGTCGGCCTCATCGGCAGCGGGGACTTCCCCATGTCGTTCCGCGACGTCGTCGACACCCTGCTCGGGAACGGCACCGCCGCACAGGAGTTCATCGTCCGGGAGCTACGGCTGCCGCGGGTGCTCGTCGCCGTCCTCGTCGGGGCGTCCCTCGCCCTCAGCGGTGCGATCTTCCAGTCGCTGTCCCGCAACCCGCTCGGCAGCCCCGACGTGATCGGTTTTGGCCAGGGGGCGACCGTCGGCGCGCTCGCCGTCATCGTCCTCTTCGGCGGGGACTCGCTCGCCGTGTCCGGCGGCGCGGTCGCCGGAGGCCTCCTCACCGGCGTCCTCGTCTACCTCCTCGCGTGGAGGCGCGGCGTTCAGGGCTTCCGGCTGGTGCTCGTCGGCATCGGCGTCGCGGCCATGCTCACCGCGGTCGTCCATTACCTGATCACCAAGGCCGACCTGGTCGACGCGACCCGCGCCACGCTCTGGATGACGGGCTCGCTCGACGGACGCGACTGGGCGCAGGTCCGGCCGCTGCTGATCATGTGCGCCGTGCTGCTGCCCGTGGTCCTGGCGTACGGGAGGCCGCTGCGGATGCTCGAGATGGGCGACGACGCGGCGTACGGACTGGGCGTGCCCGTCGAACGCACCCGGATCGTGCTGATGGGCTCCGGCGTGCTGTTCATCGCCGTGGCCACCGCTGCGGCGGGGCCGATCTCCTTCGTGGCGCTCAGCGCTCCCCAGCTGGCCCGCCGCCTGACCCGCTCGCCCGGCCCGAACCTCGCCGCGGCGGCCGTGACGGGCGCGGCGCTGCTGCTCGTGGCGGACTGGGTGGCCACGAACACCTTCACCGACCGCCAGTTGCCCGTGGGCGTGGTGACGGGTGTACTCGGCGGCTGCTACCTGCTCTGGCTGCTCGTCACCGAACGCAAGGCCGGCCGGATATGAGGCCTCCTGCCGCCGCGCCGACCCCCATGTCCTCTCAGAAGTCCCCTCAGAACGCCGGGAGTACGACCACCATGCAGCGTCTCACCGCGGAATCGGTCACCCTCGCCTACGACCAGCGGGTCATCGCCGAGAACCTCTCGGTGGAGATTCCCGACCGCTCCTTCACGGTGATCGTCGGCCCGAACGCCTGCGGCAAGTCGACGCTGCTGCGTGCCCTCTCCCGGATGCTCAAGCCGTCCCAGGGCCGGGTGCTGCTGGACGGGCAGGCCATCCACTCCATGCCCGCCAAGAAGGTCGCCAGGACGCTCGGCCTGCTGCCGCAGTCGTCGATCGCGCCCGACGGGATCACGGTGGCCGACCTCGTGGGCCGCGGGCGCTATCCGCACCAGGGCCTGCTGCGGCAGTGGTCGGCGGAGGACGAGCGGATCGTCCAGGAGTCGATGGCGGCGACGGGGGTCGGGGGGCTGGGCGACCGGTACGTCGACGAGCTGTCCGGCGGCCAGCGCCAGCGGGTGTGGATCGCGATGGCGCTGGCGCAGCAGACGCCGCTGCTGCTGCTCGACGAGCCGACGACGTACCTGGACATCCAGCACCAGCTGGAGGTGCTGGACCTGTGCGCGGAACTGCACGAGTCGCAGGGCCGCACGCTGGTCGCCGTGCTCCACGACCTGAACCAGGCGGCGCGCTACGCCACGCACCTGATCGCGCTGCGGGACGGGAAGGTGGTCGCGGAGGGGGCGCCGACGGAGGTGGTCACGGCGGAGCTGGTGGAGGAGGTCTTCCAGGTCAGGAGCCAGGTCATCGAGGACCCGGAGTCGGGGACGCCGCTGGTGGTACCGGTGGCGCGCAGGCGCGCGGCGGCGGTGGCGTGAGGCGTCCGGGGCGGGCCGCCGCGCGGGACGCCCCCGACCCGGCCCTCCCCCTACGGTCTGGCGGCCGTGGGAGTCACCGATGACGGAGCCGGGCTTCGCCCCGGACCCCGTACCGCCTTCGGGGGGTGGCCCGAACCCGCTGTGGCCTGGCGGCCGTGGGGCTTCGCCCCGGACCCGTGCCGCGCTTGGGCAGTGGCCTGAACCCGGGCGGCCGCGGGAGCCTCTGGTTCTGGAGCAGGGGCTGCGCCCCCGGCTCCCCTCGCACTCCGGGCGGTGGTGGTCCGCACACGTCCACGGCCTGGCGGCCCCTGCCCGGCGGCCCGGCGGCCGGGGCGGAGCCCCGGAAGCGTGTCGCCCGGCGGAGCCCCGGGTCGTGGACGCGTGCGGCTACAGCAGGGCGCGCAGGCGGAGGATGTCGCGGAAGCCCGCTTCCAGACGGACCCGGCCCGACGCCCATGCCCTCGCGAAGTTGAGGTCGCCGTCGACCATCGCCACCAGGTCGTCGCCCGCCATCGCCAGGCGGATCTGCGCCTTCTCCCCGGGCGGGCCCGTCAGCGTGTCCGTCACCTCGATCCGGCCGTCCCGGAGGCGGCCGGTGAACGTCGTGTCCAGGTCCGTGACATGGCAGCTGAGGGAGCGGTCCAGCGCCGCCGCGCTGCGCACGTCGCCGTCCGCCGTCGCCAGGTTGTCCGAAAGTTTCTTGAGCGCGCCGAGGCACTCCTGCGTCGTGGCCATCGTGATCGACGGTACCGCAGGGCTTCGCGGTAGCGTCTGGGCATGAGCGACTCCATGCCCGCCCGGGAGGGTCCCGTACCCGAGCCGGAGCCGGCGCCCGACCCCGCCGCGCCCGCGCCGCTCGGCGTGCCGCGCGTGCCCACCGGCAACGCCGAGGTGGACGCCCTGCTGGAGAGGCTGGCCGACGCCGACCACCTCGCTGCCGACGGACACCTGGAGGTGTACGAGGATGTACACCGGGGTCTGCGGGACGCGCTGACCGCGCTCGACACGCGCCCCCACGACCCGTCGCACAACCACAGGAGCTGAACCCACCGTGGCAGGAGTCGCCCGCCGCCGTCTCGACGCCGAGCTGGTACGCCGCAAGCTCGCGCGCTCGCGCGAGCACGCCGCCCAGCTGATCGCCGCCGGGCGGGTCAGCGTCGGCGGGAACACCGCGACCAAGTCGGCCACCCAGGTCGAGACGAGCGCGCCGATCGTCGTCGCCGCCGCCGACGACGACCCGGACTACGTGTCCCGTGGTGGCCACAAGCTGGCGGGAGCGCTGGCCGCCTTCGTACCGCTCGGCCTGAAGGTCGAGGGGCGGCGGGCGCTGGACGCGGGCGCGTCGACCGGCGGCTTCACCGACGTGCTGCTGCGCGCCGGCGCCGCGCACGTGGTCGCCGTGGACGTCGGCTACGGACAGCTCGCCTGGTCCCTGCAGAGTGATGAACGCGTGACCGTCAAGGACCGTACCAACGTCCGTGAAATGACGTTGGAGACGATCGACGGAGTGCCGGTGGACCTGGTGGTGGGCGATCTGTCCTTCATCCCGCTCGGGCTCGTGCTGCCGGCCATGGTCCGCTGCAGCGCGCCCGACGCGGATCTGGTCCTCATGGTCAAGCCCCAGTTCGAGGTGGGCAGGGAACGCCTCGGCAGCGGCGGCGTCGTGCGCAGCCCGGAACTGCGCGCCGAGGCCGTACGTTCTGTGGCCGAGCGGGCGGGGGAACTCGGCCTCGGCGTACGGGGGGTCACCGCCAGCCCGCTGCCCGGCCCGTCCGGGAACGTCGAATACTTTCTGTGGCTCCGGGCCGGAGCGCCCGAGCTCGATCCGGCGGACGTCGACCGTGCAGTGGCGGAGGGACCTCGTTGACCACGACAGCAGCGACCACGACATCAGCCAGAACCCGCGTACGCACCGTTTTCCTGCTCGCCCACACCGGCCGGCCCGCGGCGATCCGCAGCGCCGAACTCGTCGTCCAGGGCCTGCTGCGCAACGGTATCGACGTCCGGGTGCTGGAGGCCGAGGCGGCGGACCTGCCGCTGCCCGCGTCCGTCGAGACCGTGCCCGACGCGACGCCCGAAGTGCTCGACGGCTGTGAGCTGCTCATCGTGCTCGGCGGCGACGGGACACTGCTGCGCGGCGCCGAGTTCGCCCGCGCCTCCGGCGTGCCCATGCTCGGCGTCAACCTGGGCCGCGTGGGCTTCCTCGCCGAGGCCGAGCGCGACGACCTCGACAAGGTGGTCGACCGCGTCGTCACCCGCGCCTACGAGGTCGAGGAGCGCATGACCCTCGACGTCGTCGTGCACAGCAACGGCGACATCGTGCACCGGGACTGGGCGCTGAACGAGGCCGCCGTCCAGAAGGTCTCGCCCGAGCGCATGCTCGAGGTCGTCCTGGAGATCGACGGACGTCCGGTGACCGGCTTCGGCTGCGACGGCATCGTCTGCGCGACCCCGACGGGCTCGACCGCGTACGCCTTCTCGGCCGGCGGACCGGTGGTCTGGCCCGAGGTGGAGGCGCTGCTGATGGTGCCGATCAGTGCGCACGCCCTGTTCGCGAAGCCGCTGGTGACCTCGCCGGACTCGACGCTCGCCGTCGAGGTCCAGCCGCACACCCCGCACGGGGTGCTCTGGTGCGACGGCCGCCGGACCGTGGAGCTGCCCGCGGGCGCTCGTGTCGTGGTCAGGCGAGGGGCCGTTCCGGTGCGGCTTGCCCGGCTGCACCACGCGTCGTTCACGGACCGGCTGGTGGCCAAGTTCGCGCTGCCGGTGTCCGGTTGGCGAGGCGCACCGCACTGAGCGCGCTCCGGCGCTGCCCGCGAGAGTGAATGCGTGGCCGGGGTCCGTCGCGCGGCGGCCACCGGACCTCGTAAGGTCGTGTCCGTGTTGGAGGAGATGCGGATACGGTCGCTCGGAGTCATCGACGACGCGGTCGTCGAGCTGTCGCCCGGGTTCACCGCGGTGACCGGTGAGACGGGCGCGGGCAAGACGATGGTCGTCACGAGCCTCGGGCTGCTGCTCGGCGGACGTGCCGACCCCGCCCTGGTGCGGATCGGCGCCAAGTCGGCGGTGGTGGAGGGGCGGATCAGGGTGTCCGCCGACGCCCCCGCCGCGCTGCGCGCCGAGGAGGCCGGGGCAGAGCTCGACGAGGGCACGCTGCTGATCAGCCGGACCGTTTCGGCGGAGGGGCGCTCGCGCGCCCACCTGGGCGGGCGTTCGGTGCCCGTCGGCATGCTCTCCGAGCTCGCCGACGAACTCGTCGCCGTCCACGGTCAGACCGACCAGCAGGGACTGCTGCGCCCCGCGCGCCAGCGCGAGGCGCTCGACCGGTACGCGGGCGACGCCGTCACCGGCCCGCACGCCAAGTACGCGGCCGCCTACCGCCGGCTGCGCGCCGTCGCCGGCGAGCTGGACGAGCTGACCACACGTGCCCGCGAACGCGCCCAGGAAGCGGATCTGCTGCGCTTCGGCCTCGACGAGATCGCGGCCGTGGAGCCGCGGCCCGGCGAGGACGTCGAGCTGGCGGCCGAGGCCGAGCGGCTCGGGCACGCCGAGGCCCTCGCCTCCGCCGCCTCCGTCGCGCACGCCGCCCTCGCGGGCAACCCCGAGGACCCCGAGGCCGTGGACGCGACCACCCTGGTCGCGGGTGCGGGACGGGCGCTGGACGCCGTACGGGCCCACGATCCCGCCCTGGCCGCGCTCGCGGACCGGATGGGCGAGATCTCCATCCTGCTCGGCGACGTGGCCGGCGAGCTCGCCGGGTACGCGGACAATCTCGACGCCGACCCGCTGCGGCTGGCGGCGGTCGAGGAGCGGCGGGCGGCCCTGACCCAGCTGACACGCAAGTACGGCGAGGACATCGCGGCCGTGCTGGCCTGGGCCGAGCAGGGCGCGGCCCGCCTCACCGAACTCGACGGCGACGACGACAGGATCGGCGAGCTGGTCGCGGAGCGGGACGCGCTGCGCCGTGAACTCTCCGAGCTGGCACAGACCTTGACGGACGCCCGTACGGAGGCCGCGGCCCGGTTCGCGCAGGCCGTCACCGAGGAGCTCGCCTCGCTCGCCATGCCGCACGCCCGGGTCTCGTTCGCCGTCCGGCAGACGGACGATCCGGACGGTGTCGAGGTCGGCGGCCGGACGGTCGCGTACGGGCCGTACGGCGTGGACGAGGTCGAGCTGCTGCTCGCGCCGCACCCGGGGGCGCCGCCGCGGCCCATCGCCAAGGGCGCGTCCGGCGGTGAGCTCTCGCGTGTGATGCTCGCCGTCGAGGTCGTCTTCGCGGGCACCGACCCGGTGCCGACGTACCTCTTCGACGAGGTCGACGCGGGTGTGGGCGGCAAGGCGGCGGTCGAGATCGGGCGGCGCCTCGCGAAGCTGGCCAGATCGGCCCAGGTGGTCGTGGTCACGCACCTGCCGCAGGTGGCCGCGTTCGCGGACCGGCAGCTGCTGGTCGAGAAGACCAACGACGGCTCCGTGACCCGCTCGGGAGTCACCGTCCTGGAGGGCGAGGACCGGGTGCGCGAGCTGTCCCGGATGCTCGCAGGCCAGGAGGACTCGCAGACGGCCAGGGCGCACGCGGAGGAACTGCTGGCGGCGGCCCGCGCCGACGGCTGACCCGGACGTGGTCATGACCGCGTGTCCCGGTGCCCTGTGCACCGGGGCGGCGCGGCGGCGAACGCGCGTGATCATAGGGTGGGGCCCATGCGAGCAGGCCGGCACACCAGGAGCCCCGCCCGGACCACCGCCCTCCTCACCGCCTTCGGCGCCACGCGGTCGGTCACCGCGGCGCTGCGGCGGCGCGTGCCCCCCGGCTCCGCACGCTGGGAGCGCACGAACTACGCCGGACGCACCGTCGACCTGTTCGCCGGACCGGCCGTCGCCCTCGGGTCCGTGGCCGGTGTCCTGCCCGCCCGCACGCAAGGCGCCGCGGCGATCGCCGTCGGCGCGGCCGGGCTGTGCGGGGCCTACGACGACATCGCCGGCGCCGGCGACCCGCGGCGCGGCTTCCGGGCCCACCTGGGCGCCCTGCGCCGGGGCGAAGTGACCAGCGGGGCGGTCAAACTGTTCGGAATCGGCGCCGCCGGGCTCGTCGCCGGGGCGATGCTCAAGGAGCGCCCGCTCGACAAGCTCCTCGCCGGGGTGGTGATCGCCGGCTCCGCGCACTTCGTCAACCTCGTCGACGTGGCACCGGGGCGTGCCGCCCTCGCCGTCATGGGGCTCGGCGCGCCCGGCCTGCTGCGCCGGGGAGCCGCCGGCGCGCTCGCCGCCGCGCCGGTCGGCGCCGCGGCCGCCGTCGTCACCGACGACCTCGGCGAGCGCACCATGCTCGGCGACACCGGCGCCCACGCGCTGGGCGCGGCGCTCGGTACGGCCGTCGTCGCGGGCAACGGACGTGCAGGACTAGTCCTGCACGCGGCGGCCCTCGTCGCGGCGGCGGTAAGAGGAGCCGACGTCAGCAGGATCGCGGCCGACTCACCTATGTGAGTGATCCCGCCACCGAGGACTCCGTTCCGACACAGGGACGACATCAGGACGGTGCCGGAACGTCCGTACGGGCTGGCATCCTTGGCGCGTGACTGAGCTGCGTACGGTCCAGGTGCTGGGCGGCGGCAGTGCGGGCAGCAGCGCGCACGTCAGGTCGCTGGCCGCGGGGCTGGTGGCGCGGGGCGTGCGGGTGACGGTGTGCGCCCCCGCCGAACTCGACGACGAATACGACTACTTGGGTGCCGGCGCGCACTTCGTGCCCGTGCCACGCCGGAGCGATCCGCTGTCCGTCGGTGCGCTGCGCGCGGCGTGCGCCGACGCGGACGTGGTGCATGCGCACGGGCTGCACGCCGCCGTGCGCTCCGCGCTCGCGCTGAGCGGGCAGCGCGTGCCGCTCGTCGTCACCTGGCACGCCCGCGGGCACGGTGAGGGCGCGCGGCGCCAGGTCCTGCGGCTCGTCGAGCGAAGGGCCGTACGGGCGGCGGCCGTCGTGTTCGCCACCTGCTCCGAGCTCGTCGACCGGGCGCGCGAGCGCGGTGCCCGCGACGCCCGGCTCGCGCCGCTCGCGACGCCCCGTGGCTGCGTGCCGCTGGGCCGCGCGGACAAGAAGCGCGCGGAACTGGGCGTCGTGGAGCGGCCGTTGCTGGTAGCCGTCGGAAGCCTCGACGAACACCGCGGCTACGGGTTTCTGCTGGACGCCACCCGCCGGTGGCGCGCCCTGGACCCGGCGCCGCTGCTCCTGATCGCGGGGGAGGGGCCGCAGCGGGTCGCGCTCCAGCGGCGCATCGAGGACGAGGACCTGCCGGTGCGGCTGCTCGGCCGGTGCGACGACGCGGCCGAGATCCTCGCGGCCGCGGACGTCGCGGTTCTGCCCAGCCGCTGGGAGGCGCGCTCGGTGCTGGCGCAGGAGGCGCTGCGGCTGGGCGTCCCCCTGGTCGCGACGGCGGTCGGTGGCGTGCCCGAACTGGTCGGTGAGGCGGCGGTGCTGGTCCCGTACGGGGACGCGGACGCGCTGGCGTCGGCGGTGTCGGGACTGCTGGCGGATCCGGCCCGCCGGGAGGAGCTGGCGCGGGCGGGGCGGGTGCAGGCGGGGGCGTGGCCGTCGGAGGACGACACGGTCGCGCAGATGCTGAGCGTGTACGACGAGGTGGCGGGCGGGGGGTGAGGTCGCGTGGGCGTTTTCCCGGGGCTTCGCCCCAGGCCCGTGTCGCGCTCCGCGCGGTGTCCCGAGGCGGGCGCCGGATGGGGGCGCCGCTGCGCGGGGCGCTTCCCCCACCCCGCCCCTTCCCGTAACCGGGGCTCCGCCCCGGACCCCATGCCCTGCGCCCCCCGGCGGGCGCGGGCGTCGGGGCTGCGCCCCGCACCCGGTACCGCGCTCCGCGCGGTGACCTCAATCGCCGGACGGGCTGGCTGCGCCGGTCCCGCGACAACAATGGGGCTCCGCCCCAGCCTCGTTGCCTTGCGCTCTGGCGGCGCGGGCGTCGGGGCTGCGCCCCGCACCCGGTACCGCGCTCCGCGCGGTGACCTCAATCGCCGGACGGGCTGGCTGCGCCGGTCCCGCGACAACAATGGGGCTCCGCCCCAGCCTCGTTGCCTTGCGCTCTGGCGGCGCGGGCGTCGGGGCTGCGCCCCGCACCCGGTACCGCGCTCCGCGCGGTGACCTCAATCGCCGGACGGGCTGGCTGCGCCGGTCCCGCGACAACAATGGGGCTCCGCCCCAGCCTCGTTGCCTTGCGCTCTGGCGGCGCGGGCGTCGGGGCTGCGCCCCGCAGCACGTTCCGCGCTCCGCGCGGTGTCCTCGATCGCCGGACGGGCTGCATTCAGCCCCGTCGGCGTTCGAGGCGCGGGGCTTGGGGCGGAGCCCCGACAGGCGCGTCGCACGCGGGGTGCGGGGCGGAGCCCGCCAAGGGGGCACGGGGCGGCGGCCCCCCGGTCAGGGGGCGTGGCGGCGGGCGCGGAGGGCCAGGCTCAGGGAGAGCACCGTCTCCGGGTCGTCCAGGTCCGTGCCCAGCAGCTCCCCGATCCGCGCCAGCCTGTTGTACAGCGTCTGCCGGTTGAGATGCAGTTCGCGCGCCGTCTCCGCCTTGCGGCCCGCGTGGGCCAGATACGTCTCCAGCGTCGGCAGCAGCGGCGGGCGCGACGTCGCGTCGTGCGCCCGCAGCGGGCCGATCGCGCGGTCCACGAACGCCGCCAGGTCCGGGTGCTCGCGCAGTCGCCACAGCAGCAGGTCGATGTCCAGACGACGGGCGTCGTACCAGGGGCGGTCGCTCAGACCTCGGGCCGCCGTCGCGGTCTCCGCCGCGTGCCGCAGCCCCGCGCCCGCCGTGGCCCAGCCGCCCGCCACGCCCACCACGACCACCGGCGGATGCGCCGCGATCCCGAGCCCCGCTCGTTCGACGCCCGTGCGCAGGGCGTCGGCGACCCGGCCCGCGACCGCCGTCCGGTCGGAATCCGTCCGGAGGCCGACGAGGAGCGGGACGCGGCCCTCCACGGGGCGTACGCCGAGCAGGACCGGCACTCCGAGGGAGGCGAGCGCATCGGAGACGGCCCGGGCGAGCACGGCCCAGTTGCCCGTCGGCGTCAGCTCGGCGGCGAGCCGCATCACCACCGGCAGCAGCGGCCCCGAGCCCGGCTTGAAGCCGAGCACGCGGGCCTGTGCCGGGGCGTCCTCGGGGGCGATGCGGCCCTCGGCGAGGTCGGTCAGGAAGTCGCCGCGGCCACGGGCCGCGAGCTCCTCCTCCTGGCGGGCCTGCATGAGGACGACCGCGAGCGATGCCGCCGCGCGCTCCGCGGCGATGCGGTGCACGGGCAGCAGCGGGGACGACACCGCCAGCAGCACCAGCCGGGCGCGCACCGCGGCCGTGCCCCGGCCGCCGCCCGGCACGTCCACCAGGACGGCGTTCGTCGGCGGCCCGTCCTGGCGCCCGCCGCGGAGCCCTTCCCACACCTGGAGCGGATCGGCGACGGCCGCCTCGTCGCCGGGGGTGTACGCCGCGTACAGCAGCTGCCCGTCGGGTGTCTCAAGGAAGACCGGGTCGCCGGTGAACGAGGCGAGGATGCCGAGCACCTGGGGGACTCCGCCGCCGGCCAGCAGCGCCTCGGTGCACCGCCGGTTCACCTCTTCGGCCTGCCGCAGCAGCGCGTAGTGGCCGTTGACGATCTCGGTGTGGATCTCCTCCGTCACCGTCACGAACGGCACCTCGCGGTGCAGCTGCACCAGCGGCAGCCCCGCCGCGCGGGCCGTCTCGACGATCGTGGCGGGCAGGCGCGTGAACCGCGACCCCAGCTCGACGACGAGCGCCGCGATCCCGCGTTCCGCGAGCCTGTTCACGAAGGCGCGCTGCTCGGCCGGTCTGGTGCCGAGCCCCAGGCCGGTCGTCAGCAGCAGCTCGCCGCCCTTGAGGAGCGAGGCGATGTTGGGCACCTCACCGGCGTGCACCCAGCGGACCGTGCGGTCGAGCCGGTCGGCCCCGGCCAGGACCTCCGGCAGCCCGCTGCGGAGACCGGGCAGCTCCAGCGCCCGCTGCACGGTGATGCCGCCCTGCGTGTCCATGGCTGCGGACGCTACAGGGGCGGCACGACCAGGGCCAACACGGATCAGCCTCCGTACGCGCCCGAGGCCGTCAGCCGCAGGGCGGTGTCGATCAGAGGCACGTGACTGAACGCCTGGGGGAAGTTGCCCACCTGCCGCTGGAGCCGCGGGTCCCACTCCTCGGCGAGCAGCCCGAGGTCGTTGCGCAGGGCCAGCAGCTTCTCGAACAGCTTGCGGGCCTCGTCGACCCGGCCGATCATCGCCAGGTCGTCGGCCATCCAGAACGAGCACGCGAGGAACGCGCCCTCGTCGCCGGGCAGGCCGTCCACGCCCTCGTCCGCGCCCTCGGTCGGGTAGCGCAGGATGAAGCCGTCGGACGTCGACAGCTCCCGCTGGATCGCCTCGATCGTGCCGATGACCCGTTTGTCGTCGGGCGGCAGGAAGCCCATCTGCGGGATCAGCAGCAGGGAGGCGTCGAGCTCCTGCGAGCCGTACGACTGCGTGAAGGTGTTGCGCTCCTTGTCGTAGCCCTTCTCGCAGACGTCCCGGTGGATCTCGTCGCGCAGCTCGCGCCAGCGGTCCAGCGGTCCGTCGGCGTCGCCGGACTCGATGAGCTTGATGGTGCGGTCGACGGCGACCCATGCCATCACCTTGGAGTGCACGAAGTGCCGTCGCGGGCCGCGGACCTCCCAGATGCCCTCGTCGGGCTGGTCCCAGTGCTTCTCCAGGTACTGGATCAGCTTGAGCTGGAGCAGGGAGGCGTAGTCGTTGCGCGCCAGGCCGGTCATGTGCGCGAGGTGCAGGGCCTCGGTGACCTCGCCGTAGACGTCGAGCTGGAGCTGGTGCGCGGCGCCGTTGCCGACGCGGACCGGGCTGGAGTTCTCGTAGCCCGGCAGCCAGTCCAACTCGGCCTCGCCCAGCTCCCGTTCGCCCGCGATCCCGTACATGATCTGCAGGTTCTCGGGGTCGCCGGCGACCGCGCGCAGCAGCCACTCGCGCCAGGCGCGGGCCTCCTCGCGGTATCCGGTGCGCAGCAGCGACGACAGGGTGATCGCCGCGTCACGCAGCCAGGTGTAGCGGTAGTCCCAGTTCCGTACGCCGCCGATGTCCTCGGGGAGCGACGTCGTCGGCGCCGCGACGATACCGCCGGTCGGCGCGTACGTCAGGGCCTTCAGCGTGATCAGGGAGCGGACGACGGCCTCGCGGTAGGGGCCGTGGTATGTGCAGTGATCGACCCATTCGCGCCAGAAGTCGACGGTGGCGTCCAAAGAGCCCTCGGGGTCCGGCAGCCCCGGCTGCTCCCTGTGCGAGGGCTGCCAGCTGATCGTGAAGGTGATCCGCTCGCCGGGGGAGACCGTGAAGTCCGAGTAGGTGGTCAGGTCCTTGCCGTACGTCTCCGCGTCGGTGTCCAGCCAGACGGAGTCGGGCCCGGCGACGGCGACCGTACGGTTGTCGATCTTGTGCACCCATGGCACCACGCGCCCGTAGCTGAACCGCATGCGCAGCTCGGAGCGCATGGGCACCCGGCCGCTGACGCCCTCCACGATCCGGATCAGCTGGGGCGCACCGTCACGAGGCGGCATGAAATCGGTCACGCGGACCGTGCCGCGGGGCGTGTCGTACTCCGACTCGAGGATCAGCGAGTCGCCGCGGTAGCGGCGGCGGTCGGCGGCCGGCGGCGCGTCGTTCACGCTGTACGCCGGCCCGAGCCGCCAGAATCCGTGCTCCTCGGTGCCGAGGATCCCGGCGAAGATGGCATGCGAGTCGAAGCGGGGCAGGCACAGCCAGTCCACCGTGCCGTCCCGGCAGACCAGAGCTGCGGTCTGCATGTCTCCGATGAGTGCGTAATCCTCGATGCGCCCGGCCACGTGCATCTCCAGTCGAACGGCCACGTCCGCCCCGCGGGGCGCTTACTGCAGTCAAGGGTCGTTGACGAGCCGCGGCGACCCAAACACCACAGTGGCACGTCGCCACCCGCATGGTGTGGGGGTGCCGGATTTTCCGGGTGACGGGGCTCCGTGGTGCCGGTCGACCGGCCCGGCTCGGCAGCGAGTGTCCGAGCAGGATACGACGCACGCGAGTGATGCGCGCAGGTGTCCGGACAACATGACTGCGGCGAACGGGCGAGCGGCAGGCGGGCCGCGGTGAACGGTCCCTACGCGTCCCGGGCGCGTCGGCGGGTGTGGCCGGAAGCGGCCGTGGCCCGGCGCTGATACCCTGGTACCCCGTGGACCGGTGGCCGTCCCGATACGAGAAGGCCACGAAACCGCAGCGACGGCACCCCCGAATCCGGGTCGGACGCCGGCACGCACCTCACCTCGCGACCACGGGAGCCCCCTCTTGGCGATGCCGCCCAAATCCATGACGACCAAGCACATCTTCGTCACCGGGGGTGTCGCCTCCTCCCTCGGCAAGGGCCTCACGGCCTCCAGCCTGGGCGCGCTGCTCAAGGCACGGGGCCTGCGGGTCACCATGCAGAAGCTCGACCCGTACCTGAACGTCGACCCGGGCACCATGAACCCGTTCCAGCACGGTGAGGTGTTCGTCACCAACGACGGCGCCGAGACCGACCTGGACATCGGCCACTACGAGCGCTTCCTCGACGTCGATCTCGACGGCTCGGCCAACGTCACCACCGGCCAGGTCTACTCGCAGGTCATCGCCAAGGAGCGGCGCGGCGAGTACCTCGGCGACACCGTGCAGGTCATCCCGCACATCACCAACGAGATCAAGTCGCGCATCCGCCGCATGGCCACCGACGACGTCGACGTGGTGATCACCGAGGTCGGCGGCACCGTCGGCGACATCGAGTCGCTGCCGTTCCTGGAGACCGTCCGCCAGGTCCGTCACGAGGTCGGCCGGGACAACGTCTTCGTGGTGCACATCTCACTGCTGCCCTACATCGGCCCGTCCGGCGAGCTGAAGACCAAGCCGACGCAGCACTCGGTCGCCGCGCTGCGCAACATCGGTATCCAGCCGGACGCGATCGTGCTGCGCGCGGACCGTGACGTGCCGACCGCGATCAAGCGCAAGATCTCGCTCATGTGCGACGTCGACGAGGCCGCGGTCGTCGCCGCCATCGACGCCAAGTCGATCTACGACATCCCGAAGGTGCTGCACACCGAGGGCCTGGACGCGTACGTCGTGCGCAAGCTGGACCTGCCGTTCCGCGACGTCGACTGGACCACGTGGGACGACCTGCTGGACCGTGTCCACAACCCCGACCACGAGGTCAGCGTCGCGCTGGTGGGCAAGTACATCGACCTGCCCGACGCCTATCTGTCGGTCACCGAGGCGATGCGCGCCGGCGGCTTCGCGAACAAGGCCCGCGTCAAGGTCAAGTGGGTCACCTCCGACGACTGCAAGACGCAGGCGGGCGCGCAGAAGCAGCTCGGCGACGTCGACGCGATCGTGATCCCCGGCGGATTCGGCGAGCGCGGTGTCGACGGCAAGGTCGGCGCCATCCGCTGGGCCCGCGAGAACAAGGTCCCGCTGCTCGGCCTGTGCCTGGGCCTGCAGTGCATCGTGATCGAGGCCGCGCGCAACCTCGCCGAGATCCCCGACGCGAACTCCACCGAGTTCGACGCGGCCACCGCGCACCCGGTGATCTCCACCATGGAGGAGCAGCTGGCGTACGTGGAGGGCGCGGGCGACCTGGGCGGCACCATGCGGCTCGGCCTGTACCCGGCCAAGCTCGCCGAGGGCTCGATCGTGCGCGAGGTCTACGCGGACCAGCCGTACGTCGAGGAGCGCCACCGCCACCGCTACGAGGTGAACAACGCCTACCGCGCGGAGCTGGAGAAGAAGGCGGGCATCCTCTTCTCGGGCACGTCCCCCGACAACAAGCTCGTCGAGTACGTCGAGTACCCGCGCGAGGTGCACCCCTACCTGGTCGCCACTCAGGCCCACCCCGAGCTGCGCTCGCGCCCCACGCGTCCGCACCCGCTGTTCGCCGGTCTGGTGAAGGCGGCCGTGGAGCGGCAGCAGGCTGCGCGCACGTCGGGCGAGTAACCGCAGGCGATACGGTTGACCGGGGTACGGACCTTGCCGGTCCGTGCCCCGGTTTCCGTTTGTGCGTGGTGGAAGGACGCTTTTGATGACCATCAAGGACACGCCCGAGGTGTGGCGGGTCACCGCGACCGAGACGCCGTTCCGGGGCAACAAGACGAGCGTCCGCACCGACGACGTGGTCATGCCCGACGGATCGGTCGTCAAGCGGGACTACCAGGTCCACCCGGGATCGGTCGCCGTCCTCGCCCTCGACGACGAGGGGCGGGTGCTGGTGCTGCGCCAGTACCGGCACCCCGTCCGCCACAAGCTGTGGGAGATCCCGGCCGGCCTGCTGGACGTGCCCGGCGAGAACCCGCTGCACGCGGCCCAGCGGGAGCTGTACGAGGAGGCGCACGTCAAGGCCGAGGACTGGCGGGTGCTGACCGACGTCTACACCACCCCGGGCGGCTGCGACGAGGCCGTGCGGATCTTCCTGGCGCGCGACCTGTCGGCGGCGGACGGCGAACGCTTCGAGGTCGCCGAGGAGGAGGCGGACATGGAGCTGGCACGGGTGCCGCTGGAGGAGCTGGTCCGCGGGGTGCTCGCCGGGGACCTGCACAACACGTGCCTGGTCGTCGGTGTCCTGTCGGCGGTGGCGGCGAGCGCGGGCGAGGGCTTCGACGCGCTGCGCGAGGCGCAGGCCCCGTGGCCGGCCCGCCCGTTCGAGGCGTGACGCGGCCTCCGTACCGGCCGGGCCGGGGCTGACGGGTACTCAACCCGTCCCATATGAAGATCCGTTGATCCGATCGAGCGATCGCGGCGTCGTCCCCGGCCGCTCCGCACGGTTCGTCGCAGAGCGTGAACTACGCTCGAACCGCCCGTGCGGAACCCGGCGGGCTCGGCTCGTGCGCGGACGGACTGGAGCGTGACCCGTGACGGATCAGGCGCTGGACTTGGGCGGCCCCGACCGGGCGGATGCCGTTCGCTCCGGCCGCGGTGACCGGTTCTTCGGCCGCCAGCGGGAACTGAAGTCACTGCACGCCGACATCGAACACGCCGGACTCGACACCCTCGCGGGCCGCAAGGCCGCCCGTGCCCGCGTCCTCCTCATCGCCGGGCGGCCCGGTTCCGGGCGCACCGCGCTCGCCGAGGAGCTCGCCCGGCAGCTCGCGGACCGGTACCCGGACGGCGTTCTGCGGGTCCGGCTGGCCGAGCCCGGCGGCCGGCCCGTACCCCTCGAGGAAGCCGCCCGGCACCTGCTCGGTGACCTCGGCATCGCCTCACCGCCCGGCGCCGGTGACGACGAACTGACCGAGATGGTCCGCGACGCCCTCTCCGTACGCCGTGCGCTGCTCCTCGTCGACGAGGCCCACGACGCCGAGCACGTCGACCTGCTGCTGCCCCACAACCCCGACTGTCTGGTCGTCGCCGTCTCCGACGGCCCGCTCACCGGCATCCCCGGCGTACGCCCCTGCACCGTCGGCGGCATGGACGCCAAGGCCGCCATCGAGCTGCTCACCGCCTTCACCGGCGAGGTCCGCATCACGGTGGACCCGCAGGCCGCCGAGGCGGTCGCCGAGGAGTGCGGCGGGCTGCCCGCCGCACTGGTCCTGGTCGGCGGCTGGCTGGCCGCCCGGCCCCGGGCGTCGGTCGCCGACGCCGCCAAGCGGCTGCGGGCCCTGCCGGACGACGGCGAGCAGCCACGCGGCGGACGGCCGCTGGCCCGCGCGTTCCGCCTGGTCTACGAGTCCCTGCCGCAGCCCGCCGCGCGGATACTGCGACTGCTCGCCCTGGCCCCCGCCGGTTTCGCCGACGCCCACACCGCCTCCGCCCTGGCCGGCTGCTCGGTGGCCGCCGCCCGGACCACCCTCGACGGTCTCGCCACACTCGGTCTGCTGCGCACCGCCGGGGACGGCTTCGAGGTGCCCGGCTGTCTCACCCCCCTGCTGCGCACGCTGTACGAGGTGAGCGACCGGCCCGCCGAGGTGCAGCTCGCCAGGGCCCGCATGCTGGAGCGGACCGTGCGCCGTCTCCAGGCCTGCCGCGCGATCACCGAGCCCGAGGGGTCACCGGCCCGCAAGAAGCTGGCGGGCCTTCCCCGCGCGCTGCGTTTCACCTCCGTCGGCGAGGCCGACGCGTGGCTGCGGGCGCACCGGTCCGCGCTGCTGGCCTGCGCGCGGCTCGCCGTCGACGACGGCGAGCTGGACACGCTGGCCCGCAGGCTGGTCGCGGCCCTGGTCAGAGCCCTTGCCGCGCACCAGGGCACGGAGGCCGCCGCGTCCGACCTGTACGGACTGCACCGGCTGGTGCTCGACGTCGCCGAGCGCCGCGGCCTGCGCCGGGAGCAGGCCGCGGCGCTGCTGAACCTCGCCGACCTGGACGCCAGGACCGGCCGCACCGAGGACGCACTCGCCCGCTACCGGGCCGCGCTGGACGCGGGCCGGGCCGCGAACGACCCCTATGCGACCGGCCGCGCGATGGAATCCGTCGGCGGTGCCTACCAGGAGCTGGGGGACTGGCAGCGGGCGGCCGACTGGTACGGGCGCGCACTCGCGCAACGCCAGGCGCGCGGCGAGCAGGCCGACGCGGCACGGCTGTACGGACGCCTCGGCACGGCCCACACCTACGCGGGCCGCTACGGAGAGGCGCTGCGCAGCTGGCGGGCGGCGGCGGCCGGATATCGCAGGCTCGGCGACGTCCCGGCCCAGGCACGGGCGCTGAGCGAGGCGGCCCGGATCCAGGAGTACGCGGGACGGCCCGAGGAGTCGCTGCACACCTGCCGCGAGGCCGTGGAATGGGCGCGGCGCGCCGGGGACGTACGCCTGCAGGCCGCGCTGCAGCTCAGACTGGCCGACACACTCGACCGTCTCGGTGATCCGGCCGCGGCGCGGCTGCACCGGCTCACTGCGGAAAGACTGCTTGGAACCGAGGCTTCCACCTACGAAATCCGTAGTGGTCCCGAGGAAGATTGATGCTTTGTAAGGCTAGACAGCGAGAAATCCTTCATTAGACTGGCTGCACCACGTGGTCTCGTGGTGTGTCCCGGTGCGCGCTGTGTGCCTGGGTATCAATGGCATTGACCGAAACATCCCCTGAGTCAAGGACCGTGATCGACGTGAAGGTCGGTATCCCCCGCGAGGTCAAGAACAACGAGTTCCGGGTGGCCATCACCCCCGCCGGCGTGCACGAGCTCGTGCGCTACGGCCACCAGGTGTTCGTCGAGCAGAACGCCGGTGTCGGCTCCTCGATCACGGACGACGAGTACGTCGCCGCCGGTGCGCAGATCCTCCCCACCGCCGACGAGGTCTGGGCCACCGCCGACCTGCTGCTGAAGGTCAAGGAGCCCATCGCCGAGGAGTACCACCGCCTCCGCAAGGACCAGACCCTCTTCACCTACCTGCACCTCGCCGCGTCCCGCGCGTGCACGGACGCCCTCCTGGAGTCCGGCACCACCGCCATCGCCTACGAGACGGTGGAGACCGCGAACCGCGCACTGCCGCTGCTCGCCCCGATGTCCGAGGTCGCGGGCCGTCTGGCCCCGCAGGTCGGCGCCTACCACCTGATGCGCTCGGCCGGCGGCCGCGGCGTGCTCCCCGGCGGCGTCCCCGGTACCCACGCCGGCAGGGCCGTCGTCATCGGCGGCGGCGTCTCCGGCTGGAACGCCACGCAGATCGCCGTCGGCATGGGCTTCCACGTCACCCTGCTCGACAAGGACATCAACAAGCTGCGCGAGGCCGACAGGATCTTCGGCACCAAGGTGCAGACGATCGTCTCCAACACCTACGAGCTGGAGAAGGCGGTCATCGAGGCCGACCTCGTCATCGGCGCCGTCCTCATCCCCGGCGCGAAGGCCCCGAAGCTGGTCACCAACGAGCTCGTCGCCAAGATGAAGCCCGGAAGTGTCCTTGTCGACATTGCGATCGACCAGGGCGGCTGCTTCGAGGACTCCCGTCCGACCACCCACGCCGAGCCGACCTTCCAGGTCCACAACTCGGTCTTCTACTGCGTCGCCAACATGCCCGGCGCGGTGCCCAACACCTCCACCTACGCGCTGACCAACGCCACGCTCCCGTACATCGTGTCGCTGGCCAACAACGGCTGGGTCGAGGCGCTCCGCCGCGACGCCGCGCTCGCCAAGGGCCTCAACACCCATGACGGCAAGGTGGTTTACAAGGAGGTCGCCGAGGCGCACGGCCTCGAGAGCATCGAGCTGAGCGCGCTGCTCGGCTGACGAGTCAACCGACGTCGTCAACGTCACGCATCCGGCCGGACCTTGCCGCAAGGTCCGGCCGGACGCGTGTTCCGACCCGGTTCGCCGCGCTCGCTCAACTCGCCTCGAACGTAACCCTTTAACCGTTTCGCCCGCCGACGAAACCTGTGCTCGGGAGCACGCGGAAAGGGCTCTGCGCCCTTGACAGCGGGGTGTTCGATTGCCGACACATCGGGCCGGGTCCGGCGGATTGTGTTGCTGCGGACCGGTGACACGCCATAGAGTCGCCAACCGTCGGCATGGTGCCACGCTGACCTATCGATAAGTTTCCTGGTCACGTCCAAGGAGGTAAGACGACTTGTGAATGAGTCGATATTTACTCCCGGGGGTGGTCAACCAGGAACGGCTTCTGCGGGCCAGGACCCGTCGAACGGTTTCGAGGCTGTCGGCTCCGTCGCTGTCCGCCCCTTCGCGACGCACCAGCACACGACGCACATGACGACACCCCACACGATGAAGATGATGGACGGCCAACACGTGAACGCCATGGCCGGCAACGAGAGTGGCCGAGAGTCCACCCACTTCGCCGCCTACGAGGAAGTCCCCGAAGGGCACTTCTACGACCCCGACGCCGAGTACGAGCCCGATCCCGAATACGCGGCCACCCTCGCGCCCGACGCTGCCCGCCAGCGCCGCGAGCGGATCGGCCCCACCGGTCGCCCCCTGCCGTACTTCCCGATCCCGGGCCCGCTGACCGATCACGGTCCCGCCAAGATCATCGCGATGTGCAACCAGAAGGGCGGCGTCGGCAAGACGACATCGACCATCAACCTGGGCGCGGCACTCGCTGAGTACGGACGCCGGGTGCTGCTCGTCGACTTCGACCCGCAGGGCGCGCTGTCCGTGGGCCTCGGAGTCAACCCCATGGAGCTCGACCTGACGGTCTACAACCTCCTGATGGAGCGCGGCATGTCCGCGGACGAGGTGCTGCTCAAGACCGCCGTGCCCAACATGGACCTGCTGCCGAGCAACATCGATCTCTCGGCCGCGGAAGTGCAGTTGGTGAGCGAGGTCGCACGGGAGTCGACGCTGCAGCGTGCGCTGAAGCCGCTGATGTCCGACTACGACTACATCGTGATCGACTGCCAGCCCTCGCTCGGCCTGCTGACCGTCAACGCGCTCACGGCGGCTCACAAGGTGATCGTGCCGCTCGAGTGCGAGTTCTTCGCGCTGCGCGGTGTCGCGCTGCTGACCGAGACCATCGAGAAGGTCCAGGAGCGGCTCAACCCCGAGCTGGAGCTCGACGGCATCCTCGCCACGATGTACGACTCCCGGACCGTGCACAGCCGCGAGGTGCTGGCGCGTGTCGTCGAGGCCTTCGACGACCACGTCTACCACACGGTGATCGGCCGGACCGTGCGCTTCCCGGAGACCACGGTCGCCGGTGAGCCGATCACCACGTACGCGTCCAACTCCGTCGGTGCCGCCGCCTACCGCCAGCTCGCCAGGGAGGTGCTCGCCCGGTGTCACGCCGAGTGAGTCTGCCCGGGGCCGACGAGCTGTTCCGTACGACCGGGGGCACGGCGCTGCAGGCGTCGACCCCGCGCAGGCAGGCGAACGGTGAGCCGCGGGTGCCGGCGCCGGCGGGGGAGAGCGACCCGGCGGCGGACGGCACCCCGTCGTCCCGTTCGCAGGAGCACTCCGCGGCTGCCGAGGCGGAGGCTCCCGTCGAGGAACGCAGCCGGGGCACGGAGGTCGCGGAAGCGGCGCCGGGCGCGGCCAAGGGCCGCCGGGCGCCGGCGGGCGAGGAGCCGGCGGCCGGTGCGACGCGCCGACGTGGGCGCGGCGCCAACCGCCGGCCCAGTGGCCGTGAACGGCACGACGAGAAGATCACGGTCTACGTCTCGGCCGAGGAACTGATGGACCTGGAGCACGCGCGGCTCGTGCTGCGCGGCGAGCACGGCCTGGCCGTCGACCGCGGGCGCATCGTCCGCGAGGCGGTGGCGGTGGTGCTGGCCGACCTGGAGCAGCGCGGCGACGCGAGCATCCTCGTGCGGCGTCTGCGCGGACGCTGACGCGGTAGCCTGCGGGCCTGCCCGCCTGCGCCGCTCCCCGTCCTGGACCACGATGCCCCCGACCGACGAAACGTCCCGCCCGTCGCGCCGCCGCGCGCTGGGCCGCGGTCCGGGCACGGGGCCCGCGCCGCGTGACGTGAGCGAGCCCGCGGCGGAGGCTCCGGCCGGGGCGGATCCCGCGGGCGAGTCCCCGGCGTGTGCGCTGCGTGAGGTGGGGGAGCGTGCGGCGGGGGTGGTTGCCCCCACCCCGCCCCTTCCCGAAACCGGGGGCGAGCCCCCGGCGCCCCAGACGCGTGCGCCGCGTGACGCGGGCGAGCCCGCGGCGGAGGGCGTGGCTCCCGGTGGTGCCGCTGAGGCGGAGGGTCCCGACGGGGCGGTCAGGGAGGCGCCGGCCGAGCGGGGCGGTGACGGGCGGTTCACCGTGCGGCTTGCGAACTTCGAAGGGCCCTTCGACCTCCTCCTTCAGCTCATCGCCAAGCACAAGCTCGACGTCACCGAGGTCGCCCTCTCCAAGGTCACCGACGAGTTCATGGCGTACATCCGGGCCATGGGCGCCGACTGGGACCTCGATCAGACCACCGAGTTCCTCGTCGTCGCCGCGACGCTCCTCGACCTCAAGGCCGCCCGGCTGCTCCCCGCCGCCGAGGTCGAGGACGAGGCCGACCTCGCGCTGCTCGAAGCGCGGGACCTCCTCTTCGCGCGGCTGCTCCAGTACCGCGCGTACAAGCAGATCGCCGAGATCTTCGACCGCAGGCTCGACGACGAGGCCCGGCGGTTCCCACGGACCGTGGGGCTGGAGCCGCACCACGCGGAGCTGCTGCCCGACGTCGTCATCAGCATCGGGGCCGAGGGCTTCGCGAGGCTCGCCGTCAAGGCGATGCAGCCGAAGCCCAAGCCGCAGGTGTACGTCGACCACATCCACGCGCCCCTCGTCAGCGTCCGCGAGCAGGCCGAGGTGGTCGTCGCCCTGCTCAGGGAGCGCGGCAGAGCCACCTTCCGCGAGCTGACCGAGGGCGTCGACGACACCCTGACCGTCGTGGCGCGCTTCCTGGCGCTGCTGGAGCTGTACCGCGAGAAGGCCCTCGTCCTGGATCAGGAGGAGGCGCTCGGGGAGCTCACGGTCACGTGGGCGGCCGGGGACGGGGCCGCGGCGGTGACCGTCACCGACGAGTTCGACCAGGTTGTGGAGGAGAAGGAGTGAGCGAGCTCAAGCCCGCGCTGGAGGCCGTCCTCATGGTCGTCGACGAGCCGGCCACCGAGGAGCACCTCGCGAAGGTGCTGGAGCAGCCCCGCAGGGCCGTCGCGGACGCCCTGCGGGAGCTCGCGGACGAGTACACGGTGCAGGGGCGCGGATTCGAGCTGCGGCTCGTCGCGGGCGGCTGGCGGTTCTACAGCCGCCCCGAGCACGCCGCGGCCGTCGAGCGCTTCGTCCTCGACGGCCAGCACGCCCGGCTCACGCAGGCCGCCCTGGAGACGCTCGCGGTCGTCGCGTACCGCCAACCCGTCAGCCGTTCACGGGTCTCCGCGGTGCGCGGAGTGAACTGCGACGGCGTCATGCGCACCCTCCTCCAGCGGGGTCTGGTCGAGGAGGCGGGCACGGAACCCGAAACAGGTGCGATCCTGTACAGGACGACGAACTACTTCCTGGAGCGGATGGGCCTGCGCGGCCTGGACGAGCTCCCGGAGCTCGCGCCCTTCCTCCCCGAGGCGGACGCGATCGAGGCGGAGACGCAGGAAGGGCTCCCGTCGTTCGATCCGGATGCACCGGATCGTGAGGACGCAGACGACAAGACGGAACTTTGATGCGAAGCAGCAGCGGCAGGAACAGCAGCGGAAACAACGGCGGGAGCCGTGGTGGCAACAGCGGCAGCCGCGGCGGCAGCAGCGGCGGGCGCGGCAACCCCCGGGGTGCCGGCAACAACCGCGACGACAAGCAGGGCAGGCCCCGCAAGCCCCGTCCCGAGGAGCGCCGCTACGACGTGGGCACGCCTTCCGAGGGCCCGAAGAAGGGCCGCGGCGGCGCGGCCCGCGGCGGCGCCAAGGGCGGCCCGAAGCAGTCCCCCCAGCGCGGCGGCGGCCGCACCGCTCCGGCGCGCTCGCGCGAGTACGAGGCCCGCGCCGAGCAGCGCAACCGCGAGCGGTACGAGAACAAGCCGCAGATCAAGACCCCCAAGACCTTCGAGGACCAGGAGGGCGAGCGGCTGCAGAAGGTGCTCGCGCGCGCCGGCATGGGCTCCCGCCGTGCCTGCGAGGAGCTGATCGACGCCGGCCGTGTCGAGGTCAACGGCGAGATCGTGATCGAGCAGGGCGTCCGCGTCGACCCCGAGAAGGACGAGATCAAGGTCGACGGCCTGACCGTCGCGACCCAGTCGTACCTGTTCTTCGCGCTGAACAAGCCCGCCGGTGTCGTCTCCACGATGGAGGACCCTGACGGCCGGCAGTGCCTCGGCGACTACGTGACCAACCGTGAGACGCGGCTGTTCCACGTCGGCCGCCTCGACACGGAGACCGAGGGCATCATCCTGCTCACCAACCACGGCGAGCTGGCCCACCGCCTCACCCACCCCAAGTACGGCGTGAAGAAGACGTACCTCGCCGCCATCCAGGGCCCCCTGCCCCGCGAGGTCGGAAAGCGCCTCAAGGACGGCATCCAGCTCGAGGACGGCTACGCCCGGGCGGACCACTTCCGGGTCGTCGAGCAGACCGGCAAGAACTACCTGGTCGAGGTGGTCCTCCACGAGGGGCGCAAGCACATCGTGCGCCGCATGCTGGCCGAGGCGGGCTTCCCGGTGGAGAAGCTCGTGCGGACCGCCTTCGGGCCGATCACCCTCGGCGACCAGAAGTCGGGCTGGCTGCGCCGCCTGACCAACACCGAGGTCGGCATGCTGATGAAGGAAGTCGGTCTGTAACAGCGCAAACCGCCGCAAGGGCCCGCGACCGTTCTCGGTCGCGGGCTCTTGCCGTCTTGTGGCGCGTACCGCGAGACGTTTATAGTCATGATGACCATTAAGGGGGTGGGCATGAGGCTTCCTGCGGACGTCGTCGAACTCGGCTTCGGCAGCGGCGCGCTCTGCGTCTCGCTCGTCGCCCGGCAGCACGCGAACGGGCCGATCGGCATCGCCGGCGGCGGGTGGACCTGGACCCACGGGGGTGGATCAGGTTCCGGCACGCTGCCCGTGCGACGCACACCGATCGGCGAGGGCCGGCACCTTGCCGGTCCTCCCCCCACGCCCTGCGGGCGTGGGGGGACCCCCATGCCGGAGCGGCGCTGATGCAGGGCTACGACCCGGCCGCCTTCCCGCCCTTCGCCGTCACCGTCGACCTCGCCGTCTTCACCGTCCGCGAGGGCGAGTTGCACGTCCTGCTCGTCGAACGGGGGCAGGAGCCCTACCGCGGCGCCTGGGCGCTGCCCGGGGGATTCCTCCTGCCCGACGAGTCCGCCGAGGCGGCCGCCCGCCGCGAACTGGCCGAGGAGACCGGCCTGTCCCGGCACACGGCGGCCGGACTGCACCTGGAACAGCTGCGCACCTACAGCGAACCGGACCGCGACCCGCGGATGCGCGTCGTCTCCGTCGCGTTCACCGCACTCGTACCGGGCCTGCCCGAACCGCGCGGCGGCGGCGACGCCGCCCACGCCCGCTGGACGCCCCTCGGCCGGGCCGGGCCGCTCGCCTTCGACCACGACCGCATCCTCGCCGACGCCCATGACCGGATCGGCGCCAAGCTCGAGTACACCTGCCTGGCCACGGCCTTCTGCCCACCGCAGTTCACGCTCGGCGAACTGCAGCAGGTGTACGAGACGGTCTGGGGCGTCGAGCTCGACCGGCCCAACTTCCGGCGCAAGGTCCTCGCCACCCCCGGCTTCGTCGAGGCCGTCGAGGGCGGACCGCGCCGCACCGGCGGCCGGGGGAAGCCGGCCGCCCTCTACCGGACGGGCACCGCCTGTGCGCTGCACCCACCACTCCTGCGACCGGAAGGACGGCAGCCATGACCACCGCCAAGCGGGCCGCCACGGGATCACTCGTCGGCCTGGCTCTCGGGGACGCGCTGGGCTTCCCCACCGAGTTCAATGACGTGCCCTCGATCCTGGCCAAGTGCGGCCCGTGGCGGGAGATGGCACTGCCGAAGCCCGCCGTCGTGACCGACGACACCCAGATGACGCTCGCGCTCGGCCGGGCCCTGCGCAGCGCCACGGAGCGCGGGCTGCTGGTCGCCTCCCGTCTGCAGCGCCCGCTGCGCGAGGAGTTCGTCGACTGGTACCACTCGCCGGAGAACAACCGGGCCCCCGGCCGGACCTGCCTGGTGGCCTGCCGGAAGCTGGACGGCGACGGCCCCTGGCAGGCGGCGAGCGAGATCGGCTCCAAGGGCTGCGGCGCCAACATGCGCGTCGCGCCGATCGGCCTCGTACCCGGCCTCGACGAGGACCAGCGCGCGGGGGCCGCGCAACTGCAGTCCGGGCTCACGCACGGGCACCCGACGGCACTCGCGGCGAGCGACCTCACGGCACGCGCGGTGCACCTGCTGGCGCAGGGCGCGGAGCCGACCGGCCTGGTCGGACAGCTGCGCTCGTACGCGTACGAGAACCGCGGGCGCTACCACGAGCGCTGGCTCGGCGACCTGTGGACGTACTCCCACGACCCGACACCCGAGGCCTTCATCGCCCGCGGCTGGGACGAGTGCCTGCAGATCCTGGAACGGCTGGCGGCCGCGCTGCGCTCCGCCGAGCCGGAGCTGGACCCGTGCCTGGCGACCGGCGACGGCTGGATCGCGGAGGAAGCCCTGGCGACATCGCTGCTGTGCTTCCTGATGTTCCCCGAGGACCCCCTGACGGCCCTCCGCCGCGCGGCCTGCACCAGGGGCGACTCGGACTCGCTCGCCTGCCTGACGGGCGCCTTCGCGGGCGCGCACCTGGGAGCGGACGCGTGGCCGGACGAGTGGGCGGAGCGCATCGAGTACGGGGAGGAGCTGCTGGCTCTGGGGGCGCTCTGGGACGCTTGATCCATGACCGATCAGCTCGACCTGACCGACCTCGCCACGGCCGTGCCGCCGCAGCCCGGCCACCTCGTCTTCGCCACGGTCTCCGGGGCGCATCTGTACGGATTCCCGTCCCGGGACTCGGACGTGGATCTGCGGGGTGCGCATCTGCTGCCCATCGCCGATCTCGTCGGACTGCACGAGCCGGACGAGACGACCACGCGGATGTGGGAGCGCGACGGCGTCGAGATGGACCTGGTCACGCACGACCTGCGCAAGTTCGTCCGGCTGATGCTGCGGCGCAACGGCTATGTGCTGGAGCAGCTGCTGTCGCCGCTCGTCGTCGTGACGACCGAGGCGCACGCGGAGCTCGTGTCGCTGGCACCCGGTGTACTGACACGTCACCACGCGCATCACTACCGCGGCTTCGCGGGGACACAGTGGCGGCTGTTCGAGAAGACCGGCGAGCTCAAGCCGCTGCTGTACACGTTCCGCGCGCTGCTGACCGGCATTCACGCGATGCGCAGCGGCGAGGTCGAGGCCCATCTGCCCACACTGCTCGGCCATGTGCGCGCGCCGGGGTACGTGCCGGAGCTGATCGCCGCGAAGTCCGAGGCCGAGCACGGCTCGGCCGCCGGCGTCGACGAGGCACGGGTCCGGACGGACGTCGAGGCGCTCCACGCGACGCTGGACGCATCGCAGGACAGGACGGAGCTCCCGGACGAGCCGTCCGCGTTCGCAGCCCTGAGCCGGCTCGTGACCAGGACGCGCATGGCGAACGACCCCGACATCACCATGGAGGTCCTTCGGCGGGTGCGCAGCGGCACCGAGGGCACACCGCTCACGGGCGCCTTGGCGGCCCAGCGGGCCGAAGAGACGTACTGACGCGCCGCCTCACCCGGTCGACGCTCTTCGCGCCCGCACCAGGAAGTCCTCCACCCGGGCGCGGTCCGGTTCCGGTGGGAGCGGGGTGGTGGGGGCCGCCGAGTCGGCCTCCTCGGACAGGCGGGTCATCCACGACTCGACCCGCTCCCACGGCACCTCGCCCCGCCTGACCTCCAGGAGCCGGTCGCGGTCGGCGCCGACGTCGATCACCAGCTCGCCCGTGCGCAGCAGGTCGCGGCAGCTGGTGAGCAGGCGGAGGAGGTGCATGGCGTGCTTCCAGCGGGGCGTGCCGTACTGCCGTACGTCGGCCTCCAGCTTTCTGCGCTGCCCGTCCGCGTACCGCACGAACGTCTCGTGCGCCCGGCGGGAAAGGAACGCTCCGCGCAGGGAGAGCAGTTCGCGGCCCGTGTCGTCGACGTGCTCGACGAGCGGGGAGTGCAGGCACTCCAGGATGTTCGGGTTGGCGCGCAGGGCAAGTTCGAGGAACCTCTCCAGCTCCCACGAGAACTGCTCCTCCGCCGGGCCCTCCACGTGCGTCGGCGGCTTGGCGAACCGCCAGTACAGCGCGGTCGGGGCCAGGAAGACCCCGCGGCGGTCCGTGTCGCTCGACTCCGTCGCCAGTCCGAACGCCCGCGACCCCATGACACAGGAGTAGATCGTGTGATCGCGGACGAGAGCCTCTGGAGTCATGCGCGCGAGGCTACGACACCGCGCCGGCGGTCACATGAGCAGGATGGAGTCCCCCTCGACGGTGATCTGCTTCGCCGGCAGCGGCCGCGTCGCCGGGCCCGCCGCGACCGAGGCGTCCTCGATGCGGAACTTGCTGTTGTGACAGGGGCAGTTGATGAGACCGTCGCTGACCGAGCCCACGGTGCACCGCTGATGCGTGCAGATCGCGGAGAACGCCTTGAACTGCCCGGCCGCCGGCTGAGTCACCACGACCTCCTGCTCCTTGAAGACGGTTCCGCCGCCGACCGGGATGTCCGCGGTCCTGGCCAGTTCCTCGCCGGCCGGCGCCGGAGCCGACGCGCCGTCCGTCGGTGTCGTGGCCCCCTCCGCGGGGTCCTGGGGCGTGGACGCGTCGCCCCCGTCTCCCTCCCCGCAGCCCGTCACCAGCGCGACGGCTCCCGCCGCTCCCGCCGCCAGGACCGACCTTCGGCGCGTGTCCATGTCACTCTCCCTCGGTTCGGAACGCTTCTCGCCCCGACCACCGGGGCACCAGCATCCTTGCGCTCCCGGCACCTGTGGTGAAGCAACCGCGCAGGCATGTCCGTCCGCCGGCCCACCGAAGAGCGCCGGGCGTTCAGACCCAGGGCGTCAGTTCCCGGGCGTGGCCGTCCTCGTCCCGCCGTACGGCGAGCACCCCGGTCACGGCCGCCCGCTCGACCGGGCCGTACACATGCGGGAAGAGCATGTCCCGGGAGCCCTCCCAGCGGACCTCGGCGGTGAGCAGCGACTCGTCGATGACCAGCACCAGCAGGTCCGCCACGTCGCGGTACGGGCCGTCCGCGACGGCGAGCGCGGCGGACTCGTCCGCGGAGCAGTGCACGAAGCCCTCGGACGTGAGGGAGGCCGGGGCGTACGGGCCGGCGACGTCGGCAGTCCACTCGTCCACCGGCACGACATGAAAGAGCATGCGCCAGTTGTAGCGCAGGCGCCGGGGCGCGGGCGTCTCGGGGAGCGGTCGTCGCGGCCCGGCCCGGACGCGCTGACTAGGCTGAACGCAGCAGCCGCCCCCAGACGCCGCACCCCGCTCCGCGTCACCCAGGCAAGGACACCGCAAGGACATGGCCCAGTGAGAACCGCGCTCGTCATCGGAACAGGACTGATCGGCACGTCCGCCGCGCTCGCTCTCGCGGGGCGCGGCGTCGAGGTGCACCTCGTCGACCACGACGCGGCGCAGGCCCGCACGGCCGCCGCGCTGGGCGCGGGCACGGACGAGCCGCCCGAGGGGCCTGTGGACCTCGCCGTCGTCGCGGTGCCGCCCGCGCACGTCGCCACCGCGCTCGCCGAGGCGATGCGCGCGGGCGTCGCGCGCGGCTACCTCGACGTCGCCAGCGTCAAGGGCGGGCCCCGCCGCGAGCTGGAGGCGCTGGGCGCGGACCTGTCGGCGTACATCGGTACGCACCCGATGTCCGGCAAGGAGCGCTCCGGGCCCCTGGCGGCCACCGCCGACCTCTTCGAGGGCCGCCCCTGGGTGCTCACGCCCACACGCGACACCCACACCGAGGTGCTGAACCTCGCACTGGAACTGGTCGCGCTGTGCCGGGCCGTCCCCGTCGTGATGGACGCGGACGCCCACGACCGCGCCGTCGCCCTCGTCTCGCACACCCCACAGCTCATCTCCTCGATGGTCGCGGCCCGCCTGGAGGACGCCGACGACACCGCCGTACGGCTGTGCGGGCAGGGCATCCGGGACGTGACCCGGATCGCGGCGTCCGACCCCCGGATGTGGCTGGACATCCTGTCCGCGAACCCCGGACCGGTGGCCGACGTGCTGGCCGGCGTCGCCGCGGACCTGGACGAGACGGTCCAGTCGCTGCGGGCGCTGCAGGCCGCCGACGAGTCCAAGCGGCGCACCGGTGCGGAGGGCATCGAGGACGTGCTGCGGCGCGGCAACGCCGGCCGCGCCCGCGTCCCCGGCAAGCACGGCGCGGCACCGGCGGCGTACGAGACCGTCGCGGTCCTCATCAGCGACAAGCCCGGCGAGCTTGCCCGCATCTTCGCGGACGCGGGCCGGGTGGGCGTGAACATCGAGGACGTCCGCATCGAACACGCGACGGGCCAGCAGGCGGGCGTCGTGCAACTGATGGTGCAACCGGCGGCGGCCCAGGTCCTCAGCGCCTCCCTCCGCGAGCGCGGCTGGGCACTCCGCCAGTAGCGCGGTCCGCCCGGGCCGCCCAGGCCGCCCCCATCCCGGGCCCGGGGCGGGGGCGGGCAAAGGCGCCGCCCGGTAAAGACGTCGCCCGGCACTCGGTAACCTTGTGGCGGGGCCTTCGGCACTCCCGCCGCCCTCTCCCGCGAACCCGAAAGGTGTCCGACACCGTGGAATCCGTGATCGTCGCCATCGATGGCCCCTCCGGCACGGGCAAGTCGAGCACCTCCAAGGCCGTCGCCTCAACGCTGGGCCTGAGCTACCTGGACACCGGCGCCCAGTACCGGGCGATCACCTGGTGGATGATCAGCAACGGCATCGACGTCGCCGACCCGGCCGCCGTCGCCGCCGTCGCCGACAAGCCCGTCATCGAGTCCGGCACCGATCCGGCCGCGCCGACCATCACCGTCGACGGCTTCGACGCCGCCGGCCCCATCCGTACGCAGGACGTCACCTCCAAGGTCAGCGCCGTGAGCGCCGTGCCCGAGGTGCGCACCCGGATCACCGAGCTGCAGCGGTCCATCGCCGCGGCCGCCGAGAAGGGCATCGTCGTCGAGGGACGCGACATCGGCACCACCGTCCTCCCCGACGCCGACCTGAAGATCTTCCTGACCGCCTCGCCCGAGGCGCGGGCCGCCCGCCGCAGCGGCGAGATCAAGGGCTCCGACGTCGCCGCCACCCGCGAGGCTCTCATCAAGCGCGACACGGCCGACTCCAGCCGCAAGACCTCCCCCCTCGCCAAGGCGGACGACGCGGTCGAGGTCGACACCACCGACCTCACCCTCCAGCAGGTCATCGAGTGCGTCGTGACCCTCGTCGAGGAGAAGCGGGCCGCCAGGTGACCGTCCCCTCGGAGAAGGGCGCGGCCGTCGGGCGGGGCATCGGCATCGGCCTGATGTACGGACTGTGGAGGCCGCGCGTCCTGGGCGCCTGGCGGGTCCCGGCGGCCGGCCCGGTCATCCTCGCGGTGAACCACGCGCACAACATCGACGGGCCGATGCTCATGGGCACCGCCCCCCGGCCCGTGCACTTCCTGATCAAGAAAGAGGCGTTCGTCGGCCCCCTGGACCCGTTCCTGACCGGAATCGGGCAGCTCAAGGTGGACCGTACGGCAGCCGACCGCACCGCCATCGCGGGCGCCTTGGGCGTCCTGGAGAACGGCGGCGTCCTCGGCATCTTCCCCGAGGGCACCAGGGGCGAGGGCGACTTCGCCTCGCTGCGCGCGGGCCTCGCGTACTTCGCCGTCCGCAGCGGCGCGCCCATCGTGCCCGTCGCCGTACTGGGAAGCACGGAGCGCCGCGGACGGTTGATACGGGCACTCCCGCCGCTGCGCAGCAAGGTCGACGTCGTCTTCGGCGACGCCTTCGAGGCCGGGGACAGCGGTGGACGGCGTACGCGCAAGGCGCTGGACGAGGCCACCGTACGCATCCAGGAGCGGCTGACCGCCCACCTGGAAAACGCAAAGCGCCTGACCGGGCGCTAGGCCAGACTTGAGTAATGGGCTGCGGAGCTCGCGGCCCAGTGACGAACGAGGAACGGACTTCATGAACGACCAGCACGACCACGGAGCGCTCGGCGACGCCGAGTACGCGGAGTTCATGGAGCTCGCCGCGGAAGAGGGCTTCGACGTCGAGGACGTCGAGGGCGCGATCGAGGAGGCGGGCCACGGCCCGCTGCCCGTCCTCGCCGTCGTCGGCCGCCCCAATGTCGGCAAGTCGACCCTGGTGAACCGCATCATCGGCCGCCGTGAGGCCGTCGTCGAGGACAAGCCCGGCGTCACCCGCGACCGCGTCACCTACGAGGCCGAGTGGGCGGGGCACCGTTTCAAGGTCGTCGACACCGGCGGCTGGGAGCAGGACGTCCTCGGCATCGACGCGTCCGTCGCCGCCCAGGCCGAGTACGCCATCGAGGCCGCCGACGCGGTCGTCTTCGTCGTCGACGCCACGGTCGGCGCCACGGACACCGACGAGGCCGTCGTCAAGCTTCTGCGCCGCGCGGGCAAGCCCGTCGTGCTGTGCGCCAACAAGGTCGACGGACCGAGCGGCGAGGCCGACGCCACCGCCCTGTGGTCGCTGGGCCTCGGCGAGCCGCACCCCGTCTCCGCGCTGCACGGCCGCGGCACGGGCGACATGCTCGACGCCGTTCTGGAGGCCCTGCCGGACGCCCCGGCGCAGACCTTCGGCAACGTGGTCGGCGGCCCGCGCCGCATCGCCCTCATCGGCCGCCCGAACGTGGGCAAGTCCTCCCTGCTGAACAAGGTCGCGCGCGAGGAGCGCGTCGTCGTCAACGAGCTGGCGGGCACCACCCGTGACCCGGTCGACGAGCTGATCGAACTCGGCGGTGTCACCTGGAAGTTCGTCGACACGGCCGGCATCCGCCGCCGCGTCCACCTCCAGGAGGGCGCGGACTACTACGCCTCCCTGCGCACCGCCGCCGCCGTGGAGAAGGCGGAGGTCGCCGTCGTCCTGATCGACGCGAGCGAGTCGATCAGCGTCCAGGACCAGCGCATCATCACCATGGCCGTCGAGGCGGGCCGGGCCATGGTCATCGCGTACAACAAGTGGGACACCCTCGACGAGGAGCGCCGCTACTACCTGGAGCGGGAGATCGAGACCGAGCTCGGCCAGGTCGCCTGGGCGCCGCGGGTCAACGTCTCGGCTCTCACCGGCCGCCACATGGAGAAGCTGGTCCCGGCGATCGAGACCGCGCTCGCCGGCTGGGAGACCCGTGTCCCCACGGGCCGGCTGAACGCCTTCCTCGGCGAGCTCGTCGCCGCCCACCCGCACCCGATCCGCGGCGGCAAGCAGCCCCGCATCCTGTTCGGTACGCAGGCGGGCACCAAGCCGCCCCGGTTCGTCCTCTTCGCCTCCGGCTTCCTGGAGCACGGCTACCGGCGCTTCGTCGAGCGCCGCCTGCGCGAGGAGTTCGGCTTCGAGGGCACGCCGATCCACATCTCGGTGCGGGTGCGCGAGAAGCGCGGCCGCAAGAAGTGACCTGACACGTCGAAGGGTGCCGTCGCCAGGCGACGGCACCCTTCGACGTGTCGCGGGCCGGGTCACATCCCCCGGCGCGGTGCCGGCGGCAGAGCGGCGGGCTGGGCGCTGTGCCGGCCGACCTGGTAGTACGGCTGCCAATTGCCCTGCTGCGCGGAGGTGTTGCGATGCTCCGTGTGGTCGCCGTCTCCGCTGAAGCCGCCCCGGCCGCTGTGCAGTCCCATCGCCCCGAAGGCCCGGAATCGGAGGTCCTCCTCGCCGCTGCGGTCACCCGGGAGCGCCTTGAACGCCCTCAGGTACTCCGAGTACAGCGCGTCGTAGATCGGGGTGGCCGAGTGGCCCGCCGATCCGTCACGCGCCGGGCGCATCGCGGGAATCTGGCTCTGGTACGGCTGGCGGGAGGGGTCGTATGAGTGCACGTACCCTGCAACGACGCGGGGGTCCTGCGGATGCGGGCTGGGAGCAGCTGCATTCTTCCGGGGGACGAAGGCCCTTGCGGCCGTGCCCGGGCACACGGACGCGCGCCCGGGCGGGATCTCCTCCGGGCGTACGTCCGCGTGCCCGGGCTCGGCCGAGTCGCGGCCTGGCGGGCGGCATGCCGACCGGGGGATCGGCGCCGAACGGTCAGGTGCCCGCGAGCGGCATCGCGGCGGCCACCAGGCGCCCGTTGGCCGCGGCCTTCTCCAGGGCGTCGCGCAGCAGGTCCTCGCGCGGCTGCTGACCGATGGAGCCGACCGGTGCGGCGAACACCAGCACCGTGTGCGTCTTGTTGGCCGCCGTACGCCAGCCGTCCGTGACCTGGAGCGGCTGATGGGCCTGCCACCAGGCGACCTGGCCGCCGCCTCCCGTACCGGGCTGGAGCACGGCGTGCAGTTGCCCCATGGCGACCAGCACCGACCAGCCGGGCAGCTGCCCCGGCACCTGGTTCACGTCGGAGACCGGCTGGAATCCCTGCTCGAGGAGGAGCGGGAGGAACTCGTCTCCGGCCGCGCCCGAGGTGCCGGGACGGGCGATGGGTGCGGTCGGCTCGACCACGAGCGCGGGATGCAGCTCCCCGTTGATCAGGATCAGACCGCTGGTGACACCGAGCACCGCCTGCTCGGGGGCTGTGCCCGCAGTCCGGGGCTCCTCGCCGGTGATGGACCGGACGGCGCCCTGGAGCTGGTCCTCGGCGACCTGGACGACCTGAGAGGGGATGCAGGTGGCGTGGGCGAAGGCGAGAACGGCGGTCTCCTCCCCGACGAACAGCACCGTGCTGGTGCGTTCCTGCTCGGAGTCGCCCGGGGTGCGGCAGGAGGTGCAGTCGTAGCTGCCCGGGGCGTTGTGGCCGGCGAGCAGCCGGTCGGCTTCTTCGTCGCCGATCTCGGCGCGTACGTCCTCGCTGACGTCGAGCATGCGCGGCACGGGAGGCTCCTCGGACTTGATCACGTGTGCCGGGCGGGTCCCGGCTCATAACGGGTCAACGGGTGATATGCGGCAGGGGTCACGCGTGAAGCGGCACCGAATCGCCACCGGACGGGCGCGGCGCGGGCCACCGCCGCACGGCGCCCCGGTTCCTGTACCGGCCCTGACCGGCCAGTACAGTTCAGCCGGGGCCCCCACCGACCCGGGGGAGCGAAGAACATCAGGGGGACGTGGCGCCGTATGCGTTTGTCATTTCTGCTTCACAATGCCTACGGCATCGGGGGAACGATCCGCACGACGTTCAATCTCGCCGAGGCGCTGGCCGAACGGCACGACGTCGAGATCGTCTCCGTCTTCCGCCACCGCGACGAGCCGACGATGGGCGCTCCGGCGGGCGTGACCATGAAGCACCTCGTCGACCTGCGCAGAAAGAGCCCCGGCTACGACGGCGACGACCCGCTCGCGAAGCGGCCCGCGAAGGTCTTCCCGCGCGGCGACGGCCGGCACAAGCAGTACAGCCGCCTCACCGACCTGCGGATCGGGGCGCACCTCGAGTCGCTGGACGCCGACGTCGTGATCGGCACCAGACCCGGCCTCAACGTGCACATCGCCCGGCAGGCGCCGCGCGGTGTCGTGCGGATCGCCCAGGAGCACCTGACACTGGACAGCCACGGTTACCGGCTGCGCCGGGAGATCGGCCACCGCTACGCGGTCCTGGACGCGATCACCACCGTCACCGAGGCCGATGCCCGCGCCTACCGCGAGCGGCTCGACCTCCCGGGCGTCCGTGTCGAGGCGGTGCCCAACAGCGTGCCCGCACCGAAGGTCCCACCCGCGGACTCCCGCGCCAAGTGGGTCGTGGCGGCCGGCCGGCTCACCCGCGTCAAGCGCTACGACGTGCTCGTCGAGGCCTTCGCCAAGGTGGTCGCCGTCCGCCCGGACTGGCGGCTGCGGATCTACGGCAGCGGGGACGCGACCGGCAACGAGAAGAAGGCGCTGCGCGCCCTGATCGAGGAGCGCGGGCTGCACAACCATGTCTTCCTCATGGGCACGGTGAACCCGCTGGAGCCCGAGTGGGTCAAGGGCTCCGTCGCGGCCGTCACGTCCACCCTGGAGTCCTTCGGCATGACCATCGTGGAGGCCATGCGCTGCGGGCTCCCGGTCGTGTCGACCGACTGCCCGCACGGGCCGGGCGAGATCATCGACGACCGTGCCGACGGCCTGCTCGTGCCGGTCGGCGACGTCGACGCCTTCGCCGCCGCGCTGCTCGAACTCATCCAGGACGACGAGCTCCGGCGGCGTACCGGACAGGCGGCGCTCGCCGCCTCCGCGCGGTTCGACCCGGTGCGGATCGCCGAGCGGCACGAGGCGCTGTTCGCCGAACTCGTCGCCCGCGGCGCCCGGCGCAGGGGCAGCGGCGCGGTGCGCGAGGCGCTGCACCGCGGCAGAAGCGCGCTCTATGACGGGGCCTACTCCCTGCGTTATGTTGCCGCGGACGTGATCCGCCGAGGGAAGAAGAGCACATGAGCACGTCCAGCACGGCCGGCGGACGGCGGACCCCGCGGGCGGACTGCGTTGCCGAGGCATCGGGCGACATCGTCTTCGAGGCGGTGGCAGCGGGCGCCGCGCTCGTCCTGCGGCTCACCGGCGGGGGCGGCTCCGGCGACGAGGTGCGGCTGCCGCTGACCGACGCGGGCGACGGCACGGCGCGGGCGGTGCTGGCGGCCGCGACCGAGCTGGCCGAGGGCCGGTGGGAGGTTCTCACCGCCTCCGGGGAGCCCGTCGAGTCCGGTGTCCGCGACCTGCGGGCCCTCGTCGACCTGGTCCCCGAGGCGGACCGGATCGCCGTGCGGGTCCCGTATCCGACGGCCCAGGGCGGGCTCGCGGTCCGCTGCTGGGTCCGCGCCCCGCACGCGGAGGCCGGCGACATCGGCCTCACTCCCGGGCAGGGCACGGTGTCCGTGGAGGGACTGCTGTACGGGGCCTCGCTCGGTGAGGGTGCGGTGGCCGAGGCCCGCCTGAGCTCGGGCGGCCGGGTCCACGAGGTACCCGTGACCGGCCAGGGCCGCGCGTTCGGCTTCACGCTGCCGTACGCGCCGATCGCCGGCTCACCGGGCGGCAAGGAGCAGCTGTGGGAGCTGTGGCTGCGGCCCGCGGCGGACGCCGAGGGCATAAGGATCTCCCGCATACTCGACGACGTCTGGGACAAGAAGGGCATCTTCGTCTATCCGAAGCAGCGGACGCAGAGCCGTCTGGCCGCGCCCTGCTACACGGGTGACAACGACCTCTGCGTGCGCGTCACCGCAGCGGGCTGACGTCCTCGCGCCGGGCGCGCACGCAGAGTCACCGCGGACAGGACCTGTCCGCAAGGGCTGGCAGACTCGGCCGCATGTTGGAGACCTCGGCACGACTCCTGCGCCTGCTCTCTCTGCTGCAGGCCCATCGCGAATGGTCGGGCGCCGACCTCGCCGAACGGCTCGGCGTCACGCCGCGCACCGTGCGCCGTGACGTGGACCGGCTGCGCGAACTCGGCTATCCCGTCAACGCCAGCCCCGGCACGGGCGGCGGCTACCAGCTGGGGGCGGGCGCCGAGCTGCCGCCGCTGCTGCTCGACGACGACGAGGCGGTGGCCGTCGCCGTGGGCCTGCGCACGGCGGCCGGCCAGGGCATCGAGGGCATCGGCGAGACGTCCGTACGTGCCCTCGCCAAACTGGAGCAGGTGCTGCCGGGCCGGCTGCGCCGCCGGGTGAGCGCGCTCAACGCCTTCACGGTGCCGATGCTGCGGACGCCGCAGGCCCGGCTCGACCCGTCCGTCCTGACGGAGCTCGCGAACGCCTGCCGCGACAGCGAACGGCTGCGGTTCGAGTACCTCGACCACGCCGGCTCCGCGACCCGCCGCACGGTCGAGCCGCACCGGCTGGTGTGCACCGAACGGCGCTGGTACCTGGTGGCCTGGGACGTCGACCGGGAGGACTGGCGCACGTTCCGCGCGGACCGGATCACGCCGAAGCCGCCGCACGGCCCGCGCTTCACCCCGCGCACGCCGCCTGCCGACGACCTGGCCGCCTATGTCTCCCGGGGCGTCTCCACCAAGGCGTACGCGGCCCGCGCGGTCATCAGACTCCACACCTCCGCCGAGCGGGCGGCGCAGACGATCGGGCCGTCCGACGGGGTGCTGGAGCCCGTCGACGCGTCGCACTGCCTGCTGCGCACCGGTGCCACCGGCCTGGACGTGCTGGTGATCCACGTGATGCTGATGGGCGTGGACTTCGAGGTGGTGGAGCCGCCGGAGCTGACCGATCGCGTCCGGGAGGTACGCGACCGCCTCTCGCGTGCTCTGGCGTACGAGGCGGATCGCGGCCTGGGAACGGATGATGGGGATTCTGTGAGGGAGTCGTGAATTCTCCCTGCCGTGTCAATTCGGACCGCCGGTGGCTCCGGTAATTCCGCGAGGAAATTCCGCTTGATCGTCAATGGCTCGGTTGAATTATCAGGAGAACGCGCGAGGAGCGCCCGTTCGGGTGAACGGGGTCACGCGGAAGCCCTTCCGGGCAGGTGTCGAGATCCTGTGACAGAAGCGTGACCGGTGAGGTACCCGGGGCTGCTGGGGTGATCGACTTCCCGCCTTCCGTCACCGTCCGCTGCCGCCTACGGTGGAGTGCATGGCACCCATACCGACACCTCCCGAGCAGCCCGACGACGCGCCCGATTCCTATGTCGGCCTCGGCGCGCGGGCGGCCGAGCAGCAGGCCCGCGAGCGCGGCTGGACGACCGTCAGAGCGCTGCCCCCCGGCTCGATCATCACGATGGAGTACGTGGCGGGCCGGCTCAACTTCGAGGTGCGCGACGACGTGGTCATCCGCTGCTGGAAGGGCTGACCGGCGCCCCGGGGCAGACGCGCGAAAGGCCCCGGCACCGATGTGCCGGGACCTTTCCCGTGGCCGTCCCCGCTCAGCCGCCCGTGACGGACCGCGAGTGCGGCGGGCGTCTGCTGCCCGACGCGGTGACCGGCGAGCGCTCGGAGCGCACCGTGTGCGGGCGCTGCGGATGCGTCGCCGTCGGATGCGCCGTGGCCGGGTGTGTCGTCGTCCTCGTACCGGCCGGTGAACCGGGCCGGCTCCCGCCGACAACGGCCACCGGCTCCCGTGACGGATCGTCCGCCGCGGGTGCGGGCACCCGGAGCGGGAACACCGCCTGCCGCGGGCCGCCCGCCGCGACGGGCCGGGAGGGCGACAGCGTCCGGCGCGAGCGCCACTGGTCCCGCAGGCCCAGGACGAACCGCTCGGCGCGGACGATGACCGGCTCGCACCAGGGCAGTCCCAGCAGGATCAGCAGTCCCGCGGCCCAGCCGAGCAGGACGTCGCTCAGCCAGTGCGTACCGAGGTACACGGTGGTCAGCCCCACGCCCAGGGAGACCACGGCCGACAGGGCCGACAGATACCGGCGGGCCCTGGGCGTGGTGGCGAGATAGGCCAGAATGCCCCAGGTCACCACGGCATTGGCGGTATGTCCGGAAGGAAATATATCGCCGCCGGCGAAGAGCTCGGCCGAGCCGATCTGCGTCGCGTAGTGGGGGCCGAGCCGGCCGAGTCCGATCTTGACCGCGCCCACGGTGACGTTCAGCAGCAGCAGGGCCGCGCCGAGCGCCAGCAGGGGCCGGAGGGTGTGCTGACGCCAGGAGCGCCAGCCCAGCCAGGCCGCGACCATGACGGCCGTCGGGCCGCGCTGGCCGAGTACGACGAAGTAGTCGAGAAACGCGTGCTGCTCGGGCCACTGCTCGTAGGGACGGAAGAGCATGAGCTTCCAGTCCAGGGCGACGAGCCACGTCGACGCCAGTACGGCGACCACGATGGCCACGTAGAACGCGGACGTCCCGCCGAAGAGCGCGAGACGTGTGCGGCTCATCCGCGGGATCTCAATCTTCGGCGGTTCCGGCTCCCGGTCCAGCCGGGCAAAGATGTCGGTACGCACCCAATCGACGTTACAGGGAGTGAGTGGCCGGATAGGCCGATCCACTCCTTTCGTGATGCCTATGTGATGTGGAGTTTGTCTCAGATCCCGTTCAATTCACGGCCCGCCAGGAAAGACCGGTGGCCTTGTTCCCTATTTATCGGACGGTCTTCCCGCAGGCATTCCCGGCGGGTGCCGGAAATGGTTCACCGGGGCAGTGCGTGGAATTTCCGTGCCGTTCAGAACGGCTCCGTATCCGCTCCGGGCGCCGGAGCGAGTGGCGTACGCCACACCCGGCCCCGAGCGGAGGTGAGAGATCGGCCACGCGCACCGCGCGGGAACTCGCGTACGCTGGCGCCACTCGCCCGTCGATGCCGGGCCGCCCTGCGGGACCAGCCACCATCACCGTCCCCGGCCGGTCCACCGAGCGCGAGGCTTCACTGGGAGGTTCGTACATGTCCGTGACGACCACGGCCGGGGCACGCCTGCGCGCTGCCGGCGGCGGTGCCAACCGCTGGGTCGTCCTGATAGTCCTCTGCGTCAGCCTGCTGCTGGTCGCCCTGGACGCGACCGTCCTGCACGTCGCCGTCCCCGCGGTCACGGAGGACCTGCGTCCGAGCGGCGTCGAGCTGCTGTGGGTCGTGGACGCCTATCCCCTCGTCTGCGCCTCGCTGCTGATCATGTTCGGCACGCTGGGCGACCGGGTCGGACGCAGACGGCTGCTGCTCATCGGCTACGGCCTCTTCGGCCTGGCCTCCGCCGTCGCCGCCTTCGCGCCCAGCCCCGAGGTGCTGATCGGCGCCCGCGCGTTGCTGGGCGTCGGCGGCGCGATGATCATGCCCGCGACGCTCTCGATCCTGCGGGCCGTCTTCCCCGACCGGCGCGAGCGGGCTACGGCCATCGGCATCTGGACCGCGGTCGCCGCGGTGGGCGCCGCCACCGGACCGGTGCTCGGCGGCTTCCTCGTCGAGAACTTCTGGTGGGGCTCGGTCTTCCTCGTCAACATTCCGCTGATGGCCCTGATCCTGCCCGTCGGCCGCTGGCTCCTGCCCGAGTCCCGCGGCGGGCACGACGGTCCCTGGGACGTGCTCGGCGCGCTGATGGCCGCGGCCGGCGTGCTGGGAATGGTCCTCGGGGTCAAGCGGCTGGGCGCCGGCGAGGGACTGCTCGACATCAGGACCGTGGGGCCGCTGCTCGTCGGCGCCGTCCTGCTCGTGGTCTTCGTGCGCCGCCAGAAGCGGCGCGAGCACCCGCTCATCGACATGCGCATGTTCGCCCGGCCCGCCTTCTCGACCTCCGTCGGCTGCATCGTCCTCGCGATGCTGGCGCTCGTCGGCCTGGAGCTGATAGCGGTCCAGTACCTTCAGCTGGTCCTCGGGCTCAGCCCCCTGGAGACCGGGCTGCGCCTGCTGCCGCTGACCTTCGCGGCGATGGCCGCGGGCGCCACGGGCTCGTACACCCTGCGCCGCGTCGGGCCGCGCCGGATGGTCGGCTGGGGCTTCGTCCTCACGGCCGCCGCCGTACTGCTGCTCGTCCTGATGGGGCAGCACGACCGGCCGCTGCTGCTCACCGGGGGCTTCGTCCTGCTCGGCTTCGGTCTGCAGACCACGCTCTTCGCCGCGTACGAGTCGATGCTCAGCGAGGCGCCGCCCGAGCAGGCCGGGGGAGCGGCCGCCATCGGCGAGACCTCCTACCAGCTCGGCGCCGGCATGGGCATCGCGCTGCTCGGCAGCGTGATGAACGCGGCGTACGGACCGTCCGTGGCCTCCCTCGCCGGGGTGCCCGCGTCCGCGAGTTCCGCCGCCGCGCACTCGCTCGGCGAGGCCTACCAGGAGGCCGAGCGCATCGGCGGCCCCGTCGGTGACCTGCTGCGCACCACCGCGCGGCACTCCTTCGTGAACGGTCTGCACGTCACGCTCCTGGTCAGCGCAGGTCTCCTGCTCATCGGCGCGTTCGCCGCACTGCGGCTGCCGCGGGTGATGGAGTGTGCGCCGGAGGGCCGCCGCGAAGCGGACGTCCCGGCGGCCCGCCGCCCGGAGGTGCCCGCCGCGCGCCGCACGATCGCGACCGCCGAGCCCGTCCCGGCCGGTCGCAGGCCCGAGAGCCCGGCCTGACCCGGCCCGTTCCCGGGTGCGTCGGTGCTGCGGATTTCGTCGGCTTCGGACAGGGGCACGCCGTGGGGGCCGGTGGCTCTGGACGCGCGGGAGACTGGGCCGTAACGTCGCTCCCGTCGTAACTAGCATTGCTAGTTTTCGAGATCCGTCACCAGTGTTCCGCAGCGCCGAGCTGCGGGAGAGCCGCCGGAGGCCACCTCATGTCCGCATCCTCGAAGCTTCCGCCCTTCGACCCGGCCGACCCGCTCGGCATCGACGATCTGCTCGACGCCGAGGACCTCGCTGTCCGCGACACCGTCCGCTCCTGGGCGGCCGACCGCGTCCTGCCGCACATCGCCGACTGGTACGAGCGCGGCGAGCTGCCCGGTATCCGCGAACTGGCCCGGGAGCTCGGCTCCATCGGCGCGCTCGGCATGTCCCTCGACGGATACGGGTGCGCGGGCGCGACGGCCGTCCAGTACGGACTGGCCTGCCTGGAACTGGAGGCCGCCGACTCCGGCATCCGCTCCCTCGTGTCCGTCCAGGGTTCCCTGGCCATGTACGCGATCCACCGCTACGGCTCCGAGGAGCAGAAGCAGCGCTGGCTGCCGGGCATGGCCGCGGGCGAGACCATCGGCTGCTTCGGCCTGACCGAGCCCGACCACGGCTCCGACCCGGCCGCCATGCGCACGTACGCCAAGCGCGACGGCTCCGACTGGGTGCTCACCGGCCGCAAGATGTGGATCACCAACGGCTCCGTCGCCGGCGTCGCGGTCGTGTGGGCACAGACGGACGAGGGCATCCGCGGTTTCGCCGTGCCCACCGACAGCCCCGGCTTCTCCGCGCCCGAGATCAAGCACAAGTGGTCGCTGCGCGCGAGCGTGACGAGCGAACTCGTCATGGACGACGTGCGCCTGCCCGCCGACGCGGTGCTGCCGGAGGTCACCGGCCTGCGCGGACCGCTCAGCTGTCTGAGCCACGCCCGCTACGGGATCGTGTGGGGTGCGATGGGTGCCGCGCGCTCCAGCTTCGAGGCGGCGGTGGAGTACGCGAAGACGCGCGAACAGTTCGGCCGGCCGATCGGCGGCTTCCAGCTCACCCAGGCCAAGCTCGCCGACATGGCCGTCGAGCTGCACAAGGGCATCCTGCTCGCCCACCACCTGGGCAGGCGGATGGACGCCGGGCGGCTCCGGCCGGAGCAGGTCAGTTTCGGAAAGCTCAACAACGTGCGCGAGGCGATCGAGATCTGCCGCACCTCGCGCACCATCCTCGGCGCGAACGGGATCTCCCTGGAGTACCCCGTCATGCGGCACGCGACCAACCTCGAGTCGGTGCTCACCTACGAGGGCACCGTCGAGATGCATCAGCTCGTGCTGGGCAAGGCGCTCACCGGCCTCGACGCCTTCCGGTAGACCGGACACCGGAGAGGGCCGACCGGCGAGTCCCGCGGCTACCGCTGGGTGGGGGTGCCCCTGGACGAGGTCTGGGGGAGCCCCCACGCTCAGCTCTGGTTGAAGAAACCGTCCTGCGAACGACCCGAGGGATCCCCGCTGACGATCAGCGTGTCGGCGGGGGTCAGCAGGAAGACCCGCGTCGCCACGCGCTCGATCGAGCCGCGCAGGCCGAAGGCGAGGCCCGCGGCGAAGTCCACGACGCGCTTGGCGTCGGCGGACTCCATCGCCGTGAGGTTCACGATGACGGGAACGCCGTCACGGAAGAGCTCACCGATGCCCCGTGCGTCCCGGAAGCCGTCCGGGGAGACCGTGGCGATCCGACGGCCCTCCTGCTGGGCGGATTCGGAGGCCACGCGCACCCGCGGGTCGGTGACCCATGCGTCACCCGTCTCCGCGCCCTCGGTGTACTCGTCGTCGTAGTAACGCCCGTCGTTGTCCTCGACGAGTCCCAGCCAGGCGCTCGCCTTGCGTACCGAACCCATGGACGCCTCCTTCCGCTGCTGCAGTGGTCTCACTGCGGTCTCTGTCGTTTCCGCACCCCTATGGTCGTCCATCATGCGGATCGCGCGCCAAGTCGATAGCCGCCGCGCAGAGGATTCGTGACGGTACTGGTGCAGAAGATGTGGCGATTCGTCAAGGTTCCTGCTGCACAGGGGCCATGAGGGGATCAAAATATAAAAGTCGGACCAGACGGGTGACGTTGGGGACGTACGGGTGAACGGCCCGTCGGTACGATTGCCCCCGATCTGTCGAACGACTCCCGGGGGACCTTCTTGTTCGGAATAGTCCGGCCGTGCTCGCACCGGCTCGGTGACGCGCTGAAGACCGAGTGGATGGCGCATCTGTGCGGGCTGTGCCTGGCGCTTCGCGCCGACCACGGCCAGTTCGCCCGCATCGTGACGAACTATGACGGCCTGATCGTCTCGGTCCTGACGGAGGCTCAGACCCAGCGCACCCCCGCACAGCGCCGCACCGCCGGGCCCTGCCCGCTGCGCGCCATGCGCACCGCGCCCGTCGCCCGGGGCGAGGGCGCGAGGCTCGCCGCGGCCGTCTCCCTCGTGCTCGCCTCGGCGAAGGTCCGCGACCACGTCGCCGACAGGGACGGCGTGTTGGCCCGCAGGCCGGTGGCCGCTGCCGCCCGGCGCGTCGCCGCGGGCTGGGACAGGGCGGGCGCACGCTCGGGCGCCGCACTCGGCTTCGACACGGCCGTCCTCGTCGACGCCGTCGACCGGCAGACCGGGATCGAGGCGCTGGCAGGCCCGGGCACCTCGCTGCTCACCGTCACCGAGCCGACCGAGACGGCGACTGCGGAGGCGTTCGCCCACACCGCGGTGCTCGCGGGCCGACCGCAGAACAAGGAGCCGCTCGCCGAGGCCGGCCGGCTCTTCGGACGGCTCGCGCATCTGCTGGACGCCGTGGAGGACAAGGAGGCTGACGATGCGTCGGGCGCCTGGAACCCGCTGACGGCCACGGGCACCTCGCACGCCGAGGCCCGCCGCCTCGCCGACGACGCCGTGCACGGCATCCGGCTCGCCCTGCGCGACGCCGACTTCGTCGACGACAAGCTCGTGCATGTGCTGCTCGCGCACGAACTGCGCAACTCCGTCGACCGGTCCTTCGGCACCACGACCTGCTCGCACCAGCCCGGTCCGTACGCGCCGGGCACCGGCAGTCCGTATGGCCCCGGCAATCCGTACGCCCCCGGCCCCGGCGGCCCGGGCGGCCCCGGCGGACCGCTGCCGCCCGAGCCGCCGCGGCGCGACCGCCGGGGGCTCATAGCCGGCTGCCTGGTGTGGGCCGGTCTGGCCTGCACCTGCCAGATGTGCTGTGGCACCTTCGAGGACCCGTGGAGCCGGGAGCGGCGAGAGGGGCTGTGCAATCAGTGCGACTGCAGCAATTGCGGTGACTGCTGCAGCTGCTGTGACTGCTGCAGCAACTGCGGAGACAGCTGCTGCTGCGACGGGTGCGGCTGCGACTGCTGAACGCACCCGTCGGCCGGCCGGTAGTCGGTGGCCGGCCGACGCATGCCCGGCAGGAGGGGGCCGGGGGCGGAGGAGGGGGTGCCCGGACGTAGAGCGCTGGAACTCGCGCGAAGCGCGGTGAAGTGCGTCCGGGTCCCCGGAGGACCCGGCCCCCCCGCCCGGAGCGGGTCACCTGGTCTCGGGCGGCGAGATCCGCGACCGCTCGATCGCCGCCTCGGCCGTGCCCCACTTCTCCGGGATCCGGTCGTACGTGCCGTTCTGCGGCACGGCGACCCCTTCGAGACCGCGGCCAGGTGGCGGCCCTGTCCGAGTCCAGGGGCCTGTCGATCCGGCAGACGGTCATCGAGACGACGAGCCGGCGGTCGTTCATCGGCACCCCGCGGAGCGTGGCGGCGGCGATGGAGCGGTTCGTGGCCGAGGACGCGGCCGACGGCTTCATCCGAGCACAGCCGGCACGACGATCAGCGGGAGCGGGACTGGCGTACCTGGCACGAACAGTGCGTCGCCCTGGTCTTCGGGCCGTACGGTCCGCTGTCCCTCACGACCCTCCCCTGCCCTCGGCGGAGGCGCCCCCAGGCTTTCCGACCACCCGGAGGGTCGAATTCCGGCCGTGCCGGGGACATGGGCGCAGGACGGGGACGAAGTGGTGCTCATCGCCACCGCCAGAGGACGCTCTCACCGTCGACGGCCGGCCGTTCACCGGCAGCGTCCGGCTCGCCGCCGACCACGCGCCCGACCGCGGGAACCGGGTGGCGCACGGCGACCGGCGTCTGGCCGTCAGGCGCCGCGAAGGGCTGGGGGCCGTACGGGACTTCGGGCCGGACGCGCCCGCCCGCACGGCGTTCCGGGGCATCGAGGCCACCGCGTACGACCCGCGCTGGGTACTGCCCGGGCGCTTGCGTCCGTACGAGGAGCACACCGGCGTCCGGCTCGAGAACGCGGACGGACGCGAGCGCGGCCCCGGCACCGGCGGCGAAATCCTTCCCGCCGCCTGGCAACACCCTGCCCGTGGCGATCGAGGCCGGTGAACGGAACCTCGGGTGCGGCTGACCCGTCCTAGGGGGCGACCCGAGCACAGCAGAGCAGGACCAGCCCCGGCGGCAGACCGCCGGGGCCGGCCGCCGTGCATGTGCACGGCGGCCGAAAGCCGCCCTTGTGCCGTTGGTTGACCCCGCGAATACTCCCGAGCAGCGCTTGTCAGGAGCACGGCATGTTCGGCTTTCGAACGGGCCGCCGCGCTTCATGGCTGCGCCTCACCGGGCCCCGACCCCACGAAAGGGCCCCCTTTCCCCTCGGGAGGAACGACAAGTGAGGATCAAGCGCACCATCCCCCGCACCGCCACCGGCAGACGCACCCGCCTGCTCGCCGTGTCGACCGGCCTGATCGCGGCCGCGGCACTGGCCGTCCCCACCGCCACCGCCAGCGCCGACCAGGCGCAGACCTACAGCACGAGCCAGCTCTCCGCCGCGAGCGACGCCGTACTCGAAGCGGACGTGGCCGGCACCGCCTGGCACGTCGACAAGGCGACGAACACCCTTGTCGTCACCGCCGACAGCACCGTCTCCCCGGCCGAGATCGCCCGGATCAAGCGCGAGGCCGGAAACAACGCCGGCGCCCTGCGCATCGAACGCACCCCGGGCACCTTCTCCAAGCTCATCTCGGGCGGCGACGCCATCTACGCCTCCAGCTGGCGCTGCTCCCTCGGCTTCAACGTCCGCAGCGGCAGCGGCACCTACTACCTCCTGACCGCCGGTCACTGCACCGACGGGGCGGGCACCTGGTACACCAACTCCTCGCGGACGACCACCATCGGCCCGACGGCCGGATCCAGCTTCCCCGGCAACGACTACGGCATCGTCCGCTACTCCAACACCTCGCTGTCCCACCCGGGCACCGTCGGCAGCGTCGACATCACCAGCGCCGCCAACGCCACGGTCGGGATGTCCGTCACCCGTCGCGGCTCCACCACGGGCACTCACAGCGGCAGCGTGACCGGGCTCAACGCTACGGTCAACTACGGCGGCGGAGACATCGTCTACGGCATGATCCGCACCAACGTCTGCGCCGAACCGGGCGACAGCGGCGGACCGCTCTACTCCGGCAGCCGGGCCATCGGCCTGACCTCCGGCGGCAGCGGCAACTGCACCACCGGCGGCACGACGTTCTTCCAGCCGGTCACCGAGGCGCTCAGCGCCTATGGAGTCAGCGTCTACTGACTCGGGTGATCCTGCCAGGGGCAGAAGTCTGAGCCCCCGCTCGGATTTCGGGGCGGGGGCTCGTCCTGTCGCCCGGCCGCCCGCGGTCATGTCATGCCGCGGGCGGCGCCGCGTCCAGGATGCGGCGCCGCCCATCGCGGGCGTGGCGGTGACCATCCCGGCCGACGACGTGGATGCGGAGCAGCGCGGGCGCATCGCCGAACAGGTCGCGCGCACGCGCGCACGGCCGGCGAGCTGAGCCGACGGGTGGGCGGGGTACCGCCCCTGTGAAGAGGCTGTGAAATCACGTGAGTTGTCGTGTGCCCGTCCAAGAGTCGGCCTTGTGTGCGAGTGCGACGCCTCGGAATAGTGGGCGCCCCATCCTCCGTGTCCGGGCACCCCACTTGTCCGGGCGCGGCCCCCACAGGAGGTCATGTCGTGAAGCACCGGCGTATACCCAGGAGAAAAGCGGCAGTTGCGGGCGGCGCGGTCGTCGCCCTGGTCGCCGCGGCCGTCACGTTCCAGAGTGCGAACGCCAGTGACAGCACCGAGCAGCACGCCCTCAAGTCCCTGACGGCACCGGCGGCGGGGACACTCGCCCTCTCGCTGACGGAGGACCTGGGTGCCGACGGTGCCGGGGCCTACTACGACGCCGACGCCAAGGCGCTCGTGGTGAACGTGGTCTCCGAGGACGCGGCGCAGACCGTGCGCGAGGCGGGCGGAAAGGCCCGGATCGTCGAGAACACACTCGCCGAACTGACGGGCGCCCGGCAGACACTGGCCGACAAGGCGCGCATCCCGGGCACCTCCTGGGCGACCGACCCGGTCACGAACAAGCTGGTGGTCACGGCGGACCGCACGGTCGAGGGCGCGGAGCTGACCAAGCTGCGGGAGGTCGTCGAGGGGCTCGGCGCGAAGGCCGAACTCAAGCGGACGGCGGGCGAGTTCAAGCCGTTCGTCGCCGGTGGTGACGCGATCCATTCGGGCGGCGGACGCTGCTCCCTCGGCTTCAACGTCGTCAAGGACGGCGAGCCGCACTTCATCACCGCCGGCCACTGCGGTCAGTCCGGCAGCGAGTGGTCGGACTCGGCGGGCGGCGCGGCCATCGGCACGATGGTCGACTCGCAGTTCCCGGGCAACGACTTCGCGCTGGTGAAGTACAACGGGGACACCGCGCACCCGAGCGAGGTCAACCTCTACAACGGCAGCGCACAGGCCATCGCCAAGGCGGGTGACGCGACCGTCGGCATGCAGGTGCAGCGCAGCGGCTCCACGACGCAGGTCCACGACGGTGAGGTCACCGCACTCGATGCGACCGTGAACTACGGCAACGGCGACATCGTCGAGGGCCTCATCCAGACCACGGTCTGCGCCGAGCCGGGCGACAGCGGCGGTTCGCTCTCCGCGGGCGACACGGCGATCGGTCTGACGTCGGGCGGCAGCGGTGACTGCTCGTCGGGCGGCGAGACGTTCTTCCAGCCGGTGACGGAGGCGCTGTCGACGTTCGGCGCGGAAATCGGCTGACCCCGGTGTGACCAGGGGCCCGGGGGCGCTGCCCCCGGGCCCCTTGCGCTTGAGCCCCACGCCGGCTCCTTGCGCGCGCCCCCTCGTCGGGCTCTGCCCCGGGGCCCGCGCCTCAAGCGCCGACGGGGCTGGAGGTGTCCGTCGTCTGGGGTCGCCTGTGTGTGGTGGCCCCCCCGCGCGGTTCCCCCGTGCCCAGCGCCTCAATCCCGGCGGGGCTGGGAGTGTCCGTCGTCGGGGCCGCTCCCGACTGCGGTCGTCGGGGCTGGCCGGCGTCTTGCACGCGTGTGGTGGCCTCGTGCCCCGCGCCCCTCTTGTCGGGGCGCTGCCCCGAGCCCGCGTCTGCATCGCGCGGCAGGGCTGGAAGTGCCCCTCGTAAGGGCCGCCCCGACAGTGGCGTCGGCACCCGACTCCCTGCGAGAAGCGCGGTGCCGGGCCGCGCCCGCCAGCACCCAGGGGCCATGGGGTCCGGGGCGGAGGCCCGGTTCGGGAAGGGGCGGGGTGGGGGAGAGACTCCCGTACCCCCACAGGCCCACCGCGCCGTTCCCCCGGAAGTGCGCGACCGAGCGCGCGCTCGCGCCCGGAGAGCCCTCGCCGGGTGGTCCGTCGCCCGTCCATGCCATGGCCCGACGCCCGGCGGGGCCCGGTGTTCCCGCAGGTGGGACGGTGTCGAACGACTGAGGGACGGCCCGGGGCGGGCACGGTCGGCACGTGTCGTACGACTGTCGTACGGGTGTTCGAAATTTGGTCTATGGTGGAAAGGACAGGGGAGGTGAGACGGGCTGATCCAGGAGGTGCGGATGCCGGGCTTCACGCATCTGCACACCGTTTCCGGGTTCTCCGTGCGCTACGGGGCCTCCCACCCGGAGCGGCTTGCCGAGTGTGCTGCCGAGCGGGGCATGGACGCCCTCGCGCTGACGGACCGCGACACCCTCGCGGGGACGGTCCGCTTCGCCGAGGCGTGCTCCGGCGCGGGCGTACGGCCGCTGTTCGGTGTGGACCTCGCGGTGGGGGAGCGCGAACACCGGGAGGGGCCCGCCGAACGCCGCCGTACACCGGTCCGCGGAGGCGCGTTCATCGACGAATCCGCGCCCCGGACCGTCTTCCTCGCCCGCTCCCGCCAGGGCTGGGCCGACCTGTGCCGGATGATCACCGCCGCTCATGCGGCCGACCGGGAGAGCCCGCTGCTGCCGTGGCAGGACAACCACGGCGACGGACTGACCGTGCTCCTCGGCCCCTCCTCCGAGGTCGGACGCGCGCTCGCCGCCGGCCGCCCCGACCGCGCCGCCGGGCTGCTCGGCCCCTGGCGGGAGCGGTACGGCGACCGGCTGTGCCTGGAGGTCGTCCACCACGGCCGCACCGGCACCGGCCCCGGCTCGCTGCGGCACGCCGCCCGTGCCCTCGGCCTCGCCGCCGACCAGGGCGTACGGGCCGTCCTGACCAACGCCGTCCGGTACGCGGACCCCGGCCAGGGCCCGGTCGCCGACGTCCTCGACTCGGCCCGCCGGCTCGTGCCCGTGGACCCGCGCAAAGAACTCGACAGCGGCGAGCGCTGGCTCAAGGACCCGACCGCCATGGCCCGTGCCGCCGAGCGGGTCGCCGAGGCCGCCGGCTTCCGGCGTGACACCGCGCACCGGCTGCTCGCCATGACCGAGGAGACGGCCGCGGCCTGCCTGGTCGACCCCGAGGACGACCTGGGGATCGGCAGCGTGCACTTCCCGGAGCCCCGCCTCGTCGGCGCGGAGCACCGCACCGCACAGCGGGTGCTCGCCTCCCGTGCCGCGGCCGGCATGGTGCTGCGCGGCTACGAGGGCCGGCGCGCCTACTGGGAGCGGATGCACCACGAGCTGGACATCATCGCCCACCACGGATTCGCCTCCTACTTCCTGACCGTCGCCCAGGTGGTCGACGACGTGAAGCGGATGGGTGTCCGGGTCGCCGCGCGCGGCTCCGGGGCCGGGTCCCTCGTCAACCACCTCATCGGCATCGCGCACGCCGACCCGGTAGAGCACGGGCTGCTGATGGAGCGCTTCCTGTCCAAGCGCCGGCGGGTGCTGCCGGACATCGACATCGACGTCGAGTCCGCCCGCCGCCTCGACGTCTACCGCGCGATCATCGGCCGCTTCGGCGAGGAGCGGGTCGCGACCGTCGCCATGCCCGAGACCTACCGGGTGCGCCATGCCGTACGGGACGTGGGCGCGGCCCTGTCGATGGACCCGGCCGAGATCGACCGGATCGCCAAGTCCTTCCCGCACATCCGGGCCCGCGACGCGCGCGCCGCGCTCGACGAGCTGCCCGAACTCCAGCCGGTCGCGAAGGAGTTGAAGCGGCACGGACGGCTGTGGGAGCTGGTCGAGGCGCTGGACGCGCTGCCGCGCGGTGTCGCCATGCACCCGTGCGGTGTGCTGCTCTCCGACTCCTCGCTGCTCGCCCGTACCCCCGTGGTGCCCACGAGCGGCGAGGGCTTCCCCATGTCGCAGTTCGACAAGGACGACGTGGAGAGGCTCGGGCTGCTCAAGCTCGACGTCCTCGGCGTGCGGATGCAGTCGGCGATGGCGCACGCGGTCGCCGAGGTGCGCCGGGTCTCGGGGGAGGAGGTCGATCTCGACTCCCTGCCGCCGGGGGACCCGGACACCTACCGGCTCATCAGGTCCACCGAGACGCTGGGCTGCTTCCAGATCGAGTCCCCGGGCCAGCGCGACCTGGTCGGACGGCTGCAGCCGGAGAACTTCCACGACCTGGTCGTGGACATCTCGCTGTTCCGCCCGGGGCCGGTCGCGGCCGACATGGTCCGGCCGTTCATCGAGGCCCGGCACGGCCGCGCGCCCGTCCGCTACCCGCATCCCGATCTGGAGGGGCCGCTGAAGGAGACGTACGGGGTGGTCGTCTTCCACGAGCAGATCATCGAGATCGTGAACATCATGACCGGCTGCGGCCGGGACGAGGCCGACCGGGTGCGGCGCGGGCTCTCCGATCCCGAGTCGCAGGGCAGGATCAAGGTCTGGTTCGCGCAGCGCGCCGGGGTCAAGGGGTACGGGCCCGAAGTGGTCGCCCGCACCTGGGAGATCGTCGAGGCGTTCGGCTCGTACGGCTTCTGCAAGGCGCACGCGGTCGCCTTCGCGGTGCCCACGTACCAGTCGGCCTGGCTCAAGGCGCACCACCCGGCGGCCTTCTTCGCCGGGCTGCTCACGCACGACCCCGGGATGTACCCGAAGCGGCTGCTGCTGGCGGACGCGCGGCGGCGCGGGGTGCCCGTGCTGCCGTTGGACGTCAACCGGTCGGGCGCCGCCCATCGAATCGAACTGGTGTCTGGTGGTGAGGGCGGTGCGGCGTCCGGGAGGTGGGGCCTGCGGCTCGCCCTCGCGGACGTCCACGGCATCAGCGAGGCCGAGAAGTCCCGCATCGAGTCCGGGCAGCCCTACTCCTCGCTCCTGGACTTCTGGCAGCGCGCCCGCCCCGGCCGGCCCGTCGCCGAACGGCTCGCCCAGGTCGGCGCCCTCGACGCCTTCGGCGCCAATCGCCGCGACCTGCTGCTGCACCTCGCCGAACTCCACCGCGGCGGACGCGGAGCGGCGTCGTACGGCAGCCAGCTCCCGCTCGCCCACGGGCGGGAGACCGCTTCCGTCGGCCTGCCCGATCTCGGTGACGCGGAACGCCTCAGCGCCGAGCTGGGCGTGCTCGGCATGGACGCCTCCCGCCACCTGATGGAGGATCACCACGCCTTCCTGGCCGAGCTGGGCGTGCTCTCCGCCCAGCGGCTGCGCGGTGCACGGCACGGCCAGACGGTGCTCGTCGCGGGCGCCAAGGCGGCCACCCAGACGCCGCCGATCCGGTCCGGCAAGCGGGTCATCTTCACCACGCTCGACGACGGCACCGGCCTGGTCGACCTCGCCTTCTTCGACGACAGCCACGCCGCCTGCGCCCACACCGTCTTCCACTCCTGGCTGCTGCTGGTACGCGGAGTGGTGCAGCGGCGCGGACCGCGCAGCCTCAGCGTGGTGGGCGCGGCGGCCTGGAACCTGGCCGAACTGGCGGAGCTGCGCCGCACCGGCGGCCTCGACGCGGTCGCGGCCCGGCTGGCGGCCCCGGCCGCGCACCCGGACGGCGACGCCGCGGGCGGCCGCCGGATCCAGCTTCCGACGGGCTACGAGATGAACCCGTGGGCCGACCTGCGGCCGGCCGGTGACACGGCCGCCACCGGAAGGAAGCTGTGGCACCAGAGCCCGGGGAGCGCCGGATGATCCTCCATGTACGTTTCCTGCTGCCCCCGGCGTCCGAAGAGGCCGGGGCCGAGGCGATGCTGACCGCCCTGCTCGGGGTGGCCGGGAACATCAGTCCTGTCGTCCAGGCGCTGCCGCCCGACGCCGCGCTCGTCGACGTCCGGGGCGCGGAACGGTACTTCGGCCGGGACACGGCCGAGCTCGCCTCGCTGCTGCGGGTGCGGGCGCTGGCGCACTGCGGGGTGGACTGCGTCATCGGCGCCGGCCCCGGCCCGATGCTCGCCCGGATGGCGGCGAGGGAGGCCGTGCCCGGTACGACCCTGGTGGTCGCGGAGGGCGAGACCGCCGCCTTCCTGGCGGACAAGCCGGTCGCCGCGCTCGACGGCGTGGGGCGCGCGACGGCCCGCACCCTGTGCGCCTACGGCCTCGACTCCGCAGGACGCGTCGCCGACGCGCCGCTCGCCGTGATCCAGCGGATCCTGGGCGCGCGGGCGGGTCGTGAGGTGTGGGAGCGGGCGCGCGGCATCGACCGTACGACGGTCGTCCCGGGCGCCCTCTCCTCTTCGGTCGCCGCCGAACGGAGATTTCCTCTCGACGAGTTGGACCAGACGCGGCACCGCAGGGCGCTGCTCTCGCTCGCCGAGGAGCTCGGCACGCGGATGCGCGGCGAGCACGAGGCGTGCCGTTCCCTGACCCTCACCGTGCGCTACGCCGACCGGTCCACGACCGTCCGCACCCGCACCCTGGGCGAGCCGACCGCTCACTCCGCGGCACTCACCGGCGCCGCGTACGCGCTGTACGCGTCGCTGGGACTGCAGCGGGCCAGGGTGCGCGGGCTGTCGCTGCGCGCCGAGGGCCTGATGCCGGCCGAACGCGCCGCCCGGCAGCTGTCGTTCGACCCGGCCGACGAACGGGCGCGCCGGATCGAGGCCGTGGCGGACCGGGCCCGCGCCAGGTTCGGTCCGAGGGCGGTCGTGCCGGGGTCGCTGGCCGCATAGGACACCGGGCCGCACAGGCGACGGGCGGCGGTGATCGGCGGCGACGGACGTGGTGCCGACCGCTATTGACGAAGAGTCAGTCTTTACCGACGCGTCACTTCCCTGTGCGGTTACCCGTCCGTAAGTTGTTGTGTGCACGGCAAGCACATTCAGCCATCGCAACTCCCTTGAGCCGCAAGGAGACCGATCGATGCTGCCTTGGAAACGTGCGCTCCGACCACTGTCAGCCTTCCTGCTGGCCGTCGCCGTCGCTCTCGTCCCCACTGCCACCGCAACCGCCGACACCACCGCCACTGCCCCCACCAGTGGCTGGAACGACGACACCTGCAAGCCCTCCGCCGCCCATCCCCGCCCCGTTGTCCTCGTCCACGGAACCCTCGGCAACTCCGTCGACAACTGGCTCGCCCTCGCCCCGTACCTGGTGAAGCGCGGCTACTGCGTCTTCTCCCTCGACTACGGTCAGCTCCCCGGCGTGCCCTTCTTCCACGGCCTCGGTCCTGTCGACAGGTCGGCAGAGCAACTCGACGCCTACGTCGACCGGGTGCTGGCCGCCACCGGCGCCCCCGAGGCCGACATCGTCGGCCACTCCCAGGGCGGCATGATGCCGCGCTACTACCTCAAGTACCTCGGCGGAGCGGACAAGGTGAACGCCCTCGTCGGCATCGCGCCGAGCAACCACGGCACCACCCTGGGCGGGCTCACCAAGCTCCTGCCGTACTTCCCGGGCGCCGCCGACCTCCTGAACGAGCACACCCCCGCACTCGCCGACCAGGTCGCCGGATCCGCCTTCCTCACCAAGCTCAACGCGGGCGGTGACACCGTCCCCGGCGTGCGCTACACGGTCATCGCCACCCGCTACGACCAGGTCGTCACGCCCTACAGGTCGCAGTACCTCAGCGGGCCGAACGTCCGCAACGTCCTGCTCCAGGACCTGTGTCCCGTCGACCTGTCCGAGCACGTCGCGATCGGCGTGTTCGACCTGATCGCCTACCACGAGGTGGCGAACGCGCTCGATCCCGCGCACGCCAAGCCCACCACCTGCGCCTCCGTCTTCGGCTGACCCACCGGACGAGGCGGCCGTCCGCTCGCGGGAGCGGACGGCCGCCTCGGGCCTCGGGAAGTGTCAGCGGCTGTGGCGTCCGCCCGACGCCGCGGGCCGGTGACGGCCCAGCCCGAACAGTGCCGTGGCGCCGACGGCGAGAGCGGCGGCGCCGCCGATCGCGATGTACGTGGTGCTGCTGTCACCGCCCGTCTCGGCGAGGTTCTCGCCCGAGGGCCCCGGGGCGGCGGACGGCGTACCGGCGCCCTTCGCCTCGGGGGCGTTGTCGGCGGGCTCGGGCGACGGCGCCGCGTCGGGCTTCTCGGCGGGAGCGGCCGCACCCGCCGCCTGCGCGTGGTCGTCACCGCCGTGACCGCCGTGGTCCACCGTCGACTTGTCCGCGCCCTGTGCGATCTCCTGGTCCGAGGGCGCGGAGGCTGCCGGCGCGGGAACACCGCCGCTGTCCTTGCCGAACACCACGTCGGAGCACGTGTAGAACGCCTCCGGGGAGTCCGAGCGCTGCCAGATCGAGTAGACCAGGTGCCGTCCCGACCGGTTCGGCACGACGCCGTCGAAGACGTACGCGCCGTTCTCCAGCTTCGGGTTCGTGACCTTCGCGAACGGCTTCTCCTCCAGGTCGGACCACTTCAGCGGCTTCGTCGGGTCGTAGCCGTCCTTCGTCAGGTACAACTCGAAGGCGCCCTTGTGCGGAGCGGTCGCCTTGTACCGGAAGGTGTGGTTCCCCGAGGCGAGCGGCGAGGAGGGCCAGTCGGCGCGGGGCAGGTCGAGCCCCTGGTACTTGTCACGGCCCGCGCTGCACAGCTCGCCGTCCGGGATCAGCTGCCGGTGGTTGCCCGCGGCGTTGGCGATGTTGACCTCGTTCCAGTCGTAGAACGCCTGCGTGCCGCTCGCCGCGACCGCCGCCTTGCACGCCTGCGACACCGGACTCTCCGGCCCCTCGGCGAAACAGGCGGACACCCGGCTGACCGGATCCGTCATCGACCCGTGGGCGGCCGCCGGACCGGCGGCCAGGCCGGCCAGCGCGACCGGGGCGAGACCGAGTGCGGCGACCGTGGCGGCCCTGCGGCGAGCGGTCATGGTGACGTTCTCCTTCGAATGGCGGCGGAGGCGTGAGGGGCGGGGCCCGGCTCGAACCGGCGGTGCGGCCCCCCGTAGGACTACGGCGCCGACTGCTCGAACCGGCCCCGGCGATCAGCAAGCTAGCCCCTGATCACCGCGAAATCGCCTGCTGGGAGCGGGGAATGGCGATCCTTATGCTCCGTTTAAGGTGACGCTAAGAAGGGGCACAGGAACCGGGCCGCTTCGGCTCGTCTGACCACTCGTATCGAGCGCGTCTCGTCCGCGTTCGTCCATGGAGAGTCACCTCGTGTCGCCTCGGGTGGCTCCCCACGTGGCCCCCGCTGGCACCTGCCCTCTGAGGGCGCGTGCTCAGACGCAGGTGATGCGCAGACCTCTGCCTCCGGCGCCGTCGTTCAGTCGGCGATGTCGACCCCGTATCCGCGTACCAGGACATCGAGGCCGTGGTCGTAGCCCTGGCCGACGGCGCGTAGGCGCCAGACCGGACCCCTGCGGTAGATCTCCGCGAGCAGCATGGTGCGCTCGGTGGTGGCGGCATCCAGGGTGGCCCGGGCAAGAGGGGCCCCGCTGCTGCCGGGAGCCGCGCCGATCTGGATCGCCCCGACCGACCCGAAGGTGGCGGCGCCGTCGATGGCCGCAGCGACGACGACTTTGTGCGTCGCGGGCGGCAGGGAAGCCAGGTCGAGGGCGATGGTCTGTTCGGCCGGGCCGCCGGTCAGCAGCCGCACAGTCCCGGCCGGGCTCTCCGGAGCTCCGTAGAAGATGAAGTCTCCGTCGAAGGCGACCTGTTCGTCCTCGTCGAGGAGGAAGGCGACGACGTCGATTTCGTAGCCGGACTGCGGGGCCCAGCCGGCGGTGACATACCACTCCGGCGCGGGTCTGCCGTGCGGCATGGGCAGGTCGATGACCCCGCCTCTCGGCATTACGTGCGGCTGCTGAAGCCGGAGAGCCGCCTCGGCCGGGGAAGCGGCGGTCGGAGCGGTGAGCCAGTGGAGGTCGTGCACGGGGAGCCCGAGGGCGGTGATGCGGCTCATGCGCCGGTCATCCTCCCCTCCCGGCAGGAGCACGACGTCGGTGACGCTGGCGGACAGGTTGACCGCTGCGGACCCGCCCAGCCCGACGATGCCGGTACGAGTCGCCGCGGCATCGGCATGGGCACCACCGAGGACCAGCACGCGGCGCCCCGCCAGAGGCTTGTCCAAGGTGCCGACGGAGGGCTCCGCTTGGCGCGGAGCGGGTACTGACACATCGGGGGCGGCCGTAGGGAGGGGTGCTGCTTCCGGAACGGGTGCGGCAGAGGTTGCGGTCGGGACCCGGTCCACGGGTCCGACGACTGGTTCTGCTTCCGGCTCAGCCACTGGGACGACAGCGACGGCCGTCGCCTCATGCGCTGTCCCCGGCCGTACGTCGGCCAACAGCCGTAGGAAGGTGTGCTCGTCGATGACCGGCACGCCTTCGGCGAGCGCGCGTCGGGCCTTCGCCGAATCGGACTCCGGTTCATTGGTGACCAGCAGGCTGGTGTGCCGGCTCACGGAGGTCATCATGTTCAGCCCAGTGGCAACCGCCCGCCCGACCAGCTCCGCTCGGGCATGGGCGGTCTCACCGGTGATCGCGACCTTCATCCCCTGCTGGAGAGGTCCGCCGGGAGCCAGCCGTCCCGGATTGCGGTACGCGCAGGGAGTCTTCGGCGGCTTCGGCGTGAACTGGGACTCTGCCCGGGGCGGGCAGGTCACCAGCGGTAGGGGAAGATCGAGCCGCGCTGCCTCGCGCAGTGATGCGCACAGGATCCCGGCCAGCACACGGGTGTCGTCCAGCGCATCGTGAGCACGCTGCTGGGGGACGCCGTAATGGGCGGCGATGGTGCCGAGCTTCATGTCCTCCGCCGGCGGATCCACCTGGCGATTCAGCGCCAGTGTGCACAGCCGCTGCGACACCGGCAGCCACATCCGCGCACGGGCGAACTCGTAGGCCAGGAAGTCGTAGTCGAACTGGGCGTTGTGGGCGACCAGGACCCGGTCCTGGAGCATCGCTCCGATTCGCCCGGCGACCTGGTCGAAGGTCGGCGCCCCATGCAGTCGCTCGACGGTCAGCCCGTGCACCTCCACCGGCCCCGGATCGCACCCCGGATTGAGCAGCGTCGAGAACTCGCCGGTCTGCTCGCCGTCCGGACCGATCGTGATCACTGCTACGGACAGTACGCGGTCTCGCCGAGCTATGAGCCCCGAGGTCTCCACATCGACCAGGGCCCAGTCGTAGGCGTAGTCGCCCATGAAGGGCACGTCCAAGGAGGTGGAGACAAGACTCATGGTGGCAAGGATGATCTGATATGCGGCCCTCCTTCAACCTGCATGACGATTTGTCATCCTCTGGGTGCTCAGTCTTCGTCGTCGCATCGTTCCAAGACCAGCCCGATGGATCCATCGCTCAGACCATTGCTGTCCTCAAGGTGCAGATGGCTCCCGTCGGGGACGCCGTCCTTGGCGAGGGTGGGTAGGTGACCGGCCGGCGCCCTGCGCGACACCATCAGTCTCAACCGTGACCTGTGTGGTCTCGGCAGGGGCGCTGCCGGGTTCGGTGCTCGGGAGAGCTGCCTCGTGCCGCCCGGTGTGGCTCCCTGCTCGCAGAGAGCGGGTCCCCGAGAGCCACAGGCCGGAGTGGACGAGCACGTCGACGTGCGACTGGGCGCGCTCGTAGGGACGGTCACCGGCCTGCTGTTCCCACCGTCAACCATGCGGCTCAACCGGCGTCATTCGGTCAGCTCATCAGAAGTGGAAGGGATCGGTTGCCCGCAAAGAATGGAACGGTACCCCGGAAGTCTCCGGGGCCAATCGACAAGGGAGCGTTATATGCATGCTCGAGGCAGAGCCGTATCGCCGCCGCTGCGCCGTTCGCGGTGGGCGACGCGGCTGGCAATGGGCGCGGGCACCTCGCTGGCCGCCGTCGCGCTGGTTGGGACGATGGGTACGGTACCGGCGGCAGCTCAGGGCCTGGGCGCCGAACCTGTGCCGACCTTTGCCACCGGGTTGGAAGCCTTCTACACGACGGCCCCCGAACCCGGCAGTGACAGGGACAAGGACAAGGACAAGGACAAGGACAAGGACAAGGACAAGGACAAGGACAAGGACAAGGACAAGGACAGGCCCGGCGACGGTGACGGGTGCTTCGAGATCGACACCGTCCGCCAGGAAGCAGGCGAAGGGTTCTACGCGGCGACCAGTGGCGGAATCGCCTACGTCGGAGACGAGATCACCCCCCTCGGGACCATCGACTGGGACGACCTCTCCGATGAGGGAGGAGACGTACCCGAGGGCGCCTGCGGAGTGTCCATCGGCGTCGGCCCCGTCGATGGCAGTGACATCGTCATCGACGTGATCACCACAGCCGGGACCGTGCACACCATTGTCTGCGAGCGCACTGGCGGTGTGATCGACGAGTGCGGCACCTGGGAGGAGCGCGACGCGCCGACGCCTGGCGCCACGTCGTTCCCGTAAACCGGAAGCTCCCCCCTCAGGGACGTGAGGTGCCGTGCCCGGCGAGAGCCGGGCACGGCACCTCAAGCGCTCCAGCCACCGGCGGCGTCCGGCGGAACAACCACGGATCAGCCCACACGGCGGTAGCGGCGTTCCGGGCGGCCCGTGCCCCCGTAACGCAGCGTCACCTCGGCGCGGCCCGTCTCCGCGAAGTACTCCAGGTAGCGGCGGGCGCTCACACGGGACAGCGAGCCCGCCTCGGCGCACTCCGAGGCCGACAGGTCGCCCGGGTGGTCGCGCAGGATGCGTTCGACCAACTCCGCCGTGTGCAGGGCGAGCCCCTTCGGCAGCTCGCGCGACCCCGGCGGGCGGGTGCCGAAGATCTGGTCCACGTCCTCCTGGCGTGCCTCGTCCAGCCGCTCCAGCCGAGAACGCAGTGACGCCACGTGCCGCAGCTGTTCCTGGAGCGCCGCCTGGTTGAACGGCTTGATCAGGTAGTGCAGCGCCCCCGCCCGCAGCGCGGACCGCACCACCGCCGCATCCCGTGCGGCCGTGATGAACAGTGCGTCCGCGCTCACCCGGTCCGGGTCGCCCGCCTCGGCCGCCCGCAGTTCGCGCAGCACACGGATCCCGTCCATGTCGGGCAGATACACGTCGAGCAGCACGAGATCGGGCCGCAGCCGCTCCGCGGCGCGCAACGCCTCCGCACCGCTGTGGGCCACGCCGACGACCGTGAATCCCTGCGTCGCGGACACATAGCGGCTGTGCAGCTTGGCGACCATGAAGTCGTCGTCCACCACCAGCACCTTGGTCACGCCGCCACGCTAGGCCGCGACCACAAGGACCACAACGTCCGTTGATTCCGGAAGAGAGACAGCTTCTTAACGCGCAGGCAACATGTGGGCCACCTCACAGCTCCTACTCACCGCTCATGAGAGGCCTCACGTGCGATTGCGCACCTCCATCGCCCTGCTCGGGGCCGCGCTCCTGGTGTTCGCCGTGCCGCCGCTGCTCTCCACGGACGGCGGCACCGACACCGGCACGCAGATCCCCGGCCTGCGTTTCATGGTCCCCAACACCCCCGGCGGCGGCTACGACATCACCGCCCGCACCGCCTCCAAGAACGCCGAGGACGCCGGGCTCACCCACGGCATCGAGGTCTTCAACCTCCCCGGAGCCGGCGGCACCGTCGGGCTCACCCGCCTCGTCGGTGAGCACGGCAACGGCAAGCTCGCCATGTCCATGGGGCTCGGTGTCGTCGGCGCCGTGCACACCAACAAGGCGCCCAAGACCCTCGCCGACACCACACCGATCGCCCGGCTCACCGAGGAGCAGGACATCGTCGTGGTCGCCAAGGACTCCCCGTACAGGACGATCGGCCAGCTGGTCGACGCATGGAAGAAGAACCCGGGCAAGCTCGCCGTCGGCGGCGGCTCCTCGCCCGGCGGCCCCGACCACCTCGCGCCCATGCTGATGGCCCGGGCCGCCGGCATCGAGCCCAAGTCCGTCAACTACGTCCCCTTCGACGGCGGCGGCGAACTGCTCGCCTCGATCCTCGGCAACAAGGTCGCCTTCGGCGTCTCCGGCGTCGGCGAGTACCTCGACCAGATCAAGTCCGGAGAGCTGCGGCTCCTGGCCGTCACCGGCCCGATGCGCGTCCCCGGACTCGACGCCCCCACTCTGCGCGAGGCCGGCCTCGACACCGACTTCACCAACTGGCGCGGCATCGTCGCACCGCCCGGACTGAGCGACGCGGAGCGCGACAAACTCATCCGGCTCGTCACCGAGTTGCACAAGTCGAAGCAGTGGCAGGAATCCCTGAAGAAGAACGGCTGGGACGACGCCTTCCTCACCGGCGATCTCTTCGGCGACTTCCTCGAGGAGCAGGACGACGAGGTCGACTCGGTGCTGAAGGAGCTGGGACTGTGAGCGCCGAGACCCCCGACACCACCCGTACCGCCGACGGCCGCAGCTCCTGGCTGCGCGAGCACTCCGAACTCGGCGTGAGCCTGCTGCTCCTCGTCATCGGCGTCCTCGTCCTCACCGACGCGCTGACCATGAACGTCGACATCGCCCAGCGCGGACCCGTGGGACCCAGGACCGTCCCCGTCGTCGTCGGCTGCGGCCTGCTGGTCGTCGCCGTCCTCCTCGCGGTCGACGTCCTGCGCGGCGGCCGCGGCGAGGCCGAGGGCGGCGAGGACATCGACCTGAGCGAGCCGAGCGACTGGCGCACGGTCCTGCTCCTCGGCGGCGTCTTCCTCGCCTTCGCCGCGCTCATCGGCCCGCTCGGCTTCCCCGTCGCCGGAGCGCTGCTCTTCTGGGGCTCCGCCTTCGCGCTCGGCAGCAGACACCACGACCGTGATCCGCTCATCGCGGCGGTCCTGTCCGTGGTCACCTACTTCGTGTTCAACAACCTGCTCGGCGTCCCGCTGCCCGGCGGCCCGCTGATGGGAGTGCTCTGATGGATTCCCTGAACTCCCTTCTCGACGGCTTCGGCACCGCGCTGACGCCCGTCAACCTGCTCTGGGCCGCGATCGGCGTGCTGCTCGGCACCGCGATCGGCGTCCTGCCCGGCATCGGCCCGGCGATGGCGGTGGCGCTGCTGCTGCCGGTGACGTACGGACTGGAGCCGACAGGCGCGTTCATCATGTTCGCCGGCATCTACTACGGCGCGATGTTCGGCGGTTCGACCACCTCCATCCTGCTCAACACCCCGGGCGAGAGCGCGGCCGTCGTCGCCGCGCTGGAGGGCAATCCGATGGCGAAGGCCGGACGGGGCGCCCAGGCGCTCGCCGCCGCCGCCGCCGGCCACTTCACGGGCGGCATGATCGGCACGATCCTGCTCGTCGCGCTGGCCCCCACGGTCGCCGACCTCGCCGTCGACATCGGCGCGCCCGACTACTTCGCCATCATGGTGCTGGCCTTCATCGCCGTCACCTCGGTGCTCGGCTCCTCCCGCATCCGCGGACTGGCCTCCCTGCTGATCGGCCTCACCATCGGCCTCGTCGGCCTGGACCAGATGACCGGCCAGCAGCGCCTCACGTTCGGCTCGCTCCAGCTCGCGGACGGTATCGACGTCGTCATCGTCGCCGTCGGTCTCTTCGCGATCGGCGAGGCCCTGTGGGTCGCCGCCCACCTGCGCCGCACGGCGGGCGAGCCCATCCCCGTCGGCCGCCCGTGGCTGGCCGGCTCCGACGTGAAGCGCACCTGGAAGGCATGGCTGCGCGGGCCGGTCATCGGCTTCCCGTTCGGTGCGATCCCGGCCGGCGGCGCGGAGATACCCACCTTCCTTTCCTACGTGACCGAGAAGCGGCTGTCCCGGCACAAGGACGAGTTCGGCCGCGGCGCCATCGAGGGCGTCGCCGGACCCGAGTCGGCGGCCTCCGCGTCGGCCGCGGGCACGCTCGTGTCGATGCTGACGCTCGGCCTGCCGACCACCGCCGTCGCCGCCGTGATGCTGGCCGCCTTCCAGCAGTACGGCATCCAGCCCGGACCGCTGCTCTTCGAGCGCGAACCCGACCTCGTGTGGGGCCTGATCGCCTCCCTCTTCGTCGGCATGGTGCTGCTGCTCGCGCTCAACCTGCCGCTCGCGCCGGTCTGGGCGAAGCTGCTGCGCATCCCGCGGCCGTACCTCTACGCGGGCATCCTGTTCTTCGCCGCGGTCGGCGCGTACGCCGTCGGCGGTGAGGCACTCGACCTGGTGATCCTGCTGGTCATCGGCCTCATAGGGTTCGGCATGCGGCGCTACGGACTGCCCGTGCTGCCCGCGGTGATCGGCGTCATCCTGGGCCCGGCCGCCGAACAGCAGCTGCGCCGCGCCCTGCAGATCAGCGACGGCAGCGTCACGGGACTGGTCAACACCCCCTTCTCCGTGACCGTGTACGCGGTGATCGTGACCCTGCTGGCGTGGCCGCTGCTGAAGAAGGTGATCGTCCGCCGCCGTACCGTGTCGGCATGACACCGGACATCCTCCCCCTACGCCCCTGCGGGCGCGGGGGGACCCCCAGCGCAGACCGACGACGTTCCGCGGGTGAAGGCCGTGACCGACGCGGCCTATCACCACTACATCGAGCGGATCGGTCTCGTACCGGCCCCGATGGAGGCCGACCACGCGGCCGACGTGGCAGCGGGTCGGGTGTTCGTGACCGGGGAACCGGTGGTCGGCCTCGTGGTCCTGCGGACCGAGGCCGACCACCTCTGTCTCGACAACATCGCCGTCCACCCTGATGCCCAGGGCACCGGCCTCGGCCGCCGCCTGCCGGCCTTCGTGGAATCGCGCGCACGGCAACTCGGCCTGCCCGAGGTGCGGCTGCTGACCAACGCGAAGATGTGGGAGAACCAGAAGCTGTACGAGCGCTACGGCTACGAACTGGTGGAGCGCCGGGTCGACGGGCAGTACGACCGCTTCCACTACCGCAAGCCGCTGACATGAACAGGAGCCGATGAGGGGCCCGTTGTCAGTGGCGGCTGCGACGATCGGACCATGACGACGATCGACTGGAACGCCCTGGCGGGCACCTTCGACCAGGAGCCCGACCACGGCCTCGCGGACCCCCTGGTCCGGCGTGCCTGGGCGGACCGGCTCCGGCAGTGGCTGCCGCCGCACCCGTCCGACGTGCTCGACCTCGGCTGCGGCACGGGCAGTCTGTCCCTCCTCGCCGCCGAGCAGGGCCACCGGGTGACCGGCGTCGACCTCTCGCCCGGCATGGTCGCGCGGGCACGGGCCAAGCTCGCCGGCACGGGCGCCGAGATCATCGAGGGCACCGCGGACCGGCCCCCGGTCGGCGAGCGCCGGTTCGACGTCGTCCTCGCCCGGCACGTCGTGTGGCTGCTGCCCGATTTTGAGGCCGTCCTGCGCCACTGGGCCTCGCTCCTGCGCCCGGGCGGCCGGCTCGTCCTCGTCGAAGGCGTCTGGGGCGGCGACGGACTGCCGGCCGAGCGGCTGACCGAGGCCCTCGCACCGCTGGCCGAGCGGATCCACCACGAACCCCTGTCGCAGGACCCGGCCCTGTGGGGCAAGGCCGTCGACGACGAGCGCTACGCGCTGGTTGCGTGCACGGCAGCGCCCCGCCGGCACACCGAGGTGATCGACGTGCACCTGGTGCTGCGCCGCGGGGACGAGGTGCTGCTCGCCCGCCGCGCGAACACGGGCTACGGCGACGGCCTGTGGAACGGACCGTCGGGCCACGTCGAGGACGGCGAGGACGTGCGCGCCGCGATGGTGCGCGAGGCGGCCGAGGAGATCGGCGTCGAGCTGGCGCCCGGCGATCTGCGGGCCGCCCTGGTCATGCAGCACCGCGGCCCGGGCGGGCGGCCGCGCACCGGCTGGTTCTTCGAGGCCGACCACGAGGCGGCCGGTGAGCCGTACAACCGCGAGCCGGACAAGTGCTCCGAGATCGCCTGGCACCGGCTGGACGCCCTGCCCGGCGACATGGTCGCCTACTGCCGGGCAGGGCTGGAGGCCTACCGCGCCGGGGAGAGGTTCGTCGTCCACTGGCACGAGGACGGCGACTCCGTCGCGTACGACGCGGACGGGCCGGACCGGGCGGTGGTGCTTCCGGTCAGCCGAGGAGGTCGCTGAAGGAGCCGCCGCGGGCGAGGAGTTCGAGTTCGTCGAGAGCGCGCACGGCCTCCTCCGCCGCCTGCGGGTCCCGGTCGGCGAGGCCGCTCTCGGCGAACTCGTCCTCATCGAGACGCAGGACCGTCCGCCCGTCCGCAGACACCCACAGGTCCAGGTCAAGGTCCTCGACGACCACCTCGCCGCCGCCGGCCACGGCGGGCCGGGTGATGTCGCAGTACCAGCCCTTGAGCACACCCGCGCCCGTGCGGACCTCCTTCACCGAGTACCACCGGTCGCGCCAGTAGTGCTCGGTGAACACATCCCCCGGCTCGAACCGCACGAAGCCGAAGTCACGGACCCCCGGGGCGGCCCACGGTGCCCGCACCACCAGATGCGTGCCGTCGTCGGAGAGCAGCTCCGCCGGGTAACGGATCTTCGTCGCCCCGGCCTTGACCAGGCGGACCTCAGCCGAGAGTACGGACATGCCGGACCTCCGAGGCGCAGATCTCGTACCCGAACCACCGGTTGACCGCCAGCATGGGACCGTTGTCGGCGTCATTGCTCGTGAACGCGTCCGTGAAACCGGCCTGCCTGGCCCGGCGCAGCGAATCCGTCTTGGCGAGCTTCGCGAAGCCCTTGCCCCGGTGGGCACGCATCGTGCCCGTCATGCCGCTCAGATAGCGGGTCTCGCGGTCGGTCATGGCCGCGGTGAACGCGGCGATCCCACCGTCCACGACGACCACCGTGGACAGGCCGCGGTCGAGCAGCGGGTTCTCCCAGGTGTGACGGATCCAGTCGTCGTAGTCGGTGAAGTCCGCACCGACGTCGCTCGGCTCGTCGGACGTCGCCTCGGCGTCCGCGTGGAACAGGGGGCGCGGGTCGTCCTCGTAGTCCGCGGCCGTCCGCAGCTCGACCCCGGCCGGCAGGGGCGGCAGGCCGGGCAGCGTCCCGGCCGCCAGGCCGAGGCGCAGGAAGTGCGCCGCGCGGCTGGGACGGAAGCCGCGCTTCTCGGCGAACGCCCGGCACGCGGGGGTGTCCTCGACCCAGGAGAACAGGGAGCGAGCGCCTTCGCCGGCGAGATGCTCCTCGGCCGTGCGCAGGAGCAGCCCTCCCGCGCCCTGCCCCCGGTGCTCGGGGTGCACGACCGGGTTCGCGTACGCGAGTGAGGGCTCGGCGGCGTCGTAGGCGATGCCGACGTGCGACATGCCGATGACGGCGCCGTCCCGCTCGGCCACCAGCAGGCGGTACCTCTTGGCCGGGTTGGCGGTGCGCACGCCGAAGAGGACCGACTCGGGGGTGGTCACGTCGAACGGGAGCACCACACGCCGGATCCGGGTCACGGCCTCGGCGTCCTCCGGGCTGTCGGCACGGAGATCTCGGACGATGACAGTCATGGGGCCGCACGCTACGTGCCGCCGTGCCGCCGCGCCTCCCAATATCGGCGCGGTGGGGGACAATCGCGCCGTGACCTTGAACATCACCATCGATCCGGAAGGCGCCGGCGCGCCGTACGAGCAGGTGCGCGCCCAGATCTCCGAACGGGCCCGCTCGGGCGAGCTGCCGGTGGGCTACCGGCTGCCGACCGTCCGCGGCCTGGCCGAGGAACTGGGCCTCGCGGCCAACACCGTGGCCAAGGCGTACCGGGCACTCGAGAGCGACGGCGTGATCGAGACCCGCGGCCGCAACGGTACGTTCGTGGCGGCGGCGGGCGACGCGGCGGCCCGTCAGGCCGCGGCGGCGGCGGCGACGTTCGCGGCGGAGGTGCGCCGCCTCGGCCTCTCGCACGAGGCGGCGCTGGCCGCCGCCCGCGAGGGCCTGCGCGCGGCGTACGACCGGACGGAGTGAGGGTCCCCACCCCGCCCCTTCCCGTAACCGGGGGCAAGCCCCGGACCCCGTACCGCGCTTCGCGCGGTGTCCTCAAGCGCCGGACGGGCTGATTTCGCGCAGCGAAATCCAGCCCCGCCGGCGCTTGAGGCGCGGGGGCCCGGGGGCGGAGCCCCCGGTTACGGGAAAGGGCGGGGTGGGGAAAGGCTCCGCGCAGCGGCCCCGCCCCGCCCCCTCGCCGCCCTCAGAGGTACAGCCCCGCGTCCGCGCCCGCCGACTGCGACGGCACCGACGCCGGAGACGTCCCGCGGCGCAGCGCGAACAGCTCCGCCAGCGTCGCACCCTCGCGCCCCACGCCCTCCTCCGTGCCGAGCCAGGACACCGCCTCGCCGCGCGTCAGCGGGCCCACCTCGATCCGGGCCAGGCAGCGGCCCGGGCGGACGACGGCCGGATGGAGGCGCTCCAGGTCCTCGTTGGTCGTGACGCCGACCAGGACGTTGCGGCCCTGGCCCAGCAGACCGTCCGTCAGGTTGAGCAGGCGCGACAGCGCCTGGCCCGCCGTGTGCCGCGCCTCCCCGCGGATCAGCTCGTCGCAGTCCTCCAGCAGGAGCAGCCGCCAGCGGCCCTTCGCCGTGCCCTCGTCCTCGCCGATGGCGATGTCCATCAGGTAGCCGACGTCGTTGAACAGCCGCTCCGGATCCAGCACGCAGTCCACCTGGCACCAGTCGCGCCACGAGCGAGCCAGCGTGCGCAGCGCCGACGTCTTGCCCGTGCCGGGCGGGCCGTGGAGCAGCAGCAGCCGGCCGGCGATGTCGTCCGGGGTGACCTTCATCAGCCGGTCCATCGCGTCGGCCACCGGCGCCGTGTAGTTGGGCCGGATCTCCTCCCACGTGCCGGCGGAGATCTGACGGGTCGTGCGGTGCGGACCGCGCCGCGGTGAGACGTACCAGAAGCCCATGGTCACGTTCTCCGGCTGCGGTTCGGGCTCGTCGGCCGCGCCGTCCGTCGCCTCGTCGAGCACCTTCTGGGCCAGCTCGGAACTCACGGCGGTGACCGTGACGTCCGCGCCCCGGTTCCACCGCGAGACGAGCAGCGTCCAGCCCTCGCCCTCGGCGAGCGTGGCGCTGCGGTCGTCGTCACGGGCCGACCGCAGCACGGCGGCCGAGGGCGGCAGCAGCGTCGCGCCGGGCTTGACGCGGTCGATCGTCGAACTGTGCGAGTACGGCTGCTCACCCGCCGCGAAGCGGCCGAGGAACAGCGCGTCGACGACGTCCGACGGCGAATCGCTGTCGTCGACGTTGAGCCGGATCGGCAGGGCGTCATACGGGTTGGCAGACATACGCCCATGATCCGGCACGGTCCGGGGCGCTGCACCGTGTTTTGCCCGGTGCGGCGTCACGTGGTGTCCCCGGCGTATCCGGCCCACGGCCCGGCCGGCCCAAGCAGCCGGTCTCGGCCCTTCATTTGCGACGGTTGCCGCGTTCCGAGGCGGAACCTTCCATTCACTCGCTCGTTTCGCTTTTCGACCGATGACCCGTCAGTAACATCTTTGGCATGGACACTTCCGGTCAAGTCCCTGCGCTGCTACGAAAGTTGAGGCAGAGATCCTGCTCAAGGGAGGTTCCATGAAACTGTCCCGAGTCGCGGCACTCTCATCCTCACTCCTCCTCGGCGCTGTTCTCGCTCTCACGGGAGCGGGCCCGGCGCAGGCCGATTCCACCGTCCAGGCCGTGGACTACGTGGCACTCGGCGACTCCTACTCCTCCGGTGTGGGAGCGGGCAGTTACGACAGCACCAGCGGCAACTGCAAGCGCAGCACCCGCGCCTATCCCAAGCTCTGGGCCGCAGGCAATTCCCCCTCGTCGTTCGCGTTCACCGCCTGCTCGGGCGCCCGCACCGGCGATGTGACCGCCGGTCAGCTCGGGCCGCTCAGCTCGGCGACCGACCTCGTCTCCATCACGGTCGGCGGCAACGACGCGGGCTTCGCCGATGTGATGACCACCTGCGTCCTGAGTTCCGACGCCGAGTGCCTGGCCCGGATCGAGGAGGCCAAGCGCTACGTCGACACGACCCTGCCCGGCAAGCTCGACCAGGTGTACTCGGCGATCCGGGCCAAGGCACCCGCCGCCCGGGTCGTCGTCCTCGGCTATCCGCGCTTCTACAAGCTCAGCGGCAGCTGCTCGGCCGGTATGAGCGAGACCAAGCGGTCCGCCATCAACGGGGCGGCCGACTACCTCAACACGGCGACCGCCAAACGCGCGGCCGACCACGGATACACCTTCGGCAGTGTCGTCGGCACGTTCACCGGGCACGAGATCTGCTCAGGGGCCGCCTGGCTGCACAGCGTCAACTGGTTCAACATGAGCGATTCGTACCACCCCACGGCGTCCGGACAGTCCGGCGGCTATCTGCCCGTCTTCGCCTCGCACGCCTGAGCCGGAAATCCGCCCGGCGCGTCAGGGCCGGACGGCGTCCACCGCCACCGTGCGTACGCAGGCCCTGCCGGCCGTCCCGCCGGCAGGGCACTGCCGCGTCACCCGCCCAGCGCCGCCCAGAGCAGTGCCGCGACCGCCAGGAGAAGCAGCACCACGCCTGCCGCCAGCACCGCCGCGGCACGTCGCGGCTCGTCGGCGGACGGCGACGGGCTCGCGGACGGCCCCGGGCCGCCGGCGTGCGCGTCCCGTTCGGCATCGCCCCGGCCCGCCGGGGGCTGCGACGGCGGCGGTGCGCTCGCACGCGGGGCGCCGCCCGCGCTCGCCAGCCGCAGCCGGTGCTCGGCCTCCGACGCCGGCATCCGCTCCGCCGCGTCCCGCCGCATCAGCCCCGAGATGACCGGTGCCAGCGCGCCCGCCCGCTCCGAGGGCCGGACCTCCTCGCCCGCGCCGGGGGAGCGGCCCTCGACCGCCGTGTAGAGCAGGGCGCCGAGCGACCACAGATCGGCGCCGGCGCCCGGCTCGACGTCCGGTGCGAACTCCGGGGCCATGCCGAAACCGGTCAGCATCACCCTGCCGTCGTTGCCGACGAGGACGTTGGCCGCCCTCACGTCGTGGTGCGCCACACCCGCCGCGTGCGCCGCGCGCAGGGCGGCGACGGCCTCCGCGCCGATGTGCGCGGCGCGCGCGGGCGGCAGCGGTCCCTCCGCCTCCAGTACGTCCGACAGGGCGAGGCCGCACACGAGTTCCATCACGATCCATGGGCGGCCGCCGTCGGTGACCACGTCGTGGACGGCGACCACATTGCGGTGCGAGACACGGCCCGCGGCCCGCGCGGCCCGCTCCAGCCGTCCGTACAGCCCGCGCGCCGCTGTGGCGTCGAGACCGGCCGGAGCGCGGACCTCCTTGACCGCGACGTCGCGGCCCAGCAGTTCGTCGCGGGCCAGCCACGCCACGCCCGTACGGCCCTCGCCGAGCGGCCCGATCAGGCGGTAGCGCTCCGCGATCAGCCGGTCGGTTCCCGGTGGTCCGCTCATGCCGTGCCTCCTGTCCGCAACCAGCCGCAACACGGTGGAAACCCCTCGAATCTAGCTCAACTGCTCGTGGCCTGACATAGATTGACCAGCCATCAGTTCTTCCGGCCTGCCGAGAGGGTTGCCACGATCGCCCAACTCGCCCTGGGATCAGCTGTATTCGGAGAGTAACCGTCAACCCCCGTACGAGTGTGGTGAATCATGCGGGCGGGATACACGGGTGTCCCGTCGGGGAGATAGGCTTAATGTGCCCGGGCCGGGTGTCTCGTACGGGTGGGGAGTGACATGGATCAGATAACAGTTCGCAGCAGGGCCCGCGTGCCTGCCATCACCTGCGGAAGCGTCGCGACGAGTTCGCGTCTCGACCGCCACCTCTCGGTGCTCGGCGGCCCTGCCGTCCCGCAGGGCGAGGCCGCCGAGGCGACCCTGCTGATGCAAGAGCTGACCTCGCGCGACGTGCGGCACGGTCGCGGGAGCAAGAGCGCGCGCGTCTCGCTGTTCGCCCCGCTGCGGCGGCTGCGGCGCTCCCTGTTCGGCAGCCGCGGCTGACCGACCCCGTCCCACCCCTTCCTCGCGCGACCGCTCAGGCGACCACACCGTCCCGGCGCAGCGCCGCCGCGGCCTCATCCGTCATCCCCAGGGCCCGCAGCAGCGCGTCGGTGTGCTCGCCGAGCGAGGGAATCGCCCCCATCCGCGCCGGGGCCCCGCCCGGCAGCGTGATCGGGGGCAGCAGCGCCCGAAGCGGCCCGGCCGGCGAGTCGACCTCGCGCCACCGGTCACGGGCGGCCAGCTGCGGATGTCCGGCCACGTCCGTCACGGTGTTCAGGCGCGCACAGGCGATGCCCGCGGCCTCCAGCCGGTCGATCGCGTCCTGCGTCGTCAGCCCCACCAGGGCCTTGGCCACCACCGCGTCCGTACGCGCCCGGTTCGCGGTGCGCGCGGTGTTCGTGGCGAAGTCCGGGTCGTCCGCCAAATCCGGTCGCGCCAGCACACTCTCGGCGAGCCGGCGCCATTCGCGGTCGTTCTGCACCGACAGGAGCACCTGGCCGCCGTCGGCCGTGTCGTACGCGTCGTAAGGGGAGATGACGGCGTGCGCGACACCTGTGCGCGCCGGGGCCGCACCTCCGTGCATCCCGTGGTGGAGCGGGTGGCCCATCCACTCGGCCAGCGACTCCAGCATCGAGATCTCGACCGGGCCGCCGCGGCCGGTCGTACCGCGCCGCAACAGCGCCGCCAGCACCCCCGAGAAGGCGTACATCGCGGCGGCGATGTCGGCCGCCGGGACGCCCGCCTTCACCGGCTCGGTCGCCGTCCCCGTCACCGACACCAGACCGGCCTCGCACTGCACGAGCATGTCGTACGCACGCTTGTGCGCGTACGGGCCTGTCGAGCCGTAGCCCGAGATGTCGACGGCGATCAGCCGCGGGTGCCGCGCGCACAGGGCCGCGGCGTCCAGACCGAGCCGGGCCGCCGCGCCCTGCGCGAGGTTCTGCACGAACACGTCGGCGTCCGCGACGAGCCGGTGCACGATGTCCAGTCCGCGCGGGTCCTTGAGGTCGACGGCGATGGACTCCTTGCCGCGGTTGCACCAGACGAAGTGCGAGGCGAGCCCGCGGGCCGCGGTGTCGTAGCCGCGCGCGAAGTCACCGCCGTCCGGGCGCTCGACCTTGATCACGCGGGCGCCGAGGTCGGCGAGCTGGCGCGTGGCGAACGGTGCGGAGACGGCCTGCTCGACGGCGACGACCGTGATGCCGTCCAGGGGCAGTGGCTGTTGGCTCATAGGCCGTGTCTAATGTGTAACCGCCATCTTGTCACCCCTGGGGATCATGAAAACGCCGGGCCGACTTGGCCACGGCGTCCCCTTGACGCGGTTGCCGCTGCGCTTCTCGGGGGCGCTGCGGCCGGACGCTGCGCTTCTCCGGGGCGCTGCCCCCGAGCCCCTGTCTCAAGCGCCGGCGGGGGCTTCCTGTGCCGGGACGCCCTTGTCGGGGCTCCGCCCCGAACCCCGCGCCTCAAACGCCGGCGGGGCTGGCGTTGCCCCGGGCCGGCGGACTCGCGAGCCGCACGCCCGCGTCGGGGCCCGGTCAGGGAAGGGGCGGGGTGGGGGGAACGTCACAGCAGAGCGAACTGGCCCTCCGGGCCTTCCTCCGCGTGGTCCAGTACCGACGCCGGCCGGCGCGCCGGCCCCGGCGGCGGCAGCACTCCAGCCGCCCGCAGCTCCGCCGCCCCGATCCGGGCGCACTCGCCCAGCCTCTTGCGCTCCGGCTCCAGTTCCGCCAGCAGTGCCAGCACCGTGATCAGTTCCAGGAGCTCGGACGTCCACTCCTGAGGCCAGGACGCCGGCCGCACCGCCTCCAGGGAGCCCGGTTCCCCGCCCGCCGCGCGCCGTGCGAACCAGAGCTCCAGCACCCGGACGCCGCCCGCCTCGAACTCCCACGCCGCGCGCGGCACCGGCGCGACACGGCCGCTGTCGCCGATGGTCAGCGTCTCCTCGTCCGCGTCGTACGCGAGCGCGTCCGGCCGCGCGGGCAGGGCCGCCCGCACATAGGGGCGCCGGCCGCCCGGCAGCCTGGGGCGCTCCCCGCCGTGCGCGCCGCGCAGCTCGATCCGCATCGCCCGCCGGCCCAGCTCCACCCCCGCCGCCCACACAGTGGCGTCGGCAGGCAGCGGGACCACGCACCCCGCGGGGCCGGCGACGGCCGACGCCAGAGCCCAGCAGACCAGGTCCTCGGCAGCCACCCCGTGCCCGTACCGGTCCGCGAGGAGGTCCAGCAGCCCCGGCGAGACGTTCGGCTCCCGCGCGCCCGGCCTGCGGTACAGGGGACGGATCCGGCCCTGGCGTCCCGCCGGCGAGCGCCCGTCCGGCAGCAGCGCCGTCACGACGAGCGCGGGCCCCGTCGCCTTGGGGACATGGCCCTGTTCGACGACGAAGAGCTGCCGCCCGTCCCGCACCCGCCACAACTCCGGCCGGGCCGCGTCGATCAGCCGGTGGTCCGGTATCAGCCACTGCTCGTCGAACGCGCCGTGCAGCACGCGCACCGGCTCGGGGCAGCGGCCCCGCTCGCGGGCCATCCGCCCGGTCCCGGTCGCCTGCCCCGGCAGCTGCGCGACCGCGCTGTGCGCAGTACGTGCCCGGGTGGGCCCGAACAGGGCCTCGCGCTCGGCGCCGTCCGCCCGGACGAGCGCGTCCCAGCGGGCCCGCAGGGACGCGGCGTCCGGCGCCATCACCCAGCCCCGGCCCAGCCGCAGCGGCGCCACGGACCAGGGCATGAGGTCGTCGAGCAGCGGCGCGTCGTCCTCGGTGTGAGCAGTCACCGTCCGCATGCTAGTCACCTTCTCGGCCGTGAACGACCGCGCTTGACTGCCCGGTCGTTCGCACCTCGTCGCGCTCCCGACTGCCCCCTACGACAGGGCGGTCACGGGTCGCATCTCCCCTCTCCCGGGCCTGTTCAGGCCGTGGCGGGGACGGGCATGGTGACGAATGCCCACGCCGAGCGTGCACGGTCGCGCACGTTGACCCCGGCGACGACGTCGGCGGGCCCAGCGAGGCCACACCGACGGCAGGAAAAGTGGTCCCGATTGGGCCGGTTGGCCTTCTCGGTATGGCCGCAACGCGGGCAGCGCTGCGAGCTATAGGCCGCATCCACCTCCAAGAACGCCACTCCAGCCTGTCTCGCTTTGTAGGTGAGGTGCTGTCCGAGCTGGTGGAAGGGCCAGGAGGAGAGGGCGCCCCGCTGGTCGCGTCGAAGCCGTACCCGCTCCCGGATGCCGTCGAGTACCTCGACGGCCACTCCGCGACCGGTGCGTTGCGCAACGGACACGATCTCCTTGCTGATGCGGTGATTCATGTGGGTGGCATGGCGCTGTTCCTTCTTGGCGCGGCGCGCCAGGCGGCGGGTGGACGAGCGAGTTTGCTTCTGCTGCAACTCCGCGCGCTTGCGGGCACACCAGTTGCGGTAGCGGGCCAAGCCACGGCCCTGGTAGTTCGTGCCGTCAGAGGTGGTGGCGAGATTGACAATGCCGCGGTCCACACCGATCCAGTCGACCGGCTCGGACACCTCCGGTTCGGGAACCTCGCAGGTGGCGATCAGGAACCATTTCCCGCCCTGCTGCACAAGATCGGACTCGCCCCTGCGGTACTCGGCCAGCACCTTCAACTGATCCGCGGCGCCGGTGTAGCGGACGCCACGCATCCGGCCGTCCACCGTCCAGATCGACACGGTGCAGGCATCGGTCTGCCAGGACAGGCACCGGTCGTCGAACGGCTGTGCCGCCTCCGGCCGGAAGGCGACTGGGCTGCCCATCGCCTTGCGGTAGCGCCTGGACGTGGTCTTACCCAAGAGCCCGGCCTTGGCCTGCGCGGCCAGCGTGCTGTAGGCATCCACGACCTTCTTGACGACCCGCACCGCCGGCTGCGCTGACAGCCCGAACGTGGCCTTGACGTCCGTGTACAAGAGCTTCTGCAGCCCGTTGCGGTCCTTCACGCCCCGCTTGAATGCGACCGTCGACACGTAGGTGGCGGCTCGGTTGCAGGCGCGCAGGGTCCTCTCCAACGCCGCCGCCTGCTCGGGTGACGGCAGCAGCTTGATCTGCACCACCAACTTCACAACACCGACCGTAGGCATCCCCGCTCACACGCGTGCACGGTTCTCGCGCACGCGTACGCGAACCAGCGACACCCTGGACGGGTGTTCGCATCGGCCCGGCTTCGCCGGGCGGCAGGGGGCGGGCGCTCCGCGCTCCGGTTGGTGCGGGATGGCGCGACGCGCGTCGCCAGGACGGGAGACGATTCCTCCCCGGCATGAACGCCGGAGCCGCCTCGGAAAGACAGGTGAAGCCGTTCAGTCCGCGGCATCCACGGTCACCGAGAAGGAGAAGCGGTCGCCGCGGTAGCGGATGCGGGCCACGTCGACGACCCGGCCGTCCTCGTCGTACGTCACCCCCGTGTAGTGGAGGATCGGGCTGAGCAGCGGCACCCGCAGCAGCTCCGCCGTCTGCGGGTCGGCCAACCGTGCCTCCACCGTGTCCGTGATCCGGCTGATCCGCACGCCCAGCACGTCCCGCAGGACCTTCGTCATCGGCCAGCGCTCCAGGTCGGTGCACTCCACACGCCCCGCGAATTCGGGGCGCAGGGCGTTCTCCGCCCAGTTCGTGGGCTCGCCGCTGTCGCCGTCGCAGCGCAGTCGCCGGAAGACCACGACCTCGTCCTCGTCCGGGAAGAACTCGGCCAGCTCACCCGGGACCGGCTGCGGACCGTGGCCGAGGACCGTGGTGCGCTCGCCCGACTGCTGGGCCACGATCGCGTCGATCGAGCCCAGCAGCCGCCTGGGCGCGCTCCTGCGCGCCCCCGGCTCGATGAAGGTGCCGCGTCTGCGGTGGCGGGTGATCAGCCCCTCCTCCTCGAGCTCTTTCAGCGCCTGGCGCATGGTGAGCACGCTCACCCCGTAGTGCTGGGCGAGCTGTTCCTCGGTGGGCAGCCGCAGAGACGCCTCGGGCGCACGGCCCAGTATCGAGGCGCGCAGCGACTGCGAGACCTGGTACCACAGCGGCAGCTTGCGGTTCAGGACGAGCGAGTCCGGGGCGAAGGAGGTCACGGCATCTCCGTACTACGGCCGGAAGTGGCGCTCAAGACCCTGCCATACGGTGTCGTAGCCCTTCTGCAGGTGGTCGGCGTTCGCCGCCTGCTCGGTCGCGATCACCGGCCAGCGGGTCTCGAACATGAAGGCGAGGCCGTTGTCGACCTTCTGCGGCTTCAGCTCGACGGAGCTCGCCCGGTCGAAGGTCTCCCGGTCGGGGCCGTGCGCCGACATCATGTTGTGCAGCGAGCCTCCGCCGGGGACGAAGCCTTCGGCTTTCGCGTCGTAGGCGCCCTCGATCAGGCCCATGTACTCGCTCATCACGTTGCGGTGGAAGTACGGCGGGCGGAACGTGTCCTCGCCCACCAGCCAGCGCGGCGCGAAGACCACGAAGTCGACGCCGGCGAGACCGGGGGTGTCGGACGGCGAGGTCAGCACCGTGAAGATGGACGGGTCGGGGTGGTCGTACGAGATCGTGCCGATGACGTTGAAGCGGCGCAGGTCGTAGACGTAGGGGACGTGGTTGCCGTGCCAGGCGACGACGTCGAGCGGCGAGTGGCCGTACGTCGCGGTCCACAGGTTCCCGCAGAACTTGTTGACCACCTCGATGGGGCCTTCGACGTCCTCGTACGCCGCGGCCGGGGCGAGGAAGTCGCGGGGGTGCGCGAGGCCGTTGGCGCCGATCGGGCCGAGGTCGGGCAGCTGGAACGGCTGCCCGTAGTTCTCGCAGACGTAGCCGCGGGCGCTGTGGTCGAGCAGCTCCACGCGGAAGCGGACGCCGCGGGGGATCAGCGCGATCTCGCCGGGCCGCGCGGGCAGCAGGCCGAACTCGGTCACCAGCAGCAGGCCGCCGCGCTCGGGGACGATCAGCAGTTCGCCGTCCGCGTCGCTGAACACCCGCTCCATGGAGGCGTTGGCGTGGTACAGGTGCACGGCCATGCCGGTGCGCTGGGCCACGTCGCCGTTGCCGCCGAGCGTCCACAGGCCCGCGAGCCAGTCCGTGCCGGGCGCGGGCTCCGGCAGCGGGTTCCACCGCAGGCGGTTGGGGTCGGGAACCGTCTCGGTGAACGGGGCTGTGCGGATGCGGCCGTTGTCGGCGCGGACGAACGCCGGGTGCATGGCCGAGGGACGGATGCGGTACAGCCAGGAACGGCGGTTGTGGGCGCGGGGCTCGGTGAAGGCGGTGCCGCTGAGCTGTTCCGCGTAGAGACCGAGCGGGGCGCGCTGCGGTGAGTTCCGCCCGTGGGGGAGGGCGCCGGGGACCGCCTCCGAGCTGTGCTCGTTGCCGAAGCCGGACAGGAACGACTCGTCGCCGAGTCCCTCCACAAGTTTGCGCGTCTCGTCGATACCGCTCATCGCCCGCTCCTGGTGCCGAGGGATTTCCGTTCCCGTACCCATTCCTATGGATAACCGTAGGATTGCAGGACCGTCCCGTCAACGGCAACGGGGCGGCATCATGGACGGCGTGTCCCAGCCACCTCTGCGCCGTGCGCCCGTGCAGCAGCGCAGCGCCGACCGTCTCGCGCGCATCCTGGACGCCTGCGCCGAACTCCTCGACACCTGCGGCTACGAGGAACTGTCCACGCGCGACGTGGCGGCGCGGGCCGGCGTCCCGATCGGCTCCGTCTACCGCTTCTTCGGCAACAAACGGGCGCTCGTGGAGGCGCTGGGGCACCGCAATCTCGACCGCTACGCCGAGCGGGTCGCCGGGCTCCTCGTCCGGCTGCCGGCGGGGGACTGGCGCGGCGCCGTCGACGTCATGCTCGACGAGTACCTGGCGATGAAGCGCGCGGTCCCCGGCTTCGCGCTGATCGACTTCGGCGCCCAGGTCCCGGTCGGCGCCCCGGTCGCCGGCCCCAACGACGAGGTCGCCGACCGGCTCGTCCGCCTGCTCGCCGCCCACCAGGGGCGTGAGCCGGACGCGCGGCTGCGGCGCGCGGTCCTGGTCGCGGTCGAGGCGGCGGACGCGCTGCTGCAGCTGGCCTTCCGGGTGAGCGAGACGGGGGACGAGGGGATCGTGGGCGAGACGCGGCTGCTGCTGCGGGCGTACCTCGCGGATGTGCTGGACGCGCCTCCACAGGGGGCGTGAAGGGCGGGCCCTTCGGTTTCCCGTGCCCGCGTCCTTGCCGAGAGTGGTCCCTTGGCCTCCGGACGTCGTACCCCTCCCGCCCATGCATACCGGTCGGTATGCTCGACGGGCCACCCGTCACCGTGCCACCCGCCCCGGGGGAGGACCCGTGTCCCGCACCGCACCTGCCGCTCTTACCGCGACCAATCCGCCGCCCGCCGATCGAGGCGCCCGCACCGCACCGCGCATCTGCCCGCTGTGCGAGGCCACCTGCGGGCTCACCCTGACCATCGAGGGCACCCGGGTCACCGGTGCGCGCGGTGACCGGGACGACGTCTTCAGCGAGGGCTTCATCTGTCCCAAGGGCGCCTCGTTCGGCGAGCTCGACGCCGACCCCGACCGGCTGCGCACCCCGCTCGTGCGCGAGAACGGCCGCCTGCGCGAGGCGAGCTGGGAGGAGGCGTTCGATCTCGTCGCCGCCCGCATACGACCGCTGATCGAGCAGCACGGACCCGACGCCGTCGGTGTCGTCCTCGGCAACCCCAACGTGCACACCATGGCCGGCGGCCTCTACCCGTCGGTCCTGCTGTCCACCCTGCGCACGCGCAACGTCTTCAGCGCCTCCACCCTCGACCAGATGCCCAAGCACGTCTCCAGCGGACTGCTCTACGGCAGCGCCGTCGCCATTCCCGTCCCCGACCTGGACCGCACCGCCCACCTGCTCCTCCTCGGCGCCAACCCGCTCGAGTCCAACGGCAGCCTGTGCACCGCACCCGACTTCCCCGGCAAGCTGAGGGCACTGCGCCGCCGCGGCGGCACGCTCACCGTCGTCGACCCCCGCCGCACCCGCACCGCCCGGCTCGCCGACCGGCACGTCGCGATCCGCCCCGGCACCGACGCGCTCCTGCTCGCCGCCCTCGCCCACGTCCTGTTCGAGGAGGAACTGACCGACCTCGGCGCTCTCGCCGGGCACGTGGAGCAGGTCGGCGACGTCGAGGCGGCGGTGCGGGACTTCACCCCGGAAGCCGTGGCCGCCGCCTGCGACATGGACGCCGAGGAGATCCGTACGATCGCCCGCGAGCTCGCCGCCGCGCCGTCCGCTGCCGTCTACGGGCGCATCGGGAGCTGCACCGTGGAGCACGGCACCCTCGCGAGCTGGCTCGTCGACGTCCTCAACATCCTCACCGGCAACCTGGACCGGCCGGGCGGCGCACTCTTCCCCCTCGCCGCCACCGACAAGGCCCCGCGCCCGGCCGGCCCGGGCAAGGGCTTCGCCCTCGGCCGCTGGTCGAGCCGTGTCGGCGGACACCCGGAGGCCAAGGGCGAACTCCCCGTCGCCGCACTCGCCGAGGAGATCGAGACACCGGGCGACGGGCGGATCCGAGCCCTCATCGCGATCGCCGCCAACCCGGTGCTCTCCGCCCCCGACGGCGACCGCCTCGACGCGGCGCTGAGCGGTCTGGACTTCATGGTCAGCGTCGACCCGTACCTGAACGAGACGTCACGCCACGCCGACGTGGTGCTGCCCCCACCGCCCCCCTCCCAGAGCGCCCACTTCGACTTCGCCTTCAACGCCCTCGCCGTACGCAACCAGGTCCGCTACACGCCCGCCGCCGTCCCCCTGGAGGACGGGCTGATGGACGAGTGCGAGATCCACGCCCGGCTGGTCCTCGCGGTCGGCGGCATGCACGGCGCCGAACCGTCCGCCGTCGACGACATGGTCGTCCAGCGCTCCCTCGCCAAGGCCGTCGCCGACCCCCACTCACCCGTGCACGGCCAGGACGCGGCCGAGCTCGCCGCCGAACTCACCGGCGGCAGCGGAGCCGAGCGCCGCCTGGACCTGATGCTGCGCCTCGGCCCGTACGAGCTCACCCTCGCCAAGCTCCTGGAGAACCCGCACGGCATCGACCTCGGGCCCCTCCAGCCGCGCGTCCCGCAGGTGCTCAGGACCCGCAGCGGGCGCATCGAGCTGCTGCCCGCGCCGATCGCCGCCGATCTGCCGAGGCTCCGCAGCGCCCTCGACCGGCGTCCCGACGGGCTCGTGCTGGTCGGCCGCCGCCATCTGCGCTCCAACAACAGCTGGCTGCACAACGTGCCGGCACTGGGCGGCGGCTCCAACCGCTGCACCCTGCACGTCCACCCCGACGACGCGGCCCGTCTCGGCCTCACGGACGGCGCGACGGCCGCGGTCACCGCGGACGGCGGCCGGGTGGAGGCACCCGTGGAGATCACCGCGGACGTCCGCCCGGGCGTCGTGAGCCTGCCGCACGGCTGGGGCCACGACAGGCCGGGTACCCGGCTCTCGGTGGCCTCCGCCCGGCCCGGAGTCAACGTCAACCAGCTGCTCGACGGCTCCCGGCTGGACCCCCTGTCGGGCACGGCAGTGCTCAACGGCTTCCCCGTCGAGGTCGCACCCATGGACTGACCTGGGGTTTTGCTCGTATTGCTCACGTGTCAACATCTTGTTAACGGCAATTGACGACACCTAACGTCATCCGAACCGCCGCCCCGGTGGAGTTCAAGGATGAACGTTAGGTGTCCCCATGCTGACAATCCTCGGCTTCGCCATGATCGCGACCTTCCTGGTCCTGATCATGATGAAGAAGATGTCGCCGATAGCGGCGCTGGTCCTCATCCCCGCACTCTTCTGCGTCATCGTCGGAAAGGGTGCGCACCTCGGGGACTACGTCCTCGAGGGCGTCGGCAATCTCGCGCCCACGGCCGCGATGCTGATGTTCGCGATCGTCTACTTCGGCGTCATGATCGACGTCGGCCTGTTCGACCCGATCGTCCGGGGCATCTTGCGCTTCTGCAAGGCGGACCCGCTGCGCATCGTGATCGGTACGGCACTCCTGGCCGCCATCGTCTCGCTGGACGGTGACGGCTCGACGACCTTCATGATCACGGTTTCGGCGATGTATCCGCTCTACAAGCGCCTCAAGATGAGCCTGGTCGTCATGACCGGTATCGCCGCGACCGCCAACGGCGTCATGAACACGCTGCCCTGGGGCGGCCCGACCGCCCGTGCGGCGACCGCGCTGAAACTGGACGCGGGCGACATCTTCGTCCCGATGATCCCGGCCCTCGGCGTCGGCCTCCTGTTCGTGATGGTCCTCGCGTACGTCCTCGGCCGTCGCGAGCGCAAGCGCCTCGGCTTCCTCTCCCTGGACGAGGTCCTGGAGCCGCACACCGAGACCGTGCTGGTGAAGACGGGCGGCGGCGACCGGACGAAGCCGGCCGCGGGCCGCGGCCCCGGTGCGGGGGCATCGGACACCGGGAGCAAGGACGCCGCCGAGGGCGACGACGAGGGCTTCCAGGGACTCGACCCCCACCGCGCCACGCTGCGCCCCAAGCTCTACTGGTTCAACCTCGGGCTCACCGTCGTTCTCCTCGCCTCCATGATCATGGAGCTGCTGCCCATCCCGGTCCTCTTCCTGCTCGGTGCGGCCCTCGCCCTCACGGTCAACTTCCCCCGGATGACCGACCAGAAGGCCCGGATCGCCGCCCACGCCGACAACGTCCTCAACGTCGCCGGCATGGTCTTCGCCGCCGCCGTCTTCACCGGCGTCCTCACCGGCACCGGCATGGTCGAGCACATGGCCGACTGGCTCGTCGGGGCGATCCCCGAGGGCATGGGCCCGCACATGGCCGTCGTCACCGGCCTGCTGAGCCTCCCGCTCACGTACTTCATGTCCAACGACGGCTTCTACTTCGGCGTGCTGCCCGTCCTCGCCGAGGCCGGCGCCGCCCACGGCGTCTCCCCGCTGGAGATCGCCCGCGCCTCGCTCGTCGGCCAGGCACTGCACATGTCGAGCCCGCTGGTGCCCGCCGTGTACGTCCTGGTCGGCATGGCCAAGGTCGAGTTCGGCGACCACACCCGCTTCACCGTCAAGTGGGCCGCGCTCACCTCGCTGGTGGTCCTCGGCGCCGGAATCCTCTTCGGAATCATCTGACGTGACGGAGTCCCGGAGCTGGCTGCTGCGCCTCGTCATCGCGTTCTCCCTCGCCCAGGGCGCGGTGTCGATGGCGCGGCCCGCCGTCTCCTACCGCGCCCTCTCGCTGGGCGCGGACGAGCGCGCCATCGGCGTCATCGCCGGTGTCTACGCGCTGCTTCCCCTGTTCGCCGCCGTACCGCTGGGGCGCAGGACGGACCACGGGCGGTGCGCACCCCTGCTGCCCGTCGGCGTCGTCCTGATGTCCGGCGGATGCGCCCTCAGCGCTGCGGCGGGCTCCCTCGCGGCGATGGCCGCGTGGAGCGGCGTCATGGGGCTCGGCCACCTCTGCTTCGTCATCGGCGCCCAGTCGATCGTCGCCCGGCAGTCCGCACCCGCCGAACAGGACCGCAACTTCGGCCACTTCACCATCGGCGCCTCGCTCGGCCAGCTCGTCGGGCCCGTCGCCGCCGGCGCCGTGATCGGCGGCGACCTGGCCCGTACGAGCGGATACGCGCTGCTCGCCGCGGCGGCCGTGGCCGCCGCGTCTCTCGCCTCGCTGTGGCGCATCGAGCACCGCACCCCGCCCCGGCCGCGCGAGGATCGCACGACGGTGCCCGTACGCAGCATCCTGCGCACCCGCGGCGTCCCCGCCGGAATCCTCATCAGTCTCGCGGTGCTCTCCGCGACCGACATCCTCACGGCGTACCTGCCGGTGATCGGCGAACACCGGGGCATCGCGCCCGCCGTCGTCGGTGTGCTGCTCAGCCTGCGGGCCGCGGCCACCATCGCCTGCCGGCTGGTGATGACCCCCATGATCCGGCTCATGGGCCGCAGGGGTCTGCTGACCACGACCTGCCTGATCGGCGGGCTGCTGTGCGGCGGCATCGCGCTGCCCGTTCCGCTGTGGGCGCTCGCAGCGATGCTGATCCTGCTGGGCTTCTGCCTCGGCGCCGGCCAGCCGCTGTCGATGACGACGGTGGTGCAGGCGGCGCCGGCCGACGCGCGGTCGACCGCGCTCGCCCTGCGCCTGACCGGCAACCGCCTCGGCCAGGTGGCCGCACCGGCGGGCGCCGGCCTGGTCGCCGGCCTCGCCGGCGCCGCCACGCCGTTCGTCCTGACCGGGGCGCTCCTGGCGCTGTCGTCGGCGGCGGCCCTCCGACGCCCCCGCCCCGCAGGCCCCCCGGAGGCCTCTTCGGTGCCCGGGTCACGCCCCGGGCACCCTGCCGAGCAGGGGAACCGGCACGCATAGCTGTCCTGCCCGCCGATCACCCCGAAAGGTGTGACGCGCCCATGTCGCGGAACTGGCGGCCGCATGCCCGAAAGCCTTTCTGTGCCGCCTTGGCCCGAGCGGCTTCTGAGCGAGCGGCTCTGCCCGTGTGGCTCCCGGGGTCTGCCGGTCGGCGGGCCTGCCGTGTGGCGCGGGGCGCCGCGCTGTCCGTGCACGCCCGCGCGGTGAGCGGCAGGGACGCTCCCGTACGCCGGCCGGACACGTCTCCCCGTTACGCTCCACCCGCCCGGCTGCCTCTGGCGCGCGAAAACTAACAGCGCTAGTTTGGGCCCGGACACGACCACGAAGCGTGGAGGAGAGCGATGAAGGCTCACGACGGCATGTACATCGGCGGCCAGTGGCGGCCCGCGGCCACCACCGACACCATCGCGGTGGTCAACCCGGCGGACGAGCAGGTCATCGGCCATGTGCCGGCCGGCACCGCCGAGGACGTCGACGCCGCCGTACGCGCGGCCCGCGCCGCGTTCCCCGCCTGGGCGGCCACACCGCCCGCCGAGCGCGCCGCCCTGCTCACAGCCCTGCGTGACGAACTGGCACACCGCCAGGACACCATCGCCGCCACTGTCACCGCCGAGCTCGGCGCCCCGCCCGCGCTCGCCCAGGCCGTGCACACCGGCATGCCGCTGCTGGTCGCCGGCTCGTACGCCGAACTCGCCGCCGACTACTCCTTCGAGGAGACGATCGGCAACTCCACCGTCCTCATGGAGCCCGCCGGCGTCGTCGCCGCGATCACGCCCTGGAACTATCCGCTGCACCAGATCGTCGCCAAGGTCGCTCCCGCGCTCGCCGCCGGTTGCACCGTCGTCCTCAAGCCCGCCGAGGACACCCCGCTGACCGCACAGCTCTTCGCCGAGGCCGTCCACGACGCGGGCGTACCCGCCGGAGTGTTCAACCTCGTCACCGGCCTCGGGCCGGTCGCGGGCCAGGCCCTCGCCGCGCACGAGGACGTCGACCTCGTGTCCTTCACCGGCTCGACGGCCGTCGGCAGGCAGATCGGCGCGACCGCGGGCGCCGCGGTCAAGCGCGTCGCCCTGGAGCTCGGCGGCAAGTCCGCCAACGTCATCCTGCCCGGCGCCGACCTCGCGAAGGCCGTGAACGTCGGCATCGCCAACGTGATGTCCAACTCCGGCCAGACCTGCAGCGCCTGGACCCGGATGCTCGTACACAAGGACCGGTACGACGAGGCCGTCGCGCTGGCCGCCGCCGCGGTCGCCAAGTACGTCCCCGGAGACAGGGTCGGCCCGCTCGTCAACGCCAAGCAGCAGCAACGGGTCCGCGGCTATATCGAGAAGGGCATCGCCGAGGGCGCCCGCGTCGTCGCCGGCGGCCCCGACGCGCCGCTGGAGACCGGCTACTACGTCAGCCCGACCGTCTTCGCCGACGTGACCCCCGGCATGACCATCGCCCAGGAGGAGATCTTCGGCCCGGTCGTCTCGATCCTGAAGTACGAGGACGAGGACGACGCGCTCGCCATCGCCAACGGCACCGTCTACGGTCTGGCCGGCGCCGTCTGGGCGCAGGACGAGGCCGAGGCGGTCGCGTTCGCCCGCCGCATGGACACCGGGCAGGTCGACATCAACGGCGGCCGGTTCAACCCTCGTGCTCCCTTCGGCGGTTACAAGCAGTCCGGGGTCGGCCGCGAGCTCGGTCCGCACGGCCTCGCCGAGTACCTCCAGACCAAGTCCCTCCAGTTCTGAGCCGGGAGACATCATCGTGGTCCGCGCCGCAGTCCTGCCCGCCGTCGGCTCCCCCCTGGAGATCGCCGAGATCTCGTTGCCCGAGCCCGGCCCCGGCCAGGTCCGGGTCCGCCTCGCCGCCGCCGGGGTGTGCCACTCCGACCTGTCCCTGTCCAACGGCACCATGCGCGTGCCCGTGCCTGCCGTCCTCGGACACGAGGGCGCCGGCACCGTCGTCTCCGTCGGCGAGGGCGTCGCCCACGTCGCGCCCGGCGACGGCGTGGTCCTCAACTGGGCCCCTTCCTGCGGCAGTTGCCACGCCTGCTCGATCGGGGAGGTCTGGCTGTGTGCCGACGCCCTGACCGGCGCGGGGCGGGTCCACGCCGTCACCGCGGACGGCACCGAACTGCATCCCGGGCTGAACGTGGCCGCGTTCGCCGAGGAGACCGTCGTCGCGGCGAACTGCGTGCTCCCCGCGCCCGAGGGCGTGTCCCTGACCGACGCGGCGCTCCTCGGCTGCGCCGTGCTCACCGGGTACGGGGCCGTCCACCACTCCGCCCGTGTACGCGAGGGGGAGTCGGTCGTCGTCCACGGTGTCGGAGGGGTGGGCCTCGCCACGCTCCAGGCGGCCCGGATCGCCGGCGCGGCCACGGTCATCGCGGTCGACGTCTCGCCCGAGAAGGAGGAACTGGCCCGCCGGGCGGGCGCCACGGAGTACGTGGTCGCGTCCGACACCACGGCGAAGGAGGTGCGCCGGCTGACCGGCGGGCGGGGCGCGGACGTCGCGATCGAGTGCGTCGGACGCGCGACCACGATCCGCACGGCGTGGGACTCGACCCGCCGCGGCGGCCGCACCACGGTCGTCGGCATCGGCGGCAAGGACCAGCAGGTCACCTTCAACGCCCTGGAGCTCTTCCACTGGGGCCGAACGCTCTCGGGCTGCGTCTACGGCAACTCCGACCCGGAGCGCGACCTCCCGGTCCTCGCGACCCACATCCGCGAGGGCGGCCTCGACCTGAGCGCGCTCGTGACGGACCGCATCGGCCTGGAGGACATTCCGGCGGCGTTCACGGCGATGCGCGAGGGCCGTGGCGGGCGGTCGCTGGTGGTGTTCTGACCTTTCCCCCACCCCGCCCCTCGGTCTCCGCCCGGACCCGGCCCCGCGCCCTACCGGGCGCGGGCTCCGGGGCTTTGCCCTCGCCCTGTGCGGGGCGGGTGCTGCGTGTGGCGGATGCGGATTTCGGTCCCCGGTGCGGACCCCGTGGCCCTGCGGCCTGCGTTGCGCCCTGCCGGGCGCGGGTTCCGCGTGCGCGCATGCGGGTTTCGGGGGCTTGGCTGGGACCCCATGGCCCCGCGGTCTGCCGGGCGTGGGCTTCGGGGCTTCGGCCCCCCGCTCTGTTCGGGCGGATTCTGCGCCCTGCCTGGGCGCAGGCCCCGGGCCCCGCCTGGCCCTGTGGCCTGCCCGGGCGCGGGCTTCGGGGCTTCGCTCTCGCCCTTGTTCGGGGCGGCGTCTGGCCGCGGGCGGATGGGGGTTCGGGGCTTCCGTCCGGACCCGTGGCCCTGCGGCCTGCGTTCTGTGCCCTGCACGGGCGCGGCGTCGGGGTCCCCGGGTCCTCGGCCCACGTCGGTCTCTGCGGACCCCAGGCTGCGCCCTGCCGACCCACGGCCCCGGCGGCCTGGCCGGGCGCACGCTTCGGGCGTGCCGGGCCGCCTAACGCTCTTGGGCGGGGGCCTCCAGCTTCCCCGACGCCGGGGCCCCCGAAGGAGCCCGGGGCGGGCCCGCGCCCCGGACGCCGGTGGGCTGCGCATGCAGCCCGTCTGGGGGCCCTCCACGGCCGCCAGGCGGTAGGACACTGCGCCGAGCGCGGTACGGGGTCCGGGCGAAGCCCCAGTTCGGGAAGGGGGCGGGGTGGGGAAGGGCCCGCCCGGAGGGCACCGACGCCCCCGGGCCCTTCGGGCTGTCCGCTCCCGCCACCCCTCCCCGGGGCCCATCTCTGCGCAACCCGTTGACTCCATACCCACCGGTCGGTACGGTCCCCGCACTCCTCCTCCCCGCACCCATGGAGTGCACGCATGGACACCGCACCCCCGTCCCCCGCCACCTCGAACCGCCGGCGCGTCGCCACCGCCGCCGCTCTCGCCTCCGCCGTCGAGTGGTACGACTACTTCGTCTTCGGCATCGCCGCCGCCCTCGTCCTCGGCGATCTCTACTTCCCCGCCGGCAGCTCCTCCGCCGGCGTCCTCGCCGCCTTCGCCACCTTCGCGGTGGGCTTCCTCGCACGGCCCGTCGGCGGCATCATCGCCGGCCAGCTCGGCGACAAGCGCGGCCGTAAGCCCATGCTGGTCCTCGCGCTGACGCTGATGGGCGTCGCCACCGCGGGAATCGGGCTGCTTCCCACGTACGAGACGATCGGCATCGCCGCACCCGTCGTCCTCGTGCTGCTCCGGATCGTCCAGGGCATCGCCGTCGGCGCCCAGTGGGGCGGCGCGATGCTGATGGCGACCGAGTACGCCCCCGAGGGCAAGCGCGGTCTGTACGGCAGCCTCGTCCAGCTCGGTGTCCCCATCGGCGTGGTCACCGCCAACACCGTCTTCCTCGTGGCCGGCTCCGTCACCGACGACGCAGCCTTCGCCTCCTGGGGCTGGCGCGTCCCGTTCTTCGTCGGGTTCCTCGTCCTCGGCCTCGCCTGGTACATCCACACCCGCGTCGAGGAGACCCCCGCGTTCCGCGAGGCCGAACGCGCCCTCGCCGCACAGGAGAAGACCGAAAAGCGTTCGCCGCTGCGCACCATCCTGCGCAGCCACCTCGGCACCGTCTTCCTCGCCGGCGGCTCCTTCGCCGTCAACACCGCGACGTTCTACATCATCATCACCGGCGTGCTCGACTACGCGACCCGCGAGCTCGAGATGGAGCGCAGCGCGGTGCTGGCCGTCTCCCTGTGCGTCAGCCTCACCCAGCTCGTCATGATCCCCGCGGCGGCGTCGCTGTCCGACCGCATCGGGCGGCTGCGCATCTACGCCGCGGGCGCGGTGGGCCTGCTGCTGTGGGCGGTGCCGATGTTCCTGCTCATCGACACGGCCTCGCTGCTGTGGCTCGGCGTCGGCACGTTCGTCACGAGCTGTTTCCTCAGCATCATGTACGGGCCCCAGGCCGCCCTGTTCGCCGAGCTGTTCACCGCCGAGATGCGCTACACCGGCGCGTCGCTCGGCTACCAGATCGCCGCTGTCTTCGGCGGCGGCCTGGCGCCGTTCATGATGGTGCTGCTGCTGGAGGCCACCGGCACGTCGATGGCCGTCTCCGGCTACATCATCGGGCTGGCCGTGATCGCCCTGATCTCGATCAAGATTCTCGCCTCGCGGGCCGCGAAGGCGGCCGCCCCGGCGACGCCGGAGGCGAAGCAGCCGACTCCCGCGGAGTGACGGGTGTCCCGGCCGCGGACCCCTTCCGCGGCCGGGACCGCGACACCGCCACCCCCGCGAGGCACAGCGCACCGCCCGCGAGCGTCAGCAGCGCCGGCACCTCGTCCAGCACCAGCCAGGACATCAGCACCACGAGGGCCGGGACGGCGTACGTGGTCGCTCCCATCCGGCCCGCGGTCGTACGCGCCAGGGCATAGGCCCAGGTCGTGAAGGCGAGCGCGGTCGGGAACACACCGAGGTAGACCATGTTCAGCGTGGCGGACACCGGGGCGCGGGCCGCCTGGTCCGCCAGCTGCCCCGCGAACGGCAGGCACGCCACCGCACCGACCAGGCATCCGAACGTCGTCACCTGCAGCGCGCTCGCGTGCGCCAGCGCCGGCTTCTGCGCCACGACGCCGCCCGCGTAGCCGACGGCCGCGAGCAGACACAGCAGCACGCCCAGCGTGGACGCGCCGCCCTCGCCGGACATCGACAGGCCGACTGTGACCGCGCCCGCGAACGACAGGGCCATGCCCGCCAGCAGCCGGGGCGGCACCGCCTCGCCCAGCAGCCGCGCGCCGAGCAGGGCGATGAGCACGGGCCCGATGTTGACGACCATCGCCGCCGTGCCCGCGTCGACCTCCTGCTCGCCCCAGTTGAGCACCACCATGTAGACGCCGAACCAGAGCAGCCCGGACACCGCGATGCCGGGCCACGCGGCCCGGGGCGGCAGCCCCTCACGGCGCACCAGCAGCACGCAGCCCAGCGCGAGGGACCCGGCGAGCAGGCGGCCGAGGGCGAGGGCTCCGGGGGAGTAGGCCTCGCCGGCGCTGCGGATGGACACGAAGGCGGAGGCCCACAGCACGACGGTGACGCCCGCGGCGACCAGAGCGGGCCACTGCGCGTGCCGGGTGCGGCGTTTCGGGTTCGTCATGGGGCGACCGTACGGCCCGGACCCTTCGGCGCTCACCGCAATATCCCGGGCTCGATGCCGAGCAGCAGGCCGAGAGCCCGCTCGCCCTCCGCCGTCACCTTCACCGCCCGTTCCGAGCCGATGCGCACGCACCAGCCGGCGTCCAGGACGTGGCGGCACAGCCGTGCCCCTGCGAGCCCGGCGAGGTGCGGCTTGCGCTCGGTCCAGTCCAGGCAGCCCCGTACGAGCGGGCGCCGCCCGGTGCGCTCCAGCGGCACCCCGAGCTCGTCGAACCACCGCGCGCCCCGCTCCGTGAGGGCGAACCCGGCGTCCTGGCTGAGCAGTCCGCGCTCGGTCATGGCCCCGGTGATCGTGATGCCGAGTCTGCCGGCGAGATGGTCGTAGCAGGTGCGGCCGCGCGCCATGGCGGCGGCGACGGTCGACTCGCGCAGTCCGCGCGCCGGCCGCGCCGGCCCTTCCGGCGCGGCGTACGCGGCCAGTTCCTCGACGAGGTGCGCCACGCGGTCGTCGGCGAGCCGTACGTAGCGGTGCCGGCCCTGGCGCTCCTCGGCGAGCACCCCGCCGGCGACGAGCTTGCCGAGATGCTCGCTGGCGGTCGACGCGGCGACCCCGGTGTGCCGTGCGAGTTCTCCGGCGGTCCAGGCCCGCCCGTCGAGCAGCGCGAGGCAGATCCCGGCACGGGTCTCGTCCGCGAGGAGCGCGGCGAAGGCGGCGAGGTCACGCGAGGAGGTCATGCCTCCCAGGATGCGTCAGCGACGGTTCGGCGCGGGCCGAAGCGTCTCGTACTGGATCGCGAGACCGTCGAGCAGTGCCCGCAGCCCGGTCTCGAACGCGCCCTCGTCCACCTGCTCCTGCCGGTCGGCCAGCAGGTGGGCCTGGCCCAGGTGCGGGTAGTCGGCCGGGTCGTACGCGGTCGCGTCGTCGACGAAGCCGCGGGCGAACGAGCCGAGCGCCGAGCCGGTGATGAAGTAGCGCATCAGGGCGCCGATGTGGGTGGCCTGGGCCGGGGGCCAGCCCGCGCGGACCATCGCGCCGAACACCGTGTCGGCCACCTTGAGGCCTGCCGGCCGGCGCCTCGGGCCGCGGGCCAGCACGGGGACGGTGTGGGGGTGGGCGGTCAGCGCGGCCCGGTAGGAGACCGCGTAGTCGTGCAGGGCCGTGCGCCAGTCGCGGGGGTCGTCCTCCCGGAACATCGACAGGTCGACCCGGGCGCTGACCGCGTCGGCGACGGCGTCGAGGATCTCGTCCTTGTTGCGGAAATGGTTGTAGAGCGAGGGGCCGCTCACGCCGAGCTCGGCGGCGAGGCGGCGCGTGGACACCGCGTCGAGTCCCTCGGCGTCCACGAGCGCGCTCGCCGTCTCGACGATGCGTTCTCTGCTGAGCAGGGGCTTGCGCGGTCGGGCCATGCGGCACATAGTAGGCCTGCCAAAAAGAAACTAGCACTGGTAGTTAAAGTGGGGTGGACGCACATGGACCTGGAGATCGGCGAGGAGCAGGCGGCCGTACGGCAGCTCGCCCGGGACTTCGTCGCCCGTGAGATCACCCCGCACGTCGTCGCGTGGGACCGCGCCGAGAGCGTCGACCGGGGCATCGTGAAGAAGCTCGGCGCGCTCGGCTTCCTCGGGCTCACCATCGACGAGGAGTACGGCGGCTCCGGCGGCGACCATCTCGCGTACTGCCTGGTCACCGAGGAGCTGGGCCGCGGTGACTCCTCGGTGCGCGGCATCGTCTCCGTCTCGCTCGGACTGGTCGCCAAGACCGTGGCCGCGTACGGCACCGAGGAGCAGAAGCGCCGGTGGCTGCCGCGCCTGACGGCGGGCGAGTCCGTCGGCTGCTTCGGTCTCACCGAGCCCGGCACCGGCTCGGACGCCGGGAACCTGGCCACCAGGGCCGTGCGCGACGGCGGCGACTACGTGATCAACGGCGCCAAGATGTTCATCACCAACGGCACCTGGGCCGATGTCGTGCTGCTCTTCGCCCGGACCGGCGACGCCCCCGGGCACAAGGGCGTCTCCGCCTTCCTGGTCCCCACGGACACGCCCGGACTGACCCGCCGCACGATCCACGGAAAGCTCGGACTGCGCGGCCAGGCCACGGCCGAGCTGGTCTTCGAGGACGTCCGGGTGCCGGCCGGCGCCCTGCTCGGGCGCGAGGGCAAGGGCTTCTCCATCGCCATGTCCGCGCTCGCCAAGGGCAGGATGTCGGTCGCCGCGGGCTGCGTCGGCATCGCGCAGGCCGCGCTGGAAGCGGCCGTCGGATACGCGGGTGAGCGCGAGCAGTTCGGCAGGCCCATCGCCCACCACCAGCTGGTCCAGGAGCTGATCAGCGACATCGCCGTCGACGTGGACGCCGCCCGGCTGCTGACCTGGCGGGTCGCCGGTCTCGTCGACCGCGGCGAGGACTTCGCCACCGCCGCGTCCAAGGCGAAGCTCTTCGCCTCCGAGGCCGCGGTCCGGGCCGCCAACAACGCCCTCCAGGTCTTCGGCGGCTACGGCTACATAGACGAGTACCCGGTCGGCAAACTGCTGCGCGACGCCCGGGTGATGACCCTCTACGAGGGCACCAGCCAGATCCAGAAGCTGATCATCGGCCGCGCGCTCACCGGCGTCTCCGCGTTCTGAACGGGCCGGCGGGACGTGAGTACGCGATCTGAGTACCAGCGCGCATGTGGCCCGCCGGCCGGGGAGCGACGCTGTGCCCATGAGTGAGACACCGGTCAAGCAGCAGAACACCGCGGCGTACTACGGCCAGGCCGTCGCCTCCTTCGCCGTCGCGCTCGGAGCGGTCGCGCTCGGCATCTTCACCATGGACGCCGACCCCTGGGTGCGCGCCTTCCTCGGCATCGCCGTCCTGTACCTGACCACCTCGGCCTTCACCCTCGCCAAGGTGGTCAGGGACCGGCAGGAGGCCGGGCAGATCGTCAGCCGGGTCGACCAGGCCAGGCTGGAGAAGCTCCTCGCCGAGCACGACCCCTTCCAGAAGCTCTAAGCGCCCGCTCACTGTCACGGTATGGTGTTCGCCTGACCAGGGAAGGGACGAGCGATGAGTGCGGCGGACCAGACGGCCGAAGACGAGAAGCCGTGGGACGAGGTCACCCCGGAGGCGGCCCGGAAGTTGCTGGTCGCCGCGGTCGAGGCGTTCGCGGAGCGCGGCTACCACGCGACCACGACGCGTGACATCGCGGGCCGGGCGGGCATGAGCCCGGCGGCGCTCTACATCCACTACAAGACCAAGGAAGAGCTGCTCCACCGGATCAGCAGGATCGGCCACGACAAGGCCCTGGAGATCCTCTCGGGGGCGTACGAGGGTGAGGGCACGCCCACCGAGCGGCTCACCGAAGCCGTACGGTCCTTCGTCCGCTGGCACGCCGGCCGGCACGCCACGGCGCGGGTCGTGCAGTACGAACTGGACGCGCTCGGCGACGTTCACCGTACCGAGATCATCGAGCTGCGCCGCGAGACCGACGCCGTGGTGCGCCGACTGCTCGAGGAGGGCGTGGCGGCGGGCGAGTTCGACGTGCCGGACGTGCCCGGCACCGCCGTCGCCGTGCTGTCGCTCTGCATCGACGTGGCGCGCTGGTTCAACACGCAGGGGCGGCGGACGCCCGACGAGGTCGGCGTGTTCTACGCCGACCTCGTCCTGCGGATGGTGGGGGCTCAGAAGAAGTAGCGGGACACGGACTCCGCCACGCAGACCGGCTTGTCGCCGCCCTCGCGCTCGACGGTGACGAGGGCGGTCACCTGTACGCCGCCGCCCGCCTCCTCCACGTTCTGCAGGACGGCCGTGGCCCGCAGCCGTGACCCGACCGGCACAGGGGCGGGGAAGCGCACCTTGTTGGCGCCGTAGTTGATGCCCATCTTCATGCCCTCGACCCGCAGCACCTGCGGCACCAGGGCCGGCAGCAGCGACAGCGTCAGATAGCCGTGGGCGATCGTGGTGCCGAAGGGGCCGTTCGCCGCCCGCTCGGCATCGATGTGGATCCACTGGTGGTCGCCGGTGGCGTCGGCGAAGAGGTCGATCCGCTTCTGGTCGACCTCCAGCCAGTCGCTGTGTCCGAGCTGCTCGCCGACCCCGGCGAGCAGCTCCTCGGGGGAGGTGAAGATCCTCGGCTCTGCCATGTTCCTGCTCCCTGCCTCTCACATCTCCGAAAGCCCATGTCTAAGCGCTTGCTCAGCATGGTGGGGGAGTGCCGCACTTGTCAACGGACGACCAGTAGGCTCCGAGGGGTGCCACAGATTCCCGAGAAGATCCACGAGCTCACGGTCGGCCAGCTCGCCGCGCGCAGCGGCGCGGCCGTGTCGGCCCTGCACTTCTACGAGTCCAAGGGCCTCATCAGCAGTCGCCGCACCGCCGGGAACCAGCGTCGCTACAGCAGGGACGCGCTGCGCCGCGTCGCGTTCGTACGGGCCGCGCAGCGCGTCGGCATCCCGCTCGCCACGATCCGCGACGCGCTCGCCGAACTGCCCGAGGGACGCACCCCCGACCGCGAGGACTGGGCCCGCCTGTCGGCGGCGTGGCGCAGCGAACTCGACGAGCGCATCAAGCAGTTGAGCCGTCTCCGGGACCATCTGACGGACTGCATCGGCTGCGGCTGCCTCTCGTTGCAGACATGCGTGCTGTCCAACCCGGACGACGTCTTCGGCGACCGGTTGACCGGCTCCCGCCTGCTGCCGGAGCGGCGCAGCGCGAAGACCGAGCGGGCCTGAGCCACGGACGGCGCCGCGGGCGCGGGCGCGGGGCGCGTGCACCAGCACCCGCCCCGTGCCCGAGACGCCGTGCAGGGCGGGAGCGGTCGGCACGATCGACCTCCGCCCCCGCCCTGTCGGGCCTGCTCCTACTCGAACTCCGTGCCGCCCTTGCGGGTCAGGTACGCCGGGCTCACCGCCTTCGCGATCGCGCGCCCGCCGGTGACCGGGCTGTACCGCTCCACCGCCGGCCGGACGACGACGCCCTCTCGCAGATGCAGCTGCCGCCCCGACACCGTCTCGCGGCCGCTCGCCAGCTCCAGCACCTTGTCCGCGTCGTACGGACCCGCGAACAGCCGGGGCACGACCGGCAGTTCGCCGCCGAGCACGGCTGCCGGGTCCAGCCAGCGGACCTGGCCGTCGATCTCCGCCGAGATGTCGAACACGGCATAGCCCAGCCCGTTCTCCGCCCGGGCGTCCTTGCCGTAACCGAGGTCCTGGACGCCGGCGCCGTACACCTCGGCGAACACCCCGACCCGGCTCGCACCGAGCCGCTCGGCGAGGCGCGCCGCGATCTTGGGCACGCCGTTCCCGAGCACCGCCCGCCAGTAGAGGTTGGCCGGGTCCTCCTTGATGGCGAGCCCCTTGGCGCCGAAACCCTTGGACGAGACCCGCACCCGTCCGCCGTCCGCCGTGGAGTACGTCGCCAGACAGGCCGAGCCGTGCAGCTTCTCGGTGATCACGACCGCCTCCCCGGGCTCGAAGATGCCGGGATAGCGCTGCAGGTTCTCGATGTCCACCCACGGCAGCAGATCCGGTGCCGCCTCCACGTCGCCGCTCATCCGGGGCGGGATCGGCGGGGCCCACTTGGTGATCGCGAGCCGCTCCGCGAAGTCGGTGCCGTCCGCGGCCGCCTTCGCCAGGTCGACGTCCGCGAGCGCGCGCGGCCGGCACACGATGCCCTGCGACAGCTCGCCGCGCAGCCGGACCGCCTTGACCCGGTTGGCCTCGCCACCCGCGAGCCGGCCGGTCAGACCGAGCTCGTCGATCAGCGCGGCCGGGAGCACGGCCTGTTCGGGGATATAGACCGCGGCGTCACCCGTGCGATAGACGCCCTTGGCGACGACGGCGCGGTACAGGCCCACCTGGGCCAGCTCCAGCGCGTCGGCGTTCGGGTGCTCGTGCACGGTCAGGACTTCGGCGGTGACGCGCAGCGTCGACATCGGGGCTCCTCGGTCGTGGTTCTCAGCGCTCCCACTCTCGGCAGCGAAATCCCGCTGGGCCACGGGATTTCGCGTCTGGTAGCGTCCGGATCCTCGTCCGGCCGCGAGCCGCCAACGGACTCCTCGACGGGACGTCGCGCACATGGCCTCCCCAGCACTCACCGCGGCGGTGGACCGCGTCCGCGCGGTCTTCGCGGGCATGACCGGCCACCACGAGACGGGCTGCGGCCTCCGTCATCTCCCCGCGGAGACGGCGCTGTTGGGCGCGCCCGACGTGGCCCTGCCCGACCGGGCCCTGCGGATGTACGCGCACGAGGTGCCGGACCACTTCGACGGCCACCCCGCCGCGATGCGTCGGATCCTTCCGCAGGTCGCCGAGCAGCCGGCCGCGCGCCGGTGGACGGCGTTCAACGTTCACGACCTGACTGGCCTCGGACGTTCGGGCCCGCGGACCCGGCCCACGGAACAGGCCGACGCGATCCGCGCGTTCCGCGACGCCGTCTGGGACGCGGCGCCGCCCGCGCGATGAGGGACGCCGGTCCCGGGCCCCCGGCCCGGGACCGGCGTCCCTCATGCGACCGAGGCGAGCTCCCGGCGCCCCGCGCGCTTCGCCGCGGTCACCGCCTCCAGTGTGAGGACGGGCTGCGGCACCACGATCCCGCAGCCGGTGCAGACCGGGCCGAAGAAGGGCTCGTGCTCCAGGTCCTGTCGCCACACGATGTGCGTTCCCCTGCACACCGGGCACGCGTCCCCGGGCTCCGTCTCCAGCGCGCCGATCAGCCTGCGCAGCACCTCGTCCAGCGGCTCGGAGGGATGTGTCCCGGGGCTGTCGCAGCGCGCGACCCCGTTCCCGCCCCACGTCCTGCGGTGCCAGTCGTCGATGTGTCCGGGCCGCCGCAGCCCCTCGTGCTTCTCCCGTTTACGGCGGTCCGCGAAGTTCTCCTCGTACGCGAGCCATACCGCCCGCGCCCGCTCCAACTCCTCCAGTGCGGCCACCAGCCGCGCCGGATCGGGGGCCCTGTCCTCGGGCTCGATGCTGTGCCTCGCGCACAGATGGTTCCAAGTGGCCCGATGCCCATAAGGGGCGAACCTCTCCAGGCACTTGCGCAGTGAGTAGCGCCGCAGCGCCAGGTCACACCGCACGTCACGCACCTGTCTCGCAAGACTCCGGAAACCGGCCATCGCGTCGACACCTCCGTCGCTGGTACATCGGCGTTGAAGAATGGACGTAGGAGTGCCCGTTTCGGCTCCATCGAAAATCGGGACGTGTCATGTCGACCGGATCACGCCCCTGTTTCAGCGGCCGACCCGCCCCGCCGACAACACCACCCGGGCCAGTTCCTCATGGCAGATGTCACTGTGCGCACCCGCAGGCGGCCCGCCCCTCCGCACCACCTGCGCCGCGTCCACGCTGACGCATCCCGAGTCCGGCAGGCCGTCGCGCAGCGCCTCCTCCAGCGTCAGCCGCGACGTGCCCGCGACGGCCTGAATGCCGTCGTGGCCCATCGCCCACCACCGCCGGTCGCCACCGGCCGCCGACGCCGAGTCCCCGGCGAGGGCAGAGGCCAGCGGGTAGAACACGCCGAGCGCACTGTCGTGCCGCGAGTAGCAGGCGACCACCGGCCCGTCGACCCGCTCCTGCACAGCGGCGAGCGCGCCCGCGCTGTGCGGGGCGTGCGGCAGGCCGCACGCGAACGCGTAGTGCGACAGGGCGCCTTGGAGCAGCGTCACCGACTTCACGTTGTCCGCGCCCTCCGGCAGCCCCCGCAGCGCGAACGCCACCAGCCGCGCCCCCTGGCTGTGCCCGACGAGGTGCACCCGCAGCCGCGGCGCCGAACGGGCCAGCAGGCCCAGCAGCGGCCCGAGCCCCAGCTCGCCGACCGTCCCCGCGCGGCGCTTCATCGCGTAGTACGTCGTCTGCCGCAGCAACTCCTTCGCGCCCCGCCACGCGCAGCGCAGTCCGCCGCCGAACGGCAGCGCGCCGTACAGCGACCCGGACTCCGCCTCCAGGGCGGCGGCCAGCCTGCGGCACAGGGTGAGCGTGTCCTCGTACAGCACCGCGGGCGGGCTCTGCTCGTCGTGCGGCAGGTCCTCGGCGAAGCCCGCCTCCATACCGCCGGGCGGCGTGGCCGCCAACTCCCGCGCCAGCCTGCCGAACTCGGCGAAGGCGGCCCGCGACTCCGGCTGCTCGTCCAGCAGTCGCGCGAGCCGCTCGACGGTCTCGCGATGCCCGGGGAACAGCTCGGCGAGCACCGCGCGGGTCGCCCCGTCCAGGCCGGGGCCCGACGGCTGGGCACCGGCGGCCGGTGGTTCGACGTCGGGGATCGGCTCGTCCGAGAACCGCATCGAGGGCCAGACGACGCCCGCGTACCCCAGCCGTGCCTGCGGGGTCTGCGCCACCAGCTTGGGGAACGGAGCGAAGAACGACGCGTAGAGCCGCCGGGCCGTGCCCGGGGAGTTGTTCCACCCGTGGGCGAACATCACCAGGTCGGTGACGTCCTGTTCCATGAGCGCGCCGTACGGCCCCAGCACATCGCCGTCCGCGTCGAAAGTGATCTCCCGGTACGGTCGCACACCTGTCCCCGACATGGCCCGCCCCTCCCCTTGGCCCGTCACCACAGGATCCTGCGCAAGGGGAGAAACGGCCATACCCCGGAAGCGGTCGGAGCCGGTCGGCCGCCCCGGCCCGGTGCGGACCGATCAGGACGTCGTACGACGTGCCCCAGCCGCACGGGCTCGGGCTCGGCCGGCCACGCGCTGCCGATGCTCCTCGTCGGACGGGTCACTCCCGGCCACTCGCGGGCCGTGCGAGGCGCGGTGCGCATGTCCGGGCGCCCTTCCCGGTGGGGCGATGCCCACCCGCCGCGTGCTCAGTACCGCAGATAGCGCCGCCGTACCGCGCGGAACGCGGCCAGTTCGTCCCGCCACGCGCCCACCACCTCGTCGGTGTCCGCCCCCGCGTCGATGAGCGTGCGCACCTTGGTGGAACCGGTCAGCTTGTCGATCCAGTTGTCGGCGCGCCAGGCGAATCCGCTCCAGCTGCGCTTCGCCGTCACCAGCAGCGCGATGCCGGTGCGGACGGGGTCGAAGGACTCCCGGTCGTGGACGAGGAGTTGGACGCCGCCGATCGTCCTGCCCTGGAACTTGGAGAACGTGGGCGCGAAGTACGCCTCGCGGAAGCGGACGCCGGGCAGGTCCGTCGCGTTCACGGCCTCGGCCCAGCGGCGGTCGACGCCCTCCGCGCCCAGGAGCTCGAAGGGGCGGGTGGTGCCCCGGCCCTCGGACAGGTTCGTGCCCTCGAACAGGCAGGTGCCGGAGTAGACGAGGGCGGTGTCGGGTGTGGGCATGTTGGGGCTCGGCGGCACCCAGGGCAGCCCGGTCTCGTCGTAGAAGTCGGAGCGGCGCCAGCCGGTCATCGTCACGGTCTCCAGTGCGACCGGTCGCGTGAGGAACTCCGCGTTGAAGAGCAGCGCCAGTTCGGCGACGGTCATGCCGTGCGCCTGCGCGATCGGCTCACGGCCCACGAAGGTCGCGAACGCCTTGTCGAGCACGGGTCCCAGCGCCGCCCGGCCGGTCACCGGATTCGGCCGGTCGAGCACCACGAACCGCTTGCCCGCGAGCTCGGCGGCCTGCATGCAGTCGAAGAGGGTCCAGATGTAGGTGTAGAAGCGGGCCCCGGCGTCCTGGATGTCGAAGACGACCGTGTCCACACCGGACGCGGTGAAGATGTCGGCCAGCGGCCGGCCGCTCTTCAGGTACGTGTCGTAGACCGGCAGGCCGGTCGCGGGGTCGTCGTAGCGTCCCTCGGAGCCGCCCGCCTGCGCCGTGCCGCGGAAGCCGTGCTCGGGTCCGAAGACCGCGACCAGGTTCACGCGGTCGTCGGCGTGCATGACGTCCACGATGTGCCGGACGTCGCGCGTGATGCCGGTCGGATTGGTGACCACGCCGACCCGTTCGCCGGCCAGGAGCGCGTATCCGTCGGCGGCCAGCCGCTCGAAACCGGTGCGCACGCGGCCGCGGCCCGTATGGGCGGCGGCGGGCGTGGCGGATGTCGCGGCCAGGGCCCCCACCGCGCCGCCGGCGGCCAGCAAACCCCGTCTGGAAAGGCTCATCGAGCTACCTCCGTGATCGCCGTCTGTCATGGCCACGCACGCTAGCGCTCCTGACGCCCTGGGGGAACGACCCGGGCACGGCCGTCGGGCCGCCCCCTTCCACCGGGGCATACCGACCGGTTAGTCTGCCTGAACAGCCGGGACGCTGCGAAAGGCGGAGCTTGATGAGCACGGTGCGGGGCGCAGGGGTCGTTGTCACGGGAGCGGGCGGCGGAATCGGGGCCGCCCTTGCCCGCCGGTTCGCCGCCGAGGGCGCCCGGGTCGTGGTCAACGACATCGACGCGGACAAGGCCAAGGCCGTCGCCGACGAGATCGGCGGCACCGCCGTACCCGGCGACGCCTCCTACGTCGTCGACGAGGCCCGGGACGCCCTCGGCGGCGTCGTCGACGTCTACTGCGCCAACGCCGGCCTCGGCTCGGGCGGCGACGCCTTCGCGGACGAGGACGTCTGGGCCTCCGCCTGGGACGTCAACGTCATGGCACACGTCCGGGCGAGCCGCGCCCTGCTGCCCGACTGGCTGGAGCGCGGCAGCGGCCGCTTCGTCTCCACCGTCTCCGCCGCCGGGCTGCTCACGATGATCGGGGCCGCGCCCTACAGCGTCACCAAGCACGGAGCGCTCGCCTATGCCGAGTGGCTCTCTCTGACCTACCGCCACCGCGGCCTCAAGGTCCACGCCATCTGCCCGCAGGGCGTACGCACCGACATGCTCACCGCCACCGGATCGGCCGGCGACATCGTCCTCAAGCCGACCGCGATCGAGCCCGAGGACGTCGCCGACGCCCTGTTCGCCGCGATGGACGAGGACCGCTTCCTCGTCCTGCCGCACCCGGAGGTCGCCGGCTACTACGCGGCGCGCGCCACCGAGACCGACCGCTGGATCGCCGGAATGAACCACATCCAGCAGAAGTGGGAAGAGGCGGGCCGATGAGCTCCCCCTACGCCGCGCAGCCGTGGCTCGGGCAGCTGACCGAAGCGCAGCGTGCCCCCGTCACCCCGCTCCCGACCGTCGTGCACTCCTTCCGCGCGGCCGTCGCCCGCGCCCCGGAACACCCCGCGCTCGCCTACTTCGACGGCCGGCTGAGCTACCGGGAGACCGACGACCTCTCCGACTCCGTCGCCGCCCACCTCGCCGAGCGCGGTGTCGCCCGCGGCGACCGCGTCGCCCTCATGCTCCAGAACAGCCCGCAGTTCGTCATCGCGCTGCTCGGCGCCTGGAAGGCCGGCGCGACCGTCGTCCCGCTCAACCCGATGTACAAGACGGGCGAGGTCGCCCATGTCCTCGCCGACTCCGGGGCCACCGCGCTGATCTGCTCCGACCGGGCATGGGAGGCGTACCTGCGCGACTGCGCCGCCGCCTCTTCCGTGCGCGTCGTGCTCACCGCCTGCGAGCTCGACCTCCAGACGCGGCACGACGAGCGCGTCCTCTCCTTCGAGCGGGCTCCGCGGGCCGAGGACGCCGACGACCTGCTCAGCGTCGCCCGCCGGCGCCTCCCGGCGCCGACCGGACGCGAACTCGGTGCCACGGACGTCGCCTTGATCAGCTACACGTCGGGCACCAGCGGCACCCCCAAGGGGGCGATGAACCTCCACGGCGGCATCACCTACAACGCCGAACGCCAGCGCACCGGCCACCCCGTCCCCGAAGGCGCCTGCTACTTCGCCCTCGCGCCCCTCTTCCACATCACCGGCATGGTCTGCCAGCTCGCCGTCTGCATCGCCAACGCGGGCACCCTCGCGCTCGCCTACCGCTTCGAGGCGGGCGTCGTCCTCGACGCCTTCGCCGAGCACAGGCCGGCGTACACCGTCGGCCCGTCGACCGCGTTCATGGCCCTGGCCGCGCATCCCGCCGCCACCCGCGAGCACTTCGCCTCCTTCGCCGTGATCTCCTCGGGCGGCGCGCCCGTGCCGCCCGCGCTGGTGGAGAAGTTCCGCGCCGGTTTCGGGCCGTACATACGCAACGGCTACGGGCTCACCGAGTGCACCGCGCCCTGTGCGTCCGTGCCCCCGGAGAAGGAGGCGCCGGTCGACCCGGCCTCCGGCACCCTGTCCGTGGGCCTGCCCGGCCCCGACACCGTCGTGCGGATCGTCGACGAGAAGGGCGACGAGGTGCCCCTCGGCGAACAGGGCGAGATCGCCGTGCGCGGCCCGCAGGTCGTGCCCGGCTACTGGCGGCTCCCCGAGGCCACCGCCGCGGCGTTCCCGGACGGCGAACTGCGCACCGGCGACATCGGCTTCATGGACGCGGACGGCTGGCTCTACGTCGTCGACCGCAAGAAGGACATGATCAACGCCTCCGGGTTCAAGGTCTGGCCCCGCGAGGTCGAGGACGTCCTCTACACGCACCCGGCGGTCCGCGAAGCGGCCGTCGTCGGCGTGCCGGACTCCTACCGCGGGGAGACGGTCAAGGCGTACGTCAGCCTGCGCCCGGGGGCGGACGTCGGGCCCGACGAGCTGTCGTCCTACTGCGAGCAGCGGCTCGCCGCCTACAAATACCCCAGGGAAGTAGCGATCCTGCCGGAGCTCCCCAAGACCACAAGTGGGAAGATCCTCAGGCGGGAACTGCGTTCCCGGGTTTAGAACACGATGTTTCGGCAGGAAGGGCAGGTGGCGGCGATGGCCAGGACGACGGACGGGGAGGCGGCCCCCGTACCGCAGAGGCTGCTGGCCGCCGCCACCCGCCTGTTCGCCGAGCGGGGATACGACCGCACCTCGGTCCAGGAGATCGTGGAGGCGGCGGGCGTCACCAAGGGGGCGCTCTATCACTACTTCGGTTCCAAGGAGGACCTCCTGCAGGAGGTCTACTCCCGGGTGCTGCGCGTCCAGCAGGAGCGGCTGGACGCCTTCGCGGGCGCGGACGAGCCCGTGGAGGACCGGCTGCGCGAGGCGGCGGCGGACGTCGTCGTCACCACCATCGACAACCTGGACGACGCGGCGATCTTCTTCCGCTCCATGCACCACCTGAGCCCGGAGAAGCACAAGCAGGTGCGGGCCGAGCGGCGCCGCTACCACGAGCGGTTCCGGGCGCTGGTGGAGGAGGGGCAGCAGAGCGGCGTCTTCTCCTCGGCGACGCCGGCGGATCTGGTGGTGGACTACCACTTCGGGTCGGTCCACCACCTGTCGACGTGGTACCGCCCGGACGGCCCCCTGACGAAGCAGCAGGTCGCGGACCACCTGGCGGACCTCCTCCTCCGAGCGCTCCGCCCCTGACTGCGCGGACCCCGTCGGGGCGCTCCGGTCGTGCGCGCGGCGCTCCGGTTGGGGCTCTGCCTTGAGCCCAGCGCCTCAACGGCCGGCGGGGCTCTGCTTCGTTCGCGCGGCCCGGCTGTCTGGCCTTCGGCCCGGGCCCGCGGTTCTTTCGCCGGCGGGGCTGGTTTCCCGCGGGACTCTGCCTCGTCCGCGCAGCGCAACTGTCTGACCTTCGGTCCGAGGCCCGCGGTTCTCTCGTCGCCGGGGCTGGTTTTCGGCCGCGTCGTCCGCGCGGCGCTCACGTTGGGGCTCTGCCCCGAGCCCCGCGCCTCAACGGCCGGCGGGGCTCTGCCTCGTCCGTGCGGCGCGGCTGTCCGGCCTTCGGCCCGGGGCCCGCGGTTCGCTCGCCGGCGGGGCTGGTCTTGCCTCGTCCGCGTGGCGCGCCTCGTCGGGGCGCTGCCCAGGATGCCGGGCGCCGGCCTCCACCCCAAGCCCCGCGCCTCAATCGCCGGCGGGGCTGGTTCTCCGGTGGCGGCCCGCGGCGCGGAGCTGCCGCCGTGGAGGGGGATGGGGGCGTCAGCCCCCATATCGCTTCCCCCGTCAGGGGGTCTGGGGGCGGAGCCCCCAGTTACGGGAAGGGGCGGGGTGGGGGAGACCCCCCACCCCGCCCACCCCTCACACGTACCTCTTCAGCTCCCGCCTCGCCAGCGACCGCTGATGCACCTCGTCCGGCCCGTCCGCCAGCTTCAGCGTCCGCGCCGCCGCCCACAGTTCCGCCAGCGGGAAGTCCTGGCTCACGCCGCCCGCGCCGTGGACCTGCACCGCCTTGTCCAGGATGTCCACGACCGCCCGCGGCGTCGCGATCTTGATCGCCTGGATCTCGGTGTGCGCGCCACGGTTGCCGACCGTGTCCATCAGCCACGCGGTCTTCAGCACCAGCAGCCGCAGCTGCTCCACGGTCACCCGCGCGTCCGCGATCCAGTTCTGCACGACGCCCTGCTGGGCGATCGCCTTGCCGAACGCCTCGCGGGACACCGCCCTGCGGCACATCAACTCGATCGCCCGCTCGGCCATGCCGATCAGCCGCATGCAGTGGTGGATACGGCCCGGTCCGAGCCGCGCCTGGGCGATGGCGAAGCCGCTGCCCACCTCGTCGATCAGGTTCGACGCGGGCACCCGTACGTCGGTGAAGACGACTTCGGCGTGGCCGCCGTGCGAGTGGTCCTCGTAGCCGTAGACCTGCATGGCGCGGCGGACCTCGACGCCCGGGGTGTCCCGCGGGACCAGGATCATCGACTGCTGACGGCGGATGTCGTCGCCGTCCGGGTCGGTCTTGCCCATCACGATGAAGATCTGGCAGTTCGGGTTCATCGCACCGGAGATGTACCACTTGCGACCGTTGATGACGTAGTCGTCGCCGTCGCGGTCGATCCGGGTCCGGATGTTCGTCGCGTCCGACGAGGCGACCTCGGGCTCGGTCATGGCGAACGCCGAGCGGATCTCACCGGCGAGCAGCGGCTCCAGCCACTGCTTCTTCTGCTCGTCGTTGCCGAACTGCGCGAGGACCTCCATGTTCCCCGTGTCCGGGGCCGCGCAGTTCAGTGCCGTCGGCGCCAGGTGCGGGCTGCGTCCGGTGATCTCGGCGAGCGGCGCGTACTGCAGGTTCGTCAGGCCCGCGCCGTGCTCGGCGTCGGGCAGGAAGAGGTTCCACAGCCCCTGCTTGCGCGCCTCGGCCTTCAGCTCCTCGACGATCGCCGGGGTGTCCCACGGTGACGCCAGCCGCGCACGCTGCTCGTGCTCGATCTGCTCGGCCGGGTAGACGTGCTCGTCCATGAACGTGAGCAGTCTGGCGCGGAGTTCTTCCGTACGGGCGTCGAATGCGAAGTCCATGAGGTACTCAGCCTTCCTGGAGGGTGGTGAGGCCGTGCTCGATGAAGACGGGGACGAGATCGCCGATGCGGTCGAAGCCGGCGCCGACGGTCTGGCCGAGTGTGTAGCGGTAGTGGATGCCCTCGAGGATCACGGCGAGCTTGAACCAGGCGAACGCCGTGTACCAGGAGATCGCCGAGGTGTCCCGGCCGGAGCGCCCGGCGTACCGCTCGATCAGCTCGTCGGGGGAGGGGTGGCCGGGCGCGCTCGCGGTGGTGCTGATGGGGGAACCGGGCAGATCCAGCGGGCGGCTGTACATCACCAGCAGTCCGAGGTCGGTCAGCGGATCGCCGAGCGTGGACATCTCCCAGTCCAGTACGGCCGTGATCCGGTCGTCCGCGCCGATCAGGACGTTGTCGAGGCGGTAGTCGCCGTGGATGACGGCGGCCGCGGGGGACGGCGGCAGCGAGCGCCCGAGGGTGGCGTGCAGCTCGTCGATGCCGGGCAGCTCCCGGTTGCGCGAGGCGTCCAGCTGCTTGCCCCAGCGGCGCAGCTGCCGGTCGAGGAAGCCCTCGGGGCGCCCGAAGTCGCCGAGCCCGACCGACTCGGGATCCACGGCGTGCAGGTCGACGAGCGTGTCGACGAGGGAGAGCACCGCGTCGCGGGTGCGTGCGGGACCGAGAGCGGCGAGCTGTTCGGCGGTGCGGTAGGGCGTGCCGTCGACGAACTCCATGACGTAGAACGGCGATCCCATGACCGACTCGTCCTCGCACAGCAGCACCGGCCGCGGGACCGGTACCTCGGTCGGCGCGAGCGCGCTGATCACCCGGTGCTCGCGCTTCATGTCGTGGGCGGTCGCCAGGACGTGGCCGAGCGGGGGCCGGCGGACGACCCAGTGGCTGGTGCCGTCGGTGACCGTGTAGGTGAGGTTGGAGCGGCCGCCCTGGATCAGCCGTGCGCTGAGAGGTCCGCTCACCAGCCCCGGCCGCTCGCGGTCGAGATGTCCGCGCAGCTGCTCGGGATCGAGGCCCTGTGGGGCTGGGCTCATGGTGCGCACCTCCGGAGGCGGTCCTGGTCGTGGTCCTGACGATCGCGTTCATGATGACCGACCAGTCGGTATGTCGTCCAGTGCGCCCGTGGAACCGATGCGTGGATCACACACGAGAACGCGCCCGCCCCGGGCTGAGATCCGTGGAGGCGGGCGCGTTCGGCCTGCGGACGCAGGCGGGACGGGTGCGTTCCGGCGAGGTGAGCGGAGTTCGGCGAACGGGCCGAGGTCCGCCCCGCGCGCCGTCTCCAGAAGGGGGGGAGCCCCTGCTGTACCGGCAGGTGCACCACCGTGTCACCCGGTGCATGGGCCGCGCCGCCGGGGGTGGATCAGCCGTACCTCGACGTCCGACACGGACGGTGAACCGGTCGGCTCTAAATGACGCCCCGAGCCCGCCGGGTGGCTCGCGTCCCGGGGGGCGGCCGGGTGGGTCAGGGGATCAGTGGTCGTCCCAGTGGCCGTCGTGCTGGGCGTGCCGGTGTCCGTCGTGGACGTAGTCGACGTGGTCTCCGTGCACCACGGCGGGGTGCCCGCATCCGGCGCCGTGCTCATGGGTGTGGCTGCTGTGCGAGACGTGCTCGCCGGGCTCGCATTCGTCCCAGTGCCCGGAGTGCTTGCGGTGGAGATGGCCGTCGTGCGCGTAGTCGACGTGGTCACCGTGCGGGATCTCGGCGTGTCCGCAGGACGGTCCGTGCGTGTGCTCGTGGGCGGGGTGCTCCTGGTGGAGGACGGTCATGACACTCCCCTTGAAGTCCGGATTGTGGTGATCTGCACCCTCCAGGCTAGTGGCCGCTCCCCGACCGGTCCGGGCACCGGGCCGCGCCGCCGGCAGGCGACCGCCCCGGGCCGGCTGCGCCCGGCCCTGCGCGGCGGCGCCGGGGCGCCGGCAGCCTCAGGTCACGACCGCGACGGCGAACGCCGCGAGCGCCAGGACGCAGCCCACCGCCGCGACGGCGCCCCGCAACGACAGCGTCGGCGGCCGGGCCGCGTCCATCGCGCCGATGCGCCGGTGCGCCACGGCCAGGAAACCCAGCCACGCGGCCAGGCTCAGCCCGACCGCGGGCCACGCGTCCCCGCTCGCCTGCCGGGCGGCGAGCACCGCCACCACCGTGCAGGCCAGGGTGGTCCGACGCCACGCCAGGCGGGTCCGCTCGGGCTGCAGCCCGGGATCCCGCTCGGGCGCCGTCACACGTCGCCCCAGGACACGACGACCACCATGGCGACGGACACGACCGCGACCACCAGCGCCAGCAGCGCGGGGAAACGGGACACCGGCAGATCCTCACCACGGCGCATCGCCCGCTCGCAGCGGACCCAGTGGTTCACGGCGCGCACGGCGCACATGGCGCCCGCCCCGATCAGCGCGAGCGCGAGACCCGCCCGTACGCCCCAGCGCAGATCCGGCAGGAACTGGTCGACGGCGAAGCCGCCGCCGATGAGCGCGAGCGCCGTGCGGATCCACGCCAGGAACGTGCGCTCGTTGGCGAGCGAGAAGCGGTAGTCGGGGGTCTCGCCCTCCTCCCGGAGCCGCCGGGGCGCGAACCACAGGCGCAGGCTCTGTACGAAGTCGCTCACGCCGGGCACCCTACCCGCGCCGTCACACCGACCGGTGGGCCCTGAGCCGCTCCCACGCCGCGAGGCCGTCCGGTACCCACTCCCACTCGCGCAGGCGCTCCTCCAACTCGCTCACCGTGAGGAAGCCGTGCCAGGCGACCTCCTCGGCCTGCGGTTCCACCGGGAGCGTGCAGCACACCTCGTAGACGGAGGACCACCAGGTCTGCGCGGGATCGCCGGCGCCCTCGTACAGGAACGTGAACACCGGTACGGGGCGCGGCAGTCCGCTCACCCCGAGCTCCTCCTCGGCCTCGCGCAGGGCGGCGTCGTCGTACGTCTCGCCCGCGCCGACGACACCGCCGACGAACATGTCGTGCAGCGAGGGGAAGACGAGCTTGGTCGCGGTCCGCCGGTGTACGAAGACGCGTCTCTCCGCGTCGCGTACGAGGACGAACACGCACCGGTGGCGCAGCCCGCGCGCGTACGCCTCGCCGCGCGGTGCCTGCCCGATCACCCGGTCCTGTTCGTCGACGATGTCGAGGAGCTCGTCCGCGGAATTGCCTGCCGGAGTCATGGCAGCCATACAAGCATCACGCGAGGCCGCACCGGGCACCCGGTGCGGCCTCGCGGGTCCGTCAGCGGAACGTGGCCCGCACCGGGTCCCGGGCGGTCTCCACGCCCGGTTCCACGAGACGGACCACGCAACGGGCCGCCGGTGCGGTGTGCGGCATCAGCCCTGGCCCCACTTCTGCGCGCACGCCTTCAGATCGGCCTTGACCTGCTGGCCCCGGTCCACGACGACGGGCACGCGTTCCAGGACCTGCCCGTTCTTCTCGCATGTCAGGGTCCAGTTCTCGATCAGGCCGCCCGTCTGCTGCTCCGTGGCGTCGTACAGGGATGCGGTGAGCGTCCACGACGGCGTGACGGAGGCCCAGTTCTCCACCCGCAGCACATAAGTGCCCTGCTCCGGGTCCTGGAGCAGCACCCGTTCCTTCTCGCCGACCGAGCCGGCGGAGCTGCCGACCTGGGTGAGGCTGCCGTCGGCGTTCCTGCGCAGCACGTACAGATCGAGATCGTCCGGCGTCGGCCAGTCGAGCTTCACCTCGAGGACGTCGGCGGCCCGGTCGACGGTGAACTCCTGCTCCGTCCGCTGCGCCGGTGCGGTCGTGCCCGTGTAGGTCTGCCGCTTCAGCGGCTCGGAGGAGATCACCTGGATCTGGCGGGCCTTGACGACGGGCCGGGTGGAGGGGTTCACGTGCCAGGTGTACGCGCCGCCCCGGCCGACGGTCATGGTCGTGTCCAGGGTGTCCGAGACACTGCCCGACCAGGTGGGAGTGGCGAAGGTCTTGCGCAGCCGCAGGGTCGCGCCCGCGGGCGCCTTGCCGCCGATCACCGCGTGGGTCCGCGGGTCCACGGCGCTCTCCAGCGCGAGGAGGTACGCCTCACGGTTGCCCTTGCCGGCGAACTCGCCCGCGCCGAGGTACTCGTCGACGACCTCCGGGAACGGCGGGTGGAACTCGTCGGGGCCGATCTCGAACGTGTAGCCGTAGCCGCCGGTCGCGTTGTACGACCAGTCCTCGGTGGTGCCGGTGGTGTCGTACAGCTCCCAGCTGTGCTGGCTCGTGTAGCCGTTCTGGGCGGCCATCCGGTCGCCGAGCTCCGTCAGCGCGGCGTCGTCCGGCGGATCGCCGACGGGCCGCCCGTCGGGTCCGATCGTGTCGGGCGCGACCCCGCCGGGACTCAGCACCAGGTTGGAAAAGGTGTGGTTGGTGATCAGACCGGTCACCTGACGGCTGCTGATCAGCTCGCGGATGTTCTGGGTCTCCGGCTCCGAGAACGGCGCGGCGCCGCGGTACGTGGCCTGGACCGGCTCGGCGGCCGCTCCCGGACCGCCCCAGTACGCCCCGTAGTTGCGGTTGAGGTCGACGCCCGCGCCGAAGCCGCCGGGGCTGCTCGCGAGGGCGCACTCGTTCAGGAGCGGGGACAGCCCGTCGACGATCCGGCAGTTCTTGCGCTTGTACGCGTTCCCGGGAGTGGCCAAGATCGAGCCGGTGCCGCCCTCGTCGACGGGGCGCAGGTCGATCAACTGCCCGTCGTCGTAGGACTTCTGGAAGCCGTCGACGTTGACGACCGGCACGACGACGACCCGGGCCTTCCTCAGGAGCGCGGTGATGCGCGGGTCGCTGCCGTAGTTCTTCACCAGGTCGTGGGCGAACTCGATGGTGTGCTCGCCCGAGGGCCATTCGCGGGCGTGGTGCAGGCCGAGCATGAGGAAGACGGGGCGGCCGTCCTGCGCGGCGGTGACGTCGTGGGCGATCTCCACGCCGTGCACGGGCTTGCCCTCGAGGCTCCGGTGCCGCAGCGTGATCTTCTTGGCCAGGCCGGGGTGTGCTGTGGCGAGCCGGTCGAGATCGGCGTTGTAGTCGCTCAGGCTGCGGTAGCTGTCACGCCCCGACGGCAGGGGCGAGGCGGCGGTCGCGGCCGCGTAGGCGCGGTTGGCCGCGTTGATCTCGGACTCCCGCTGGACGAGGTCCGGGATGCGCGCCTGCCAGGTGAAGCCGGCGGCGCGCAGTGCGAGCGCGTCGCCGAGCCCGTGCAGGACGACCTCGCTGTGGCCGGGCGTCGCGTGCTCGATCAGGTCGAGCCCGAGCAAGGCCAGTCTGTTTCTGTCCGCTCGGGTGGGGGTGTCCACCGTCACGAGCTGCGGCCTGAACTCCTGGTCTTCCGCCGCCGCGGCGGAAGAAGCCGGGGCGAGGGGAAGCAGCGCGCCCGCAGCGGCGGCGATCAACGCGCAGGCGATCGCGGTGCGCCTGCGGGACCGTGGGAGGGAAACGACCACGTGAACTCCTTCTCAAAGGAGCTCTGTCCCGGCGGCCGGCTCGCCCTCGTGGGGCCGCGCGGCCTCGGCGGGACATCGCCCTGTCCGTGGTGGGGGGAGGCTGACCGGGAACGTAGCAGAGGCGATGGCATGTACACGAGAGGGCAGGAAGGGAATCGGAGGACCCTGCTCCGCCCGGTCCGGCGGCGCTCCCGCGCACACGGGCCCGGGCCGTGCGACGCCCGGTCGGCGGGGGGTGTGACGGAAGTCTGACGTATCGCCCGTTTCCCTGGCCCTCGCGCCGGTCACGTGCTCGAATCGAAGAGTGACCTCACACGACGGTGACGCGGAGCGCACCGAGCACACCGGCCCCGCCGGGCCGGCCGAGCGCGACGAGGGGACGGCCGGCACGCCCCTCGGCCGCCGGCTGGTGCTGGGCATGCTCGGCGTCGGAGCCGCCTCGGTCGCCGCCGCACCCCAACTCCAGCGCGCGCTCGAGTCGTTCCTCGGCTCCGCCGCCGACAAGGACCCCACCGGCCTCACCGGGCTGCTGCCCAACGGCGGCGGCTTCCGCTACTACTCGGTCGCCTCCTCCGTCCCGCGCCGGAACGGGACGAACTACCGCCTCACCGTCGACGGCCTCGTCGAACGCCCCGCCGCCTACACGCTCGCCGACCTGCGCGCCCTCCCGCAGACCCGGATCGTGCGCGACGTGCAGTGCGTGACCGGCTGGCGCGTGCCCGACACCCCGTTCGAAGGCGTGCGGCTGTCGCTGCTTCTGGACGCGGCCGGGATACGCCCCGAGGGCACGGCCGTCCGGTTCACGTGCTTCGACGGCACGTACAGCGAGAGCCTCACCCTCCCGCAGGCCCGTCGCGACGACGTCCTCGTCGCCCTGCGCATGCAGGACAAGCCGCTCAGTCACGCCCACGGCGGCCCCGCCCGGCTCTACGTCGCGCCCATGTACTTCTACAAGTCGGCGAAATGGCTCTCCGGGATCACCGTCACCTCCCGTGTACGGCCCGGCTACTGGGAGGAGCGCGGTTATGACGTCGACGCCTGGGTCGGCCGGTCCAACGGCCGCAGCGACACCCCCACCGTCTGAACCGCCCACCCGCGTGCGCCGGTTCAGCCGGGCCGAACGCTGGGTGCACCGCACCACCGCCGCCCTGATGCTCACCTGCGTCGCGACCGCCGCCGCCCTGTACGTACCGCAGATCGCCGAGCTCGTCGGCCGCCGCCATCTCGTGGTCACCGTCCACGAGTGGGCCGGCGTGCTGCTGCCGGTGCCGTTCCTGCTCGGCCTCGCGTCCCCGGCCTTCCGCGCCGACCTGCGCCGGCTCAACCGCTTCCGCCCGCACGACCGCACCTGGCTGCGTGCCGTACGCCGCCGGGACCACCGGCTCCCGTCCCGCCCGGCGGGGAAGTTCAACGCCGGGCAGAAGATCTACGCGGCCTGGATCGCGGGCGCGGCCCTGGTCATGCTCGGCACCGGACTGCTGATGTGGTTCACGGACCTCGCCCCGCTGGTGTGGCGCACCGGCGCGACGTTCGTGCACGACTGGCTGTCGCTGGCCATCGGCATCGTGCTGGCCGGGCACATCGGAATGGCGCTCGCCGACCCGGAGGCACGCCGTGGCATGCGCACCGGGTCGGTCGAGCGCCAGTGGGCCCGCGACCACCACTCCGAGTGGCTACAGGACGAGTGACAGCAGCAGCACGATGACGATGCCGACGACCGAGATGATGGTCTCCATCACCGACCAGGTCTTGATCGTCTGGCCGACGTTCATGCCGAAGTACTCCTTCACCAGCCAGAAGCCGGCGTCGTTCACGTGGCTGAAGAACAGCGAACCGGCGCCGATCGCGAGGACCAGCAGGGCCGCGTGGGAGGTCGACATGTCGGCAGCGAGCGGCGCGACCAGTCCGGCCGCGGAGATCGTCGCGACCGTCGCCGAACCGGTCGCCAGCCGGATCGCCACCGCGATCAGCCAGGCGAGCAGCAGCGTCGGGATGGCCCAGCCCTTGGAGAAGTCCAGGATCATCTGGCCGACACCGATGTCGATCAGCGTCTGCTTGAAGCCGCCGCCGGCGCCGACGATCAGCAGGACGCCCGCGATCGGGGCGAGCGACTTCTCGACCGTCGAGCCGATCCGCTCCTTGGTGAACCCTGCGGCGCGGCCCAGGGTGAAGATGCCCACCAGCACCGCGGCGAGCAGGGCGATCAGCGGCGAGCCGATGACGTCCGTGACGCGCTGGAGGCCGTTCTCGGGGTCGTCCACGATGATGTCGACGAGCGCCTTGGCCATCATCAGCACGACGGGCAGCAGCACCGTGGCGACGGTGGCGGCGAAGCTGGGCCGCTTGTCCAGGTCGTCGGAGGCGCGCTGCGGGATCATTTTCTCCGGCGCGGGGATGTCCACCCACCGGGCCGCGAACTTCGAGAACACCGGGCCCGCGATGATCACCGTCGGTATCGCGACGACCAGGCCGAGGGCGAGGGTCACACCCAGGTTGGCGCCGATGGCGTCGATCGCGACGAGCGGGCCGGGGTGCGGCGGGATCAGGCCGTGCATGACGGACAGGCCGGCGAGGGCCGGGATGCCGATCCGCATCAGCGAGTAGTTGCCGCGCTTGGCGACCATGAGCACGACCGGGATCAGCAGGACGATGCCGACCTCGAAGAACAGCGGGAGTCCGATGATCGAGGCGATCAGCACCATCGCCCACGGCATCGCGCGTCCGCCCGCCTTGGCCAGGATCGTGTCGACGATCTGGTCGGCGCCGCCCGAGTCGGCGAGCAGCTTGCCGAGTATCGCGCCCAGGGCGATGAGGACGCCGACGCCGGCGACAGTGCTGCCGAGGCCGGTGCTGAAGGAGGCGATGGCCTTGTCGAGCGGCGCCCCGGCGAACGCGCCGAGGGCGAGCGAACCGATGGTCAGGGCCAGGAACGCGTGCAGTTTGAACCTGGTGATCAGCAGGACGATGACGGCGATACCCGCCAGGACGGCGATACCCAGCTGAGCGTTACCCGCCGAGGTGATCGGCTCGACGGTGTCCGCTGCCAGCATCTCGACGCTGAGACTGGTCACGGTGATTCCTTGTCACGGAAGGGGAGGGGGACGGGGGTACGGGGACGGAGGTCAGGAAGGGAGTGCGCGCAGCGCGGCGACGGCCCGCTCGGTGATCTCCTCGGGGCTTCCGGACACGTCGACGGCGACACCCGCCTCGTCGTCACCCAGCGGCTGGAGGGTGGCGAACTGGGAGTCGAGGAGCGCGGTCGGCATGAAGTGCCCCTTGCGCTCCGTCATGCGCCTCTCGATGAGCGCGCGGTCGCCGGTGAGGTGGAGGAAGACGACTCCGGGCGCGGCGGCCCTGAGCCGGTCGCGGTACACGCGCTTGAGCGCCGAGCTGGAGACCACGCCGCCGTGTCCGGCCCGCTCATGGGCCCAGGCTCCGATGGCGTCCAGCCACGGCCGGCGGTCGTCGTCGTCCAGCGGGGTGCCGGCCGACATCTTGGTGATGTTGGCCGGAGGGTGGAAGTCGTCGCCCTCGGCGTACGGGACGCCCAGGGCGGCGGCGAGCAGGGGGCCGATCGTGGTCTTGCCCGTGCCTGCCACGCCCATCACCACAACGACGTGAGGGGTGCTCATTACGTGCCTCGCTGTCTTCTTCGACATCCGACATCCGTCCGTCGCGCTACTGAAACCCATTAGGTACGACTTATTCAAGAGCCTGAGACGTAAACGTCATACTTTTTGTTCCCGGGTCCCCTCGGCTCCCTCCCGTGGCCCACCCGTAGGCTTTGCCCATGACCACAGAAGGCCGAGGGCTTCACACGCAGGTGCTCGACACCCTCGGCCTGGCGATCACCGCGGGCGCATACCCCGCGGGCAGCGTCCTGCGCACCGACGAGGTCGCCCAGCGTTTCGACGTCTCGCGCACCGTCGTCCGGGAAGTGGTCCGGGTCCTGGAGTCCATGCGCCTCGTGGAGTCACGGCGCCGTGTCGGCGTGACCGTACGGCCCACCGAGGAGTGGAACGTCTACGACCCGCGCGTCATCCGCTGGCGCCTCGCCGGCGCCGACCGGCCGCGCCAGCTGCGCTCCCTGACCGTGCTGCGCTCCGCGATCGAACCGGTCGCGGCCTCCCTCGCCGCCGTCAACGCCACCCCGGAGCAGTGCGCCGCCCTCACCCAGGAGGCCATCGGCATGGTCGCCACCTCCCGGGGGCACCAGCTGGAGGGCTACCTCGAGCACGACATCGCCTTCCACCGGATCGTGCTCAACGCCTCGGGCAACGAGATGTTCGCCCGGCTCGGCGACGTCGTCGCGGAGGTCCTCGCGGGCCGGACCCACCACCACGTGATGTTCGACGACCCGGACCCGGCGGCCGTGACGCTCCATGTGCAGCTCGCCGAAGCCGTTCGCGAAGGCGATGCGGCGCGTGCGGAGAGGCTCACCCGGGAGATCGCTGCCGGAGCCCTGGAAGAGCTGGATGTCCTCGCGCCCTGAACCGCAGGGCATCCTTGCTTCACATTGGCGAAACCTCTGAAATACCTCAGATCTATGTCTGAGTGAGGTTGACCACTGCCAAAATCCCAGGGTTGCCCTGACTATGAGCCATCAGGCTCTTTGGGCACCCACGCCGTGCCGCGGCACACCGCACAGAGCCGCCGGCGCACAAGGCCGGGTACCGCACACCCCCTCACGAAGGCGAACACCTCAATGAGTGACCGCACCATGGCTGCGGCCGACACGCCTGTCGCCGCCGCGACGGGCGCCCCCCACGTAGACGCCGGTGACGCCGGGTACCGCAAGGACCTCAAGTCACGTCACATCAACATGATCGCCATCGGCGGCGCCATCGGTACGGGGCTCTTCCTCGGCGCCGGCGGCCGTATGGCCAACGCCGGTCCGTCCCTCTTCATCGCATACGCCGTGTGTGGCGTCTTCGCCTTCTTCGTCGTCCGCGCGCTCGGCGAGCTGGTGCTCTACCGGCCCTCCTCCGGCGCCTTCGTCTCCTACGCCCGTGAGTTCATGGGCGAGAAGGGCGCCTACACGGCCGGCTGGCTGTACTTCCTCAACTGGTCGACCACCGCGATCGCCGACATCACCGCCGCCGCGACCTACGCCCACTTCTGGGCCATGTTCAGCGACATCCCGCAGTGGGTCCTCGCCCTGATCGCCCTCGCCGTCGTCCTCACCGCCAACCTGATCTCGGTGAAGTACTTCGGCGAGATGGAGTTCTGGTTCGCGATCATCAAGGTCGCCGCGCTCGTCGTGTTCATGCTCGTCGGCATCTTCCTCGTCGTGACCTCGCACGACATCGGCGGCCACACGCCGGGCCTCGCCACCATCTCCGACAACGGCGGCATCTTCCCGAGCGGCGTCATGCCCATGCTGCTGCTGATCCAGGGTGTCGTCTTCGCCTACGCCTCCGTCGAGCTGTGCGGCGTCGCCGCGGGCGAGACCGAGAACCCCGAGAAGATCATGCCCAAGGCGATCAACTCGATCATGTGGCGTGTCGGTCTCTTCTACGTCGGCTCGGTCGTGCTGCTCGCCCTGCTGCTGCCGTACACCGCGTACTCCGGCGACGAGAGCCCCTTCGTCACCGTCTTCGACAAGCTCGGCATCCCGGGCGCGGCCGGCGTCATGAACCTCGTCGTCCTCACCGCGGCCCTGTCCAGCCTGAACTCCGGCCTGTACTCGACCGGCCGCATTCTGCGCTCGATGTCCATGTCCGGTTCCGCGCCGAAGTTCACCGGCGTCATGAACAAGGGCGGCGTGCCCTACGGCGGCATCCTGCTGACCGCCGCCTTCGGTGTCCTCGGTGTCGGCCTGAACTACGTCATGCCGGGCGACGCCTTCGAGCTCGTGCTGAACTTCGCCTCCATCGGCATCATCGGCACCTGGGCGATGATCATGGTCTGCTCGCTGCTGTTCTGGCACCGCTCCAAGGACGGCCGGGTCACCCGCCCCGGCTACCAGCTGCCCTGGGCCCCCTACACCCAGCTCGTCACGCTGTTCTTCCTCGCCTCCGTCCTCGTCCTGATGTGGATGGACGGCGGCATCGCCCGCACCACCGTCAACTGCCTGCCGCTGATCGCGGCCGCGCTGGTCGGCGGCTGGTACGTCGTCCGCAAGCGCGTCGGCCGCATCGAGGCCGAGCGCGAGGACGTCCGCGCCTGATCGCGGCGAAGGCCGGGCCCGCGGGACGTCCCGCGGGCCCGGCCTTCGCCGTACCTCAGCCGTGGTGGCCGCCGTGGCCCGCGCCGTGGTCGAACCTCAGCGCCTCCTTCGGCATGACCACGAACGGGCGCATCATCCCCATGTCTTCGTGCTCCAGCAGATGGCAGTGGTACATGAACCGCCCGTGTGCCCCGTCGAACCGGCCCATCACCTTCACCAGCTCCGCCTCCGCGACCTGGAAGACGTCCTTCCAGCCCTGCTCGTTCGCCGGTACCGAGAGCGTGCGGTCCGGGTCGGGCGCGACCGGCGTCCGCGTACCGCCGAGCTCCGGGTCGAAACCGTCCACCCGATACGCCTCCCGGCTCATGACCTGGAAGTCGGCGAGGTGGATGTGCATCGGGTGCGCGGGCGCGCCCAGGTTGAGGAACGACCACTGCTCGTACGAGCCCTCGCCGATCGTGAAGCCGAGCGCGTCGTTGAACGTCCGCGAGGTGCGCCGGTAGGTCCGCACCGTGCCGTCCGTGCTCCGGAGCTGGATCACCCCCTCCGCCGGCACCCGGACGCCGGCGTCCTTCACCTCCGTCATCTCCCAGATCTCCGGATGACCGCCGCCGCCGACGGTCTGTGGCGGCGTCAGCACGATCAGCCGGTGCCCGTGGTCGACCAGAGCGTGGTCGTACCGGCGGAACGACCCGGACAGCACCGGCGGCAGCACGAACGGATCCGGCTCGCACGTCTCCTGCACCCGGAACTCCATCACCTGCGGATACGGCACGCTGTCGGCCAGGTCCGGCACGCCCGCCGGCGCGTTGCGCCCCTTGTTCACCAACCGCACCCGGCGGCCGGCCAGCGCCCGGAAGTCGATCAGTAGATCGAACCGCTCAGCGGGGGCGATGGTCAGCGGCTGCCCGCCCGGGAAGTCCACCGGCACCGGCCGCGGCAGCAGCCCCCCGTCGCTGCCGATCTGCCGCACCACGCCGGGCACCGGACGGTCGTGCTCGTCCACCAGCACCAGGTTGTAGATCCGGGCGTTGGAGGCGTTCACCAGCCGGAAGCGGTACCAGGCGTCGTCCACGTCGAGGTGTGGCCAGATCGTCCCGTTGACCGTGGAGTACGGCCCCAGAAACGGCAGCGACACCGGCTTGCCTGTTTCCGGATGGCTCGAGATCAGCACCGAGGTCTTGTGCAGCAGGCGGCCGTTCAGCCGCCCGTCCTCGTCCGTGTCGAGGTTGCGGTCGGCGAGGATCAGCGGCATCTCACGCGCGCCGGACGGCAGCCCCAGCGCGTCCTCCTCGTCGTCGCGGACGAGGTACGTGCCCACCAGACCGGCATAGACGTTCCACCGGGTGATGTTCATGGCGTGGTCGTGGTACCACCACTGCGCCGCGTGATGGTCGTTCGGGTACTCCGCCAGTTGCGCGTCCCCGTAGGTGACGGCATTGTCAGCCCAGCCGTCGTTGCCGCCGCCGGTCTGTGCGCCGTGCAGATGCGTCACCGACCACGCGGGCAGGGCCGCCACGCGCTCGTCCGGCTTCACGCCCTCGCGCCCCGGACGGTTGTGGGGCAGCGGCTGTCCCGCGGGCGTCGGGCCGACCTCCACCGCAGTGACGGGGTACTCACTGCCCGGCGGGATGCGGTTGGTCCAGGCGACCCTGATCCGCTGCCCGCGACGCACGTCGATGGTGGGCCCCGGGACGCTGCCCTCGTATCCCCACATCAGCGTCGGAGGCAGCTGGGAGTGCATCCGCACCCAGGTGGGGCGCAGCGCGATCTCTATCTCCTGACGGACATCGGCCACGTCGGGCCGCAGCACCGGCGGAATCGTCAGCGGGTCGGCGTAGGGCGTCAGCGCGCCGGGCCGGCCGGGACGGCGCCCGACCTCCACCATCGCTTCGGCCGCGGCGGCGCACTCAATGATCTCGGTCAAGGTTTCTCCCCCGTACAGCACTTCTGTGCGGACCCCCTCCTGCACCCGGTAGGACTCTGCGCCTTCCTCCGTAGTTGCCGTATCCGTGTCCTCTGGCCGAAATTGCCCGCTTGGGCGGCGTCTTCGGCATACCGTGCGGGCCATCGCGGCGCGCCGCCGTGACAGGCAGTGGCGGTCAGGACGCCACGTCGAGGAAGGGCAGGTCCTGCGATGCCCCAGCAGGTGCAAGGTGTGATCGCACCCGGGAAGAACGAGCCGGTGCGGGTCGAGACGATCACCGTCCCCGACCCCGGGCCGGGCGAGGCGGTCGTGCGGGTGCAGGCGTGCGGCGTCTGCCACACCGACCTGCACTACAAGCAGGGCGGGATCAACGACGAGTTCCCGTTCCTGCTGGGCCACGAGGCGGCCGGAGTCGTGGAGTCCGTCGGCGACGGCGTCACCGACGTCGCGCCGGGCGACTTCGTGATCCTCAACTGGCGCGCCGTCTGCGGACGGTGTCGCGCCTGCCTGCGCGGCAGGCCCTGGTACTGCTTCGACACGCACAACGCCCGGCAGCGGATGACGCTCACCGCCTCCGGCACCGAACTGTCACCCGCCCTGGGCATCGGCGCCTTCGCCGAGAAGACCCTCGTCGCCGCGGGCCAGTGCACCAAGGTCGACCCCGCGGTCTCCCCGGCCGTCGCCGGACTGCTCGGCTGCGGGGTCATGGCGGGCATCGGCGCCGCCGTCAACACGGGCGGGGTGGGCCGCGGCGACACGGTCGCCGTCATCGGCTGCGGCGGCGTCGGCGACGCGGCCGTCGTCGGCGCGCACCTCGCCGGAGCGGCGAAGATCATCGCCGTCGACATCGACGACCGCAAGCTGGAGACCGCCCGCTCCATGGGCGCCACCCACACCGTCAACTCCCGCTCCGCGGATCCCGTCGAGGCGATCCGCGAACTCACCGGCGGCTTCGGCGCGGACGTCGTCATCGAGGCCGTCGGCCGCCCGGAGACGTACCGGCAGGCCTTCTACGCCCGCGATCTGGCCGGCACGGTCGTCCTCGTCGGCGTGCCCACCCCCGACATGAAACTCGAACTGCCCCTGCTCGACGTCTTCGGCCGCGGCGGAGCCCTCAAGTCGTCGTGGTACGGGGACTGCCTGCCCTCCCGCGACTTCCCGATGCTCATCGACCTCCACCAGCAGGGCCGCATCGACCTCGGCGCGTTCGTGACGGAGACCATCGGCATCGGCGATGTCGAGGCGGCCTTCGCCCGGATGCACGAGGGCGACGTGCTGCGCTCGGTCGTCCTCCTGTGATCACCGCCGATCGCCGCTGATCACCACGCCGCCAGCCGCAGCCGGCTCTCGAAACGGCACGCCTCACCCGTCACCGGATCGGTGAACTCCAGGACACGGGCCAGGAGCTGCAGCGGCCGGGTGTAGTCCTCGGGCCCCGGCTCCCGTACCTCCGGATAGACCGGGTCGTACAGGATCGGCAGCCCCAGGGCGTTCATGTGCACCCGCAGCTGGTGCGTTCGGCCGGTGGCCGGCAGCAGCCGGTACCGGCCGAGCGCGCCGCGTGCCTCCAGCAGCTCGATCCGGCTCTCGCTGTTCGGCTCGCCCGGCGTCTCCCGGGCCGCGATCACTCCGCGCTCCTTCTCGATCCGGCTGCGTACGGTACGGGGGAGGGCGACCGACGGGTCGTACGGCGCGATCGCCTCGTACTCCTTGCGCACCCGCCGGTCCCGGAACAGCGTCTGGTAGGCGCCCCGGTCCCCGGGCCGTACGACGAACAGCACCAGCCCCGCCGTCAGCCGGTCCAGCCGGTGCGCCGGTTGCAGCTCCGGCAGCCCCAGATCGCGGCGCAGCCGCGCCAGCGCGGTCTCGGTGATGTGGCTGCCGCGCGGGACGGTGGCGAGGAAGTGCGGCTTGTCGGCGATCACCAGGCGCTCGTCGCGGTGCACGATGCCCACCTCGAAGGGCACCCGCTCCTCGGCGGCGAAATCCCGGTGGAAGAACAGATACCGCCCCGCCTCGTACGGCTCACCGGCCGTGACCGGGCCGTCCGCCGAGACGATACGGCCCTCGTCGAGCATGGCGTCGACCTGCTCGGCCCCGATGGCGTTCGCGTACCGCTCCACGAGATGGTCCCGCACGGTGGCCCACAGGCCGTCCGGATCGGCCGGCAGCCGCAGCCGCACCGGGTCGATCCCGTCGCGCTGGGGGAGCGGCGACCGCGGGGCCCTGTGTCTGCGTCTCACGACGAGACTGTATGCCCACCGCGCCCAAGTCCCCGCCTCAGTGCTCCATTCCACCGCCGAGGTACATCACCGCGACGCCGATCATGACGAGCGCGACCCCGATCAGCGTCGCGGGTCTGACGGGTTCGTCGAAGAGCCAGACGCCGCCGAGGAACGCCCCGACCGTCCCGACCCCCGACCACACCGCGTACACAGGACCGACATTCAGGGTCTTGAGCGCCTGCGCCAGCATCACGAACGCCGCGCCGTATCCGACGACCACCAGCACGCTCGGACCCGGTCTGTTCAGCCCGTGCGAGGCGCGCAGCGCCAGAGTGGCCATCACCTCGGAGACGATCGCTCCCGCGACCAGCAGGAAACCCATCAGCACCTCCCCGGAAGACACGAAGATCCCCACGGCACGCCGTGGGGATCTCACTGGTGTCCGAGGGGGGACTTGAACCCCCACGCCCGATAAAGGGCACTAGCACCTCAAGCTAGCGCGTCTGCCATTCCGCCACCCGGACAAGGTGTCTGTCTCGCGGCCCTGGGCCGTTCCGACGTGGAAAACCATAGCAAACATTCGGCCCCCCTCGATCACACCCCCGGTTCCGTGAACCCCCCGTGACGTCCGGAGGCCGCCCTTGGGCAATGACCGGTATGGCGGGAGGATGAGGGCTGACCACCAGCAGCGACAGTGGGAGGAATCAGCGTGAGCGAGTCGAACACGGCCCGGGGCGTCTCGGGTGAGGACGAGGTCGTCGACCTCTGTCGCGAGCTGATCCGGATCGACACCAGCAACTACGGCGACCACTCGGGCCCCGGCGAGCGCGCCGCGGCCGAGTACGTCGCCGAGAAGCTCGCCGAGGTGGGGCTGGAACCGCAGATCTTCGAGTCGCACAAGGGCAGGGCCTCCACCGTGGCCCGCATCGAGGGCGAGGACCCGTCCCGGCCGGCGCTGCTCATCCACGGCCACACCGACGTCGTCCCGGCCAACGCCGCCGACTGGACGCACCACCCGTTCTCGGGCGAGATCGCGGACGGCTGCGTCTGGGGCCGCGGCGCGGTGGACATGAAGGACATGGACGCGATGACGCTGGCGGTCGTACGCGACAGGCTGCGCAGCGGTCGCAAGCCGCCGCGCGACGTCGTCCTGGCGTTCCTCGCCGACGAGGAGGCCGGCGGCACCTACGGCGCCCGCCACCTGGTCGACAACCACCCCGACCTCTTCGAGGGCGTCACCGAGGCGATCGGCGAAGTCGGCGGATTCTCCTTCACCGTGAACGAGAACCTGCGCCTCTACCTGGTCGAGACGGCGCAGAAGGGCATGCACTGGATGCGCCTGACCGTCGACGGCACGGCGGGCCACGGCTCGATGACCAACAACGACAACGCCATCACCGAGCTGTGCGAGGCCGTCGGCCGCCTCGGCCGCCACCAGTGGCCGGTCAGGGTGACCAAGACCGTCCGGTCCTTCCTCGACGAGCTGTCCGACGCGCTCGGCACCCCGCTCGACCCCGAGGACATGGACGCCACGCTCGCCAAGCTCGGTGGCATCGCCAAGATGGTCGGGGCGACCCTGCGCAACTCCGCCGCCCCCACCATGCTCGGCGCCGGCTACAAGGTGAACGTCATCCCCGGTCAGGCGACCGCGCACGTCGACGGGCGCTTCCTGCCGGGCTACGAGGAGGAGTTCCTCACGGACCTGGACCGGCTGCTCGGCCCCCGGGTCAGGCGCGAGGACGTCCACGGCGACAAGGCACTGGAGACCAGCTTCGACGGGGCACTCGTGGACGCCATGCAGGTGGCGCTCAAGGCCGAGGACCCGATCGCACGGGCCGTGCCGTACATGCTCTCCGGCGGGACGGACGCCAAGTCCTTCGACGACCTCGGTATCCGCTGCTTCGGCTTCGCGCCGCTGAAGCTTCCCCCGGAGCTGGACTTCGCGGGCATGTTCCATGGCGTGGACGAGCGGGTCCCGGTGGACGGCCTGAAGTTCGGGGTCCGCGTGCTCGACCGATTCCTCGACCAGTGCTGACACACCACTGCCGACCGAAAGAGCGCCGAAGCGATGGAACGACGCTCTCATAATCGCCCGAATGTGCGGCGGTGACCGGAAAGAGTGAATGGAGGTTTCGACTCGTAGCCCCCATGCGCCCTCCTCGTTACAGGTGATGCGGTCCGCGGCTGGGGCCGTATTGCCAACAAGGAGGAATAATGATCAAGAAGGTCGTCGCTGCTGCGGCTGCCACTGGCGGTCTGGTGCTCGCAGGCGCGGGCGTGGCCATGGCCGACTCCGCTGCCCAGGGCGCTGCCGCGCAGTCCCCCGGCGTGCTCTCGGGCAACGCTGTCCAGGTGCCGCTCCACGTGCCGGTGAACCTGTGCGGCAACACGGTCGACGCCATCGGGCTGCTGAACCCCACCTTCGGCAACGAATGCGCCAACCTCTGAGCGCTGTGACTCGACCCGGGAGGGCCCGGGTTTGATTCCGGGCGGCTCGGGAGTGCGTGCCCGCACTCCGGAGCCGCCCGGGTTCTTCCAGCTCCGGGAAGCACACCGGGGCATTCTGACAGCTGCTGGAAGGCAGGAAACATATGCGACAGGTCACGCGCAAAGGTCTGATCTCCGTAGCGGCCGCGAGTGGCGTACTCGCGCTCGGCGGGGGTTACGCACAGGCGGATTCGGTGGCGACCGGCGGAGCGTCGAATTCACCCGGCGTACTGTCCGGGAATTCACTCCAGGCGCCGGTGCACGTTCCGGTGAACGTCTGCGGGAACACCGTGGACGTCATCGGACTTCTCAACCCCGCCGTGGGCAACATGTGCGCCAACGGGTCCGGCGGCGACTCCGGTGCGGGCAGCCAGGCCGGCAGCGCGCAGGCGAGCGGCACAGCGAGCGACTCACCGGGCATCCTCTCGGGCAACCAGGTACAGGCGCCGGTCGCCGTGCCCGCCAACGTGTGCGGGAACAGCGTCACGATCATCGGCGCTCTCAACCCGTCGTCCGGGAACTGCGGGAACGGCTCCGAGGGCTCCACGCCCGCCGAGCCGGGCAACCCGCAGGAGCCCGCCGAGCCGGGCAACCCGCAGACGCCGGAGCAGCCGGGTAACCCCCAGACTCCGGAGCAGCCGGGTAACCCCCAGACTCCGGAGCAGCCGGGCACCCCGCAGACGCCGGAGCAGCCGGCCACGCCCGAGACGCCGGCGACGCCCAGCACGCCGTCGAACCCGCAGGAGCCGAACGCTCCCGGTGCGCGGGCCGTCACGGGCGCCCAGCTGGCCGAGACCGGTATGGACGCGCTCGACGTGCTCGCCCCGGCCGGTGTCGGACTGCTGCTCGCGGGCGCGGTCCTCTACCGGCGGGCCCGCGCGTCGGCCTGATCGGTCGGGCTGAGGCGGTACACGAAGGAGCGGGCCCGCAGGCCCGCTCCTTACGTCTGCGCCCGGCTCGTGTCTGCGCCCGTGGATCGGGCCCGGACCGTTGCCGGTGCGCTCACCAGGTGGCGCGCACCTGTCGGATGATGCGCCGGCGCAGCCGCACACGACGGCTGCCGTCCCGGTGCAGGGTCAGTCGGTCCAACTCCCAGTGTCCGTACTCGGCATGGTCGGTCAGCAGACGGGTCGCCTCCTTGCGGGAGACCCCGCGAGGGACGTACACGTCGACGAATTCGTATTCCGGCATCGCATCTATTGTGCGGGCAGCGGCCCGGTACGGATAGCGTCTGCCCTATGTCTGATGCTGCGCAGCCCACCGCTGCCGAGGTACGTGCCGCCGCCGAGGCGGTCAAAGCCGCACTGGACCGTCACCTCGCGGCGGTCGAGAACCGCACGGGTGAGGACGACCCGGCCGTCTACGACGCCTTCAACGCGCTCGCCACGGCGGCGGAGGCCTACGACGAGAGGCTCTACGACCGCTACGACGAGGTGACTCCCTTCGAGATTCCCGGCGCCGACGACTCGCTGCCGCCGTACGCCGGTCCCGAGGAGCCGAACGCTCTCACCGTGCTGATCCGCCGCGACTACGCGGTGGCGGAGCCGCAGCGGCTGCTCGCCCAGGCACAGCGCATCGCCGATCTCGATCCGGACGCGGCGGACCGGCCCACGAACGCGCCGGTCGTCGGCGCGAGCGTGCACGCGGCGCTCGGTGTGCTCTTCGGGGAGTACGAACCGGACGAAATCGCATCACGGCACAAGGAGTTCGGCTTGGAGGAGGGGGACTCCACGCTCTGGGTGTCCGCCGCGGACGAGCTGCCCGAACCGGGCGAGTGGCTGAGCCTCCCGTTCGACCAGGCGGACCCCGGGCGGGTCGTCTGCCGCTTCGACGTCAGCTCGGTCTTCGACGAGGAGGAACTGGTGGAGGATCTCGACCAGGAGGAGTGACGGCGGGCGCCGGGCGCCTCTCGGCGCTGTCCGGCCCGATGCCATGCCCTTGCCCCTGCGGCTCCGGCACGCTGCCGCGGCCCGGGACGACGCGATGCCGTCGTCCCGGGCCGCGGCCGTGCTAGGACTCGGGCCGGGCCGCCAGCAGGCCCTCCAGCAGCGAGCGCAGCCGGGTCGTACGCTCCGCGCCCGGCACCTCCGCCACGGCGCGGGCGAGGGCCTGGTCGACGCCGTGCACGACGGACAGATGACGCTCCGCGCGGCCGAACGCGGTGTACACCCACGGCCTGCTCAGCACCTGCGCCGCGTCCCCGGGCAGGACCACGACCACGGCCGGCCAGCGCATGCCCGCCGCCTGGTGCGCCGTGAGCGCCCAGCCGTGGCGGACCTCCGACTCGACCCGCTCCTTGGGGACGACCGTCCTGGCCCCCTCGCAGTCCAGACGCAGTCCCTGCGCGTCCGCCGAGACCACGGTTCCGGTCAGCGTCCGGCCGGGTGCCTGGGCGTAGGCGACACGGTCACCCGGGTCGAAGCCGCCGAACCGGCCGGGGCCCGGGTTCAGCCGCTGCTTGAGGGCCGCGTTGAGCGCACGGGTGCCCGCCGGGCCGCCGTGGCCGACAGTGATCACCTGCGTCCGGTCGGCCGGTACGCCGATGGCCCGCGGCACCGAGTCGGCGACGAGCTGCACCGTGCGGTGGATGGCCTCCCCGGCGTCACGCACCGGCACGATCACGATCTCCTTCTCCGGCGCCGGCACCTGGTTGAGCTCCCCGACGCCGATGCCGGACACCAGCTCGCCGAGCGGGCCGGGGTCGGGCGTGCGCGAGGCGATCTGCGGGCACACGCGCGCGGCGATGAGGTCGCCGAACACGCGGCCCGCTCCGGCCGACCCGAGCACACCGGGGTCGCCGCTCAGCACCAGGCGGCTTCCGTCGGGCATGGACTCGACGAGCATCGCTGCGGTCTCCACGTCCAGCTGCGGCGCGTCGAGGACGACCAGGACGTCGAGCGCCAGCGCGCCGTCCTCGTCCCGGCCCGGTCCGGCCGCGCCCGAGAGCAGAGCCGCGACCGTCACGGCGCCGGCCTCGGCACCGAGCCTGCGGCTGCCGTTCTCCCCGTGTGTGGCCACGACGGTGCGCAGGCCGAGCCCACGGGCCCTCGCCGCGAGGGCGACCGGCTCGGCGCGGGCGGCCTCGCCGCCGGTGTGCACGACGAGCCCGTGCGCGCCGGCGGCCCGGACCAGCTCGGGGCCCTCCCAGTCGTCGGACGGACCGGTCCTGACGAGCCGGGCGAGCCCGTCGGCCAGGCTCTCCTCGGCCATGGCGTAACGGTCGAGGCCCAGCAGGACGGTGACCGGCTCGGTGTCCTGCTCGTCCTCCACGCCCTCCTGAAAGACGAGGACGGCACCGTCGGCGACGGCTTGGTGGACGGCCTCGTCCGGATCGGGCACCTTGCGCTCGGCGAGTGCGGCGCGCACGGCGGAGGCGTCCTGGGCGGTGTGCCCCTGGAGCGCCGCCCGCTCCAGCAGCCAGGCCACGAGCGCCGAGGCGCGCCGCTCGTCACCGGGTCCGCACGCGTCACCGAGCAGCGCCCGCGCGAAGCCGTCCGCCTGCTCCGGCCCGACGCCGGGCACGGACAGCAGCTGCCAGGGGTCGTCGGCGAGCAGGTCCGCGGCGGATTCGCCGAGGGTCTCGGCGACCCGGACGGCCAGTGCCTCGGGCGCGCCGCCCCGCACGAGCACGGCCCGGACGGCGGCCAGGGTCTCGGGCGTGACCTCCGGCGCGCGCGCCGGCGCCCGGACGGGCGCGGAGGGTGCGGGCGCGGGGACCGGCGCGGGCCGCCGAGGCACGGGCGGCGCCGCGTCGAAGAACTCCGCCCCGGCGGCGTCGCCGCTCTCCACGGCCCGTACGGCGGCGAGCAGATCGGCGGCCTTCCCGCTGAGCTTGGCCCCGCTGTCAATGGGCCCGCCTCGCTCGGCCTTCCGCTTCTCGATCCGCGCCCGCATTTCCCGCTGCGCGGCAATCTCCGCCTCGACCTCGTCCTTGCCCTCGGCGGCGTCGCCTGCCGGGGGCGCGGCCTCGGGCCCATCGGCGTCGCCGCCCGTGGCGGGTGCCGCGCCCGCGGCCGACCCCTCCGCCGGGCCAGGGGCGTCGTCTTCGGCGGCTGAGGCACCGGTGCCGTGGCCGCCGTCCGCGGGGCTCGAGCCGTCGTCCCCGCCGGCCGTCGCTGTGCCCGGCTTGCTCGCGGACTGGCGAACGTCGTCCTCTTCGGCGCCGGTGCCGGCGGCTGCGTCGCTCACGTCGTGACCGCCGCCCGCCGGGTCCGAAGCATCGGCCC
>NZ_JABZEE010000031.1 GCF_013387495.1 Streptomyces sp. PKU-EA00015 | reverse complement strand
TCCGCTTCTCGATCCGCGCCCGCATTTCCCGCTGCGCGGCAATCTCCGCCTCGACCTCGTCCTTGCCCTCGGCGGCGTCGCCTGCCGGGGGCGCGGCCTCGGGCCCATCGGCGTCGCCGCCCGTGGCGGGTGCCGCGCCCGCGGCCGACCCCTCCGCCGGGCCAGGGGCGTCGTCTTCGGCGGCTGAGGCACCGGTGCCGTGGCCGCCGTCCGCGGGGCTCGAGCCGTCGTCCCCGCCGGCCGTCGCTGTGCCCGGCTTGCTCGCGGACTGGCGAACGTCGTCCTCTTCGGCGCCGGTGCCGGCGGCTGCGTCGCTCACGTCGTGACCGCCGCCCGCCGGGTCCGAAGCATCGGCCCCGTCGCCGCCCGTGGCGGGTGCCGCGCCCGCGGCCGACCCCTCCGCCGGGCCAGGGGCGTCGTCTTCGGCGGCTGAGGCACCGGTGCCGTGGCCGCCGTCCGCCGGGCCCGGACCGGCCGCGCGACCGCGGACATCGGACCCGTCCGCCGGGCCGGCGGCCTGCGGGCCCGCGTCGGCCGAGCCACCCTGGGGCTGCGCCCCTGTGGCCGCCGGAGCAGGGGGCTGCGGGGCCGCCGTGGCGGGTGCGGCGGGGGTGGGGCCGGGGGGTCGCCCCGGGGTGGGCGCGGTCACAGCGTGCTCCAGTCCTGGTCGGGATAGCGGTGCACGGGCGCCGACACGTCGTCCAGCGCCTGGCAGATCTCGTCAGGAAGACTAAGCGCCTCCACCGACAACGCCGCCGTGAGCTGCTGCGCGTTGCGCGCACCCACGATCGGGGCCACCACGCCGGGCCGGTCCCGCACCCACGCCAGCGCCACCTGCAGCGGCGTCGCCGCCAGACCGTCCGCCGCCGTCGCCACCGCGTCCACGATCCGGCTCGCCGCCTCGTCGAGATACGGCTCCACGAAGGGCGCCATGTGCTCCGACGCCCCACGCGAGTCGGCGGGCGTGGCCGTCCGGTACTTGCCGGTCAGCACACCGCGGCCCAGCGGCGACGACGGCAGCAGCCCCACGCCCAGGTCCAGCGCGGCGGGCAGCACCTCCCGCTCCACCCCTCGCTGCAGCAGCGAGTACTCCATCTGCGTGCTCGCCAGCCGCGTCCGCACCCCCGGTGCCGCCATCTGCCAGGTCGCGGCCTTCGCCAGCTGCCAGCCGCAGAAATTCGAGACCCCCGCGTACAGCGCCCGGCCGCTCGCGACGGCGATGTCCAGAGCCTGGAGCGTCTCGTCCAGGGGTGTGACGGGGTCGAATGCGTGGATCTGCCACAGGTCCACGTAATCCGTCCCGAGCCGCTCCAGCGACGCGTCGAGCGCGGCGAGCAGATGCCCGCGCGACCCGTCGAAGCGCCGGTCCGGATCGGGCACGCTGCCCGCCTTCGTCGCTATGACCAGGTCCCGGCGCGGCACGAGCCGCTCCACGATCCGGCCCAGCAGATACTCGGCATCCCCGCCGCCGTAGACGTCGGCCGTGTCGACGAGCGTCCCGCCCGCCTCCCAGAAGGCCTTCAACAGGTCGGCGGCATCGTGCTCGTCGGTGTCCCGGCCCCAGGCGAGGGTGCCGAGTCCGATTCGGGACACGCGCAGGCCGGTGCGGCCGAGATGCCTCTGTTCCATGGGCGCTGAGATTACTGGCCAGGGGCCGACGCCGAGAGAGCCTGTGGACAACCTCCCCCTGCCGTATCCCCGGCGGCCGCGCTAGAGTCCCCGGAACAGGGACGTTACTGATCAGTAAGAGGGAGCGGTTATGCGGCTCGGCATCAACCTCGGTTACTGGGGTGCGGGGATGGACGGCGACAACCTCGCCGTCGCGCAGGAGGCCGACAGGCTCGGCTACGACGTCTGCTGGGCCGCGGAGGCGTACGGCTCCGACGCGCCCACCGTGCTCAGCTGGGTCGCCGCCCAGACCGAGCGCATCGACGTCGGCTCCGCGATCCTCCAGATCCCGGCCCGCCAGCCCGCCATGACGGCGATGACCGCCGCCACCCTCGACTCGCTCTCAGGCGGCCGCTTCCGCCTCGGCCTCGGCGTCTCGGGCCCCCAGGTGTCGGAGGGCTGGTACGGGGTCAAGTTCGACAAGCCGCTCTCCCGCACCCGCGAGTACGTCGAGATCGTCCGCAAGGCGATGACCCGCGAGCGTCTGACGTACGAGGGCGAGCACTGGACGCTCCCGCTCCCCGGCGGTCCGGGCAAGCCGATCAAGCTCACCGTCCACCCGCAGCGCGAGCACATCCCCCTCTACATCGCCGCGATCGGCCCGAAGAACCTGGAGCAGACCGGCGAGATCGCCGACGGCGCCCTGCTGATCTTCCCCTCCGCCGACCACCTGGAGGAGACCGCCGTCAAGTACCTGCGCGCGGGCCGGGAGAAGGCCGGCAAGACGATGGACGGCTTCGACGTCTGCCCCACCCTGCCGCTCGCCGTCGGTGACGACGTCACCGGTCTCGCCGACATGTTCCGCCCGTACACCGCGCTGTACGTCGGCGGCATGGGCAGCCGGAAGCAGAACTTCTACAACCAGCTCGCGCAGCGCATGGGATACGAGAAGGAGGCCGCCGAGATCCAGGACAAGTACCTGTCCGGCGACAAGGCGGGCGCGGCCGCGGCGGTGCCGCACCAGCTGATCGACCAGACGGCGCTGCTCGGTTCCGTGGAGCGGATCGCCGACCGGATGACGGCCTACGCCGCCGCCGGGGTCACCACGCTGACCCTCTCTCCGGCCGGTTTCACGCTCGACGAGCGCATCGCCGCGCTGCGCGCAGGCACTGAGGCCCTGGAACTCGCCGGCGTCGCCTGACGAGGAGTCTGCGGCCGTGGTGGGGGCTCGGGGGTCTTCCCCGCCACGGCCGTCACGCGGTACAACGCGCGACCGGCGCGGCGGTTACTGCCGCGGCGCCGCGTGCCATCGTCCGTTCGGACGAGTCGGTCCTGCCACCTGTTGCCGCGTTCGGCGGCCCGCATTTGACTCGTTCTCTGCGGATGCCTTCACGGAGGTGGCAGAGATGCTCTCGGCCCGAAGCATTTTCCAGGAGATCGTCGACAGCGACGACACCTACCAGTTGTTCTGCTCCATCGCGGCCAGCGGCGAGACGCAGGGCGGCTGGGAGAACGCGCGCATCGCGGCCCTGCTCCCCAAGAGCATGCACCATCTCGCAGCGAAGATCACCCGCCATGGCGCGGACGAGGACAAGCACGGCCGCATCTTCAACGCGCTGCTCAGGAAGCGGGGGCTGGACCCCGTCCCCGTACCGCCCGAGACCCACTACACGATGCTGCTCGAGAAGCGGGGCATCGGGCTCGCACACGACAAACTGCGCCGCGACGAGCCGCTCACCGAAGAGGACATCGTCGTCTACCTCGCGCACAGCCGGGTCACCGAGCAGCGCGCCGCCGACCAGATGGTCATGCTCGTCAAGTACTTCGGTGACCACCCGGAGGTCGGCAGGGCCGTCACGATGATCTCCGCGGACGAGAACAGCCATCTGGCCTACTGCCACGAGGAGTTGCTCCGCCTCGCCGCGGCCGGGCACGGCCGCAGGATCCAGCAGGTGCTGCGGGAGAGCTCGCTCAACGAGATCGCGGTCTACCGCGACGTCAGCCTGGCCGTGATGGGCCACATGGGCCGACTGCTGCACTGGCCCAAGGCCAAGTCGGCGGCGCTCGAGGCGGGCATCCACGGGACGTACGCGTACGAGCGGCTCGCCGGCTGGCGGCACATGGTCTCCCTCGCGATGCCGGAGCGGCGCGGAGCGCTCGACGGGCCGCCCACCCCCGCGCCTGCCGTCTGACCGGCCCCGACGCCGGACCTACAGCCAGCCCCGGTGCTTGAACAGCCGGTGCAGGCCGACGACCGCGCCCGCCATCAGCAGCAGGACCGCCGGATACGCCCACACCCAGTGCAGCTCCGGCATGTGGGCGAAGTTCATCCCGTAGACGCCGGCGACCATCGTCGGGACCGCGGCCATCGCGGCCCAGGCCGAGATCTTGCGCATGTCGTCGTTCTGCCGCACGCCCATCTGCGCGAGGTGGGCGGAAAGGATGTCCGACAGCAGCCGGTCCAGCCCCTCCACCTGCTCGTTCGCCCGGGTCAGATGGTCGCTGACATCCCGGAAGAACGGCTGCGAGTGCTCGTCGACGAACGGCACGCCGGCCCCCGCGAGCCGCGTCATCGGCGCCGCCAGCGGCCCCGCCGCCCGGCGGAACTCCAGCACCTGGCGCTTGAAGGTGTAGATCCGCGCCGCCGTGTTCCTGGCGTCCTTGCCGCCCGGGGCGAAGACCTCCGCCTCCATTTCCTCCAGGTCCAGTTGCAACTCGGCCGCCACGTCTATGTAGTGGTCGACGACCGCGTCGCTGATCGCGTAGAGCACCGCGGTCGGCCCGTGCCGCAGCACCGTTGGCTCGGCCTCCAGCCGTTCGCGCACGGCGCGCAGCGGGGCGCCCTCGCCGTGGCGGACCGTCACCACGAACGAGTCCCCTATGAAGACCATCAGTTCGCCGGTGCTGACCGCATCGCTCTCGGGCTCGTAGACCACCGGCTTCAGCACCACGAACAGCGAGTCGTCGTACACCTCCAGCTTCGGCCGCTGATGCGCCTTGAGCGCGTCCTCCACCGCCAGCGGGTGCAGGCCGAACTCCTCGGAGACATGGTCGAACTCCTTCTCCGTCGGTTCATGCAGGCCGATCCACAAGAAGGCGTCCCCCGTGGCCCGCGCCTCGTCCAGGGCGTCGGAGAAGTCCGACGGGCCCTCGGTGCGGCGTCCGTCGCGGTAGATGGCGCAATCTACGATCATCCGAGCATTTTCTCCAGGTCGACGGCCGCACAGGAGGAGGCCGAGGTTGCGTCACAGTCTCACTTCTCCGGAGACGATTCTGTCCGGCGGCCCGTCCTTGAATCATGCGGAAGCCGGATACCCACGGCACCGGGGCCGACACGGCGCCCCCAGGACGACGAGGGTGCCGGCGGACAGGAGCCCTTGCCGGCAAGCACCATCGGCAGGGGGCTTCGTCACGCTCAGGGGATGCCTCCTGCCCGATCATCCGGCACACCCCGGCGTGCGGGAGGGACCGCCGTAGGCTTGCGGCCATGGCCACGCTCATCCTCGTACGGCACGGACGTTCCACCGCCAACACCGCCGGTGTGCTCGCCGGCCGGACGCCCGGCGTCCACCTCGACGAACGCGGCGCCGCCCAGGCCGCCGGCCTGCCTGCCCGCCTCGCCGGCGTACCCCTCGCCGCCGTCGTCTCCAGCCCGCTGGAGCGCTGCCGCGAGACCCTGCAGCCGCTGCTCGACGCGCGGCCCGGGCTGACCGTGGAGACCGACGGGCGGATCGGCGAGTGCGACTACGGCGACTGGTCGGGACGCAAACTCGGCGAACTCGCCGACGAGCCGCTGATGGAGGTCGTGCAGCAGCATCCGTCCGCCGCCGCCTTCCCCGGCGGCGAGTCGATGCGCGCCATGCAGGCCCGCGCCGTCGACGCCGTCCGCGACTGGAACGCGCGGGTCGAGCAGGAGCACGGCGACGGCGCCGTCTATGCGATGTGCTCGCACGGGGACATCATCAAGTCCCTGGTCGCCGACGCCCTCGGCATGCATCTCGATCTCTTCCAGCGCATCCACGTAGAGCCCTGCTCGGTCACCGCGATCCGCTACACCCGCACCCGCCCCTTCCTGCTGCGCCTCGGCGACACAGGGGACTTCAACTCGCTCGTGCCGCGCGTGAGCGGCGAGGAGGAGAGGAGCGAGGAGAGCGGGCGTGCCGTCGTCGGAGGCGGCGCGGGCGCACCGTGATCGCGTCGCGCAGTAGGGTGGACGGGCCGAAAGACCGATCCGAAGACCGATCCCAAGGGAGACAGGACGTGTCCCGTCAGGTGTTCCTCTACGACCCGCCGGACCGTTTCGTGGCCGGCACGGTCGGGTTGCCTGGACGCCGTACGTTCTTCCTGCAGGCTTCCGCCGCAGGGCGCGTCACCAGCGTCGCTCTGGAGAAGACCCAGGTCGCCGCGCTCGCCGAGCGGATCGACGAGCTCCTGGACGAGGTGGTGCGCCGCACCGGGGGCAACGCGCCCGTGCCGGCCATGGCCCCCGCGGACGTCGCCGACACCGCGCCGCTCGACAATCCGGTCGAGGAGGAGTTCCGCGTCGGCACGATGGCGCTGGCGTGGGACGGCGAGGAACAGCGCATGATCGTCGAGGCGCAGGCGCTCGTCGAACTCGACGCGGACTCCGAGGAGGACCTCGCGGAGGCCGAGGAGCGGCTGCTGCAGGACGAGGAGAACGGCCCCCCGATGCTGCGCGTCCGGCTCACCGGCGCCCAGGCCAGGGCGTTCGCCAAGCGTGCGCTGGATGTGGTGAACGCCGGCCGGCCGCCGTGCCCGCTGTGCAGCCTGCCGCTCGATCCGGAAGGACACGTATGCCCGCGCCAGAACGGATACCGACGGGGCGCGTGAGCACGGTCGACGTGCTCACCCTCCTGGCGAAGGGCGAGATCACCGTGCGCGGACGGCTCCGTGAGGCGTCCAACGCGGTGCTCTACTGCTCCGTGGCCCACGAGGGCGACGAGGCCCACTGCGTCTACAAGCCGATCGCCGGCGAGCGTCCGCTGTGGGACTTCCCCGACGGCACGCTCGCCCAGCGCGAGGTGGCGGCGTACGAGCTCTCGGAAGCCACCGGCTGGGGTCTCGTGCCGCCCACCGTGCTGCGGGACGGCCCCTACGGGCAGGGCATGGTCCAGCTGTGGATCGAGGCCGACCCGGAGGCCGCGCTGCTCGCGCTCGTCGAGGACGAGGAGCCGGGCGAGGGCTGGAAGGCGGTCGGCTTCGCCGACGTCGGCGAGGGGCGCACGGCCCTGCTCGTCCACGCCGACGACGAGCGGCTGCGTCGCCTGGCCGTGCTCGACGCGGTGATCAACAACGGTGACCGCAAGGGCGGCCACCTGCTGCCCACGGTCGACGGGGCCCTGTACGCGATCGACCACGGGGTGACGTTCAACACCGAGGACAAGCTGCGCACGCTGCTGTGGGGCTGGGCGGGGGAGCCGCTGTCCGCCGAGGCGACCGAGACGCTCACGTCGGTGGCAGCCGCGCTCACGGACGGGGCGCCGCTCGCCACCCGTCTGGCCGAATTGCTCACCGCCGCCGAGGTCGCCGCCGTACGGGCCCGTGTGGCGGCGCTGCTGGCCTCGGGGGCCCATCCCGTCCCGTCGGGCGAGTGGCCTGCGATTCCCTGGCCGCCGGTGTAGCGGGTCGCTCAAGCACAGTTCCCGGCCGATCGCAAGAGTGCCCCACCGGCCAAGAGCAGTGATCCGGTTCGTATGCGGAACATGCGTCCGGTTAGGCTCGAGGCATGCATGCCTGGCCCGCTTCTGAGGTCCCCGCCCTGCCCGGCAAGGGCCGCGACCTCCGGATCCACGACACCGCGACCGACGGTCTGGTGACCCTCGACCCCGGTCCCGTCGCCCGTATCTACGTCTGCGGCATCACGCCGTACGACGCGACCCACATGGGTCACGCGGCGACCTACAACGCGTTCGACCTCGTGCAGCGCGTGTGGCTCGACACCAAGCGGCAGGTTCACTACGTCCAGAACGTGACGGACGTGGACGATCCGCTGCTCGAGCGCGCGATCCGCGACGGGCATGACTGGACCGAACTCGCCGAGCGCGAAACGGCCCTGTTCCGGGAGGACATGACCGCCCTGAGGATGCTGCCCCCGCAGCACTACATCGGCGCCGTCGAGGCGATACCGGGCATCGTTCCCCTCGTGGAACGGCTCCGGGACGCGGGCGCCGCGTACGAACTCGAGGGCGACGTCTACTTCTCCGTGGAGGCGGACCCGCACTTCGGCGAGGTCTCCCGGCTCGACGCCGAGGCGATGCGGCTGCTGTCGGCGGAGCGCGGCGGCGACCCGGAGCGCCCCGGCAAGAAGAACCCCCTCGACCCGATGCTGTGGATGGCCGCTCGTGAGGGCGAGCCCAGCTGGGACGGCGCCAGCCTCGGCCGCGGCCGGCCGGGCTGGCACATCGAGTGCGTCGCCATCGCCCTCGATCACCTCGGCATGGGGTTCGACGTGCAGGGCGGCGGCTCCGACCTGGCCTTCCCGCACCACGAGATGGGCGCGTCGCACGCCCAGGCGCTCACCGGCGAGCACCCCTTCGCCAAGGCGTACGTGCATGCGGGCATGGTCGCCCTCGACGGCGAGAAGATGTCCAAGTCCAAGGGCAACCTGGTCTTCGTCTCCAGGCTGCGCCGTGACGGCGTGGACCCCGCCGCGATCCGCCTCTCCCTGCTGTCGCACCACTACCGGGCCGACTGGGAGTGGACGGACACGGTGCTGAGCGACGCGGTCGAGCGGCTCGGGCGCTGGCGCGCGGCCGTCTCCCGGCCCGACGGCCCGTCCGCGGACAGCCTGGTGGAGGAGATCCGCGAGGCGCTCGCGAACGACCTCGACGCCCCCGCGGCGCTCGCCGCGGTCGACCGCTGGGCCGCACTGCAGCAGTCCGAGGGCGGCACGGACGAGGGCGCTCCGGGGCTGGTGTCCCGCGCGGTCGACGCTCTGCTGGGCGTGGCGCTCTAGGGACGGACCCGGGCTGCCGGGCGGTCGCCCGCCCGGTACGCGCGGTTGTCCTTTCGCGCGGTGGGAGCACCGGCGCGCGGTGAGCCGGACGCATGCCCTGAGGGCACGTCAGGACACCGAGGGCGACGTGGTCGCCCTCGACCAGCGGGGAGCGGCCGTACGCGCGGCGGGGTGGCGCCGGCTTCCGGCACCACCCCGCTCGTCGTGTCCCTCGGCCCTCGGACCCCCTCAGTCCTCCGACGACCCGGTCGCCTCGCCGCCGTCGTCCTCGCGGTCCGGCTCCCGCTCGGCGCCCGGTTCGTCACCCGGCTCCGCCGCATCCGGTTCGGGCCGGGGTGGCGCGGGCGGACGGGTGCGCCCGCTGGAGGTGTCGCGCAGGTACGAGCTGCCCTCGCCGCCGTCGGTCGCGTGGCCGCCGTGCCCGCCGTCGCGCCGCCGCAGGTAGCGCTCGAACTCCCGGGCGATGGCCTCGCCGGACGCCTCGGGCAGCTCGGCGGTGTCCCGCGCCTCCTCCAGTGTCTGCACGTACTCGGCCACTTCCGTGTCCTCGGCGGCCAGTTGGTCCACGCCCAGCTGCCAGGCCCGTGCGTCCTCGGGCAGTTCGCCGAGCGGGATGCGCAGGCCGATCAGGTCCTCCAGGCGGTTCAAGAGCGCCAGGGTGGCCTTGGGGTTGGGCGGCTGGGACACGTAGTGCGGGACCGCGGCCCACAGGCTCACCGCGGGGACCCCCGCGTGGGTGCACGCCTCCTGGAGGATGCCGACGATGCCGGTCGGCCCCTCGTACCGCGTCTCCTCCAGGTCCATCGTCCGCGCGAGATCCGGGTCGGAGGTGATGCCGCTGACCGGCACCGGCCGCGTGTGCGGGGTGTCGCCGAGCAGCGCCCCCAGGATCACGACCATCTCGACGCCCAGCTCGTGGGCGAAGCCCAGGATCTCGTTGCAGAACGAACGCCAGCGCATGGACGGCTCGATGCCGCGAACCAGGACCAGGTCGCGCGGCTTGTCACCGCCGACGCGCACCACGGAGAGCCGGGTGGTGGGCCAGGTGATCTTCCGTACACCGCCGTCCAGCCACACCGTGGGCCGGTTGACCTGGAAGTCGTAGTAGTCCTCGGCGTCGAGCGCCGCGAACACCTCGCCCTTCCATTCCCGGTCCAGGTGAGCGACCGCTGTGGAGGCGGCGTCGCCGGCGTCGTTCCAGCCTTCGAACGCGGCCACCATGACCGGGTCGATCAGCTCGGGTACTCCCTCGAGCTCGATCACCCAGGCCTCCTTCCGAAGTTCCCTTTATTACGTCCCAACCTTACGGCTTACCGGGTGCCCCGCCGCAGCCCCCTTGCACGCCCGGGTGAACTTCCCGGAGCCGGGCAGATGTCGGGGCCCGGGGACGATGAGACGCTCATTCATCCGAGCTGTGAGGGGATTTTCCGTCCCGGCCCTGGACTGACGCGTCTAGGTGGCAGCTATACATCGGATGTCCCCCAGAGAGATCCGATGTTCCGCTCACCGGGGGTGCGTGTTGAGTCAGACCGTCACGGAGTTCGAGCTCCATGACGTCCGCTTCCCCACCTCGGAACAGCTCGACGGCTCCGACGCCATGAACCCGGACCCCGACTACTCCGCGGCCTACGTCGTGCTGCGCCTCGGCGACGGAGGCGAAGGCCACGGATTCTGCTTCACCATCGGACGCGGCAATGAAGTCGTCGCGGCCGCCATGGAGGCGCTGCGGCCCCATGTGGTCGGCCGCCCCGCACCCTTCACCGCCGCCGGACTCGCCGCGCTGCACACCGACCTCACCCACGACTCCCAACTGCGCTGGCTCGGACCCGAGAAGGGCGTGATGCACATGGCGGCCGGCGTGGTCGTCAACGCCGCCTGGGACTTCGCCGCCACCCGCGCCGGGCTCCCCGTATGGGAGTTCCTCGCCTCCATGACGCCCGGGGAACTCGTCGGCCTGGTCGACTTCCGCTACCTGACCGACGTCCTCACCCGCGACGAGGCGCTCGCCATCCTGCGCGCCGCCGAGCCGGGCAGGTCCGAACGCGCCGCGCGGCTGCGCGAGCGCGGCTACCCGGCGTACACCACGTCGCCCGGCTGGGCGCGCGGACAACAGGGCGTACGGCGAGAAGGCCTGCGAGTACCTCGGCGAGCAGCTGAAGGGGAAGGGCAAGGTCGTCGAGTTCCAGGGCGACCTGTCCTCGATCAACGGCCGCGACCGCTCCGAGGCGTTCAAGTCCTGCATGGACCGGGGCCGTCTGTGCCGGAGGTACTCGTCGCGTTCCAGCCCCGAGCTCCGGCCTGAGACGCGGGCGGGGCTGCCTGTGCCGGCCGTCCCCTTCGGGGCTCGGCCCGAGCTCGGGGCCCGAAGTGTCCGCCGACGGCCGGGTTGCCGCACAGTGGCGATTTCAGCCCGTCCGGGGGCGCCCGCACGGCCGCCAGGCCGTAGGGGGAGTTCCGGGACACCGCGCGAAGCGCGGTACGGGCGCGGGGCTCAGCCCCGCGAGCCGCGCCCGCCCGGGCGCAGGGCCACGGTGGCCGGGGCAGAGCCCCGGCTCGGGATGGGGGTACCTCCCACGGCCGCCAGGCCGGCGGGATGGGGAACCGTCACAGAGTAGACCGCAGCCACTGCTCCACGCTCGCCACATGCACCGTCGCCCACGACCGCGCCGCCTCCGCGTCGCGGTCCCGCAGGGCCGCCAGGATTGCGCGGTGTTCGTGGAGCGTGCGGCTCACCGCGTCCTCCTGGGTCAGGCCGCGCCAGATGCGGGCCCGGGTCGTCGGGCCGGAGAGGCCGTCGAGCAGGGAGCACAGCACCGAGTTCCCCGAGGACTGCACGATGCCGCGGTGGAACTCCAGGTCCGCCGCGACCAGTTCCTCCACCGACGGCTGTGCCCCCAGCGCATCCAACTGCTCGCCGAGCGACGCCAGTTCGGCCTCGCTGATCCGCGTCGCCGCCATCGCCGTGGCCGCCGGTTCCAGGATCCTGCGTACCGCCAGGAACTCCAGCACCGTGTCGTCCCGGTGGAAGTCGACGACGAAGCTCAGCGCCTCCAGGAGCAACTGCGGGTCCAGGCTCGTCACATACGTGCCGTCGCCCTGCCGCACATCCAGGATGCGGATCAGGGACAGCGCCCGCACCGCCTCCCGCAGCGAGTTCCGCGACAGGCCCAGCTCCGCGGCCAGTTCGCTCTCCTTGGGGAGCCGGTCGCCCGGGCGCAGTGCGCCGGAGACGATCATCCCCTTGATCTTCTCGATGGCCTCGTCGGTGACAGCCACGGGCGACCTCCATACATCCGATGTATCGATGATTATGCCGCCTGCGGCCGCCCGCGGTCACGGCCTTCCTCGCGTGCGCCACGTCCCCGGGGACGGTGGCGTAAGTTGACGCAGTCTGCTGTCTGCCCGTTTCCGCAGATCCCCGTCCGCGGGAGGAACCCTCATGACGACTGTGGCCAACCCGCCTGTCCATTACTCGATAGCCGCGCGACTCGAGCGGCTTCCTCACTCCCGCTGGCACGTCAAGGTGCGTTTCCTGATCGGTGCCGTCACCTTCTTCGAGGCGTTCGACCAGCTGCTGGCCGCCTCCGCGCTCCCCGTCCTCAGGAAGGAGTGGAACCTGACGACAGCAGGGGCCACCCTCGCCCTGACGGCGGCGTCGATCGGCATGCTCTTCGGCGCTCTCGCGGCCGGCTGGCTCGGCGACCGTATCGGCCGCGTGCGCACGGTCGCCCTCGGCGTCGCCGTGACGGGGCTCGCCTCGCTCGCCGTGGCGCTCTCCGACGGGATCGAGGCCTTCTCCCTCTTCCGCCTCGTCCAGGGCATCGGTATCGGCGGCGTCGTCCCCGTCGCCGCCACCTACATCAACGAGATCGCACGGTCCGACAACCGCGGCCGCCTGGTGCTCCTCTACGAGATGATCTTCCCGGCCGGCCTGGCGGCGGCCAGTCTCGTCGCCGTGTGGGTGGTCCCCACTCTCGGCTGGCGGGCGATGTTCGTCATCGGCGCCGTACCCGTCCTGTTCGCCGCCCTGCTCCCGCGCCACGTGGCAGAGTCCCCGCGATGGCTGCTGGCCCGCGGCCGTACGCAGGAGGCCGAGCAGGTCATCGCGCGCATCGAGGCGGAGGTCGCCGAGGCCACGCGCAAGCCACTGCCCGCCCCGGCGCCGTCCGTGCGGTCGGAGGAGGACACGTCGCGGGGCCGGCTGCGGGAACTGTTCTCGGGCCGCTACCTGCGCCGTACGGCGGTCGTCTCCGCGCTCTGGTTCGTCGCCTACTACGTCAACCACGGCATCTCCACCTGGCTGCCGTCCCTCTACACCAAGAACTTCGGCCTCGACCTGAGCACCGCGCTCGGCTACACCCTGCTCGGCAACGTCACCGGACTGCTCGGCACGTTCGTCGTCGCGCTGGTGATCGACCGGGTGGGCCGCAGACCCGCCCTCGTGACCGCACTCGGCGGCACCGCGGTCACCCTCGGCATGCTGGCTCTGGCCGGTGCGACCTCCGGCCTCCAGGTCGCCCTCCTCGCCTCCGGCACGACCTTCTTCCTCTACACGGTCAACTCCGGGCTCTACCTGTACTCGCCCGAGCTCTACCCGACGCGCAACCGTGCCAAGGGCGCCGCGTTCGGCGGCCTGTGCAACCGGCTCGGCGTCATCCTCGGGCCGGTCGCCCTGGGCGCGATCCTCGGCGCGGGCGGCAGTCTGGCCATGGTCTTCGCGCAGTTCGCGGCGGTGGCGGCGGTGGGCGCCGTCGTCGCCCTGCTCGCCGTCGAGACGAAGGGCAGGACGCTGGAGGAGCTCAACGCATGACGAGAGGGGCGGCACCCCCGCGGTGTGCCGCCCCTCTCGTACCGGTTGCTACTTCTTGCCGAGCAGGTCCTCGACCTTCCCGCGGATCTCGTCCGTCGCGAGACCCCGGATCGTCAGGGTCGTACGGCGGCGCAGCACGTCGTCCGCCGTCTCGGCCCACTCGTGGTCACGCGCGTACACGACCTGCGCCCAGATCTCCGGCGCGTCGGGGTGGACGCGCTCGGCCAGCGCCGGGTCCTCGCTCGCCAGACGGGCTATGTCGAACGACAGGGAGCCGTAGTGGGTCGCGAGGTGGCGGGCGGTGTCGGCCGCCATGCGCGGGCCCGGCGTGCCGCCGTCGACGAGGAGGCGGTGCGCCACCGCGTTCGGGTTGGCGATGCCCGGCAGCGGCAGCTTCTTCGGCAGCTGGGCGATCGGCTCCATGTCCTCCGCGAGCGGTCGGCCCGGGAGCGTCGCCAGCTTGTGCATCACGGTGCGGCCGATGTGGCGGAAGGTGGTCCACTTGCCGCCGGCCACCGACAGCATGCCGCCGCGGCCCTCGGTGACGACGGTCTCCCGCTTGGCCTTGGACGTGTCGCCGGGGCCGCCGGGCAGGACGCGCAGACCCGCGAAGGAGTACGTGATCAGATCGCGCGACAGCTGCTGGTCGCGGATCGAGAACGCGGCCTCGTCCAGGATCTGCGTGATGTCCTTCTCGTTGACCGCGACGTCCCCCGGGTCGCCCTCGTACTCCTCGTCCGTCGTACCGAGCAGCAGCATGTCCTCCCACGGCAGGGCGAACGTGATGCGGTACTTGTCGATCGGGGTCGCGAGCGCGGCCTTCCAGGGGGAGGTGCGCTTGAGGACGAGGTGCGCGCCCTTCGACAGGCGGATGGAGGGAGCCGCCTCCGGGTCCTCCATGCGGCGCAGGTGGTCCACCCACGGACCGGTGGCGTTGAGCACCAGGCGGGCGTCGACACCGAACTCGGTGCCGTCGGTGCGGTCCTTGAGCTCGGCGCCGGTGACCCGACCGCGGGTGAAGCGCAGGCCGGTGACCTCGGCGTGGTTGAGGACGGTCGCACCGGCCTCGACGGTCGCGCGGACGGTCATCAGGGCCATGCGCGCGTCGTTCATCTGGTCGTCGCCGTAGACCGCGACGGCCTTCAGGTTGTCGGTGCGCAGCTCGGGCACGTCGGCCGCGGCCTTCGCCGGGCTGAGCAGGTGACCGACGCCGTCGCCGAAGGCGGAGAGCGCGGAGTAGGCGAAGACGCCCGCGCCGAGCTTCGCGGCACCGTGCGGGCCGCCCTTGTAGACCGGCAGGTAGAAGGTGAGCGGGTTGGCCAGGTGCGGCGCCACCTGGCGGGAGACGGCACGCCGCTCGAAGTGGTTCTCCGCGACCAGCTTCACCGCGCCGGTCTGCAGGTAGCGCAGACCGCCGTGGAGGAGCTTGGAGGAGGCGGAGGAGGTGGCGCCGGCGAAGTCGCCGGCGTCCACCAGGGCCACCCGCAGCCCGGACTGCGCAGCATGCCAGGCGGTGGAGATGCCCAGGATGCCGCCGCCGATCACCAGGAGGTCGTACGTCGCCGTGGAGAGCTGCTCCCGGGTCTCGGCGCGGCTCGTGGCCTTGAAGGAGGACACCGTCGAGCCGGAGGCCGGGTGCGTCCCGTGGTCGGGGACGCTCTGCAGGGTGGTCATCATTGCTCCTCGTCAGTTTTCCTCGTCGAGCCAGCCCATGGTCCGCTCCACGGCCTTGAGCCAGTTCTTGTACTCGGCATCACGCTGGTCAGCGTCCATGCTCGGGGTCCACTCGGCGGCCCGGCGCCAGTTGGCGCGCAGCGCGTCGGTGTCCGGCCAGAAGCCGACGGCCAGGCCGGCGGCGTAGGCGGCGCCGAGGCAGGTGGTCTCGGCGACCATCGGACGCACGACCGGCGCGTCCAGGAAGTCCGAGAGCGTCTGCATCAGCAGGTTGTTGGAGGTCATGCCGCCGTCGACCTTGAGCGCGGTCAGTTCGACGCCGGAGTCCTTCGTCATGGCGTCGGTGATCTCGCGGGTCTGCCAGGCGGTGGCCTCGAGAACGGCGCGCGCGATGTGCGCCTTGGTGACGTACCGGGTCAGTCCGGCGATCACACCGCGGGCGTCGGAGCGCCAGTACGGGGCGAAGAGGCCGGAGAAGGCCGGGACGAAGTAGGCGCCGCCGTTGTCCTCGACCGAGGAGGCGAGGGTCTCGATCTCGGCGGCCGAGTTGATCAGGCCCATCTGGTCGCGCATCCACTGCACCAGCGAACCGGTGACGGCGATCGAGCCCTCGAGCGCGTACACCGCCTTCTCGTCGCCGATGCGGTAGCCGACGGTGGTCAGCAGGCCGTTGTAGGAGTTGACGGGCTCGTCACCGGTGTTCATCAGCATGAAGGTGCCGGTGCCGTAGGTGGACTTGGCCTCGCCCTTCGAGTAGCAGGTCTGGCCGAACAGGGCCGCCTGCTGGTCGCCGAGCGCCGAGGCCACCGGGATGCCGTCCAGCGCGCCGCCCTTGGCCAGCCCGTACACCTCGGCGGAGGAACGGATCTCCGGCAGGATCGCCGCCGGCACCTCCATGGACTGGAGGATCTTGTCGTCCCACTCCATGGTGTGCAGGTTCATCAGCATGGTGCGGGAGGCGTTGGTGACGTCGGTGACGTGGACTCCGCCGTCGACTCCGCCGGTCAGGTTCCAGATGACCCAGGAGTCCATGGTGCCGAAGAGGATCTCGCCGCGCTCGGCGCGCTCGCGCAGGCCCTCGACGTTGTCGAGTAGCCAGCGCGCCTTGGGGCCGGCGAAGTACGAGGCGAGCGGCAGGCCCGTCTCGCGGCGGAAGCGGTCCTGGCCCACATTGCGGCCGAGCTCCTTGCAGAGCGCGTCGGTGCGGGTGTCCTGCCAGACGATGGCGTTGTGGACGGGCTCACCGGTGTTCTTGTCCCACAGCAGCGTCGTCTCGCGCTGGTTGGTGATGCCGATGGCCTTGACGTCGGCGGAGGTGATGCCGGCCTTCTCGATGGCTCCGGCGACGACCTCTTGGACGTTGGTCCAGATCTCGGCGGCGTCGTGCTCCACCCAGCCCGGCTTCGGGAAGATCTGCTCGTGCTCCTTCTGGTCGACGGAGACGATCCGGCCGTCCTTGTCGAAGACGATGCAGCGGCTGGAGGTGGTGCCCTGGTCGATGGCCGCGATGAACGGCCCGGTGGTGTGTGCGTCGGTCACGGGGTGCTCCTGCTCAGGTCTGTCATGAATACGGCTCGTGCTGCTGATACGGCTCAGGCGAACGCGATGTTGTAGATACCCGCACCGGCGGCCGCACCGATCAGCGGACCGACGACGGGGATCCAGGCGTAGCTCCAGTCGGAGCCGCCCTTGTTCGGGAGCGGGAGCAGGGCGTGCACGATGCGCGGACCCAGGTCACGGGCAGGGTTGATGGCGTAGCCGGTGGGGCCGCCGAGGGAGAGGCCGATGCCGACGACAACGAGGGCGACGATCAGTCCGCCGAGCGGGCCGAGGCCCTTGCCGCTGTCGTTCAGACCCTGCGTGAGCACCGCGAGGACCAGCACTGTCGTGCCGATGATCTCGGTGGCGAGGTTCTGCCAGACCTTGCGGATCTCCGGGCCGGTGGAGAAGACGCCGAGCACCGGGCCGGCCTTGCCGCTGCCCTCCGCGTGCGGGCCCTCGATCGCCTTGTCGGCCGGGTCGCCCACGATCTCGGGGTCGGTGAGATGGGCGTGGAACTGTCCGTAGTAGGCGATCCAGACCAGCGCCGCGCCGATCATGGCGCCGAGCAGCTGCCCGGCGAGGTAGACGGGGACGTTGCCCCAGTCGTTGTCCTTGATCGCGATGCCGACGGTGACGGCCGGGTTGAGGTGGGCCCCGGAAAGGGCTCCGGTCATGTAGACCGCCGTCAGGACCGCGAAGCCCCACCCGAAGGTGATGGCCAGCCAGCCGGCGTTCTGCGCCTTCGAGCGCTTGAGTACGACAGCGGCGACGACGCCGCCGCCGAGCAGGATGAGAACGGCGGTACCGATGATCTCGCCGATGAAGATGTCGGAGTTGGACACCCGCGACTCCTTTGTCCTTCGTCCAGGGGAAGGCGAACCCCGGGTCCCTCCGGTGGTCCGCGCCCTCAGCAGAGGGCGTTCTCCCGGCTGGCGTTGCCACACTCTAGCGTGTATTGCCGTTTAGTGTTCGGCATTGCCGACCGGTGAACGGCAGTTTTGCCCCCTGGTAAACACGACGTCAAGAGTTGTGTCGGGCGAAAACCGGATCGTTACCGATGAGGCGCCGAGGCGATCAGAACCGCCCGGCGCCGAGGTCCCTGGAGACGGCGCGCGCGCACTCGCGCACCGCCGCCACCAGCTCGGACCGCAGCTCCCTGGTGCCGTTGCAGACGCGCTCCACGGCGCCCGTGATGGCCACGGCGCCCACGGGCATGCGCCGCCGGTCGTGGATGGGGGCGGCGACGGCTGCCACGCCCTCCCACGTCTCCTCCACGTCGGCCGCCCAGCCGCGCGCCCTGGTGTGGTCCAGCACGATCTCGAACTCGTCGAGCCCGGTCACGGTCCGCGGGGTGAACGCCTTGCGGTCGACCTCGAGCGACTCGCTGTGCGCCACGGGGTCGTACGCCGCCAGCACCTTGCCCAGGGCCGTGGAGTGCAGCGGCTGCATGGCCCCCACTTCGAGGACCTGCCGGCTGTCGTCCGGCCGGAAGACGTGGTGGACGATGAGCACGCCGTGCTGGTGCAGGACGCCGAGATGCACGCTCTCGCCGCTGGAGCGCGCGAGGTCATCTGTCCAGACCAGGGCGCGGGCGCGCAGTTCGTGCACGTCCAGATAGCTGTTGCCGAGCCGCAGGAGCTCGGCCCCGAGCTGGTAGCGGCCGGACGCGGCGTCCTGTTCGACGAAACCCTCGGCCTGGAGGGTGCGCAGAATGCCGTGGGCCGTACCCTTGGCCAGGTCCAGTGAGGAGGCGATGTCCGACAGTCCCAGCCGGCGTTCTCCGCCGGCGAGCAGCCGCAGCATCGCGGCCGCACGCTCCAGGGACTGAATGTTCTTCGCCATCGGATCGGCCCTTCTCACTGCGGTTCGACGAGCTTGGTAGTTGTTCGACAATGCTGAACACTATCGGCCCATGCCGACCTTGGTCATCGCGGAGTGAGTATCCCCCGGCCGAGCTACCCACGGAAACCCGCACGGCGCCGTTCCGTCCGTCTCGTGGGACACCTCCCCGCGGGAAGGAGGCGCACGGCTACTCTGGCTGCGTGCGCCTTCCACCGGAAGACGCAAAGCCGACAGCCGTCGCATCCCAGGGAGCACATTCCATGGCCTCGTCGCCGACCCCTTCCGCTGACAGCCGGACCCGAATCGACGCACTGCGCGAAGCGCTCGCCACCCGGGTGGTGGTGGCCGACGGCGCCATGGGCACGATGCTCCAGGCCCAGGACCCGACCCTCGAGGACTTCGAGAACCTCGAGGGCTGCAACGAGGTCCTGAACGTCACGCGTCCCGACATCGTCCGTTCCGTCCACGAGGCCTACTTCGAGGTCGGCGTCGACTGTGTCGAGACCAACACGTTCGGCGCGAACCTCGCGGCGCTCGGCGAGTACGACATCCCCGAGCGCGTCTTCGAACTGTCCGAGGCAGGCGCCCGCCTCGCCCGAGAGGTCGCCGACGAGTTCACGGCCTCGACCGGGCAGCAGCGCTGGGTGCTGGGTTCCATGGGCCCGGGCACCAAGCTTCCGACGCTGGGCCACGCCCCGTACACGGCCCTGCGCGACGCCTATCAGCAGAACGCCGAGGGCATGATCGCCGGCGGCGCCGACGCACTGCTCGTCGAGACGACCCAGGACCTGCTCCAGACGAAGGCCGCCATCCTCGGCGCCCGCCGCGCGCTGGACGCGACCGGCTCCAGCCTGCCCGTCATCTGCTCCGTGACGGTCGAGACGACCGGCACGATGCTGCTCGGCTCGGAGATCGGCGCGGCCCTGACCGCGCTGGAGCCGCTGGGCATCGACATGATCGGTCTGAACTGCGCCACCGGCCCGGCCGAGATGAGCGAGCACCTGCGGTATCTCGCCCGCCACTCCCGCGTCCCGCTGTCCTGCATGCCGAACGCCGGGCTCCCGGTCCTCGGCAAGGACGGCGCCCACTACCCGCTGACGGCGCCGGAGCTCGCCGACGCGCAGGAGACGTTCGTCCGCGAGTACGGCCTCTCTCTCGTCGGCGGCTGCTGCGGTACGACGCCGGAGCACCTGCGCCAGGTCGTCGAGCGGGTGCGCGGCATCCGGCCGACGGTCCGCGAGCCGCGCCCGGAGCCGGGTGCCGCGTCGCTGTACCAGACGGTGCCGTTCCGGCAGGACACCGCCTACATGGCGATCGGTGAGCGGACGAACGCCAACGGCTCGAAGAAGTTCCGCGAGGCCATGCTGGAGGGCCGCTGGGACGACTGTGTGGAGATGGCCCGCGACCAGATCCGCGAGGGCGCCCACATGCTCGACCTGTGCGTCGACTACGTCGGCCGGGACGGCGTGGCGGACATGGAGGAGCTGGCCGGCCGGTTCGCCACCGCGTCGACGCTGCCGATCGTGCTGGACTCGACCGAGGTCGACGTCATCCGCGCCGGCCTGGAGAAGCTGGGCGGCCGCGCCGTCATCAACTCGGTGAACTACGAGGACGGCGACGGCCCCGAGTCCCGCTTCGCGAAGGTCACGCGCCTGGCCCAGGAGCACGGTGCCGCGCTGATCGCGCTGACGATCGACGAGGAGGGCCAGGCCCGCAGCGTCGAGCACAAGGTGGCGGTCGCGGAGCGGCTCATCGACGACCTCACCGGCAACTGGGGCATCCACGAGTCGGACATCCTCATCGACACGCTGACGTTCACGATCTGTACGGGACAGGAGGAGTCCCGCAAGGACGGCGTCAACACCATCGAGGCGATCCGTGAGCTGAAGAGGCGTCACCCGGACGTGCAGACCACCCTCGGTCTGTCGAACATCTCCTTCGGCCTCAACCCGGCCGCCCGTATCCTGCTCAACTCCGTCTTCCTCGACGAGTGCGTGAAGGCGGGCCTGGACTCGGCGATCGTCCACGCCTCCAAGATCCTGCCGATCGCCCGCTTCGACGAGGAGCAGGTCAGCACGGCGCTCGACCTGATCTACGACCGGCGCGCCGAGGGCTACGACCCGCTGCAGAAGCTGATGGCGCTGTTCGAGGGCGTCAACACCAAGTCGATGAAGGCCGGCAAGACGGAGGAGCTGCTCGCCCTGCCGCTGGAGGAGCGCCTCAAGCGGCGCATCATCGACGGCGAGAAGAACGGCCTCGAGGCGGACCTCGACGAGGCGCTGCGGGACCGGCCCGCCCTGGACATCGTCAACGACACGCTGCTCGACGGCATGAAGGTCGTCGGCGAGCTGTTCGGCTCGGGCCAGATGCAGCTGCCGTTCGTGCTCCAGTCGGCGGAGGTGATGAAGACCGCGGTCGCCTACCTGGAACCGCACATGGAGAAGACGGACGACGAGGGCAAGGGCACCATCGTCCTGGCCACCGTCCGCGGCGACGTGCACGACATCGGCAAGAACCTCGTCGACATCATCCTGTCCAACAACGGCTACAACGTGGTCAACCTGGGCATCAAGCAGCCCGTCGCCGCGATCCTGGACGCGGCGAAGGAGCACAAGGCCGACGTCATCGGCATGTCCGGCCTGCTCGTCAAGTCCACGGTGATCATGAAGGAGAACCTGGAGGAGCTCAACCAGCGCAAGCTGGCCGCCGACTACCCCGTCATCCTCGGCGGCGCCGCCCTCACCCGCGCCTACGTCGAGCAGGACCTCCACGAGATCTACGAGGGGGAGGTCCGTTACGCGCGCGACGCCTTCGAGGGCCTGCGCCTGATGGACGCCCTCATCGCGGTCAAGCGCGGAGTGCCCGGCGCCGTCCTGCCCGAGCTCAAGCAGCGCCGGGTGCGCGCCGCCGCCTCCGCCGTGGTGGAGGAGGCGGCCCCGGCCGAGGGCGCGGTCCGCTCCGACGTGGCCACGGACAACCGGGTACCGGAGCCGCCCTTCTGGGGTACGCGTGTCGTCAAGGGCATCCCGCTCAAGGAGTACGCGTCCTGGCTCGACGAGGGCGCCCTCTTCAAGGGCCAGTGGGGGCTCAAGCAGTCCCGCACCGGTGACGGACCGTCGTACGAGGAACTGGTGGAGAGCGAGGGCCGGCCGCGCCTGCGCGGCTGGCTGGACCAGCTGCACACGCAGAACATGCTGGAGGCGGCCGTCGTCTACGGCTACTTCCCCTGCGTGTCCAAGGGCGACGACCTGATCCTCCTGAACGAGGACGGCTCCGAGCGCACGCGCTTCTCCTTCCCGCGCCAGCGCCGTGGCCGCAGGCTGTGCCTGGCGGACTTCTTCCGTCCCGAGGAGTCCGGCGAGACCGATGTCGTCGGCCTCCAGGTGGTCACCGTCGGGTCCAGGATCGGTGAGGAGACCGCGAAGCTCTTCGAGGCCGACTCCTACCGCGACTACCTCGAACTGCACGGGCTGTCCGTCCAGCTGGCGGAGGCCCTCGCCGAGTACTGGCACGCGCGCGTCCGCGCCGAGCTCGGTTTCGGCGGCGAGGACCCGGCGGACGTCGAGGACATGTTCGCGCTCAAGTACCGCGGCGCCCGGTTCTCGCTGGGCTACGGCGCCTGCCCCGATCTGGAGGACCGCGCCAAGATCGCGGAGCTGCTGCAGCCCGAGCGGATCGGCGTGCAGCTGTCCGAGGAGTTCCAGCTCCATCCGGAGCAGTCCACGGACGCGATCGTGATTCACCACCCCGAGGCAAAGTATTTCAACGCACGCTGATCGGACGAGTCGTACACTGGTCGGTCCAGTGCAGGCCGGTCACCAGACCTTGCGGGAAAGCCGCAGGGTGAGGTGGCCGGCCTTCTCGTCCCTTCCGGAGGTGTGCCTATGACCAGCACGGTCCCCGCGTCCCTGACCCGTTCGGCCGATGGGGCGGCGCTCCAGGCCGTCTTCCTCGACATGGACGGCACCCTGGTCGACACCGAGGGGTTCTGGTGGGACGCCGAGGTGGAGGTCTTCGCGGACCTCGGGCACCAGCTGGACGAGACATGGCGGGACGTCGTCGTCGGCGGTCCCATGACCCGCAGCGCCGGCTACCTGATCGAGGCAACGGGCGCGGACATCAGCCTGGCCGAGCTGACCGTGCTGCTCAACGACAAGTTCGAGGACCGGATCGGACGCGGTGTGCCCCTGATGCCGGGTGCGGAGCGGCTGCTCGCCGAGCTGGCCGCGCACAACGTGCCCACGGCGCTGGTCTCCGCCTCCCACCGCCGCATCATCGACCGCATCATGGCCTCCCTCGGCCCCCAGTACTTCGCCCTGTCCGTCGCGGGGGACGAGGTGCCGCGGACCAAGCCGCATCCCGACCCGTACCTGCTGGCCGCCCAGGGGCTGGGCGCCGACCCCTTGAGATGCGCGGTCGTCGAGGACACGGCGACCGGGGTGGCCGCCGCCGAAGCGGCCGGGTGCCGGGTCGTCGCGGTGCCGTCGGTGGCGCCGATCGCGCCCGCCGCGGGCCGAATCGTCGTTCAGTCGCTCGAAGAAGTCGATCTGCTTTTCCTGCGCACGCTGATCACCTCACCGCACTGATACGTGTACTGTCCGTGTTTCTCGAATGCACGGGAATCTCGGGGTGCCGGGTCACGCCTTTTCCGCGACTCCTGCGATTACTGTTCGATAATCGAGAATGCGTTCCCCATGGTGACGTTCGTCACTGTGCGTGCTGTCTCGGTGGGCCGTGTCCGGCGCCCGATGCCCCGTTCGGCCGGGATCGGGCGCCTTGGGCTGTCCGGTTTGGGGGAGGAGTGCATGAATCATCCAGGGGTGAACCGCCTCTGCCGAGGCGTTGATGATCACTCAGCGATTACGCCTCAACTCGGGTCCGTTCACGCTTTCGTGGCGCCGCCGACTAATCTCATCGCGAGAACTTCACCGCGTCGCCGTGGTGTCCCGCCGGCCACCACGCCGTCGGAAACACAGGACCGATCGCTCTGTATCCCCGGCCCGATCGCGCCGCCCCGACCGGGTGGAAGCGGTGGAGTGACTTGCACACAACGCTGTGTCCGAGTGCCGGATGGATGAGGGAGTACGTCCAGGATGAACCGTAAGACTTTGGTGCCGCTGGCCATGATCGGCCTGCTCGCGCCCGTGCTCGTCGCCTGCGGCAGCACGGACGGCGGGTCGGGCGGCGGTGACGCCATCGTCGTGGGCACCACGGACCAGTTCGCCGCCACCGCCGACTCTCCCGCGCCGCTCGACCCGGCCTACGCCTACGACACCGGAGCCTGGAACGTCCTGCGCCAGACCGTCCAGACGCTGATGCACCCGCCGCGCGGGGGTGGCGAGCCCGTCCCGGACGCCGCCGAGTCCTGCGTCTTCACGGACACCGCGAGCGAGAGCTACCGCTGCAAGCTGCGCAGCGGACTGAAGTTCGCCGACGGCACCCCGGTGACCGCGGAGGACGTCAAGTTCTCCATCCAGCGCGTCCTCGACATCGACGCCGACAACGGCACCGCCGCCCTCCTGTCGAACATCGACACCATCGAGACCAAGGGTGACGACGAGGTCATCTTCCATCTCTCCACGCCCGACGCCACCTTCCCGTACAAGCTCTCGACGCCGGTCGCGGCCATCGTCAGCCCCAAGCAGTACGACGGGAAGAAGCTCCGGGAGGGCTTCGAGGTCGAGGGCACCGGCCCGTACACCATGAAGAGCGAGACCGACGGGGACCGCGTCTCCAGGGTCGTCTTCACCAAGAACCCCAACTACAAAGGCGACATCAAGCTCCGCAACGACCGGGTCGAACTGCGGTCGTTCCCCGACGCCGAGGCCATGGGCAAGGCGCTCGAGTCCGGTGAGATCGACATGATGACCCGCGCGATGTCCCCCGAGCAGATCAAGGAACTCTCCACCGCACCGAAGGAGGGCATCACGCTCACCGAGGTGCCCGGCCTGGAGATCCGCTACCTCGCCTTCAACACGAAGGACCCGTCGGTGAAGAACAAGGCCGTGCGTCAGGCGATGGCAGCCGTCATCGACCGCGGCCAGATCGTCGGCCAGGTGTACGGCTCCACCGCCGAGCCGCTCTACTCGCTCATCCCGTCGAGCATCGCCGCGCACACCAACTCGTTCTACAACAAGTACGGCGAGCCGAGCCGCAAGAAGGCCGCGGCCCTCCTGAACGACGCGGGCATCGACACCCCCGTCGAGCTGGAGCTGAACTACACCACCGACCACTACGGCGCGGGCACGGCCAAGGAGTTCGAGGCTCTCCGCGACCAGCTGAACGCGACCGGGCTCTTCGACGTCACCATCAAGGGCACCGAGTGGGCCGAGTTCCGCCCCGCCCAGAAGCGCGGCGACTACGCGGTCTACGGCCTCGGCTGGTTCCCCGACTTCCCGGACCCGGACAACTACACCGCCCCGTTCCTCGACAAGGGCAACTTCCTCAACTCTCCCTACGTGAGCGAAGAGGCGCGCAGCCTCATCCCGCAGTCGCGCCGCGAGGCCGACCGCACCGCGGCCTCCCCGGCCTTCAAGAGGATCCAGGAGATCGTCGCCAACGACGTGCCGGTGCTGCCGCTGTGGCAGGGCAAGCAGTACGTCGCCGCCCACGACGACATCACGGGCGTCGAATGGGCGCTCAACACCAGCTCCGACCTTCAGCTGTGGGAGCTGGCCCGGGGCAGCGGCGTCTGATACCGGCGCACTCGCAGACGCGAACGGCCGGTGTCCGTCGGTGGAACCCACCGACGGACACCGGCCGTTGCCAGTCGTGCCCCGCGCTCACTGAGCGCCGGGGCGCACCAGACCGCTCTCGTAGGCGTACACCGCGGCCTGGACGCGGTCGCGCAGGCCCAGCTTGGTGAGCACATGGCCGACATGCGTCTTCACGGTCGTCTCGCTCACGAAGAGATCCGCGGCGATCTCCGCGTTCGACAAGCCCCGGGCGACCAGCTTCAGCACCTCGACCTCGCGGTCGGTCAGCGTGTGCAGCGTGTCCGGAACGGGCTCCTCGCCCGACGGCAGATGGTCGGCGTACTTGTCGAGGAGCCGCCGGGTGATGCTCGGCGCCAGCATCGCCTCGCCGGCCGCGACCACCCGGATCGCCTGCACCAGCTCATTGGCCGGGGCGTCCTTCAGCAGGAAGCCGCTGGCGCCGGCGCGCAACGCCTCCACCACGTACTCGTCGAGGTCGAACGTCGTCAGCACCAGCACCTTCGCCGGGCCGTCCCGGCCCGGGCCCGTGATCTGCCGGGTCGCCTCGACACCGTCCATCCGCGGCATCCGGATGTCCATCAGCACCACATCGGGCTGCAGCGCCCGCACCTGATCGAGGGCCTGGAGGCCGTCCCCGGCCTCACCCACCACCGCGATGTCCTGCTCAGCCTCCAGGATCATCCGGAAGCCGGTGCGCAACAGCGGCTGGTCGTCGACCAGTAGGACGCGGATAGCCACGGGTACTCCTTCTTTAGACCGGGCCCATTCTGCCCTGACCATCCTCGGCCGACGCGGCCGGGGAAATGCTCAGCGGATAAACCGGGGGAGTGCCCCCGAATTCCGGACAGAACTCCTGGTGGTCGCACCAGCCGCACAGCTTGGTCGGGCGCGGGCGCCAGTCGCCGGTCCGCGTCGCCTGCCGGATCGCCTCCCACAGGGCCAGCAGCTTGCGCTCCATCCGCTCCAGGTCCTCCATCGCCGGGTCGTACGTCAGCACGTCGCCGCTGCCCAGGTACACGAGCTGGAGCCGGCGGGGGAGCACGTTCTTCAGGCGCCAGATCACCAGCGCGTAGAACTTCATCTGGAACAGCGCGCCCTCGCTGTACTCCGGGCGGGGTGCCTTGCCCGTCTTGTAGTCGACGATCCGCACCTCGCCCGTCGGCGCGATGTCCACCCGGTCGATCACCCCGCGCAGCCGCAGTCCCGAATCCAGCTCCGTCTCGACGAACATCTCCCGCTCGGCGGGCTCCAGCCGGGTCGGGTCCTCCAGCGAGAACCACCGCTCCACCAGCTGCTCCGCCTCGCCCAGCCAGCGCGCAAGCCGCTCGCCTCCGGCGTCCTCGGCGAACAGCTCGCCCAGCTCCGGCTTCGTCTCCAGCAGTCTCTGCCACTGGCCGGGAATCATCGCCTTCGCCCGCGGAGCCGTGCGCTGGAGAGCCGGATCGTCGAAGAGCCGCTCCAGCACTGCGTGCACCAGCGTCCCGCGGGTCGCCGCCTCGCTCGGCTTCTCCGGCAGCCGGTCGATCACCCGGAAGCGGTACAGCAGGGGGCACTGCATGAAGTCGCCCGCCCGCGAAGGCGACAGGGACATCGGCTCCGCGGCCGGCCTCGGCACCACGGCAGCGGTCGCCGCACCGTCCGCCTCGGCATCGGACCCGGGCTCGGCGGCAGCGGCGGACGGCCCGCCGACGGGCTGCTGGCTCGTACTCATGACGCAGACCCTACGGCCCGCCACTGACAGCGAGCGGCATACCATCGACGACAGGACCTCGCGCGTGCATGATCGAGCGAGCGACACCTTTTGCGAAGAGGCTCGGCGACGAAGGGACCCCGTGAACGAGGACGACACGAGCGGCGAGCGCGAGCGGCCGCGGTCCGATGCGGGCAAGACCGCGCCGGGCGGCGGCAGGAAGCGCGGCTCGGGCGAACCGGGCGGAGGTATTCTCATGGGCCGCCCCTTCGGCGTGCCCGTGTACGTCGCCCCCAGCTGGTTCGTCGTCGCGGCCCTGATCACGTGGGTCTTCGGCGGTCAGCTGGACCGCGTCCTGCCCGAACTGGGCGGCGTCCGCTACCTCGTGTCGCTGTTCTTCGCGGTCGCCTTCTACGCCTCCGTCCTCGTCCACGAGCTCGCCCACACCGTCGCCGCGCTCCGCTTCAAACTGCCGGTGCGGCGCATCCAGCTCCAGTTCTTCGGCGGCGTCTCCGAGATCGAGAAGGAGACCGAGACACCCGGCCGCGAATTCGTCCTCGCCTTCGTCGGCCCGCTGCTCTCCCTCGTCCTGGCCGGGCTGTTCTATCTCGGCATGACCGCCGTCGAGCCCGGCACCGTGCCCGGCGTACTGCTCGCCGGGCTGATGATCTCCAACCTGATCGTCGCCGCGTTCAACCTGCTGCCCGGACTGCCCCTCGACGGCGGCCGGATGCTGCGCGCCGTCGTCTGGAAGATCAGCGGCAAGCCCATGACCGGCACCATCGCCGCCGCCTGGGTCGGCCGCGCCCTCGCCGTCGCCGTCCTCATCGGCCTCCCGCTGCTCACCCACACCGGCGCCCTCGGCAACGCCACCGAGGACATTGGCGGCATGGAGACCGTCACCGACGCGCTGCTCGCGGCGATCCTCGCCGCCATCATCTGGACCGGCGCCGGCAACAGCCTGCGCATGGCCCGTCTCCGCGAGCACCTGCCCGAACTCGCCGCCCGCGCGCTCACCCGCCGCGCCGTTCCCGTCGAGTCGGACACCCCGCTCTCCGAGGCGCTGCGCCGCGCCAACGAGGCCGGGGCCCGCGCTCTCGTCGTCGTCGACGGCCACGGGGAGCCCACGGCCCTGGTGCGCGAGACCGCCATCGTCGGCGTCCCCGAGCACCGCCGCCCCTGGGTCGCGGTGAGCGGCCTGGCCCAGGAGCTCACCGAGGACATGAAGGTCCCCGCCGAGCTCGCCGGCGAGGCCCTGCTCGACAGGCTCCGCGCCGCGCCCGCGACGGAGTACCTGGTGGTGGAGGAGACCGGCGAGATCTACGGCGTCCTGTCCACGGCGGACGTCGAACGCGCCTTCGTCGCGGCGATGGCGCGGCCGGCTTCTTCTTAGGGCTCGGTTCTCCCCCTGGCTTCGCCGGGGGGACCCTCACGGGGCGCTGAGGCGTGCGTCGACGTGCAACAGACCGGACGGCGAGTGCCCGTCCCGCCCGGGCGTGGTCCGGGGCGGGGCCGGGGCCCGGTAGGCTGGTCACATGTCCGAACCGACCGGTGCCGCCCGCCGTCGCGGGCCCTTCAAGGTCGGGGACCAGGTCCAGCTCACCGACCCCAAGGGACGCCACTACACGTTCACGCTCGAGGCCGGGAAGAACTTCCACACCCACAAGGGTTCCTTCCCGCACGACGAGCTGATCGGCGCTCCCGAGGGCAGTGTTGTCCGTACCACGGGAAACGTCGCCTACCTCGCGCTGCGCCCCCTGCTCCCCGACTACGTCCTGTCCATGCCCCGCGGCGCCGCCGTGGTCTACCCCAAGGACGCGGGGCAGATCCTGGCCTTCGCCGACATCTTCCCCGGCGCACGCGTCGTGGAGGCCGGCGTGGGCTCGGGCTCGCTGAGCAGCTTCCTCCTGCGCGCCATCGGCGACCACGGCATGCTCCACTCCTACGAGCGCCGCGCGGACTTCGCCGAGATCGCCCAGCAGAACGTGGAGCGCTACTTCGGCGGCCCGCACCCCGCCTGGCAGCTCACGGTCGGAGACCTCCAGGACAACCTCACCGACTCCGACGTCGACCGCGTCATCCTGGACATGCTCGCGCCCTGGGAGTGCCTGGAGGCCGTCTCCAAGGCGCTCGTCCCCGGCGGCATCCTGTGCTGCTACGTCGCCACGACCACCCAGCTCGCGCGCACCGTCGAGTCCATCCGTGAGATCGGCTGCTTCGCCGAGCCGCAGCCCTGGGAGTCGATGATCCGCAACTGGCACGTCGAGGGACTGGCCGTGCGCCCCGACCACCGGATGATCGGACATACCGGCTTCCTGGTCACCGCCCGCCGCCTCGCCGACGGCGTGGAGCCCCCGATGCGCCGCCGCCGTCCCGCCAAGGGCGCGTACGGCGAGGACTACGAAGGGCCCAACAAGGGCTGACCGCACCCGTACAACACGACGGCGCCGCCGCCGAGTTCCCCTGCCCCGGCCGGAACTCGACGGCGGCGCCGCCGTATTGACCCCGCGTCGGCGACCCTTCCGTGCCCGGGGCCTGTCACCACGGACTCTTTACCCGAGGGTTACGGACCCCCCTGTTCCGGTCCCATGTGACGTATGGCACGATGCTGGCCACCCCCACAAGCCCTGGCCTCTCAGGAGACTCCCCGCGTGCAGAACTCCGCAGCCGTCCCGGACCTCGCGCACACCCACGCCCGCCCCGTGCACTGGCTGGCCACCGCGACGGCGATGGCCGCGGTCGTGGCCGCCGCCGGCTTCGTCCAGCCCGACGCCGCCACGGCGTCCCAGAAGGGCTCGGAATCACGCACCGTGACGGCGCCCGCCCCCGCGCCGGCCCCCGATCCGGCGGGCGTCGACCTGCCCCTGGAATGCGGCGCTGTCGACAGCGTCGTCACCAAGCGGGCCACGGGCGATCTCGACGGCGACGGCGGTCCCGAGACCGTGGTGGCGGCCCGGTGCGACGCCGGTTCGGGCACCCCGCCCAGCGGCGTGTACGTCCTCGCGGCCGGCCGCGGGACCGCGGCACGCGTCGTGGCGACGCTGGTTCAGCCGGCAGAGAAACTCAGCGTCGGCTCGCTCGCCGTACGTGACGGAGCGATCACGGCCACTCTGCTCGGGTACTCCTCGCCCCAGGTGCCGAGCTGCTGCCCCGACGAGCGGGAGAACGTCGAATGGCGGTGGCAGGGCGGGAAGTTCGTGCGCGCCGCCCAGCCGGAAGCGCGCGGTATGTGACCACTCACTCCGCGTCGGGGCCGTAGACCTCTACCCTGTCCGAAACCCGACGTACGTGAATGCAGTCGCCCGGGCACTCCTTGGCGGAGTCGACGACGTCGTTCAGCAGCGGCAGGGGCACCGGCGTTGTCGCGCCCGGGTCCTGGAGCAGTTCGTCGTCCCCGGACTTCACGTAGGCGAGGCCGTCGATGTCGAGCTCGAAGACCTCGGGGGCGTACTGCGCACAGATTCCGTCGCCGGTGCAGAGATCCTGGTCGATCCAGACCTCGAGAGCCTCGGCGGCACCGTCGGTGGGAACCTCGTGCTGCACGGTCATATCTCCTGCCATTTCCTTCGTCGGGCGCAGCAAGTGATACAAGTCGCGCCAGCCCTGACGGGTGTTGAACGCTTCGACGATACAACCGACCGCTTTCCGATGTTGCCGGGTGGGTATCTGCTGGGTATTCCCCTGGCACGAGGGAGAGCGCAAGGGTGAAGATCGGACACACCCCTTCCGTCTTTGTGATCTAGGGGTTTCAATCACCACCCACACAGGTAGGGTCAGGAAGCGTCCAGCTCCCCTTGGAGGAGGTGAGGACCGTGGCAGCCCACGACGACGACATCAACCGCGGCATCCGGCCGGGGCGGGGGTCTGAAGACCCAGCCGGCCAGGTTGCCTATCTCGAGCAGGAAATCGCCGTCCTGCGCCGCAAGCTCGCCGACTCTCCGCGTCATACGAGGATTCTCGAAGAGCGGATCGTCGAGCTGCAGACCAACCTGGCCGGCGTGTCCGCACAGAACGAGCGGCTCGCCAACACGCTCCGTGAGGCCCGCGACCAGATCGTGGCCCTCAAGGAGGAGGTCGACCGGCTCGCGCAGCCGCCGGCCGGCTTCGGTGTCTTCCTGCAGGCGAACGAGGACGGCACGTGCGACATCTTCACCGGGGGCCGCAAGCTCCGGGTGAACGTGAGCCCCAGCGTCGAGGTCGACGACCTCCGGCGCGGCCAGGAGGTCATGCTCAACGAGGCGCTCAACGTGGTCGACGCCATGGAATTCGAGCGTGCCGGGGACATCGTCACCCTCAAGGAGATCCTGGAGGACGGCGAGCGCGCCCTGGTGATCGGGCACACCGACGAGGAGCGGGTGGTGCGGCTCGCCGAGCCGCTGCTGGACACCACCATCCGCCCCGGCGACGCGCTGCTGCTCGAGCCGCGCTCGGGCTACGTCTACGAGGTGATCCCGAAGAGCGAGGTCGAGGAGCTCGTCCTCGAAGAGGTCCCGGACGTCGACTACGACAAGATCGGCGGCCTCGGCGGCCAGATCGAGATGATCCGCGACGCGGTCGAGCTGCCGTACCTCTACCCCGACCTCTTCAAGGAGCACGAACTGCGGCCGCCGAAGGGCATCCTGCTCTACGGCCCGCCCGGATGCGGCAAGACGCTCATCGCCAAGGCCGTCGCCAACTCCCTTGCCAAGAAGGTCGCCGAGGTGACCGGGCAGCCCGCGGGGAAGAGCTACTTCCTCAACATCAAGGGCCCCGAGCTCCTCAACAAGTACGTCGGTGAGACCGAGCGGCACATCCGCCTCGTCTTCCAGCGTGCCCGGGAGAAGGCGGGCGAGGGCACCCCCGTCATCGTCTTCTTCGACGAGATGGAGTCCCTCTTCCGCACGCGTGGATCGGGCGTCAGCTCGGACGTGGAGAACACCATCGTCCCGCAGCTGCTCGCCGAGATCGACGGTGTGGAGGGGCTGGAGAACGTCATCGTCATCGGCGCCTCCAACCGCGAGGACATGATCGACCCCGCGATCCTGCGGCCCGGCCGGCTCGACGTCAAGATCAAGATCGAGCGTCCGGACGCGGAGGCCGCCAAGGACATCTTCGCCAAGTACCTGACCCCCTCGCTCCCGCTGCACTCCGACGACCTCGGCGAGCACAGCGGATCGAAGGAGGCCGCGGCCCACGCCATGATCCAGTCGGTCGTGGAGCAGATGTACGCGGAGTCCGAGGAGAACCGCTTCCTCGAGGTCACGTACGCCAACGGCGACAAGGAAGTCCTCTACTTCAAGGACTTCAACTCCGGCGCGATGATCCAGAACATCGTCGACCGGGCCAAGAAGATGGCCATCAAGGCCTTCCTCGACCAGAACCAGAAGGGCATCCGCGTCTCCCACCTGCTCCAGGCCTGCGTGGACGAGTTCAAGGAGAACGAGGACCTGCCCAACACCACCAACCCGGACGACTGGGCCCGGATCTCCGGAAAGAAGGGCGAGCGGATCGTCTTCATCCGCACCCTCGTCACCGGAAAGCAGGGCGCCGACACCGGCCGGTCCATCGACACGGTGGCGAACACCGGTCAGTACCTGTAGGCAGGCGTACCGGCTGCGGATGCCGCGGCCCCCCGCGACGGCAGGGGGCGGGTATCCGCAGCCGGATGCTTTCCGGCCAGGTGGGACCACACCGGAGCAATGACCGAATTGATCTCCCCACCCACGCGGCGGCGTTCTAGGCTTCTTCGGTACCGCCGAGTCGCGGGGTGCGGGGACGGGCACCGCACGCGCACCGGAGAGCCAGCGGTATCTGAGCGCCGCTCCCAGCGGGGAGCGCCGCCGGGCAAGGAGGGCCGCATGACCGTACGGCGAGTAATGGGAATCGAGACGGAGTACGGCATCTCCGTCCCCGGCCACCCGAACGCCAATGCCATGCTCACCTCGTCCCAGATCGTCAATGCCTACGCGGCGGCGATGCACAGGGCGCGCCGCGCCCGCTGGGACTTCGAGGAGGAGAATCCGCTGCGGGACGCCCGCGGCTTCGACCTCGCCCGCGAGGCCGCCGACTCCAGCCAGCTCACCGACGAGGACATCGGCCTGGCCAATGTGATCCTCACCAACGGCGCACGGCTCTACGTCGACCACGCCCACCCCGAGTACAGCTCGCCCGAGGTGACCAATCCGCGCGATGCCGTGCTCTGGGACAAGGCCGGCGAACGGATCATGGCCGAGGCGGCCGAGCGGGCGGCCCAGCTGCCCGGGGCGCAGCCCATCCACCTGTACAAGAACAACACCGACAACAAGGGCGCGTCCTACGGCACGCACGAGAACTACCTGATGAAGCGGGAGACCCCGTTCTCGGACATCGTGCGCCATCTGACGCCGTTCTTCGTCTCCCGCCAGGTCGTCACGGGCGCGGGCCGGGTGGGCATCGGTCAGGACGGCCACGAGCACGGCTTCCAGATCAGCCAGCGCGCGGACTATTTCGAGGTCGAAGTGGGCCTCGAGACCACCCTCAAGCGCCCGATCATCAACACCCGTGACGAACCGCACTCCGACGCCGAGAAGTACCGCCGGCTGCACGTGATCATCGGCGACGCCAACCTGTCGGAGATCTCCACGTACCTCAAGCTGGGCACCACGGCCCTGGTGCTCTCGATGATCGAGGACGGATTCATCGCGGTCGACCTCGCGGTCGAGCAGCCCGTGCGCACACTGCACCAGGTCTCGCACGACCCGAGCCTCCAGCATCTCGTCACACTCCGTAGCGGCCGCACACTCACCGCCGTCCAGTTGCAGATGGAGTACTTCGAGCTCGCGCGCAAGTACGTCGAGGAGCGCTTCGGCGCCGACGCCGACGAGCAGACCAAGGACGTCCTCACGCGCTGGGAGGACACGCTCAACCGCCTCGAGAACGACCCCATGAGCCTGTCCGGCGAGCTGGACTGGATCGCCAAGCGGGAGCTCATGGAGGGCTACCGGCGCCGCGACAGCCTGGACTGGGACGCGGCACGCCTCCACCTCGTGGACCTGCAGTACGCGGACGTGCGGCCGGACAAGGGGCTGTACAACCGTCTGGCGGCCCGCGGGAAGATGAAGCGCCTTGTGGGCGAGCAGGCCGTCGAGCGGGCCCAGGCCAGCCCTCCGGAGGACACCAGGGCCTATTTCCGCGGTCGCTGCCTGGAGCAGTACGCGGACGACGTTGCGGCCGCGTCGTGGGACTCGGTCATCTTCGACCTGCCCGGCCGTGACTCTCTGCAACGAGTGCCCACGCTGGAACCGCTGCGTGGTACACGTAATCACGTCAAGGAACTCCTGGACCGCTGCCGCACGGCCGAAGAGCTGGTCCGCGTGCTGTCCGGCGGCTGACCGGGGGCTGAAAGTCCTCCCGTCCGGGAATCATCGAGGTGGTCCCCGGACGTTGAGCGAAAGTGCGGGGCCGATGTCGGACCCGGCTTGTAGGGTCTGATCTTGACCGAACGAACTCACGTCAGGGCAAACCGAGCGGGGTGAGGGACATGGCGACCAAGGACACCGGCGGCGGACAGCAGAAGGCCACGCGTTCCAATGAGGAGGTCGAGGAGCAGGCGCAGGACGCGCAGGCGGCAGAAGACCTCAAGGAGCGCCAGGAGAAGCTGTCGGACGACGTCGACTCCGTACTGGACGAGATCGACGACGTCCTCGAGGAGAACGCGGAGGACTTCGTGCGTTCCTTCGTCCAAAAGGGCGGCCAGTAACGACCGTTGTCCGTCCCGGCTCCCGCCGGCGAAAGCCGGGGGACCGGGACGGATGACCGGCCACGGCGCGGGTAAGGTCCGTGCACAGTTCGAAAGATCGGCCCGCGCGTGCAGAGGCGGGCCGCCGCCTACCCGGAAGGAAACGCGTGGAAGCCAACCCTCGTAGCACCGGGCGTCTGCCGGCAGCCTTCCTGACGCCGGGCTCCTCGTCCTTCATGGACTTCCTCGGCGAGCACTCACCGGAGCTGCTCCCGGGCAACCGCTCGCTGCCGCCCGTGCAGGGAGTCTTCGAGGCCCCGCACGGCACGACCATCGTCGCGACGACGTTCGCCGGCGGCGTGGTGCTGGCCGGCGACCGCCGCGCCACCATGGGCAACATGATCGCGCAGCGCGACATGCAGAAGGTCTTCCCGGCCGACGAGTACTCGGCCGTGGGCATCGCCGGCACCGCCGGCCTGGCCGTGGAGATGGTCAAGCTGTTCCAGCTGGAGCTGGAGCACTTCGAGAAGGTCGAGGGCGTCCAGCTCTCCCTGGAGGGCAAGGCCAACCGCCTCTCCACGATGATCCGCAGCAATCTCGGCATGGCCATGCAGGGCCTGGCCGTGGTGCCGCTCTTCGCCGGTTACGACATCGACCGCGACAAGGGCCGCATCTTCTCGTACGACGTCACGGGCGGCCGCTCCGAGGAACAGGGGTACGCGGCCACCGGCTCCGGCTCGATCTTCGCGCGCGGCGCCATGAAGAAGCTCTACCGCGAGGACCAGACCGAGCAGCAGGCCACCACGCTGGTCGTCCAGGCGCTCTACGACGCCGCCGACGACGACTCGGCGACGGGCGGCCCGGACGTGGCCCGGCGGATCTATCCCATCGTCACGGTCATCACCGACGAGGGCTTCCGCAGGCTCACCGAGGCCGAGACCTCCGAGATCGCCCGTTCGATCCTCGAAGGCCGCCTGGCCCACCCCGACGGCCCGCGTGCCGCGCTGCTCTGATCCATGTACTCGCCTTTGACAGAAAGGGACGGATAGCCGGTGTCGACGCCGTTCTATGTCTCACCCCAGCAGGCCATGGCCGACCGGGCGGAGTACGCCCGCAAGGGCATCGCCCGCGGTCGCAGCCTCGTCGTCATGCAGTACGCCGACGGCATCGTCTTCGTCGGCGAGAACCCGTCCCGCGCCCTGCACAAGTTCAGTGAGATCTACGACCGGATCGGCTTCGCCGCGGCCGGCAAGTACAACGAGTACGAGAACCTGCGCATCGGCGGTGTGCGCTACGCGGACCTGCGGGGATACACCTACGACCGCGACGACGTCACGGCCCGCGGTCTCGCCAACGTGTACGCGCAGACGCTCGGCACCATCTTCTCCAGCGCCGGTGAGAAGCCGTACGAGGTGGAGCTGGTCGTCGCCGAGGTCGGCGCGTCCCCCGAGGGTGACCAGATCTACCGCCTCCCGCACGACGGTTCGATCGTGGACGAGCACGGCTCGGTCGCCGTCGGCGGCAACGCGGAGCAGATCAGCAGCTTCCTCGATCAGCGGCACCGCGACGGGATGTCGCTGGCCGAGGCGCTGAAGCTCGCCGTCCAGGCTCTGTCCAGCCAGGCCAACGGCAGCGATCGGGAGATCCCCGCCGAGCGTCTGGAGGTCGCGGTCCTCGACCGTACGAGGCCGCAGGCGCGGAAGTTCAAGCGGATCATCGGGCGGCAGCTGTCGCGGTTGCTGGAGGCCGAGGAGGCCGCCACGGCGCCCACCGACGCCCCTTCGGACATCGAGGACACGGAGGAGGGCGCGGAGTAGCGCGCCCGGCATCCCGTGTCGCCCGTGCCCCGGGCCGCCCCGTGCGGTCCGGGGCACGGCCACGCCTGGGGCAGGAGGGGGCCCTACGGCGTCAGGCGCGGCCTGCGGGGCGCAGGGTGGGCGGGAGTGCCCAGTGGTGGAGCTCGTCGCCGTGACGGGTCAGCCAGGTGCCGTCGCCGAGCGCGGTGACGGTGGTGCCGACCCGGCGGGGATAGCGCAGTCTTCCCAGCGGTGCGAGGGTCCGCGCGTCGCAGAGCCAGTGCCGGGTGGCGGGCGGCCTGCCGCGGGGGAAGATCCGGCCCGCGACCAGGACATGGGCGTCGTCGAGCAGGCAGGCCGCGGTGAACTCGTCGTTCCCGGCGTCCGGGGCGAGCGCGGACAGGTCGAACAGCGCGGTCTGCTCGTCGCTCGCGGCGTCGTGCGCGGCGAGCTCGTCACGGTCGTCGTTGACGGCGATGTGCTCGGCGCGCCGCAGGGTGAGGGCCCGGGTGGTACCGGGCAGGAAGCCGACGATCTCGTGCATGCCGACCCCGCCGCGGATGTGGAGCCCGTCGTGGCGCGGTTCGACCCACCACGTCGTCCAGCTCGCGCAGGCCGTCCAGCAGGACAGTGCCATCAGGTGGCCGTCGGGGTGCCAGGTGCCGGTCAGGTCGGAGGCGACCGGGCCGACGGGCCGCTCGGCGAGGACGGCGCCGGTGGCGGCGTCCAGGAGCAGCAGCGTGTCCCGGACGTACACGCACTCCTCGGTGTCCGGCTCGAGCGCCGGCACGACGGCGCAGACCAGGCGTCCGTCGGGACTGACGACCGGCGCACCGGGCGGCCGCGGGTCTCGTGAGCTGTGGCGCCAGACGGGGTGGGGGAGCGCCCAGCGGGTGCGCCCGTCGGCGCCCACCGCCCGGATCCGGGCGCTCTCGGCCGCGACGACCGTCCCGTCGGGCAGCGGGGTGGCCCGCGCCGGGCAGGGCAGCGCCAGGGAGTGCAGCAGTGACGGGCCGCCCGCGAGGAACGCCGTGCGGTCGTGCAGCTCGATCCGGTCCTCGTGCCGGACGCCGAGCCGCCCGCCGGACGCGGTGTGCACCGAGCCCGGCGTTCGTACGCCGCCGAGCAGTGTCGCGTCGATCGGGCGCTGGGCCGCACTGGTCATGATCGCGATCGTTCCACGGCCCGTCGCGGCGCCTCAAGCGCGGCCGCAGTGAATCGGTCAGGTGGAAGGCCGGCCGTTTCCGGCCGGACGCGCGCCGTCGGCAGACGCCGGGCCGCTGTGCGGCGGGGGTGCCGAGGAGCCGCGTACGGCCAGTTCGACGGGGAGGATGTCCTGTTCGGCCGGCCGGTTGTCCAGCACCGCGAGGAGCGCCGACATGCCGCGTTCGCCGATCCGTTCCGCAGGGAGGCGGACCGTGGTGAGCTCCGGCTCCACCGCGGTGGCCAGGGCGAGGTCGTCGAAGCCCGTGACCGAGACGTCCTCGGGGACGCGCAGCCCGAGCCGGCGCACCGCCTTGCAGGCGCCCGCGGCCAGGATGTCGTCGTCGCAGACCAGCGCGGTCGGCCGGGGGCCCGGCGCGGTGAGCGCCCGCTCGGCCGCCGCGCGGCCGGAGTCCACGTCGAGCGGTGCCGCGACGGTCGTCAGTTCCGCGTCCGCCGCATCCGCCAGGGCCGAGCGCAGCGCCCGCGCGCGCACGTCGAACGTCCAGGAGGCGACGGCGGACGCGAGATGGACGAACCGCCGGTGTCCCAGCCCGAGCAGATGTTCCGTCACCTGCCGCATGCCGTCGGCGATGTCCAGGTTGACGTGGGCGGCGACGCCGGTGTCCGAAGGGTCGCTGTCCAGCATCACGAGCGGCAGGTCGCTGCCTCGGATCGCGGCGAGGGTACCGGCGGCCATCGAGGAGGCGATGACGCCGTCGAGAGCGGCGCGGGCGGACGCGAAGGGGTCCTTGGCGGGCCCGATGCCCTCGGGGGACGGGTAGAGGACGACGCCGAAGCCGTGCCGGGCGGCGACGGCGGCCGCACCGGTGTAGACGCGGGCGAAGAACTCGTTGGTGAGGGCCGGCACGACGAGCAGCGCCGTCCTCGTGCGTCCGAGACGCAGATTGCGCGCGGCGAGGTTGGGCCGGTATCCGATCTCCCGGGCCGCGTCGCGTACCACGGAGGCGGTGCGCTCGGAGACGCGGCCGCGCCACTTGTCGCCCAGGACCAGGGAGACCGTGGCCTGCGAGACCCCGGCGACGCGGGCCACGTCTTTGCTGGTGGGCCGGGTGGAGCCCACTTCCGCCGGGACGGGACGGCCCTCGGGGGTCGGGTGTGCCATGCGGTGCCGTCCTCGGCCGCGCTGAATGTTCCGCGAGCGTCCGGGGTGGCGGCACGGTGGACCCGCGGACTGTCGACATGGTACGTATGGACGAGGACGTTATACGTAAAACCTCGGCAGGGTCCGGGGGAGAGGGGTCCCGGATGGCCGTCGGATACGCAGAGATCCTCAGGGCGCCGCATGCGGCACGGCTGCTGACCGGCACCCTCGTGGGCCGGCTGCCCGCCGCCACCGCCCACATCGCCATCGTCCTGTTCACGCGCGCCGAAGGCGGCAGCTACACCCTCGCCGGCGCGCTCGCCGCCGTGTACGGGCTGGCCACGGCCGTGGGCCAGCCGCTGCTCGGCCGCGCCGTCGACCTGTACGGACAGCCGAGGGTCCAGTTGCCCTCCGCCGTCGTCTCGGCGCTCGGAATGCTGCTGCTGGCCGTCGTCGGGACCGGCTCCCTGCCCCTCGCGTACACCGCGGTGATCGTGGCCGGACTGTTCACGCCGCCGCTCGAGGGCGGACTGCGGGCCCTGTGGCCGAGCGTGCTCGGCCAGGAGGAGCGCGTGCACCGGGCCTACGCCATGGACGCGGTCGCGCAGGAGATCATGTTCACCGTGGGGCCGCTCCTGGTCACCCTGCTGGTCTCCGTCTGGTCGCCCGCCGCCGCGCTCCTTGTCATCAACGCGACAGGCGTCGCCGGCGCCCTGTCCGTCGTGCTCTCCCAGCCCTCCCGTGCCTGGCGCTCAGCCCCTCGTGAGGCGCACTGGCTCGGCGCCCTGCGCTCGCCGGGGCTGCTCGCCCTGCTCGGCGCGTTCTTCTTCGTGGGCCTCGCGCTCGGCTCCATCACCGTCGCCGGCGTCGCCTACGCCGACGATCACGGCCGCGAGGCCGTCTACGGCTGGCTGATGGCCGCACTCGGTCTGGGCGCCCTCGTCGGCGGCACCGTGTACGGAGCGCGGCAGTGGTCGGGGGCGCCCGAGTCCAGGCTGCGCGCCATCGTCGCCCTGCTCGCCCTCGGCTACCTGCCGCTCGTGCTCACTCCGGGTGTCGTCGCGATGACCGCGCTGTCGGCGCTCGCCGGCGTCTTCCTCGCGCCCGCCATCGCCTGCGCCTTCATCGTCGTCGACCGGCACGCCCCGCGCGGCACCGTCACCGAGGCGTTCTCGTGGCTGGTGACCACCTTCGGCGTCGGCGCGGCCGTCGGCACGGCCGTCGCGGGCCCCGCCGTCGAGATCGGCGGCACCGCGTGGAGCTTCGCCGTCGCCGGCGCGGGCGGATTCGCCGCCCTGCTCGTTCTGACGGCCACTCAGCGCGTGCTCGCCGTCGCGGGCCGTACCGAGGACATTGCGGGCTCAGGTCCGGACACATCGGAAAATGATCGAAACGGGGCCGCCCAACCCGGTTTCAGTTCAGGCCGCGAGGCGTAATGTTCAGACATGGACCGCCGCATTTTCGGGCTGGAGAACGAGTACGGCGTCACGTGCACGTTCAGGGGACAGCGCCGACTGTCACCTGACGAAGTGGCGCGCTACCTCTTCCGCCGTGTCGTGTCATGGGGCCGCAGCAGCAATGTCTTTCTGCGGAACGGCGCCCGCCTGTACCTCGACGTGGGCTCGCATCCGGAATACGCAACGCCGGAATGCGACAACGTGACCGAGCTGGTCACGCACGACAAGGCCGGCGAGCGCATTCTGGAAGGCCTGCTCGTCGACGCCGAACGCCGCCTGCACGAGGAGGGAATCGCGGGCGACGTCTATCTCTTCAAGAACAACACCGATTCGGCGGGAAACTCCTACGGCTGCCACGAGAACTATCTCGTCGCCCGGCACGGCGAGTTCTCCCGGCTGGCCGACATCCTCATTCCCTTCCTCGTGACCCGGCAGCTGCTCTGCGGCGCGGGCAAAGTGCTGCAGACGCCGCGTGGCGCGGTCTACTGCGTCAGCCAGCGCGCCGAGCACATCTGGGAGGGCGTCAGCTCCGCCACCACCCGATCCCGTCCGATCATCAACACCCGCGACGAACCGCACGCGGACGCCGAGCGCTACCGCCGTCTCCACGTCATCGTCGGCGACTCGAACATGTCCGAGACGACCATGCTCCTCAAGGTCGGCGCCACCGACCTCGTGCTGCGCATGATCGAGGCGGGCACCGTCATGCGCGACCTCACCCTGGAGAACCCGATCCGGGCCATCCGCGAGGTCAGCCACGACATCACCGGCCAGCGCAAGGTGCGCCTCGCCTCGGGCCGAGAGGCCTCCGCACTGGAGGTCCAGCGGGAGTACTACGAGAAGGCCGTCGACTTCATCGACCGCCGGGGCATCCGCACCGGCACGGTCGCCCAGGTCCTCGAGCTCTGGGGCCGCACGCTCGACGCGATCGAGACCGAGGACCTCGACCGCATCGGCACCGAGATCGACTGGGTCATGAAGTACAAGCTCCTGGAGCGCTACCGCGCCAAGCACAACATGACCATGTCGCACCCGCGGGTCGCCCAGATAGACCTCGCGTACCACGACATCCACCGCCGGCGCGGGCTCTACTACCTCCTGGAGAAGAAGGGACAGGCCGCCCGCATCTGCAACGACCTGAAGATCTTCGAGGGCAAGTCCGTGCCCCCGCAGACCACCCGGGCGCGGCTGCGGGGCGACTTCATCCGCCGTGCGCAGGAGCAGCGACGGGACTTCACGGTCGACTGGGTGCACCTCAAGCTCAATGACCAGGCGCAGCGCACCGTGCTGTGCAAGGACCCCTTCCGTTCGGTGGACGACCGCGTGGAGAAGCTCATCGCCGGCATGTAGCACGCGTCGGCACCGACGGCCGGAACGCCACACGGGCCCCGCACGTTCCTCGTGCGGGGCCCGTGGCACGCCCTAGAGTGTCCGCAACTACTGAGTCGTAAGAGATCTGAGGAACACGTGCGCCGACTTGCCGGCCTTCTCGTCGTGCCCCTGCTGCTGTTGTCGACAGCGGCTTGCGGCAGCGAAGACAAGGACTCCGATTCCGCTTCCACCTCTGCCGTCTCGATGACGAACGGGCTGCCCACGATCACCGCCGGCAAGAAGTTCGGCGAGAAGCCGACCCTTGCCAAGGGCGAGGGCAAGCCGCCCAAGGACCTGAAGGTCAACGTCATCAGCGAGGGTGACGGCCCGGCCCTGAAGAAGGGCGACCTCGCCAAGGTCGACTACCTCGGGCAGCTGTGGGACGGCGACAAGCCGTTCGACAACAGCTTCGACCGCGGTGAGCCCTTCGCGGTCACGATCGGTGGCGGCGGTGTCATCGAGGGCTGGCAGAAGGCCCTGGACGGCCAGAAGGTCGGCAGCCGGATCGAGGTCTCCATCCCGCCGGAGCTCGGTTACGGGGCCCAGGGCCAGGGCGAGATCCCGGCCAACGCGACGCTCGTGTTCGTGATGGACATCGTCAAGGGCACCAGCCTGCCGGCCACCGCCAAGGGCAGCGAGGTCGCCCAGGACAACATCGACCTGCCCAAGGTCGGCACCAACACCGACGGCAAGGCGCCCTCCATCACCGTGCCCAAGAAGGACGCGCCGGCCAAGCTCGTGTCCAACTACATCATCGAGGGCACCGGACCCGCGGTGAAGGCGAGCGACACGGTGGCCGTCCAGTACAAGGGCGTCCTGTGGAAGACCGGCAAGGAATTCGACAGCAGCTACGCCAGGGGCGGAGCGCCCGTCAACTTCCCGCTGGCGCAGGTGATTCCGGGCTGGCAGAAGGGCCTGGAGGGCAAGAAGGCCGGCAGCCGCGTCCTGCTGGTCGTGCCGCCGGACATGGCCTACGGCGACCAGGAGCAGCAGGGCATCCCCGCCAAGTCCACGCTGGTCTTCTCCGTCGACATCCTGGCAGTTCTGTAAGACTGTCCCGGTTGACTCGCACGAAGAACGCAAGGAGCGACATCCGTGAGCATCGATAAGCCCGAGATCGACTTCCCGGGCGGCGAGCCGCCGGCCGACCTGGAGATCAAGGACATCTGGGAGGGCGACGGCCCGGAGGCCAAGGCGGGCGACACCGTCTCCGTCCACTACGTGGGCGTGGCCTTCTCCACCGGCGAGGAGTTCGACGCCTCGTGGAACCGCGGCACGCCGCTGCAGTTCCAGCTCGGCGCCGGCCAGGTCATCGCGGGCTGGGACCAGGGCGTTCAGGGCATGAAGGTCGGCGGCCGTCGCCAGCTGACCATCCCCGCGCACCTGGCCTACGGCGACCGCGGCGCCGGCGGCGGCCGCATCGCCCCCGGCGAGACGCTGATCTTCGTCTGCGACCTGGTCGCCGCCTGACGGAGCGTTCCGCAGCACTGCACAGCGTGACGAGGGCCCGTGCCTTCCCCGGACTGCGTCCGGGGACCCAGGCACGGGCCCTCGCTTTTGTCCGGACACCCGGGGGCGGTACGGTCGACGGGCGTAAGGACTCCATCAGATGAGGTGAAGGGCGTCGATGGCCATTGCCAAGGCCGAGCGGCTGATGAATCTCGCGCTGTGTCTGCTCGGGACCCGGCGCCCGCTCAGCAAGCGCGAGCTGCGCGGGTCCATCGAGGCGTACCTGGAGGCCGGCTCCGACGACTCCTTCAACCGGATGTTCGAGCGCGACAAGGACGATCTGCGCGAACTCGGCCTGGTCATCGAGACGGTGGAGTCCCTCGACGGCGACATCGGCTACCTCGCCCGCCGCGACAGCAACCGTCTGCCCCCGATCACCCTCGACGCCGAGGAGGCCGCCGCCCTGGGCCTGGCCGCCAAGGTGTGGCAGCAGGCCCGCCTCGCCGGCGCCGCGAGCGGCGCCCTGCAGAAGCTGCGCGCGGCCGGCATGCCCGAGACCGAGGACGCCTACGAGGCGCACCACAGCGCCCTCGAACCCCGCATCCCCGTCCACGAGTCCGCGTTCGAGCCGCTGATGCTCGCCTGCCGCGACCGCCGTCCGGTCCTGTTCGACTACCGCAAGGCCAACGCCGCACAGCCCGAGCAGCGCCATGTCGAGCCGTGGGCCCTCGAATGCTGGCGCGGCCACTGGTACCTCGCCGGATACGACCGGGAGCGCGGGGCCGAGCGGGTCTTCAGGCTGTCCCGGATCAGCGGCAGGGTCCGCTCCTCGCGGTCCGGCGCGTTCACCGTGCCCGTGCCCGACGTCGTCACCGTACGGGAGACCGTCGAGAGCTGGGCGGGGGAGACCGCGACCCGCTCCGCCCGGATCCGGCTGCGGTCCGGCTGCGGCTACCCGTTGCGCTCACGTGCCACCGCAGTACGGGAACTCGGCGACGGCTGGGACGAGTTGGAGATTCCGTACGGACACGGACTGGACGCCTGGCTCGTCGAGTTCGGCCCGGACGTCGTCGTGCTGGAGCCCGCGGACCTGCGGGCCGACGTGGTGGACCGGCTGCGTGCCGTGGCCAAGGGCTGAGGGGGACTCGAGGACCATGGCCGCGAACGCCATCGACCAGACCCGGCGCATGCTGTCGCTGGTGACGTATCTGCGGGAGCGCCCCGGCGCGCGCATCGCCGACGTCGCCCGCGCCTTCGGCATCAGCGAGGACGAGCTGATCTCCGACCTCGACGTCCTGCCCATGTGCGGGACGAGCTTCCGCGGCGGCGACCTGCTGGACATCGACACCGACGGCGAGCGCATCTGGTGGCGCAACCCCGACGCGTCCGGCGAGTCCACTGCCGAGCCGCTGCGCCTGGCCGCCGACGAGGCGACCGCGCTCCTCGTGGCGGCGAGGGCCGTCGCCACCCTGCCCGGCCTGCGGGAGGGTGACCGGGACGCGCTGCTGCGGGCCACCGCGAAGATCGAGGGCGCCGCCGGCGAGGCCGCCGGAGCGAGCTCCAGGCTGTCGGTGACGTTCGAGTCCGAAGGCGGCGTCTTCGCCGACGTCGACCGGGCCATCTCCGAGCGCCGCCGGCTGTGGCTGCGCTACTACTCGCCGGCGCGCGACGAGCTCACCGAGCGCGAGGTCGACCCCATCCGCCTCTTCGCCGTCGGCCACACGTACATGGAGGCGTGGTGCCGCCTCTCCGAGGCGCGCCGGACCTTCCGGCTGGACCGGGTGGCCGAGATCCGGCTCCTCGACGCCCCGGCCGCGCCGCCCGAGATCGAACTGCGCGACCTGTCCGAAGGACTCGTGCAGCCCTCCGCCGACGACCCCGAGGTGATCGTCGAGGTCGGCCCCGGCGGACGCTGGGTCGCCGAGTACTACCCGCACGACAGCGCCGAGGAGCTCGCCGACGGGGGACTGCGCATCATCCTGCGCACACCGGCGCCCGCCTCCCTGCGCAGGCTCGCACTGCGGCTCGGCCGCGACGGGCGGATCGTCTCCCCGCCGGAGCTCGCGGCCAGCGCGAGGTCGGCGGCACAGGACGCGCTCGCCGCCTATGACGGCCAGGACGACGGACGGGACGAAGGAGTACGGCGCCCATGACTGTGATGCCCCAGATCCCCGCCGCCGTCGCGCCGGTCCTCTTCAAGGCGGCCTGCCCCGACTGCCGGGCGCGCTTCGAGCTGTCCGCGGGCGCGCTGCGGCTGGCGATCGGCGGCAGCCGCCGTACCACCTTCTACTCGTTCACCTGCCCCGAGTGCGGCTCCGCCGTCCGCAAGCCGGCCGGTGAGCGCATCGTCGAGCTGCTGACCGGCGGCGGCGTGCGGACCCTGCGCCTGCACAGCACCGGCTGAGGACGGTCTAGGCTCGTCGCATGTTCTGGCCCATGCTCGCCATCGCCCTCGGATTCCTCGGCGTCGCCGTCCTGGGGGTCCTCGGTATCAAGGTCTTCGTCGAGGCCCAGCGCCTGGGCCGTGAGGTCGCCCGCACCGCCGAGCGGATCGACCGGGCGGCCGAGGACCTGGAGCGGGCGGCGACATCCCTCGCGCAGACCGGGAAGACGCTGCGCTGAGCCGCCCGGCGAAGGCGGCCGGAGATCACGGACGCACCCTGCTGCGGGGCTGATCAGGGCGGTACGCTGCTGATGGCGGCACCGGAGATGAGGCGCCGACCGCTGGCGGGTGTATGCACAGGGATTGCCCTGCGTTTACCGGTCCGAGTTACGATCGCTGCCGAGTCGCTTCGGACGTCAGTCCGAGGTGGCCCGAAGCCAAGAGCCCCAAGCCGCCTCGGTGAGAAGGTAGAGACAGTTATGTTCCGACAGATCGGCCCCACCGAGCTCATCATCATCGCGCTGCTCATCCTTCTTCTGTTCGGGGCCAAGAAGCTCCCCGACATGGCTCGTTCGCTGGGCAAGTCCGCCCGCATCCTCAAGAGCGAGGCCAAGGCGATGAAGTCGGAGAGCCAGCCCGCGGCGACGCCCGCGGAGCCCAAGGACCCGGCGCAGGGTCAGACCGCGCCCCGCACGATCCAGGCCGCACCCGGCGATGTCTCCAGCGCTCGCCCTGTGACCGAGCCCACCGACACCCCCCAGCGCTGACCCAAGGCCGTTCGATGGTGGCCTGCCGCACGAGATGAGGACGTGGGTTGCTCAAGTCTGCCCGCTCGAATGAGAAGGAGAAGGACCCCGAGGGGCGGATGCCGCTCGCGGACCATCTGCGTGAGCTCCGCAACAGGCTCGCGAAGGCCATGCTGGCGATCATCATCGCCTCGGCCGTCGCGGTGGCCTACAGCCAGGAGCTGATGGAGTTCCTCACCTCGCCCGTGCCGGAGTGCGGGAACGACGGCCCGAAGACCGGCGGGGTGTGCGCCACCGTCGTCTACACCGACCTGCTGTCGCCGTTCACCACGACGGTCAAGGTGGTGCTGATGGCGGGCATCGTCGTCTCCTGCCCGGTCTGGCTCTACCAGTTGTGGGCCTTCGTGGCCCCGGGCCTGCACAAGAACGAGAAGAAGTACAGCTACTACTTCGCCGCCGCCGCGGCCCCGTTGTTCGCCCTGGGCGTCTACTTCGCCTACCTGATCATGCCGGTGAGCATGAAGGTGCTGCTCTCCATCACCCCGGCCCCGGCGGAGAACCTGCTCAGCGTCGACAAGATCCTTGACTTCACCGTCCGGATGGTGCTGATCTTCGGCTTCTCCTTCGAGCTGCCGCTCCTGCTGATCATGCTGAACCTGACGGGCATCGTGACCGGCCGGCGCATGCTCGGCTGGTGGCGGGGCGCCGTCATGGGCATCTTCGTCTTCGGCGCGATCGCCACGCCCTCCACCGACCCGCTGGGCATGGTGGCGCTGTCCGGGCCGATCATCCTGCTCTACTTCGTCGCCGTCGGCTTCTCGCTCCTCAACGACCGCCGCAGGCGCCGCAACGACCCCGATGCCGGGCTCGACGACGACGAGGCGTCCGAGCTCGATCTGACCCCGTCGGAGATCGGAGAGGTCGAGACGGTCCCGGCCTCCCGCGCGCTGCCCGAGCAGGCCACCGGCGACGCCGACGGCGGCCGCTCGAACCGGCTCAACGGATACGACGACGTCACCTGATCCGTAGTCATGGACGCACGTACAGTGAGGGGCCGGGGAGAAATCCCCGGCCCCTCGTCGTGTGCAAACGGCGCCCGGCGCGGGTAGGCCGAGGGGTAGGTGCGCCCGTCATATAAAGATCCGCTCACTGTCAGAGGGGGCGGGTAGGCTCATGAGCAAGATGACCGAGGATCTCTCTCCCGCCGAGCGCTATGCCGCCGCACGCGTCCGCGCTGCTGAGGAGGCCACCGCGCTGGCCCCCTTCCGCGCGTTGTACGACTTCGACCTCGACCCGTTCCAGATCGAGGCATGCCAGGCCCTGGAGGCGGGCAAGGGCGTGCTCGTCGCCGCACCCACCGGCTCCGGCAAGACCATCGTCGGCGAGTTCGCCGTCCACCTCGCCCTCGCGCAGGGCCGCAAATGCTTCTACACCACGCCCATCAAGGCCCTCTCCAACCAGAAGTACGCGGATCTCGTCAGGCGCTACGGCGCGGAGAAGGTCGGCCTCCTCACCGGGGACAACAGCGTCAACTCCGAGGCGCCCGTGGTCGTCATGACCACCGAGGTCCTGAGGAACATGCTGTACGCGGGCTCCCAGTCGCTCAGGGGCCTGGGCTACGTGGTCATGGACGAGGTCCACTACCTCTCCGACCGCTTCCGCGGTGCCGTCTGGGAGGAAGTGATCATCCACCTCCCCGAGTCCGTGACGCTCGTGTCACTGTCCGCGACGGTGTCCAACGCGGAGGAGTTCGGCGACTGGCTGGACACCGTGCGCGGCGACACCGAGGTGATCGTCTCCGAGGAGCGCCCCGTCCCGCTGTGGCAGCACGTCATGGCCGGCCGCCGGATGTACGACCTCTTCGAGGAGGGCACCGACCACGGCGGCCGGGGCCGGAGCAGGCGCGAGGTCAATCCAGACCTGGTGCGTCTGGCCCGCATGGAGAACCAGCGCACGTACAACCCCCGCGACCGGCGCCGCGGGAAGATGGTCCGCGAGGCCGACCGCGAGCGCGAGCGGCGCCAGCGCAGCCGCATCTGGACGCCCGGCCGGCCCGAGGTCATCGACCGGCTGGACGCCGAAGGACTGCTGCCCGCCATCACGTTCATCTTCAGCCGCGCGGCCTGTGAGGCCGCCGTGCAGCAGTGCCTGTACGCGGGCCTTCGGCTCAACGACGACGAGGCGCGCGGCAGGGTGCGCGAGATCGTCGAGCAGCGCACGGCCACCATCCCCACCGAGGACCTCCACGTCCTCGGCTACTACGAGTGGCTCGAAGGTCTGGAGCGCGGTATCGCCGCCCACCACGCGGGCATGCTGCCGACCTTCAAGGAGGTCGTGGAGGAGCTGTTCGTACAGGGCCTGGTGAAGGCCGTTTTCGCCACGGAGACGCTGGCGCTCGGCATCAACATGCCTGCCCGCTCGGTGGTGTTGGAGAAGCTCGTCAAGTGGAACGGCGAGCAGCACGCGGACATCACCCCCGGCGAGTACACCCAGTTGACCGGCCGGGCCGGCCGGCGCGGCATCGACGTCGAGGGGCACGCCGTGGTCCTGTGGCAGCGCGCCATGGACCCGGAGGCGCTCGCCGGACTCGCCGGCACCCGTACGTATCCGCTGCGTTCCAGCTTCAAGCCGTCGTACAACATGGCGGTCAACCTGGTGCACCAGTTCGGCCGGCACCGCTCGCGCGAGCTGCTGGAGACGTCGTTCGCGCAGTTCCAGGCGGACCGGTCGGTGGTCGGCATCTCCCGCCAGGTCCAGCGAAACGAGGAGGGCCTGCACGGCTACCGGGAGGGCATGACGTGCCACCTCGGCGACTTCGAGGAGTACGCGCGGCTGCGCCGCGACCTCAAGGACCGCGAGACGGAGCTGGCCAAGCAGGGCGCCGCCCAGCGCAGGGCGGCGGCGGCCGCCTCGCTGGAGAAGCTCAAGCCGGGAGACGTCATCCACGTCCCGACCGGCAAGTTCGCGGGCCTCGCGCTGGTGCTGGACCCGGGGCTGCCCGCGGGCCGGACCAACGGACACCGCGGCGGCTTCGAATACCACGACGGGCCGCGCCCGCTGGTGCTCACGGCCGAGCGCCAGGTCAAGCGCCTGGCGTCCATAGATTTCCCGGTGCCCGTCGAGGCGCTGGAGCGGATGCGCATCCCGAGGTCGTTCAACGCCCGTTCCCCGCAGTCACGACGCGACCTGGCGTCCGCCCTGCGCACCAAGGCCGGTCACATCGTCCCCGACCGGCACCGCAAGTCGCGGTCGCCCGCGGCGGACGACCGTGAGATCACGCGCCTGCGTGCCGAGTTGCGCGCCCACCCCTGCCACGGCTGCGACGAGCGTGAGGACCACGCCCGGTGGGCCGAGCGCTACCACCGCCTCCAGCGCGACACCCGCCAGCTGGAGCGCCGGATCGAGGGGCGCACGAACACGATCGCGCGGACCTTCGACCGGATCGTGGCCCTGCTGACCGAGATGGATTACCTGCGGGGCAACGAGGTCACCGAGCACGGCCGGCGGCTCGCCCGGCTGTACGGCGAGCTGGACCTGCTGGCGAGCGAATGCCTGCGCGACCGGGTCTGGGAGGGGCTCAACCCGGCCGAACTGGCTGCCTGCGTATCCGCGTTGGTCTACGAGGCGCGGCAGGCGGACGACGCGGTGGCGCCCAAGGTGCCGACGGGCCGGGCGAAGACCGCGCTGGCCGAGATGGTCCGCATCTGGGGCCGGCTGGACGCCTTGGAGGAGGAGTTCAAGATCAACCAGGCGGAGGGGGTCGGGCAGCGCGAGCCGGACCTCGGCTTCGCCTGGGCCGCGTACCAGTGGGCGTCCGACAAGGGGCTCGACGAGGTGCTGCGCGAGGCGGAGATGCCTGCGGGAGACTTCGTGCGCTGGTGCAAGCAGGTCATCGACGTGCTCGGCCAGATAGCGGCGGCCGCGCCCCGCGAGAACAGCACCGTCGCGAAGAACGCCCGCAAGGCGGTCGACGCGCTGCTGCGGGGCGTCGTGGCCTACAGCTCGGTCGGCTGAGACCAGGGGCGTTCGGCTGAGACCAGGGGCCGGGCCCCCCACCCGACGGTGGTGGCCCGGCCGCATCCGGCTCAGCTCCAGAACCTGTCCTCCTCGTCGATGTCCTCGGTGCACGCGTCGATGTCGGTGACCTTGCCGCCGACGATCGTGAAGAACAGCCCCTGGCGGATCTCGAGGCCGTGGTCGCCCCGGTCGGCACGGGACGTGTGGAACGACATGACGTGTCCGCGGCCATCGGCGAGCACCGCGTCCAGCTGGACCTGCATGGTGCCGTTGGTCTCCTCGCCCATGCGGCGGAAGCGATCGAGGATGGCCTCGCGTCCCTTGTGGTGTCCGGAGAGGAGGTTGTTGCCCGGAACGTGGTAGACCGCATCGGCCGTCATCAAGGTGCCCAGCGTCTCCAGGTCGCCTTCGCTGAACGCTACGTAACCCTTACGGACCAGGGCGCAGTCGGGGTGCTCGGACATGGCGAACCACACCTTTCGTGCCTGTTCCTCCTGTTTGTTCAATCATCCGCCGGGGCCGACGGACTGTCCACGCCCGTGGAATCCGGCCAGCGACCTGGCCAGTTCGGTGAGCCCGGCGAGCCGTAGCACCCGGTCGCCCCAGCCCGGCAGCGGCACGTGCAGGACCCGCGTCCAGCGCGCGGGTACGGCCCCGATGCCGTGGACCGCGCCGGCCGGCGCGCCGGTCACCGCCGCGACGGTGTCCGTGTCGCCGCCCAGATCGATCGCGGCCGCCAGCGACGCCTCGAACGACGACGTGGTGCGCAGCGCCCACACTGCCGAGCCGAGGCAGGGCCACACCGCGCCGTTGAACTCCGTCGCGAGGCCAGGGTGCCAGTCAGGGGCGAGGACCGCGGCCCAGCGGTCACGGTGGCCGGGATCCACCAGGGTGAGCGCCTCAGGGACGGCGGACAGCGGGTCGGCCCCCTCAAGGGCCACGCGGATCAGCTCGTGCAGCACGGCTGTGCCCTCCCAGGCGGCGCGGTCGCCGTGTGTGAGCGCCGAGAGCTCACGCGCCGCGGCCATCGTCGCCGAGCGGCCTGCCCCGGCGAAGAAGACCGCGGAGGTCGAGGCCCGCATCAGACTTCCGTTGCCGGCGGCGTGTCCCGTCATCTGGAAATGCCGGGCCGCTGCCGTGTTCCACGGGTCCCCGCCGGTGAGGACCTGTTCCGTCTGGGGCCCGATGTCCTTGGGATCGCCGGCGGCCCACCTCTGGAACCGCGTGAAGACGTCCTGGCCGTTCACCCCGCCGTGCTCGAGCAGCGACTCGCCGACGAGTACGGCCATGTGCGTGTCGTCCGTCGCCTCGCCCGGATCCCAGCCGCCCCCTCCGCGCATCTCCCCAGGCCCGTCCCCGAAGTGGGCGCGGTACACGCCCGGTTCACCGAACTCGAAGGGCGCGTCGAGGGCGTCGCCGACGGCCGAACCGACGACGATACCGACGGCACGGTCCAGGCGCGAGGGGGCGGGGGGCTGCTCCATCGCGTCAGCATAGGAGCGGCCGCTGCGGCCGTGCCGCCGAGGGTCAGGACGCGGATGCCGCCGGGGCGGTGGCGCCGCTTCCTGCCGCGTGGGCCGTGCGCGCCGCGCGCAGCGCCAGGGAGGCGAACAGCCCGATCGGGGACAGCAGGACGGTCAGCACCAGCCGGGGGCTCGTCACCAAGGGGTGGATCTCCAGGCGCCGGCCCTCCCAGTACATCCACCGGCCGAGCAGCACGTTCCACTCACCGGCCAGAAGGAGAGCTCGAAGGGGAAGCCGGTCATGCGACGAGCTCGTTGCCGTCGTGCGCGGAATCGCTCACTCCGACAGGAGGACTTGCCGAGGGTGTCGTGCGCAGGGCGGCCCACGTGCCCGCCGCAGCTGCGGCGACGATCGCGGCGGCGGCGCCGAGCGTCGCCCCGTCGGGGTGGATCAAGGCCTGACCGCGCAGGGCCTGCCACGTCACCAGGGCGAACACGGCGGCGTACGTCCCGCAGGCGACCAGGACGAGGCGGAGGCGTACGCGTTCGTCGGCGAGGCGGGTGAAGCGCGGGGCGAGGGTGACGAGCAGGAACAGGGCGAACGGCAGCACCTGCAGGGCGTGCAGTCCCACGAAGTGCGCGATGCGCAGATCGCCGCCGGTGGTCTCCCAGCCCGTCAGCGGCATCGAGGGGCCGCCGTCCGTGACGCCGACGCCATGGGCGCCGACGACATCGGCGGTGCCCCGCTCCATCTGTGTCCGCTGCTCCGGGGTGGGCTGCGCCATCACGAAGCCGAGGGCGGCGCCGGTCAGTGCCAGCACCGCGCCGCACCGCATCGCCCAGGCGGACGCGCGGTCCGCGAGCTTCGCGCGGAACAACAGGGCGGCGATGAGCAGCGTCGCGGCCCACAGGACGACGACCGTCACCGCCATGGTGTCGAACACGGCCTTGTCGAAAGGCGTTTCGTTGTTGAAGTGGCTGCGCCTGCCGCGCGCCGCCTGGCCCGTGATCAGGATCATCTCGATCGCGCTGGTCACGGCCACGACGGTGCCGCCCCACCAGCCGGCCCGTCGGAAGCGGGGCAGCAGGGACAGCATCCAGGCGAGGGACAGCGCGTACGCGACGAACGACACCGAGAACTTGAACGGCTTGAACCAGACCGGCGCGCCGGCGACGACCCGGTCGTCGACGGCCAGGCCGACGGCCGAGACGACGGTGAGCACGGCCATCGACGCAGCGAACGCGAGCAGCGGCCTGTGCCACGACGTCCATGTGGACATGGAGACCCCCCAAAGCGATTATGGATAGCAGTGCTTTCCGCTATCTGATAGGGAGACTATCTATGATGGGTGCGGTGAAGGCAAGGGCGGAAAGGTGAACGCGCGGTGCGTATCGGTGAGTTGAGCCGCAGGACCGGGGTCTCGGTCCCCACGATCAAGTACTACGTGCGGGAAGGGCTGTTGCCCGCAGGCGAGTTGAGCAGCCCGAACCAGGCGAGCTACGACGACCGGCACGAACGCAGGCTGCGCCTGATCCGGGCGCTGCTCGACATCGGAGGGTTGTCCGTGGCGGCGATCCGGGAAGTGGTCGCAGCGGTCGACGACCCGGACAGGTCGGTGCACAAGGTGCTGGGGGAGGCGGCGCATCGGATCACCCCACGGTTCGCGCACGGCGGTGACGACGCGTCACTCGCGAGGGCACGGGACGAGGTCGGACGGCTGATCGCCCGGCGGGGCTGGCAGGTCGACGTCGGCGACCCTGCGGCCACGGCCCTGTCCGAGACGCTGGCGGCACTGGACCGCGTGGGCCATGGGGCGTTCGCGGAGGTGCTCGACGACTACGCCGACGCGGCCGACCGGGTGGCCGACGCGGACCTGGCGTACGTGGCCGGCAGGGCGGGCCTGGACGACCTGGTGGAGGGAGTGGTGGTCGGTACGGTCCTGGGTGACGCGATGCTGGCGTCCCTGCGCCGCCTGGCCCAGACGCACCGCTCGGCGAAGACGTACGTGGACTAGGGTCTTTCGTTTGGATCAGGCCGGATCAGTGAGTGGGGGTCCCCCCACGCCCGCAGGGCGTAGGGGGAGGGTCTGGTGCGTGCGATCGCAAGGCGGAGGAGGGAGACAATGGCGGAGCCATGGCGACCGACGACAACGCGGCGAGCGTGCGTGCCAGGGCCCGCGAGCCCGGCATGATCAAAACGAGAGGCCCTAGCCCGGGGGCAGGCGGACCGCCCGGCGGCTGCCGTTCACCGCCGGGGCACGGCGGTGTGTGCGGCACTGTGCGTGGACCGGCGGCGCGCGCCTCGCGCGGTGGTCATCGCGGCGCGGAGCCCCGGCGGTGCGTTCGGTACGGCCCCCTCCGGCCACCCGGCGCAGGCGGCGGACCACACCGCTGAACATGACCCCCGCGCATCCGCGCGGGCCCGAACCGGCCTGGGGCTAGGCCGCCCGCTCCTGTTCGCGCTCCACCTGATCGTTCCACTCACGCTTGATCGCGCGCCACGCCTCGTCCGACTTGCCCAGGCGCCAGTAGCCCGAGATCGACAACTGCTCGCGCGGGACGCCGCGTTCCACGCGCAGTTGGCGGCGCAGTTCCTTCACGCAGCCCGCCTCGCCGTGCACGAACGCGCTGACCTCGCCCTCCGGGAAGTCCAGCGCCGCCACCGCGGCCACCAGCGCCTCGCCCGCCGGGCGGTCGCCGCGGTGCAGCCAGGTGATCTCCACGCCGCCGGGCGCGGCGATCTTCTGTTCGTCCTCCGGGCCGGCCACCTCCAGGAAGGCGTGCCCCACCGCGCCGGCCGGCATCTGCTCGAGCGCCACGGCGATCGCGGGGAGCGCGCTCTCGTCGCCTGCCAGCAGGTGCCAGTCGGCCGTGGGCGCGGGGGCGTAACCGCCGCCCGGGCCCAGGAAGCGCACCGTCTCGCCGACGCGGGCACGCGCCGCCCACGGCCCCGCGAGGCCCTCGTCGCCGTGGACGACGAAGTCGATGGTCAGCTCGCGGTGCACCGCGTCCCAGTACCGCACGGTGTACGTGCGGTTGGCGGGCCACTGGTCGCGCGGGAACTCCTCGCGGATCCGCTCCATGTCGAACGGCTCCGGGTAACGCACGCCGGCCGCCGGCAGGACGAGCTTCACGTAGTGGTCGGTGTACTCGCCGATCTCGAACGAGGACGACACGTCGAGGCCCAGCACCACCCGCACCATGTGCGGCGTCAGCCGCTCGGTGCGCACGACCTTCGCCTCGTGGACCTTCGGTGCCTTGCGGGCCGGTCGCTCTGCCACGGTGCTCTCCCTGGAAGTGTGCGCATGCTTAGGCTTGCCTAAGCTAACACTTCCGCGGGCTCGGCACTCAGCGCTCCAACGCCGACAGCAGCCGTACCACCGCCCCGCCCAGTCCCCACCGCTCCGCCAGCTCCTTCAGCGCGCCCGGGTCGCGCGGCGCGCTCGGCAGGGACGCGTCGAACTCGGGCAGCGGCACGTCGGAGGCGACCCTGACGACCTTCGGCGCCACGGCGACGTAGGCCCGCGCCTCGTCCAGCCGCTTGCGCTGCGAGGGCGTCAGCTTCGACGTGCGGTCGTCGACCGCCGCCATGATCCCGGCCAGGTCGCCGTACGCGTCGAGCAGCTTGGCCGCCGTCTTCTCGCCGATGCCCGGCACGCCCGGCAGCCCGTCGCTCGGGTCGCCGCGCAGCAGGGCGAGGTCGACATACCCGGGCCCGTCCACGCCGTACTTCTCGCGCAGCCACGCCTCGTCCGTCACCTGCAGCGTCCCGACGCCCTTCAGCGGATAGAGCACCCGCCGCTCGCGGGCGTCGTCGACCAGCTGGAAGAGGTCACGGTCGCCGGTGACGATGTCGACCGGCCCCGGGGCACGCGCCGTCAGCGTGCCGATCACGTCGTCCGCCTCGTATCCGTCGGCGCCGACGCGCGCGATGCCCACAGCCGCCAGCACCTCCTGGATCACCGGCACCTGCGGATCCAGCGTGTCCGGCGTCTCCTCGACGTCCGGTCCCACCTCGTGCTCCTCGGCCACCCGGTGCGCCTTGTACGTCGGGATGAGGTCGACCCGCCACTGCGGCCGCCAGTCGTTGTCCCAGCAGGCGACCAGGTCGTCCGGGCGGTGGTCCTGCACGAGCCGTGCGATGAAGTCCATCAGCCCGCGCACCGCGTTGACCGGGGTGCCGTCGGGGGCCCGGACCGAGTCGGGGACCCCGTAGTAGGCGCGGAAGTACAGGGAAGCGGTGTCGAGGAGCATCAGGCGTCGCGTCACATCGACGATGATGCCGTACCCCGCTGACAGCGACCCGCCGCCCCCGCAAGACACCTCCGCCGTGAAGTGGATCACCTTTGCGTTTGCCCTTTCGGCCCGGGCAGGGGGCGGAACCGAAGCGAATCCCGTCGTCGGGATCCGGCAAGTCCACGCTGCTGCGCATGCTCAACGGACTGCTGGAGCCCACCGCCGGACGCGTGCTCTCCTGCCTCGCCGACAAGTGGGACCCCCCTCGGCAAGGCAGGCAAGACCGCAGGCGGCAAGCAGGCGGCAAGGACGAGCGCGACCGCGCCCTGAACGTGGCCCGGTTCCCGCGGGTGAAGGACATGAGCTCACCGACCTCGGATCCTGGTACGGGCCGACGTCACTGGAGCTCGCCGTCCCCTCGTACGTCGAAGGAGTGGACTCCCTCGACGACCTCCAACCCGGGCATCTCCGACCGCATCGCCCCGAGGTCACCGCGCCGCCGCACCCGCGAAAGGGGTGGGTCCCGCCGAGCCGCACCGCCGGCCCGGCAGGGGACCCACCCCTTTCGGCCGTGACCGTCGTGATCGCGCTGCTCCAGCGCTCGATGAGTACGGATGGGCCAATGCTGCGTATGGTGATACAGGACCCAGGGGAGGGGAGCCCGGACCCATGGACGCGAAGGACGCGAAGGACGCCAAGGAGAGGGAAGAGCCTCTCCGCGTGGGCGCGGCGGTGCGCAAACGGCGCCGGGCACTGCGTCTGACCCTCGCCGCCGTCGCGGCCCGCAGCGGCCTGTCCGTGCCCTTCCTCAGCCAGATCGAGAACGAGCGCGCCCGCCCCAGCATCCGCTCCCTCCAGCGGGTCGCCGACGCCCTCGACACCACGGCGGAGACGCTGCTCGCCGCCTCCGACTCGGCCCGCACCATCGACCTCGTACGCGCCGGGGACAGCACCCACCCCGGCGCGCCGCCGCCGGGAGTCCGCTCCCTGGTGCGCGGCCGCCACCAGCTGCACGCCACCGAGTACAGCGGCGAGCGCGAGACCGAGGGCGAGTTCCAGCACCGCAACGACGAGCTGATGTACGTGGCCGAGGGGGCCGTCGAGGTGGAGGCCGAGGGCCGCGCCCACCGGCTCGGCCGCGGCGACTCGCTCTTCCTGTCCGGCGGCGTGCGGCACCGCTGGCGGGCCACCAGCGCGGACACCCGCATCCTCGTCGTCGCGGTCGCCGACCACATCGCGGCGAACAACGACCCGCGGGGCTGACCGCGTGCGCGTCGTCTCCCTGGTGCCCTCGCTGACCGAGGCCGTCGCCGCGACCGCGCCCGGGCTGCTGGTCGGCGCCACCGACTGGTGCAGCAGGCCCGCCGGCCTCGACGTCGTACGCGTCGGCGGCACCAAGAACCCCGACGTGGCGGCCGTCGCGGCGCTGCGGCCCGACCTCGTGGTCGCCAACGAGGAGGAGAACCGGGAGCCCGATCTCGCGGCACTGCGCGCGGCGGGGATCGAGGTCATGGTCACCGAGGTGCGCGGCCTGGACCAGGCGCTGAGCGAGCTGGAGCGCGTCCTCGTCGACGGCTGCGGCCTCGCCCGGCCGCGCTGGCTCGACGAGGCCCGGCGGGTCTGGTCGTCCGTCGAGCCGGTCGCAGGCGCGCGGGCCGTCGTCCCGATCTGGCGCAGGCCCTGGATGGTGCTCGGCCGCGACACCTTCGCCGGGGACCTGCTCGCCCGGCTCGGCGTCGCCAACGTCTACGCCGGCCACGCCGACCGCTACCCGCGGATCCCGCTCGACGAGCTGCGGGGGAGCGGCGCAGACCTGGTCGTCCTGCCCGACGAGCCCTACGCCTTCGGCCCCGACGACGGTCCCGAGGCCTTCCCGTCCCTGCCCGCCGCCCTCGTCGACGGGCGTTCGCTGACCTGGTACGGGCCCTCCCTGGTCGACGCCCCCGGGGTGCTCAGCGCCGCCCTGCGAGCAGCTCTCCGCGCAGCACACCCCGGACGGTGAGGACACCGGCCACGGCCCAGGCCACGGCGAGGAAGACGTACAGGACGATCGCCAGCCACTCGTAGGCCACCAGTCCCGTGTGGCGGGCCAGCGTCTGCGCCCCCGTCACGCACGTGCCGACCGGGAAGGTGAACGCCCACCAGCTCATCGTGAACGGCAGCCCCGCACGGGCGGCGCGCACCACCATCGCACCGGCGAGCGCCAGCCACAGCAGCGCGAAGCCCATCACCGGCACGCCGTACACGACGGCGAGCGCGCCGAGACCGTGCGCGTACGACGCCTCGATCGCGCGCGGAGCCACGTCCGCCAGCTTGTTCACGGCGGTCGTCGACTGGCCGAGCGGACCGAGGACCAGGAACAGGGCGGGCGTCAGTGCCAGGGGCAGCGGGCCGTGGTGCACGAGCCGTGCGAAGACGACCGGCAGGATGAGCAGCGTCGCCAGCAGGCTGACCCCGAACATGGCGTAGCTCGCCAGCAGCAGCGCCTCCCGCCCCTGGCCGGCGGGCAGATGCGGCACCAGAAGCGGCCCGAAGGACGCGGAGACCATCGGCGCCACGACCGGCAGCAGCCACACGGGCGAGGCACTGCCCGGGGTCACCTTGTGGCGCACGACCATGAGGTACGGCACGGCCACGGCGGCCACGAGACCCACGGCCGTCCCCACCGCGAACAGCGCCGCCGCGACCGGCAGGGCCGCGTGGCCGCCGACCAGGCCACGGCCCACCGTCAGCGCGCCCGCACCGACCGCCAGCAGCGCCATCGACAGACAGCCGTAGAACGGCGCGACGGCCGGGTCGAGCAGGTGCGCGCGGGCCCGGTCACCGTGACGGACCCAGTGCGCGGCACGGGCCGCCAGCAGAACCGCCAGCAGCACGGCCGACAGCGCCCACACGGCGGCGCACACGGTGTGCAGTCCCGGAACGCGCACCGGAAGCGCGTCGCCGGCCGTGCCGACGATCGCGGTTCCCATGACCGCCGCGTACCAGTTCGGGCCGAGCTCCCTGACGGACGGCAGCCGCACCGCGAGCGGACGCCGGGGCGAGGCGGACAGGCGACTGCGGGGCTGGGCGACGGTGACCATGACGTCACCTTGCCGTCTGCCCGCACGGCCCACCAGGGACCATTCCCCTATCACCTCATAAACTGGTCTTATGAGTGACGAGGAGCGTGTGCCGCTCGCCCACCGCGTGCCCGACCTGGGAGCGCTCGAACTGCTGCTCGCCGTCGCCCGGCACGGCAGCCTGGGGCGTGCCGCCCGCGAGCTGGGCATCACCCAGCCGGCGGCCAGCAGCCGCATCCGCTCCATGGAACGCCAGCTCGGCGTGGCCCTCGTCGACCGCTCACCGCGCGGCTCCCGGCTCACCGAGGCGGGGGCGCTCGTGACCGACTGGGCGCGCCGGGTCGTCGAGGCGGCCGAGGCGTTCGACGCGGGGGCGCAGGCGCTGCGGGGGCGTCGTGACTCCCGGCTGCGGGTGGCCGCGAGCATGACGATCGCCGAGTACCTCCTGCCCGGCTGGCTGATCGCGCTGCGCGCCGAGCGCCCCGGCACGGCCGTCTCGCTGCTCGCGGGGAACTCCGCGGCCGTCGCGGAGCGGCTGCTCGCGGGGGAGGCGGACCTGGGCTTCGTCGAGGGCCTGGCGGTCCCGGAGGGGCTGGACGGGGCGGTCATCGGCCACGACCGCCTGTTCGTGGTCGCCGCGCCGGCCCACGCGTGGGCGAGGCGGCGGCGCGCCGCCCTCACCCCCGAGGAACTGGCCGCCTCGCCCCTCGTCCTGCGCGAACGCGGCTCCGGTACGCGGCAGGTCCTCGACTCCGCGCTGTCCCGGTACGGCGGGCTGTCCGACCCGCTCCTGGAACTGGCCTCGACGACCGCGGTGAAGGCGGCGGCGGTGAGCGGGGCGGGGCCGGCGGTGCTCAGCGAGCTGGCGGTGACGGAGGAGCTGGCGTCGCGGCGCCTGGTCCGTATCCCGGTGGAGGGGGTGCGTCTCGATCGCGACCTGCGGGCCGTCTGGCCCCACGGCCAACGCCCCGCGGGCCCGGCCCGCGACCTGCTCTCGCTGACGCGGGCGCCGCGGTAGGGGGCGGGCACATCCAGCCCCGCCGGCGATTGAGGCGCGGGGGTCCGGGGGCGGAGCCCCCGGTACGCGATGGGGCGGGCTGGGGAAACGCCCCGCGCAGCGCTACCCCGCCGCCGCGCCCACCAGCGCCGACATCACCCGGACGTCCGTGCCCATCTCCGGATGCCACTGGACACCCAGCACCCACGCCTCGCCCGGCCTCTCCACCGCCTCCACCGTGCCGTCCTCCGCGTACGCGGACGGGACCAGGCCCTCTCCCAGCCGGTCCACCGCCTGGTGGTGGTACGTCGGCACCGGCGCGGCCTCCGGCACGATCCCCGCGTACAGCGTCCCCGGCACCGGCTTCACCGCGTGCTCGCCGAACACGCCCACCGCCCCGTCCGGCCCGATGTGGCCGTCCAGGTGCTGGACCAGCGTCCCGCCGAGCGCCACGTTCAGCAGCTGCATGCCGCGGCAGATGCCCAGCAGCGGTGTCCCGGAAGCCAGCGCGGCCCGGATCAGGGCCAGTTCCCAGGTGTCGCGCTCGGGAGCCGGCGGGCCCGTGCGGGGCGAGCGTTCGGCGCCGTACCGCTCCGGTTCGACGTCGGGGCCGCCCGCGACGACCAGGCCGTCGAGCCGGGCGACCACCGATCCGGCGGCCGCCGGATCGTCGGGCGGGAGCATCGCGGCGAGGCCGCCGGCCGCCTGGACCAGCCGCGGATAAGCGGCCGGCAGCAGCGCGGCGGGCATGTCCCACACACCCCACCGCGCGGTCGCCTCCAGGTAGGTGCTGACACCGATGAGCGGCTCGGACCCACGCGACACGTGCACTGCGTTCACTTCCGTTCGAGCTCGGCCTCGGCCGCCGCCAGCGCGGCGAACTCCTCCTCGGGCGCCTGCGCCACCAGCCGGTGCCGACTGTAGAACGCGAAGTAGGCGAGGGCCACGGCGTAGACGGCGAGCGCCGTGAAGGCGGCGTCCTTGTCCACCAGGAACGTCGCCACCAGCGCGGACAGCGCCAGAACGAAGGCGACGGACGAGGTGACGACACCGCCGGGAGTCCGGTAGGGGCGGGGGAGTTCGGGTTCGCGGCGGCGCAGCACGATGTGGGAGAGGGCCATCAGCGCGTAGCTGATCGTGGCGCCGAAGACCGCGATGTTCAGCATCCGCGCGCCGTTCCCGGTCCCCGCCGCCAGCGCGAAGCCGATCGCGCCGGGGATCAGCAGCCCCAGGTACGGGGACTTGCGCCGGCTGGTCAGCGACAGGAACCGCGGCAGGTACCCGGCCCGGGACAGGGCGAAGAGCTGCCGGGAGCCCGCGTAGATCAGGGAGAAGAAGGAGGCGACGAGACCGGCGAGGCCGGCGTAGTTCACGAAGCGGCTGAGCGGAGTCGGGTCGCCGTCCCCCTGGAGGGCCACGACCAGCGGGTTGCCCGCCTCCTGGATGGCCGCCGAGCCGCGCGCGCCGGTCGAGGCGAAGAACGTCAGTACGGCGAGCAGGACCAGGATGCCCATGGAGATCGCCAGCGCACGCGGCATCGAGCGCACCGGGTCCTTGGCCTCCTCCGCCGCGAGCGGTACCCCCTCGACGCCGAGGAAGAACCACATGCCGAACGGGAAGGCGGCCCAGATGCCGAGCAGACCGAACGGCAGCCACGAACTCGCGCCGAAGGCGTCCTTGTCGACCGGGATGTCGTCCAGGCCGCCCGCCTGGAATTCGGTGAACGCGCCGAGGGCGAAGATCAGCAGGGCGGCGACGGCGATGGCCGTCACGATCAGACTGAAGCGCAGCGCCTCGCCGACGCCCCACAGGTGGATACCGATGAAGATGGCGAAGCAGGCGAGGTAGACCGGCCAGCCGGACTCCAGGCCGAACAGTCCGAGGGATTCGACGTAGTCGCCGATGAAGATCGAGATCGCGGCGGGCGCGAGGATGTACTCGATGAGGATCGCCGTGCCGGTGAGGAAACCGCCCCACGTGCCGAGCGCTCGGCGGGCGAAGCCGTAACCGCCGCCCGCCGTCGGCAGGATCGCGGACAGTTCGGCGAGGGCGAAGACGAGACAGGCGTACATCGCGCCCATCAGCAGGGTGGCGACGGCGAGTCCGCCGAAGCCGCCCTTGGAGAGGCCGATGTTCCAGCCGGAGAAGTCGCCGGAGACGACGTACGCGACGCCGAGACCGGTCAGGAGCAGCCAGCCGGCGCTGCCCCTGCGCAGGGTGCGGCGGTTCAGATAGGCGTCCCCCACGGGCTCGGCCGAGGAGGGCGCGGGGGACGGGGTGCGCGAGGTGGTGCCTTCAGCCATGGGTCGCTCCTGGCTCAGGTCGCTCAGGTCAAAGGTTTGTGCGGACACCTTTGCGGCCCTCCGGCGGCAGCGCAAGCCCTCTGGGTAAAGCCGAGGTTACGGATCGGCCCTCGGCCCCCTGTCCGACGCGTGCCGGGTGCCCTGTGGACCGGCCCTCGGCCACTGGGCCGACGCCGTCCCTCGCCCCCGCCTCTCAGGGCAGAAAGCCGCGCAGCAGCGCCGCCGTCCCCTCGCAGTGCTCGCGCATCACCTCGCGCGCCGCGTCGGCGTCCCCCTCCAGGACCGCCTCGACGAGTGCCGCGTGCTGGTGCTGCGAGTGCTCCAGGTTCCGCACGAGCAGCGGGATGCAGTCGAGCAGATCGTTCAGCTTCGCCCGCACCGCGGCGTACTGCGCGGTCAGACTGGGCGAGCCCGACAGCTCGGCCAGCGTCAGGTGCAGCAGCGTGTCCTGCCTGCGGTACTCCGCGAGCGGCGCGTCGTGCGTCGCCGCCAGCGCCGTGCGCAGCCGTTCGGCGCCCTCGTCGGTCAGTCCGTGCGTCGCGCACAGCCCCGCCGCGCCCACCTCCAGCACCTCGCGGAAGCGCAGGGTGTCGTCCACGTCCACACCCGCGAGCCGCCGGCGCAGTTCGTCCTCGCCCTGGCTCTCCGGCCGGTGCAGCACGAACGTTCCGCCGTAGCGGCCCCGCCGGCTCTCCACCAGGCCCTGATCGGTCAGCACCTTGAGCACCTCGCGCAGCGTGACCCGGCTGATCCCCATCCGCTCGGCCAGCTCCCTCTCCGCGGGCAGCCGCTCGCCGCCGGAGACCAGCCCGAGCCGCAACAGCTGGAGGATCTGCTCGAGCGCCTCCTCGAAGCCGTTGCCCGCGCGCACGGGGCGCAGCACGGGGGTGAGCCGGTCGGCCGGCCCGTCCGTCGTTCCGCCTGTCTTCGCCACGTCGCCGTTTCCCCTTCCCAAGCAATGGTCTTCAGCAATACCTTATGACTTCCGGCTGACCCAAGGAGGCGTAACCCCGTGGCAGACCGCACACCACCACTCGCCGTCGAGGAGCTGCGCGCCCTCGTCGCGAGCGGCGAGATCGACACAGTCGTCCTGGCCTTCCCCGATATGCAGGGACGGCTCCAGGGCAAGCGGTTCGCCGCACCCTTCTTCCTCGACGAGGTCGTCGAGCACGGTACGGAGGGCTGCAACTACCTCCTTGCCGTCGACGCCGAGATGAACACCGTCGACGGCTACGAGATGTCCTCCTGGGAGCGGGGGTACGGCGACTTCGCCATGCACCCCGATCTCACCACGCTGCGCCGCGTGCCGTGGAACGAGGGCACCGCACTGCTCGTCGCCGACCTGGCGTGGAACGACGGCTCGCCCGTGGCCGCCGCGCCCCGCCAGATCCTGCGCCGCCAGCTGGAGCGCCTGGCCGAGCACGGGTACACCGCGCACGTGGGCACGGAACTGGAGTTCATCGTCTTCAAGGACACCTACGAACAGGCGTGGGACCGCGACTACCGCGGCCTCACCCCGGCCAACCAGTACAACATCGACTACTCCGTCCTCGGCACCGGCCGCATCGAACCCCTGCTGCGCCGGATCCGCAACGAGATGGCGGCGGCCGGACTGACCGTCGAGTCCGCCAAGGGGGAGTGCAACCCCGGCCAGCACGAGATCGCCTTCAAGTACGACGAGGCCCTGGTCACCTGCGACCAGCACGCCGTCTACAAGACGGGCGCCAAGGAGATCGCCGCGCAGGAGGGCGTCTCGCTCACCTTCATGGCCAAGTACAACGAGCGCGAAGGCAACTCCTGCCACATCCACCTGTCGCTCCAGTCCATCGACGAGGCCGGCACCAACGTCATGGCGGGCGACGGGCCGGGCGGCATGTCGCCCGTGATGCGCCACTTCCTCGCGGGGCAGCTCGCCGCCCTGCGCGACTTCTCCCTGCTGTACGCGCCGAACATCAACTCCTACAAGCGCTTCCAGCCCGGCACCTTCGCCCCGACGGCCGTCGCCTGGGGCTACGACAACCGCACCTGCGCGCTCCGCGTCGTGGGACACGGCCGCTCGATGCGGTTCGAGAACCGGCTGCCCGGCGGCGACGTCAATCCGCACCTCGCCGTCGCCGGTCTCGTCGCGGCCGGCCTCCACGGCATCGAGCAGCGGCTCGAACTGCCCGACCCCTGTGCGGGCAACGCCTACACCGCCGACTACGAACACGTCCCGACCACCCTGCGCGAGGCCGCCGAGCTCTGGGAGAACAGCCCCATCGCCAAGGCCGCCTTCGGCGACGAGGTCGTCGCCCACTACCGGAACATGGCGCGCGTCGAACTCGAAGCCTTCGACGCAGCGGTGACCGACTGGGAGCTCCGCCGCTCCTTCGAACGCATGTGAGGCCCTCCTTGACCGCCCAGCACCACGTACTGAATCCCGCCACCGAAGAGGTCGTGCGCACCGTTCCGGCGACCACGGCCGCCGAGGTCGACGCCGCCGTCGCCCGCGCCGCCGCGGCCCAGCGGCAGTGGGCGGCAGCCGCCCCCGCCGACCGGGCGAGGCTGCTGCGCCGCTTCGCCGCGGTCGTCGACGACCACGTCGAGGAACTGGCGCGGCTCGAAGTCCTCGAAGCCGGGCACACCATCGGCAACGCGCGCTGGGAGGCGGGCAACGCCCGCGACCTGTTCGACTACGCGGCCGGGGGAGTGGAGCGCCTGAACGGCCGCCAGATCCCCGTCCCCGGCGGCCTGGACATCACCGTCCTCGAACCGCTCGGTGTCGTCGGCGTCATCGCGCCGTGGAACTTCCCCATGCCGATCGCCGCCTGGGGGACCGCCCCCGCGCTCGCCGCCGGCAACGCCGTACTGCTCAAGCCCGCCGAGACCACCCCGCTCACCGCGCTGCGCCTCGCGGAACTCGCGCTGGAGGCGGGCCTCCCCGAGCACCTGTTCCAGGTGCTGCCGGGCGCCGGGGACGTGGCGGGCAACGCCCTGGTCGAGCACCCGGGCGTCGCCAAGATCGTATTCACCGGGTCGACCTGGGTCGGCAAGCAGATCATGGCCAAGTGCGCCGACCGTGTGAAGCGGGTGACCCTCGAACTCGGCGGCAAGAGCCCCAACATCGTCTTCGCCGACAGCGACCTCGACGCCGCGGCGGCGGCCACCCCGATGTCGTTCCTCGACAACTCCGGCCAGGACTGCTGCGCCCGTACCCGCATCCTCGTGCAGCGCTCCGTGTACGACCGCTTCCTCGATCTGCTCGCACCCGCGATCGAGTCCGTGGTGGTCGGAGACCCGTCGGACGAGAAGACACAGATGGGGCCTCTGATCTCCCGGACTCAGCTGGACCGGGTACGGTCCTACGTCCCCGACGACGCGAAGGCGATCCGCGGCACCGCCCCCGAGGGGCCCGGCTTCTGGTTCCAGCCAACGGTCCTCACCGACCTCGCGCCCGACGCGCCCGCCGCCTGCGAAGAGGTCTTCGGGCCCGTGGCCGCCGTGCTCCCGTTCGAGGACGAGGAGGACGCCGTACGGCTCGCCAACGCCACCGACTACGGACTTTCCGGTTCGATCTGGACCCGCGACGTGGGCCGTGCGCTGCGCGTCTCACGGGCGGTCCAGGCGGGCAACCTGTCCGTCAACTCCCACTCCAGCGTCCGCTACTGGACGCCGTTCGGGGGCTACAAGCAGTCCGGCCTCGGCCGCGAACTCGGCCCCGACGCCCTCACCGCTTTCACCGAGACCAAGAACGTCTTCATCAGCACGGAGGCCTGAGCACCCATGACCGTTGACACCCCCATCTGCCGCCGCCTCGTGGGCCGCACCGCAGTCATCACCGGCGCCGGCAGCGGCATCGGTCTCGCCGCCGCGCGCCGACTGGCCGCCGAGGGCGCCGACGTCGTCTGCGGCGACATCGACGAGACCGCCGGCAAGGCGGCTGCCGACGAGGTCGGCGGGACGTTCGTACGCGTCGACGTCACCGACGCCGAGCAGGTCGAGGCGCTGTTCAAGACGGCGTACGACACCTACGGCAGCGTCGACATCGCGTTCAACAATGCGGGCATCTCGCCGCCCGACGACGACTCGATCCTGGAGACGGGCCTGGAGGCGTGGAAGCGCGTCCAGGAGGTCAACCTGACCTCGGTCTACCTGTGCTGCAAGGCGGCCATCCCCTACATGCGGCAGCAGGGGAAGGGCTCGATCATCAACACCGCCTCGTTCGTGGCCCGCATGGGCGCCGCGACCTCGCAGATCTCGTACACCGCATCCAAGGGCGGCGTGCTCGCGATGTCGCGCGAACTCGGCGTGCAGTTCGCCAGGGAGGGAATCCGGGTGAACGCGCTGTGCCCCGGGCCGGTCAACACCCCGCTCCTCCAGGAGCTGTTCGCCAAGGACCCGGAGCGGGCCGCGCGCCGCCTCGTGCACATTCCGGTCGGGCGGTTCGCGGAGGCGGAGGAGATCGCCGCCGCGGTGGCGTTCCTCGCCAGCGACGACTCGTCGTTCGTCAACGCCACCGACTTCCTGGTCGACGGCGGTATCGCGGGGGCGTACGTCACCCCTGTGTAGTGCCCGCCGGTGCCGCGCATAGGGTGTCCGGATGAGCATGACGAGCCCTCCCGGCTGGTATCCGGACCCGCAGGCGCCCGGCACCGAACGGTGGTGGGACGGCTCGGCCTGGGCCGCGCACACGCGCGCGGCCCAGGCGCACGGACCCGGGCAGCCGACGTACGGCCCCGGCCCCGGTGCTCTGTCACAGGGCCAGGGCGGTGGATTCGGGCCCCCCACCGTGCCCCGGCACCTCGCGGCCGATGGCCCGGGCGGTGGCAGGCGCCGCGTCGTGGGGCTGGCCGCCGCGGGCGCCGTGCTCGTCGCCGCGGTCGCCACCGGCGCCGTGCTGCTCGCCGACGACGATTCGGGTACGCCCGACGCCGCGCCGGCCACCACGGCCGCTTCCGTCCCGGCGACTTCGGGGCCGGAGCGGAGCGCGTCGCCCACCGCGACCGCCGACGAGGACTCCACGGAGCTCGTCGACCAGCTCAACGGCATCACCATGCCCATCCCCGAGGGCTGGGAGAAGTCGAGCAGCGTTCTCGGCTCCGGCACGACGATGTACACCGACGAGACCTACGAGTGTCCGGGCGGCGGTTCGTCGATCTGCCGGCACGGCCGGGTGACCTCCATGACGGCCACCCAGTCCGGCGGTGCCGGCACACCGAAGACCGTGGCCGAACAGGACATCGAGAAGGCGGCCGAGGAGGCGTACGACGAGGACGCGCTCGGCACCCGCATCCACGGCGGCATCACGTCGCACACCGTCGTGAAGTCGCAGAACTTCGCCGTCGCCGGGCGCTCCGGGTACCTCGTGCGCTGGCGGGTCGTCACGGGAGCGGGCCCCGGCGGCTATGTGCAGTCGCTCGTCTTCCCGTCCCACACGGGCACGGAGGCGCTGGTCGTCGTGCGCTTCTCCTTCGACGCCGGACCGGACGGACCGCCGCTCGCCGACATGGACAGGATCGCGTCCAGCATCCGCCCGATCGGCGACGCGACCAGCGGCGGCGTCGGCAGCACCATCGGCCCCGGCTGACGCACCTGCCCGGCGACCCGGTGAGCGCATGACGGTGCACGGGGGTGTGACAGTGCCCCAGGGGCTGTGACGGTGCACCGCGTGATGGGATGTGACGGTGCACCAGGCCATGGGTTCTGACGGTGCATCGGGCGACCGCGTGACGGTCACTCGGCGAGCGCGCGGTAGAGCGAGGCGACGGAGGGGTGCCGGCCCGCGTTCTTCCCCGTCCGGATGGTGAGCCGGCCGGCGATCTCGGAGACCGGCACACCCTGGTCGCGCAGCGCGCGGGCGGTGGCCAGCATCTCGTCGTCGATCACCTTCGGGCGCCCGCCGCCGCGCCGCGGCCGCACGCCGCCGTGCCCCGCGTACGCGACACGGAGGGGCCCCTCGCCGAAGTCCTGCGACGGTTTTTCGCAGAACTCGTTCTCATAATCCGGCGTCTCGGCATAACCAGTGGTGTCCGCCGGGACGGTGTCGCCGAGGGATTCCAGCAGCTCGCGCAGCAGACCGGCGAGGGTGTGGCGGCCGTTCTCGTCCAGCGCTCCCAGCACCCGGTTCTCGGTGGCCAGATGGTCGGGGAGCACCCGGTCGACGAGCGCCAGGCCCTCGTCGGTGAGCGAGACGTGCACGACGCGCCCGTCCGAGGCGCTCGGGGTGCGGGTGACCAGGCCGCGCGCCTGCAGACGGTCCAGCCGCTGGGTGATGGCACCCGAGGTGACCATCGCCGATCGCGTCAGCGCCGCCGGGGTGAGGCGGTGCTCGGGCCCGCTGCGCCGCAGCGTGGCGAGGACGTCGAAGGAGGCCCTGTCCAGGCCGTGGGCGGCGAAGGTCTGCCCGAGCTCCGACGCGATGAGGCGGGAGAGCCGCGTCAGGCGCCCGATCACCGCCATGGGCGACACGTCGAGGTCGGGGCGCTGGGCTCCCCACTGCCTCACTACGAGATCCACGTGGTCTGCCATGAAAAGAGTCTAGCGAATACCTTAGCGATGAGTTACTTTGGCTTAGTGCTAAGCAATCAATTGAGAAACGGCCGACTCGGCGTCGTGCTGTTGACCGCGCTTGCTCCGGCCATCTGGGGCACCACCTATCTCGTCACGACCGAGCTGCTGCCGCCCGGGCGCCCGTTGCTCGCCGCGGTGATCCGCGCCCTGCCCGCGGGCCTGCTGCTCGTGGCCGTCACGCGGCGGCTGCCGCGGGGCATCTGGTGGTGGCGTGCGCTCGTTCTCGGGGCGCTGAACATAGGCGTGTTCCTCGCGCTCCTCTTCGTCGCGGCCTACCGGCTGCCGGGCGGGGTCGCCGCCACCGTGGGCGCCGTGCAGCCCCTGTTCGCCGCAGGACTGTCCGCCGCGATCCTGGGGGACCGGCTCACCCGGCGCACCGCACTCGCGGGAGTCGCGGGAATCGCCGGCGTGAGCCTGCTCGTCCTGCAGGCCGACGCCCGGCTGGACGCGCTCGGCGTCGCCGCCGCCCTCGGCGGCGCCCTGGTCATGGCCACCGGCGTGGTCCTCGCCAAGCGGTGGACCTCGCCCGCACCGCTGCTCGCCACGACCGGGTGGCAGCTCGTCGCCGGCGGACTGCTGCTCCTCCCGGTGGCGCTGCTCGTCGAGGGCCCGCCCCCGGCCGGCCTGACCACACAGAACGTGCTGGGTTACGCCTACCTGTCACTCATCGGCGCGGCCGTCGCCTACGCGCTCTGGTTCCGAGGGATCCGCGCACTGCCGCCGACCGCGGTGTCCTTCCTCGGACTCCTCAGCCCGCTCGTCGCGACCGTGCTCGGCCTGATCGTCGCCGGCGAGCGGCTCAACGGCCTCCAGGCCGTCGGCGGCATCGTCGTCGTCGCCGCCCTCGTAGCCGCGCAGACGCAGAGGCAGCCATCCCCTCGTACAGCAGCCGCTTCCGCCGCCGCGCCTCAGCCCCTCCCGCCCTCCGCCGGGGCCGCCGCCCTCGGAGGTGTTCCGACCCCCACCGGCCAGGGGGCACGACAACAAGGAGCCCAGCCATGCGCATGACCGTCTTCGGAGCCGCGGGGAACGTCGGACGACGGACCGTGACCGAGGCGCTCTCCCGGGGACACGACGTCACCGCCGTCGTCAGGGACCCGGATCGCCTCGCCGACCTGCCCCACCGGGCCCGGCCCCACGTGGCCGACGCCGCCGATCCGGACGCCGTCGCCCGCGCGAGTGCCGGGCAGAACCTCGTGATCAGCGCGACGAGACCGGCGCCCGGCCGTGAGCGGGAGCTGGTGGCGACCGCCGAGGCGCTGCTCCAAGGAGTCGCCCGCACCGGCGTACGGCTCCTCCTCGTCGGCGGCGCCGCATCGCTCACGCTCCCCGGGAAGGGGCCGCTCACCCTGGCCGAAGAGCCCGGTTTCCCGTCGGAGTTGGGACCGATCGCCGCCGCCTGCGCCGCCCAGCTCGATGCCTGCCGGGCCGTTGCGTCCGACGCGGACTGGACGTATCTGAGCCCGCCCGCTCTGCTCGAGCCGGGCGAGCGCACCGGTGACTACCGGCTGGGCCGCGACGAACTGCTCGTCGACGACGAGGGCCGCTCCGCCATATCCATGGAGGACTTCGCCGTGGCCCTGCTGGACGAGGCGGAGCGCCCCCGGCACCGGCGGGCGCGGTTCACCGTGGCGTACTGACCTCCGTCATGCCGACCGCTACAGGAAGGTGCGGCCCTCACCCCGGTAGGTCGGCGCCGTGCCCGTCACCCGCTCGCCCTCGACCAGGTGCAAGATGTCGAAGCGCTCGCACAGCTCACCGGCCTTCGCGTGGCGGAACCACACCTTGTCGCCGATCAGCAGATCGTCGGCAGCGTGCCCGATCAGCGGCGTCTGCACCTCGCCGGCCCCCTCCTTGGGGTCGTAACGCAGGCCCTCCGGAAGGTGGGGGACCGGCAGCCGGTCCGGCCCCGCCGCCCCCGACGCGGGATAGCCCCCGCCGAGTACGGTCACGACCCCCACGCCCGGCCGGCGGACGACGGGCTGTGCGAACAGTGCGGCCGGACGCCCGGAGAAGGAGGTGTAGTTGTCGAACAGTCGCGGTACGTACAGGCCCGAACCGGCCGCGATCTCCGTGACCGCGTCCTCCTCCGCCGTGTGCTGCACGCTCCCCGTCCCGCCGCCGTTGACGAACTCCAGATCGGGCTCCACCGCACGCACCGCCCGCACCACGGCCGCCCGCCGGGCGGCGAGCTCCACCCGCGCGGCGCGCTGCATGAGCCGTACGGCCCGCGACCGCAGCGGCGAACCGTCGACCGAGTCACCCACCCCCGCGATGTGACCCTCGTACGCCATCAGGCCCACCAGCCGGAAACCCGGCCGCCGCGCCACGGACCGGGCGATCTCGGCCATGTGGGCGGGCTCGCGGATCGGCGACCGGCGGGCGCCGATCCGCACCCGCCCGCCGAGCAGGTGCAGCGCCGTGTCCAGCTCCAGGCAGACCCGGATCTCCTCGTTGCCGCCGCCACGGGACCGGTCGATGAGCTCCAGCTGGGCGAGGTCGTCGACCATCACCGTGACGGCCCCGGCAAGCTTGGGATCGCCCGCGAGTTCCGCGTAACCGGACCGGTCCGCCGACGGGTACGCGAGCAGTACGTCGTCGAATCCGGCCCGCGCCAGCCACAGGGACTCGTCCAGGGTGAACGACATGATCCCGGCGAAGCCGTCGCGTGCCAGGACGCGCTCCAACAGGGCCCGGCACCGGACCGACTTGCTCGCCACCCGGATCGGCTTGCCTGCGGCCCGGCGGACGAGGTCGTCGGCGTTGGCGTCGAACGCCCCGAGGTCGACGATCGCGACAGGGGCGTCCAGATGCGCGGTGGCCTTGTCGTAGCGGGCCCGGTCTGCGGCACGGGGAGTCATGGGCCGAGCTTGCCAGACTGGATTACCCCGGGGTAGGGGATGTTCTGGGCAGATGCCCCGGACCCCCCGCCGCATGGCGGTCCGGCTCAGCGCAGCCCGTTAGAGTGACATGCACAGTGGCCTGCACGAGGTGGCGAACAGGCCTGCCCCGAACGGTGATCCGTCGGTGGTACGTGTCGAGCAACGGGGGGCGGAATGAGCACGGAGGCACAACGCCCTTCGGGCGCCCAGCCCCCGCCCCGCTCCCGTATCACCGACGCGATCCTCCCACCCGAACCGCCCACCCCGGACCCGCCCTCCTCGCTGCCGTCCGGTGCCGCGCCGGGGGCGCCTGCTCCGGCATCCGCATCCGTGACCGCGACGGTTCCGGCGTCCACGCCGGCTCCGGCCGCGCCCGGGCCTGCCGTGCCCTCCCAGGACCGGTCCGGCGGCTCCGGCCCCACGGTGGCGCCCCAGACGGTGGCGCCCCAGCGCACCGCACCTCGCGCGGCGGACGCAGCTGCCCGGTCCGGTCAGCCCGCGGCCGGGTCCGGCGCGCCCGCCGCACAGCCGCCCGCCGCCCGGGCCGCGACGCCCCGCCCCGGCACGACCGCGCCTGGCGCCGAGC
>NZ_JABZEE010000030.1 GCF_013387495.1 Streptomyces sp. PKU-EA00015 | reverse complement strand
CATGGCGGAGTGGTGGCTCGACGACATAGCCGAAGTCGTCGACAGCCGCACGACCGACCTGGGGAAGGCCAACCTGACGGATCTGCTGGAGAACTGCGTACGAGAGATCCACAAGCTGGCCCGGGAACGAACCAGCCCGCAACGACGACGGACGAGGCCCGACAAGCCCTCACCGCGGCCACCGATTTCGTCCACCGCCCACTGCCGCCGATCCCGCGGCAGCGGCCACGCTCCCAAACTGGGACCCCCACACGGCGCTCACGCCGCCGCACGCGAGGCGGCCGCCCCACCGACTGATGCCCGCCCCATTCCGTCACCCCGCGAACCCCATTTCGTCGGTAGCTCGAGGTGGCGGCGGGGTCCATGGCGACGACGATGCGGGCCATGGGCGGCGCGGCGCCGACGCGGGTGGTGTCGAGCCCGGCGCGGGACCACAGGGCGCCCTCGATGTCCTCCATCAGGATCCCGTCCAGCTCCTGCGCCTCCAGGCGGGTGCCGGCGTACTTGGCGACGAGGAAATCCCGCTGCTCCTGCGGGAGGTGCGTGGCGTCGCGGGTCCGACCGTGCGTGACGATCACGTCCGTGTGGGCCTTAAGTTCGATCACCTCGGTGCGTGGCTTCGGGGTGGTCGAGCCGATGTAATGCGGGTTCCTGCCGAGGCGGAGCCCCATCTCCGAGTGGGTGATGGCCTCCTTCAGGCGGCGCTGCGCGGCGACCTCTTCCATCCACACTAGGCAGCGGTTGCCACCGGCGCGGAGGCGTTCGATGTCGTCCGGGCTGTGCGCGCCGAACAGCTTGGCCTCGGCGCCGCTCGGCCACTTCACGAACGTGCCGCCCGTCGTCGTCCTGAGCACGACGCGCGGATCGTGCGCCTTCAGCCCCGACGGGCCGTTCACGCAAGCCTCGACGGCGTCGCCCTGCGTCGGGGCGACGATCGCCATGCGGTGCCCGCCCCGCATCCGCTCGTCGCACGGCGGCCCGTTGACGTGCTGCACCATGTACCGGGCGCAGCCGTCCGTCTTGCCGGTGCCGCGGCCGCCGAGCTGGAGCCACCAGCCCATCGTGGGTATCTCGGCGGGCGGGACCTGCCACGGGTACGGGGTCCACTTGTTCCACCGCTTCTGCCACAGGCGGGCGCGCAGCTCCGCTTCGAGCAGCTCCAGTTCGGCCGGCGACATGGCCGCGAGCCGCGCGTCGAGGTCGGCGGTCACAGCTCGGCCAGCTCTGCGGCGAGGGCCTTCACGCGCTCGGTCATCTCGTCGGTGACGGTGACGTTCGCGCGGACGGGGGCGTACAGGCCGAGGAGCTTGGCCTCGTGGTCCATGGCGCGGACGATCGCCTCCCCGGCCTTGGCCGAGTTGGCGTCGCTGCGGAGGACGACGGGCATGAGGCCGTCGATGATCTGCTTGCAGGTGGCGAGCTGGCCGCCGACCATCTCGCCGAACGCCTCGGACGCTTCCCGGTGGAGGCGGGCCCGGCCGCGCTTCCACGCCTCGTGCGTGTTCTTGACGTCGGCGCCGATCCGCTCGGCGATCTGCCGGAAGGTCAGCCGGTCACGGGTGTAGAGCAGGACGACTTCGTCCTCACGCTGCCGCGCGATCTCCTCGTTCTGCTTGGTCGCCATGCCCGTACCTCCCTGGTGGGGAAGGTACGAAAAATCGGAAGATCACGATCTTGGGGGGTGCGGTGACACCCCCACCGGCCAGGCGTCGGTCGTCAGGAGCGAGGCCGAAGGGGCTCGCAGCCCTGGATGGTCACGATGCCGTCACCCTTGGAAAGCTTGATGATGACGCGCTCGCCTGCGTTCGCTGTCTTCCACTGTGGCATGACGTCGTCGGCGGTCGGCTCGGTGCTGATAGAGCAGAGTTCGAAGACGCCCTTCTTGGCGCCGGTGGTCTCGTAGGTGCCGGCGGGGATGTCCTCGCCAACGACGTAGTCGCCTTCGGGATAGGCCGGGGTCTTCGGGGCCTCCTTCTTCGGCGAGGCCTGCTTGGCCGGGGCCTCCTTCACCGGTGCCGGGGAGGCGGTCTTCTCGGCGGGCTTGCGGTCCGCCTTCGCGCTGGGCGACGTCGACACCTCGGCCGGCTTGCGACTGGCCGTGCTACTACCGCTGGCCGTGTCGATGATCGCACCGACGATGCCGATGACGATGAGGAACGCGAACAGGCCTGCGACGATGAGTCCCGCGAGGGCCCAGCCGTTCATGAACTTCTTCGGCTCCGGCGGGGGCTGGTAGGGAGCGGGTCCGCCAACGTACGGCCCCTGGTAGGGCTGCTGGTTGTGAGGCCGTTGCGGGCCGGGGTACTGCTGGCTCACGGGGCGACTTCCGATCGACGAAGGTGCGGGCGCAGCGTGGGGGAGTTGTGAATGTATCGCGCGGGTCGGGGTGCGGCTACCGGCCCCTCGGCCCCCCAGGGCTGCCACACGGTCGCTGCAGGGCCCGCTGCTTGGCATATAGCGTGCGGAGGCGCCCGTTGCCGGGTTGCCGGCCACGGGCGCCACCTCCTCTATGCCTTGGGAACCGTCCAGTCGATGGGCTCCGGAAGGGACTGAGGCGCGTAGACGATGCGCTCGGGGCGCTTCGCGCTGGGCACGGGGAACGGGATCTTCCCCCGGACGCAGCGCCCCTCCTTGACGGACACGTCGTCGGTGGGGAACTCGGGCTTGGGCATATCGCCGCCGTTGAGGCCTGTGACCTCGATGCGCGTGCCGTCCTTGTATTCGAGTGACCACGGGAACTGGCTGACGCTGAACGTCACGCCCTTGGTGTTGCACACCTTCACCTCGGCGGTCGCCCAGATTTCGCCGCCAAGGCCCTCCAGCGCGGCTTCTGGTCCCTTCTCAGGCTGGGTGTAGGCAATGACGCTGGCGGTGAAGTGGGCTCCGTTCTCCTCGTCGTTGATGTCTGCGGTCTCACCGATGGCGAAGGTGGTCTGCGACTTGCTCGGCTCGGGCGACGGCGTGGTCGGCGTAGACGTGGGTGCGGCTTCGGTCTTGTCGCTCTTCGTGACCGTGGTGGAGTCGTCCCCGCTGCCGCTGCAGGCGGTGAGTGTGGCGAGCAGGAGCGCGGCAGTGAGCGCGGTTGCTCTGGATCGCATGGTCCCCCCAAGGACGTTGCAGATGAGAGGAGGACATCATGCGGCATACGGGCTGCCCTATGTGAAGGATCTGTGATGGTGGTTCCGCTACGAGTTGTGCACCTCCCCCTTGGCCTCATCCATGTTGCGCGCGAGGCCAGAGGGCATCGTGGCCACCTTCAGTTTTCGGGTCACAGCACGAGCCCGCATGCCATGGTCTCCGGTTGCCACAGTCACGTCTCGTCGGGCAACGTGCTGCAGAAACTCTGCTTGGTCCAGGATGTCGCTGTCGGCATTGCCGCGCAGATTGTTCCCGCCAGCCAGTAGGAACTCGAGCGTCACCTCGCCGCTTAGCTGGGCGTATCCCGCACTTTCAAGGTCCGCCAACCGCTCGTTGATCGGGGCCAGCGCCGTTCGCGCTGCCTTGCGAACCTGCTGAGATCCCGTGTATCGCTTCTCGTCCAGCTCGTCGAGTACCAGCACCGGGACTACGAACCGGATGGGGCCGCGCTCGTTCACGACCTTGTGCCAATCGATGTGGTCGATGCGCTGGAAGTGCAGGAGGACGTTCGTGTCAGGGACGACAAGTCTGCCTGCCCTCTCCGATCTTCAGAAGCGCTTGGAGTTCTTCAGCGATACCGCGCAGGTACTCTCGCTGGACTCCAATCTCCATCGTCAAATGCTTGTACATGTACGCGGGTGCTGAATTCTCGGCGAGCCCCCAGTAGCGACGGCTGAGCAATCGCTGCGCAGGTTCACCATCGGCATACAGCGCCCGCAGGAATCCCTCAACCTTGCCGACCCACTCCACGTAGGCCATCACCGGATCCGGCAGTCCGATGATGTTGCCGCCCTCCACGTCGAGACGCTGGAGCTGCTCCAAGTAGTGGGGAATTGGTATGTCGTGACGAAGCATCCGCAAAGCTTGCCATGTAAGGCCCGACGGGTGCGGCAGTAGGCGGTCATCACGGCGAAGGCGCAGGGCGTCAGCTACTGGGCGCAGGGCGAGCGGCTGAAGATGACGGGCGAGGCGGTCGGGCAGATCGCTGCCGGCCGTGGACGGGCGTCGTCGTAACTCTGGCCAGCGTCGTCCGTTGATCGGGCGTGGATCTCGACGACCTCCTCGACGCCCCGGGCGACCGCATTCCGCTGCTCACCCTCGGTGAGGCGCACGACGTGCTGCACCTCCTCCGGCCTCTGGTCGACGGGGCCGGGGTCGAGGCCGTCGTTGCGGACGAGCTGATCGTGCGACTCGCGCAGCGCGTCCCGGCCCCTCCGGCGTAGCGGCGCCGGGCGCGGTCGTACGATCCGGCCGCGGCTGACCAACTCCCCAGGTCCCTGATCGAACTCCAGCGTGAGGCGAATCGTGCGCGCGATGCGGCGACGGCGGCCGGCTACAGCCCGGAAGCCTGGCGGCCGTGGGTCGAGGCGGCGGCCGTGGTGCAGAACGCGATCAGCGAGCATGTGGCCCCGACCGGCGTGAACAGCTACGACCTAGAGCAGGCCGTGAAGAGGGCCGCCCGCCGGGAGGGCTGGGGAAGTGCCGAGAGTCGGTGCGCGTCTCAGGAAAGGAGACCGGCCGTTGGGGTCGGCCTGGCGGCGGAGCCACTTCTCCGGGTCGGCGGGGTCGCGCTCGCCGTCCTCCTCGCGGCGGACCCAGTCGGTCACGTCGTCCTGTGTGAGGTTGCAGATCGTCGCGGGTACTTCGAGGCCGTCGGTGCGGGTGTGGACGATGTGCTCGAAGTGGATGCGGATCTCGCGGTAGTAGTCCTCGCGGGTGCGGATGTCGATTCCGGTGAGGCGGTCGACGTAGCGTGTGGCCCACTTCACGAGGGGCATGTCGCCGGGCTGATCGTCGGGCTCGACGAATCCCTCGCCGCGGACCCAGCCGTGGGGCCACTGTCCGCCGTGGGCTTCGACCAGCTTCTTGAACTGCTCCGCCGCGGGGCGCTCGCCGAACTTCTCGGACTGCCACTCGCCGTCCTGCCGCCACTTCACCTGGAAGGTGGCGCTTCCACCCCTCTTGAGCCGTTCCACGATGCTCGCCATGGACCGACGATACGACCGGGCTCAGACACCTGTGTTCCCATCGTGTTCCCAAAAATCGGGACATGAAGAAGGGCTAACCCGTTTTCACAGGTCAGCCCTTGATCATTGAGGGTGAGTGACGGGACTCGAACCCGCGACATCCTGGACCACAACCAGGTGCTCTACCAGCTGAGCTACACCCACCACGACCGGTCTTTTTCCCGACCGGCCGAGAAAAAGTGTACAGGGTCCCGGAGGGTGCTCGCGCCAGGGTTTCACGGGGCCGCCCACGGGGGCGGTGCTGCTACGTCGCGGGCTCCGCCGGCTCCGCGGGCAGCACGTGCTTCGCCGCGATCGCCCGCGCCGTGTCCGAGTCCGGCCCGGGCTGCGGGACGAAGACCGCCTCGCGGTAGTAGCGCAGCTCGGCGATCGACTCGCGGATGTCGGCGAGCGCCCGGTGGTTGCCGCTCTTCTCCGGACTGTTGAAGTACGCCCTCGGGTACCAGCGGCGCGCCAGTTCCTTGATCGAGGAGACATCGACGATCCGGTAGTGGAGGTAGCCCTCCAGCGTCGGCATGTCACGCGACAGGAAGCCGCGGTCGGTGCCGACCGAGTTCCCGCACAGCGGGGCCTTCCCGGGCTCCTTGACATGCTTGCGGACGTACGCGAGGACCTGCTCCTCGGCGTCCGCCAGCGTGGTGCCGCCGGCGAGCTCGTCGAGGAGGCCCGAGGCGGTGTGCATCTGGCGCACGACCTCCGGCATCGTCTCCAGCGCCGCCTCCGGCGGGCGGATCACGATGTCCACGCCGTCGCCGAGCACGTTCAGTTCCGAGTCGGTGACCAGCGCGGCCACCTCGATGAGTGCGTCGTCCGTCAGCGAGAGCCCGGTCATCTCGCAGTCGATCCACACCATGCGATCGTTCATGCGCCTACCTTATGGGGCGCATGACGATCGGGCCCCGGGCGTGTGCACACGCGACCGGGCCGGGCGCTCACGCGCCCGGCCCGGTGCTCACGAACAGTGCCGTGCTACCCCATGCTCCGCTGCCCCGGCAGGCCGGCGCGGCCGTACATCTCGGCCGCGCCCCGGACCGCCTCGGACGGCGTGGAGGCGGTGGCCGTCGGTCCCGGCAGGCCCGCGCGGCGCATCCCCGCCGTGGCCTGGGTCGGCATGACCGCGTCCACCATCGACGGCTGGCCCGGCTCGGCCTGGGGCCTGCGTGCCCGGTACGCGGCCCGGTAGGCCGCCGGGGAGGACCCCAGCTGCCGCCGGAAGTGGCCGCGCAGCGCCACCGGTGACCGGAATCCGCAGCGGCCCGCGACCTCGTCGACCGAGTAGTCGGAGGTCTCGAGCAGTCGCTGCGCCTGCAGCACCCGCTGGGTGATCAGCCACTGGAGCGGCGCCGAGCCCGTCAGCGAACGGAAGCGGCGGTCGAACGTCCGGCGGCTCATGTACGCCCGAGCGGCCAGCGTCTCCACGTCGAACTGCTCGTGGAGGTGCTCCAGAGCCCAGGAGACGACCTCGGCCAGCGGGTCGGAGCCGATTTCCTCAGGTAAAGACCTGTCGAGGTAGCGCTCCTGCCCGCCGCTGCGGCGCGGCGGCACGACCAGCCTGCGGGCGAGCGCTCCGGCCGCCTCGGCGCCGTGGTCGGTGCGCACTATGTGCAGACAGAGGTCGATGCCTGCGGCCGTGCCCGCCGACGTGAGGACGTCGCCGTCGTCGACGAACAGCTCCCGCGGATCCACGTGCACGGACGGATAGCGCTTGGCCAGCGTCGGCGCGTACATCCAGTGGGTGGTCGCCGGGCGGCCGTCGAGCAGGCCGGCCGCGGCGAGGACGAACGCCCCGGTGCACAGTCCGACGATGCGGGCGCCCTCCTCATGTGCCCGGCGCAGCGCGTCGAGCGCCTCGGGCGGCGGCGGTGAGGTGATCGAGCGCCAGGCGGGCACCACGACGGTGCCTGCCCTGCTGATCGCCTCCAGGCCGTACGGCGCGGTCAGTTCCAGGCCGCCGGTGGTCCGCAGCGGCCCCTCCTCACCACCGCACACCAGCAGGCGGTAGCGGGGAACTCCGGCGTCCTGACGGTCAATTCCGAACACCGAGAGCGGGATGGAACTCTCGAAAATGGGGCCGCCGCTGAACAGCAGCACCGCGACGACTTCCCGGCGCCGGCGGCCGGAAAGTTTCCGTGCTGCCTCCGGTGCAGCGGAGTCCTGACTCATGACGCTAAGCCCCCCTCGAAGTGCGCGTCTCCCCGTTCGTTTCGGGCCTTTCGCTCCTGCACGTTTCCCCTCGGTTCTGCACGAGTCCCCCGGCCTTCGATACTCATGATCGAATCTACTGCGTCCCGCGGTGCCGCCGTGACAAGTTCGGCATGCCCCGCTATGTCGACTTGGCAACTTGGCGCGATGCTGTCGATCACGAAGCGTTCCACTCGGCGGGCCCGCAGGGAAGTCCGCATTCCGGGCATGGCCCGTCCCCGTAGGGTGCGAGCGCCGTCTGCGGTCCTTTCTTGCCTGGTGAGAAGCGGGTTGGCGGGTGCTTTCGGCAAGGTCGGGCCCGTTGCGTGAAGTTGGCTGAAAACCGCCGGTGTGAGGATGTGAACTCGTCAGTCCCCAGGCGCACTTACCCGACCGCGGTGAGCGCCCAGGCGCGTCGCATCGGAGCCGCGGACGCGCCGGCCCGCCTGCGGTGCGCCGCTCCGGGCGCGCGCGTGGGCGGCCTCCCGCTCCGAGTGGCGCAGCAGCACCTGGCACGCGGCCGTCATGGCCGTGAGCCCCAGCGCGGCGGCCGCCGCCCCGCCGACGGACGTCCCGTACACCACGAGCACGACCGGGACCAGCAGACAGGTGAAGGCCGCCCAGCGCACGACATCGCTCGCCGCGTCGGCCGCCGGGCGCAGGGCGGGGACGGGCGACGGGGCGGCCCCGCCGGGGGCGGCGGCCGGATTCGGGATCCGGCGCCGTCCGCGCCGCTGGACCGAGGGGTGCGCGGGGTTGCGGACGGGCGGACATGCGGGCACTCGGAACTGCGGACGTGCGGGCACTCGGAACTCCTGGGGCGCGGCGGGAGGTCGGGGTCCGGTCCGGCGGATCCGGTGCCTTTCCGGCGGATCCCGACCGGCCTGTGGGTGGGCCAACGAGCCGCGCAGTCGTCCGGTCACTGTACGCAGCGGCAGACGGCTGTAGTGGCCACCCGGCATTGCCATACGGGTCGGGCCTGGGGCATGCTCCCTGGAACGCCGCGCATGGCACCGCGAGGCCTGGGCAGGAGAGGAGTGCCGCCGTACCCTTGGGGTATGGGCTTGGGAAGATGATTCCCGGACACGGCTCCGCACCCATCCCCATTGACGCACCTTCTCAGACCCCTCCCAAGAGGATCTTCTTCGCCGAGACATCGATGGCCGGTCACGAATTCCCCGATCCCGCGGACCGCAAGCAGGTAGCCGATCCACTGTCGGACCTGCGGGCGGCCGAAGAGTCATGCCACTCCTGCGATCCCGCCTTCCGGCACGGAGTCGTCGTCGGATTCGACGGATCGACCTCCAGCGAGCGGGCGCTCGCGTATGCCATCGGAATGGCCCGCAGATCCGGTTCGGGTCTGATCATCGTCCACGTCGCCAACCGGCTGCCGACCACCGTCTGGGCCGGCTGTGAGCCCCCCGTCTTCGTGGACGTCCCCGACCACCGCACCGAGGTCCTGGGTCTGGAACTGGCCTGTGCCGACTACCTGACCGAGGTCCCCTGGATCCTGGTCGAGCGCGGCGGCGACATCTGTCATGAACTGGAGGAGGTCGGCCGCGAGTACTCGGCCGACGCCATCGTGGTCGGCTCCACGCACGGCATCGTCGGCCGGATCTTCGGCTCGGTCGCCGGCCGGCTCGCACGGCGCGCCCAGCGCCCGGTGATCGTCATCCCGTGACCCCGCGGGGCACGCCCCACACGTCACTCCACTTCCCTCTGTCTCCGCAGGTGAGGCGTCGTCAACTCGCCTCGCGCACAAGGAAATCTACCCATCCGTAGCAGGTGGATTGTGCGCTTGTGAAGGGTACATAACGGTCGCTGGGTCCGCAGCACTGGGCAGCACCACTGCAGCACAACTGCACAGACAGGAAGGGAGCCCGCCGTGGACAACGGAGTCTCTGCGGGAAGCGCCGGATCGACCGACACCCTCGGCCGTCTCGCGCTCGGACTGACCCTGCTGGCGTTCGGCGTCGGCAACACCCAAGTGATCGACAATGTCACCGCGGCCGACGCCGCGTCCCTCGCGACCTGGGTCGGCGGCGTCGCACTGTTCGTCATCGGTCTGCTCGAGTACCGGGCGGGCGACGGGGCTTCGGGCACGGCGTTCGCCGGGCTCGGCGCGTTCTGGTTCACCTGGGGCACCGGCGTGGGCAGCGAGGTGTCGGCCGAGGCGGCGGGCCTGTTCCTGCTGCTGTGGGCCCTGCTCGCGCTGACGCTGACGGCCGCGTCCTCCGGCAGCGGGATCCTCGGCCAGGGCGTGTACGGCCTGCTGTGCCTGTCGCTGCTGCTCGGTGCCATAGCCGCCTTCGCGGGCAACGAGGCTCTGGCCAAGGCGGGCGGCTGGGTCGGGGCGGTCGCGGGCCTCGTCGCGTGGTACGGGGCGACGGCGGCGCTCGCCAAGTGGCCCACGTTCAGCGGACGCGCTGCCGGCCGGGGAGTGACGGCCACCGGCTGAGCGGCCGGGGGTGCCCCGCGGGAGGCGTCAGGCACCCCCCGAGGCCGGCGTGACGGGTTGCGCGCCGGCCGGCACCACAGAACGCCCCCTGTGCGCTGGTGGCACGCACAGGGGGCGTTCTCTCCACATTTTTTGGCTCGGTTCGCCCCCGACGGGTGCTGGCCGGCCTACTCGACGGTGACGGACTTCGCCAGGTTGCGCGGCTTGTCGATGTCCCGGCCGAGGGCCAAGGCCGTGTGGTAGGCGAGGAGTTGCAGCGGGATGCCCATCAGGATCGGGTCCAGCTCGTCCTCGTTCTTCGGCACGACGATCGTGTGGTCGGCCTTCTCCTGCTCGCGGTGGGCGACGGCCAGAATGCGGCCGGAGCGGGCCTTGATCTCCTCCAGCGCGGCGCGGTTCTTCTCCAGCAGCTCGTCGTCCGGGACGATCGCGACCGTCGGCAGCGAGGGCTCGATGAGCGCGAGCGGGCCGTGCTTGAGCTCGGAGGCGGGGTACGCCTCGGCGTGGATGTAGGAGATCTCCTTGAGCTTCAGGGAGGCCTCCAGCGCGACCGGGTAGCCGCGCACCCGGCCGATGAACATCATCGACTTGGCGTCCGCGTACTGCTCGGCCAGCTTCTTGATCTCGGCCTCGGACTCGAGGATCTCGCTGATCTGCGCGGGCAGCTTGCGCAGGCCCTCGATGATCCGCTTGCCCTCGGCGACCGACAGGTCGCGGATGCGGCCCAGGTGCAGGGCGAGCAGGGCGAAGGCGACGACCGTGTTGGTGAAGCACTTCGTGGAGACGACGCACACCTCGGGGCCGGCGTGGACGTACGTGCCGCCGTCGGCCTCGCGGGCGATCGCCGAGCCGACGACGTTCACCACGCCGAGGACGCGGGCGCCCTTGCGCTTGAGCTCCTGGACGGCCGCGAGCACGTCGTAGGTCTCACCGGACTGCGAGACGGCGATGTAGAGGGTGTCGGGGTCCACGACCGGGTTGCGGTAGCGGAACTCGGAGGCCGGCTCGGAATCCGCGGGGATACGGGCCAGGGACTCGATCAGCCCGGCGCCGATGAGGCCCGCGTGGTACGAGGTGCCGCAGCCGAGGATCTTCACGCGGCGGATGCCGCGGGCCTCGCGGGCGTCCAGGTTCAGACCGCCCAGGTGCACGGTGTTGAACCGGTCGTCGATCCGGCCGCGCAGCACGCGGTCGACCGCGTCGGGCTGCTCGAAGATCTCCTTGTGCATGTACGTGTCGTGGCCGCCCATGTCGTAGGAGGCGGCCTCCCACTCCACGGTCTCCGGGGTGGCGGTGGTGGACGCGCCGGAGGTGGTGTACGTACGGAAGTCGTCGGCCTTGAGGGTGGCCATCTCGCCGTCGTCGAGGGTGACGATCTGGCGGGTGTGGGCGACCAGGGCGGCGACGTCGGAGGCGACGAACATCTCCTTCTCGCCGATGCCGAGAACGACGGGGGAGCCGTTGCGGGCCACCACGATGCGGTCGGCGAAGTCGGCGTGCATGACGGCGATGCCGTACGTGCCCTCGATCACCTTGAGGGCCTCGCGGACCTTCTCCTCCAGGGTGGTGGCTTGGGAGCGGGCGATCAGGTGGGTGATGACCTCGGTGTCGGTCTCGGAGGCGAAGACGACGCCGTCGGCCTCCAGCTTGGCGCGCAGCTCGGCGGCGTTGTCCACGATGCCGTTGTGGACGACGGCGACCTTGTTCTCCGGGTCCAGGTGCGGGTGCGAGTTGATGTCGCTGGGCGCGCCGTGCGTGGCCCAGCGGGTGTGGGCGATGCCGGTGGTGCCGGCGAAGCGCTTGGGGACGCGGGCCTCCAGGTCGCGGACGCGGCCC
>NZ_JABZEE010000003.1 GCF_013387495.1 Streptomyces sp. PKU-EA00015 | reverse complement strand
GCTCCAGGATCTCGCCGCGCGCGTCGACGTCGATCTTGCGGGTGAGGTCGCCGCGGGCGACGGCCGTGGTGACCTGGGCGATGTTGCGCACCTGGTTGGTGAGGTTGTTCGCCATGGAGTTGACGTTGTCGGTGAGGTCCTTCCAGGTGCCGGAGACGCCGCGGACGGTGGCCTGTCCGCCGAGGTTTCCGTCGGTGCCGACCTCGCGGGCCACCCGCGAGACCTCCTCGGCGAACGAGGAGAGCCGGTCGACCATCGTGTTGATGGTCTCCTTGAGTTCGAGGATCTCGCCGCGCGCGTCGACGTCGATCTTGCGGGTGAGGTCGCCGCGGGCGACGGCGGTGGCGACCTGGGCGATGTTGCGCACCTGGGAGGTGAGGTTGTTCGCCATGGTGTTCACGCCGGACGTCAGCTCGGTCCACACTCCGCTGTCCCGCGGCTCCCGTGCCTGGCCGCCCAGCAGTCCCTGGCCGCCGACCTCGCGGGCGACGCGGGTGACCTCCGAGGTGACCAGGGACAACTGGTCGACCATCTCGTTGTAGATCCCCGCGATCTCACCGAGCAGGCCCGAGGAATCGCTCGGCAGCCTGACGGACAGGTCCCCGTCGCGTACGGCGACGAGACCGGCGAGCAGTTTCCTCAGCTCCTCCTCGCTCAGATCGGCGGGCGGCCGGCCCGGTACCGGGCCCGGCGCGGGGGCGGACACATCCATCGCAGACCTCGTGCTGTGGGGGGCGCGGCGCCGCGCGACTCAAGCGCGGGCGGCGTCGTCTACGGCTTCCTCCACTGTGGCACGCGGGCATGTGCGGGACACCCCAGCGGACCGCTCAGGGTTCGGGCGTCGCCGGGCGCGGCTCAGCCGGGGATGTCGACGGCGAACCACACCGTCTTGCCGGTGCCGTGCCGGGCCCACCCCCAGTCGGCGGAGAGCCGTTCCAGCAGGTAGAGACCGTGTCCGGAGGAGCGGGCGGCACGGTGCGGGCCGTGGGGTCGGGGGCGGACCGCGCTGGTGTCGCTGACCTGGACCCAGATCCGGCCGGGTCCGCGGTCGAGCTCCAGCTCGTACGGGAAGCCACCGTGCCGGTACGCGTTGGTCACGATCTCGGACACGAGGAGCAGCACATCGCCCATGGCCACGGCCACGCCGGGTCCGGTCTGCGGGAACCAGTCGTGCAGGGCCTCACGCGTCAGGTCCCGGCAGCGCGCCACGACCCCCGGCCCGCCGTCGAGGGCGAACCGGCGGCCGGTCGAGACCGGGCTCAGTTCCCGTGCACTTCCCATAACGTGCCAGTGCCCATCAAATCTGCATCAAAGCATGCAAAAGTGGGAAAACCCCCTCACAACAGGGATTCGCCCGACGGTCCCGCTGCAGCCGACAGCGCCGGCCCCTGCCCCGTCGAAGGAAACCCGATGTCCAGCACCGCAGACGCCCAGCCGTCTCCCCCCGCGGCCGCGCCGCCGTATCCCGGCGGCGCCGCCCGCGCCGCGGTGGCCGGGCTGCCGCAGATCCGCGATCCCCGGACCGTCAGCCCCGCGGACGCCCGTCCCCTCTCGGCAGCGCTTCTGCGGCGCCTTGCCGAACTCGACGAGGGCACTGCGGAGTACGCGTACGTCCGCAACACGCTGGTCGAGCTCAATCTGAGCCTGGTCAAGTTCGCGGCGACCCGTTTCGGCAACCGGGCCGAGCCGATGGAGGACATCATCCAGGTCGGCACCATCGGCCTCATCAAGGCGATCAACCGCTTCGACGTGCAGCGCGAGGTGGAGTTCGCCTCCTTCGCGCTGCCGACCGTGGTCGGGGAGATCAAGCGGTACTTCCGCGATTCCAGCTGGTCGGTCCGCGTCCCCAGGCGGCTGCAGGAGCTGCGCATCGAGCTCGCGAAGGCGCTCGACGTGCTGGAGCAGCAGCTGGGCCGCAGGCCCACCACCGCCGAGCTGGCCGAGCACCTGCACGTCAGCGAGGAGGAGGTGCTCGAGGGCGAGCGCGCGTCCAACGGCTACACCGCCCAGTCGCTGGACACGGCGGTCAACGAGGAGGACGCCTCCACCGGTGTCTCGCGCCGACTGGGCGTGGAGGACCCCGCGTTCGACATCGTGGACTGCCTGGAAGCGCTCAAGCCGCTCATCGCGACGCTCGACGAGCGCGACCGGCTGATCCTGTCGCTGCGCTTCCGCGAGGAGCTCACCCAGGCGGAGATAGGCGAACGGCTGGGCATCTCGCAGATGCACGTCTCCCGGTTGCTCGCGCGGATCCTCGGCACGCTGCGCGAAGGCATCATGGCCTGACCCCGAGGGATCACGGCGCCCCGAGGGATCACGGCAAGGGATCACGACCTACCGGTCCCGCCCCGCCGACCGCTCGCCCGCGGTGTGCGGGCGGGGGGACCGGGACCTCGACCCAGACCACTTTGCCCGTGCCTCGGCGCTCGGAGCCCCAGGTACGGGCGAGGCGTTCCAGGATGATCAGGCCGTGGCCGCCGGGCTGCGTGAGGTCCTTCGGCACGCGGCGGCGCGGCGGTTCGGGGCTGGCGTCCGCGACCTCGATCCGCAGCCGCGGCCCGTACTGGTGGAGCACGAGCTCACGCGGCCCTCCCGCGTGCAGGCAGGCGTTGGTCACGATCTCCGAGACGAGCAGCAGCACGTCCTCGACGACCTCGCCGTTCTCGTCGTCGAGTCCGATCAGATCCCTGGCCCGCGTCCACCCCCAGTCGTACAGCGCGTCCTGCGTGAAGTCGCGGCACCGGGTCACCACGCCCTTCGTGCCGTACAGCGCCAGCCTGCGGGTCTGTCCCGGGCCGCTGAGGGTCGCGTTGTTCATCGGACCCCCCGCTATGCCGGCCGCTCGTCCGCCAGCGCTTCCTCGACGCCGGCGTACACCTGGAAGACCGCGTGCGCTCCGGTGATCTCGAACATCCGTGCCACCGGCGGGCGCAGTCCGGCGAGTTCGATCCGGCCCCCGGTCTCCAGCGCGGCCAGCCTCCCGTGCAGCAGGACGTTCAGGCCGGTGGAGTCGCAGAAGCCGAGCGGGCCGCAGTCGACGAGGATGCGCCGGGCTCCCTGGCGCACGTGCAGGGCCAGCGCCTCGCGCAGCGGCTCGGCCGTGTCGTGGTCGAGTTCACCGCTGAGTGTGAGGACGACGGCGTCCGCCCGCCGCTCGGTGGTCACGGAGAACCGATCGCCTCCGGTGGCCGCCTGTTCTCCGGCCCCTCTGGTCGCTTCCGGACCCATGGGCTCCCGCCTCCTCGACACTCGCGCCGCCCTTCCGGCTCTTCGGCTGTTGCCCGGCCGGGCCGCCCTGCCACTGTTCCCGTCGGCGCGCCGCGCGCCGCGGTCCGGTGGGGGCGGCCGTACCGGAGGAACCTGCGGGTACCCGCCTGCCGCCCGGGCACACCGGTCCCCCGCGAATTCCATCCGGACAGGTGCGACCATGGATCGACAGCCGCCGAAGGGGTACATGACGTTCCCGACGTTGGACGGAGCACCGGCGATGAACCCCATCAAGGAAACTCCCCGCACCGCGCATGTGCGGCCTGTCTCCGGCCGGGTCACGGGCGCGGGCGGGACCGCGGCGGCCCCGGCGACCCGGACCGAGGCCGAGCCGCTGCCCGAGGACCACACGCAGGCCATCCTCCAGGCCACCAAAGAAGTGGCGGCGCTGCTCAAGGCGTCGGGCTACCCGTTCGCCCTCGTCGGGAGCGTCGCGGTGTACGCCTACGGGGTCCCGCTGCGGCTCCAGCACGACTCCGACTTCTGCCTGCGGCGCAAGGACGCGGAGGGCGTCGTGCGGGCCCTCACGCAGGGAGGGGTCGAGGTCGTGTCCCCTCCGGAGGACTGGCTCATGAAAGCGAGGGCGGGCGGCGAGGAGATCGACCTGATCTTCGAGCTGGCGCACCGTCCGGTCACCAAGGAGATGCTGGACCGGGCGGAGATCCTGTCGGTGGACTCCGTGCACATGCCGGTGCTGGCGCCGACGGACCTGATGAGCAGCAGACTCGCGGCACTGTCCGAGCACCACTGCGACTTCGGCCGGCTGCTGCCCGTCGCGCGGGCGCTGCGCGAGCGGGTCGACTGGAACGCGCTGCGCCGCGAACACACGGCGTCCCCCATGCCGGACGCGTTCTTGTACCTGCTGGAACGGCTCGACGTGATCTCGCCGCGGACCGGCGGCCCGGGAGGTGTGCCATGACCCGCCTCGAGGCGTCCGAGTACCGCATCGCGCGGTTGCGCGAGCGGCTCGCGGAGGAGGACATCGCCGAACTGGGCGTCCAGATCGATATGCGCGGTGGATACGTGCACCTGAACGGCACCGTGTCCAGCGCTTCGTGCAGGGCCGAGATCCTGCGCATCGCCGAAGCCGAACTCGGCGGGCTGCCGATGCGGGCCGATCTGGTGATCGCCGGCGCGACGGCCCCCGAACGCCCCGAGGAGCTGGAGTGATTCGCGTAGCCGCCGTCGGAGACATCCATATGGGCCCGGACAGCCACGGTGCGCTGCGTCCGGCCTTCGACACCCTCGGCGAGAGCGCCGACGTCCTGCTGCTGGCCGGTGACCTGACGCGCCACGGCACGGTGGAGGAGGCGCAGGTGGTGGCGGCGGAGGTGGAGGGGCTGCCCCTGCCCGTCGTCGCCGTGCTGGGCAACCACGACTACCAAAGCGACCAGGATGACAAGGTCACCATGGTCCTCCAGCGGGCCGGGGTCACGGTCCTCGAGGGCTCGGCGGCCGTGCTGGACATCGACGGCACCCGGCTCGGGGTCGCCGGTACGAAGGGCTTCTGCGGGGGGTTCGCGGGGCGCAGCGCGGGCGAGTTCGGGGAGCCGGAGATGAAGGCGTTCGTCCGCTACACCCGGCGGTGTGCGGCGGACCTGTGCCGTTCGCTGCTGGAGCTCGAGGAGCGCGGCTGCGCCGTGCGGATCGCGCTGACGCACTACTCCCCCGTACCGGACACGCTGGCCGGTGAGCCGCCGGAGATCTACCCGTTCCTGGGCAGTTATCTGCTGGCCGAGGCGGTGGACGAGGGCCGTGCCGACCTCGCGGTGCACGGGCACGCGCATCTGGGCTCCGAGCACGGCCTGACCGCGGGCGGTGTGAAGGTGCGCAACGTCGCCCAGCCGGTCATCGGGCACGCGTTCGCCGTGTACCACCTGCCGGTGCGGGCGCCCGCCGCCCTGTGAGGCCGTCCCCCGGGGGGAAAAGCGCCCTCTGTGCCACGTTTTGGCTGTGAAGTCCCGGGCAGCCGCGTGTTGTGCTTCGGACGGAGCACACCCCGCGGGAGCCGAGGCTCCGGGTGCGGGAGACCGGCCCAGGGACCGCTTCTGCGGGTGAGTCGAATCCTTCAAGGCACCACACCCTGCAGGAAGACCCGACATCATGCGCACGCTGGCACAAAGCAAGCACTCGCACTCCGATGCCCCCGACACCGCAGACGCCTTTCGGAGGATGGCCGAGCTGGACGACGGCCCTGAGCGGCAGGAGCTGCGGCAGGAGATCGTGGCGGCCTGGTTGCCCATGGCGGAACGGATCGCGGGCCGGTTTCGCAACCGCGGCGAATCCCTCGAGGACCTGCAACAGGTCGCCGCACTCGGCCTCGTGAAGGCCGTCGACCGCTACGACCCCTCGCGCGGCGCTTTCGAGAGCTTCGCCGTCCCCACCGTCGTCGGCGAGGTCAAGCGCCATTTCCGCGACCACATGTGGGCCCTGCACGTACCCCGCCGGGTGCAGGACCTGCGCAACCGCGTCCGCTTCGCGCGCCAGGACCTGAGCCAGACCATCTCCGGCCGCTCCCCCACGGTCGCCGAGATCGCCGAACGCGCCGGCGTGTGCGAGGAGGACGCGCTCCTCGGGCTCGAGGCCCTGGAGAGCTTCACGACCCTGTCCCTGGACGCCGAGCTGCCGGGCGCGGACGACGGCTACTCCCTCGGCGACACGCTCGGCTCCGCCGATCCCGCGATCGACGTCCTCGTCGACCGGGAGGCGGTCAAACCCGGCCTGCGCAAGCTGCCCGAGCGGGAGCAGAACATCCTCTACATGCGCTTCTTCCGCGACATGACACAGAGCAGCATCGCCCAGACGCTCGGCATCTCCCAGATGCACGTGTCCCGGCTCATCAGCCGCTGCTGCGATCAGCTGCGCAGCGAGGTCATGCGGGACGCCGCATGAGCGGTAATGCGACGAAAGGGAGCATTCCGCCCGCGCGGCGGGGAACCCTGAGCGCATGGATCTCCGCGAGACACTGCGCCCCGACGCCACCCTCTCCGCTCTGACCCAGGGCTACGCCTGGATCCCGGACCTGCTGCGCCGGGAGGGCGGAGCGCCCGTCACCACCCGCTTCCTCGGCCGCCGCGCCGTCGTGCTGCACGGCGCGGACGCGGCGCGCTTCTTCTACGACGAACGGCACGTCGTCCGCCGCGCCGCGCTGCCCGGCCCCGTGGTCGACACGCTGTTCGGGCGCGGGGCCGTGCACACCCTGGACGGCGAGAGCCACCGGGTGCGCAAGGCGCTGTTGGTGTCCCTGCTCAAGGACGAGGCGGCCGTCGGTTCTCTCGCGGAGAGCGCCGGCACGGAGTGGGACCTCGCGTCCCGGTCGTGGGCCGCCTCGACGCGGACGGAGCTGTTCACCGAGACCGCGCGGGTGATCACCCGCGCGGTCTGCTCGTGGGCGGGCATGCCGCTCGGCGACGCCGAGGTCCCGGCCGTGGCGGACGACCTCGTGGCCATGGTCGACGGCTTCGCCACGGCGGGCCCCCGGCACTGGCGGGCGCGCCAGGCCCGCGCCCGGCAGGAGGCGCGGATCGCGGAGCTCATCGAGGCGGTGCGCGACGACGCGGTCCCGGACGAGGACGGCGCGCCCCGCGGCTCGGCCCTGCGGGCCGTCGCTCTGCACCAGGAGGCGGGCGGACGACCGCTGGACACGCACACGGCGGCGGTGGAGGTGCTGAACATCGTGCGCCCGACCGCCGCGGTCGCCTGGTACCTGACGTTCGCCGCGCACGCGCTGCACCGCTGGCCCCAGCACCGCGACGCACTGCGCACGGGCGATCCCGCGTACGCAGAGGCGTTCACCCACGAGGTGCGCCGGTTCTACCCGTTCGTGCCCTTCGTGGTCGGGCTGGCAGCGGCGGACGTGCGTTACGAGGACGCGGAGATCGCCGAGGGCACGCTGATCGTCCTCGACGTGTACGGCCACCAGCACGACCCGGCCCTGTGGCCCCACCCGTACGCCTTCGACCCGGCCCGCTTCACCGCCGGCCCTCCCGCCGACCCGTACGCGCTCATTCCGCAGGGCGGCGGCGATGCGGCGACCGGCCACCGCTGTCCGGGCGAGGACGTCACGGTCGCGCTCCTGGCGACGCTGGCCGTGCGGCTGGCGCGGCTCGAGTACGAGGTGCCTGCGCAGGATCTGTCCATCCCGTTGAGCCGGATCCCCACCCGCCCCGCCGACGGTTTCGTGATCGACGTGCGGTCCGCTCCGGAGGGCTGAGTCCCTCGCCTCACCGGGCTGCCGCACCGGAGGCGGGGACGGCGTCCCCGACCACATCGCTCGCCGTGAGATGCGCCGAACCGGCCCCGGCCGAGGCGAAGAAGAGCACGACGCACCAGCACAGAGCCATGGTGGCAGCGGTGGGCAGCCGGGACCTCGGTGGTGACGGTTCCTCGTGGGTGTCTCCTGCCGGGCATCCGGTCAGTGGGCGGCGGACCGGCGCTGCCTGCGGTTGCGCGCCCGGTCCAGCAGCGCGGAGAGCTTCGGGCGGCGCGCCCGCTGCTCCCTGGTGTGACGGTCGAGTTCCTCCATCAGACGCCGCGAGCGGTGGTCGAGGTCGAGTTCGTCGAGGATGCGGTCGATCTCGGTGAGCAGGGCGCCGTACAACTGCCAGTGGCGGGGCACCTCCTGCATGCCCTGGAGCAGCAGGTCCGCGGCATTGTCGCGGCTGGTGCGGGCGGCGGCGAGTTCTCCGGTGAGCCGGGCCTCGGCGGCGTCCGCGCTGCCGCTGGTCGTGGTGGTGACGAGGACGGCGAAGCTCACGAGCGTGTCGGCGACATGGCCGAGGAGTTCCTGGAGGGCGACGCCCACCTCGTGCGTGAACAGGGCCTCGTCCCTGCGTTCCTTGGCGAGGTCGGTGATGGTGCGCGCGAGGACGCGCAGGACGACGGCGCAGATCTCCAGCGTGTCCAGTCCGGTGCGCAGCACGATGCGGTGCAGCAGCCCTTCCTTGACGCGGGGGTTGAGCCGCAGGCTGTCCTCCGCCTGCCGCAGGGCCGCGTCGACGTCGGCGACGTCGTTGTCGAGCCGGCGGGCCTCGTGGAGGCGGGCGGCGGCCCGTTCGACGTGCGTGGGGCGGGTCAGTTCCTCGCCGATCAGGAGCAGGAGCCGCCGCATGCGCCGCGCCAGGTCCTCGATGGAGTCACCGGCCGTCTCGACCCACACGGGCGGTACGAACACGACGTTGAACAGCAGACCCACCACGGCCCCGATCAGGGTCTCCAGCACCCGGTCCCAGGCGGTGTCGGCGACCTGGGTCACACCGAGCACGAGCATGGCGCTGATCGCGACCTCGGGGACGAACTCGTCGACGCGCACGAAGTGTCCGACCACCAGGGAGGCCAGGATGATCAGACCGAGGCTCCACCAGCTCAGCCCGACGAGCACGCTGAACCCGATGGCGATGAGCACGCCGACGACGACCGAGTTCACCCGCCGTACGCCGGTGGTGAGCGTGGAGTAGAGGGTCACCTGCACGACCAGGAGCGCGGTGAGGGGGGCCGTCAGCGGCGGAGCGGTGCTGTCGACCGCGTACAGGGCGACGACGTAGGAGATGGTCGCCGCCGCCGTGGAGCGCAGAGTCTGCGTGACGACGGGTTCCCTGCGCCGGCGTACGAAGCCGACGACGGGCTCGGGAAGCGCTCTGCGGACTTCGAGCACCTTGCTCCTTCCTGGTCCGGGCCGGCTTCCCTCGCCGGTCCGGCCGGCCGCTGCGGACGTTCCGTCCGGTCAGCAGCCGCCGGACGCCGCGCGCTCGCCCATGGGCTGCGCACCGGAGCGGATGTGACGGTGCACGTAGCGTTCGGCCGCCAGCACCGCCTCACGGGCCGTGCGCTCGCACATCAGGACGCACAGCGTGTACGCGGTGTCCTCGAAGCGTCTTCGGGCGTGCTCGTCGTGCGGAGCGGCGAGGAGGTGGTGTTCCTGGGCCCGGTAGCGGGCAATCAGCCTGGTGATGACGCTCGTGTCGGGCATCAGCATCGTGGTCTCCCGGTTTCTGCGGCCCCCAGCCACGCGGCGGAACGACGTCCGTCCGGTGCCTCATTGTGATCCGGAGCGCCCTTTTCCGCCACGTGGACCATCACGTTGCGTAGCGGTTCGTATCCGTACGGTCGAACCACGCGACGGCACCGTGTCATCTCACACCTGCGTCCGCAGGCTCGTGGCCCCTTGCCGCCAGGCGCCCAGCAGTTGCTCGGCGAACCGGTCCTCGACGAACTCCGTCGCCGCGATCCCGAACGCCACCTCCGGCGCGAGGGAGGGCTCGTCCTCCAGGAGCCCGCCGATGACGTCCCGGCGCACGACCTGTTCGTGGACGGCGTCGGCGATGACGTGCTCGTCGTAGAAACGCTCGGCGGCACTGCCCGCCCCGGTGCGGCGCATCGCCGCGGCCAGCCTCCGGGACGCGGGCGACGAGGTGATCTCGACGGCGGCGAAGTGCCCCACCAGAGCGCCGCGGTGGGCGCGGTGCAGTCCCAGCAGGGACATCAGGTTGACCGTCGCCAGCATCTGTGCGGACGCGGCGTCCGCGTAGCGGCCGTAGGCGGTGTCGAGGCGTAGGTCGGCCATGAGGTCGGCGAAGAGCCGGGCGTGGACGCGTTCGGGTCGGCCGCCGCCGAACTCGTCGAACTCCACGGCGACGAACGCCGCTTTCGCCCGGCCGCGCAGGCGCGGGATGACCCAGGCGTGCGGGTCGGCCTCCTTCAGGTGGTACAGGGAGCGCTGGGCCGCGTACTCGCGCAGCTGCCAGAGCGAGCCCTCGTCGTGCAGGTACCGGCTGACGCCGGTGCCGCGGACCGGTTCGACGAGCAGGGCGTCGAGCGCGTCGTCGAGGTCCGGGTGGCCGGTGGTCCCGGCGCGCAGGGCGCACTGGAAGTTCTCCTCCATGGCCGCGCGCAGCCGCAGCAGCTCCGGGTCCCATTCCCAGGCCGGGTCGACGCCGGTGAAGCCCAGGTAGTGCAGTTCGTAGCAGGCGTAGAGCGCCAGTTGCAGGTCGTCGCCGAGCGGATCGGCCTGTTCGGCCTCGTGGGCGCCGGGGAACCGCGCCAGGGCGGGCGAGGTCCGCAGGGCGTCCAGGACGGCGGCCGACAGGTCTCCGCGGGCCTGCGGCAGTTCCCGCTCCGTCGTGCCCCGCCCGAGGGGTGTGGGGGCGTGTTGCACCGCGCTCACTCCTTGGCCTTGCGCCGATGGCTCGTGTCGCACCAGGGGTAGGCCCGGCTGCGGCGGCACGTGCACAGCGCCACCGTGAAACGGTCCGAGGTGGCGACGGTGCCGTCCTCGAGGACGACGTCGACGGGGCCCTCGACGAGCAGCGGGCCGTCGCGGGTCGGCGTGATGCGGCAGGGCCGTTCAGATGCGGTCGGCACGGACGATCACCAGCTCTTCCTTGTCCTCACCAGGGGCGATCAGCCCCTGCCGGCGCAGCCATGCGGCACGGGACCTCAGGACCGGCCCGAAGGGCACCTGCTCGCGGTCGGTGACGACCGCATCCAGCCCAGTGCGGCGCAGCCGCTCCAGGGTGGGCGCCACGCCGCACAGCGCGGAGTGCACCAGCAGCAGCACCCCCCGGCGCCGCAGGAGCTCCGCGGCGCCGTCGCAGATCCGGTCCAGTACCGCACGTCCGTCGGGGCCCGCGTCCCAGGCGACGGCCGGGCCGCGCCGCGGCGGCCGCGTCCTGGGCGCGGGCACGTACGGCGGGTTGCCGACGATCAGGTCGAAACGACGGCCGGCCGCCGGGGCGAGAAGGTCGCCGTGCAGCACTTCGACGTGCTGACCGGCGAGAGCGGCGTTGGCGCGGGTGGTGAGCACGGCACTCCAGGAGGTGTCGACGGCGGTCACCCGGGCACCGCGCCGGGCGGCCGCGAGCGCCAGGACTCCGCTGCCCGTTCCGACGTCGAGTACGTCGGCCCCGGGCCCCAGCGGCTCGCGCGCCAGTGCGTCGGCCAGCAGGAACGTGTCCGCCTGCGGGACGTACACACCCGGGGTGCGCAGCAGTCGGGGCGAGCGCGTCCTCTCGGGCGTCGCAATGGTCACCATCGTCGCCACCTCGGGGTCTCGTGCGGGCGGTCGTCGCCCGGCCGTGATCCCCGGGTGCCCGCGTCGGCGGTTTTCATCCCGGCAACTCCTGTCCCTGCTGTTTCGGTCGGTGCCCCGCGGGGACCCGGAAGCCACCGACATCCGAATGCGGGAACGACAGCACGACGGAGACCCGATGAATACGACGACAGGGCTGCGAGTGGTGGTCACAGGAGCGACGGGGAACGTAGGCACCAGTGTGGTGCGGGCGCTCTCGGGGGATTCGCGTGTCGCGTCGGTCCTCGGACTGGCCCGCCGCATGCCGGAGCTGCGGCTGTCCCGGACCGAGTGGGCGTCGGCCGACCTGTCGGCCGACGACGCGACGGCGGACCTCGCCCGCCTTTTCGAGGACGCCGACGCGGTGGTGCACCTGGCCTGGCGGTTCCAGCCCACGCACGATCCCGGCACCACCTGGCAGAGCAACGTCCTCGGTTCGCTGCGGGTCTTCGACGCCGTCGTCGCGGCCCGCGTACCGGTTCTGGTGCACGCCTCGTCGGTCGGCGCGTATGCGCCCGGGCCCAAGTCCCTGCCCGGTGTCGACGAGTCGTGGCCCACGCATGGCGTGCCCGGTGCCGCGTACTGCCGTGAGAAGGCCTATCTGGAGCGGGTGCTCGACGCCTTCGAGGAGCGGCATCCGGAGGTCCGGGTGGTGCGGATGCGCCCCGGCTTCCTGTTCAAGGAGAGCTCCGCGAGCGAGCAACGCCGCATCTTCGCCGGGCGTTTCCTGCCCGGACCGCTGCTCAGGCCGTCGCTGCTCCCCGTCGTGCCGGACATCGAAGGGCTCCGGTTCCAGGTCCTGCACACCGACGACGCCGCACGCGCCTACCTCATGGCGGTCCTTCTCGATGCGCGCGGAGCGTTCAACCTGACCGCCGATCCCGTGGTGGACGCGAACGTACTCGGCGAGCTGCTGGACGCCCGGGTGGTGCGGGTGCCGAAGGGGCCCGTGCACGCCGCACTGGCGGCGGCCTGGGCGATGCGCCTCGTACCGGCATCGCCGCAGCTCTTCGACGCCGTGCTGCGGCTGCCTCTGATGGACTCCACGCGGGCCCGGGAAGAGCTCGAGTGGCGGCCGGAGCACACGTCGGTGGACGCGCTGCAGGAGTTCCTGCGGGGCGTACGGGAGGGCAGCGGGGAGGCCACCGCGCCACTGGCGGGTCACCGGGCGCACTGACGCGGGCGGCCGTGCCGCTCAGGTCGTGCAGCGGCGCACGATCTCCGCGCATCAGCGCATGGCGGCGCGCACGTGGATCAGCCCGTGGAGCGGCGCACGATCTCGGCGAACGGGCCCGTGTGCAGGGCGCGGAGCAGATCCGCCGGGTCGTCGTGGACCGCGTGCGCGCCCGCCTCGACGAGGTCCGCGCGGGGAATGCCGCCGCACAGGAGGCCGACGCAGAGCACGCCCGCGCGCCGGGCGGCCCGCATGTCCCACACGGTGTCGCCGACGAAGACGGCGCGCTCGGCGGGCACCCCGGCCAGTTCCAGCGCATGCCGGACCGGCTCGGGCGCGGGCTTGCCCTCGGCGACGTCGTCGGCGCTCGCCATGGCGCTGACGGCGTCGTCCGCGTCGATGGCCCGCCGCAGGGCCGCGAGTTCGGCGCCCGACGCCGAGGTCGCGAGCACGACGGTCCAGCCGGAACGGGAGAGGGTGCGCAGCAGTTGCCCCGCCTGGTCCAGGGGCGGCAGCCGGTCCGAGTACGCCGCGTACAGGGCCTTGTGGGCGGCCTTGACGGTCTCGTCCCGGTCGCGGTCGCGGTCGTCGCCGAGCAGGTGGGCGACGAGGTCGCCGCCGGGCAGGCCGACGGCGCGGTGGATGTCGTGCATGGCGACGCGGTGGCCGGACTGCCGGAAGGCCTCCCACCAGGAGACGACGTGCAGGTGATTGGTGTCGACGAGGGTCCCGTCCACGTCGAAGACGGCGGCTCGTTCCATGGCGGGCCTTCCTGCGTCTGCCGGGGCTCCTGCGGTACGGGGCTTCAAGACTCCTGGCTCTACGGGCCGACGAGGGAGGGGTCGGGACCGGGGACCGCGTCGTCCAGCGAGCTGACCGTGAAGATCGCCCCGTCCGGGTCGCGCAGGCTTGCCTCCATCCCCCGCGCCGTGGAGCGCTCGCCGAGCAGCGTCGCCCCGTGCCTGCGGGCCGTGTGGGCGGTCTCCTCCACGTCCTTCACCGCGAAGTGGACGTGCCAGCGCGGGTGCAGGAGGGGGTTGATCGCGGTGCCGTCGGCGCCGGAGGTGAGGCGGGCGAGGACGCGTCCGGAGCGGTGGAGGAGTACCGCGTCCTCCGCGTAGCTGACCTCGCAGCAGCCGGCGCGGTCGGAGGCCCAGTCGAGGATCTCGCCGTAGAAGATCGCGGATTCGAAGGCGTCCCTGGCCAGCAGCCTGATCCAGGCGGGCGCGTTGTCCTGCCAGGCGGGCCAGTCCCTGACCAGCTCGCCCTCCCAGATGCCGAACACCGCGCCGTCGCGGTCCGCGGCGAGCAGGCCGCGGCCGGTGGCCAGCGAGAGGGGGCCGACAGCGACCGTGCCGCTGCGTTCCCTGATCCGGCCGGCTGCCTCGTCGGCGTCCTGGACCGCGAAGTACGGGGTCCAGGCGACGGCGACCGTCAGGCGGGGGGCGAGGGCGCCGATACCGGCGACGGGCGCGCCGTCGGAGAGGGCGACGCTGAACTCCTCACCGAGCCTGCCCTTGCGGAACTCCCATCCGAGCACCGCCCCGTAGAAGTCCTGGGCGGCCTTGAGGTCACGGGCCATGAGGCTGACCCAGCAGGGCGCGCCGAACACCGCCGCGCTCTGCGCGGCGGTCGCGGACCGGGCCGGGGTCGTCTTGTCGTTCATCACCATGTCCGGCTGTCGTGGGCTCGGCTGGGACCTGTCGCCGGGACCTGCGGCGCCTGGCAGGGCCGCGTCCCGGAACCCATGTTCCCCCGTGCGACGGCAAGAGGCGAACCCGGCGATCACTGTACGTGACCATGTCGCCACGGGCCACGCCTCCCGGCGTCACAGCACCGGCTTCGCCCTGCTGGTGCCCGCTCGGGGAATCGGTAACCCCCGCCCCGACCGGCTCCTTGCCCCAGGCGCGCCCCCCGGCCTGCGGCGTCGCCGGTGCCGCGCGGCGTCGGGCGGGCGGGCACCGCCCGACGCCGACGACAGACCCCGCCGGGCGACGGCCGGCGCACGGTCCCGTGAGGCCGCGCGACCACGCCCCTGCGCCGCTTGCCCGGGTCGCGCCCTCGCCCGAGCGAACGGCGCCGCACGCCACCCGCATGAAGTGCGCGGCGACCGGGTCGGCATCCGCTCGGCAGGCGAACACGCCGCCTCGCCACGCCCTGCCCGCGGGTCACGCCCCGGCGACGCCGCCGTACAGCGCGCACCCCGGCGGCGGCTCGGCCGCAGACGTCCGCGCCCCGCGCCCGGCCGCGGAGGGCAGCGACGCGCAGCCCCGGGTACCGCCCGCACCGCCCGGCCACCCGTCGTGTGCGGCGGGACGGCCGGGGTAGGCGGACTGCATGACGGTTACGAAGACAGCAGTCCTCGTCCTCGACTCGGCCGAACCCCGGCAACTCGCCGATTTCTACGCGGCGTTGCTCCACGCCGAGGTCCGCGTCGGTCATGATCCGGATCTCGTGGAAGTGGCCGGGCAGGACGGCGTGGTGCTCGCCGTGCGACGCGACCACGGGTACGCGCCGCCGAGCTGGCCGCGCCCCGAGGACTCCCAGCAGTCCCATCTGTACATCCGGGTCGCAGAGGGCGACCTGGACGCGGCGGAGCGCGAAGCGGTGACCCTCGGCGCGATGCCCGTGGACAACGGCGCCGGGCCCGGCCCGGGTCATGCGCGCGTCTACGCCGACCCGGCCGGCCACTCCTTCACGCTGGAGCCCGCTCCCCGCACCGGTTGAGCCGTGTCAGCGCGCGGCGAGCGCGCCCACGACGCGCCGTGCCGTGTCCGCGCTGGACTGCGGGTTCTGGCCGGTGATCAGGTTGCCGTCCTCGACAACGGTGCTCGACCACGCCGGGCCGGTGCTGACCCTCGCACCGAGTTCGCGCAGCCGCGACTCGACGAAGTACGGCGACCGGTCGCCGAGCCCGCCCTGGCGCTCCTCCTCGTCGCTGAACGAGGTCACCTCCCGTCCGGCGAAGGTGAACGAGCCGTCCTCCCGGCGCGCGCTCAGCAGAGCCGCGAGCCCGTGGCACAGGGCCGCCACGACGCTGCCGCCCCGGTCGGCGTCGTTCAGCAGCCGGCCGAGGTCGGCGTTGTCGGCGAGGTCCGTCATCGGCGCGTGGCCGCCGGGGATGTAGACGGCGTCGTAGTCGTCCGCGGACACCTTGGCGAGGTCGAGCGGCGCGGCGAGGTCTCCGTCGATGGCCGCCAGGTACGCGGTGAAGCGACGGGCGTCCTCCTCATCGACACCGCCCCGCGCGTCCAGGCTGATCGGGTCGGCGGTGGGCCGCACGCCGCCCGGGGTCGCGATGGTCACGTCATGGCCCGCGGCACTCAGCAGCTCGTGCGACGCGGCGACCTCCTCGGCCCAGAAGCCGGTCGGATGGCTGGAGCCGTCGGCCAGTTCCAGGCTGTCGGCACCGGAGACGACCATAAGGATCTTCGACATGAGGAATGGGTCCTTCACTGATGGATGTCGGTTGTTGGGGCTCGAAGCGGACAACAACAGCTTTCACCCGACGCCATCCGCGGGCATCATGGACGCCATAAGTTCCCTTATGGAAAGAGGGTGGCGTGCCCGCGCTGCATCTGCTGTCCACCTTCCTCGAGATCTACCGCTGCGGCTCCCTCTCCGCCGCCGCCGAGCGGCTGGGACTGACCCAGCCCGCGGTCAGCGGCCAGCTGGCACGGCTGGAACAGGAGCTGGGCGAGCCGCTGTTCGTACGCTCCCGCAAGGGGGCGACGCCCACGGCCCGCGCGGCCGACCTCGCCGCGCGGATCGGCACGCATCTGGACGAGCTCCGCGCCGCGCTGGACACCTCGGGCGACGGCGCCGCTCATGTCGGCACCGTACGCATCGCGGGCGCCGCCGAGCTGATGGCCTTGCGGGTGCTGCCCACGCTGGCCCCGCTCACCACGCGAGGGCTGCGCCTGCAGGTGACGCTGGGACTCGCCGCGGACCTGCTGGCGGCCCTGTCGGCGGGACGCGTCGACCTGGTGGTGTCGGCCGTGCGGCCGACGCAGCAGGAGATCGCCGCCACACCGCTCGTCGACGAGGAATTCGTCCTGGTGGGACCGCCGACGCTGGCCCGCACCGTCGACCCCGTGCGGCTGGCGGCCGATCCTGCGGGCGCACTGGCCCACTTGCCTCTCGTCGCGTACGCGGACGATCTGCCGATCGTCAGGCGCTACTGGCTGAGCGAATTCGGCCGGCGTCCGCCGAACGGCATCGCCGTGACCGTTCCCGATCTGCGGGCCGTGCTCGCCGCCGTCGTCGCGGGGGCGGGCGTCAGCACGCTCCCGCGCTACCTGGCGGAACCGGCCCTCGCCGCCGGATCGGTGGAGCTTCTTCACGAACCGGCCGCACCCCCGCTCAACACGCTCTATCTCGCCGTCCGCGCGGGTGCCCTGGTCCACCCCCCGCTCGCGCTCGTGCACGACCATCTGCGCACCAGGGCCCACCTGTGGGGCGCGCTCTGACGCGACAGCGACGTCCGATTCCCGCCGGACGAACGGCTCCCGGTCGCGGTCCGGACAGGCGAGCAGCGGCCCCGGGCGCAGTCCCGCGGCACGGTGCACGTACGGGAACAGGGCCACGGCCTGGTCCTCACCACACGGGGCCGCCCGGTCGCCGCCCGCCGCGGCTGGTCCGCCGGGGCGGTCCGGCACGGCGTGAGCACCGTCCGCTCGGGCAGCGCCGCTCGCCGGGCCTGGTCTTCCACGACGCGGCGTGACGCGGTACGCGCCCCGGGGCCTTTGGCGGTGGCCGCGGCCGCCGCCGGGGCGGGCGCGAGACGTCAGTCGCGGGCCTCCACCCGGGCCGGCTCCGGAACCGGCCCGGTGACGGGCCGACGGCGCCGGGACGTCAGCCAGAGGCCGACCGGCTCCGTGTACCGCGCCGTCAGCGGGCCGACGACCACCAGGATCAGGACGTACGCCGTCGCCAGCGGACCCATCGACGGCTCGATCCCCGCCGAGACCGCGAGGCCCGCGATGACGATGGAGAACTCGCCGCGCGCCACCAGTGTGCCGCCCGCGCGCCAGCGGCCCTTGGGGCCGACACCCGCGCGCTTCGCCGCCCAGTAGCCGGTGGCGACCTTGGTGAGGGCCGTTGTGACGGCCAGCGCCAGGGCGGGCAGCAGCACCGGCGGAATGCTGGACGGGTCGGTGTGCAGTCCGAAGAAGACGAAGAACACCGCGGCGAACAGGTCGCGCAGCGGGCTCAGCAGCGTGTGCGCGCCCTCGGCCACCTCGCCGGACAGCGCGATCCCGACGAGGAACGCGCCGACCGCTGCCGAGACCTGGAGCTGCTGAGCGATGCCCGCCACCAGCAGGGTGAGGCCGAGCACGACCAGCAGCAGCTTCTCCGGGTCGTCGCTGCTGACGAAGCGTGAGATGACCCGCCCGTAGCGGACGGCGACGAACAGCACCGCGCCCGCGACGCCCAGCGCGATCGCCAGCGTCACGCTGCCCGCGGCGAGACCGACGCCGGCGAGCAGAGCGGTGATGATCGGCAGGTAGACGGCCATCGCCAGGTCTTCGAGGACCAGGATGCTGAGGATGACCGGCGTCTCCCGGTTGCCGAGCCGGCCCAGGTCGCCGAGCACCTTGGCGATGACGCCGGACGACGAGATCCACGTGACACCGCCGAGGACGACGGCCGCCACCGGGCCCCAGCCCATCAGCAGCGCCGCCGCCGCGCCCGGCAGGGCGTTGAGGGTGAAGTCGACGAGGCCGGCCGGGTACTGCGTCCTGAGGTTGGAGACGAGGTCGCTCGCCGTGTACTCGAGGCCGAGCATCAGCAGGAGCAGGATGACGCCGATCTCGGCGCCTATCGCCACGAACTCCTCGCTCGCGCCGAGGGGCAGCAGACCGCCCGTGCCGAAGGCGAGACCGGCGAGCAGGTACAGCGGGATCGGCGAGAACCGCAGCCGCCCCGCGAATCTGCCCAGCAGTCCCAGGCCGAGGATGATCGCGCCGAACTCGATGAGGAATACCGCGGAGTGCACCCGGTCACTCCCGTCCGAGTATCGCCGCGGCCGCCTCGACGCCCTCGCGGGTGCCGATGACGATCAGCGTGTCCCCGCCGGCCAGCCGGAAGTCCGGCCCCGGCGAGGGGATGGCCTCGGCCCGGCGCAGTACGGCCACCACCGAGGCACCGGTCTCGGTGCGCAGCCGCATCTCGCCCATCACACGGCCGTTCCACACGGAGTGCGCGGACACCTCGACGCGTTCGGCGATCAGGCCGAGGTCGGTGGTGTGCAGGACGTTGGAGCTGTGGTGGTCGGGCATCAGGGCGTCGATGAGCGAGGCGGCCTCGGCGCTGGTCAGGTGCACGGACTGCGCGCAGGCGTCGGGATCGTCGGGCCGGTAGACGTTCACCGAGCGGGTGCCGTCGCGGTGGGCGATGACCGACAGGTGCCGGTGCTCGCGGGTGGTGAGGTCGTACTGGACCCCAATGCCTGGCAGAGGTGTCGTGCTCATCCGGGGAGCGGGCACGGCCCGTCCTCCTTGTTCGTTCGCGTCGTGCTTGCCTACGGGGACCTGCGGTGATCGGCGCGGCACCGCTCCGCCATCGTGTCACCCCCGCCCCCGGGCCCGTCCGGCGGATGCGCACAGCGCCGCCGCGGCCCGGGGGCGAGCCGACGCTACGAGCCGGTCACGCGGGCCAGGAGCAGCGCGACGTCGTCCGGGGCGTCGGGCCGGCGCAGAGCGTGCAGCAGCCGGTCACAGGTCTCCCCCAGCGTGGCGTCGGCGGTCTTGAGCAGGTCGAGCAGCATGTTCAGCCGGACGTCGATGTCCTGGTCGCGCGTCTCGACCAGGCCGTCCGTGTACAGGACGAGCACGTCACCCGGGTCGATGCCGACGGTGATGCTGCGCAGTGCGACGCCGCCGACGCCGCCGACGCCGAGGGGGGTGCCGGTGGGCAGGTCGAGCAGCCGGGGCGCGCACCCGCTGCGCACCAGGACCGGGGGCAGGTGGCCCGCGTTGGCGATGCAGCACTGGGCGCGGTGCGGGTCGTACACGGCGTACATGCAGGTGGCGATGTACGGGTCGAGTCCGGCGGTGATCTCGTCGAGGTGGCGCAGCACGACGGCGGGGTCCAGGGCGAGCCGGGCGAGCGTCTGGGTGGCGGTGCGCAGCCGGCCCATGGCGGTGGCGGCGTTGATCCCGCTGCCCATCACGTCGCCGACGACCAGGGCGGTGCGTTCCCTGTCCATGGGGATGATGTCGAACCAGTCGCCGCCGACCTCGCTGTTCGCGCGCGCCGGCTGATAGCGGGAGGCCACTTCGAGGCCGACGAGATGCTCGGGCGTCTCGGGCAGCATGCTGCGCTGGAGCGTGAGCGCGGTCTGGCGCTGCTGGCGGTACCACCGCGCGTTGTCGATGCAGACGGCGGCGCGCGCGGCGAACTCCGTCGCCAGCAGGACGTCGTCCTCGGTGAACGGGTCGGGATTGCGGGCCCTTTTGAGGTCGAGCGCCCCGAGGACCTCGCCGCGGGCGATCAGCGGCACGGCCATGTAGGAGTGCACGCCGGCCTCGGCGAGGATTCCGGCGGCCCTGCTGTCGCGGGCGATGTCGCGCAGGTCCTGCTCGCCGAGTCGGGGGATCGTGACGGGGCGTGCGGTGTTGACGCACTGGGTGACGAGGCGTCCGGCGTCGTACCGGGCGAGTTCACCGGGGCGGTCGGCGGCCTCGACCGCGACGGTGGGGTAGGCGGCGGCGACCGCGAGGGCGCGGATCAGCATCGGGGCGTCGTCGCTTCTTCGGTCCGGGCGGCCGTCGGGGCCGACGAGGACGCTGTCGAGGACGTCGACGGCGGCCACGTCCGCCAGCTCGGGCACCGCCACGTCCGCCAGCTCGCGGGCCGTCTGCTCCAGGTCGAGGGTCGTCCCGATGCGTACGGAGGCGTCGGCGACCAGGGCCAGGCGCCGGCGCGCCCGCTCCGCCTCCGTGGCCGCGCGGTGCCGGTCGGTGACGTCGACGACGGAGAGAGCGATCCCGAGCACGCGTCCGCCTGGGTCCTCCAGCCGGTACAGGGACACCGACCAGGCGCGCTCACCGACGGGGTCCGAGGGGACCCGGCCGAGCACATGCCGGTCCAGCAGCGGCGCACCGGAGGCCAGGACCTCGCGCATGGCGGCCTCGAGGCTCTCCGCGTCGCCGAACGGCAGCGTCTCCGGGATGCTGCGGCCGATGAGGTCGCCGGCGGGCCGCCCCCCGATCCGTTCCAGGGCGGGGTTCACCGCCACGTACCGCAGGTCGTCGCCGAGCACGGCGAGCCCGATCGGGGACTGGTCCACCAGGCGCACCGACAGCGCCAGGTCGCGCTCGACGCGGCGCAGCGTCGGCTGGTCGGTGGCGAGCCCCAGGGCGTAGTAGCCGCCGAGGTCGTCCTGCAAGCGCATGTTGCGCCATTCCAGCAGCCGTGTGGAGCCGTCCTTGTGCCGTACCCGGAAGACGCCCTCCCAGCCCTGGCCGCTCTCCATGACCTGTTGGAACAGGCTCAGCACCAGGTCGAAGTGCTCGTCGGCGACCAGAAGCTGCGCGGCGTACTGCCCCAGTGCCTCCTGCGGGGTGTAGCCGAGGAGCTCCTCCGCCTGCGGGCTCCACAGCACGATGCGGCCCTGTGAGTCGAGGACGACGGCGGCGACCGCGAGCACGTCCATGAGGCCGCCCGGCGGCGACAGCGCGGCGTCCGTACGGCGGTCTGCTGCGAGGCCGGCACGGAACAGGTCAGCGCTGCCCACAATCGCTCCTTCCCCTGTCACGATGCACAGGCACGGCCGTTCGCTCACGACCTCACACCGGATGACGGGTACCTCCCATATTCCCTCCCCACCGGCGTGCACCGCAGCCCTTCGGACCGATCTGTCGCGGCGGACCTCGCCCGGTCCTCGCCCGGCGCGTGCGCCGCGCACCCGGCGCGGCAGGCGGGACGGAACGGCGAACTCCGCCCGCACGACGGGGAGTTCGCCGGCCCCGCTGAGATCGCCCGTCACAGCACCCGGCCGCTGCTGCGGTACGCGGCGAGCGCCCAGATCACGAACACGTCCAGCGCGATCATGATCACCGACCAGATCGGGGCGTACGGCAGGAAGAGGAACTGCGTGACCAGGCTCAACGAGGCGAGCACGATGCCGGTGATCCGGGCCCACTCGGCGCCTTTCAGCACCCCGGCGCCGGTGACCGCGACGAGGAGCCCGATGACGAGATGGATCCAGCCCCAGCCGGTGAGACTGACCCGGTACACGTAGTCACCGACCGTGAGGTACCAGTCGTCCTCGACGATCCCCGCGATGCCCTGGAGCACGGCCAGAACGCCGCCGCACAGCATCAGGACGCCGGCGAAGGCGACTCCGCCGGTCACCCAGCCGGCGGCCGGGTCCGGTACGGGCGGTGTGGCGCCGACCGGGCGCGTTTGCTGACTCATGACCACTCCTCGCGCTGGGTCCCCGTACGCGGACGCGTGCGGGGTTTCGAGCGTCCGGCGGCGCCGTCCCCTGCGCCATGCGGAGGAATCCGGACGGGTGACGGCGGCGGGCCCGCGACGGCCGGCCTCACCCGGTTTCCGCAGCACCTGGGGCGTGTCGGGGCGGCACGGGCGTTGACTGGTGCGGACGCCGGCTCCGGGAGGCACCATGACGGCCACACCGAATCCGCGCCAGGCGCCGAGCGGCCCGGGCCGCCGGGAGCCGGCGCGGTTGCGGTTGCTCGCGGTCGTCGCCGTGACCGCCATGACCTCGGGGTACTTCGTGCTGCCGCTCGACGAGATCGGCCCGCACCGCCCGGTCGCGAGCTGGACGGTTTTCGCCCTGGCGCTGGCCGGTGTCAGCGTGCTGCTGCTCGTCCAGATCCGCGACGTCGTCGCCGGCGGCACGCGGGCCAGGCCCGGGATCGTGATCCCGCTGCTGATGTGCCTGTCGATCGTCATCTTCGCCGGCGCGTACTACGCGCTGGCGAAGCAGCCGGGCCAGTTCGACGGACTCGCCACCCGGGTCGACGCCCTGTACTTCACCGTCACCACCCTGGCGACGGTCGGCTACGGGGACATCACGCCCGCCGGGCAGACGGCGCGCGTGGTGACCATGGTGCAGCTCCTCTACACATTCGTCTTCCTGACCGCGGCCACGGCCGCGCTCACCCGCACGCTGCGCGGGCGACTCGGCGAAAGGCTGCGGCAGAGCCGGGACTTACCGTCGGACGGGCCTTCCTAGTCCAGAGCGTCTCCGGCGGGTATCCCGGCCGGGGCCACGACGCCCGGCGCCGGAAACCCCCTGGAAACCTGGTTCAGTGGGGTGTACGTCCGACCAGGAAGACAAGGAAGAGGGAAACGACCATGCCGAGCTCCTCCCTGACCGCCTCCGAGGCCCGCCCCCGGCTGCACGACCTGACCGTCATCGACGTGCGCACACCGGGCGAGTACGCCTCCGGCCATCTGCCCGGCGCCCACAACATTCCGCTCGACCGTCTGGACCGGGCGCTGCCCGCGCTGAGGACCGCGGCCGAGCGCGGCGATCTGCTGGTCGTCTGCGCCTCGGGCACCCGCTCGGCCCAGGCGTGCGACATCCTCGCCGGGCACGGCATCCCCGCGGCGACCCTGACCGGGGGCACCGACAGCTGGGCCGAGCTCGGTCACGACCTGCACCGGCCGGCCGGGGCGCGGACGGCGTGGGCCATGGAGCGGCAGGTCCGGCTGGCGGCCGGCTCGCTGGTCCTGGCGGGTCTCGCCCTGGGGCGGGTGCGGCCCGCGGCCCGGCTGCTGTCCGCGGGCATCGCGGGCGGACTGGTCTTCTCGGCCCTGACCGACACCTGCGGCATGGCCCACGTCCTGGCCAAGCTGCCCCACAACCGTCCGAAGGACACGGATCTCGACGCCACGATCGCCTCGCTGACGGCGTGAGGGGCCGCGTGCCGTCACCCGGGGCCGCCCGGTGTGACGGCACGGGAGGTTCCACTCCCCTCCGACTCCTCTGCGACGGTGAAAAACGACCAGTTGAGGTGAGCACGCCCCACGCACCGGATCCTGCGTCCGGCATAGCGTCGGCGCGGCGCGGCGCACGGCCGCCCCTTCCGTCACCACGACCGAGGCGTTGCCCTCATGCACATGCAGTCCCGGTTCTCCGACGCGAAGCTGGGAATCTTCGTCCACTACGGCGTCTACGCCGTCGACGGGGTGCCCGAGTCCTGGTCGTTCTACACCGGTCAGGTGTCCCACGAGCAGTACATGAAGCAGCTGGACGGCTTCACCGCCGCGCGATACGACCCGCGGGAATGGGCGGCGCTGTTCGCGCGGGCGGGCGCCCGGTACGCGGTGCTGACGGCCCGTCACCAGGACGGCGTGGCCCTGTGGGACACCGCGCTCGGCGACCTGGACGTCGTGCGCCGCACGCCCGCCGCACGCGATCTGGTCGGCCCCTACGCCGCCGCGCTGCGCGAACAGGGGCTCAAGGTGGGCCTGTACTACTCGCACTCGGACTGGAACCACCCCGGACTACGCGAGCATGCTGCACCCCCGCCCGACCCACGAGGACGTGCTCACCAGCCGCTGGGTCACCCCCGCCTGCGGTGTCGAGGACCCCGCGGCCTGGGCCCGCTACCTGGCCTACCGCGACGGCCAGGTCGGCGAGCTGGTCGACCGCTACCGCTCCGTGTGGATCGAGCCCCTGTCGTAGGGACCCACTCGCGACGGCCCGCCCCGGATCCGGGACGGCCGTCGTGGCGTTCCGGCGAAGAGATCGATACGGCTCCCTCGCCCGGTTCGGCACCGTATTACGGACAGATGGCGCGGCCCGCACCCGGAGACCGCCCCGTGGTGAGGGGGGTGCAACGGGCTCCTTACTGACGGGAAATGGCGTGCTGACGGTCGTTGCCTAGCGTCGGTCGTGTGACGGGGAACGCCAGGCCGGGGATCGGCCGCATCGCACGTGCACTGCCTGGTTGGAAGACCATCCGCGGGCGGGTCGCCATCGTGCTGGCCGTGCCGACGTGTCTGCTGCTCGTGCTCACCGGGCTCGCGGTCGCGGATCGCGCCGCCGACTGGTCCGCGGCGCGGGAGACCCGGGAACGGGTGGACCTCGTGCTCCGGGTCCAGGCGCTCGTACACGATCTGCAGCGCGAACGGGGCCTCACCAACGGCCTCTTGGGCGGCGCCCGCCAGTACCGCGACGACGTCGACGGGCAGCGCCTGCGCTCCGACGAGGCCCGTGCCGACCTCGCCGTGCTGCTCGCCGAGGGCGACAACGACACGGAGACCGCGTCCGCGGTGGAGGGAGCGCGGGCTTTGCTGACGGGTCTGGCCGCCGTACGGGCCGAGGTCGACGACGGGTCCGCGGACCGTGCGGCCACCCTGCGTTTCTACACCTCCGTCATCACCGCGCTGATCAAGGCACAGTCGGCGGACGGAGATGACGCGGCGCGCGGCGACCGGGCGCTGGCGGACGGGATCGACGCGCTCCAGGCGCTCGCCGACATCGAGGAATCCGTGGCGCTGGAGCGCGGCTCGCTCAACGGAGTGTTCGCGGCGGGGCGCTTCAGAGGCGGTGAGTATCTGGCGTTCACCGAGGTACGGGCCGCCCGGGTCGCCGCCCTCGGGCAGTACGCGCAGTCGGCCACCGAGGCCCAGCGGGGGGCGCTCGACCGTGCGTTCGCGACCCGCGACGCCAAGCGGGCCACCGGCCTGGAGAAAAGTGCGGCGGCCGGCGCGGACGGGTCCCGGCTGAACGTCGACCCGGATGTGTGGTGGCGGTCGATGACCGTGCTGGTCGACGACCTGCACGCCGTTCAGCGGAGCGTCGGCGCGGACGTACGCGACAGGGCAGGGCAGCTCAGCGATGATGCGACCGGCCAGCTCGGGGGCTTTCTCGGCCTCGGCGTGCTGATCGTCGCGCTCGCCACCGCCCTCGCCGTACTCTCGGCCCGCTCCATCACACGCCCGCTCGGCGCCCTCGCGCAGGAGGCGGACGAGGTGGCGGGTGCACGCCTGTCCGAGGCGGTCCTGCGCATTCAGCAGGCCGACCCGGACGACACCGCCGCCGGCCTCACACCGGAGCCGCCCGAAGCACGGCCGGAGCCCGGATTCCACGACGGGGCGCAGGAGATCGCCCTGCTCGCCGCGGCTCTTCACAATGTCGAGCGGACGGCTGTCGGCCTCGCCGCCGAGCAGGCCGTCCTCCGCCGCAACACCTCGGAGTCTCTCGCCAACCTCGGGCGCCGCAACCAGAGCCTGCTCCGCCGCCAGCTCGGCCTCATCACCACGCTGGAGAGCCAGGAGGTCGACCCGGACGCGCTCGCCGAGCTCTTCGAGCTCGACCACCTCGCCACCCGGATGCGCCGCAACGCCGAGTCGCTGCTCGTCCTCGTCGGCGAGCACGGGCCGCCGCGTACGTGGACGGGCACGGTCGGTGCCCTGGAGGTCGTCCAGTCAGCGGTGTCGGAGGTCGAGCAGTACCAGCGGGTGGCGGCCGTGGACGTCGAACCGTGCCGGATCCGCGGCCACGCGGTCGCCGAACTGTCCCACTTGCTCGCCGAGTTGATCGAGAACGCACTGGTCTTCTCACCGCCGCACAGCCCCGTCGAGGTGTACGGCTGGCGCGACGGAGCCGAATACTGCCTCGCCGTCGTGGACCGCGGCGTCGGCATGACCGCCGAGGCGCTGGCCCGCTCCAACGCCCGTCTCTCCGGCAAGCAGAGCTTCCTCGTCGCCCCCACCCGTTTCCTCGGCCACTACGTCGTCGGTCGGCTCTCCGCCCGCCTCGGCGCGCAGGTCGAACTCCGCGAGACCGAGGGCTCAGGCATCACCGCATACGTGGCCCTGCCGCCCGCGCTGCTCGCCGCCCCCGCCCCCATCGAACAACCACCAGGCAAGGACCGGATCAGGTCCATGCTCAGCGGCTTCCGCGAGGGCGTCGCCCGCGGCGCGGCAGCCGGAAAGGACAGCGCATGACCCTGACGACCGGCATCCCGCTCACCGGCGAGGCGCAGAACTTCAGTTGGCTCATCGCCGAATTCGTACGGACCGTCCACGGCGTCGCCGACGCGGTCGCCGTCTCGTCCGACGGGCTGCTGCTGGCTGCCTCCGATTCCCTGGGCCGCGACCACGCCGACCACCTGGCTGCCGTCGTCTCCGGCATCACGAGCCTCGCCCTGGGCGCGGCCCGGGCCCATGGCCGGCACGGCGGAGGGGGTGTGAGGCTGGTGATGGTCGAGATGTACGGCGGCTTCCTGCTGGTCACCACGGTCCGGGACGGAAGCTGTCTGGGCGTGGTCGCGGCGGAGGGCAGCGACGTCGGCATGATCGGCTACGAGATGGGGGTGCTGTCCGACCGCGTGGGCGGCCTGCTCACGCCGCAGCTGGTCACCGAGCTCCAGGCGGTCGCCACGCGCTGACGCGCCTTCTGCCCCCCATGAGCAAACGAAGGCCGGCGAGGAGTTCGAGAACACCGTGGCCCCCTGCGAAGAGGTGACGCCGGTGCCCGGCCGGGCGCCCCGTCGCGGGGGCCCGGCCGGGCACTGAGCCGGCTACAGGTAGGGGCGTGTGATCAGCTCGATCGCGTGGCCCGCGGGGTCCTTGAAGTACACCCCTCGACCGCCGTGCTCGTTGTTGATCTCGCCCGGGCGCCGCATCTGCGGATCGGCCCAATGGTCGACGCCGCCGTCGCACAGGCGCTGGTACGCCCGGTCGAACAGCTCGTCGTCGATCAGGAACGCGTAGTGCTGCATCTGGATGTCGACCGGCGGCTCGGCGAACTGCAACAGAACGCCGTCGGTGAGCTGGATGTTCGTGAACGGGCCCCAGGACGGCGCTTCCGGGAGTTCCAACAGCTCTCGGAAGAACCGCGCCGACTCGGTGCGGTCCTTGGCGGCGATGATGGTGTGGTTGAACGTGACTGTCATACGGCTGACCTCGCTGGTGTTCGACACGAAAAGGGACTCGCTGTGCGCAAGCACTGGGAGGTCCGCGTGCCGAGACGAGGGGGTGCCTTCTCGGCACCCGACGAGCGATCAGCCCTCCACCGGATGGCCCGTCTGTGTGTGGCGTATCGCCGGTCCGGTGTTCACGTCGGGTGACGTTACGTGATCCGGCCGACCACGACAACAGAGATGCGCGAGGAAGGCCCTTGAGCCCGCGGCAGCCCGGAGTCGGGCCATACCTCCGCGACGTCGCGCGCCGGGGGGCGGCTCAGCCACCGTGCCGCGGGAGCAGGGAGCCGAGCGGGCCGAGGTCGATGTTGAGGTCGTCCATCGTGAGGTCGTAGCGGTCGCACAGCTCGGCCATCCGCTCCTGGAGGATCATCAGCGTCATCCCGACGCGTTCCTCCTGGTCCTCGCTCAGATCCCCCTCGTCGACACGGTGGAGTGCCGTGCGCTCCATCAGCTGCCGCAGCAACTCCACGAGGGAGAGCACGAGTTTGATCAGGTCCCGTTCCACCGTGTCCGGATCCGTCTCCAGACGCCGGGCCGTCGTGCTGGCTTCGCCGCTCACTGGGTCCTCCTCGGGTGTGACCGGACGGGCTTCCCCGCCGGGTGCCTGGCGCGCGTCACCACGGGCCGGGCTCGTCCGCCGTGATCGACCGGATGACGGCGCGGAGATTGATGTGCACCAGATCCACGTCGGCGACGGACAGGACGAGGTCGCCCGTGAGCACTGCTCCTCCGTTGAGGAGGCGGTCCAGCAGATCGACGAGGGCGACCTGCGGACCCGCAGGCGTGCCGGTCGCGGCGACGTCCGCACGGTCCGGCTCGGCGCTCATCGTGCGGCGTCGCCGCCGGCGACGGGGGTTGCGAACGAGTACGGAGCCCAGGGACCGGTGACCTCGAGTCGTACGCCCGGTGTGTCACGGACGAGCGCCTCGAGCCTCGTACGGAACACTCCGGCACGGTCCTCGGCCACGAGGTAGGCCTCGTTGGCGACGTTCTCCCCCTCCCGGGCGGATAGTTCGCCCTGCTGGGGGCGGTGCACCACACGCTCCCGGGCGAGATCGCGGACGGCCAGGGCGGCGTCCGCGGCCACGGCGGCGGCAGCCCGGTGGGCCTCCCGCCCAGCGCGCCGCTGCGCCCGCCGCTGCTGGAGGTAGGCGCGCCCGGGGCTCCCGGCCGCCGGTTCCCCGGCCGGCTCCGGCATGCGGGCGCTGCTCGGGTCGGCGTAGACCTTCACCCCGAACTCGACGTGCCTGTCCAGTCGTCGGAGCAGCAGGTCGAACTCGTGGTGACGTTCCTCCAGCATCGCGGTCACGCGCTCGTCGTCCAGGTAGACCGTGGCCAGCCGCATGGGCAGCACCGTCGCCGCCGCGAACGCGGCGTCGACCACCGCGTGGTGGGCGCGGGCGACCGCCTCGAGCCGGGCCAGGTCCTCCAGCTGTGCCTTCAGCCCGTGTTCACCGTACGCGACGGCCGGTACGCGCGACACGAGGGCGGCGAGTCCGCCGGCGCGGGCCACCACGCCCACGGGCCGGTCGTCCACACCGGCGAGGCGCACGGCGGTGCGCCCCAGCGCGTCGTGGTCCCGGCCGACCGCGTACACGTACGACAGTTCGTCGCCGGTCCGGCGGCTCAGCGGGGTGTCGGCCGCGGTGTTCACTGTTCCTCCCGCCTCTCTGTGGTGGCGTGCCCCTGCGTGCCCGTGGCCGCTCGGGGCAGTCCCGCCGCCGCCCGCAGTGCGGCGAGTTCGGCCCGCAGCCGCTCGTTCTCCTGCGCCAGGGCCTCCTGCCCGTCGTGTGCGGCCTCTGCCGCTGCCGCGTGCCCGTTCGGGGCGGCCTGCCGCGGCGCCACCGCTCGGGAGGACAGCGACGGGTCGTGCTCCCACCAGTCGATGCCCATCTCCTTCGCCTTGTCCACGGAGGCGACGAGGAGGCGGAGTTTGATGGTCAGCAGCTCGATGTCGAGCAGGTTGATCTGGATGTCGCCGGCGATGACGACACCTTTGTCCAGGACGCGTTCCAGGATGTCGGCGAGGTTGGCCGACGAACCCTGCTGTCCGTACGGGGAAGCGGCCGTGCGGCCGGCGATCGGTTGGGTCACGGGGTCCGCCTCCTCCGCACCGCCGGGGCCTCGCCCGGCGACGTGCTCCGCTGCCCTGCCGGGTCTGCGCCCGGCCCGGCGTTGTCCGTCATGGCCCGTGTACCTCCTTGTCTCGGCACCGCGGGACGCCGCGGCGCCCGGGGCCCGCACGGCCCGTCAGGGGCCGCGCGTTCCACGCCGGTGGGCTTCGATCTCCTCCAGCCGGTCGAGGAGTTCGTCCTCCCGCCGGTCGAACTCCTCGGCCCCGATACGGCCGGCGGTCAGGTCCCGCTCCAGTGCCGCCAGTTCCCTGAGCACCGGCTCCGGGTCGTAGTACTCGCGTTCCGCGGCCAGCACGAGCTGGTCGAGGACCCAGGCGGTACCCCGGGCGGGAGCGAGCGGGAACGTCAGGAGGCCGGTGATGAGCCCCACGGCTGCCACCTTCCGTCGGGGGCGGTCAGACGAAGCTGTACGGGGGAAGCGGCCCGGTGAGCGTGAGCTGGTAGGTACTCCCCCGCCGCTCCGCCTCCTCCCGGACGAGCCGGGTGAAGGCCGCCGCCTCCTCGTCTCTGACGAGGAACGACACGTTGAGGAAGACGCTCGTGGCGGCCTCGCCCCGCGCGGTCCGCGCGGCGGCCCCTTCCAGCAGGGCCACCAGTTCGTCGGCCTCGCTCTGCCGGCGGGCCGTGACGGCGTCGGACACCATCTCACCGAGCGCCATGCGGTCCTGGTGGGCCGAGGGGTCGTCCCGTGTGCGCTCGTTGAGCCGGCGGATCTCGTCGTTCCGCTCCATGATCTCGCGCAGCAGGTCGTCCTCGTCGCGGGACGCCTTGAGATGGAACTCGACGTGGCCTTCCAGCTCGGCGAGCCGTTCGCGGTAGCCGGACTGCTCCTGTTCGAGGACGGCGGCCACCTGCTCGTCGTCGGGACCGAGCAGGCCGAAGCGCATCGGCAGGGTCGCGCCGTCGTCCATGAGCCTCTCGACGACGCTCTGATGGGCCATCACGTCCCGGCGCTTGGCCCGCAGACCGGGCGGCGCCTCGCTGACCACGGCCGTGAGGTCCCGCGCCGTGACCGTGCGCAGGTCCGCCGGCGGGTCGCCGACGCCGGACACGCCGTCCAGACGCAGCGGGTGGTCGGCCCGGGTGATGGCGTACACGTAGGTGGGCACCGGTCACTCCCCCCGGCTCTGGGACGTCTGGCCGGCAGAAGTCCTGCGGGTGGAGCGCTTGCGCGGCTCCTCCTCGGGTTCGTCGCGGTTGCCCTTGATCGTGTCGGTGAAAGCCTCCACCGCCCCGCTCAGCGCGCCCTTCGACTTGCCCTTCGCGCCGTTCTCGGTCATGTCGCCGACGATGTCGGTGAGCTGGCTGGGCGCCTTGCGCCCGGATTCGAGGTCCAGCCGGTTGCACGCCTCGGCGAACCTCAGATAGGTGTCGACGCTGGCGACGACCACGCGCACGTCGACCTTGAGTATCTCGATCCCGACCAGGGAGACCCGCACGAAGGCGTCGATGACGAGCCCTCGGTCGAGGATGAGCTCGAGGACGTCGTACAGGGTTCCCGAGCCGCTCCCACTGGTCGCTGCATTGCTTTGCTGGACAACAGTCACAGCAGAACTCCATCCGATGAGCTGGTTCGGACCCGGCCTCTCACCTGACGGGCCGGGCCCCGGGTTCAGCGGCGGTCGATCCGGCCTCTCGCATACCGGTGCCTGCGCTCGTAGGCGACGAGTCGGCCGTCGGCGTCGAGTTCGACGCGGTAGGACGCCATGACGCTCATGGTGTCCGGGACTCTTTCGAGTTCGACGACCTCCACGTCGGCACGCCACCCCTCATCGGTGGCGCGCAGCGCGGAAACGGCGCCGGGCTCGCACCGAAGCAACTCGGCGAGCTGGTCGGAGGCACGGCGCATGGCCGTGGAAACATCGATCCGTTTCTCGGCGGCCGTACCGCCGTTGCCGTCCGTGGTGTTCATCATCCCGCCTGTCGCGCCTCGGAAGTTGTGTCCCGGCGAGGCCTTCGGCCGTCCGCCGTGGCTTCGATGCGCGTGCCCGTGAGAACCGAACCTATGCGGCGGTGTCGGGTACTTGTCGCCACTGATTTTCCGCGTTCCAGCTCAGATACCCCCCGGGGGCGACGAAGGGGACATGCCCCTCGGCGGACGGGCTGCCGGCGCGCGAGGCGTCACCGAGGCCGACTACGCCAGGCTTCCGGACGCCGCTCACCAGTGACTCGGCGGGCTGCTCAGGGCCGACGCCATAGGTCGGACAGGCGTATGCCGTACAGCCTGCGCAGGCGGCGCAGCTCCCAACGGGCCAGTGCGATCAGGGTCACCGGGCCGATCAGGCCGATCAGCAGGCGCAGCGGCAGCGAGACCCGGTCGTACATGGCGTCTGCCAGCAGCGGGATGCTGACGGGCAGGATCGGCACGACGGACACGACGGCCGGCAGGGCGTCGTTGAGGTCGGCGGTGCGCACCCCGTTGGTGATGATCATCAGGCCCGTGGACACGCTGAACAGTGCCAGCCACAGCGCGCCGGCGGCGGCCGCGGGCGACGCGGGAGGCCACTGGGAGAGGCTGGTCTGCATCAGCGTCGCGGTGGCGGTCCATGTGGCGAGGAACGCCACGAGCGAGCCGCGTGCGCGTACCGCCACCGGCCACCTGTGGCCGCTGGGGACCATGGCGATCACCAGCCAGAGGACTTGCAGGATGAAGGCGGTGGCGCTGAGACTCACGCGAAAGTTCTCGTGCAGTTGGGCCGGTATGTCGCGAGGGGCCACGAGTCCGAGGCCCAGCCAGGCGCCAACAGTCGCGGCGAAGCCGACACCGGTGCGCCAGAGCCGCACCCTGGCGACCAGGGGGTCGACAATCCGGTCCGGGCGCGTCGGGGAGCACAACCGGTGGGCGGCGATCACCGGCAGCAGCCAGCCCAGCCACCAGCGGGCCCCGCGCCGCTCCCGCGGGACGGGGCCGAACAGGGGCGGCGGTGCCGGGCGCCGGGGCCTCTCGCCGATCGCTCCCGCGTAGTAGTCCCTGGTCGGCCGGCCCGTACTCCCCGTCAAACCCGCCCCCCGAGCCCTGAGTCGCTCAACACACTTCTTCCCCTCGGATCTCTTGGGCCGCTGGAGTGGTGGAGCCGAGTCCCCCTCCAGAGCACTGCCTCGTGAACGACGTTAGGACGGCACAAGGCATTCCACCAGCGACTGGATTGCATAGAATCCATGCGCTAGAGGAATGCCTTGGGGAAGATGGTGGGGGCGGAGGAGAACCTGGAGGGGGAGGAACGTGTTCGAGCTCGACGCACTGCGACTGCTCGTGACCGTGGCCGAGACCGGATCGTTCACGAAAGCGGCGGCCCGGCTCAACTACACGCAGTCCGCGGTGTCGCGACGGATCGCCGCCCTGGAACAGCAGGCGGGCGGACCACTGCTGGAACGGCTCCCGCGAGGCGTACGACTGAATCCCGCAGGCCGCACGCTGCACCGGCACGCCATGGAAGTGCTCGACCGGCTGTCGCGGGCGGAGCGGGAGCTGGCAGTACTGCACGCGGGCCACGGCGGGCTGCTGCACGTCGGCGCGTTCGCCACCGCCAACATCTCGCTGGTGCCCACCGCCCTGCGGGCGCTCCAGGACGCCAGGCCGGATGTCGAGGTCGTCGCGGTCGAGGGCCCGACCGACACGCTGATGGAGCGCCTCGCGGACGGGGCGCTGGACCTCGCCGTCGTCAGCGACTACCCGTCCGGTCTGCCGTCGGCCGACGGTGTCACGACGACCGCACTGTGCGAGGACGAGCTGTTCGTCGCTCTGCCGCGCGGGCACCGTCTGGCCGGAGTCGGGACGATCGACCTGCGTGAACTGCACGACGAGGCCTGGCTCCAGAACGCGTACGGCGACCGCCCCACGATGCTCGCCGACGCCTGCGCGCGAGCGGGCTTCACCCCCAGAAAGATCATCCGCATCGCGGAGTGGACCGGGAAGTTCGGCTACGCGGCCGCCGGGCTGGGGGTGGCGCTGGTCCCCTCGCTGGCCGCCTGGGCGGTCCCCGACGAACTCGTCCTGTGCCGCCTCACCGACCCGGCCCTGCGCCGGACCGTACATGTGGCGCTGCCTGCTGCCCCGCTGCCGGCGGCACGGAAACTGCGGGATCTGCTGTACGAGGCCGAGTCCCGCCGGGCCAGGGTGTAGGCGACACCGAACCGGCGGCGCGACCTCGGCGGTCCGGGCCGACGCGCGGGCCGCACCGCTCGGGCACGTCCCGCCAGGCGGTCCCGGTGCGGAACTTCCGTTGAGCACAAGGCGGTCGTCCAGCCGCTTCCTGCCCCGCAAACGACTCGGGCAGCAGCGGCCGGACGACGACATGGGCCTAGTACGACGTGGTCACCGTCACGCCGCTGAAGGCCGTGGCCCCGTACAGGCTGATGTAGCGGTATCCGGCCGTGGTGTTGGTGACCGTCAGGCGTTCGGTCGTGCCGGTGCCGGTTGAGCGGGCGCTGTACACCCTCGGCGAAGCCCACGTGCCGGCGTTGTAGTAGAGGTCGGCGTTGCCCGTGCCGCCCTTGGTGGTGACGGTCAGGGTGGTGGAGCCGGCCGGCATCCACAGGTAGAGGTGGTCGGTGCCGCCCGCCGCGGCCGAACGGCCGGAGCGTGAGCAGTTCCGGCCCAGCAGCCGGGTGTCGGCGCCGGTGCACGGCGTCGCGGACGGGCCGCCCTGGCACGCGCCGGCGGCGCAGGCGGTGAGCCAGGCGTCGAAGTCCGCGTCGTAGCGGGTGCCGATGCCGTCGGCGTAGAGGGCGTAGGCCCCGTTGTAGTCACCGGTGCGGAACTTGGCCAGGACGGCCAGCACGTCGGGGCGGTGCTTCTCCAGCATGTAGCGGACCGCCAGGTAACCCCACTGGTAGGTCCTGGCCTGGTTGCTGTTCTCGTAGGTGGTCCGGAACAGGGTGCTCAGGTCGTAGGTGTGCTTGCCGGCTTCCGTGATGGCGGCGGTGTAGTCGATGCCGCGGTAGCTGTAGGAGACGTATTCGGCGAAGCCCTCGATCCACCAGACGGTGGGAACGGCCACGGAGTCGGCGAAGTCGCCGTGGGTGTTGAAGCGGCCGTCGAGGTAGTGCGTGTACTCGTGGTTGAGGTTCCAGACCTGGCCCTCCTGTTCGTAGGCGATGAAGCGGGCCTGGTTGCCGGGGCGGGAGGGGTCGCCCTCCAGGTACATGCCGCCGTTGTCGGTGTCGATGCCGAACATGACCCCCGCGTACATCTGGTAGTCCGCACGGCTGTTGTAGACGACGACCTGGATGGTGGTGTTGTGGTCGTCTGCCACGGGGCCCTTGTCGGCGATGATGTCGTGGACGTACGCGTCCTGATTTCGCAGACTGCCGCACGACGCGGCCAGCTGGGCGGCCGTCAGCTCCTGGGCCCGGATGGTGTGGGCCGGATCGCACGCGTGGGTGATCGGCAGGGCGACCTTCGCCAGCTCTTCCTTGAATCCGCAGATGTCGTAGTACCCACACGCCGCGGCGTCGTAGTAGTCGGCCAGGTTCGCCGTGGCCAGCCACAGCCGGGCGGTCGGCCCGGTCATGCCGGTGGCGTCGAGCACCCCTTTGACCAGCGGGCGGGCCGTCGCCTTGAGCGGGGCGTCCCTGAGGAAGCGGGCGAGCTCGGCTCCGGCGTTGCTGGTCAGGTACGCCCGGTCGGTGCCGAGCAGGTCCAGGTGGCCGAGTGCGAACCGGTTCAGGGTGCGCAGAATGCCCGGATCGGCGGTGACGGCCCTGACGAAGTCGGGGAACTGGTGGCCCCGGAACAACGGCGTGTACACCGCGTTGGCGGAGGCCACCATGCTCCTCGACGCGTCCCAGCTGCCGTTGTAGCCGTTCAGGATCCGCTGGAGCGGCCCGAGATAGCGGCCCGCCTCCGCGGCGCTGTCGATCAGGATGACCGACTCACTGAGCGTACGGCCGTGTTCCTCGGTGACGTCCAGGTAGTGGGTGTTCCGGGTGAACGCGTCGAGGCCGCCGCGTATCGCGGTTCTCAGCGGCGCTCCGTACTCGCCGACCTCGTCGGGATGGCCGTACTGGACGTAGTAGCCGGCGCGAAGGAAGAGGACCAGCTGGTACGTGCTGTCCGCGTTGGTTCCGGCGTAGCGGAGCGCGGAGGTGCGGAAGGCGTCGGCGACGGTGACCATCTTCGCCTCGCGGAACACGCTGTGCGCGTCGGCCGCTCCGACACTGAACAGGCTGTTCAGGCAGGCGTCGGTGGAGGACTTGACGAGACTCACGAGCTGCGCGCCGTCACGGGAGCCGAAGTCCGCGGGTGAGCAGGCGGCTGCTGTCCCGGCGGCCGGGGCGGTGAGCGTGGCCGGGGCCGGTCCGTTCCCGGACCCCGTGCCGGACAGCGGGGGAAGCTCGCCCGGGGTCAGCGGCCTGAGCTGGCGGTCCGTCTGGGCGTTCCCGTTCCCCGTCCATGCCCGGTCGGCTGCGGCCGACACAGCGGAGGAGACGGCCGGTTCGGGAGCGGGCCGGCCGGCGGCCCCGGACGCGGAGCCGGGGAGGGTTCCGATGATCGCCAGCGCCACGGACGCACATATTCCGGATGCCCTGCCGAGCAAGGCAGGCATTCTTCTTCGCATCGACACTCCTGGTGGGGGGTTGGGTTGCGCCGCCGGGCGGCTCCGCCCGCTCGCCCGGTCGGGGGCGAAGGCGCACAGGGAGATTTCCACGACTGCCCTGCCGGAACAACGAGTTGAGGGATAGGAGCTCGACCGGACCAGGCATAACACCGGGGGCACGGCCCCACGGGCCCGTGCCGTACCGGACGGGCGGGGAGCCGCTCATAATGGGCCGGTCGTCACAGTCCCCCGGCCGGCGAGGTGTGCAAGTGGAGCTGGAACTACGCCATTTGCGTGCCCTGTGCGCCATAGCGGACGCCGGGAGCGTGGGCCGGGCCGCCACGGCCCTCGGATACACCCAGCCTGCGATGAGCACGCAGCTCCGGCGCATCGAAAAGGCGCTGGGCGAGCCGCTGTTCACCAGGGGCAGCACGGGGGTGGGGCTCACCGCGTACGGTGTCGAGGTCGTCAGCCAGGCCCGCGACGTCCTCGCCCGTGCGGACGCCCTCGGCCGGCGGCGGACCGCCACCCCGCCGGGACCGACGCGCACGCTGCGGCTCGGTGCCACGAACACCCCGGTCCTGCCCGGCCTCGTGGCCTCGATGCGCACGGCCTTCCCGGATCTGACGATGTCGATCAGCAGCGTGTACTCCACCGGGGAGCTGGTCAGGCTCCTGGAGGACGGCGAACTGGACGCCGCGCTGGGCATCGACTACCCGGGGCAGGATCTGCGCCACTCCCCCGCGCTCGCGCACCGCGCCATCGTCACGGCGCCGGTCTTCGTCGCGCTGCCCGCCGATCACCGGCTGGCGCACCGGGTGGAGGTGCCGCTCGAGGAGCTGGCCGAGGACACCTGGTTCGTCGCTCCCGACGACGGGGTGGGCTGGCCGGGCGCGTTCTACGATGCGTGCCGGGCATCCGGTTTCACCCCTGCGGCCGTGCACGAGTTCAGCCCGCTCGACCAGCTGCAGGCACTGATCGCCGACGGCCACGGCGTCTCCGCCATCCAGGCCACCCACAGGCCCGTCGACGGCGTGCAGATCAAACCGCTGGCCGGTACGCCGCTGTGGCTCAGGCACCTGATGATCCGGCGGCGCGGCAGCGTCGACGAGGTGACGGCGGAAGCGCTCCACCACTACGCGGCCGCGGCCTACCGTGAACTCGTCATCCGTGCCCCGCACTTCCAGGCCTGGGCGAACCGGACCTACGCCGCGGCTCGTCCGACGGGGCGGGCCGGCACGAAGCTCACGTGAGGGGGCTGCCGCACCGCGCACACCGGCGATCCGGCAGCCGGCCGGCGACACGACGGCAGGGCCGGAGAGTCCTCCGGCCCTGCCGTGCGCTCGGCGTCATCCGATGCCGATGCGGGTCTTCCAGTAGCTCGCGGCGCCGATGATCTCCGTGCCGGAGCCGGAGAGCGCGGTCCGGCTGCCCGCGTAGAACCTCACGGATCCGTCGGACCGCACCGTCCAGATGTCGGGGATCGCGTCCCCGTTGACGTCCGGCGTTCCGATCAGGTGCGGGATGCTCGCACTCGACCAGCCGGAGGCGCCGTACTCGGTGTCCACGCCACCGGCCGAATTCACCGCGGCGGCGAGCGAGGTGAGCTCCACACCGCCACCGGCGGCCGCGATGCCCTTGCGGAGCATCAGCCGGCTGGAGACGTCGGTGCGGTAGACGAGATCGGTGATGCCGTCGCCCGAGATGTCCTGGGCCGTGACGATGTCCCGTTCGGTCCAGGGGGACGAGGACAGGCGGACGGCCTTGTCGATCGAGGCGCCGTTGTAACCGGTGAAGGCCCACAACGCATCGCCGACGGTGGCGAAGAAGTCGGTCCGGCCGTCCCCGGTGGCGTCGCCCGCCGCGACGATCTGGGTGAGATCGGCGGGGCTGGGCGCGTCGGCGGGCAGAAGGATCTCCCGCCGCTTGTCCACGTTGACGGCGCCGTAGCCGTCTCCGGGATAGACCCAGAGCTTTCCGCCGACCCGGACCACCAGGTCCTGGAGTCCGTCACCGCCGTAGATGTCACCGTTGTGCGTGATCAGGGCGCCCTTGAAGTGCCCCGAGGGCGCGGCGACGAAGGGGGGCAGGTCGTCTCCCTGCGGGTCCTTGTCGGGGTTGCCCCGGTACGCGCCGGACATGGAGTAGTCCAGGTCGCCGCTGCCCCTGACAAGGTCATTGGTGGCCTGCGACGGGTACAGCGAGAGGTTGCCGCCCTCCGTGATCACCATGAGGTCGGCGAGTTTGTCGCCGGTGAAGTCTCCTGGTGCGTCGGCCTGGTCGCGGGGCGAGACGTAGAAGAAGTACTTCGTGGGCTCGGAGGCGTTGCCCGCGCCGTCGACGGCCCGGACGTACAGCACGTTGGGCCCGGCGGTCGGAGGCTTGGCGTTGCTGATGGTCGCGCTGACGGCGGTGTCCGTGCCCGCCGTTCGGGGCAGCGAGAACGGGTAGCTGGCCGAGTTGAAGCCGTACTCGTAGCGCACCGCGTCACTGTTCAGTGCGCGCACGGTGAACGAGCCGGGCGTGCCGAACTTCTTGGTGCTCCAGTTGGCGTCCTCGGCCCCGTTGCCGAAGCCGTTCTCGCTGCCGTCGGCGTTCGGGAAGTCCGTCGAGCTGACCTTCGGCGGCTTGGGCGGCGCGGTGTCCAGGACGAAACGGCACGGCGTGCTCGACGGCGAGTAGGCGGAACTGGCGCCGGCGTCGTCGACGGCTCGCACACGCCACGAGTAGAGCGTGCCGTTGGTGAGTTTGCTCGTCGAGAAGGCGGAGGTGGTGCGCAGCGCCGTGTCGGTGTCGCCGCCGACGGAGACCTTGCCGGTGGAGCCGAGCAGGTCACCGGAGGTGGTCAGCTTGCCGGTCGGCCAGAGGTCGAAGTCGAGGTAGTCCAGGTTCTTGTCCTTGTCCGACGCCTTCGCGGTGAACGTCAGGCTGCCGGAGCCCATGCGGACGTACGGTTCGGTGGTGGTGCACTTCGCGTCCGGACCGAGGTCGAGCGAGGTGGGCGCGCTCGGCTTGCGGTTGTACACCAGCTCCAGGACCGGGGCGTTCTCTCCGTTGGCCTGGAACTTCTTCCAGGCGTACTGCGAGTTCTCGTCCCGGGCGCGCAGCCCGAAGGTGATGCTGTCCTTGCCCTGGTCGGCCTGCTTCTGGGCGGCCTTGCGGACGTCGAAGGTCTCGTAGGCGTCGCGGCAGCCGGACTTGTAGCCGTGGGCGAAGCTCTTGGTGGCGAACTTGTTGCCGTCGTGCAGCTTGGGCGCGTTCTTCCAGTTGGTGCGCCCGTTGACCGGTCCTGTGAGGTGCACGCTCATCGACCGGGCGCTGCAGGACCATGCGTAGGTCTCCAGCAGGCGCAGCTTCGCGCTGGTGATCTGGGCGCCCTTGAGGTCCTTGTCGAAGGCGATGTTGAAGTACGACCGGGAGGTTCCCCATGTGTCGGACTCGAAGCCGACGCGGGCCTCGTGGGTTCCGCCCTTGTTGAAGCCCTTGCCGTTGTAGAAGGTGGCGTTGGGGTGGCGGCTGTAAGCGGTGGTCCAGTTCTGGGTGTGCTTCTTGACCGACGGGTCGATGAAGACGGGGTACGTGGTGGCCGGGTCGGCCAGGAATGCCTGGTCGGGGGTGAGGGTCCAGTTCTCCCCCGTCAGGTCGGCGTCGACGAGCTCGCCGCGCGAGTCGGGCGAGGGGCCGTCGAGGGACGGCAGGCCGAGGGTCCCGGACTGCGACGGTGAGGCTGTCGGCTCCGGTGGCGCGGACGGCAGTGGTGACTCCGACGGCGCCACGTACGCGCCGTCGGTGGCGGAGGGCAGGACCTCGGTGTACGGGTCGGTCTGCTCGTCCGCCGCGACCGGGTCTTCCCCGGAGGGGCTTGGGCTTGCCTCCGGAGTGCTCCCGGGTGTCTCCGAGGGGGCCGGCGTCTCCGACGCCGTCGGCTGGGCGCTGGCCCCCACGGTGCTGTCGGTGACCGCGGGGACTCCGCTGCTGTCCCACATCAGCGGCGTCGGTGAGGTCGCGACCTCGTCGCCGTAGGCGCTCTCCGCGATCACGATGTCGGAGATCGGGTCGAGGCGGAAGGTGAGGTCGTCGGACGTGATGCCGTACGACAGGGTCTGCGCGCGCGGATCCGCCGCCGCCTGACGGTTTTTCAGCACGACGAGCTGGGCGAAGCCGTCGTCGTCCGCGGTCAGGACCAGGTCGGCTCCGGGGAAGATCTCCGGGTAGAGAGCGCGCGAGCCGTCGATGACGGGAGTGGGGACGGGGCCCGGCCAGGTGAGCTGGATGGTGTAGCCGTCCACGTACAGGGTCGCCAGGGGCGTCGCGGTCTCGTCGGCTGTGGCGGACCCTGACACCAGGGAGACTCGGCGCACCTGGGCGCGTGAGGCGCGGTCGGCCTCCCTTTCCGAGCCCGAACCCGCGGAGAAGACCATCCGGGTGTTGGTCGCCTTCGGCTCCCAGCCGTCGGCGGTGCGGTGCAGGTCAGGATCGACGGCCTTCCAGACGCCGTCCACCTCGGCCCGCACGGGCGAGGAGTACAGGTGCTTGGCCATGAGCCCGTCGGGCCGTGCCCAGGTGGTGGACCGGGGAGTCCGCAGCGCGGTGACCTCGACGGGCTTGCCCGCCTTCACCGCCTGGGAGATCGCCTCCGACTCGCCGATCGGCCTGGTGTGCCGGCCCCGGTCGGCGTCGGTGCGGCCGGCGGAGTCGTCCGTGGCGAGGCCTGCGTAGCCGAGCACGGTCGCGGCGAGAGCGGTGGCGACAACCACGGCTGTTGCTCGACGGCTGGGCGTGCGGCGCCAATTGCGCGTCATGGTTGGGCGGTTCCCCTTCCCCCTGGAACCGGCGCACGCCGTTCGGGCGTCACCGGGGATGCAGAGCCTGACCATGCGCAGCGGATCTTCCCGATCCGAATCGGGCATGGCGAAGCGAGCTGATGATGGCCCATGAGCTGTTCTTCGTCACGCGAGCGCCGCCCGCGCATGGGGGCGGCGTCCCCGGGGCCGGGTCCGGTGGCTCCGCGGAGGGTGGCCGGGGGAAGGGCGTGCAGCGGGAGGGATCCGCCGAGGGCACATCGGGAGATCGCGCCCAAAAACCCCGTCCGTCACGAGCCTTTGAGCGTTTTTCAGCCACCTTGAGGCATGTCACCCTCTCGCAGAGGAGATCCGCTCCAAGGGTGCGAGCATCCGCATCTGGGCTGCCCCATACGTAAAAGCCCTGGTTGGCGGCGTGGCGATGATCACATACGGTCGTCGGCAGTGGCGCGAGTTCACAGAGTCCCCACACAATCTGCGCTGTCTGATACGCCATCATGCGAGGTCCGTCCGGTCCCGCTCCGAGTGGTCCGGGGGGACCTCGTCTTGTTCGGTCGACTTTCCCGTGCCCGCGTCCTGAGAACGCGGCTGCTGGTCGTGCCCTTTGTGGGGGCGGCCCTGCTGGTGGGCCTGCTGCCCACCCAGTCACTGGCGCTCCCGCCCGACCCCGCGACGGCGGAGAAGGGCCGCGAGACCCTGGCGCTGGAGCCTTTGGAGAAGGATCTGCCGGTCAGCGGTGAGATCTTCGACAAGAGTCTCGACTCGCTGAAGGTCGACGTGCCCGAGGACCGGGCGCAGGCTCCCGCCGGCACCACCGCCGCGCCTCCCGCCGACTCCGGCACGGTCACCTTCGGTTCGCCCGTGAGCCCCGCGTCCTTCGGGACCGCCGCCGACGCCGAGCCGGTGGCCCTCACACCGGTGGACGACCTGCCGGTCAGTCTCGGTCAGGCCCCGGACCAGCCGGCGCCGACCGGGACATGGCAGGTGTCCATCACCGACCGCACGGCGTCCGTGGCGCAGGGCGTGGACGGTGCCGTGGTCACCGTGCAGGCTCCGGAGAGCGGCTCCGTCCCCGTCTCGGTGAAGCTGGACTACTCCGAGTTCAAGAACCTCTACGGCGCCGACTGGGCGTCCCGCCTGCGGTTCGTCCAGTTCCCCGAGTGCTACCGGACCACACCGGACGACGAGGCGTGCCAGCAGTACGTCGAGCTGGAGACGGCGAACGACACGGCGAGCGAGTCCATCACCGCGACCGTCGACACGGCTGCCGACGGAACCGTCACCCCGGCCTCCGCCCCGGCTCCGGCGGCCGGGCAGACCGGACCGTCGGTGATGCAGGCGGCCTACCGCACCCCGGCGGCCGTCACCGCCGGAGGGGACAGCGCGGTGATCGGAGCCATCGACTCCGGAGCCGGTGCCGGTGGCTCGTTCAAGGCCACACCTCTTGCGTCGAACGGCAAGTGGGAGGCAGGCGGTTCGTCCGGCGCGTTCACCTGGTCGTATCCGCTCGCGGTTCCGCCGGCCCCGGCCGGACCGGCTCCCAAGGTCGTCTTCAACTACAACTCGCAGAGTGTGGACGGCCGCACCGCCGTGTCGTCGCCCCAGGCGTCGTGGATCGGCGAGGGGTGGGACTACGACCCCGGGCACATCGAGCGCCGCTATCGCAACTGTGAGGACGACCGCAAGACGCTCGACGCCGGAACGCCCAACAACACGGCGTCCAAGGACAAGACGCCCGACCTGTGCTGGGTGTCGTACAACGCCGTGATGTCGCTCGCCGGCAGCACGACCGAGCTGGTGAGGGTCACCGGCAGCAACCCCGAGGGTGCCACGGAGATCTACCGGCCGATGCGCGACGACGGCACCCGCGTCGAACACCGGGTGGGCGCCGAGAACGGTGACAACAACGGCGAGTACTGGGTCGTCACCACACCCGACGGCACCATGTACCACTTCGGCCTCAACAAGGTCGGCGGCGGTCATGCCGACACCGACTCCGTCTCCACGGTGCCGGTCTTCGGCAACCACCCCGGGGAGCCCTGCCACGCCGCCGCGTACGCCGACTCCCGCTGCGGCGCGGGCAAGCAGCAGGCTTGGCGCTGGGGCCTGGACAAGGTCGTCGACGTGCACGGCAACGTGATGGTCGTCGACTGGCACCAGTCCGTGAACCACTACGCGGTGCGCAAGAAGTTCAAGACGCCCGAGGCCTACGACCGGGCGGCGTACCCGGACTTCATCGAGTACGGCATGCGCGCTGCGGATCTGACGAAGCCGTCCGCCCGCATCGACCTCGTCGCCGCCCAGCGCTGCCTCGCGTCGGCCACCGTCTGCGACGGCGCCAACTTCGACAAGACCGACGACCCGGGCGCCTACCGGCCGTGGTGGGACAGCCCAGGCAACCTCAACTGCAAGGCCACCTCCAAGCTCTGCCCCGCCTTCCCGTCGTTCTGGACGCGGCTGCGCCTGTCCGCGGTCACCACCTACGCCCAGCGCCCCGGCGCGACCACGCTGCAGAAGGTCGACACCTACACGCTGCACCAGTCGTTCCCCGAGGACTGGTACGACACCTCGCCGGGACTGTGGCTCAACTCCATCACCCGCACCGGGTACTTGCCCGGGGCCACCACCGGCACCGTCCAGTCCAAGGACGGCGTCAGCTTCGCCCACTACACCGTCGGCTCCTCCTCACCGCTGCGCGCGCGCCTGAAGGACCGTCAGCTGCCCAACCTCGTCCCCACCGGAAGCGGCGACCAGCGGCCCGGCTTCACCCGGCCCCGTATCGGCACCGTCGCCACCGAGTACGGCGGCGAGATCGAGGTCGAGTACACCGGTGGATGCGCCAAGGAACCGGCCGAGGACAAGGGCAGGGACAACACCACCTGCTTCCCGCTGCGCTGGTCCCCCGACGGCGAGGAGAAGACGCCCGCCAAGGCGTGGTTCAACAAGTACGTCGTCGCCTCGGTCACCGAGAGGGACAACGTCACCTCGCACGGCAAGCCGGTTCACACGACGTACGCCTACAAGGACCCGGCCTGGTCCAAGAGCGACGACGAGTTCACGCGCGCGGCCCTGCGCACCCACAGCGACTGGCGCGGCTACCGGCAGGTGGCCGTCACCCGGGGCAGCAAGTCCTCCTCACGGATCGGTGAACCGCAGTCCCAGTCGTATGCCGTCACCCGCTACTTCCAGGGTGTCGGCGGCGCGGTGAAGGACTCGACCGGGACCCTCACCCTGGTGGCGGACGACGCGCGTCAGTACGCCGGCATGACCGCCGAGAGCATCGCCTACGCCAACTCCGACGGCCGGGTCGTCAAGCGCACCCTTAACTATCCCTGGTCCGAGCAGACCGCGTCGCGCCCCCGCGAAGGCGAGGACGGGACCACGCTCGCCCCGCTGCTCTCCCACCGCGGAGGCATCAAGCGCATCGATGCCGTACAGACGGTCGGCACCAGCTGGCAGGCGGTGCGCACGCTGACCGAGGTCGATGCCACCTACGGTCTCCCGGTGCAGGTCGAAACCATGGTGGTCAAGCCCAACGGCACCGGTGAGAGCCTTTCCCAGCACAGCTGCACGCGCACGAGCTATGTGCACAACTCCGCGGACTGGCTGATCGGGCTGCCCAAGGAGCAGCGCTCCACCGCCACCAGCTGCGCGGCGTTCGCCACCGCGGATCCCGCCACCGAGCTCAAGGGCTCACGGCGCATCTCCTACGACGACCTGGCGTACGGCACCGCTCCCACGCGGGGACTCGCCACCAGCGTCGCGGAGATCAACGGCGCCGGCACGGCGCACTCCGTTGTCACCCGCACGTCCTACGACCCGCTGGGGCGCGTGCGCACCGTGACCAAGCCGGGTGCCGGAACCACCGAGACCCAGTACACCCCCGGTGACACCGGCGGGCCGGTCACCTCCACCAAGGTGATCAACGCGAAGGGGCACGCCACCACCACCACGTTCGACCCGGGCCGCGCACTCGCGCTCACCGTCACGGACCCCAACGGCCGCGTCTCGCGCACCGAGTACGACGGTCTCGGCCGGCTGGTCAAGGGCTGGTCGGCGGCGCGGGCGACAGCGCCGACACCGGACGTGGAGTTCGGCTACCAGGCGGCGCTCGCCACGCCTGACGCGTCCCGGCCCGCCGCGGTCACGATGAAGTCCTTGAAGGACGACGGCACCTACGCCACCCAGGTGACGATCTACGACGGTCTGATGCGCGAGGTCCAGAGCCAGTCGGAGGCGCACGGACCCGGCCGCATCATCGTCGACACCACCTACAACGACCACGGTCTGCTCTACGAGAAGACCGGTGGCTACCTCGCCAAGGGCCAGCCGGCCGGCGAGCTCTTCGAGCCCAAGTCGAACACGCTGATCCCCAACTGGACCAAGACCCGCTACGACGGCCTCGGCCGTCCGGTGCGCCTGTCCACCTACCACGGGCAGCACTTCAAGCACGCCGCCCACACCTACTACTACGACACGAGCACCTTCGTCGACCCGCCCGGCTCCACGACCCCGTCGAGCAAGTCCTTCACCGACGCACTGGGCCGTGTCACCTCCGTCCAACACTACACGAACGCGGACAACAGCGGCCGGCGCGTGACGTCGTACAGCTACGACAAGCGCGGCAACCGCGAGAAGGTCACCGACCCGGCCGGCAACGTGTGGTCGTACACCTACGACGCCCGGGGCCGCGTCACCGCCGCGACGGATCCGGACACCGGGACCACGCGGACCGAGTACGACGACGCCGACCGCCCGGTCAAGGTCACCAACGCACGCGAACAGTCCACCTTCACGCAGTACGACGACCTCGACCGCGTGACCGCGGTCCGGGAGGGATCCGCGACCGCCGCGCCCGCCAAGGAGTTCACCTTCGACACCCTGCCGGGCGGACTGGGTCAGCCGGTCGCCGCGATCCGGCACGACGCCGGCGGCGACTACATCACCCGGGTCACCGGCTACGACGCCGGGTACCGGCCGACCGGCCGCGAGACCGTGATCCCCGCGAACACGATGACCGCCGGCGTCTCGGGCACCTACGCCTACTCGTACAGCTACAGCCTCACCGGTCGCCCGCTGTCGGTGACCATGCCCGCCAAGGGGGGCCTCGCGAGCGAGAAGGTCATCACCCGCTACAACGACGACGGGCTCGCGGAGTCCACCTCCGGGCTCGCCTGGTACACCTCGGACGCCACGTACTCCCCCTACGGCGAGGTCCTGCGCACGGTCTCCGGAGCGCAGCCCTACAGGGTCTGGACGACCAACTTCGTCGACGCGCACACCGGGCGGCTCCAGCGCACGGTGACCGACCGGGAGACCGCCTCCCCGCACGCGATCAACGACAGCTACTACTCGTACGACGCCTCCGGCACCATCACCTCCAACGCCCGCAGGCTCAGCAGCGCGACCGGCGCCGTCTGGGACAACCAGTGCTTCACCTACGACGCGCTGGGTGAGCTCGTGAACGCGTGGACGTCCAGCATCGAGCCCGCGGGCAACGGCACCGGCTGCAAGTCGGCGAGCGGCGCCACATGGGGACACCGCACCGACGCGGCCCCCTCCTCCGGCCCGGTCGCCGATGCCCCCGACGCGGAGTCCGACGCAGACGCGCCCGATCCGGCGCTCGCGGCCGGTCTGGCCGCTGCGGCGCCCGCCGCGGGCACCGTGGCGACCGGCGCCACGGCGTACCGCCAGTCGTTCACTTTCGACTGGCTCGGCAACCGCGCCACGATGACGGAGCACAACACGGCGGACGCGACGAAGAACGTCGACTACGTCTACGGCTACGGAAAGACCGTCACGGGCACCGGTCCGGTCGAGACGGTCGTGCAGCAGCCGCACACACTGGCCTGGGTCGGCTCCACACCGTCCGGCCAGGGCAGTGCCTACACCTACGACGCCACCGGCAACACCGAGGTCCGTGACCTGCCGACGACGACGCAGACCCTGAAGTGGTCGCCCGACAGCAAACTGGAGTCCATTACCGACGACGGCAACAAGACGTCCTACATCTACGACGCGGCAGGCAACCGCCTGCTGGAGCACTCGCCGACCGGTGCGACCCTCCACCTCGACGAGACCGAACTGACCACCGACGCCACCGGAAAGATCACGCGCGCCTCCCGGTCCTACGCGCACCCCGGGGCGCCGACCGTCGTCCGTACCGCCCTCAACGGCGCCACCACCGGCCACAAGCTCCATGTCCTGATCGCCGACCACCTCGGCACGGCCGGCACCTCGGTCGAACTGTCCGGCAGCCAGCCGGTCACCCGCCGGGAGTTCAAGCCCTACGGCGAGGCCCGCGGCCCGAAGCCGACGACCTGGCCCAACAAGCGCGGCTACCTCGGCGTCGGCATCGACGACGCGGCGACCGGACTGACGCACATCGGTGCGCGCGAGTACGACCAGAACGCCGGCCGCTTCCTGTCCGCGGATCCGATCACCGACCTGGCCGATCCGCTGCAGATGAACGGATACGTTTACGGCAACAGCAGCCCGGTCAGCAAGAGCGACCCCACGGGACTTCTCCTCTGCTACTGCTCATGGCTGGGCAACCAGGCGACCGGCGGTGGCGGTGGTGGCGGCGGTGGTGACACCGGCAACGACCAGAACGCCGGCGGCGGAGCGCCCCCCGTCCAGCGCAACGGGGGAAAGACGAACCTCGGCAACTGCCTTTCCCGGCAGGCCACGGCACACGACGCGGCTGTCTGCGCCACCGGCTTCGCGGCGGCGTCGTGGGCGAAGAAGTACGGGGTCGAGGGCTTCGTCACCGTCGATGTCGGCCGAGGAGGTCACGCGGCCAACGAGATTCCCGGCGCCAAGGCCGACGGATCCGGGGCCGACGGACGAGCCGATGTCATCTTCTGGTCCAACGGCACCGTGTACATCTGGGAGGTGAAGCCCACGGCCTCCAAGAAGCCCAAGCCCGGTGACCAGGCGGCGGCGAAGAAGCACAAGTACGCCTATGAGGACGGCCCCGATCAGCTGACGCGCTACGTCGACAAGCTGGAGGACCACCTGGACTCGAAGGGCGACACCCGCAGAGTCGCCAGAGGGCCCGCACTCGCCACGGCGAAGTTCGCTTTCGGCAAGGACCGTACGGGCACCGTGTGGAGCGACAAGGACACCGCCTACGAAGGCATGCGCTACTACGGAGTCGATCCCAAGCGCAAGAGAACGCCGTCGCCCTCGCCGGGGCCCGGCCCGAGCCCGGACGCCTCGTCGACGTCCCGCCCGTCGGCGCAGTCGACACCCGAGCCCAAGCCCTCCGCCACCGGCATGGCGAATCCGCCGGTGCCCGGTCAGCCCTGGTGGAGCTCGGAGTGGGGCAGAGCGCTGGTCGTCGTCGGAGCTCCGCTCGTCCTGTTCGGAGGAACAGGGGGTGGCGGCGGGGTGGCCGTGGGCACCTCGGTCACCGTCGGCGGAATGACGCTCTACGAGCTCGCGGCATAGCGCAGGCTGACCACCGGCCGGGGTGTCCCGGCCGGTGGTTAGTCTGTGCGGGAGATCGTCCGAGAAAGGAGCGCGGCATGACCCTGCGGGCCATTGCAACGTTCGATGTCAGCACCGGCGGTGGAGTCGGAAACGGGCTCGCCTCCTGGTTCGGCGCCGCCCTCGCCGGCCCCCTGCGCAGCCACCTGGAGCAGGAGAGCCAGGGCACCGCCTTCTTCTCGGCGAGCACCCGGGCGGACGAACGTGCCCCGAGCCGGGAGTTCCAGCCCTTGGCCACAAAGTGGGATGCCATGCGCCAGGAACTGCTGCGCGAGCCGGAGACCGCGCACGTGCTCTTCATGCGCGAGTACCTGGGGAGGCCGCTCGTCCATGTACGCAGCTCGACCATCAGGGTCCGCCGCCCGAACGCCGAGGCCCAGCTGCTGTTCGGGGCGGACTGCGGAGAGCTCGACGACGCCGGGTTCTGCGCCCGTGCGGTGGAGTTTCTGGTGGCCGCGCTGGACGGTGTGAACCCGGCCTTCGCGTGGCTGGGCGCCGACGCGCCGGCCTCGGAGGAGACCAACCTCGACTGGGTGCTGGGCCGGCGGGTGAGGGACTCGGTCCGGGAGGCCAGGAAGCTGCTCCGCGGCTACTCGTGGACGACGGTGTGCCCGGAGGAGCTGTCACAACGCCTGGGCGGGCCCGACGCTCTCGCCGCGTCGGGCGCCTTCCACGCGGTGTTCCCGCTCCGGGCGGGCGGGGCCGTCCTCCAGGCCACCCAGACGGCAGCGCAGTACACGGACGACGCCGTGCGCAGGGTCTTCGAGGCGCTGCACCCTGTCCTTCCCCCCGGCCTGCCCCGGTTCGACCCGGCCCACCCGGACCTGCGCTACTTCCCTGCCGACGCGTCCCGCTTCGGCGGGTAGCCGCCCGTGGGGATGTTCGGAACATCCCCCTTGGGCGGCGCCCGTTCAAGGCCCGGCGGACCCGGCCGTCGCGACATCCGTCTCCGGCGTGACGGCAGCTTCCGGCGTCTCCTCGTGGTCGTCACCGCCGTCACCAGGCACGGTCTCCGCCGCGTTCCGGCCGACCGGCTCGGCGCGCAGCACCTTCACCAGTGACGCGCAGAGGAGCACGGGCCGACCCGCGCCCAGGGAACGCCCCACCGCAGGCGCCGAAACCCTGACGCCCCGGACGCCTTCTCCGGGCAAACCGGCCGCGCACTGGCTGCGGCGCGAGGGTCGCGCCGTGCACGGCGCCGGTACCGATGGATCAGGCCCGGTTGGCGCGTCCGGCCGCCGGGCCGGGGACGGCACTCACCGGAGCCATCGATCACATGGGGAACGAGAGCAGGCGTACTGCTCCGGCGGGCCAATTCGCGCCGTCCCGCAGTGGTGTCCACATGGTCCGCAGCGGCATGATCACGGGTCCCTCGGGTTGGTCGACCTGGACGTCCTGCTCAAGCGTTCGCCAGCCGAGTCGCTCGTAGAGGGAGACGAGGGGCGGTCGGCAGAAGAGAAGCCCATGCTGCGGCCCCATCGTCCGCGCGTGCTCCAGAGCCGCCGATACGACCAACCGCGCCAGTCCCTGCCCCCGCAGATCAGGCGCGACGGCCACCCCGCCGACACCGACCATTTGTGTACCGACCCCGCCGATCGACATGGGTAGCCGCAGCAGACCCGCGTGTGCCACGAGGCGGCCCTTCTGCCTGATACCGAAATGATCTTCCTTGGGCAGCCACGTCAGTCCGGCGTCAGCGACGCCGAAGGGATCGGCGCTGTCGCCGAGGATTTCGATCTGCTCGGTCTTCGTATATTCCGTGAGGCGTATGACGGTTGGCGATGTGGACGAGAGGCGATCAGTCATCTCGCCATGATCCTGTTCGTGCCGGCTCCTGGCCAACCGAAGCACTCCGCCGTCTGGTTCTTCCGGCCACGCGGCCAGTCGGTGGGATGCCGCCACACCACCCAACTACCGGGCGAGCCCCCGTGTCGGGCCTCGGCACCCTGCTGCCCAGACGCGGAAGGGCCCATCCCGCCGTGGGGCGCGATGGGCCCTTCCTTGTCAGCACGTCCTTCGGGTGAGGACCGGCGCGCCGTCACATGTGCGTGCCGCCGTCGATGCGGAGTTCGGTGCCGGTGATGAAGGCGCCCTCGTCCGAGGCCAGCATGGCCACGACGCCCGCGACGGACTCCGGACCGGCGAAGCCCGTCGCCGGATCGGCGAAGCCCTCCCCCGTCAGCGCCGGCCGCAGCTTGCCGAGCAGCTCCCAGTCGGTGTCCTCCGGCAGGCCGGGCCCGCGGTTCGAGCCGCCGGCGCCGGAGCCGTCGGTCATGCCGCTGGAGATGCTGCCCGGCGCCACGCACAACGCCCGCAGCCCCTGCTTGGCGTACTCCAGCGCGATGGCGTGGGTGAAGGACTGGATACCGCCCTTGCTCGCCGCGTACGCCGCCATGTAGGGGGCGAACGACGCCGATGTGGAGCTGAAGTCGACGACCACGCCCCGGCCGGTGACCAGCAGCGCGGGCAGCGCCTCGCGCGTCACCAGGAAGGTGCCGGTGAGGTTCACCGCGACGATCCGGTTCCAGAACTCCAGTGACATCTGCTCGGTGTGCGCGGACCGCAGGATGCCCGCCGCGTTGACCAGCACGTCCAGGCCCCCAGATCCGCGAGCGCGCCTTCGACGCCCTCCTGCACCGAGGACTCGTCCGATGCGGTAGGAGCGGTCGTCCATGCGCAGGTAGAGGGTGTCCTCGGTGGTGCCGGAGGCCTCCACCATGCCGAAGACGTCGAGGGTGTAGGCGCGCCACTCCTCCAACTTGGTGGTCTCCAGGCGGAGGTAGCCGAGAGCGCGAATGTCCATGGTTGAGCACCTCTCCGTCGGGGGTCGGCAGTCGTGCGGTCAGTGAGTGCGGGTCAGTGGGCGACGGGGGGTCCCGGCTGGCAGTGCGGGGTGAGGCCAAAGCGGCCTCGGCGGTGCCGGAGCTCGACTCGTGGGCAGCTTGCGCCAGCCACCTGATGCACCGTCAGAACATCGTGTCCTGGAAGACGAGGCCGAGGGCCGCCTGGCCGAAGAGGAGCAGGGCGCGCTCGGGGTCGTTGGCGGCGTGGCCACGGCCGGTGTGCGCGTCGCGCCAGGCGCGCTGGACGGGGTCGGGGCCGGTGCGCATGGCGTTGCCGCCGGCGTTCCATCAGCAGTTCGAGTGCCGCGACCGCACGCTCGGTGGCGATCACCTGGTCCCGACGGGTGTGGGTGCGCAGCTCCGTGGGGAGCTCCTCGCCGCACTGGGCGAGGGCGTACATCTCGCCGATGTTGCGGGTCAGCTGCAGCCAGCTCGCGTCGATGTCGCTGGCGGCGCGGGCGATGCGCACCTGCGCGAAGGGGTCCTCGGCGACCTTCTGCCCGTAGGAGACGCGGAACCGCTGCGGGTGGCCTCGACGTGGGAGTCGTAGGCGCCCTCCGCGATGCCGACGATCGGGGTGGAGATGGTGGTGGTGAACACACCGGCGTACGGCAGCCGGTACAGCGGCTCGTGGTTGAGTTCATGGCCGGGCGTCTTCAGGGCGGTGACCGGACCGAAGCTCAGGGCACGGTGGTCGGGAACGAAGACGTCCTCGACCACGATGTCGTTGCTGCCGGTGCCGCGCAGGCCGACGGTGTCCCACACGTCGTCGATGCGGTACTCGGTACGCGGGATCAGGAAGGTCCGCATGTCCACCGGGTTGCCCTCGGCGTCCGGGACGAGGCAGCCGAGCAGGGCCCACTGGGCGTGGTCGCAGCCGGAGGAGAAGTGCCAGCGGCCAAAGAGCCGGAAGCCGCCGTCGACCCGGGTGGCCTTGCCGGTGGGGGCGTACGAGGAGGCGATGCGGGGCTTGTGGTCCTGGCCCCACACCTCCTGCTGGGCGCGTGGGTCGTACAGGGCCACGTGCCAGGGGTGGACGCCCATCACGGAGGCGACCCAGCCCGTTGAGCCGCACCCCTTGGCGATCTCCTTCACCGCCGAGCAGAAGACCAGTGGGTCGGCCGCCTGCCCGCCGAAGGCCTTGGGCTGCAGCAGTTGGAAGAAGCCGGTGTCCTCCAGTTCCTTGATGGAGGTTTCGGGCACGCGGCGCAGTGCTCGGCCTCGGCCGCGCGCTCGCGCAGCGTCGGGGCAAGGGCGCGGATCGCTGCGAGCACATCTTCGGCCATGGAGCATCCGCGGCAGCAGCGGCCCCGGCCGAGATCCAGGTTCGGCGCCGACCTTGATCCGTGCGGGTTGCAACCGCGAGTCCGCGTCAGGAGTCCTAGCCTGCGATGCAAAGAAATGGACCTCAACATCTTGCTCTCGGTGCCCTGGGGATCGTCATGGGTACCGCGTTCGGTGCTCTGCTCGGACCGGTGGCGGGACCGGCCGCGGCGGACGAGGAGCGGGGCGCGGTCACCCTCGACGGCCCGCAGCACACCCGCTTCCTGGCGGAGCGGCACAGCGTGGAAGAGAAGTGGACGCCCGATCGGGCATTCGGCTTCACGGTGGGGATCCGCCGTGCGGCCTCGGCCGGTCACGGTCGGGTCAGGGTGCGTATCGATATCGGCCGGCTGGCCGGTGTAGCTGCCGTCAGTCACCTCAGTAAGGCCTGTCACCGCGAGAAGACGCGGGTCGACTGCGTGTACGAGGTGGGCGAGCCGGGGAGCGCGGGCGGGGCGACGAAGTCGGTGGAACCGTTCGACCTGCGTGCGGCCAAGGGCAGCGAGAACGGCGACCGGGGGCGAGTGACCATCGTTGCGGACGTCGGCAAGTCCGGGCCGGCGTCCGGTTCCACCGTCGCCCGCCGTACGACCGACGTAGTCGTCGGAGTCCCCCGACTCACGGTGCGCAAGCAGGACATCAGGCAGGGCGACGGTGAGCAGCGACCGAAGCCCGGCGGCACGATGCCCTTCCGACTCGCCGTACGGAACGAGGGGAAGGTACGGGCCGAGAACGGCTTCGGTATCAGCGTCGAATCGGGCGACGGCGTCAGGATGAGCCGCACCCGAACGTACCGGAACTGCGGCTACCAAGACCTCTACCCCTCGTCCGTGCAATGCGAATTCGAGCGCGAATTGCGCCCTCAGGAAACCGTTTCCCTGGACCGCCCGCTCCTTTTCCGGATTCCGAAGCGGGTGATCTACAGCAACTTCTCCTATTCGGCGTTTGCGATCGGCGGACCCGATGACCCCGACCTGAACCCCGGCAGTTCACAGAAGAAGCACTTGGAGCGCCATGGGAACTGGCGCGCCGGGCACGACACGGATCCGGCCCTCGGGGTGCGGGAGACCGACGTGACCGGCCGCTTCCAGGAGAACCCCGACGACATGGTCGCGGTCGACACCCACCTCGACCTCGCGGCCGTCGGCGCAGCAGCCGTCCACGGAGCGGAGGGCGAAACCGTGGATGTCGGGATCGGCGTCCGTAAGCGCTGGCCGGACGGCACCGAGGCGGATGTCACCAACCACGTGGAGTACGGTCTGCGGTTCACCGCCCCCGAGGGCACGACGGTGGTCGGCGTCCCCATGGACGAGGGCGAAGCACTCTGCTCGACCAATGGCCGGCAGGTCTCCTGCCCCTGGGGGTTCGAGGACGAGGACATCAGGCTGCGCATCGACCGGAAGGTCCCGGGCGCTGCGGGCCGCCTGGAAGTCGTCCACGGTGACGCCTACTCCGCGCACGACAGGGTGCGGGAGAACGACAGCCTCGCCATACCCCTCCGGGTCGCGGGCATCACGTCCGCCCTGCGCGCCCAACGCCTCGCCTCGGCCGCCTTCCCCTACGCCGTCCCCGCGGCCCTTCTCCTCATGGTGACCGTGGCCCACCACATCATCCGCCGCCGGAAACGGACCTGACCTCGCCGTTTCGGTGGGGCTGGGACGTGTGACAGGAGCCCTTGGCATGCCCTCGCGATGTGATTGCCTGGACAGTTCCTGGTCCCGGTGGCACAAACCGGGAGCACGGGACCGGTGACACGGAACCGGGGGCACGGAACCGGGGGCACGGGACCGGTGACACGGAACCGGCTGCACGGGACCGGTGACACGGGCGTGGGCGGGCCGCAGGAAGCGGCCCGCGGCGGTGCGTTGGGCTGTGCCGGGAGGCTAAGCGGGGTGCTCTGCGAGGGGGAGCGTGAATTCCCGCTGACCGGGAAAGGCGCGGCGGGAAGACGCGGACGGCCCCGGGGGCCGCGGTCCGCGGCTCTCGGGGCCGTTGAAGAATGCTCCGCCCTGACGGCGGGCCGGCGGCGTCCGGCGGCTGCTACCGCGCGCCGTACACCGGTTGGGGGCTCTCGGCCTCGGCCAGCAGCTCGAGGGCGGTCTCTCCCGCCTCCGCCGGGGTCCAGCGCGCACCTTTGTCCGCGGTGGGACCCCGCCGCCAGCCCTCCATGACGGTGATCCGGCCGGCCTCGGCCTCGAAGACCCGGCCCGTCACCCCCGCGGAGGCGGAGGAACCCAGCCAGACGACAAGGGGAGAGACGTTCTGCGGGGCCATGGCGTCGAATGCGCCGTCCTCGGGGGCGGCCATGGTGTCGGCGAAGGTCTGCTCGGTCATCCGGGTGCGGGCGGCCGGGGCGATCGCGTTGACCTGGACGCCGTAGCGCGCCATCTCCGCCGAGGCGACGAGCGTCAGGCCGACGATCCCCGCCTTGGCGGCGGCGTAGTTGCCCTGGCCGACGCTGCCGAGCAGGCCGGCCCCGGAGCTGGTGTTGATCACGCGGGCCTCGGGCGTACGGCCGGCCTTCGCCTCGGCGCGCCAGTGCGCGGCGGCGTGCCTGAGAGGCAGGAAGTGGCCCTTGAGGTGGACGCGCATGACGGCGTCCCAATCGTCCTCGTCGAGATTGACGAGCATGCGGTCGCGGAGGAATCCGGCGTTGTTGACGAGGGTGTCGAGGCGGCCGAAGGCGTCCACCGCGGTGGCGATGAGCGAGGCCGCGCCGTCGGCGGTGGCGATGTCCCCGCCATGGGCGACCGCCTCCCCGCCGAGCGCGCGGATCTCGTCGACGACCTGCTGGGCGGGCCCGCGGGCCCCTCCCGTGCCGTCGGGACCGACGCCGAGGTCGTTGACGACGACTCTCGCTCCCTCGGCGGCGAAGGCGAGGGCGTGCGCGCGGCCGAGCCCGCGGCCGGCCCCGGTGACGACGGCGACGCGTTCGGTGCAGATTCCCGTGGTCATGGCTGGTGTCCTTTCGGTGCGCGGATGTCTTGCGGCAGCCGTCCTGGGCAGGTCCCCCCCGGCGCCACGGCGGCGGGCGCGCGTCTTCAACGCCCCACCCCCGCCGGAGGGGGTCAGGCGGTCAGTTGTTGACGCCTGCGGCGTCGAGGAAGGCGGGGCGCTCCCCTCCGCCGTGGACGTGCAGGGCGGCGCCGCTGATGTATGCGGCCCGGTCGGAGGCGAGGAAGACGCAGGCGTCGCCGATGTCGGAGGGATCGGCGAGCCGGCCGAGCGGCACGGTGCGGCCGACGGCGGCGATGCCGTCCTCGTCCCCGTAGTGCAGGTGGGACAGCTCGGTGCGGACCATGCCGAGGACGAGCGTGTTGACCCGCACCCGGGGCGCCCATTCCACGGCCATGGAGCGGGCGAGGTTCTCCAGGCCCGCCTTGGCGGCTCCGTACGCCGCTGTCCCCGGGGACGGGCGGGTCCCGCTGACGCTGCCGATCATCACGATCGATCCGCCGCCGCCCTGATGGCGCATCACCTCGTACGCGGCGAGCGAGGCGGTCAGCGGCGCGACGAGGTTCAGCTCGACGACCCGGGCGTGGCGTTCGGCTCCGCCCTCGTCGAGCATCCGGAAGGGAGTTCCCCCGGCGTTGTTGACCAGTGTGTCCAGCCGCCCGTAGTCGCTCCGCACCCGTTCGAAGAATCCACCGACCGCCTGCGGATCGCGGAGGTCGACGGGGAGGAAGCGGGCCATGCGCCCCGCAGCCTCGACAGGGTTGTCGGGGGCCCGTCGCGCGCAGGTCACGACCTGCGCACCGGCTTCGAGCAGGGCGCGGGTGATCCCCGCGCCGATGCCTCGGGTTCCGCCGGTGACGACGGCGACGGAGCCGGACAGGTCGATGATCGCTGCCAATTGACACCTCCCGCAGTGGAGGATCCACTGCTACCTTCGCCTAACAAACGTTTGGTGGAAAGGTAGCTGATCTGCTCATGGGTGTCTCCACCTCCGCCCCGCACGAGGGCATCGCCGTCGTCACCGTGGACTTCCCCCCGGTCAACGCCCTCCCGGTACAGGGCTGGTACGACCTGGCCGCCGCTGTGCGCGCCGCCGGGGCCGACCCGACGGTTCGCTGCGTGGTGCTCACCGCCGCCGGCCGCGGTTTCAACGCCGGCGTGGACATCAAGGAAATGCAGCGCACGACCGGGCACGACGCCCTGATCGGCGCCAACCGCGGCTGCTACGAGGCATTCGCCGCGGTCTACGACTGCGAGGTCCCGGTGGTCGCCGCCGTGCACGGCTTCTGTCTGGGCGGCGGCATCGGCCTGGCCGGCAACGCCGACGCCATCGTCGCCGCCGACGACGCGACCTTCGGGCTGCCCGAGCTGGACCGGGGCGCACTGGGCGCGGCAACCCACCTCGCCCGGCTGGTCCCCCAGCATCTGATGCGGGTGCTGTACTACACCTCCCGCACCGCCACCGCGCAGGAGCTGCACCAGCACGGCTCGGTGTGGCGGGTCGTCCCCCGCGAGCGCCTCCACGACGCCGCGCTGGAGCTGGCGCGGGAGATCGCCGCCAAGGACGGCTGTCTGATCCGCCTCGCCAAGGCCGCGATCAACGGGATCGACCCGGTGGATGTCCGCCGCAGCTACCGCTTCGAGCAGGGCTTCACCTTCGAGGCCAACCTCAGCGGCGTCGCAGACAGGCACCGCGACGCGTTCGTGTCGTCCGAGGAGGACCGACGGTGAGCGACAAGACGATGACCGCCGAGGAGGTGGTCGGCCGCCTCGAGAGCGGGATGACGATCGGCATCGGCGGCTGGGGCTCACGGCGCAAGCCGATGGCGCTGGTACGCGCGCTGCTGCGCTCGGACCTCACCGATCTGACCGTCGTCTCGTACGGCGGCCCGGACGTCGGGTTGCTCGCCGCCGCCGGGAAGATCCGCAAGCTGGTCGCGGCGTTCGCCACACTCGACTCCCTCCCCCTCGAGCCGAACTTCGGGGCGGCCCGGCAGCGAGGCGCGTTCGAGATGGTGGAGCTGGACGAGGCCATGGTCATGTGGGGCCTGACGGCCGCCGCGCACCGGCTGCCGTTCATGCCGATCCGGGCCGGTCTCGCCTCGGACGTGATGAGCGTCAACCCGTCGCTGCGCACGGTCACTTCCCCGTACGAGGACGGCGAGGAACTGGTCGCGGTCCCGGCCCTGCGGCTGGACGCCGCGCTCGTCCACCTCAACCGGGCCGATGCGCAGGGCAACGCCCAGTACCTGGGCCCGGACCCGTACTTCGACGATCTGTTCTGCGAGGCCGCCGACGCGGCGTACGTCTCCTGCGAACGGATCGTCGACACCGCAGACCTGCTGAAGGACTCCGGTCCACAGTCCCTGCTGGTCAAGCGCGCATTCGTGAACGGCGTCGTCGAGACACCGAACGGCGCACACTTCACCTCCTGCGCCCCCGACCACGACCGCGACGAGGCGTTCCAGCGTGCCTACGCCAGGGCGGCACGCAACCCCGAGGCCTGGCGGGCCTTCGGCGAGCGGTTCCTGTCGGGCGACGAGGGCGCGTACCAGGCCGCGGTGGCGGCGTTCCACGAGGAGGAAGCATGAGCAGCGGTACGACGACGGCGACGCGGGCCGAGTACTGCGTGGTGGCGTGCGCCGAGGCATGGCGCGGCGCGGGCGAGGTGCTGGCCGGCCCGATGGGCACCGTCCCCACGATCGGGGCCCGGCTTGCGAAGCTCACCTTCTCCCCCGACCTGCTGCTGACGGACGGCGAAGCGCTGCTCATCGGCGACGTACCGGCGATCGGCGCCCGGGCACAGGTGGTGGAGGGCTGGCTGCCGTACCGGCAGCACCTGGCTCTGGTCGCCACCGGGCGGCGGCACGTGATGATGGGCGCGAGCCAGCTCGACCGGCACGGCAACCAGAACATCTCCTGCATCGGCGCGTGGGCCCGGCCCGAGCGGCAGTTGCTGGGCGTGCGAGGCGCCCCCGTCAACACCCTCAACAACCCGACCAGTTACTGGATCCCCAAGCACTCCCCACGGGTCTTCGTCGAGCAGGTCGACATGGTGTCCGGGGTCGGCTACGACCGCGCCGCCGCGGCCGGCCCCTCCGCGACCCGCTACCACCGCATCCCGGATGTCATCAGCGACCTGGGCGTGTTCGACTTCGAGACCCCGGACCGGACGATGCGGCTGCGCTCGCTGCATCCCGGCGTCACGGTCGAGCAGGTCGTCGCCGCCACCGGCTTCGCGCTCACCGTCCCCGACGAGGTGCCGCACACCCGCGAGCCCACCGCCGAGGAGCTGCGGCTGATCCGGGAGGTCATCGACCCGAAGGCGCTGCGCGACCGTGAGGTGTCGGCCGCATGAGCGACGTCACGATCAACACCCCGCTCACCGAACTGGTCGGTGTCCGGCACCCCATCGTGCAGACCGGCATGGGCTGGGTGGCCGGGCCCCGCCTGGTCTCGGCCGCCGCCCATGCGGGTGCGCTCGGGATACTCGCCTCCGCCACCATGACCACAGACCGGCTCCGCTCCGCCGTGCGTGAGGTCAAGTCCCGTACGGACGCGCCGTTCGGGGTCAATCTGCGCGCGGATGCGGGGGACGCGGCGGAGCGTGTACGGATCATCGTCGACGAGGGCGTGAAGGTCGCCTCGTTCGCGCTCGCACCCTCCCGGGAACTGATCGCCCGGCTGAAGGACGCCGGGGTCGTCGTCATCCCGTCCATCGGCGCCAGGCGGCACGCCGAGAAGGTCGCCGCGTGGGGCGCCGACGCGGTGGTGGTGCAGGGCGGCGAAGGAGGGGGGCACACCGGCGACGTCGCCACCACCGTTCTGCTGCCGCAGGTCGTGGACGCCGTCGACATCCCGGTCATCGCGGCGGGCGGCTTCCACGACGGGCGCGGCCTCGTCGCCGCGCTCGCCTACGGTGCCGCCGGAATCGCCATGGGCACCCGCTTCCTGCTCACCTCCGACAGCACCGTCCCCGATACGGTCAAGGCCACGTACCTGGCCGCGGCGGTCAAGGACGTCACCGTCACCACCAAGGTGGACGGCCTGCCCCACCGGATGCTCCGCACCGAGCTGGTCGACGCGCTGGAACGCTCGGGCCGGGCCGCGTCCCTGCTGCGGGCGGTCCGCCACGCCGGGGCCTTCCGGCGCGAGAGCGGCATGAGCTGGACGCAGATGATCCGCGACGGCCTGGCGATGAAACACCGCAAGGAACTGGCCTGGAGTCAGATGCTGCTGGCCGCCAGCACTCCCATGCTGCTCAAGGCCTCGATGGTCGAGGGCCGCACCGACCTCGGTGTGATGGCCGCCGGCCAGGTCGCGGGGCTGATCGACGATCTCCCGTCCTGTGCCGAGCTCGTCGACCGCGTGATGGCCGAAGCACACGCCACCCTCCGCTCTCTTCTCCCCACGCATTGAAGGGCCGCGGACCGTTTCGCATCCGGGACACGCCCCGGGATCGTGGCACCAGGGCCGGTCCACGTCTTCCGGTGGAGCGACGGGCCGTAGCGGCGCCGGACTGATGGACCGTCGGCGGATTCGGACCCCGTGGGCGACACGGGCGGCCTCGCCACGTACGTCCCGCCGGCCGACGAGACCGGCGGGCCATACGGCGCCGTGGCAGGTCAGAGCCGCTCGATGATCGTCACGTTCGCCTGGCCGCCGCCCTCGCACATCGTCTGGAGACCGTAGCGGCCGCCCGTGCGCTCCAGTTCGTGCAACAGGGTGGTCATCAGCTTGGTGCCGGTGGCGCCGAGCGGGTGGCCGAGGGCGATGGCGCCGCCGTTGACGTTGACCTTCTCCGGGTCGGCCCCGGTCTCCTTCAGCCACGCCAGCACTACGGACGCGAACGCCTCGTTGATCTCGACCAGGTCGATGTCGTCGAGCGTCATCCCCGCCTTCTTCAGTGCGTACGCTGTGGCCGGGATCGGCGCGGACAGCATGCGGATCGGGTCCTCGCCGCGCACCGAGAGGTGGTGGATGCGGGCGCGCGGGGTCAGCCCGTGCTCCCGTACGGCACGCTCGCTCGCGAGCAGCAACGCGGAGGCGCCGTCGGACACCTGCGAGGAGACCGCGGCGGTCAGCCGGCCGCCCTCGACCAGCGGTTTCAGGCCCGCCATTTTCTCCAGGGTGGTGTCGCGGCGCGGGCCCTCGTCGCGGGCCACGGCCCCGTACGGGACGACCTCGCGGTCGAAGCGCCCCTCGTCGATGGCGCGGATCGCCCGCTGGTGCGAGCGCAGCGCGAACTCCTCCATGTCGCGGCGGGAGATGTCCCATTGCTCGGCGATGAGTTCGGCCCCGTGGAACTGGCTGACCGGCCGGTCCCCGTACCGGGCCCGCCAGCCCTCGGAGCCGGCGAAGGGGCCCTGGGTCAGGCCGAGCGGCTCGGCGGCCTGGCGGCTCGCGAAGGCGATCGGCACCTGCGACATGTTCTGCACGCCGCCCGCGACCACCAGGTCGCTGGTGCCGGACAGCACCGCCTGCGCGGCGAAGTGCACCGCCTGCTGGGAGGAGCCGCACTGGCGGTCCACGGTCACACCGGGCACCTCCTGCGGCAGCCCCGCGGCGAGCCACGAGGTGCGGGCTATGTCGCCGGCCTGGGGACCGACGGTGTCCAGGCAGCCGAAGACGACGTCCTCGACGCCCGCCGGGTCGGCGCCCGAGCGCGTCATCAGCGCCTTGAGCACGTGTGCGCCGAGGTCGGCGGGGTGGACGGCGGACAGCCCGCCGTTCCGCCTCCCGACGGGGGTACGGACCGCTTCGACGATGTATGCCTCGGCCATGGCCACTCCTTTTCCGATGTCTTCAGTGTCCTGCGCAAAGGGCGATCCCCTCCAGCACCATCGACAGGTACTGGCGGGCGATCTCCTCCGGGCTGTGCTGTCCTCCGGGCCGGTACCAGGACGCGGCGACCCATACGGTGTCGCGCACGAAGCGGTAGGTGAGCCGGACGTCGAGGTCGGCGCGGAAGACGTGCTCGGCGACGCCGCGCTCCAGCGTCCCGAGCCACGCCTTCTCGAACTTCTGCTGCGAGTCGGCGAGATAGCCGAAGCGCGGCTGGGTCCGCAGGTGCTTGGACTCCTTCTGGTAGATGGCGACAGCGGCACGGTGCCGGTCGATCTCCCGGAAGGACTCGGTGACGAGGGCCTCGATCGTCTCCCGTGGTCCGAGTGCGGCGGCGAGCACGGCGTCGTACCGGGCCCACAGCTCGTCCAGGAAGGTGGAGAGGATCTCGTCGAGCATCGACTCCTTGGAGTCGAAGTGGTAGTAGAGGCTGCCCGCGAGCATCCCCGCCGTATCCGCGATCTTGCGGACGTGGTGGCGTTGTACCCCTGTGCGGCGAACACCTCGGCCGCGGTGGCGAGGAGTTCCTCGCGCCGCTCGGGCGACGGGCTCATCGTGTTCTTCCCACTGCTGCTTCTCGGCACGCGGCCATTTCTGCCTCACGCGTGCTGGCTGCTGACGGACAGGATCTCTCCGGTCATGTACGAGGAGTAGCCGCTGGCCAGGAACACGATGACGTTGGCCACTTCCCACGGCTCGGCGTGGCGGCCGAACGCCTCCCGGGAGGTCAGCTCCTCCAGCAGTTCGGGGGTGGTGACCTTCACCAGGTGCGGATGCATGGCGAGGCTGGGCGAGACGGCGTTGACGCGTACGCCGTAGTCGGCGGCCTCCAGCGCGGCGCAGCGGGTGAGCGCCATGACCCCGGCCTTGGCGGCGGCGTAGTGCGACTGGCCCTTCTGCGCCCGCCAGCCGATCACGGAGGCGTTGTTGACGATGACGCCCCCGCCGCCCGCGGCCTTCATGCGGCGCAGAGCGGCGCGGGTGCAGCGGAAGGTGCCGTTCAAGGTGACGTCGAGGACCTTGTTCCACTGCTCGTCGGGCATGTCGACGAGATCGGCCGTGCCACCGAGCCCGGCGTTGTTGACCACGATGTCGAGGCGTCCGTGCCGCTCCTCGGCGAGGTCGAAGAGTGCCGTGACCTGGGCCTCGTCGGTCACGTCGCACGGCAGCGACGTCACGCGGTCCGCACCGAACTCGGCGGCCAGCTCCGCCTCGGACTCCTTCAGCCTGCGGGCGTGCGCGTCGGAGACGACGACGCTCGCCCCCTCCTCCAGGAGCCGCTTGGCGGTCGCGCCGCCGATCCCCGCTCCCGCGGCGGCGGTGACGACGGCGGTACGGCCGGCGAGCAGGCGGTGGCCCGGTACGTACGGCGGCGGGGCCGAGGTCATGGGCGAACCTCCTTGGGCAGGCCGAGCACGCGCTCGGCGATGATGTTGCGCTGGATCTCGTTCGATCCGGCGTAGATGGTGTCGGAGCGGGAGAAGAGGAACAGCCGCTGGAAGTCGTCGAGGTCATAGGGCTCGCCGGCCGCCAGCATTCCGTCGGCGCCGCACACGTCCATGGCGAGCTCGCCCAGCTCCCGGTGCCAGGTCGCCCAGAAAATCTTGCCGATGGACGCCTCGGGGCCCGGTGCGCCGGCCGCGACGCCCTCCAGCATCCGCAGCGCATTGCCCCGGATGATCTCCAGGCCGATCCAGGCCTGGGCGATCCGGTCGCGGATCAGCGGGCTGTCGGCCGCGCCGTTGCGCTTGGCCAGCTCGATGACGGCCTCCAACTCGCGGCGGAAGCCGACCTGCTGGCCGAGGGTGGACACACCGCGCTCGAAGCCGAGCGTGGCCATGGCGACCTTCCAGCCCTCGCCGGGCCTTCCGACGATGTTCGCCGCCGGTGTGCGGGCGCTGTCGAAGAACACCTCGTTGAACTCGCAGGTGCCGGTCAGCTGCGTGATCGGCCGCACCTCCACGCCGGGCTGGTCCAGCGGCACCAGCAGACAGGACAGGCCCTGGTGGCGGGTGGAACAGGGATCGGTGCGGGCGACGACGAAGCACCAGTGGGACTCGTGCGCGAGTGACGTCCAGATCTTCTGGCCGGTGACCGCCCACTGCTCGCCGTCGAGCTCGGCCCGCGTCCGTACGTTCGCCAGGTCCGATCCGGCGTCCGGCTCGCTGTACCCCTGACACCACAGCTCCTCGACGGCGACGATCCGGGGGAGGAAGCGGTCGCGCTGCTCGGGCGTACCGAAGGCGATCAGGGTGGGGCCGAGCAGCTGCTCCCCGATGTGATTGACACGGGCGGGGGCGTCCGCGAGTGCGTACTCCTCGTGGAAGGCGACCTGCTGCTCGAGGGTGGCGCCGCGGCCGCCGTACTCCTTCGGCCAGCCGACGCAGGTCCAGCCCGCGGCGCCCATGTGCCGCTCCCAGGCGAGGCGTTCGGTGAAGGCCTCGTGCTCCCGGCCGGGCCCGCCGCGCCCGCGCAGGCGCGCGAACTCCCCCGTGAGGTTGGCCCGCAGCCAGCCGCGGACCTCGGTGCGGAACTCCTCGACGCTGCTCATGGGCGGCTCCGGACGACTCTCGACGAAGGGGCGACTCGACTTTCTCGACGGCCGAGAGTCCGTACGTTAACCTACCAAACACTTGTTAGGGAAGGAGGGCAGATGTCCGCTGCCCGCACTGCACCCGCCGAGCCCGTCCGGTACGAGCGCCACGGAGCCGTCGCCGTGGTCACCATGGACCGGCCCGACTACCGAAACGCCCAGAACTCCGCGATGACCTACGCCCTGGACCGGGCCCTCTACCGCGCGGCCGACGACAACGAGGTGAAGGTCGTGATCCTCGCCGGAGCGGGGAAGCACTTCTCGGCCGGCCACGACATCGGCACCCCGGAACGGGACACGCATCTGCCGTTCGACCGCAAGGCGGGCCTGTGGTGGGACCACTCGGACAAGCAGGGCGCGGAGAACCGTTACGCCCGCGAGTCCGAGGTCTACCTGGGCATGTGCCGCCGCTGGCGTGAACTGCCCAAGCCCGTGATCGCCTCCGTGCAGGGCGCGTGCGTCGCGGGCGGCCTCATGCTCGCCTGGGTCTGCGACCTGATCGTCGCCTCCGAGGACGCGTTCTTCGCCGACCCGGTGGTGCGTATGGGCATCCCGGGCGTGGAGTACTTCGCCCATCCGTGGGTGATGCCGCCGCGCATCGCCAAGGAGTTCCTCTACACCGGCGACCGGATGAGCGCGCAGCGCGCGTACGAGGTCGGAATGGTCAACCGGGTCGTGCCCCGCGCCGAACTGGCCGGAAGGACCATGGAGTTGGCGAACCGGATCGCCGACATGCCGCGCCTGGGGCTGGCGTTGACCAAGCGGGCCGTCAACCAGGCCGAGGACCTTCAGGGAATGCACGCCGGAATGGACTCCGTCTTCGGGCTGCACCACCTGGCGCACGCCCACAACGCCGAGACTGCGAAGGACTCGCTCGGCGGCATGGACGTCCGCGCGATGAAGGAGGCCTCCGCCTGATGGACCTCGACTTCACCGCCGAGGAGGAGGCGTTCCGTGCCGAGGCCCGCGCCTGGCTGGCCACCCGTGTCCCGGCCGCACCGCTGCCCTCCCTGGAGACCGCCGAGGGCTTCGCCGCCCACCGCGAGTGGGAGCGCACACTGTCCGCGGACCGCTGGTCGGTGGTCTCCTGGCCCGAGAAGTACGGCGGCCGCGGGGCCTCGATCCTCGAGTGGCTGATCTTCGAGGAGGAGTACTACGCCGCCGGCGCACCCGGCCGGGTCAGCCAGAACGGTATCCATCTCCTCGCCCCTACCCTCTTGGAGCACGGCACGGCCCAGCAACTGGCCCGGATCCTGCCGCCGATGGCGAGCGGCGAGGTGATCTGGGCCCAGGCCTGGTCCGAGCCGGAGTCCGGCTCGGACCTCGCAAGCCTGCGCTCCACGGCTGTACGCACCGACGGCGGCTGGCTCTTGAGCGGCCAGAAGACCTGGTCGTCCCGGGCGGCCTTCGCCGACCGCGCGTTCGGCCTCTTCCGAAGTGACCGGGGTGACACGAACGCGGACAAGCCCCACCGCGGCCTGACGTACCTCATGTTCCCGCTGGACGCGGACGGGGTGAGCGTGCGCCCCATCGGCCGGCTCGACGGCAAGCCCGCCTTCGCCGAACTCTTCCTCGACAACGTCTTCGTCCCTGACCGGGACGTGATCGGCGAACCGGGCCAGGGCTGGCGGGTCGCGATGAGCACCGCGGGCAACGAGCGCGGGCTGACGCTGCGCAGCCCCGGACGGTTCACCGCGGCGGCCCACCGCCTGACAGCGCTGTGGCGCTCGGCCGCGGACCCGAGCGACACCGCCCTGCGCGACCGGGTCGCCGACGCGGTCATCGGCGCCCGCGCGTACCAGCTCTTCACCTACGCGGGCGCCTCGCGGATCGCCGCCGGAGGAGCGATCGGCGGCGAGTCGAGCCTCAACAAGGTCTTCTGGTCCGAGCTGGACATCGCCCTCCACGAGACCGCGCTGGACCTGCTGGGCCCGTACGGCGAACTGTCGGACACGGCCGGGGAGGCGCCCGCGCAGGGGAGCTGGGCCGAGGGGTACACCTTCTCCCTCGCCGGCCCCATCTACGCCGGTACCAACGAGATCCAGCGCGACATCATCGCCGAGCGGCTGCTCGGCCTGCCGAAGGGACGCCGGTGATGCGGTTCCTCCTCGACGACGAGCAGCAGGCGTTCGCCCACTCCCTGGACGGCATGCTCGCGGCGGCCGGCACCCCCGCCGTCGTACGGGCCTGGGCCGCCGGGAACACCGCACCCGGCCGCGACGTGTGGGAGAAGCTGGCCGAGGCCGGCGTCTTCGCCCTCGCCGTGCCGGAGCAGCACGACGGCCTCGGCCCGCTCCCCGTCGAACTCACTGTCGCCTTCACGGAAATGGGCCGCCACGCGGTGCCGGGCCCGCTGGTGGAGACGGTGGCCGCGGCGGCATTCCTGGACCGTCTGGGAGACGACGCGGCGGCCGCCGCATGGCTGCCGGGCATCGCGTCCGGCAAGACGGCCGCCTCGCTGTGTCTGCTCTCCGAGAGCAGCCCGTACGCCCTTGACGCCCACGCCGCCGACGCCGTCTTCGTCGTGGACGGCGACGCCGTACGCCTGGCGGAGGCGGCCGGGCCCGTCCAGCCGTCCGCCGACCCGGCGCGCCGGCCGGCCCGCCCGCTCGGCGGAACCGTCCTGGCGCGAGGGCCGGAGGTGACCGCCGCGGCCGAGCACGCCGCCGACGTCGCGGCGCTGGCGACGGCGGCACAGGCCCTCGGTCTGGGCCGCACCCTGCTCGCACGAACCGTCGAATACGCCCGGCAGCGCACCCAGTTCGGGGTGGCCATCGGCTCGTTCCAGACGGTGAAGCACCGGCTGGCCGACATGTTGATCGCCCTGGAGTTCGCCCAGCCCCTGATCCAGGCCGCGGCCGTGGCCCTGGCCGCGAAAAATCCGGCGTCCGGCCGCGAGATCGCGGCGGCGAAGGTCGCGGCGTGCGAGGCGGCCTGCGCCACTGCCCGCACCGCCCTGCAGTTCCACGGCGCCCTCGGCTACACCGAGGAGCTCGACCTCTCCCTGTGGATCCGCAAGTCCCGCGCGCTGCGGTCCGCCTGGGGCACACCGGCCGCCTGCCGCGCCCGCGTGCTCGCCCCCTGAACCCACTCCGGGCCCCATGACTCGTTCTCCCGGGACCACCCGACCCGGAGGGCGAGCTGTCCGCCACCCACACGGCGGATCACCGCCCGTACATCCCCGACGTCCCCAGCACACCCTGGAGTCAGCCATGTCCACCGCACCGACCCCGCAGAGACCTGAGAGAGCCGAGGCAGCTGAGGGAGCCGAGGGACCGGCCGCGGTCCCGGACCCTGCTCTGCTGCGCAAAGCGGCTCTGTCTCAGGTGCTGCGCGAACCCCGGACTCTCCTTCGCGCCTGCGCCGTCGGTATCGGCCCCTTCGCTCTGACGGCGCTGATCAGCACCTTCATGCTCACCTACGCCACGTCCGTCGGCTACGCGACCTCCGATGTGATGGCCGGTCTCCTCTTCACCGCGGTCACGGGACTGGTGGCGATCCCGCTCCTCTCCGCGCTCTCCGACCGCGTCGGGCGTCGGGCGGTCGTGCTCGGCGGTGCCGTGGGCATCATGCTGCTCGCCGCCCCCGTCTACGCGCTCGTCGACGCGGAGTCCACCGCCCTGCTGATCCTCGGCATGGTCCTCGGCCAGGTGGTGCAGTCCGCGATGTACGCGCCGCTGGGGCCGCTGCTGTCCGAGATGTTCGGCACCCGGGTCCGCTACACAGGCGCTTCCCTGGGGTACCAACTGGCCGCCCTCATAGGCGGCGGGTTCACGCCGCTGATGGCCGGCAGCCTGCTCTCGGCCTCGGGCGGCGTCTCGAGCACGCCGCTCGTGGCGGTGGCCGTTCTCTGCGGGCTGGTGACCGCGCCGGCCGTCTGGCGGACGGCCGAGACCCGCGGCCGGGACCTGGCGGACGACTCCGTCCTGCGAAGAGAGCCCGAATCCTCACGGGGACAGCACGGCACGCCGGACGGAGCGGCGCAGAAGGGAGCCGGCAGGTGAGGCCGACGGAGGAACAGAAGGAACTGCGGTCCGCCGTGCGGGCATCGCTCGCACGTCACGAGGGTGCGGCGGCCTGGCTGCCGTTGACCGGGCAGATCGGCGTCGCCGGACTCGCCGTCCCCGAGGAGTACGGCGGTGCGGGCTGCGGCCCACGCGAAGTCCACGTCGTCATGGAGGAGTTGGGCCGGAACCTGAGCCCCGTCCCCTACCTCGGCTCGGCGGTGCTCGCGGTGCAGGCTTTGCTCGCCTCCGACGACACGAGGGCATGCGCGCGACTGCTGCCGGGGCTCGCCGAGGGCCGGACGGTGGGGGCCCTGGCGTGGGCCGAACACGGTTCCTGGGACCCGGCGGCCGTCCGGGCCGACGCCGCCCGTGGCCCGGGTGGCACCTGGCGGCTCGGTGGGACCAAGGAATTCGTGCTGCACGGGACCGAGGCCGATGTGCTGCTCGTGGCGGCCCGGACGGGGACGGGTGTCTCCCTCTTCCAGGTGCCCGTCGACGGCGCGGGTGTGCGCCGCGAGGCGGTGGTCGCCATGGATCAGACCCGGGCGCAGGCGCGCATCGTGCTCGACGGCGCCGAGGGCCGGCTCATCGGCGCGGAGGGCGACGGCGGCCGTGTCCTTGGGCACGTACTGGACCTGGCCTGCACGGCGCTCGCCGCCGAGCAGACCGGCGCGGCCGAGCGCTGCCTGGAGCTCACGGTCGCCTACGCCAAGGAGCGCACGCAGTTCGGCCGGCCGATCGGCTCCTTCCAGGCGCTCAAGCACCGGCTGGCGGACGCGTACGTGCTGGTGGAGTCGGCGCGGTCGGCCGCGCTCGGCGCGGCTTTCGCGGCCGCCGCCGGCTCGTCGCAGTTGTCACGCTGTGCGGCCGTGGCCAAATCCGCCTGCTCGGAGGCGTTTTCGGCGGTGGCGGGCGAGACGATCCAGCTGCACGGCGGCATCGGTATCACCTGGGAGCACGATGCCCACCGCTACTTCAAGCGCGCACACGGCTCGGCCCAGCTGTTCGGACCACCGGCGTGGCACCGGGGCCGGCTCGCCGAGGACCTGGGGCTGACCGCGGCCTGACCGGACCAGGCCGGCCCGACGGGACCTGGGCTTCGGGGAGGTGAGGTGCGGTGGGCCGGCGGGCTGGTGACCGTGCACCTTCGCCTGTCGTACGCGAAAGCCCAGGTGCTGGGCTTCTCCCGGCAACGGGTCGAGGCCGAGCGGTGGACCGTGTTCCGCTCGCACCACGGCCTGCAAGCCCTCTCGGGACAGGTCGGCATGCCAGTGACTCGCCGACGATTCCGGGGGGGTCAGCCGACCTCTAGGGTCGCTGTGCCGGGACGGGCTGAAGTGCGGGCCAGCGAACGAGCATGCGTCGGCGCATGCCGGCGGTGAGGCTGCTCACGCCGCTGAGAGAGGTGTCGCCGGCCGTCATCCGGCTGACGACCCCGAGCCGGTGAAGGAGCCGCTGCCGGGCGGTCGCGGTGCCCCACGTCCAGTCCCGGTGCGGAATCCGGGCCAGGTGATCAGTGCTGTCGCGGCGTGCCCGCTCCACCAGCGCGTCGCCGCGGAGCAGCCAGCCGGCGCACGCGTCGGCGAGGCCGTCCTGGGCTTCGCAACCGGTGACGGTGCGCCACTCCTTGCGGTATGCGCGCTCCGCCCGTTCCAGCAGCGGCTCCGACGCCGAAGTGACACACCAGCAGGTCGGAAACCCGATGCGCAGATAGGCCAGTTCCATCGAGCCGCTGCCCAGTGACGCCTGCTCGAAGTCCACGAATCTGATCCCCGCGGCGGTGTGGAGATCGTTACCGGGACAGGGATCCCCGTGCAGAAGGGCATGCCCGGATGCCCGGTCGAGCCGGTTCACGAGGTCATGGAGTTCGCCGGACACGCCGGACGGGACAGGAGCCTCCAGAGCCCCGGCCAGTCGCAGGAAGGACTCGACATCGGCCTGGTCCGGGCCCTGCCAACGGGGAAGTACCCCAACGTCCTCCGGACGGGCGGTGGCATGCAGTCGTGCCAACGCGGCTGCGTAGTCGACGATCCAGTCGCCGCGCGGGCGTCGGTGATCGAGATGCTCCAGCACCAGGACCCGCTCGTCGGGATCGACGGCCAGCAACGCGGGCACGACGGGAGTCTCGGCTCGGGCGGCGAGCCGCAAGGCGGCCACCTCGCGGGCGTATCGCTCGTCGGCATCAGGGCCGTCGACGATCTGCTTCACCACCGCCGTCGCCTCGGGCAGCTCGACGCGCCACACGCGCGAGCGAGGGCTGCTGCCCAGTCTTCGAGAGCGCCGGGGCGATCCCAGCTCGGCCCGTAACGCGTCCCCGAACGGCAGTCGCGACCCCATGGGCTCATCCTTCCACGCGGCCGAACGAGCGTGGGGCCACTGGGCGCGACCAGCCCCCTGGCTCACGCCGCCGAGGACCGCCACGGCGCAGTGACCGCGGCCGTGGAACCGGCCGCGACGCCGTTCCGTGCGCCGGGCCCTTCAGTGGGTGAAGAAGTCGATGGCGAGCCGGTTGAACTCGTCGAACTTCTCGGACTGGGCCCAGTGGCCGCAGTGCGGGAAGACGTGCAGCCGGGCGTGCGGGATCGTCTTCAGGGCGAGGAACGCACCGTCGACCGGGTTCACCTGTAGTCGGACGAGGCGAGCTACTCGACGGGCTCGGAGTTCGTGGTGGACGGCGGATACGCCAGCCAGTCAACGGCTGAGCAGCATGAGCAGTGCCTGGGCGGTTCAGATCACGACCGGCGGTGGGGCGATCGCGTCACTGCGGACGGCCGGGGGCCGCCCGTGCCACGGGTTGCGACCGCTCCGCGTGCGCGCGAACGCGCCGCCCGGTAGCGTCGAAAAGGCGCGTTCCGCCCAAACCGCTGGGGCCCTGGGCCGGCAGGGCCGCCGCCGATGTCGGCAGAGGAACGAGATCACATGCCACAGCACAGCATCCACGCGATGACTGCCGCGGCCGCTCTGGTCTGCCTGGCAGCAATCGGCCCCACACCCAGCAGTGCCGCGTCACCACCCGCCCGGTCCGCGGGGCCCGGCGCGGCAGCCCCGTCCCGGTTCGTGCCCGGCCCCTGTCCGAAGCCGCCCGAGCCCATCGCCGCGCTGAGCGGCGCACGGTGCGGCTTCCTCGAGGTCCCCGAGAACCGCTCCCGCCCCGGCGGCCGGACCATCAAGCTGGCCGTGGCGGTCATTCCGGCTGCCACCCCGGCGAAAGCCGCACAGGACCCTGTGGTCTTCATGGCGGGAGGCCCCGGTGCCGACGCGATCGACGACATCCCCTTCCTCGTCGACTCCGGCCTGAACAAGGACCGCGAGCTGATCATCATGGCCCAGCGCGGAAACCTCTACTCGCAGCCGAACCTCGCCTGCCCGGAGGTCGACCGGTTCAACGCGCAGGCCGTGGGCCTGCCCTATGACGCAGAGCCCACGGAGCAGCGCCTGCTGAAGGCGGTGAAGGAGTGCCGGGGCCGCTTGGCGGCCGACGGCATCGACCTGAGTGCCTACAACACCACTGAGAACGCCGCCGACTTCGCCGACCTGCGCAAGGCGCTGGGCATCCCCCGGTGGAACGTCTACGCGTACTCCTACGGCACCGACCTGGCCCTCACGTACCTGCGCAGGCACCCCGGGGGAATCCGCGCCGTGGCGCTCGACTCGCTCGCACCTCCCCAGACCGCGACCCTGCCGTGGACATGGAGCAGCGCTCAGGAGGGGATCCGCAACATCTTCGAGGCGTGCGCGGCGGAGCCCCGCTGCAAGGACCGGTACCCGGACCTGCCCCGGATGCTGACGTCGCAGGTGCGCAGGCTGGAGGCACAGCCCCTGACGCTGAACGTCCCGCCGCCGAGCGGAGGAAAGCCGGTCAGGGTCGTCCTCGACGGGGGCGCGCTGCTGAACCTGGTGGTCGGCAACGCCGTCCCGGCCAAGGACGTCCCGGCGGCGCTCGAGGAACTCAGCCAGGGACGCCCGGAGCGCTTCGCGCAGGCCCGCGCGGCGGGCTCGGTCCAGAACGTCGGCGCGTTCGCGCACGGACTGACGGAGTCGGTGGCGTGCAGCGAGTGGGCGCCGGGGTACTCGGAATCCGACGTGCTGAACGCAGGGCGCCGGGCCTTCCCGGGGTGGCCGGACACGGTCCTGGCCCAGCCGCCGCAACTTCCCTTCCAGTACGCGGCGTGCCGGGTCTGGAACGTTCCGGACCGCGCGTCCGTCCAGCGGGTGGCCACGGCCGGCGCGGTGCCGGCGCTCGTGGTCTCCGGCACGTTCGACATGAAGACCGGGGCGAGTTGGGCGCGGGACGTGGCCCGTGACCTGTCCCGCTCGACCGACGTGCAGGTTCCGGGAATCGGCCACTGGGTGGTCCCGCAGTCGCCTTGCGCACAACGCGTGCTGGCCTCGTTCCTCGCTCGCCCGACCGCGCCCGACACCGGTTGCGTGGACGGCCTCGAGCCCAAATCGTTCACGATCATCCCGAAATGACCGGGAGGGCAGATGTCACGCCACCGAGCCCCCAGTCGTCGCCGTCCCGTACGACGACTCCAGGCCACTTCGGCCGGCATGGCGACCGGTCTCCTCATCACCGGGCTGCTCGCAGCGCCCGCACAGGCGCAGCCCCGCACCGGCACCGGGACCGGAGCGCCGATCGGCACGGCCGCTCGGACGGTGGGCGACGCCGGCTTCGAACCGGGCCCCTGCCCGAAGACGCCGGAACCGATCGAGGCGCTCGAAGAAGCCCGCTGCGGAACGCTCACCGTGCCCGAGAACCGCGCCGAACCCAGCAGTCGAACGATCGAACTCGGTGTCGCGATCGTGCCCGCCGCGGCCGACACACCGAAACCCGACCCCATCGTGTGGTTCGCGGGCGGACCCGGAGACGACTCGGTGGGGGAGGCGCAGATGGCGGTCGACGGCGGCCTGAACCGCGACCGTGACGTGATTTTCATGTCCCAGCGCGGTACGTACTCGGCCGACCCGGCGCTCCTGTGCCCCGACATCGACCAGTTCAACGCACGCGCGGTCGGCCTCGTCTACGACGCTCCGTCCACCGGGCGTCTGCATGTCGAGGCCACCAAGGCCTGCCGCGACAAGCTGGCGGGCCGCGGGGTCGACCTCAGCGCCTACAACGACACCGAGAGCGCCGCCGACTACGCGGACCTGCGCACCGCGCTGGGCATCGAGAAGTGGAACGTGTTCGGCATCTCCTACGGCACCCACCTGGCGCTGGTCTACATGCGCCTGCACCCCGAGGGGCTCCGCTCGGTGGGCATCGACGGCATACTGCCGCCGTCCAGAGCCGGGTCGGCCCTGACCTGGAGCAGCGCCCGGCAGGGCTTCGACGGCCTGTTCAAGGCCTGCGCGGAGCAGCCGGCGTGCAATCGGCGCTATCCGAACCTGTCGGCCACTTTCGACCGGCTCGTCCGTGACCTCGAAGCCGATCCGGTCACGACCACCGTCAAGCCCCCCGGCAGCCCGAAGCCGGTGAAGGTCGTGCTGGACGGCGGAGCGCTGGTGAACTGGATGACCTCCGCCACCCATGTGGCGCCCCAGGTGCCCCGCGCCCTCGACGAGCTGGCGCACGGCAAGCCGCAGCGGATCGCCCAGCAGTGGGCGGGCGGCAAGGTCAGCCCCCAGGCCATGGGAAGGGTTTCGCACGGTCTCGCCTACGGCGTCTTCTGCAGCGCGTGGACGCCGTACGAGAGCCGGGAAGAGGCGCTCCGGGCCGGACAGGAAGCGTTCCCGTCGTTCCCCCGCTCGGTGCTGGCCCAGGCTCCGCAGCTCACCTTCCTCCGTCCGGACTGCGAGGTCTGGAAGGTCCCCGCGGCGCCGGCCACGATCCGGGACGTCACGCGGAGCGACATCCCCACCCTCGTCGTGTCGGGCGGGTTCGACTCCCAGACCGGGGCGGACAACGGGCCGTACGTCGCCCGTACGCTGAGCCGGGCCAAGGTCGTCACGGTCCCCTACGAGCCGCATGTGGTGTTCGCCTCGTCGGAGTGCGCCCAGGAGATCACCGTGTCGTTCTTCGACACCCCGGCCGCGCCGAAGACCGGATGCCTGAACAGCCTGGAGCCGCCCGAGTTCGAGATCGGGCCCTGAAACCACTCGCGGTGAGACATCGGGCGGCCCCTGGGTGTCGAAACCTCTCCGCTCCCCTGCCGCGCACGGCAGCCCATCGGCTATGCGCCGACCTGCTCACCGTGCGCGGCAGGGGCGGCCTGGGCGGCAGCCGCGGCCGACTTGTCACTGCGCATCACGAGCAGGTGACGAGACCCCCGATCGCTGCGATCGCTGCGGCGGCGATGAACGCGGCGCCGAAGCCGTCGGTGGGGGCGGAGGCCTCAGGCAGACACCACCGTTACGCCACCGCCGGTTCACGCCGGCCTGTGGGGGCAGGCGGAGCCAGTCGACCGGTGCGGTGCATCCCGTACACCGCCGCGGCACACCCCAGGCCGAGCATGAACAGCGCAGCCCAAGGCAGGGCGGGCAGGCCGGCGGTACGGGCCGCGTCCAGAGCAGCTCCTGTGAGGAGGTTCCCGATGGTGATGCCTACACCGCAGACGGTGTTGTAGAGCCCGTAGTGGGTTGCGACGAGGCGGTTCCCGCAGAGGCGGACGATGGTGTCCATCTCGAAGGGGTACGCGATCATCGTGCCGAGGGCCAGCAGCAGGGCCGACAGGGCGGGAGGCACCGCCGCCATCAGCCACAGCCCGAGGCCCTCGTCCGGTACGGGTACAGCCGTCGCCACCAGCAGGGGCACGAAGGCAACTCCCATGGCCAGCAGGCCCCACGTGAGCGCATGCGCCGGTTCCAGCCGGGCCTTGCACCAGGCGGTCACCCTCGTCTGGCCGACGATGGTGCTGAGCCCCGAGACCGCGAACAGCGCCGCGACTGCCGCCGTGCCGAACTCGCCCTCACCTCCAAGGCGACGCACCTCCAACGGCAGGGCGAGATAGACCTGGAAGGTCATCACGTACGAGCCGACCATGGCGAGGGAGAACAGCAGGAAGGGCCGGTTGGCGATGATGCTCCGCCACTGGGCCAGAACACTCTCCCGCCGTTCCTCGGTGCCGGTCCCACCCTCAGCCCGGCGTGCGGGCAAGGCGCGCACCTGCACCATGGCCAGGACGGCGAAGACAGCCGCCGCGGTGAGGCACGTGACGCGGAAGTCGATGCCCGTCAGCACCATGCCGACCAGTGGGCCGAGGAGGATGCCCGCCTGGTAGAAGACGTTGAAGAGCGCGAACGCCTCGACCCGGCGTTCTCCCGCGTCCGCGGCGAGGTAGGCGCGGGAGGCCGGGTTGAACAGGGCTCCCGCGAGACCGGTCGCGGCGGACGCCGCGATCAGTGCGGGAACGCTGTCGACCAGCCCGAGGGTCGCGAACCCGACGATGCGCAGGGCGAGTCCGGCGATGATCATCGGCTTGTACCCGAAGCGGTCCGCCATGGTGCCGCCGACCAGGAACATGCCCTGCTGACTGAAGTTGCGCACCCCGAGGATCAGCCCGACCAGCCAGCCTGCCAGGCCGAGCGGTCCTGCCAGGTGAGCGGCGAGGTAGGGCATCAGCATGTAGAAACCGAGGTTGATGGTGAACTGGTTCACCATCAACAACTGGACGCTGCGGTCGTACGTTCGGACCTGCGCGACGGTGCCCTTCACCGGTCCCCCTCGGCGTCGATGCTTTCAGGCTTCTCGCCCGTGACGTCGTCCTGAACCAGCGCGAGGGGGTCGACCACTGCGGTGCAGCGGGTCCACCTCGTCACCTCCTTCTCGTCGAGGCGCCCGATCACCTCTGGTTCCTGCGCCGGCGGGGAGTCGAGAAGACCGTGGGCAGCGCAGTAGTCGTCGTCGTACACCGTGCCGAGATACCGTTGCGGCCCGTCGGGGAAGATCGCGGCGATCCGGGCGTCGGCGGGCAGGGACCGGGCGAGCCATCCGGCGACCAGAGCGACGGCGCCGACGCTCCATCCGCCGGTGGCGTAGTGGGACGCGGCGAGTCGCCGGCAGGCCCACACCGCTTCGGCCGGGGCGACCCAGTGCACCTCGGTGAAGTTGTCGTAGGCGACGTTGCGCGGATAGATGCTGGAGCCGAGCCCCCGCATGAGCCGGGGCCGAGCCGGCTGGCCGAAGATCGTGGATCCGATGGTGTCCACGCCCACGAGCTTCAGCTCCGGGTAGAGCTGCTGCAGGACACGGGAGACGCCCGCCGAGTGTCCCCCGGTGCCGACGCTGCACACCAGTACGTCGATGTGTCCGAGCTCTGTGGCGAGCTCCAGGGCCAGCGGGGTGTAGGCGGCGGTGTTGTCGGGGTTGTTGTACTGGTCCGGGCACCAGGAATCGGGGTGCTGCAGCATGAGCCGGGCGACGCGGTCGCGTCGGGCCTGCTGCCAGCCGCCGGTCGGGTGCGGCTCGGAGACGACGTTGACCTGGGCGCCGTAGGCGGTGAGCAGGCGGGTCATCGACATCTCCAGGCCCGGGTCGGTGACCAGGGTGACCGGATGGCCGTACACCATTCCGGCGAGGGCGAGCCCCAGTCCCAAGGTCCCGCTGGTGGACTCGATGATGCGTGCGCCGGCCTTCAATTCGCGGCGGGCGCGGGCGCGTTCGACCATGTGCAGACCCGGCCGGTCCTTGATGCCACCGGGATTGAAGCCTTCCAGCTTCGCCCAGAATCCCCGTCCTTCGTGGGCGAAGGGTTCACCTACGCGGAGCAACGGTGTGTTGCCGACCAGGCCGGAGAGGGCGGCGCGGCCGGGCCTGGTCAGGTGTGTCGTATCGGAAGAGTGCATGAGATGGCTCTCGCCTTTCATGAAGTGTGTGTGGCGGCCTGGCTGTCGCGCATCACGCGGGCCCGGGGGCGTTCGTCGGCCCCCACGGGCGCGCGCGTTGCGGTTGAGGACGTGGCCTATGTCCGCCACTGGCACAAGGCGCACAGAGTCGAGCGCCCTGGGACAGCTCTTTCGGTGCCCGACGGCGCAGGCCGGGGCGCCTCGTGGTGCGCCGCGGCCCGCCTCACCGTCGCCAAAGCCGCCGGCTTCGTGATGTCGGTCGGCTGGATGCGTGATTGCGGGCGGGCTACCCCCTGGGGCCCGGAACCGGAGGACGAGCAGGACGAATCACCCGGCGTCACGGCACGCGGCGGCGGTGATTGCGCCGAGAAGGCCCGCGCAGCAGCCGATGCCACGGAGGCTGCGCTGTGATCGTGACCAGCCGCATGCGCCGGTCGAGCACAGTCGAGCGCGGTCAGCAGCAGCATGCTCAGAAGCAGGACCAGCAGCTGCGGTCGGCGGTGGACGGCATGCGGGTGTGACGGGATACGGAATGGCGAACGCACGGTTCCTCCGCAGGCGGCCGTCGGACGCCAGGGGCGCGTCGGACGGTGGGCAGGAATGGGGCAGGTTCAGGACATCGCCGCAGAGGTCGGTCGCACCGGCGGTCTCGGGAGCCGGTGCCGCTCACGGCAATGGCCGGCCTCGTCACGCCTCAGGAACACGGATGAGAGGGCGTCACGGGGGCGACGGAAAGCCGCGTGGATCCTAGATCTGAAGAACTGTGGCTCTTATCGCCGTACTGGGCAGAGGTCGGGCCGAGGGGGCGTCACCGAAGCCACCCGAGGCAGGGCGGCCCAGAACGGGCGTCCCTTGCTCCATCAGCGCGCAAGCACGCGGAGCTGCCGGAACGGGCGTCTGCTCGGGCTGGCCCGGCACACAGTCCTGAGCCGCGTGCGAGGGGCCGTGTCGGCCCCCGTGATGGTCCATCGGTCCGTGGGGAGCCGCATGCCGGTCGATGCCGGTCGATGCGGACACAGCCGCCCTGTGGAGGTGACCGGTGATCCCGTCCATGCTCACGCCGTGCGCGTACACGAAGGCGAAGAGCGTGATCGCCACCCACAGCAAGCGCAGCGGACCCGCAGAGGAGCGGGCCCGCGGCATGCGGGAAGTCGACCGAGCCGTGACCATGCCGTGATCCTAACCACTCGCCTTGCCCTCCGCCCGCCACCAAGTCCCCCACCGCCCGCGATTGGCCGGAATCCGGCGCGCGGACGGCAACAGTCCTGGCCGGGAGGAAGCGGATCAAACCCTTTGTCTGCCGATGCGGCGCATGTGCGGTCGGATGGAGCTGCGCATCCAGGGGAACGGCCCGGATACGGCGGTCGGCGATCGACGCGTCGTTTCGTCTTCCTGCGCGTCTCTTCGATACTGGGTGCGGCAGCCATCAACGGCGACAACAGGACAGAAACGTGCCTGACGGGCAATCAGGAAAGCCGGCATCGAGTCAGCAGCCCCGCCGGACACCGACGGACGTCGCCACCGGCCGCCAAGAGCCACCACCGCCTGCCCATCGACCTGCTGACCAGGTAAGACCCTGCTCAAGGCCCTAGCTGGAACTCCCCCAGGAGGAACCGTTGAGAATGCTCATCAACGTCCCGGAGACCGTCGTCGCCGATGCGCTGCGCGGGATGGCCGCCGCGTATCCCGACCTCAATGTCGACGTGGACAACCGCGTCATCGTCCGGCGGGACGCACCGGTCGCCGGCAAGGTCGCCCTCGTCTCCGGGGGCGGGTCGGGGCACGAGCCGCTGCACGGCGGGTTCGTCGGCCCCGGGATGCTGGACGGAGCCTGTCCGGGCGAGGTGTTCACCAGTCCCGTGCCGGACCAGGTCGTGAGGGCCGCCGCCGCTGTCGAGAGCGGTGCGGGGGTGCTGTTCGTCGTGAAGAACTACACCGGCGACGTGCTCAACTTCCAGATGGCCGCGGAGCTCGCCGAGGACGAGGGCGTGCGGATCGCCACCGTGCTGGTCGACGACGACGTCGCCGTGACGGACAGCCTGTACACGGCGGGCCGTCGCGGCACCGGTGCGACCCTGTTCGTGGAGAAGATCGCGGGCGCCGCCGCCGAGGAGGGCGCCCCGCTGGAGCGGGTCGAGTCCCTCGCCCGCCAGGTGAACGCGTCCTCCCGCAGTTTCGGCGTCGCGCTCAGCGCCTGCAGCACTCCCGCCAAGGGCGGTCCCACCTTCGATCTGCCCCCGGGGGAGCTGGAGTTGGGCGTCGGCATCCACGGCGAGCCGGGCCGGGAGCGGAGGGCGATGATGACCGCGCGGGAGATCGCGGACTTCGCCGTGGGAGCGGTCCTCGACGACCTGCGCCCCACCGGCCCGGTCATCGCCCTCGTCAACGGGATGGGCGGCACCCCCCTGCTGGAGCTGTACGGGTTCAACGCCGAGGTGCAGCGGGTGCTCACCGAGCGCGACGTGGCGGTGGCCCGCACGCTCGTCGGCAACTATGTGACCTCGCTCGACATGGCCGGCTGCTCGGTGACGCTGTGCCAGGTGGACGAGGAGCTGCTGCGGTTGTGGGACGCGCCGGTGCAGACGCCCGCCCTGCGGTGGGGACGCTGAGCCTCGCCCCGCCCCCTGCCGCACCGATCATCCGAACCGAGGAGTTCTCGTGCTCGACGCCGCATTCTTCCGCCGCTGGCTCACGACCGCCGCCGCGGCCGTGAACCGTGAGGCCGACCGTCTGACCGAGCTGGATTCCGCGATCGGTGACGCCGATCACGGCACCAATCTCCAGCGCGGGTTCGCGGCCGTCGTCGCGGCGCTGGACAAGGAGCCGCCGGCCGCGCCCGGAGCGGTACTGGTCCTGGCGGGACGGCAGTTGATCTCGACGGTCGGTGGGGCCTCCGGGCCGCTGTACGGGACGCTGCTGCGCCGTGCCGGCAAGGCCCTCGGCGACGACGCCGAGGTGAGCGCGGGGCAGCTGGCCGAGGCGCTGCGGGCGGGCGTCGCGGCCGTGGCGCAGCTGGGCGGGGCGAAGGCGGGCGACAAGACGATGCTGGACGCCCTGGAGCCCGCGGTGGCGGCGCTCGGTGACAGCACGGAGTCGTTCGCCGCGGCCCGGGAGGCGGCCGAGCAGGGGGCGCTGGCGACGGTGCCGTTGCAGGCGCGCAAGGGCAGGGCCAGCTATCTCGGCGAGCGCAGCATCGGGCACCAGGACCCGGGGGCGACGTCGTCGGCGCTGCTGGTGGCCGCGCTCGCAGAGACGGCGGAGGCGGCCGTATGAGCGACACCGCTCAGCGGGTCGGGATCGTGCTGGTGTCGCACAGCGCGGACGTGGCGCGCTCGGTCGCCGCACTGGCGCGGGGGCTCGCGGGCGGCGGGGAGCTCGCGCCGGTCGCCGCGGCGGGCGGCACGCCGGACGGCGGTCTCGGCACCAGCTCGGAGCTGGTCTGTGCCGCGGCGGCGGAGGTGGACCGCGGCGCGGGCGTGGCCGTTCTGGTCGATCTGGGCAGCGCCGTGCTCACGGTGAAGGCCCTTCTCGCCGAGGGCGACGAACTCCCCGACGGCACCCGGCTCGTGGACGCCCCGTTCGTGGAGGGCGCGGTGGCCGCGGTGGTGACCGCGTCGGCCGGGGGCGACCTGGACGCGGTGGAGGCGGCGGCCTCGGAGGCGTACGGGTACCGCAAGGAGTGACGGGAGGGGTGCGTGCGGCCGGGTGTGGCGAACGGCTCACCCGGCCGCGGGCCGGTGCACCCGTGCGCGGCTTGTGATGTCGCTGGTCGGCGCACTACTGTCACGGAGCCTTGGTGTTCGGGAAACCGGTGCGGTACCGGTGCGGCCCTCGCCACTGTGATCGGGAAGTCCGGCTCCACCCCTCAGGGGAAGTCACTGGGCCACCGCGGGGAGAGCGCGGTGCCTGGGAAGGCGGAGTCACGGGCGGCATGACCCGTCAGCCAGGAGACCGGCCAGGGCGCGTTGTCCATCCACGAGGTGCTGGAGAGGGTCTCCCGACCATGCATATAGCCGAGGGGTACCTGCCCCCGTTGCACGCCGCCGCCTGGGGCGTCGCTGCCGCCCCGTTCGTCGTCCACGGTGTACGAGCCCTGACGCGCGAGGTCAAGGCCCACCCCGAGTCCACCCTGCTGCTCGGCGCCTCGGGCGCCTTCACCTTCGTGCTGTCCGCCCTGAAGATCCCGTCGGTGACCGGCAGCTGCTCCCATCCGACCGGCACCGGGCTGGGCGCGATCCTGTTCCGTCCGCCGATCATGGCGGTGCTGGGCACGATCACCCTGCTGTTCCAGGCCCTGTTGCTGGCGCACGGCGGCCTCACCACGCTCGGCGCCAACGTGTTCTCCCTGGCGATCGTCGGTCCCTGGGCCGGTTACGGGGTCTACCGGCTGCTGCGGCGGTCGGGCGTCCCGCTGATGGTGGCCGTGTTCTCCGGCGCGTTCATCGCCGACCTGTCGACGTACTGCGTCACCAGCGTGCAGCTCGCGTTGGCCTTCCCCGACCCGAGCAGCGGAATCGCGGGCGCGCTCGCCAAGTTCGGCGGCATCTTCGCGCTCACGCAGATCCCGCTCGCGGTGAGCGAGGGGCTGCTCACCGTGCTGGTCATGCGCCTGCTCAGCCAGTCCAGCAAGGGCGACCTGGCCCGTCTCGGCGTCCTCGTCCCGGGCGCGAAGAAGGAGGCCGCGGTCCGATGAGCCGTAACGCGAGGATCAATACGCTGCTGTTGCTGGCCGTGGCGGCGCTGGCCGTCCTGCCACTCGTACTGGGGCTCGGCGACCACAGGGAGGAGCCGTTCACCGGCTCCGACGCGCAGGCGGAGACGGCGATCACGGAGCTGGAGCCGGACTACGAGCCGTGGTTCTCCCCGCTGTACGAGCCGCCGTCGGCCGAGATCGAGTCGGCGCTGTTCGCGCTCCAGGCCGCGCTCGGCGCGGGGGTACTGGCGTACTACTTCGGCCTGCGCAGAGGACGCAGGCAGGGTGAGGAGCGGGCCGCGGCGCGTGCGGGCGCCCTCCGGGAACAGGCCGCCGTCGAGGCGCCCGGAGCGGAGCCCGGCAGCGGGGACGCCCCGGCCGCGAAGCTGCCGTAGGCGCCGATGCTGCCGATCGACGCGGCGGCGCACAGCAGTCGCTGGCGCCGCCGCCATCCCTGTGAGAAGGCCGTGCTCGGGCTGGGGCTGACGGTGACGGCCGTGTGCCTGCCGCCTTGGCCCGGCGCCGTTCTCGTGGCCGCCGCCTCCCTCGCCGTCCTGCTGGGCCCGGCCGGGGTCGCGCCCCGGCAGCTGTGGCGGGCCTTCCGCATCCCCCTGGGGTTCTGTGTCACCGGGGCGCTGCCGCTGTTGTTCGCCGTGGGCGGCGCCGCGGGGCCGGTGGCGTTGGCGCCCGACGGTCCCGAGCACGCCGCCGCGTTGCTGCTGCGGACCTCGGCGGCATCGCTCGGGGTGCTGCTGTTCGCGTTCACCACGCCGGTCTCCGACGTCCTGCCCCGGCTGGTGCGGGCGGGCGTGCCGCCCGCGGTGGTGGACGTGGCGCTGGTGATGTACCGGATCAGTTTCCTGCTGCTGGACGCGATGAGCCGGGTCCGCCAGGCGCAGGCGGCCCGTCTCGGCCACACGAGCCGGGCGGCGGCGTGGCGTTCGCTGGCAGGGCTGGGGGCGACCGCGTTCGTCCGCGCCTTCGACCGGGCCGGCCGGCTCCAGGCCGGGCTCGCCGGACGCGGTTACGACGGCACGCTGCGGGTCCTCGTGCCGCGTGCGTCCGTGTCGCGTCCCTTCCTCGCCGCCGTGGCCGCGCTGCTGGCAGGCATCGTGCTGCTCACCCATCTGCTGGAAAGGTTCGTCCTGTGATCGTTGAGCTCGTCGACGCCGGTTTCGCGTACGAGGACGGGCCCGTCGTGCTGAGCGGCGTCGGCCTCGCGCTCCAGGAGGGCCGCTCCACGGCTCTGCTGGGGCGCAACGGCAGCGGAAAGACCACGCTGCTGCGGCTGTTGAGCGGCGGGCTGCGCCCGGCGACGGGCCACGTCCGGCTGGACGGCGAGCCGGTGAGGTACGACCGTGCCGGGCTGACCCGGCTGCGGACGAGTGTGCAGCTGGTGGTGCAGGACCCCGACGACCAGCTGTTCGCGGCGTCGGTCGAACAGGACGTGTCGTTCGGCCCGATGAACCTCGGACTGCCGCAGGAGCAGGTACGCGCCCGGGTGGACGAGGCGCTGGCGGCGATGGACATCGTGGCGCTGCGGGACCGGCCGACGCATCTTCTCTCGTACGGACAGCGCAAACGGGCGGCGATCGCGGGCGCGGTGGCGATGCGGCCGCGCGTGCTCATTCTGGACGAGCCGACGGCGGGGCTCGATCCGCACGGCCAGGAGCGGCTGCTGGAGGTGCTGGGCACGCTGGGCGCGTCCGGTACGACGGTGGTCATGGCGACCCACGACGTGGATCTGGCCCTGCGCTGGGCGGACGATGCGGCCGTCCTCGCGCCGACGGGCCTGCGCACCGGTCCCGTCGCGGAACTGCTCGCGGACCGGGCCCTGCTGGACGCGGCGCGCCTGCGGAGGCCGTGGGGCACGGCGGTGGCGGAGCTGCTGAAGTCGCACGGCCTGCTCGCCCCGGAGGAAACGGGGCCCCGCACCCCGGAGGACCTGTCCCACTGGGCGGCGGGCCCGGCCAGGGCCGGCACGGAGTAACCCCGCCGCACGTGGCGGGCCGCCGCGCGCGGCCCCGGGTCCGGAAAAGCGGGGACGGCGGCCCGTGTCACCATGGCGGCGACGCGCCTGGCCGGGACGTCGGCCCGGACCACCTACGGACGCACCCCGGCCGCCGGTCGTCGGACCGCCCAGCCGACGCATGCCGGTCGGGCCGCCGGAGCCGACGACTGTCCGGCGCGCACGGGAGCCGACGAATCGGCCGCCGTACAAGTTGGCGGAGCGCCCGCCCCGGGTCAGGGACGCCGGAGCCGGTGGTCCGCCCGGACGGTGCACCGGGCCCATGGGTCTGCCGGACCCGCCGCGTACGGCGCGGGTGCCGCCCCCGCGGTGTCACGCCCCCGTCGCCTCGCGCCAGGACGACTCCCGCATCAGACGCAGGCCGTTGAGGGCGACCAGGACCGTCGAGCCCTCGTGCCCCGCCACTCCCAGGGGCAGCGGGAGGTGGCCCGCCAGGTCCCACACCACCAGCACGCCGATGCACACCGACGCGATCACGAGGTTCTGCACCACCAGTCTGCGGGCCCGGCGCGAGAGGGCCACCACGGCCGGGACCGTGGCCAGTTCGTCCCGTACGACCACCGCGTCCGCGCTCTGAAGGGCCAGGTCGGAGCCCGCGCGGCCCATCGCGATTCCGGTGTGGGCGGCGGCGAGCGCGGGCGCGTCGTTCACGCCGTCGCCGACGATCAGCACCTTCTCCCCCGCCTCCTGCCACGCGCGCACGGCGGCGACCTTCTCCTCGGGCAGCAGGCCGGCCCGTACGTCCTCGATGCCCGCCTCGCCGGCCACCCGCGCGGCCGCGCGGGCGTTGTCGCCGGTCAGCAACGTCGGCGTGCGGCCCGTGATGCGTGCGAGCGCGGCGACCGCCTGCGGCGCCCCGGACCGGAGCCGGTCGTCGACGGCGAGCACGGCCACCGGCACCCCGGCGGCCTCGACGAGGACGGCCGTACGGCCCTCGGCCTCCACCTCGACGGCCGCCGCGCACTCCTCGGCGAGCAGCGCGGCGGGGCTTCCCACCCGCACCGTGCTGCCGTCGACGCTCGCCGAGACGCCGCGTCCGGGCGTCGACGCGAACTGCCGCGCCCCCGGCAGCCGCAGCCCGCGTTCACGCGCGGCCGCGACGATCGCGCGGCCGAGCGGGTGCTCGCTGTGGACCTCGGCGGCCGCGGCGAGGGCCAGCGCACGGTCCTGCGTGACTTCCGTGCCCGGCAGCACGCGCACCTCGGCGACGCGTGGTGAACCCTCCGTCAGCGTGCCGGTCTTGTCGAGCGCGGCGCGGTCGATCTCGCCCAGACGCTCCATCGCCACGGCGGACTTGACGAGCACTCCGTGGCGTCCGGCGTTGGCGATGGCGGAGAGCAGCGGCGGCATGGTGGCGAGCACGACGGCGCACGGCGAGGCGACGATCATGAAGGTCATGGCGCGCAGCAGGGTGCTCGTGAAGTCGGCGCCGAAGGCGAGCGGCACGGTGAGCAGGGCGAGTGTGGCGACCACGACACCGGTCGAGTAGCGCTGCTCGATCTTCTCGATGAAGAGCTGGGTGGGCGCCTTGGTGGCGCTCGCCTCCTCGACCATGGCGACGATGCGGGCGATGACCGACCGGGCGGCGTCCTTGTCGACGCGGACGCGCAGGGAGCCGGTGCCGTTCAGGGTGCCCGCGTAGACGGTGTCACCGGCGCGGCGGTCCACGGGCAGGGGTTCGCCGGTGATCGTGGCCTGGTCGACCTCGCTCGCGCCGTCGATGACCGTGCCGTCCGCGGGCAGCCGCTCTCCCGGCCGTACGAGGACGGTGTCGCCCACCCGCAGGTCGGCGACGTCGACCGTCTCCCACGCCTCGGACCGGTCGCCCGCGAGGCGTGCCGCACGGGCCGGGGCGAGGTCGAGCAGTCCGCGGACGGAGTCGGCGGTACGCCGGGTCGCGAGGGCCTCCAGCGCGCCGGAGGTGGCGAAGATGACGATGAGGAGACCGCCGTCGAGATACTGCCCGATGGCTGCCGCGCCGATCGCGGCGACCACCATCAGCAGGTCGACGTCGAGTGTCCTCTCGCGCAGGGCCTGAAGGCCCGCGAGGCCGGGCTCCCAGCCGCCGGCCGCGTAACACAGGGCGTAGAGCGGTCCCCAGGCCCATGCGGGCGCGCCGGCGAGGTCGAGCGGCAGGGCGCACAGGAACGCGGCGGCGGACAGGGCGGCCCAGCGGACCTCGGCCAGGGCGAACAGCCGGGTACGCGGCCGGCCCGGTGGTGCGGCGGGCGGCTCGGCCGGCCGTGCCGTGGGCGCGGGCGCGGTGGTCGGCGAGGTCGGGGGAACCATCGGGACACCTCTTCTCGGGGCTCCGGGCAGGGCGGAGCCGTCTCGGCTGACGCCCTTCACCATAGCGGAACACATGAAGAGGTCTTCATTCGTACGGCTGAGCGCACGGCTACGATGTGCTGCATGGGACACGGAGTCAGCAGCGGCATCACACCGGCCGCCCACCTGGACGCGGACTCCGCGGCGACGATCGCCGCCACTCTCCAGGCCCTGGCCACCCCCTCGCGGCTGATGATCCTCACGCGGCTGCGCCAGGGGCCCTGCGGGGTCACCGAGCTCGCGGACGCGGTCGACATGGAACAGTCGGCGGTCTCCCACCAGTTGCGCCTGCTGCGCGCCCTGGGTCTGGTCACGGGGACCCGCCAGGGCCGCCGGATCGAGTACAGCCTGTACGACACGCATGTCGCCCAGCTCCTGGACGAGGCGGTCTACCACATCGAGCATCTGCGTCTGGGAGCCCGCGACCTGCCGGAGCCGGAGGCTGCCGAGGACGGCGCCGACCGCGCCTGACGCCCTGCCACGCCCCGGCGGGCACCGCCCGGCCTGTCCCGTCGGCACAAGGACTCTCCGGCCGAGCGGGTCCACGCGGACGGCGCGGCCTTTGAGATCCGGCCGATCACCTGCGGCGGCCGGTACGCGAAGGACACCGGCTACGAGGGGAACGTGGTCGCGTCCACCCGGCTGGTCGCCGTGGGCTGAGCGGTCACGTTCCCGTCGCGTCGGGCGTGCGGAGCATCCGGAGGAATGCCTTCAGCCCGGTGATGATCTCCTCGTTGTCGGTCAGGCGGTTGACGGCGGACTCGAACTCGCGCCCCATCGCGGCGATCCTTTGGTCGGCCTCGTCGGCCCGCGCGAAGACCGAGATGCCCAACGCATCGACGGAGCGCCGCAGTTCGGAGACGGTCCGGTACTGCTCCTCGGCCTTCTCCTCCAGCACCCTCGTACCGGCATGGAGATGCGCGACCTGCCGGCGCAGCTCCACGACGTCGTCGCGGGGGTGGGTCACGTCCTTCAGCAGCACGCCGAGGCGGCGGCGCAGCTGGGTGAAGTACGCGCCCGCGGGCCGGAAGAACGTGCTCACCAGGAAGAAGCCGGCGAACCAGTAGCCGGCCGCGTTGCCGGTGGCCGCCGTCAGCGCCACCAGCAGGCCCGCGGTCACGACGTGCCCCGCGACGGCCGCCCGCAGCGTCGTGCGCGCGATGCGCGCGGCCTCGGCGTCCCGTTCCCCGGACACCTCCAGGCCCTTGCCGCGGCTGATCGCGATCTCGGCCAGCACGGAGTGGGCGCGGAAGTACAGGTTCCAAGGCACGGTCAGCAGGACCAGGAGCCAGAGCAGGCCGACCACGCCCGCCGCCGTGCCGAGGACGACGGCGGGAGGCGCGCCCACCGCGTACGCCAGTGCCAGCGCGCCCGCGAGCGCGGCCGCCGCCAGTGCCGCTGCCAAGAGCTTCCCCATGCCGTCCCCCTGTCGCCGCCGCGCGTCCGGTGTCCCGCCGACATCGTCCGGCTCCGGCGGACACGGGGCATGAGTACGACTACTCATCCCTGCGCTCTCCCCCACGGGCCGCCGGCGTGTCGGTGCGCTGTCGGCGGCGTGTCGGCAGCCGCTGCGACGGTGTCACCCGATCCCCTCTCCCCCCGTCCGGAGACCAGATGTCCCAGCCCCTGCCGGTCCGTCACCTCCACGTCGTCACCGCCCGGCGTCCCACCCCGCACATGGTCCGCACCACCTTCGGCGGTCCCGGCCCGGACGATGTGCGCCTGGAAGCCCCGACCAGCAGGTGACGTTGCACGGGTCGCTGCCGTCCGTCGCGGCGGAGGCGCGGCCGGTCCGTGGGCCGGGTGTGTCAGGGGGGACTGGCAGACTGGAGCGCATGTCAGCCCCCCGCCGGTTGTGTCCGAAGTGCCGCCGCGAGATCGCCGTCGTGGCGGGACGGTTCGCCCGCCACGACCCCTCCGGTGCCCGCTCGGGCGCGGAGTTGGTCTCCTGTCCCGGTTCGCGGCGTCAGGCGCCGGTCGCTCCGGCGCTCCAACCGTCGCTGGACGGCCGCTTCGTGCCGGAGTTCCCCGGGCAGTTGCCGCTGTTCTGACGGTGCGCTCAGGTCGCGCTGCGCTCGTTCGCCGGGTCGGGCGAGTTCCGGGCACCGGCGCCCGCGGCCCGCAGCAGCTCACGCCAGCGTTCCCTGTCCCAGTCGGCGGGCTCGGTGGTGGCGACGAAATCCTCGACGAGGGCCAGGAAGCGCATCGGGTCGGTGTGGAACGGGAAGTGCCCCGCCCCCTCGAAGATCTCGAGTCGGCTGCCGGGCATCGCGACATGTGCCGTGTGGGCCTGGTCCACGGGCACCACGCTGTCGCGTGATCCCCACACCAGCATCACCGGCATCCCCTCGGTCAGGTAGCAGCGGTCGAGCATGGTCACCACCTGCCCCCGCCAGTCGACGACGGCCCGCAGCGTCCGGATGAACGCGCTGCGCGCGGTGGCGTCGGGAAGCGCGTCCACGAGGCCGAGCAGCTCCGGGGCGTCCTGCCCCAGGCCGGTGTCGAGTCTGCGCATCAGCTCGGTGCACAGCCGCATCGCGTGGCGCATGCCGGGCAGGCGCAGGCCGGCCAGCAGCACCTCGGCGCCGGGCAGGGACACGGCCCGCAGCACGGGGTTGACCGTGCGGCCCACTCCCCCGGCGCTCACCAGCACCAGGCGCTCGGTGCGCTCGGGGAACTGGTAGGCGAACTGCATGGCCACCCCGCCGCCCAGCGAGTGGCCCACGAGGGTCGCCCGGTCGACCCCGAGGACGCCGAGCAGGTCGCGCATGCCGTTGGCGTAGGCGGCGACCGAGTAGTCGGCGCGGGGTTTGCCGGACGCGCCGTGACCGAGGAGGTCGGGGGCGATGACGGTGTGGCGGCGGGCCAGGGCGGGGACGAGGTCGGTCCAGGTGGCCGAGGAGTCCCCTATGCCGTGGATGAGCAGGAGCGCCGGGCCCTGACCGGCGATGCGGTAGGCGCGGCGGTAGCCGTGCACCGTCAGGTGGTGCAGTCGCACGTCCGCCGCCGACACGGGGCGCAGCCGGCCCTGGGGCGGGGACGGGGACGTCTGGGGCGGGAGCATCGACGGCCTCCTGCTGACGAGGATCTCGTCCGAGCGTAGAACCGCCGTCGCACGGGGAGTTTCCGCCGGGTTTCGCCCGGGATACGTCTGCGGGGTCCGCCTGATCACCGGCGCGTAACCGCTCTCTCCAGGAGACAGGATGCCCTCCGCCGGGTAGATTGGTCTACACCACTGAGCGCTTCAGAGAACAGGGATCTTCGTGGAAGTTGTCATCGTTCCGGACTCCGCCGCGGGCGGCGAGCTCATCGCCGAAGCCATGGCCGACCTGCTGCGACGCAAGCCCGACGCCCTCCTCGGCGTGGCCACGGGGTCGACCCCGCTACCGGTCTACGAAGCCCTCGGGGCCAAGGTGGCGGCGAAGGAGGTCGACGCCTCCCGCGCCCGGATCTGCCAGCTCGACGAGTACGTGGGCCTGCCCGCCGGGCACCCCGAGTCCTACCGGTCCGTCGTCCTGCGCGAGGTCGTCGAACCGCTCGGCCTGAGCGAGGCGGCCTTCATGGGCCCCGACGGAGCCGCCGACGACGTGGCGGCGGCGTGCCTGGTGTACGACCGCGCGCTGGCGGAGGCGGGCGGGGTCGACCTCCAGCTGCTGGGCATCGGCACGGACGGCCACATCGGCTTCAACGAGCCCTGCTCCTCGCTCGCCTCGCGCACCCGGATCAAGACGCTGACCGAGCAGACCCGCGTCGACAACGCCCGCTTCTTCGACGGCGACATCGAACAGGTCCCCCACCACGTCATCACCCAGGGCATCGGCACCATCCTGGAGGCCCGTCACCTGGTACTGCTGGCGACCGGGAAGGCCAAGGCGGACGCCGTGGCGCTCGCGGTCGAGGGCCCGCTGTCCGCCCTCGTCCCCGCCTCCGCCCTGCAGCTCCACCCGCACGCGACGGTCGTGGTCGACGAGGCCGCGGCCTCCAGCCTGAAGCTCGCCGACTACTTCCGGGCCACCTACGCGGCGAAGCCGGAGTGGCAGGGGCTGTAGGCCTGTACACGACACGGAAGGGCCCGGCCGGATCGGCCGGGCCCTTCCCGTTCCGCCGTCGGCGGCCCGCGCTCGCGCCGGCCGCCCCGGTCGACGGCTCCCGCTGAACTCCGCGTCCGCCCGCGCCTGATCCGGGGCCGGGCCGGCGGCGCCGACGGGCGACGCCTCCCTCACAGCGAGTAGCGCAGCTGCCCCGCGTCACCGGCCCTTCTGTGATGCCGGGCATAGGAGCCACGTCACTTCCTAAAGGCGATAGTGGAGCCGACGCCTGTCGACCCGCGGGACAAACAGCCCAGAAGCGTCTCTTGGCGACATTGCTCTGTAGTGGGGTAGTAGGTCACATTCTTGCGCGCGGTTCGAACCGCCCCTAACCATGGCTGACGTTCCGGGGAGCCAACGCCGGGACCGGGTGAAATCCCACCCGGTCGACCGCTCCGGCCCCGAGGCGGAGACCTTCTCCGCCGCCCGCCGATCGCATCGACGACCGGCCTCCCCATGACGTCCCCCGTTTGGAGAGTTCCTTCCGTATGACCGCCGCCACGCAGACCACCGCCAGCCGCACCGCCCGCTTCCGCAAGCTCTCTGTCACCGGCCTGGCCACGGCGGGCGCCGCAGCACTGGCGCTGACCCTGGCTCCCTCGCCGGCGCAGGCCGCTCCGGCCACGGAGAGCGCGTCGAAGGCCACGGTCGCGACGGCCGAGGTCGCGCCGACGAAGAAGGACAGCCCGAAGAAGGCGAAGAAGGCCAAGAAGGTCTACGCCGACAACCTCGACGGCTGGATCAAGGAGGCGCTGGACATCATGAAGTCCGAGGGCATCCCCGGCACCTACGAGGGCCTGCACCGCAACATCATGCGGGAGTCCAGCGGCAACCCGAACGCCCAGAACAACTGGGACGTCAACGCTCAGAACGGCACGCCGTCCAAGGGCCTGCTCCAGGTCATCCAGCCGACCTTCGACGCCTACCACGTCGACGGCACCCCGCACGACCTGACCGACCCGGTGGCCAACATCACCGCGGCCGCGAACTACGCCGCCGACAGGTACGGCTCCATCGACAACGTCGACTCCGCCTACTGACACGTCCTTCTGAACCGTCCCGCCGGACCGTTCGGCACTCCGCGGCCCCGCCCCTCACGGGCGGGGCCGCGTCGTCGTCGCGGGACGGCGCCGACGACGCCGTCGCGTCCGAGGTGACGTTGTCCCTCGAAAACGCCCGGGCCGGCAGCCGTCGGCGGGAAGGAACTCCTCGCGCGGCGCCCTGGGTTGACCGCTTTCCGGCCGCGTACGCAGCAGCTCCCTTCCGGCGGCGCTCCGCGGCGTGATCCGGTCGGCACGCCGGAACGGTTGGGCGTGATGCGGCCAGACCGGGAAAGACGATTCCGACATGGGGGACCGGTTTTGACGGCGCGCACGCGGGCACGCCCCGCCGCACCGGACAGAATTCCGACACAATCCGACGCATCAAGGACACAAGGCGGCGCGCCGGAGCATTTTTCGATCGGCCGGATTCCGACCATGGCCGACGGAATTGTGTGAAGCCCTTGTGAATTACTCTTCATATCCGGTCACCCACATGGCCCTGACCATGCCGATTAACCCACCACTTCATTCACGGTTGCGTTCGGGCGGATGACCGAATCGGTCCCTTGACCGGCACTTGAGCGACGAACGAGACTCGCAGAGGCACTCATGTACCAGGGGTCACAGACGCATGCGCATGCGCATGGCCCCTGAGACCGATATCGCACGGGGTGTGTGGCGGGGGAAAGTGAAGAGCTCGTTCGTTGCGTCCGCATGCGCGGACATCTGCTTCACGTCCTCTCCTCATTTCTTGGTGCGCAAAGGGAATGGAGGGGGAATGCCGACGCACATGGGCTATCCCGGCGTATACATCGAAGAACTTCCCAGCAGTGTCCGTACCATCGCCTCGGTCACCACATCGGTGACCGCGTTCGTGGGCCACACCCGCCGGGGTCCGCTCAACCAACCGGTCCGCATCACCAGTTTCGCGGACTTCGAGCGCCGCTTCGGCGGTCTGACCGCCCAGAGCGCTGTCGGCTACGCGGTGCACCAGTTCTTCGGCAACGGCGGCACGGTCGCGGTCGTCGTACGCGTGGCCAAGGCCGGCACCGGCGAGGAGGCCTGCGTCACGCTCGAGTCCACCGAGGGGCGCAGCGAGTGCCCGGTGCTGGAGGTGCACGCGAAGGAGCCCGGCGTGTGGGGGTCGGGCCTGCGGGTGGCCGTCGACCACGACACCCGTACCCCGGACGAGACGTTCAACCTGCACGTCCTGGACGCACGCGGCGACGCGCGCGAGTCGTTCACCGGTCTGTCGATGCACTCCGGGCACGGCCGCTTCGTCGAGACCGTCGTGAACGCCGGATCCTCTCTCGTACGCGTGAAGGCGCTCGACGAGGACAGGCCCGATCCCTCCGGCACGGTCTCCAAGCCGTTCGCCGCCGACCTGCCGGACCTCCACGTCGAGCTGAAGGTCAAGATCGGTGACGTCGAGCGGGAGTTCACGCTCTACGAGCCCGACCGCGACGGCGAGCCGCCCACCGACGTCACCGAGCTGGCCCTGCTGCTGGAGCGCAAGCTCCGGGCCCTGCCCGACGCTCCGGGCAAGCACGCCTACGCCGGCGCCGAGGTCACGGCGTTCGGACGCCGGCTCCAGGTCGTCGCCGGGTCCCTCGACCCGGACGACGTGGTGCGCTTCGTCGGCGAATGCGCCAACGACCTGGGCCTGGAGGCCTCGGTCAACCCGCCGGTCTTCGCACTCCAGGGCGGCAAGGACGGCGACGCCCCCGGACCGCGCGACCTGATCGGCAGCGAGGCGGACAAGACCGGTCTGCAGGCGCTGCGGGACGTCGACGACGTCAACCTGCTGGCGCTGCCGGAACTCGCGGCCTACGAGTCGACGCAGGACATGGTCACCGTCGTCTCCGCGGCGCAGCAGCTGTGCCGGGAGCGGCGGATCTTCCTGCTCGTCGACTCGCCCTCCACCTGGGGCAGCGTCGACGCGGCCCGCGCCGGCATCGGCGCGTTCGACACCGTGCGCAGCGACCACGCGGGGCTGTACTTCCCGCATCTGCAGCTCACCGACCCGCTCACGGGCCGGATGCGGGCCTTTCCGCCGTCCGGCGCCGTCGCGGGTGTCATCGCCCGCACGGACGGCGAGCGCGGTGTGTGGAAGGCGCCGGCGGGCACCGAGGCGCGCCTGGCCGGGGTCCGTTCGCTGACCGTGCGGCTCACGGACCGTGACAACGGCCTGCTGAACCCACTGGGCGTCAACTGCCTGCGCACCTACCCCGTCGTGGGGCCGCTGGTGTGGGGCGCGCGGACGCTGGCGGGTGCGGATGCCCTGGCGAGCGAATGGAAGTACGTGCCGGTGCGCCGGCTCGCGCTCCACATCGAGGAGAGCCTGTACCGCGGACTGCAGTGGGTCGTCTTCGAACCGAACGACGAGCAGCTGTGGCAGCAGATCCGGCTGAAGGCGTCGGCGTATCTCAACGACCTGTTCCGGCAGGGCGCTTTCAAGGGCGGCACGCCCCGCGAGGCGTACTTCGTGAAATGCGACAAGGACACCACCACCGAAGCCGACATCGAGCGCGGCGTGGTGAATGTCGTGATCGGAATCGCTCCGGTCAAGCCCGCGGAGTTCGTGATCGTCAAGATTCAGCAGATGGCCGGCCAGTTCGACCTGTCGTAGTCGCAGGCCCGAGGAAGAGGAACACAAAGGAAACCGATGGCTGAGTTCCAGGTAAACGCCCATCGTTTTGACCCCTACAAGAATTTCAAGTTCCTGGTCCTGTGGGACGGTCGAACGGTCGCGGGCATCAGCAAGATCAGTCCGCTCAAGCGCACCACCGAGGTGGTCAAGCACCGCCACGGCGGCGACCCCAGCTCGCCGCGCAAGTCCCCGGGCCGCTCCGAGTTCGAGGGAGTGACCCTGGAGCGCGGTGTCACCCATGACCCCGAGTTCGACCGCTGGGCCAACAAGGTCTGGCAGGTCGGGGCGGGGCTCGGCTCGGAGGTGTCGCTGCGGGACTTCCGCAAGGACATCATCATCCAGGTCCTCAACGAGGCCGGGCAGGTCGCCGTCTCGCACAAGCTCTACCGGGCGTGGGTCAGCGAGTACCAGGTCCTCGGCGAGCTCGACGCGAACGCCAACGCCGTCGCCATCCAGAGCGTGAAGCTCGAATGCGAGGGCTGGGAGCGGGACTACGAGGTGCCGGAGCCCGTCGAACCGTCCTTCACGCACCCGGCCTGACCGCCGGGCGCGACGGGGAACAGGGGTGGGACCCACCGAGCTGCTGGCCGTCTGGGAGGCCGGCCTGGCGCAGCGGGCAGCGGAGCGATCGCTGCTGCTGCACCGGGCCGCCCGCCCGGCGGCCACCACCGACGAGCTGCTGTCGGTGCCGGTCGGAGAACGTGAGGCGGATCTGTTCGCGCTGCGCCGGGCGTTGTTCGGCGAGCGCATGCAGGTGCGTGTGGAGTGCGGGGCGTGCGGCGAGGCGATGGAGTTCGACCTCGACGCGAGCGTGCTGGGTGCGCGGAGCGCGCTGCCCGAGGGGCCGCTGCGTGTGGCGGACGGCGAGTGGGTGGTCGAGTTCCGGCTGCCGACCGTCGCCGACCTCGCGGCGGCCGCGACGGCGTCCCGCCCGGACGGGGCGCGCCGCAGGCTGGTGACCGGCTGCACGCTCCTGGCGCTGCGGGGCGGCGAACCGGTCGCTCCGGAGGAACTGGCATCGCTGCTGCCGGAGCGCGTCGAGAAGCTGATCGCCGAAAAGGCGGCGGAGGCCGACCCGACGGCGGACGTGACGCTCGACGTCGCCTGCCCCGAGTGCGGCGAGGCCACACCGGCCGAGCTGGACATCACCTCCTATCTGTGGACCGAACTCGACACCTGGGCACGGGACCTGATGCTCGATGTCCATCTCCTCGCCTCCGCCTACGGGTGGAGCGAGCCGGAGATCCTGGCGCTCAGCCCGCTGCGGCGTCGTTACTACCTGGAGCTGTGCGCAGATGTCTGACTACTTCGACCGGCTGCTGGCCCGGTACACGCCGGTGGGCACGGCCACCGGCGCGCCCGTCCGGGTGCGGCCTCGGCTGCCCGGTCCGTTCGAGCGCGTGGAGGCGCTGCGGTACGGGCCGCCGGACCCCGACGAGCCCGCGGCCCTGATCCCGACGGCGCACGTGCCGCCGGCCGCACCCGCCGCGACGGTGCGGCACGAGCACGACGTACGGACGGAGAACCGCACGGTGGTGCGCACGGAGCGGACACGGGGAGCAACGACGGATCCGGCACCTGTCCGGCCGGCCCCCGAGCCCCATCTGCGGCCTGCCGCGCCCGTGCCGTCCCCGGTACGGGCCGCGGCGGAACAGGCGCCGCGCACCCCTCGCCGGGACCGCGCGGCGCGGGACACCGGTGACGCGGCCCCACGGCCCGCCGCCCCGGCGGCGCGGGAGCACACCGCTCCCGTGGCCGCTGCACCGGCGGCCGCGCC
>NZ_JABZEE010000029.1 GCF_013387495.1 Streptomyces sp. PKU-EA00015 | reverse complement strand
CTTGGGGACGCGGGCCTCCAGGTCGCGGACGCGGCCCTTGGCCTTCACCATCTTCAGGGCGGCGGCCTTGGGGCTGTTGATCACCACGCCCGCCGAGTCGTACCCCCGGTACTCCAGCCGCTGCAGACCCTCCAGCAGCAGCGGAGCCACGTCACGCCTGCCGATGTAACCGACAATTCCGCACATAAAGTCTTGCCCCTCCGTAGATCAGATGTGTGCCCGGTGCGAACGACCGGCCGGTCAGCCGTAGACCATGCGGCGCAGCTGGCGGAGCGAGAGCTCCGGCGGCGCCACGGCGCGGTGCGGCAGCTCGGCCGCGATGCGCTCGAAGATCTCGGCGTTCACGGCGCCACCGGACTGAAGCTCACGGTGGCGGCGGCGAACGAATTCCTCGGTCGTCTCGTCGAAGTACGCCAGCACGTCGAGCACCACCCGGACCGCCTCACCGCGCTGGAGCGCGGTGCTGCGCACCAGATGGTCGACGAGGTCGTCGTGGGACGACGGGCGGTGTTCGAGCACCCGTAGATATTGAGGGGTGGAGGAGCGGCTTTGCAAGAATCCTGCCCGATTCCGGGCAGAGTGCCCCTTCGTCGGTGTGATGCGGGTCGTCTCGATGCCGAACACCCGGCCCCACCGTTCTGATGATTTCTGGCGGGGGAAGGGATTCTTTGTCCGCTCGGGAGGAGTAAGTGGTCTACACCTTGACCGCAGTTGAGGCACGAGGTACGCATGGTGACAGTTCGGTTGCTCTGCGCACAGTCGAGAACCCCATCGAAGGGACCCCCTGTGAGTCAGCCCAGACCGATTCCGCGACTGCTCGGTTCGCTGTTGCTTCTCGCGGCGGCCACCTTGTCGGGCGTCGCGGCCTCCGGGCTCGCGGCCACGCCCGCCGAGGCCGCCGAGCCCGCCGTCCGCCCGCTCGGCCAGACCGTCCCCGTCCCCGCCTCCGTCGAGCCGGGCGGCACGCCCTTCACGCTCACCGCCCGGACCGTCATCCGCACCGACGGCTCCGCCGCGGCACGCGCCGTCGGCGACCGGCTCGCCGAGGTGCTGCGCCCCTCCACCGGCTACGCCCTGCCCGTCACCGACCGTCCCTCGACCGGCGCCATCAGGCTGCGGCTGAGCGGCGGGGACACCACGCTCGGTGAGGAGGGCTACCGGCTCCAGTCCTCGCGCGGCTCGCTCACCATCACCGCCCACCGCCCCGCGGGCCTCTTCCGCGGCGTGCAGACCCTCCGCCAGCTGCTGCCCTCGCGGGTGGAGAAGGACACCCGCCAGCCGGGTCCCTGGCAGGTCGCGGGCGGCACCGTCACCGACAGCCCGCGCTTCGCCCACCGCGGCGCCATGCTCGACGTCTCACGGCACTTCCTCACCGTCGACCAGGTCAAGCGCTACATCGACAACATCTCCCTGTACAAGATCAACAAGCTGCACCTGCACCTCTCCGACGACCAGGGCTGGCGCATCGCCATCGACTCCTGGCCCCGCCTGGCCACCTACGGCGGCTCCACCCAGGTCGGCGGCGGCCCGGGCGGCTACTACACCAAGGCCCAGTACAAGGAGATCCTGCGGTACGCGGCGGACCGCTACATCGAGGTCGTGCCGGAGATCGACATGCCCGGCCACACGAACGCCGCCCTCGCCTCGTACGCCGAGCTCAACTGCGACGGCGTCGCGCCGCCGCTCTACACGGGCACGGCCGTCGGGTTCAGCTCCCTGTGCGTGCCCAAGGCCCTTACGTACGACTTCGTAGACGACGTCATCCGGGAGCTCGCCGCGATCACGCCCGGGAAGTACCTCCACATCGGCGGCGACGAGGCCCACTCCACGAGCCACGCGGACTACGTGACGTTCATGAACCGGGTGCAGCCGATCGTCGCGAAGTACGGCAAGACCGTCATCGGCTGGCACCAGCTGACCGGCGCCACCCCGGCCGAGGGGGCTCTCGCCCAGTACTGGGGCCTGGACGGCACCAGTGCGGCGGAGAAGGCGCAGGTCGCCAGGGCCGCGCAGAACGGCACCCGGCTGATCCTGTCGCCCGCCGACCGGATCTACCTCGACATGAAGTACAACAAGGACGCCGAGCTGGGCCTGTCCTGGGCCGGGTACGTCGAGGTCCGGCGCTCGTACGACTGGGACCCGGGCACGTATCTGCCGGGCGCCCCCGCGAGTGCGATCGCGGGCGTCGAGGCGCCGCTGTGGACGGAGACGATCTCCACGAACGCGCACATCGACCACATGGCGTTCCCGCGCCTGCCCGGTGTGGCCGAGCTCGGCTGGTCGCCCGCGGCGACGCACGACTGGGAGGACTACCGGCTCCGGCTCGCGGCGCAGGGGCCGCGGATGGAGGCACTCGGGATCGACTACTACCGCTCGGCGCAGGTTCCCTGGCCGGCGGAGTAACGGACAGAAAGGGAGAGGCGGGCGCCTGTCGTGGGGGTATCCCCCACGACAGGCGCCCGCCCGGTCTGTCCGGGCCGAAGTGCCGCGCCCTCGGGGCCTACGCGGAATCGGCCTGCTCGCGCAGGCCGTCCTCGCTCAGGCCCTGCTTCCAGTAGCCGACGAACGTCACGCGCCGGCGGTCCATGTGACGGTCGTTCACCAGATGGCGGCGCAGCGCCTTGACGCTGCCCGACTCTCCCCCTACGCCCTGCGGGCGTGGGGGACCCCCAGCGATCCACGCGTACGGCGTGCCCTCGGGCAACTCGGCGGCGGCCACGGCCTCCCGGGCGGGCGGAGCGTTCTCCTCCCGCACCAGCCAGCTGACGTCGGCGTCCGCTTCGGTGGTGAGCGGTATCCGGTCGCCTGCGTGCGGGACCTCCAGCCACACCTTGGCCTTCATGCCCCTGGGCAGCCATTCGAGGATCGCCGCGGCGGCGGGCAGCGCCGTCTCGTCGCCCCACACGAGCACCCAGTCGGTGTCCTCGGGCGGGCGGCAGCGCACCGCCGTGTTGTCCGCGACGGCCGGTCCGAGCACCATCACCCGGTGGCCGGGCTCGGCCGCGAGCGCCCAGCGGCACGCCGGGCCGCCGTCCTCGTGGACGGCGAAGTCGATGTCGACCTCGCCGGCGTCCGCGCGCTGCTCCCGGACGGTGTACGAGCGCATCACGGCCCGTACGTCGTCGGGCAGCGCCCGCCATGCGGCGAAGACCGCGCTGCCGTCGCCCGCGTCGACGGGGACGACAGGGGCGTCCTGGCCGGGGTGGGGGAGGAAGAGCGAGAGGGACTGGTCGCGGCCGCCGGCCGCGAAACCGTCGAGACTGCCGTCGGCTCCGGTGAAGGTGACCCGGACGAACGACGAGCCGAGCCGCCGGGTTCGTGCGACCTCCAGGCCGAAGAAACGGAAAGGGGCGGACTCGGCCTGCGCCGTCATCGTCAGGAGACCTTCTTGGCGTTCTCGATGGCCTTGGCCAGGTCCTCGAGGATCGGCGCGCACTTGGCGTACGAGTAGACGGGCTCGGTGACGCGCGGGATGACCTGACCGGCCTTGACGGCGGGGAGCTTCGCCCAGGTCGGCTTGGACGTGTCGAGGTCCGCGGGCTGCAGCGTGCCGGTGCGGTTGTCCATCATGATGATGTCCGCCTCGTACGTGGCGGCGTTCTCCCAGCTGAGCTCCTCGAACCAGCCGGTCGCGTCGAGCTTCGACGGCGTGATGATGTCGACGCCCAGCTCCTTGAAGTACTTGAGGTCGGTGGGGCGGTCAGGCGTCGAGACGTAGAACAGGTCGGCGCTGCCGGAGCCGATGAGCACCTTGATGCCGGGGTTGGCCTTCGCCGCCCGGCGCAGCCGCTCGGCGGCCTTCTCGAAGCGGGCCTTGGCGTCGGTGACCTTCTGCGACGTCAGGTCCGCGCCGAGGGACTCGGCCAGCTGGGCGCGGCGGGCGAGCGCGGCGGGCATGTTGACCCCGGCTGCCCACAGGGCCACGCTCGGGGCCAGCTTGAGGATCTTGTCCTTCGACTGGTCCGGTACGTACCAGAGGGCGTTCTTGTCCCACATGTCGGTGACGAGCAGTTCGGGCGCGAGGGCCGCGTACTTCTCGACGTTGAACTCGCCCCAGACGTTGCCCAGGATCTCGACCTTGCTGATGTCCAGGTCGCCGGCCTGGACGTCGGGCTTGCCCTCCGGTGTCCTGGTCGGGCCGAAAACGCCCTTGACCTGGATTCCGTAGTCGTACAGCGCGGCCGCGGTGCCGGTGAAGGCGACGACGTTCCTGGGGACGGCCTTCGTCTCGGCGGTGGTGCCGCGGTCGTCCTCGAAGGACCAGGGGCCCGCGTTCTTCGCGGAGTCCTTGCCCGAGCCGCTGCTCGTGGCGTCGCCCTTGCCGCAGGCGGCGAGTGCGACGCCGAGCCCGAGGGCGCCGCCGGCGGCGAGGACGCCGCGGCGGGTGAGGCGAGGTGCGCGGGCGTTGGGCATGATGGTGTCCGCTTTCGTACGTGCCGATTCGGCCACTGGGCCAGGTTCGAAGGTAGGTTAGCCTAACCTCACTTCGTGTCCAGAGGTCCCCTCCTCGTACGGCATCGGGCGAGGCGTGATCCCGGGCACCCGACGGACCGGCGGCCGATACGCGAACGCGCGCGGCCCGCCGTCCGGCAGATCGCGCGCGCTCGACGCGGCGGGTCAGCCGCCGAGGCCCAACTCCCGGGCGATCAGCATCCGCTGGACCTCGCTCGTGCCCTCGCCGATCTCCAGGATCTTGGAGTCGCGCCACATCCGGGCGACCGGGTACTCGTTCATGAAGCCGTAGCCGCCGTGGATCTGGGTCGCCTCACGGGCGTTGTCCACCGCCACCGTCGACGAGTACAGCTTGGCGAGCGCCGCCTCCTTCTTGAACGGCTCGCCCAGCACCAGCCGGGACGCCGCGTCGCGCCAGCCGACCCGCGCCATGTGCGCGCGCATCTCCATGTCGGCGATCTTGAACTGGATGGCCTGGTTGTCGCCGATCGGCCGCCCGAAGGCGTGACGTTCCTTCGCGTACTTCACCGACTCGTCGACACAGCCCTGCGCGAGACCCGTCGCCAGCGCCGAGATGGCGATGCGGCCCTCGTCGAGGATGCGCAGGAACTGGGCGTAGCCCCGGCCCTCCTCGCCCAGCAGGTTGGAGAGCGGGACGCGGACGTCCGAGAACGACAGCTCGCGGGTGTCCGATGCGTTCCACCCCACCTTGGAGTAGGGGGCGGCCACCGTGAAGCCCGGCGTGCCGGACGGGACGATGATGGACGAGATCTCCGGACGGCCGTCGGGCTTGCGGCCCGTCACGGCCGTCACCGTCACCAGGCCCGTGATGTCCGTGCCGGAGTTGGTGATGAAGCACTTGGAGCCGTTGACGACCCACTCGTCGCCGTCGCGCACGGCCGTCGTCCGGGTGCCGCCCGCGTCCGAACCGCACTCCGGCTCGGTCAGACCGAACGCGCCCAGCAGTTCGCCCGAGCACAGCCTCGGCAGCCACTCCCGCTTCTGCTCCTCGGTGCCGAAGCGGTAGACCGGCATGGCGCCCAGCGAGACGCCGGCCTCCAGGGTGATGGCCACGGACGAGTCGACGCGGGCCAGCTCCTCCAGGGCGATGCCGAGGGCGAGGTAGTCACCGCCCATGCCGCCGTACTCCTCGGGGAACGGCAGCCCGAACAGGCCCATGCGGCCCATCTCGCGGACGATCTCGTAGGGGAACTCGTGGCGCTCGTAGAAGTCGCCGATCTTGGGCGCTATCACGTCGTGCGCGAACTCCTCGACCGTGCGGCGGAGTTCCTCGTGCTCGGCGGAGAGCCGGTGGTCCAGGGACATCAGGGAGTCACTCCTTGTGGGAGAGGGCGCGGACGGTACGGGACGGGCTGGGACGGCCCAGCTGTTCGGCCATCCACACGCTGGTGGCGGTGAGCCGGCCGAGGTCGACCCCGGTCTCGATGCCGAGGCCGTCGAGCATCCACACGAGGTCTTCGGTGGCGAGGTTTCCGGTGGCGCTCTTCGCGTACGGGCAGCCGCCGAGGCCGCCCGCCGAGGCGTCCACCGTGGTCACTCCGCACTCGAGCGCGGAGAGGGTGTTGGCGAGGGCCTGGCCGTAGGTGTCGTGGAAGTGCACCGCGATCCTGGTGCTCGGCACGCCCTTGTCGTTCAGCGCGGTGAGCAGCGCGCGCACGTGGCCGGCGGTGGCCACGCCGATGGTGTCGCCGAGGCTGAGCTCGTCGCAGCCCATGTCGATCAGGCGCCGGGACACCGCGACGACCTGGTCGACCGGGACCGGGCCCTCCCACGGGTCGCCGAAGCACATCGACAGATAGCCGCGCACCCGCAGGCCGTGCTCGACGGCCCTGGTGACGACCGGCTCGAACATGGCCAGCGCCTCGTCGACCGTGCGGTTGAGATTGGCCTTGGCGAACGACTCCGTGGCGCTGGCGAACACGGCGATCTCGCGGGCGCCGAGGCCCAGGGCCCGGTCCAGGCCGCGGTCGTTCGGCACGAGGACGGGCAGCCGCACCCCGGGGAGGTCGGCGACCATCGGGAACAGCTGCTCCGCGTCGGCCAGTTGGGGCACCCACGTGGGACGGACGAAGCTCGTCGCCTCCACGGTGGTGAGCCCGGCGCCGGCCAGCCGGCGGATGAACTCCGCCTTGACCTCGACCGGAACCACCGACTTCTCGTTCTGCAGGCCGTCGCGGGGGCCGACCTCGTGGATGCGCACCTGCGGCGGCAGGCCGGGGGCCCGCACCGTCATCGGCAGTCCTTCGGTGCCGGTCATGCCCGCGCCTCCTCGTCGGTCTCGTCCGGGGTGACCACGGCGAGCACCTGGTCCATGGCGACGGTCGAGCCCGCGGTGACGTCGAGCTCGGTGACCGTGCCCGCGTGCGGGGCGGAGATGACGTGCTCCATCTTCATCGCCTCCACCACCAGCAGGCTCTGACCGGCCGCCACCACGTCGCCCACCGCCACCTTGACGACGGTGACGGTGCCGGGCATCGGCGCGGCCAGGGTGTCCGCGCCGCTGTGCGCGGTCCCGCTGAGGGCCGCCTGGACGGGGTCGTGGTCCAGCACGTGCCAGGAGTCGCCGTCCCGGCCGAGCCAGTCGCCCGCGCGGTGGAAGGTGTGCGTGACGCCGTGCACCTCGACGGCGACCGTGTCCCTTTCGACCCGGGGCGCCGCCTGGCGCCTCACGGTGTGGGTGACGGGGTCGAGTCCCGGCACGCGCAGCGAGAAGGCGAGCGGGGCCGCCTCGCCGCCCATCCGCCAGCCGCTCGGCACCGAGAACGGGTCCGTCCAGCCTCCCGTCGCCGGGGGCGCCAGCTCGGCGGCCCGCACGGCCGCCGCCGCCTCGTACACCTCGTCCGGCACCCCATCGGGAACGAGCGCGTCCGCCTCCCGCTCGACCAGACCCGTGTCCATCTCGCCGGAGACGACCGCCGGATGGGCGAGCAGCCGGCGCAGGAACCCGGCGTTGGTCGGGACGCCGAGCGTCACCGTCTCCGCGAGGGCCGCGCGGAGTTTGCGCAGCGCGGTGGCCCGGTCGGGGCCGTACGCGATGACCTTGGAGAGCATCGGGTCGTAGAGGCTGCCCACCTCCAGGCCCTCGGTCAGGCCGGAATCGGTGCGCACTCCGTCGCCCCGGGGCTCGTGGAGGCGCAGCACCGTGCCGCCGGAGGGCAGGAAGCCGCGCGAGGGGTCCTCGGCGCAGACACGCGCCTCGACGGCGTGGCCCGTGAGGGTGATGTCGTCCTGGGCGAACGGCAGTCGCTCGCCGGCCGCCACCCGCAGCTGCCACTCCACCAGGTCGAGACCCGTGACGAGCTCGGTGACCGGGTGCTCGACCTGGAGGCGGGTGTTCATCTCCATGAAGTAGTACTGCGAAGGGTCGGTGCCCGGGACGATGAACTCCACCGTGCCCGCGCCCCGGTAGCCGCAGGAACGGGCCGCCTGCACGGCCGCCTCGCCCATCGCCGCACGCGTCGCCTCGTCCAGCAGGACGGACGGCGCCTCCTCGATGATCTTCTGGTGGCGGCGCTGGAGCGAGCACTCCCGCTCGCCGAGATGGACCACGTTGCCGTGGCCGTCGGCCAGCACCTGGATCTCGATGTGGCGGGGGCGGTCGATCCAGCGCTCGACGAGCAGTGTGTCGTCGCCGAACGAGGCGCGCGCCTCGCGCCGGGCCGCCGCGATCTCGTCGAGCAGCGCCGACTCGACGCGGGTGAGGCGCATGCCCTTGCCGCCGCCGCCCGCCGAGGGCTTGAGCAGCACCGGCATGCCGATCTCACGGGCGGCCGCGGCCAGTTCGTCGTCGGTGAGCCCGCTGCCCGAGGACCCGGGGACGACCGGGACACCGGCCGCCCGCACGGTCTCCTTGGCGCGGATCTTGTCGCCCATCAGCGAGATCGCGGACGGGGGCGGGCCGATGAAGACCAGGCCGGCCTCGGCGCACGCCTGGGCGAAGCCCGCGTTCTCCGCGAGGAAGCCGTAGCCGGGGTGGACGGCCTGGGCGCCGGTGCGCACGGCCGCGTCCAGCAGGCGGTCGATCGAGAGGTAGCTCTCGGCGGCCGGCGCGGGCCCGATGCGCACGGCGGTGTCCGCCTCGCGCACGTGGCGGGCACCGGCGTCCGCGTCGCTGAAGACGGCCACGGAGCGCACGCCGAGGGACCGCAGGGTGCGGATCACGCGTACCGCGATCTCGCCGCGGTTGGCGACCAGAACGGTGTCGAACATCGTCATCGTGGAAGGTCCCTCACATCCGGAAGACGCCGAAGCCGGGCTCACCCAGCGGGGCGTTGGCACACGCGGTCAGGGCCAGACCCAGCACCTGCCGGGTGTCCATCGGGTCGATCACGCCGTCGTCCCACAGGCGGGCCGTCGCGTAGTAGGCGTTGCCCTGCTGTTCGTACTGGGCGCGGATCGGGGCCTTGAAGGACTCCTCCTCCTCGGCGGACCACTCCTCGCCGCGGCCCTCCAGCTGGTCGCGCTTGACCGTGGCCAGCACGGACGCGGCCTGCTCGCCGCCCATCACCGAGATCTTGGCGTTGGGCCACATCCACAGGAAGCGGGGGCCGTACGCCCGGCCGCACATCGAGTAGTTGCCCGCGCCGTACGAACCGCCGACGACCACCGTCAGCTTGGGCACACGCGTGCACGCCACGGCCGTGACCATCTTGGCGCCGTGCTTGGCGATGCCGCCGGCCTCGTAGTCCTTGCCGACCATGAAGCCGGAGATGTTCTGCAGGAAGAGCAGGGGGATGCCGCGCTGGTCGCACAGCTCGATGAAGTGGGCGCCCTTCTGGGCGGACTCGGCGAACAGGATGCCGTTGTTGGCGACGATGCCGACCGGGTGGCCGTGGATCCGGGCGAAGCCGGTGACCAGCGTCTGCCCGAACTCCGACTTGAACTCGGCGAACCGGGAGCCGTCGGTGATCCGGGCGATCACCTCGCGGACGTCGTAGGGCGTGCGCGAGTCGACCGGGACCGCGCCGTACAGCCCGGCCGGGTCGGTCTTGGGCTCCTCGGCGGCCTCGACGGACCACGGGAGCGGCCCGCGCTCGGGCAGGGTCGCCACGATGTTCCGCACGATCCGCAGCGCGTGCGCGTCGTCCTCGGCGAGGTGGTCGGTGACGCCGGAGATCCGCGAGTGGACCTCGCCGCCGCCGAGCTCCTCGGCGGTGACGACCTCGCCGGTGGCGGCCTTCACCAGCGGCGGGCCGCCGAGGAAGATCGTGCCCTGATTGCGCACGATCACGGCCTCGTCGCTCATGGCCGGCACATACGCCCCGCCGGCCGTGCAGGAGCCGAGCACCGCGGCGATCTGGGGGATGCCGGCGCCGGACATGCGCGCCTGGTTGTAGAAGATCCGGCCGAAGTGCTCGCGGTCGGGGAAGACCTCGTCCTGCATCGGCAGGAACGCGCCGCCGGAGTCGACCAGGTACACGCAGGGCAGCCGGTTCTCCAGGGCCACCTCCTGGGCGCGCAGGTGCTTCTTGACCGTCATCGGGTAGTACGTGCCGCCCTTGACGGTGGCGTCATTGGCCACGACGACGACCTCGCGGCCGCTGACCCGGCCGATCCCGGCGATCACCCCGGCCGCCGGCGCCTGCCCGTCGTACATCCCCTCCGCGGCGAGGGGAGCGAGCTCCAGGAACGGCGAGCCGGGGTCGAGAAGGGTGTCCACGCGGTCGCGCGGAAGCAGCTTCCCGCGCGCTGTGTGGCGGGCGCGCGCCTTCTCGCCGCCGCCGAGGCGGGCCGCCGCCAGGCGTGAGCGCAGACCGTCGGCGAGCTCCTGGTGTGCCGCCTCGTTGGCCTGCCAGGCCTCGGACGCCGGGTCCGCGGCGCTCGCCAGCACTGGTGCCTGCTGCATTGCTCGAGCTCCCTTGCTCGGTTAATGAGCGTTAACGTGTTTCCTCAAGGTTAACGACCGCTAACAGCCCTGTCTAGAATGAATTCCCATGAGCACCAGGACCTCGGCCCCGACGCGCCGCGAGCAGATCCTCAAGGAGGCCGCGCGCCTCTTCGCCGAGCGCGGCTTCCACGGCGTGGGCGTCGACGAGATAGGGGCCGCGGTGGGTATCAGCGGACCCGGTCTCTACCGCCACTTCCCCGGCAAGGACGCGATGCTCGCGGAGCTGCTCGTGGGCATCAGCGAACGGCTCCTGAGCGGTGGCCGGCTGCGGGTCGAGGAGGCGTCGGCGGGCCCGGACGCGGTCCTGGAGTCCCTGATCGACGGCCACATCGACTTCGCGCTCGACGACCGCCCGCTGATCACTCTGCACGACCGCGAGCTGGACCGCCTGCGGGACAGCGACCGCAAGCTGGTCCGCCAGCTGCAGCGCCAGTACGTGGAGCTGTGGGTGACGGTGGTGCGCGAGCTGCACCCGGCCGTGGCGGAGTCGGAGGCGCGGGCCGCCGTGCACGCGGTGTTCGGCCTGCTCAACTCGACCCCCCACCTCGGTGCGAACGGGGGAGGCCCGCTCGGCCGCGCGGCCACCGAGTCGCTCCTGCGTCGGCTGGCGCACGGGGCGTTCGCGTCCCTGGGCGGCTGAGGGACCTTCTCCTGGCGGCCGGCCGAAGGCCGCAGGCGCCCGTCGCCCGGACGGGCGCCACGTCCGCAGGACAAGACGGTGCGTACGCTCCGCGCACCCCACGGCACAATGGGCTCATGCCGATACCCAGCCGCGCCGCTCTGGTCGACCACCTCGTCCGCTCACGTATCGCCGGAGACGTCGCCACCCCCCGCGACAACAACCTCTCCCACTACCGCAGGCTCGCCAACGGCGACCGGCACTACTGGCTGGGGCTGGAGCTCGGCGACCGCTGGAGCGACGAGCAGGACGTGCTGGCCGTCATGGCCGAGCGGTGCGGCGTCAACGACGACCCCGAGCACCGGCAGGGCCAGGACACCATCGACCCCGAGCTGACCGTCGACGCCCTGGAGCGCATGGCCGCGCGCCTGCGCAAGGCCGCAGACGCGCAGGAGCGCGTGCTGTTCGCGACCGGGCACCCCGGCGGCCTGCTGGACGTGCACCGGCAGACCGCGGAGGCGCTGCGAGCCGCCGGATGCGAGATCGTACGGATCCCGGGCGGGCTGATGGCCGACGAGGGCATGGTCTTCCAGTTCGCCGATGTCGCCGTGCTGGAGCGGGGCGCCACCCTGTGGCACACCCACTCGCCCGCGCCGATGGCCGCGATCCTCGACGGTCTCGCGCGCGAGGGCCGGCCGCTGCCCGACCTGGTGGTGGCCGACCACGGCTGGGCGGGCTGCGCGGGCCAGCGCGGCATCGACGCCGTCGGCTACGCGGACTGCAACGACCCGGCCCTGTTCATCGGCGAGGCCGAGGGCACGCTCCAGGTGACGGTCCCGCTGGACGACCACGTGACCGACCCGCGCTTCTACGACCCGATGACGGCGTACCTGCTGGACGCGGCCGGGCTCGGACCGGCCGCGTGACGCCCAGTGCCTCACCGGGCACGATGTCGAAGGGCCCCACCGTTCGCGGTGGGGCCCTTCGACGTTCCGGCCCTCGCGCTCACGGGGCCCGCCCGGCCTCAGTCGCGCCAGGTGCCGCGCACGACGCCGTACGCGCCGCCCAGCAGCATGACCATCAGCGCGCCCCGCACCGCGAGCCCGAGAGCGTGACGGACCCCGCCGGTGAGACCGGCGGACCAGTCACGGAGGACCATCAGGAGCACCACCGCGCCCAGGATGAGCGTGCCCCCGCCGACGGTCCACAGCGCCCGTGCGGCGGGAGACGCCGTCGCCCATCCGGTGGTCCCGGCCGCGTCGTACGACGGTTCGTCGTACGACGGTTCCTCCTCGGCCGGCGGCTGAGCGCTCACGGTGTCCGTTCCCTTTGACGGTCCCGGCGCGCTGCCCGGGCAGGCATGGTCCCGGGGGGTGGTCGGCCCCCGGGGATCCGTACCGGGCGCTTGTGGCGCCCCGGGGCAGTGACCGCGAGCCGCCCCGTGCGTGTGGGGCGCACGGGGATGCCCTGCGGGTACTGCCTAGGATCTGCATCCAGACTCCCAGCAGCCGCTGCCGCATCGCTCAGACCCCAGGACGACCTTTGCCCTACGACTTGAGGCCGGTGCGTGTCCTCGTCGTCGACGACGAGGAACTCGTACGCACCGCGCTCCAGCAGGTTCTCGGCTCGGCCGACGGCGTGACCGTCGCCGGGACCTGCGACGGCCCGGACGCCGTCGACGCCGTGCGCGCCCTCGTGCCCGACCTGGTCCTGCTGGACATCGACATGCCGTCCGCGCACGGCTTCGACGTGCTGCGCGCCCTGAAGGCCCTGCCGCGGCCGCCCGCCGTCGCGATGCTCACCGCCCTCGACACCGCGGCCGACGTGGAACGCGCGCTGCGCGAGGGGGCGTCGGGCTTCCTGCTCAAGACCACCGAGCCGCGGCTGTTCACCGAGGCGGTGCGGCTTCTCGCGGCCGGCGGGGTGGTCTGCACACCGTCCGGCAGCGCCGAGGCGCTCTCCCGGTACGCGGCCGCGGCCCCGGCGCCCGCCCCCTGCGCGCCCGAGGCCCTCGACCACCTCACGGCCCGCGAACGCGACGTCCTGGCGCTGATCGCGGCCGGCCTGTCCAACGCCGACATCGCGGCCCATCTCGGCATGGGCGTGACGACGGTCAAGACCCACATCGGCGCCCTCAAGCGGAAGCTGTCGGTCGGCAGCCGTGTCGCGCTGGCGACCGTGGTCCACCGGTCGGCCACGCCATGAGCGCGGGCGCGCGGGGGCGGGGGCGCGAGGGGGCGACGCGTCCAGGGACCGACGGGCCGGGACCCGACCGGCTCCGTTCCGGCCGTGCAGGGGCAGGCGGCCGGGGATCGGACCGGGCCGGGGCCCGCCGCCGGGGGCCCGCGCGCCCGCGGCTCCGCCTCCCGCGCCCCGGCCGTCCCCGGCGCGGGCCCGAGCCGGGGACCGTCGCCGTCGAGGCCCTGGTCGTGGCCGCCGCCCTCGCCGAAGCGCTGGCCACCGGGCACTGGCTCCCCGGCTGGGCGGTCTGGGCCGCGCCGGTCGTCGCGTGTGTGCTTCCGCTGCGGCGGCGCTTCCCCCGCGCCTTGATGCTCCTGACCCTGCCGACCCTGGCCACCGGCGTGCTGTGGATCCCGGCGATGGCCGCGCTGCACGCCGTCGCCGCGTCCGAGCGGCGCCGCTGCGAGGTGGTCGCCTCGGCGGCGGCCGTGGCCGTCGTGTCGTTCGTGCCGTGGCAGAACATGGACGACTATGCGTGGTCCCTCCCCGACGTCACCCTCGGGGTCCTGCTCTCGGGGCTGCTGGCCGTCGCTCCCGCCGCCCTGGGCCTCCTCGGCCGGGCCCGCCGGGAACTGGCGGCCCGCCTCGCCGAGTTGGCCCTGTCGCGGGAGCGTGAACGCCTGTACGCCGCCGAACAGGCCGCGCTGCGGGAGCGTGAACGGCTGGCCCGCGACGTGCACGACACCGCGGCCCACCATCTGAGCCTGATCAGCCTGCGGTCGTCGGTGCTCGCCGCGTCCGTGGAGTCCCCCGCCGGCCGGGAGGAGGCGGAGACGCTCGGCGAGCTGGCCCGGCGGGCCGCGGCCGACCTGCGCCGGACGATCCGCCGCCCCAGCCAGGGTCTCGGGCAGCTGCCGGAACTCATCGAGGCGGCAGGCGACGGTGTACGGGCCGAGCTGGACCGGCTGGAGGCGGCCGGCTGCCCGCCGGAGGTCCAGCACGCGGCGTACCGGATCGTGCAGGAGGGACTGGCGAACGTCCGCCGTCACGCGCCGGGGGCCGAGGCCACGGTCTCGGTCCGCCGTACGGACGAGGGCCTGCGCATCGCCGTCCACAACACCCCGCCGGCCGGGCCGCCCCGCCCGGCCCCCGACCGCGGCGGCCAGGGTCTGCCGGGTCTGCGCACCCGCGTGGCGGCGCTGGGCGGCACGCTGTCCGCGTGCCCGACACCCGACGGCGGCTACGCACTCGACGCGCTCCTGCCCCTGCCCGGCCCGTCCGGTCCGCCGGCTCGGGACGCCTGAGAGCGCATCCGCGTCGCCTTCACCGCGCGCACCCCGGCGGCCTGAGCGGCCGGGGGCACTTGAGGAGGGGCCCCTTCCTGTCGGCGGTCAACCGGGAAGTCGGTTTCACTCCGTTGGCGGACTTCCTGCCGCTTCTGCCTGCCATATACTCGACGATATATACGTTCGGCTGTATGGAAGATCCTTATGTCGTCGAGATCGAACCCGAGGTCAGGCTGTGGCTCGCCAACCTTCCGGAGCGCGACTACCTCATCGTCGAGCACCTTGTCGGCCGCCTCGCGTGCAACGCGACGACACTCGGCGAGCCGTACTCACGCCATCTGGGCGACCGACTAAGCGAGTTGCGGTTCGACCTTGGGCACAATCGTGACGCCGTACGGCTTCCTTACCGGCTCGCGCCGGGACGGCGGATCATCCTGCTGACCGTCTTTCGCAAGAGCCGGCAGCGGGAGGCCGCCGAAGTCGAGCGTGCCCAGCGTGCTCAGGCCGTCTGCCAGGCCGAGCACGAACCGGCGCACGAGGAATATATCCGCGTCATCACGGAGGGACGATCCCGATGACAAGCCACGCACATTGGAAACTTGCCCGCGACAAGCGGATCGCGAAGGGCATCAGCGAGGGGCCCGAGGTCGAGCGGCGGCGTGAGGAGATCCGGCTGGCGTTCGACCTCGGGCAGGCCGTCTACGACCGCCGCACCGAGCTCGGGATCTCCCAGACCGAGCTGGCCAAGCGCGCCGACATGACCCAGCCCCAGATCTCCAAGCTGGAACTCGGCGGCACCATGCCGACGTTGCCGCTGCTCGCCCGCCTCGCGCGGGCTCTCGACGCCGCGCTCAGTCTGGAGCTGGACGGCGACACCTCGCGCGTGGCGTTCCACGCACACACGCCCGCTGCCTGAGCAGCGGGCGTGTGAGTGAGTGCCGCTCTCAGCCGCGGGGGACGCGGACCACGCCCTCCTGGATGACCGATATCGCGAGCTGCCCGTCCTGGGTGTAGATGCGTGCCTGGCCGAGGCCGCGGCCGCCGGACGCGGACGGCGACTCCTGGTCGTACAGCAGCCATTCGTCCGCGCGGAAGGGCCGGTGGAACCACATCGCGTGGTCCAGTGACGCGCCCACCACGTCGCCGACGGCCCAGCCGCCGCGCCCGTGCGCCAGCAGCACCGAGTCGAGGAGGGTCATGTCCGAGACGTACGTGGAGAGTACGACGTGCAGGAGCGGGTCGTCGGCCAGCTTGCCGTTGGTGCGGAACCAGACCTGGGAGTGCGGTTCGCGGGGCTCGCCGAACTTGCCGTACGGCGGCTCGTCGACGTAGCGCAGGTCGACCGCCTGGCGTGCCTCAAGGAACCTCTCGACGACCGCAGGGTCGAGATGGTCGTACCCGCGCAGGCGTTCCGGCGAGGTGGGAAGCGTCTCCGGGTCGGGCGCGGGCGGCATCGGGGTCTGGTGGTCCAGGCCGTCCTCGTATGTCTGGAAGGACGCCGACAGGGCGAAGATCGGCTTGCCGTGCTGGACCGCGACGACGCGGCGCGTGGTGAAGGAGCGGCCGTCGCGCATGCGGTCGACGTTGTAGACGATCGGCGCGCCCGGGTCGCCCATGCGCAGGAAGTACGCGTGGAGGGAGTGGGCGTGGCGGTCCTCGGGGACCGTACGCCCGGCGGCGACCAGCGCCTGGGCCGCGACCTGACCGCCGAAGACGCGCGGGACGACGGCGGAGCGGGACTGGCCGCGGAAGATGTTCTCCTCGATCTGCTCCAGGTCGAGCAGATCGAGGAGACCCTGTAGTGCCTCGTTCATGGCACCTTTTCTACTGTGCGGCAATTTCCGGGACCTTACAGGCCCATGTCCTTCGCGATGATCGACTTCATGATCTCGCTGGTACCGCCGTAGATGCGGTTGACGCGGTTGTCCGCGTACAGGCGGGCGATCGGGTACTCGTTCATGAAGCCGTAGCCGCCGTGCAGCTGCAGGCAGCGGTCGATCACCCGGTGCGCGACCTCGGTGCAGAAGAGCTTCGCGGACGCGGCCTCGGCCGGGGTCAGCTCGCCCGCGTCGAGGGCCTCCAGCGCGCGGTCGGCGACGGCCTCGGCGGCGTCCACCTCGGCCTGGCAGGCGGCCAGCTCGAACTTGGTGTTCTGGAAGGCGGCGACCGGCTTGCCGAAGACCGTGCGCTCCTGGACGTACTCCTTGGCGAACCGCACGGCGGCCTTGGCCTGCGCGTAGGCACCGAAGGCGATGCCCCAGCGCTCGGAGGCCAGGTTGTGGCCGAGGTAGTAGAAGCCCTTGTTCTCCTCGCCGAGCAGGTCCTCGACCGGGACCTTGACGTCGACGAAGGCCAGCTCGGCGGTGTCGGAGGTCTTCAGGCCGAGCTTGTCGAGCTTGCGGCCGACGGAGTAGCCCTCGGACTTGGTGTCCACGGCGAACAGGGAGATGCCGTGGCGGCGGTCCTCGGCGCTGGGCGCGTCCGTGCGGGCGCAGACGATCACGCGGTCGGCGTGCACGCCGCCGGTGATGAAGGTCTTGGCGCCGTTGAGGACGTAGTGGGTGCCGTCCTCGGAGAGCTTGGCGGTGGTCTTCATGCCCGCGAGGTCGGAGCCGGTGCCCGGCTCGGTCATCGCCAGTGCCCACATCTCCTCACCGGAGACGAACTTCGGCAGGAACCGCTTCTTCTGCTCGTCGTTGGCGAGCATCTTGATGTACGGCAGGCCGAGCAGCACATGCACGCCGGAGCCGCCGAACTGGACGCCGGCACGGGAGGTCTCCTCGTACATCACGGCCTCGAACTTGTACGAGTCGATGCCGGCGCCGCCGTACTCCTCGTCGACGCGGATGCCGAAGACGCCGAGCTCGGCGAGCTTGTAGTAGAAGTCGCGCGGCGCCTGGCCCGCTGCGAACCACTCGTCGTAGACGGGGACGACCTCGGCCTCGATGAAGGCGCGGATGGTGTCCCGGAACGCCTCGTGGTCCTCGTTGAATACGGTCCGGCGCACGGACGCCTCCTCGTGACTGGGTACGACAATGTCTAAGCGCTTGCTCAGGCACAAGTTACCGGGCGGTTGTTGAAACTGTCCAGAGTGATGCTGCGCACGCAGAGGACCCGCCGCCGCGCCCCTCGCCCCGAAGGGGCGCTTTGTCCCTGGTGACTGCGCTCACCGCCCAGGTGGGACAGGTTCGACGGGCTGCGGCACGCCGACTACTGGGCCGGCGTGGGGCATAGGACCGGACCCGGCACCGAGATCGTCTGCGGGCGCTTCCGGCTCGCCGCCGGGTGACCGGACCGCCTTCGCGGCGCGCTCAGGCCGACGGCTCGTCGCCGTCGTAGGCCACGAGGGCCGCCTGACGGTACTCCAGCAGTTCGGCCAGGTCCTCGTGGGTCAGGTGTTCCTGCGTCAGCTTCACCGTGGCCCGGCCCTCCGTCGCCGCCCACGCGTGGCGGGCCCGCTTGTTGGCTCTGCGGCGGTTGTCGCTGCGGAGGAAGCCCGCGCCCGCCGCGAAACCGGCCGCGGCGAGGGCCGCCAGCGCCGCGGGCACGCGGGCGTTCGCCGTGGCCAGGCCCGTGGCGCCGGCCGTCGCGGCGAGGAGGGCCGCGGGGAAGCCGAGGGCGATGTCGACCTTGGTCCAGAACTCCGCCCTGCGGTGGGCGAGCCTGCGCTGCCGCTCCGCTTCCTCGCGCAGCCGCGTGATCTCGGCGCGCAGGCGGCGGGCGGGCTCGTCCGGCGTGGACCGGGTGGTGCCGTCAGGGGCGATGGTCATGCGGAAATTCCAACACACCTGGCCCTCAAGGGACTTGGCTTTGTCCCGACAGTCCTGGCAAGGGTTCGTGGTGGGCTTCCCACGGATCCGTGGACGTCCGGCTTCTCACCCGTGCCGCAGCGCGAACCACAGCTCCATCCGGACGTCCGGATCGTCCAGGTCCTCGTCCAGCAGGGTGCCGACGCGCGCGATGCGCTGGCGGACCGTGTTGCGGTGGATGCCCATGGCGGCGGCGGTGCGGTCCCAACTGCCGTGCAGCGAGAGCCAGGTCCGCAGCGTCTCGACGAGCGCGGGGGAGCCCGCGAGCGGGGCCAGGCGCGCGCGGGCCGCGTCGGCGGAGAACGGGCCCGCGTCGCGGTGGCGCACCAGGGGTTTGCGGGTCGTCAGCGCACGGCGCACGGCACGGGCCGCCTGCGTGTCGGCGGCGGCGAGGTCCCGCGCCTCGACGGGGGCGCTGACCCCGAGCGTCCAGTCGGGCTGGGCCACGACGGCCGTGCTCGCCGGCAGCAGCAGCCGCACCGCCGTGGCCTCCGGTGTCTCGAACAGGGGGGTGCCCAGCGCCGCCGCCAGCGCCGCCGCCGCGAACGGGGTCCCGTCGCCGCCCCGGGCGTGGACCACCGTCCAGGGGCCCGGATCCAGCATGCGCGCCGTGTCGGCCGGGGCCTCGCCGACGAGCAGACGGACCAGGGCCGCGTCGCGTACCGCCGAGTCCGCGGCCTGCCGCGGGGCCGTGAGCAGGGAGAGCAGAACCACCGCCACGCCCGCGATCGTGTGGTTCCCGGGCTCGTGGTGCTCCGACGCCACCCCGAGCGTGAGGCCGTCGGCACTGCCGAGTGCGTACGCGGCGAGCCGCAGCCCGCCGCTGTTCCCGCTCGCCGTCGCCGGTCCGCCGGGGCGCGGGCCCACCACGCCCGCCAGATCCGCGAGGGCCCGGCTCGCCGCGTCGGGGATCGACCGGCCCGCCGCCGCCGACTCCGTACCGTCCGGGGCGAAGAGCACGGCACGTCCGCCGAGCCGCGAGGCCAGTGCGCCGAGCACCGCCGGGACCGGGGCGGGCCGGGCCGCCGCCGTCGCCAGTGACTGCTGGGCCTCGGTCACCCGGCGCAGTTCCTGGAGGCGGGCCTGGGCCATCAGCCGCCACAGCGCCCTGGCCACCGCCGTGAACGGCGTCTGCGGCGGCACCTCGATCAGCGGCAGGCCGTGCCGTGTGCACGCCTCGACGAGCTCCGCCGGGACGGTGTCGTACACCGGTGTCACGCCGAAGCCGAGTGCCGCCGCGCCCGCCTCCACGACCCGTTCCACGTACCGAGCCGGGTCGCTGAGCTGCACGCCCGCCGTCATCAGCAGCTCACCGCCCAGGAGGTACGGATAGGGGTCCGCCATCTCGGAGGTGTGCACCCAGTGGAGGGCGGCGTCCTCGGGACCCGCGAGCAGGCGCAGCCCGAGGTCCCGGCGGGCGAGCAGTGCGGCGAGCGGGACCGGGGGCGCCGGTGGGGTGGATGCGGGCTCCTGTGCGGACATGACCGTGGACCCTTCGTACACCCATCGTAGGAACAGTGGAGGAAACGTACACTTCAGCGTCGCTTTCCGGCCACCTACTGTCGTGCCATCCAGCGGCAGCGGGTACGGGCGGATGTCCCCGCGAACGGCCCTGGCACCTTTCCCCGCACGACACGCCACCGAGGTGAGCAGAGGAGGGCCCCATGGCCGTCGACTACACAGTGATCGTCCTGTATTTGGCCAGCATGCTGGCGATGGGCTGGTGGGGCATGCGCCGCGCCAAGTCCAAGAGCGAGTTCCTGGTCGCGGGCCGCCGCCTCGGACCCTGGATGTACTCCGGGACCATGGCCGCCATCGTCCTCGGCGGCGCGTCCACCATCGGCGGCGTCGGACTCGGCTACAAGTACGGACTCTCGGGCGCCTGGATGGTCTTCACCATCGGCCTCGGCCTGCTCGCGCTGTCCGTCTTCTTCTCCGCGCGGATCGCCCGGCTCAAGGTCTACACCGTCTCCGAGATGCTCGACCTGCGCTACGGCGGCAAGGCCGGTGTCATCTCGGGCGTCGTCATGTGGGCGTACACGCTGATGCTGGCGGTCACCTCGACCATCGCCTACGCCACGATCTTCGACGTCCTCTTCGACCTCCCCCGCAGCGCCGCGATCGTCCTCGGCGGCACGATCGTCGTCGCCTACTCGACCCTCGGCGGCATGTGGTCCATCACCATCACCGACATGGTGCAGTTCGTGGTGAAGACCATCGGCGTACTGCTGCTGCTCCTGCCCATCGCCGTCGTCAAGGCGGGCGGCTTCGCCGAGATGAAGGCCGCGCTGCCGACCGCGTACTTCGAGCCGCTCGGCATCGGCGGCGAGACGATCTTCACGTACGTCCTGATCTACACCTTCGGCATGCTCATCGGTCAGGACATCTGGCAGCGGGTCTTCACCGCCCGCACCGACAAGGTCGCCAAGTGGGGCGGCACCGTCGCCGGTACGTACTGTCTCGCGTACGCCCTGGCCGGCGCCGTCATCGGCACGGCCGCCAAGGTGCTCTACCCGAAGCTGCCCAGCGCCGACGACGCCTTCGCCACCATCGTCAAGGACGAGCTGCCGATGGGTGTGCGGGGCCTCGTGCTGGCCGCCGCGCTCGCCGCCGTCATGTCCACCTCCTCCGGCGCGCTCATCGCCTGTGCCACGGTCGCCAACAACGACATCTGGTCTCGGCTGCGCGGTCTCACCGCGAAGAAGGCGGAGGGCGAGCACGACGAGGTCAAGGGCAACCGCGTCTTCATCCTGATCATGGGTGTCGCCGTCGTCCTCATCGCGATCGCCCTCAACGACGTCGTCCAGGCCCTCACCGTCGCGTACAACCTGCTCGTCGGCGGCCTGCTGGTGCCCATCCTCGGCGGCCTGCTGTGGAAGCGCGGCACCGTGCAGGGCGCGCTGGCCGCGGTGACCGTCGGAGGTCTCTCGGTCGTCGGCCTGATGGCGGCCTACGGCATCCTCGCCAACCAGCCCGTCTACTACGGACTGCTGGCCTCGCTCGCCGCGTACGTGGTCGTCAGCCTGGTCACCCGGCCCACCGACCCGGTCGTGCTCGCCAACTGGCGTGAGCGGCTGGCCGGCCGCGGTGGCGACGAGGCCGAGCCGGAGGCCCCGGCCGCCGAGCCCGCCCCGGTCCACAGCTAAAGTCTGATAAACCATCCCCAAACGGGTGAATGCGCATCGGAGCGCAAGAAGGAAGGCATCACACATGAGCAGCAACGAGCAGCCGCGCGGTCCGATCGACTCGTCCCGCATCCCGCGGTACGCCGGACCCGCCACGTTCGCCCGGCTGCCGCGGCTCGACGAGGTCGGCACCGCCGACGTCGCCGTGGTCGGCGTGCCCTTCGACTCCGGGGTCTCCTACCGCCCCGGCGCGCGCTTCGGCGGCAACGCCATCCGTGAGGCGTCGAGGCTCCTGCGCCCCTACAACCCGGCGCAGGACGCCTCGCCCTTCGCGCTCGCCCAGGTCGCCGACGCGGGTGACATCGCGGCGAACCCGTTCAACATCAACGAGGCCGTCGAGACGGTCGAGGCCGCGGCCGACGACCTGCTCGCCACCGGCGCCCGGATGATGACGCTCGGCGGCGACCACACCATCGCGCTGCCGCTGCTGCGCGCGGTCGCCAAGAAGCACGGCCCTGTCGCTCTGCTGCACTTCGACGCGCACCTGGACACGTGGGACACGTACTTCGGCGCCGAGTACACCCACGGCACGCCGTTCCGCCGGGCCGTCGAGGAGGGCATCCTCGACACCGAGGCGCTGTCCCACGTCGGCACCCGCGGCCCGCTGTACGGCAAGCAGGACCTGACCGACGACGAGAAGATGGGCTTCGGCATCGTCACCTCGTCCGACATCTACCGCCGTGGCGCCGACGAGGTCGCCGACCAGCTGCGCCAGCGCATCGGCGACCGGCCCCTCTACATCTCCATCGACATCGACTGCCTCGACCCGGCGCACGCGCCCGGCACCGGCACCCCCGAAGCGGGTGGCATGACCTCCCGCGAGCTCCTGGAGATCCTGCGCGGCCTGTCCTCCTGCAACCTGGTCTCGGCCGACGTGGTGGAGGTGGCCCCGGCGTACGACCACGCCGAGATCACCGCGGTCGCCGCCTCGCACACCGCGTACGAGCTGACCACGATCATGTCGCGCCAGATCGCCGCGAACCGGGCCTCCGGTGCGGAGCAGACCGCGAAGTGACCGCGCCGCCGGTCCCGTCACCGGGACCGGCACCGGCCTGCCGGCCGGGGCGCGCGCGTAACGTCGAGCCGGGAGGCCGGAAGGCCCTACGCCGGGCGCACGCGCCCGGAGGCAGACGTACGCAACGATCGAGACGCTAAGGACGCCACGGTGACCCACGACCACGACCTCGTCCTGCGGCCCACCGCCGCGCAGACCGAGGCCGCGCTGAACCCGCCCGCCGGGCGCAACGGCGGCGACCTCGTCGTCGAGACCCTGCAGGGCCTCGGGGCGACGACCGTCTTCGGGCTGCCGGGGCAGCACGCGCTCGGCATGTTCGACGCGCTGCGCCGCTCGAGCCTGACCTACGTCGGGCTGCGCGTCGAGAACAACGCGGGCTTCGCCGCCGACGCCTACGGCCGCGTCACCGGCGAGGCCGCGCCGCTGCTGCTGTCCACCGGCCCCGGCGCGCTGATGTCGCTGGCCGCGCTCCAGGAGGCCGCCGCGGCATCGGCGCCCGTGCTGGCGATCGGCAGCCAGATCCCGGTGGCCGGGCTCGGCGGCGGACGCCACGGCTACCTGCACGAACTGCGCGACCAGCAGGCGTCGTTCCGCGACATCGTGAAGTCCGTGCACACCGTTCGCACCGCCTCGCAGATCCCGTCGGCGATCGCGGCGGCGTGGGAGTCGGCGCTGACCGCACCGCACGGACCCGTGTGGGTCGAGATCCCGCAGGACGTCCTGCTCGCCGAGACCGCTGTGCCGGTCGTCACGGCGGTGGACGCCACGCCCGAGGACGTCGTGCCGCGCCCCGAACTGACCGCCGTGGCCGCCCACCTGCTGTCCACCGCCGAGCGCCCCGTGATCATCGCCGGCGGCGGCGTGGTGCGCTCCGACGCCTCGGGCAAGCTGCGCGCGCTCGCCGAGAAGATCGACGCGCCGGTCGTCACCACCTTCGGCGGCAAGGGCGCCTTCCCCTGGGAGCACCCGCTGTCCCTCCAGTCCTGGCTGGAGGACCGCCGCACGACCGACTTCCTGGAGTCCGCCGACGTCCTGCTCGTCGTCGGCTCGGGCCTCGGCGAACTCTCCTCGAACTACCACACGTTCGCCCCGCGCGGCCGCGTGATCCAGATCGAGGCCGACCTCGGCAAGCTGGAGTCCAACCACGCCGGGCTCGGCATCCACGCGGACGCGCGCCTCGCGCTGTCGGCCCTGCTGGAGACGGTGGAGGACCGCCGCGACCCGTCGGCGGCCGACGCCGTGCGCGAGGTCCTCGCCGCGGTCCGCGCCCGGATCGACTCCCAGGAACTGACCCTGGAGCAGCAGGTCCTGGCCTCCGTGCGCGAGGCCCTGCCGGACGACTCGCCCAGCTTCTGGGACATGACGATCCTCGCGTACTGGGCATGGTCCGCCTTCGACGCCCGCCGGCCCAACACGATGCACTCCGCCCAGGGCGCCGGCGGCCTCGGCTACGGCTTCCCGGCGGCGCTCGGCGCGGCCGTCGCCGACCCCACCCGCCCGGTACTCGCCGTCTCGGGCGACGGCGGCGCGATGTACTCGATCGCCGAGCTGGCCACGGCCCGCCAGTACGACCTGCCGGTCACCTGGCTGATCGTGGACGACGGCGGCTACGGCATCCTGCGCGAGTACATGACGGACGCGTTCGGGCAGGCCACGGCGACGGAACTGGCGCGCCCGGACTTCGTCGCGCTGGCGGAGTCCTTCGGCGTCCCGGCGACCCGGACGAGCCCCGAGACGCTGTCCGAGGACCTGGCCAAGGCCCTGGCGCAGCCCGGCCCCTCGGTGGTCGTGCTCCCCGCCCTGCTGCGGATGTTCGCCCCGACGCACCTGTGACGCACGCGGCGTGACCCGCGGCTCCCGGCCCCGCCGCCCACTGTCCCCGGGCCGGCGGGGCCGGGCTCGTCTCCGGAGCGCCCGTCAGGTCGTGTCGGCGAACGAGTGGTGCTCGTGCGCCACCACCCAGCGGCCCCGCTCCTCAGGGAGCCCGACGGTGAGCCACAGCCGGGTCTCGGGACGCTCGGCGAGTTCGGGACCCCCGGCCGCGACCCGGATCTCATCGCTCACGCCGGTGTGACGAACCCCGACTCGTACGCCGCGATGACCGCCTGCGTCCGGTCCCTCGCCCCCAGTTTGGCCAGCACGGCGCTCACATGCGTCTTGACGGTCTCCGTGCCGACGACCAGCTGCGCGGCGATCTCCGCGTTGGACATGCCCCGTGCCATCAGCCGCAGCACTGCCGCCTCGCGGTCCGTCAGGGCGGCCCGCTCCATCGCCGAGCGTGCCGCCGTGGTCCCGTACTCGGCGGCCAGCGAGCGGACCGCCGCGGGGAAGAGCAGCGACTCGCCCTCCGCGACCAGCCGCACCGCGTGCACGATCTCGGCCGGGCGGGCCCGCTTGAGCAGGAAGCCGTCGGCGCCCGCGCGCAGCGCCTCGTACACGTACTCGTCGTTCTCGAACGTCGTGACCACCAGGATCTTGGGCGGGTCGTCGACGGTCCGCAGGACCGCGCGGGTCGCCTCGATGCCGTCGAGCAGCGGCATCCGGACGTCCATCGCGACGACGTCCGGCCGCAGTTGCCGTACCAGCGGGATGACGGCCGCCCCGTCGGCGGCCTCGCCGGCCACCTCGATGTCCGGCTGCGCCTCCAGCACGGCACGCAGGCCCGCCCGTACGAGTGGTTCGTCGTCGACAATCAGTACGGTGATCGGCACCCGCTCAGCGTAGGCCGTCCAGCGGCAGCCCCACCCGCACCCTCCACCGGCCCTCGTGCGGACCCGTCGTCGCCTCCCCGCCGAGCAGTGCCGCCCGCTCCCGGATGCCGCGCAGACCACTGCCGCGGGAGCCCGTCGCGACAGGGGCGACGGGCCCGGCGAGCGCGCTGTGCACCTCCAGCTCGAGCCGGCCGTCCGCGACGGCTATCCGCACGCGCGTCGGCACCGGACCCGCGTGCCGCAGGACGTTGGTCAGGGCCTCCTGGACGATGCGGTAGCCCTCCCGGGACACCGGCCCCGGCACCTGCGTCAGCGGTCCGGTCACCTCGGCGTCCACCTCGGCGCCGGACGCGCGCGCCGACTCCAGCAGCCGGTCGGCGTCGGCGAGCGTGGGGCGGCTGCCGACGGGCTGCCCGGACTCGCGCAGCACGAGCAGCACGCGTTCCAGGTCCTCCAGCGCACTGCGCCCGGTCTCCTCGATCGCGGAGAGCGCGCGCTCGGTGAACTCCGCGTTCCCCGCCGCCCGTGCCGCACCCGCCTGCACCACCGCCACGGTCAGCGCGTGCCCGATCGAGTCGTGCAGTTCACGGGCGATGCGGTTGCGTTCGAGGAGTTGCTCGGTGCGCTCCTCCAGGGCGGCGAGACGTTCCGCCGCCGAGGGGCCCAGCAGCCGGCGGGCGAGGAAGGCGATCAGCTCGCCGAGCCCGACGACGCAGGCGAGGAGGAGTGCGATCGGTACGGGGACGAGCAGCGCGTACCACCAGTGGCCGTCGCCGGCCGGCAGGGGGACGAGTGAACCCGAGTCGGCGCTGCCGCCGCCCGCCTGCAGCGCGAGGTCGAACGAGAGCCCGAGCAGGTGGACCGTGGCCCGGCCGGTCAGCATCCCGAGGCCGAGCCGGAGTTCCAGCCACAGCACGGTCCGCCACCGGTCCGCCCAGGTCGTCGACGAGGACACGGCGATGCCCGAGGCGTCGTCCTTGTACCCGTACGGCGACAGCAGCAGCCTTGCCTGGAGGCCCTCGACCAGCCGCATCGCCGGAAGGAAACCCAGCAGCGCGAGCGCGATCACCGGCACGTAGAGGGCGTCCTCCGTGATGAAGAGCCACACGCCGATCACGAGGGTGCTGATGAGGAGATGCAGCCAGCGGGTGTAGGTGACACGCCGGGTCAGCGGGCGGAGGAAGCGGAGCATTCCGCCATCGTGCCAGCGGCTCCGGGGGCCGAGGCTCCCCCGCACGGGGGAGAGGATCTCCACGGGCGAGGGAGGCCCGGCCACCCGCCGCCCGGCCAGGCTTGCTGCCATGACCAGCATCGACATCACAGACCTCACCAAGGAGTACGGCGGGCGGCGCGCGCTGGACCGCGTGACGTTCACTGTCCGGCCGGGTCGTGTCACCGGCTTCCTCGGGCCCAACGGCGCCGGGAAGTCGACCACCATGCGCCTGGTCCTCGGCCTGGACCGGCCCACCTCGGGAACGGCCACGATCGGCGGGCGTCCCTACGCGGCGCTCGACGAGCCGATGCGGCACGTCGGCGCGCTGCTCGACGCGCAGGCCGCGCACGGGGCGCGGACCGCCCGCGACCATCTGCGCATCCTCGCCGCGGCGGGCCGCATTCCGGCGGCGCGGGTGGACGACGTCCTGGAGCGGACCGGGATCGCGTCCGTCGCCCGGCGCAGGATCCGGACGTTCTCCCTCGGCATGCGCCAGCGGCTCGGGATCGCCGCGGCGCTGCTCGGCGACCCGGCGGTGATCGTGCTGGACGAACCGTCCAACGGCCTCGACCCCGAGGGCATCATCTGGATCCGCGGGCTGATGAGGGACCTGGCCCGGGAGGGAAGGACCGTCCTGGTCTCGAGCCATCTGATGGGCGAGACGGCGTCGTTCGCGGACCATCTCGTCGTGCTGGGCCGGGGGCGGCTGCTGGCGGACACCGGGATGCGGGAGTTCGTCGACGCCTGGACCACCCCGCGGGTGCGGCTGCGCACGACGGAGGGCGCGCGGCTGCGGGCCGTCCTCACCGGCAGGGGGCTCGCCCCCGTCGAAGGGGAGGACGGCCGGTGGGCCGTCGACGGCGCGCGGGTCGAGGACATCGGGCCGCTCGCCGCACGGGAAGGCATCCCGATCCTCGAACTCGCCGCCGAGGAGCCCTCGTTGGAGGACGCGTACCTCGCGCTCACCGCCGACGAGGCCGAGTACGCCGCCACCCGCCCCGCCCCGGCCGTACAGGAGGCATGAACCATGTCCGTCGTTCCCGCCGCGACCACCCCGACCACCCTGAGCGCCCCGGCCACCCTGTCCGTCCGGCCCGTCCTGCGCTCCGAGTGGCTGAAGATCCGCACCGTGCGCTCCCAGTGCCTCACGCTCGCCTCCGTGTTCGCGGCGACCGTCGGGTTCTCGGCCCTGATGTGCGCGACGTTCAGCGCCGAAGAGCTGTCCGAGCCCGGGTTCGATCCTGTCCACTCGTCGTTCTTCGGTCTCAACTTCGGCCAGATCGCGGCCGTCTGCTTCGGCTCGATCGCCGTCGCGGGTGAGTACCGCGACGGTGGCATCCGCGTCTCGCTGGCCGCCGTTCCGCGCAGAGGTGTCTTCTGGGCGGGCAAGATCGCGGTGGTCGGACTGCTGTCGCTCGCGGTCGGTCTGGCCACGAGCGCGGCCTGCTTCGCGCTGGGCCAGACGCTCCTCGGCGACGACGGCGTGGGCATCGGCGCACCCGGGGCGCTGCGGGCGGTTGTCGGGTGCGGGCTCTATCTGGCGCTGATCACCCTGCTCGCCGCCGGGCTCGCCGCTCTGCTGCGCAGTGCCCCGGCGGTCATGGGCATCCTCATCCCGTTCCTGCTGATGCTGTCGTTCGTCCTCGGTGACGTGTCGCAGGGCGGCGGCTGGGTCGACTTCCTGCCCGACAGGGCCGGGCAGCAGATCCTCCTCCAGGAGCCGGACGGCCCGCTGGGCCCCTGGACCGGTACCGGCGTCCTGGTGCTGTGGGTGGCGGCGGCCCTGTGGGCGGGCGGCCGGCGGCTGATGCGCCGGGACGCGTGAGGCGCTGGCCGATCACTCCAGCAGTGCGCCGTGAGCGGCCGTGTACGCGGCCATCCGCAGGCGGTACCCCTCGTCGAACCTGTCCGGCTCCCCGTCCGAGAGGAAGCCGGGCAGTTCTCCCTTGGGCGGGAGGCAGTCCGGTATGGCCCGGAACAGCTCGTCGGCCGCCGCGCCGTGCGCGCGTCCCCGGCGCCGGGCCCGGACCAGGTGGTCACCCGCCTCGCCCAGCATGCCCGGCAGCCACTTCAGCGGGCTGGTCCACACCTTGTCGTTCGGCCGCAACTCCTCCAGCTTCCGGTGGGCGGCGCCGAGAGCCTCCAGCGCCCGGAGGGTCGCGTACAGCTGGCCGCTGAGATGACCACGGCTCGGCGGAGCGTCGGGCATGTCCCCTCCCTCGCAAGGGCCCGGGCGATGCCCGCCGGGCGCCGTCAGTGACTACCCACGGCTGTGTCCGGCGAACCGGTGCCTGCCTGCGGGCCCAGTCCCTCCGGCAGACGCGGCGGGGTCCCCCGCGTCCACACGACGCGCAGGGCCGTCGCCGAGATGCGCCAGCCCTCCGCCGTCCTGACCAGCTCCGTCTCGGAGAGGCCGGCGGAGACGAAGACGTCCTCCGAGCCGTCCGCCAGGACGTGGGTGCTCAACTGCGGGCCGCGGGCCGTGGCCCGGTCGCCGTCGATCTCGATCACGGGGCTGCCGCCCAGGTGCACCGTCCGGTCGAACAGGGCCATGGCGCGGGCGACCGTCGCCCGCACGGCGTCGCGTCCGTGGACCGTGCCCACAGGCATCTCGGCGGTGACGTCCTCGGTGTGGAAGGCGCGGGCCCACTCCTCGTCGAGGACGTCCTCGTCCAGGGAGCGGAGGTAGCGGGCGAGGAGGTCGGTGATCTCGGCCCGGTCGGTCAGCGCGCGCAGCTCGAGCCGCATCTGGGTGATGTCCATGACCGCGATCCTGGTACCTCGAGCATGATTGAGGTCAAGGCCGGAGCCGGTGCTCTTCGTGGCGTGGGCGCGCCCGTCCCGCGTCCGGGCGGTCCTAGGACCAGGGACGGGGATTTGTTGCGGAGGGATGAAATCCGTTCCGGTCCGCGTTGGTGCCTTCCGGAAGATCAGATCGTCGGGATCAGCGAGATCCGAGTATGCGGACGGGGAGGCCCAGGTGGCTGCGGCGGCTCGAAAAGAGGACGGCTGGGCGCGGCGTCTGGCCGGTTACGCCTGGCGTTACCGGCGCAACGTGGTGCTCGCGCTCGGGTCCTCGCTCGGCGGCATGGCCGTCATGGCGCTCGTACCGCTCATCATCAAGGTCGTCATCGACGACGTCATCGGGGCGAAGTCCCTCCCTCAGACTTCGTCCGGGGGTGCCCCCAGACTCGCCGTGTGGACCGGTCTGCTGATCGCCGCGGCCCTCGCGGTATACGTCCTCACCTACATCCGCCGCTACTACGGCGGCCGGCTCGCGCTCGACGTCCAGCACGACCTGCGCACCGAGATGTACGGCACGATCACCCGGCTCGACGGGCGGCGCCAGGACGAGCTGTCGACCGGCCAGGTCGTCGGACGGGCGACCAGCGACCTCCAGCTCATCCAGGGCCTGCTCTTCATGCTGCCGATGACCATCGGCAACTTCCTGCTCTTCGCGATCTCCCTGGCCATCATGGCGTGGCTGTCCCTGCCGCTCACCCTGATCGCCCTCGCCGTCGCCCCCGCCCTGTGGATCATTGCCAAGCGCAGCCGTACCCGGCTCCATCCGGCCACCTGGTACGCGCAGAGCCAGGCCGGGGCCGTCGCCGGAGTCGTCGACGGGGCGGTGTCGGGCGTGCGGGTCGTGAAGGGGTTCGGGCAGGAGGAGCAGGAGACCGGGAAGCTGCGCGAGGCGAGCCGGAAGCTGTTCGCGGGCAGGCTGCGGACGATCCGGCTCAACGCGCGGTACACGCCCGCCCTGCAGGCCGTCCCGGCGCTCGGCCAGGTGGCCATGCTCGCGGTCGGCGGGTGGCTGGCGACGAAGGGCGAGATCACGCTCGGCACGTTCGTCGCCTTCTCGACGTACCTCGCGCAGCTCGTCGGACCGGTCCGGATGCTGGCCATGGTGCTCACCTTCGGTCAGCAGGCACGGGCCGGTGTGGAGCGGGTGCTGGAGCTCATCGACACCCGGCCGTCCCTCAGTGAGGGCACGAAGGAGCTGCCGGCGGACGCCGAGGCGAGCGTCGAGTTCGACGACGTGAGCTTCGCCTACGCGGACGGCAGGCCGGTCCTGGACGGCTTCTCGCTGGAGATCCGGCCCGGCGAGACCGTCGCGGTCGTCGGGGCGTCCGGCAGCGGCAAGTCCACCGTCTCGCTCCTGCTGCCGCGCTTCTACGACGTCACGCGCGGCGCCGTCCTCGTCGGTGGCCACGACGTGCGGGAGCTGACCTTCGACTCGCTGCGGTCCGCCATCGGAATCGTGCCCGAGGACAGCTTCCTGTTCTCCGACACCGTCCGCGCGAACATCGCGTACGGGAGGCCGGGCGCGACGCAGGACGAGATCGACCGGGCCGCCCGCGCCGCCCAGGCCGACCGGTTCATCGCCGAGCTGCCCGACGGCTACGACACCAAGGTCGGTGAGCACGGACTGACCCTCTCGGGCGGCCAGCGCCAGCGCGTCGCGCTGGCCCGCGCGATCCTCACCGACCCGCGCCTGCTCCTCCTGGACGACGCCACCTCCGCCGTCGACGCCCGCGTGGAGCACGAGATCCACGAAGCGCTGCGGCAGGTCATGGCGGGCCGGACGACCCTGCTCATCGCCCACCGCCGCTCCACTCTGGGCCTCGCCGACCGGATCGCCGTCCTGGACGGGGGCCGGCTCGCCGACATCGGCACGCACGAGGAGCTCCAGGAGCGCTCCGCGCTCTACCGCCGGCTGCTGACCGACCCCGACGAGCTCGGCGGCGTCTCGCCCGGCCACGTGCTTCCGCAGGCCCCGCCCGAGCCGGACGAGGACCGCACCGTGCGGGAGGAACTGGACGCGGAGTTCGACGCCGAGCGTGGCATCACCCGCCGGCTGTGGGTGCGCGACGAACGAGCCGAGGAGGCAAGGGAGGCCAAGGAGGACGCGAGCGCCACTCCCGAACTGCTCGCCCAGGTCGAGGCGCTTCCCCCGGCCACGGACACCCCCGACATCGACGAGGCACGGGCCGTACGGGCCGAACCGGCCGGCGACCGTGCGGGGGAGGGCGGCCGGCTCCGATCGCTCCTGCGCGGCTTCGGCCTGCCCCTGCTGGTCAGCCTGCTGCTCGTCGCCGTCGACGCGGGCATGGGCCTGCTGCTGCCCGTGCTGATCCGGCAGGGCATCGACGAGGGCGTCGAACAGCTCGCGCTCGGCGCGGTGTGGACGGCGTCCCTCCTCGCGCTCGGCACCGTCGTCGTCCAGTGGGCCGCCCAGACCGGCGAGATCCGCAAGACGGGACGCACCGGCGAGCGGGTCCTGTACGCCCTGCGCCTGAAGATCTTCGCCCAGCTCCAGCGGCTCGGCCTCGACTACTACGAGCGGGAGCTGACCGGCCGGATCATGACCCGGATGACGACGGACGTGGACGCGCTGTCCACGTTCCTGCAGACGGGACTGGTCACCGCGTTCGTCTCGGTGGTCACCTTCTTCGGCATCATGGTCGCGCTCGTCGTCATCGACGTGCAGCTGGCCCTCGTCGTGTTCGCCACCCTGCCGGTCCTGATCGTCGGCACGTACTTCTTCCGCAGGAAGAGCGTGAAGGCCTATGAGCTGGCCCGTGAGCGCATCAGCGTCGTCAACGCCGATCTCCAGGAGTCCGTCTCCGGGCTGCGGATCGTGCAGGCGTTCCGGCGCGAGCGCGACGGCGTGGCCGACTTCACGGCGCGCAGCGACAGCTACCGCGAGGCCCGTGTCCGCGGCCAGTGGCTGATCTCCGTCTACTTCCCCTTCGTCCAGCTGCTGTCGTCGGTGGCGGCCGCGGCCGTGCTGATCGTCGGCGCGGGGCGGGTGGAGGCCGGGACCCTCACCACGGGTGCGCTCGTCGCCTACCTCCTGTACATCGACCTCTTCTTCGCGCCCGTGCAGCAGCTCTCGCAGGTCTTCGACGGCTACCAGCAGGCCTCCGTGTCGCTGGGCCGGGTGCAGGAACTGCTGCGGGAGCCGACGTCGACGGCCACCGCGGAACGGCCGCGCGAGGTGCGCAAGCTGCGCGGCGACATCGCCTTCGAGAACGTGTCGTTCGCCTACGGTTCCGGCGGCGACGAGGAGGAGGCGCTGACCGGCATCGACCTGCGCATCCCGGCCGGGCAGACCGTCGCGTTCGTCGGGGAGACCGGTGCCGGCAAGTCCACGCTGGTCAAGCTCGTGGCCCGATTCTACGACCCGACCGACGGCCGCATCTCGGTCACTCTCGACGACTCCTCCCCGGGCGACCGGGGTGACGGCCCCGGGGGAGGCCACGACCTGCGCGAGCTGGACCTGACCGCCTACCGGCACCGGCTGGGCGTCGTCCCCCAGGAGGCGTACCTCTTCTCCGGCACGGTCCGCGACGCCATCGCCTACGGCCGGCCCGGAGCGAGCGACGCCGAGGTGGAGGCCGCGGCCAGGGCCGTCGGCGCGCACGACATGATCGCCACCCTCGACGGCGGCTACCTGCACGAGGTCTCCGAGCGCGGGCGCAATCTCTCGGCCGGACAGCGCCAGCTGATCGCCCTCGCCCGCGCCGAACTGGTCGACCCCGACGTGCTGCTGCTCGACGAGGCGACCGCCGCCCTGGACCTGGCGACCGAGGCACAGGTCACCCAGGCCACGGACCGGCTGACCGGCCGCCGCACCACGCTGGTGGTCGCGCACCGGCTCACCACCGCGGCCCGTGCGGACCGGGTCGTGGTGATGGACCACGGGCGGGTCGCCGAGGACGGCACGCACGACGAACTCCTCGCGCGCGACGGCCACTACGCCGCCCTGTGGCGCACCTTCATAGGGGAGGACGAGCCCGCGACCGTGTGACGGGCGGGTGCCGGGCACGTACAACCTTTCGGTACGGGCGGCTGTCTTGCGTACCGAACGCGTTCAACGGTGCGTTCGCGTCCGTTCACCGTCTTGTGCAGAGGGACCTCATGCCCACATCTCGTGCCCGCCGCCGTGCCGGCCTCGGCGCGGCGAGCGCCGTAGCCCTGATCGCCCTCGGTTCCGTGCCCGCCGCCGCGCAGGACGGCGAAGGACTCGTCCTGGGGCCGATCGCGCCCGTCGAGGGGGTGAAGCCCGGCAGCGGCTTCGAGCTGCCGGTCACCTTCCGGAACGAGGGCACCGAAGCGCTGGACAAGGTCTGGCTCACGTACGCCGTCACCCAGGGCCTCGCCCACACCGAGCTGCCCTCCAACTGCGTGCGCTACGACATCCCTTCGGCCGACGAGTCGCCGCGTAACTCCATGGCGCAGTGCGAGTACGTGCAGCCGATCGAGGCGGGTGCGGTGTACGCGCCCGAGAAGCCGCTCGCGCTGAACGCCCAGGACTGGGCGCTGCACGACGTGGTGCACGTGTCCGTCGCGCGCTACGGCGAGGGGCCCGGCGACAGCGGCGCCCAGCCCGTGCGGGGCACGGGACCGGCGCAGAAACTCGTCAAGCAGACCTCCGACGGGGCCGGCTTCTCGCAGCGCTTGGTCACCGTGCCGGTGAACGCGGACAGCACGGCCGACTTCCAGGTGACGGGTGCGCGGCTGAAGGCACGCGCGGGGGACACGGTCTCCGCCGAGCTGTCGTTCCGCAATGCCGGGCCCGGCTGGGTGCTGAGTGAGGCGGGCATCCCCGCGCACGAGGTCACCGTCACCCTCCCGGCCGGCACGAAGGCCGCGAGGGTCGCCGACCTGTGCAACGCCACCGACGATCCGCGGCGCTTCACCTGCGGCAGCTGGAACCACTGGGTGGAGGAGGACCGCGTCGAGCGGCTCACCTTCCGGCTGAAGGTGGAGAAGCTGATGCCCGGGGCCAAGGGCACGGTGGCGCTCACCGGCGGACCGCGGCCGTTCGACAAGAGCGCGGCGAACGACACGGCCGAGATCGTCGTCGAGGCGGCGGACGGGACGTCGGGCGGCGGATCGGCCACCGGCGGATCGGCCACGGGCGGCTCCGGCGGCAGCGGCGGCTCCGAGTCGGGCGGCGGCTCCGCGACGGGCGGCTCCGGCGGCGCGGGCGGTTCCTCCTCCTCGACGGGTGGCAGCACCGGATCGGCCTCGGCGGGCGGTTCCTCCTCGTCGACGGGCGGCGGCACCGGATCGGCCACGACCGGCGGCAACCTGGCCTCCACCGGCTCCGGTTCGGCCCTGCCGGTCGCGGCCGGCGCGGCAGCGGCTGTGGTCGCGGGCACCGGCGTCGTCGTCGCCATGCGCCGCCGCGCGGCCCGCACGCAGTAGCCCGCGCGAGGCCCGACGCGGCCCATCGCAACCAATCCCGCCATGTGTGCGTCGTACGCCTGTACGGAGCAGTGGCAGTGGGGAGCGGACGTGGTCGGTCGGGTGGGGAACGGGAACAAGCACGTACGGCGGGCCGCCCGGGCGCTCGCCGTGCTGACGGCCGCGTCCGCCATGGCGCTGGCGGGCCCAGGTCTCCAGACCGCCCAGGCGGCGGCGCCGTGCGCCGGACGCCTGGCGAAGTCCCTCTCCTTCGCCACCGGGGAGCTGAGGGTCTACCAGAACAGGCAGCAGGTCTGCGCCGTCACCCTCGCCAGGAACCCCGGCGCCAGGCGGCCCATGTCCGTCTCCCTCCAGGTGCGCGGCGACCGTGCGGAGACGGACAGCGGGAGCTTCAGGCGCCAGGCCGGGCCGGTCACCGTGCCGGCACGCGGCCGCTGCGTGAAGGCCACCGGTTCCGTCTCCGGCACCTCTCGCTCGACCGGCTGGATCCTGTGCTGAGCGCTCCTTGGTCAGCCACCCCGCGGCCAACTGGGGGTGGCGGGCCCGGTGTTGGCACCGCTAGGTTCACCGCGACCGTTTGATCTCAAGGGGAGATCTTCAGGGGAGGGTGAATGCGCAAGGCGTTCAGATGGCTGCTGTCGCTGGTGGTGCTCATAGGCACCGTGAGCGCGGCCGGAGCGACGGCCGGTGCGGCGACCGCCGCCGAGCCGACGGCCGGCACGGACATCAAGGACCGGATCCTGGCGATTCCGGGCATGAGTCTCATCGAGGAGAAGCCGTACCCGGGTTACCGGTTCTTCGTCCTCAACTACACACAGCCGGTCGACCACCGGCGCCCGGACAAGGGCACCTTCAAGCAGCGGATCACCCTGCTGCACAAGGACACCAATCGCCCCACCGTCTTCTTCACCTCCGGCTACAACGTGTCCACCACGCCGCGCCGCAGTGAGCCGACGACCATCATCGACGGCAACCAGGTCTCCCTGGAGTACCGTTTCTTCACGCCGTCGCGGCCCGCTCCCGCGGACTGGTCGACGCTGGACATCCGGCAGGCCGCCAGCGACCAGCACCGGGTCTTCGCAGAGCTGAAGAAGATCTACACCAAGAAGTGGCTGTCCACCGGCGGCTCCAAGGGCGGCATGACCGCCACGTACTACGAGCGCCACTACCCGCGCGACATGGACGGTGTCGTCGCCTACGTCGCACCCAACGACGTCGTCAACAACGAGGACAGCGCCTACGACCGCTTCTTCGAGAACGTCGGCACCAAGGAGTGCCGCGACAGGCTGAACGCGGTGCAGCGCGAGGCCCTCGTGCGCCGTGAGCCGCTGGAGGCCGTGTACGAGAAGTACGCGGCGGACAACAAGCTCACGTTCGACACCGTCGGCGGCCTGGACCGCGCCTTCGAGGCCGTCGTCCTCGACTACGTGTGGGCGTTCTGGCAGTACAGCCTGCTCGCCGACTGCGACACGATCCCGGCCGCGGCCACCGCCACGAACCAGGAGATCTGGGACAGCATCGACGCGATCTCGGGCTTCTCCGCCTACGCGGACCAGGGTCTTTCGACCTACACGCCGTACTACTACCAGGCGGGCACCGAGCTGGGCTCCCCCGACATCGAGCAGCCGCACCTCGACGGCCTGAGCCGCTACGGCTACCAGCCGCCGCGGAACTTCGTGCCGCGTGACATCCCGATGCGGTTCAAGCCGTGGGTCATGAAGGACGTCGACACCTGGGTGCGCCACAACGCCACCCGGATGATGTTCGTCAACGGCCAGAACGACCCGTGGAGCGCCGAACCGTTCCGTCTCGGTGCGGGCGCGCGCGACAGCTACGTCTACACCGCGCCGGGCGCCAACCACGGCGCAAGTGTCGCCCGTCTCGCCGCTGACGAGAAGGCGAAGGCCACCGCCACGATCCTGACATGGGCGGGCGTCGCCTCGGCCGCCGTCCAGGAGGACCCGGCGAAGGCCAGGCCGCTCGCGAAGGCGGATGCCAAGCTCGACAAGCGGGACACGGAGCGCACGCTGCGTCCGTGACCGCCGCGCGACGGGAGGGGCTGTGTCCGCGGTACGGCGGACACAGCCCCTTCGCGCGTCAGCTGTACGACAGCCCGTGGCCGATCGGGAACAGCACCCGCGACGGGTCGTCGGCGCGCTGTACCGGGACCGGCAGCCGGCCCTGCGGTACGGCCGCGCCCGCGACGACCCGGGCGGCGGCGCGGAGTTCGACGTCGGTCCACGAGTAGCTCGTGAGCGCCGCCTTCACCCCGCTGAGCCGGGCGATGTCGTACGGATTGCGGATCGCGAGCGCGACGACCGGCACCCCCGTGGCGACCAGCCGGTCCACCAGCGTGCGCTGCGAACTGGTCGCCGAGACGTTGTAGGTGCCCACGACGACGACGTCCTTGCCCTGTGCGGCGGCCACCGCCTCGGCGATCCTGGCGCTGCTGGGTGCGGTGCCCGTGGACAGAGCGCTCGCCCGGAAGCCCAGCTCGGTGAAGGCGTTGGCCAGCACGGTCGTCGGCGGGCCCGTCGTGCCGCTGGGGGACGCCGGGTCGGCGCCGACGACCAGCAGGTTCGGCCCGCTGCGGCGGCTGAGCGGCAGCAGCCCGTCCGGGTTGGTCAGCAGGGTGGTGGTGCCCTCGGCGATCCGGTCGGCGGCCGCCAGGTGCGGGGCCGTGCCGACGGCGAGGTCCACACCCCGGTGGGTGACGAACGGGTCGCGGAACAGCCCGAGCTTCTCCTTGAGCAGCAGGATCCGCAGGATCGATTCCTCGATGCGGGCGACGCCGAGCTCGCCGCTCCTGACCGCGCCCATCACGCCGTGCCAGGCGACCGCCAGGTCCGGCGGGTTGAGGAGCTGGTCCACGCCCGCGAGCAGTGCGAGCACCGGCACCCGGTGGTCGCCGTACTTGTCCCGCACGCCCTGCATGTTGAGCGCGTCCGTCACGACGACGCCGTCGTAGCCGAGCTCCTCGCGCAGGATGCCGGTGAGGATCGGGCGGGAGAGCGTGGCCGGATCGTTGCTCGGGTCCAGCGCGGGGAACTGGATGTGCGCCGTCATGATCGAGTCGATACCGGCGTCGATCGCCGCCCGGAAGGGCGGTGCGTCGATCCTCTCCCACTCCTCACGGGTGTGGGTGATGACCGGGATGCCGGTGTGGCTGTCCACGGTGGTGTCCCCGTGGCCCGGGAAGTGCTTGGCCGTCGCGGCGATGCCCGCTGCCTGATAGCCCGTCACCTGTGCGGCGGCCATCCGGGCGACGGCGGCCGGATCGGCGCCGAACGACCGTACGCCGATGACCGGGTTGGCCGGGTTCACGTTCACGTCGGCGTCGGGCGCGTAGTTCTGCACGATGCCCATGGCGGCGAGCTCGGTCCCGGCGATGTGCGCGGCGGTACGGGCCGCCGACCGCGAGCCGCCGGCCCCCAGCGCCATCGCGCCCGGCATCAGCGTGGCCGGCTTGCCGACGCGGGCGACGATCCCGTGCTCCTGGTCGGTGGAGATCAGCAGCGGCACGGGCGTGGGCTGGGCGAGCCCGGCCCGCTGGATCCCGTTCGACAGGTCCGCGATCTGGTGCGGGTCACGGGTGTTGTGCGCCCAGGCGAAGTAGATGATGCCGCCGACGTGGTAACGGGCGACGAGCTCGGCGGCCGTGCGGACACCGATCTCCTTGAGGTTCGCGTCGATGTCGGCCTGGTCGGGCGCGGTGGCGGAGTGCCCGTAGACGCGCATCACGAAGAGCTGGCCGACCTTCTCCTCCAGGCTCATCCGGGAGATGAGGCGCTTGAGGCGGTCTCGGGTGCCGGGGGCGGCGGGCGACGCGACGGCGGGCGACGCCACCGCCACCGTCCCGGCGGCGACCGCGGTCGCGGTGAGAAGGGTGCGTCTGGAGAGGTTCCGGTCGTGCACTGGTGCTCCTTCCGGCCTTGCTCGACAAGGGAGTTGCACAAGGGAGGTTGAAGGAAACTGCCAAGGTGCCACGGATATCCGGAAAGTAACTGCCAGGTCAAGGCCCCGCGCAGAACCGGCACGAATGGCGCCTTGGGCCGCGGCTGCACCGCCGGCGGCGGATCGCGCGGCTCCCGCCGCCCGGCCGGCTGATCACCCCTGGGCGGCGACCTGCGGCCACAACCGCTGCAACGTGCGGACCGTCTCCGTGATCGCGGGCCGCCTCGCCGCCCCCGCACGCCACAGCGCGCACAGCCGGCGTCTCGGCACCGGTTCCAGCCGTACGGCCGCCACCTGGGGCGTAAGCGGCCCGCGGCCGAGCCGTGGCACCAGTGCGATGCCGAGCCCGGCGGCCACCAGGGCGACCTGGGTGTGGTTCTCCTCTGCCTGATGGGCGATCAACGGCTCATGGCCCGCTGCCCGCAGGGTGCGCATCAGCCAGTCGTGGCAGACCGTGCCGGGCGGCTGGATGATCCACCGTTCGTCCGCGAGATCCGCACGGCGTACGGACTCCTCGGCGGCCAGCGGATGGCCCGCCGGGACGAGCACGTCGCACAGGTCGTCACCGATCAGGGCCTGCTCCACGCCGGGCGGGGCCGGCATCGGGGCGATGTCCCAGTCGTGCGCCACGGCCAGGTCGATGGCGCCGCGGGAGACGAGGTCGACCGACAGGTGCGGATCGAGCTCCTGCAGCCGCGCGTCCAGGGCGGGGTGACGGCGGGCGAGATCGGCGAGCGCGAGGGGCATCAGGCCCCGCGCCGCGCTGGCGAAACAGGCGACGGCGAGCCGCCCGGACGGCATGCCGCGCTGCTCCTCGAGGCGTACCTCGGCCTCCTCGACGAGGGACAGCAACTGCTGTGCCGTAGCGGCCAGTTGCTGTGCCTCGTCGGTCAGTCGCACGCCGCGGCCCTGCCGCTCCAGCAGCGTCGTACGGGTCTCCCGCTCCAGTTTGGCGATCTGCTGGGAGACCGCCGACGGCGTGTAGCCGAGCGCTGCCGCGGCAGCGCCGACCGAGCCGTGGACGGAGACGGCGTGCAGGGCGCGCAGTCGGCCGAGATCGAGCACAGCGCCTCCTCTCGTAAGCAGTGCTTCATCCAACCATGAAGAAATCCGCGCTGGTCCTGCACGGTCCCCGGCAGCGATGCTCGATGCCATGCCTCCCGCTCGGGTCATGCCTCCCGCCCACATCGCCCTCGCCGCCCTGGTCGCCGCCGTCTGGGGCGTCAACTTCGTCGTCATCGAGATCGGCCTCGACCACTTCCCGCCGCTCCTCTTCTCCGCGCTGCGCTTCCTCGCGGCGGCCCTGCCCGCGGTCTTCTTCGTCGGCCGGCCCAAGGTCGCCTGGAAGTGGATCATCGGCGTGGGACTGGTGCTGGGCGTGGCCAAGTTCGGCCTGCTCTTCACGGGCATGGATCAGGGAGCGCCGGCCGGTCTGTCGTCGCTGATCCTGCAGGTGCAGGCGGTCTTCACGGCCCTGTTCGCCTCTCTGGCCCTCGGCGAACGGCCGGGCCCCGTACGGACCGTCGGCATGGCCGTCGCTCTCGGCGGCATCGCGGTCGCGGCGGTCGACGAGGGCGCGTCGGGCCCGCTGCTGGGCTTCCTGCTCTGCATCGCCGCCGCCGCCTGCTGGGGCGTCTCCAACGTCATGACCCGCAAGGCGTCCCCGCCCGATGCCCTCAACTTCATGGTGTGGGTGAGCATCGTCCCGATCCTCCCGCTGCTCGGGCTCTCCCTGCTCATGGAGGGCGTGGAACGCGACATGGCGGCCCTCCGCTCCCTGGACTGGACCGGCGCCGGCGTCGTGATCTACGTCGCCTGGATCACCACGATCTTCGGCTTCGGCGCCTGGGGTTACCTGATGCGCCATCACCCGGCCTCCTCGGTCGCTCCGTTCTCCTTGCTGGTCCCGGTGTTCGGCATGTCGTCGGCGGCGCTGATCCTCGACGAGTCGGTCAGCCCGTTGCGCTGGTGCGCGGCGGCGCTGCTGGTGGGCGGTGTGGCCCTGACGTCGCTGTCCGGCGGCCGCAGGGCCGTGCAGTCGAGTCGGCAGGGGGAGGCGGAGCCGGATCCGGTCGCGGCCGGGCGGAGCTGAGGTTCTAAGGTGTCCTCCGGCTGACCAACCGGGGGAGTTCATCGTGTCCATGCCGCCGCCCCGCCATCAGGGCTTCGTCCAGCCGGGAGGAACCGGACCGGACGGCTGGCTCGCGCCCACGGACGTCGAACGCAGGCTGTACGAGGCGAAGATGCGGGGCGACTGGGCCGCGTTCTTCGACGTGCTCGCCGGGACGTATCTCTACTGGCCCGTGTCCCGTGCCGAGGCCGAGGCGGGCAGGACGCCGCACGCTCCGTTCCGCAGCCCGGTGACCGGCACCTGGTGCTTCGCCTACTACACCGAGGGCGTCCTGCCGGTACCGCAGCCCGACCCCGTGTTCGAGCCCCGGAGCTTCTCGTACGTGGTGCGCACCTGGGGCAACGACAACCGCTGGCTCGCCATCAACCCCGGTACACCGGGCGAGGCGTACTTCCCCGCGAACCCGCAGACGCTCCACCTGTGGCGGCAGCACGCGGAGCGCATTTCACCCGCCGAATGCGGCACGCTCCGGACCCTGCGGGTCGGCGGACCGCTCCAGGGGGCGGTTGCGCACGGACTGGGCTGCGGAGCCCTCTTCGCGGTGAAGAACGGCGAACTGTGGAATGCCTTGGCCTTCCACGGCTCCGGCTTCGTCGACGAGCGGAACTCGCTCGAGAAGTGGTGGGGGGTGAAGAGCCCCGAAGAGTGGCGGGAGACCCTGCACTCCCTCCTGAACGCGGAGTACGTCAGCCGGGTCTGGGAGTTCGCCCTGTCCGTCCGCCGGTCCCTCGCGCGGCAGTACGGCGGGACGGTCGACACCGCCCTGTGGCGGGAGGCCGCGGCCCACGTCATGCGCCGCAACGCGGAACCCGAGACGGTGCCCCAGTCGGCCCTCAACGGTGTGCAGCAGCTGATCGGCCGCATCACCCGCTACGAAGCCCGCTTCCGCGCGGACGGCCTGCTGCCGGAGGGCCGTCATGTCCGTTCCGTCCTGGCCTGGGACTACGGCCGGGCGGTCAGCATGGCCCGGTGGGGAGTGGCCGCCCGCTTCGGCGACGTGGCGGAGGCGGAAGCCGCCGTCCTGCGCGCCGGCCAGGCCGCCCAGGTCGCGTACCGCTCCTGGGAGGACTTCGGCGCCGGGTTCGTGCTGGGCAGATGCCTCCACTTCGACGAGGAGGAGTTCGGCCCCTGGTACAGGGAGGTCGCGGAGGGCTGCAAGGTGCTCACCTCCGACCCGGAGAGCCCCTGGCTCACGCTCCCGTGGCGATAGCCGACCCGGCACGCGGGTAACGCGCCCGCATCGCGTCGATGCACACGTCACGCGAGGTGGGGCCGCCGAAGCGGAGGCGGTCGTAGCCCGTGAACGCCGGCTCCAGCGTGTCCAGTTCGTCGATGAGCGCGTGCAGCCGGGCCGTCCACCCGGCCGAGCCCGCGTCCGGCGCGGACGGGGCCGCCGTGATGGCCGCCGTCAGACGTTCCTTGCGCCGGATCGTGGCCGGGCTCACCTCGTGCAGGCACACGTACTGCCCGCTCAGGTACGCCTCCCACTCCCGCCGTCCCGTCGCCCTGTCCGCCCAGTGCGCTGTGAACCACGCCTCCAGCCGCTCCGGTCCGCCGGCCCGCTCCGTCAGAGCGAACAGGTCCCGGGGGACCATCTGCGCGCCGTCGGAGCGCAGGTAGCCGGGCAGCGGCAGCAGCCCCGCCAGCATCGTCAGGCGTACGGTTCCCAGATCGCGGCCCTCGGTCGCGCACAGCTCGTCCAGCACGGCGAACTGCGCGGTGACATACGCGTCGTCCGCGGGTGTCATCGGATGGTCGCCGTTGATCCGCCGGAATCGGTCGGCTACTTCCTGCTCGTACATGGGACCTCGTTCCTCGGTGAGACGCCGTCCCCCACATGCTGGGCGCTCATCCCTTCGGCCCCGGCCGAACCGTCCTCGCGCCCCCTCGGATGAGTCCCTGCAGATGCTCCCGGCCCGCCGCGAGCAGCCCCGGCAGCTCGGCCGCCCCCTCGTACCAGCGCTTCTCGTACTCCCAGCACACCCAGCCGTCCGGGTCGGCCAAGGACAGGCACTCGGCGAGCGGAAGCAGACCGGCGCCGAGCGGGAGCGGGGTGAGGTCGCCGCGCGAGGCCACGTCCTTGACCTGGAGGTAGCCGAGGAACGGGCTCAGGCCGGCGTGCGTCGTCCGGGGATCCTCGCCGCCGAGCCACGGGTGCATCACGTCCCACAGCGCGCCCGCGTGCTTGTGGCCGACAGTGCCGAGGACGCGCGAGACATCGGCGCCCGTGCGGTGCGAGTCGTGCGTCTCCAGCAGGATCCGCACCCCCGCGCTCGCCGCGGTCTCCGCGGCCGCTCCCAGCCGACGCGCCGCGATCGCGTCGGCCTCCGACGGGTCCTGGTCGCCGCCGCCCGGGAACACCCGGACGAACGGGGCCCCCAGGTCGCCGGCCAGGCGGACCAACTGGTCCAGCTCCTGCAGGACGGGACCGTCGTCACCGGCCGCCGCGACCCGCGCATACCCGGCGACGGTCAGGATCTCGACACCCGCTTGCCCGAACTCCTTCACCACCGCCTGCCGTTCGGGCGTGGTGAGGCCCAGGTGCACCGGCTCCTCGGGGTGCGTGCGCAGCTCCACGCCCTGGTATCCGGTCGCGGCGGCGAGCGCGGCCACGTCCGCGACGGGCATACCGGGAACGCCGAGGGTCGAGAAAGCGAACTTCATGGGGTCTGTCCTTCCTGCAGGGGCGGTTCGCGCAGGGGCAGCCGCCAGTCCTGGCCGACCAGCTCCGCCCCGTACGAGCGATGCGGTTTCTCCGCGACGAGCGTGAAGCCCGCCCGCTGGTATATCCGGCGGGCGCTGTGCAGCACGTCGTTCGTCCACAACACCATGTCCCGATAACCGGCCCCCCGCGCGAAATCCACGGCTGTGCGCACGAGCCGGTCGCCCAGGCCGTGCTCGCGGGCCTCCGGCTCGACGAGCAGCAGGCGCAGCCGCGCGGTGTACGGGGCGTCGTCCCGTACACACATCACGGAACCCACCGGACGGCCGTCCAGCTCCGCTATCCACACCCGCTCCCGGCTCGGGTCACGGCCCTGCGCGAAGTCGGCGACGATCTTCGCGACGAGGCCCTCGAACTCGGTGTTCCACCCGTACTCCGCCGCGTACAGCGCGCCGTGACGCTGCACGATCCAGCCGAGATCGCCGGGGCCGGGATCGCGCAGCACGGGCTCTGGGACGCCGTCGGGCCGGGTGTCGGACAGCACCTCGCGGACCGTGCGCATCGCCTCGGCCAGCCGCTTGCGCTCCGGCTCCGGCACCCCGTCCAGCAGCGTCCCGACGGCCCGGCGCGACCGCTCGTCCAGCAGGGCCGCGGCCTCCCGTCCGCGCGGGGTGAGCGTGATCCGCTGCCGCCGCGGATCGGCCTCGGACGGCGCCCGCTCGACGAGCTCGTCGCGCTCGAACTTGCCGAGCAGCCGGCTCAGATATCCCGCGTCGAGCGACAGCTCCGCCCGCAGGTCGGCGGCGTCGGTGCGAGGGCTGTGGGCGAGCTCGTAGAGCACGCGGGACTCGGTGAGGGTGTACGGCGTGTAGAGGTGCTTGCCGTAGTCGAGGGCGCCGATGAGGTTCGTGTAGAAGCGGTTGAAGGCGCGGATTTCGTGGACGGACATGGCGGCCTCCGGAGGCATACCTTTGACTGAGTCAAAGCTATGTCCGTGCCGTGGCCGGCTGCAAGAGCCTGCGGGGGGTGCGGACGGGGCGCGCGAGTCACGGGGGCGGCTTGCGCTCGCCGCATGTGCGCGCCCCCCTGTGGCGCTGTTCCGGACGTGCAGGCATCCCCTGGGCCCCGATCCCGCCCCGGAACCTCCGTCCGCGCCTCACCCCGGGCCGCGGCCCTCACCCGCCGCCCCGCCTGAGTCCCCGGCCGGGGTGGGCCCGACTCGCCCGCCGTCAGCCCTCGCCCGTCGTCCGCCCCAGGCCCCCGCCCGGGCGGGCCGTCGACGCGCGCACCATCAGCTCCGCCGCGATCGTCGCGATGCCTCCCGGCGGCGGCGCCTCGTTCCCCATCGCCAGCCGCCCCGCGCGCGCCCCAGCCTCGAACAGCGGCAGCCGCACCGTCGTCAGCGCCGGCACCGCGTCGATCGAGAACGGCAGGTCGTCGAAGCCCGCCACCGAGATGTCGTCCGGGATGCGCAGCCCCTGGTCGCGCAGCGCCGCGCAGGCGCCCAGCGCCACCGTGTCGTTCGCGGCCACCACGGCCGTCAACGCGGGCTCCCGCCGTAGCAGTTCGAGCGTCGCCTCGTATCCCGAGCGCCGGTCGTACGGTCCGTGCACCGTCAGCCGGTCCTGTTCGGCCTCCCCGCCGGCCGGCCCCGCCGCGGCCATCGCCGCACGGTGCCCCTCCAGCCGGTGCCGGGTCGTCGTGCGCTCCACGGGCCCGGCGACGTATCCGATCCGCCGGTGCCCGAGCGAGATCAGGTGCTCGGTGAGGCGCCGCCCGCCGCCTCGGTTGTCGAAGGCGAGGGCCGCGAGGACCGCGTCGCTCCCGGGCAACGGGGGCCGCCCGCAGAGCACCACGCGCGTCCCGGCGTCCGCCAGCTTCGTCAGCTTGGCGCTCATCGCCGCGATGTGCTCCGGGTCCTCGATCGCCCCGCCGGTCAGGATCACCGCCGCGGCCCGCTGGCGCTGGAGAAGGGTCAGGTAGGTCAGTTCCCGCTCCGGGGAGCCGCCGGTGTTGCACACCACGGCCAGCTTCTCGCCGCCGGCCCGGCCCGAGCCCTCCTGTCCGCCGATCTCGGTCTGGGCCGCCCCGGCCATGATCCCGAAGAAGGGGTCGGCGATGTCGTTGACGAGGATGCCGACCAGGTCGGACGTCGCGGCGGCGAGCGAGCTCGCCGGGCCGTTCAGCACGTAGTCCAGTTCGTCGACGGCGCGCAGGACCCGCTCCCGGGTCGACGCCGCGACCGGGTAGTTGCCGTTCAACACGCGGGAGACGGTCGCCGGGGACACCCGGGCGCGCGCCGCCACATCCGCCAGGGTGACTGTCATCGCTTCCTCCGCAGGGATGAACCGGCCCCCCTTGTCCGGGCCGCTGTCGGCAGGCTAGCTTCATACCGCGTAGAAAGCGCTTGCTACGCTCAAATCGGGGATCTCGGGAAAACCGAGCGGAACATGGAGGTACCTTCGTGACACGCAGGACAGTGCGGATCGCCATGAACGGCGTCACCGGACGGATGGGCTACCGCCAGCACCTGGTCCGGTCCCTCCTCGCGATCCGCGAACAGGGCGGTCTCGACCTCGGGGACGGCGACGTCCTGTGGCCCGAGCCCGTCCTCGTCGGCCGCCGCGAGCACGCGCTGCGCGCCATCGCCGACCGGCACGGACTGACGGAGATCTCCACCGACCTCGACGCCGTACTCGCCGACGACACGATCGACGTCTACTTCGACGCCCAGGTCACCTCCGCCCGGGTGGAGGCGCTCAAGAAGGCCGTCGCCGCCGGCAAGCACCTCTACACGGAGAAGCCCACCGCCACCGACCTGGCGGGCGCCCTCGAACTGGCGCGTCTCGCCGCCGCCGCGGGCATCAAGCACGGCGTGGTCCAGGACAAGATCTTCCTGCCGGGCCTGCTGAAGCTGAAGCGCCTGATCGACGGCGGCTTCTTCGGCGAGATCCTGTCCGTGCGCGGCGAGTTCGGCTACTGGGTCTTCGAGGGTGACTGGCAGGAGGCGCAGCGCCCGAGCTGGAACTACCGCGCCGAGGACGGCGGGGGCATCGTCGTCGACATGTTCCCGCACTGGGAGTACGTCCTGCACGAGCTGTTCGGCCGGGTCACCTCCGTCACCGCGCAGGTCGCCACGCACATTCCGCGGCGCTGGGACGAGGACGGCAAGCCGTACGAGGCGACCGCCGACGACGCCGCGTACGGCATCTTCGGGCTGGAGGGCGGCGCGATCGCCCAGATCAACTCCTCCTGGGCGGTCCGCGTCAACCGGGACGAGCTGGTCGAGTTCCAGGTCGACGGCACCCACGGATCGGCGGTCGCGGGCCTGCGCAACTGCCGCGTCCAGCACCGTTCCACCACGCCGAAGCCGGTGTGGAACCCGGACCTGCCCGTCACCGAGTCCTTCCGCGACCAGTGGCAGGAGATCCCGGACAACGCCGAGTTCGACAACGGCTTCAAGGCCCAGTGGGAGCTGTTCCTGCGCCATGTCGCGCTGGACGAGCCGTACCACTGGGACCTGCTGGCCGGCGCGCGCGGCGTGCAGCTCGCCGAGCTCGGACTGCGCTCGTCCGCGGAGGGCCGCCGCATCGACGTTCCGGAGCTCGCGCTGTGACGATCCGGCTCCCGCACCCCGACGGCACGCTCCGCGCGTACGAACCCCGCACGGAGCCGCTGACCTTCACCACGGGCGCGCCTCTCACCTCCCGTACGGTCTTCTCCGCCGCCCACGTCGTGGCCGACCCGTACGCCGACACCACCCCCGACTCTCCCGCCGCCGTCGACTGGGACGCCACCCTCGCCTTCCGCCGCCACCTGTGGTCGCACGGTCTGGGCGTAGCGGAGGCGATGGACACCGCGCAGCGCGGGATGGGTTTGGACTGGTCGGGCGCGGCCGAGCTGATCCGCCGCTCGGCGGCCGAGGCCAAGGCGGTCGGCGGCACGATCGCATGCGGGGTGGGCACGGACCAGCTGACCGGGCCCGCGACGCTCGACGAGGTCCGCGCGGCGTACGAGGAACAGCTCGCCCTCGTCGAGTCCACCGGCGCACAGGCGATCCTGATGGCCTCCCGCGCGCTGGCCGCCGCGGCCCGGTCGGCCGACGACTACACCACCGTCTGCACGCACCTGCTGCGCCAGGCGTCGGAGCCGGTGATCCTGCACTGGCTGGGCCCCATGTTCGACCCGGCCCTGGAGGGCTACTGGGGGTCTTCGGACCTGGACGCGGCCACGTCGGTCTTCCTCGACGTGATCGCCGCCCACCCGGACAAGGTCGAGGGCATCAAGGTCTCCCTGCTGGACGCCCGGCGCGAGGTCGACCTGCGCCGCCGCCTTCCGCAGGGCGTGCGCTGCTACACGGGGGACGACTTCGACTACCCGGAACTGATCGCGGGCGACGAACAGGGCTTCAGTCACGCGCTGCTCGGCATCTTCGACCCGCTGGGCCCGCTGGCGGCGGAAGCGGTGCGGGCGCTGGACACGGGCGACGCCGCGGGCTTCCGCAATCTCCTCGACCCCACGGTCGAGCTGTCCCGCCACCTCTTCCAGGCGCCGACGCGCTTCTACAAGACGGGTGTTGTGTTCCTCGCCTGGCTGGCCGGCCACCAGACGCACTTCTCGATGGTGGGCGGCCTCCAGTCCGCGCGCTCGCTGCCGCACCTTGCACGGGCGTACGAACTGGCCGACGGCCTCGGTCTGTTCCCCGACCCCGCGACGGCGGAGTCCCGCATGAGGTCCCTGCTGACGGTCTACGGAGTCCCGCGGTGAATGCCCTCTCGCGCTTCAGCATCAACCAGATGACGGTGAAGCAGCTGTCGCTGCCGTCGCTCGTGGAGGCCTGCGCCCGCCTGGGGGTGACGGCCGTCGGCCTGTGGCGTGAGCCGGTCGCGGCGTACGGCCTGGAGGCGACGGCGAAGCTGGTACGCGACGCGGGCCTTATGGTCACGTCTTTGTGCCGCGGCGGCTTCCTCACCGCTCTGGACCCGGCGGAGCGCACTCGCGCCCTGGAGGACAACCGCGCGGCGATCGACGAGGCGGCCGCCCTGGGCACGGACACCCTGGTCCTGGTCTCGGGCGGCCTCCCGCCGGGCAGCCGCGACCTGGTCGCGGCGCGCGAACGGATCGCGGACGCGCTCTCGGTGCTGGCGCCCTACGCCGGCGACCGCGGCGTCCGCCTGGCGATCGAGCCGCTCCACCCGATGTACGCGGCGGACCGCTGCGTGGTCTCGACCCTGACCCAGGCCCTGGACCTCGCGGAACGCTTCCCGGCCACGCAGGTGGGCGTGGTCGTGGACACGTACCACATCTGGTGGGACGACCGGGCCCCCGACGAGGTCGCCCGCGCAGGCGCACAGGGCCGCATCCACTCCTTCCAACTGGCGGACTGGACGACCCCCCTCCCGGCGGGCGTCCTGAACGGCCGTGGCCAACTGGGCGACGGCGCGATCGACCTGCGTGAGTGGCGCGAGCGCGTGGAGGCGACAGGCTGGACGGGCCGCATCGAGGTGGAGCTGTTCAACGACGGGTTGTGGGTGCGGGACGGGGTGGAGGTGCTGGAGGAGACGGCGGCGAGGTTCGCGGGAGAGGTGTTCTGAGCGCCGGGACGCGGGGAAGCCGCACGGCCCGGCACGTGGTCGGCGGGTGCCCGGCCGGCTGTCGGCCGGTGAACAGAGTGTCGAGCGGCGCCGTGGCACTCACGCGCGCGTTCCCGCGAGCAGCGACGAACGACGGCACGGACCCCCGTGAACCGCACAGTTGTCCACAGGCCTCCCGCGCTGTCCGACCCCGGCGATACCGTCGCCTCATGTCCAACCAGGTCATGCCCCGCCTCGCCGTCCTCGAAGGCGTTCTCGAGCGGATCACGTACGCCAACGAGGAGAACGGCTACACGGTCGCCCGCGTCGACACCGGCCGGGGTGCCGGTGAGCTGCTCACCGTCGTCGGGTCGCTCCTCGGCGCGCAGGTCGGGGAGTCGCTGCGCATGGAGGGGCGTTGGGGCTCCCATCCGCAGTACGGCAAGCAGTTCACCGTGGAGAACTACACGACCGTCCTGCCCGCCACCGTCCAGGGCATACGGCGCTACCTCGGCTCCGGGCTGATCAAGGGGATCGGGCCGCGCATCGCCGAGCGGATCGTCGACCACTTCGGCGTCGACACCCTCGACGTCATCGAGCAGGAGCCGAAGCGGCTCGTCGAGGTGCCCGGTCTCGGGCCGAAGCGGACGAAGCTGATCGGGGCCGCCTGGGAGGAGCAGAAGGCCATCAAGGAGGTCATGGTCTTCCTCCAGGGCGTGGGCGTCTCGACGTCCATCGCCGTGCGCATCTACAAGAAGTACGAGGACGCCTCGATCTCCGTCGTCAAGAACCAGCCGTACCGCCTCGCCGCCGACGTGTGGGGCATCGGCTTCCTGACCGCGGACAAGATCGCGCAGGCGGTCGGCATCCCGCACGACAGTCCGGAGAGGGTCAAGGCTGGCCTGCAGTACGCGCTGTCCCAGTCCACGGATCAGGGGCACTGTTTCCTGCCGGAGGAGCAGTTGATCGCGGACGCGGTGAAGCTGCTCCAGGTGGACACGGGGCTGGTCATCGACTGTCTCGCGGAGCTCGCGGCCGACGAGGAAGGGGTCGTGCGGGAGCAGGTGCCCGGTCCCGACGGCGGTGAGCCGCTCACGGCGGTCTACCTGGTGCCCTTCCACCGGGCCGAGCTGTCCCTCGCCGGCCAGCTGCGCAGGCTGCTGCGCGCCGAGGAGGACCGGATGCCGGCCTTCCGGGACGTCGACTGGGGCAGGGCGCTGGCCTGGCTCGCGGAGCGTACGGGCGCCGAGCTGGCGCCCGAGCAGGAGGCCGCGGTCAGGCTGGCGCTCACGAGCCGGGTGGCCGTACTTACCGGCGGCCCGGGCTGCGGGAAGTCGTTCACGGTGCGGTCGATCGTGGAGCTCGCGCGGGCCAAGAAGGCGAAGGTCGTGCTGGCGGCGCCCACCGGCCGGGCGGCCAAGCGGCTCGCCGAGCTGACCGGGGCCGAGGCGTCGACGGTGCACCGGCTGCTGGAGCTGAGGCCCGGCGGGGACGCGGCGTACGACCGGGACCGGCCGCTCGACGCGGACCTGGTCGTCGTCGACGAGGCGTCGATGCTCGATCTGCTGCTCGCCAACAAGCTGGTCAAGGCGGTGGCGATGGGCGCGCACCTGCTGCTCGTCGGGGACGTGGACCAGCTGCCGAGCGTCGGCGCGGGCGAGGTGCTGCGCGATCTGCTGACGGACGGCGGGCCGGTGCCGAGCGTGCGGCTGACGCGCATCTTCCGGCAGGCCCAGCAGTCGGGCGTCGTCACCAACGCCCACCGGATCAACTCCGGTATGCAGCCGGTCACCTCGGGGATGACGGACTTCTTCCTCTTCGTGGCGGAGGAGACCGAGGACGCGGGCAGGCTGACCGTGGACGTGGCGGCGCGGCGGATTCCGGCCAAGTTCGGGCTCGACCCGCGGCGGGACGTGCAGGTCCTCGCGCCGATGCACCGCGGGCCGGCCGGCGCGGGCACGCTCAACGGACTGCTGCAGCAGGCCATCACCCCGGCCCGGCCGGACCTGCCGGAGAAGCGGTTCGGCGGGCGGGTGTTCCGCGTGGGCGACAAGGTGACCCAGATCCGCAACAACTACGACAAGGGGCGCAACGGCGTCTTCAACGGCACGGTCGGGGTCGTCACCTCGCTCCAGCCCGACGACCAGCGCCTGACTGTCCTGACGGACGAGGACGAGGAGGTGCCGTACGACTTCGACGAGCTCGACGAGCTGGCGCACGCGTACGCGGTCACGATCCACCGCTCCCAGGGCAGCGAGTACCCGGCCGTGGTGATCCCGGTCACCACCGGGGCCTGGATGATGCTCCAGCGGAACCTGCTCTACACGGCCGTCACCCGCGCCAGAAAGCTCGTCGTGCTGGTCGGCTCCCGGAAGGCGATAGGGCAGGCCGTGCGTACGGTTTCCGCAGGCAGGCGCTTCACCGCGCTGGACCACCGGCTGGTGGGCGGGCCGCCGGTCGGCTGAGCGGCCCGGCGGCGGTTCGGGTGACCTGCCCCGAGGGAAGGTGCCGGGGAGGGTGGGAAACACCACGCCTGCCCCGTCCCGGCTTTCAGAACCAGGGCGAAGGGGGCAAGATGAGCAGGTTGGCGGCACTGAGTGCCGCCGATGGGCCCAATGGTCGACCCCGAGTGCACTCTCCTGAGCCAAATGGGGGATGGTAGAGACAGTCAGGGCACCTCGAAGTAGAGGCACTACGTCGGTGAGGGATGACGTGAGCGACAACTCTGTAGTACTGCGGTACGCGGACGGTGAATACACCTACCCGGTGGTCGAGAGCACCGTCGGTGACAAGGGCTTCGACATCGGGAAGCTCCGAGCCCAGACCGGTCTGGTGACCCTGGACAGTGGATACGGCAATACCGCCGCCTACAAATCCGCGATCACCTACCTCGACGGCGAGCAGGGCATTCTGCGCTACCGCGGCTACCCGATCGAGCAGCTGGCCGAGCGTTCCACCTTCCTCGAGGTGGCGTACCTGCTGATCAACGGTGAGCTTCCCACGGTCGACCAGCTTGCGGGGTTCAGGGGCGAGATCACGCAGCACACCCTGCTGCACGAGGACGTCAAGCGGTTCTTCGACGGCTTCCCGCGCGACGCCCACCCGATGGCCATGCTCTCCTCCGTGGTCAGTGCGCTGTCGACGTTCTACCAGGACAGCCACAACCCGTTCGACGAGAAGCAGCGCCACCTGTCCACGATCCGGCTGCTGGCCAAGCTCCCGACGATCGCGGCCTACGCGTACAAGAAGTCGATCGGCCACCCCTTCGTCTACCCGCGCAACGACCTCGGGTACGTCGAGAACTTCCTGCGCATGACCTTCTCGGTCCCCGCCCAGGAGTACGAGCTGGACCCGGTCGTGGTCTCCGCGCTCGACAAGCTGCTGATCCTGCACGCGGACCACGAGCAGAACTGTTCCACCTCGACGGTGCGCCTCGTCGGCTCCTCGCAGGCGAACATGTTCGCCTCGATCTCCGCCGGCATCAGCGCCCTGTGGGGCCCGCTGCACGGTGGCGCCAACCAGTCCGTCCTGGAGATGCTCGAGGGCATCCAGGCAGGCGGCGGCGACGTCGACTCCTTCATCCGCAAGGTGAAGAACAGGGAGGACGGCGTCCGCCTGATGGGCTTCGGCCACCGCGTCTACAAGAGCTTCGACCCCCGGGCGAAGATCATCAAGGCGGCGGCGCACGACGTCCTCTCGGCCCTCGGCAAGTCGGACGAGCTGCTGGACATCGCCCTGAAGCTGGAGGAGCACGCGCTCTCCGACGAGTACTTCGTCTCGCGCAACCTCTACCCGAACGTGGACTTCTACACGGGTCTGATCTACCGCGCGATGGGCTTCCCGACGGAGATGTTCACCGTCCTCTTCGCCCTCGGCCGTCTGCCGGGCTGGATCGCCCAGTGGCACGAGATGATCAAGGAGCCCGGCTCCCGCATCGGTCGTCCGCGCCAGATCTACACCGGCGAGGTCCTGCGCGACTTCGTCCCCGTCGAGGCCCGCTAGACGCGCGAGGACCGGTCGCCGCGGCCGAACCTTCCCGGACCGGGCCCGGCCCGGTCCGGTGGGCTGCGCCCCGGTCCAGAGTCTGTTCCTCGGGCCCCGCTGCCCTCAGAAGGCCGGGTACCCGGACGAGCGAGCCACCAGGCCTGCAAGCGCGGAAAGCGCCCCGCTGCCGATCCCCCCACGGGTCGGCGACGGGGCGCTTCCCATATCCCCGAGCGGATTCCCCCCACGGGATCCGGCCGGGCGTCTGCTGGGCAGCAGAAGCTCCTTGCGCGGTCTGCCGGGGTACGTACGCACGGGAGGGCCGCTCAAAGCTCCCCGGGCACGTGCCCCGGCCAACGCTTGCCTGGAACGTCCCCCAAGACATTCCATGAACGTCCCCCAAGACGTTCTCGGCATCGCCCACTTAGACTCGCGAGGAGCCTTAATGGTTACCCCCAAATATCTGTGATCTAGGTCTCCTTGTGAAGGTCTTGTGACCTGTTTGTAGTCACGAGAAGGAGCGCAGGCGCAGGCTGTTGGTGACGACAAACACGGACGAAAAGGCCATGGCGAAACCCGCGATCATGGGGTTGAGCAGGCCGAACGCCGCCAGAGGCAGGGCCGCGACGTTGTAGCCGAAGGCCCAGTAAAGATTCCCTTTGATCGTCGCCAGAGTCCGACGGGCGAGACGGATCGCGTCCGCGGCGACCCGCAGATCACCCCGCACCAGGGTCAGGTCCCCGGCCTCGATCGCCGCGTCCGTGCCGGTGCCCATCGCCAGGCCGAGATCGGCGGTCGCGAGCGCTGCGGCGTCGTTCACGCCGTCGCCGACCATCGCGACGGTCCGGCCCTCGGCCCGCAGCCTTTCGACGACCCGCACCTTCTCCTCCGGCAGGACCTCCGCGTACACCTCGTCCACGCCCACCTCGGCGGCCACCGCCTCCGCCACGGCCCGCCCGTCGCCGGTCAGCAGCACCGGCGTGAGCCCGAGGGCCCGCAGCTCCCGTATCGCCTCGGCGCTGGTCTCCTTCACCGCGTCCGCGACGGTGAGCACCCCGAGCGCCTTGCCGTCCCGGGCGGCGTAGACGGCGGTACGGCCCCGGTCGCCGGCAGCGGCCGTCACGAGCGCCTCGGGCAGCTCCACACCGGCGTCCCGCAGCAGCGCCGCGCGCCCGACGAGCACCTCGTGGCCCTCGACCGTTCCGCGGACGCCGAGGCCGGGGACGTTCGCGAACGTCTCGGCGGCGGGCAGCGGGCCGATGCGCCCCTCGGCGCCCTCGGCGACGGCGCGCGCGATCGGGTGCTCGGAGGCGTGTTCCAAGGCGCCCGCGAAGCGCAGCAGTTCCGCCTCGTCGGCGTTCTCGGCGGGGTGCACGCCCTGAAGGGTCATCCGGCCGGTGGTGACCGTTCCGGTCTTGTCCAGGACGACCGTGTCGACCGTGCGGGTCGACTCGAGGACCTCCGGTCCCTTGATGAGGATCCCGAGCTGCGCGCCACGGCCGGTGCCCACCATCAGGGCCGTCGGGGTGGCGAGGCCGAGGGCGCAGGGGCACGCGATGATCAGTACCGCGACGGCGGCGGTGAAGGCGGCGGTCGCGTCGTCGGTCGCGAGCAGCCAGACCACGAGCGTCGTCAGCGCGATCAGCAGTACGACGGGCACGAAGACCGCCGACACCCGGTCCGCGAGACGCTGGACCTCGGCCTTGCCGTTCTGCGCGTCCTCGACGAGCTTCGCCATGCGGGCGAGGCGGGTGTCGGCGCCGACCCGGGTGGCCTCGACGACGAGCCGGCCGGCCGTGTTGAGGGTGGCGCCGGTGACCTGGTCGCCCGCGGTCACGTCCACCGGCAGGGACTCGCCGGTGAGCATCGAGACGTCCACGGCCGAGACCCCCTCGACGACCGTGCCGTCGGTGGCGATCTTCTCCCCGGGGCGTACGACGAAACGGTCGCCCACCGCCAGACGGTCGACCGGAACGCGTACCTCCGCGCCGTTCCGCAGCACGGCCACGTCCTTCGCGCCCAGCTCCATCAGCGCGCGCAGGGCGGCACCCGCCCGGCGCTTGGAGCGGGCCTCCAGGTAGCGGCCGAGCAGGATGAATGTGATCACCCCGGCGGCCACTTCGAGATAGATCGCCGAGCTCCCGTCCGTGCGGGAGACGGTCGGATCGAAGGCGTGACGCATGCCCGGCATGCCCGCCTGCCCGAAGAACAGCGCCCACAGGGACCAGCCGAAAGCGGCCAGTGTGCCGGTGGACACCAGCGTGTCCATGGTGGCCGCGCCGTGCCGCAGGTTCGTCCGGGCGGCGCGGTGGAAGGGCAGCCCGCCCCAGACGACGACGGGAGCGGCGAGGGTGAGCGAAAGCCACTGCCAGTTGTCGAACTGCAGGGCGCCGATCATCGACATGAGGACGACGGGCGCGGAGAGGGCGGCGGAGACGACGAGACGCTGCCACAGGGCGCGCTGCTCCGTGTCCGTCCCGGTTTCCTTCCCTTCGCCGGTCCCGGCCGACGGGGTCGCGTCCTGCGGTTCGGGGGCCGGAGGCGGCGGCTCTGCGGCGGTGTAGCCGGTCTTGACCACGGTGGCGATGAGGTCGGCGACAGGCATGTCCGGCGGATAGCTGACGTGAGCCTTCTCGGTCGCGTAATTGACCGTGGCGCTCACGCCGTCCATGCGGTTCAGCTTCTTCTCGACGCGGGCCGCGCAGGAGGCGCAGGTCATCCCGCCGATGGTGAGCTCCACCTGGGCTGTTTCCACGTTCGGGACTCCATGCGTACCGAGGACCGGGTCTTACCCGACCAGTATCGGACCGATCGGGAGGGACCCGGTCCCCGGTACGTACGGTGCGACGCGCCGACAGGTCCGGGCGCGCTCGGTTCCGGAGGCGTTCAGGCCCGGCCGACCAGCTCGTAGCCGGCCTCGTCGACGGCTGCGCGCACGGCGTCCTCGTCGAGCGGCGCGTCGGAGACCACGGTGACCGTGCCGGTGGCTGCGACGGCCTTCACCGAACTGACCCCCGCGATCTCGGAGATCTCGCTGCTGACCGCGCCTTCGCAGTGGCCGCAGGTCATGCCGGAGACCTGGTAGACCGCGGTGACACCGCCGGCCTGGGCGTCCGCCCCGGTGTCGTGGCAGGAGCCGTCGGCCGAGCAGCAGGAACCGGATCCCTGGACGGTCTCGATCTCGATCTTCGTCTCGGTGGTCATCGCGTTCTCCTCGTGAGCGGAACGTACAAGTGCATGATGCGCCAGGAGCCCACGGAAAGGCCGAGGCCCCTGACACCGAACACTTTATACCCCTAGGGGGTATGGGGCCAACAGGTGGGTGACGCCTCGCCGGGGAATCGGTGGGTCCGGGCTCCGCGCCGCATGCGGGAGCCTCACTTTGCGCGGCCTCTGTTCCCGGGCCTGTTGGCCACCCAGAGGCGGATGGTGTCGGCGAACCAGTACGGCTTGCCGGCCTCCACGTGGTCGGGGGGCGGAAGAAGGCCGTGCTTCCGATACGAACGGACCGTGTCCGTCTGCACCCTGATGTGCACGGCGATGTCCTTGTAGGACCAGAGCTTTCTGTCCGTCATGTGTCCGGCACCTCCCTGCGCGCAGCAGCGGCGGGCGGGATGCCGTCGGGGGAGCTGCCGCGCGGACGCTGGCGACGCTGAGCCTTTGCCCCGTGAACGACGGTGGGAGGAGGAGGGGGCAGGGCTGTCGACCACCTGTGACGCAACGCATGCGTCATGGCGACATGCGTGATGAGGCGGTGACAACCGTGACAGATGCGCAGCAGGCGCTCAGACGCCGCAGGACCGCAGGAATCCGCGCGTGCGTTCGGCGATCGGGAAGGGTTTGTCCGGCGGGCAGGGGTACATGTCCTGTTCGACGATGGCGAAGAGTTCGACGCCGAGAGCCGAGGCCGCGTTCAGGACGGGCTCCAGCGCGGGTACGCCGGCCGGGGGTTCGCACATGACACCGCGGCCGACCGCCGGGCCGAAGGGCACCTCGCCGGCCACCACTTCGGCGAGCACCGCGGGGTCGACCTGCTTGAGGTGGAGGTAGCCGATCCGCTCGCCGTACGTCTCGATGAGCTTCACGCTGTCACCGCCGCAGTAGGCGTAGTGGCCGGTGTCGAGGCAGAGGGAGACGAGGTCGGGGTCGGTGGCGTCGAGGAAGCGGCTGACGTTCTCCTCCGTGTCGATGTGCGTGTCCGCGTGCGGATGGACGACGATCTTCAGCCCGTGGCGTTCGCGCACCTCGCGGCCGAGGCGTTCGCTCTGGGCGGTGAGGTCGCGCCACTGCTGGGAGGTCAGCGTGCGGTCCTCCAGAATCCGGCCCGTCTTGTCGTCGCGCCAGAAGGAGGGGATGACGACCAGGTGCTCCGCGCCCATGGCGCGGGTGAGCGCGGCGATGTCCGAGACGTGGGCCCACGTCTGCTCCCAGACGGCGGGGCCGTGGTGCAGTCCGGTGAAGACGGTGCCGGCCGAGACCTTCAGCCCCCTTCGGGCGGTCTCCTCGGTGAGCCGCGCGGGGTCGCTCGGGAGATAGCCGTAGGGGCCGAGCTCGATCCATTCGTAGCCGGCCCGGGCGACCTCGTCGAGGAAGCGCTGCCAGGGGACCTGCTGGGGATCATCGGGGAACCACACCCCCCAGGAGTCGGGGGCCGAGCCGACCCGGATGCGGTTCAGGGCGGGGACGGAGGAGGTCATGCCGGCCAGCTTTCCGGCCGCCGGAGAAGGGTGTCAAGACTTGGTCCGAATGTCCGGACAAAACATTGACAGGCTTCATGGGTGGGGGCTAGACCTGAGGGCACCCCCTGACCGAAGGGACGCGCATGTCTTTGCCGTACGACGTGATCACGATGGGCCGGATCGGGGTGGACCTCTATCCACTGCGCACCGGGGTCCCATTGGCGCAGGTCGACACGTTCGGGAAGTTCCTCGGCGGCTCGGCGACGAACGTCGCGGTCGCGGCGGCCAGGCTGGGCCGGCGGACGGCCGTGATCACCCGGACCGGGCGGGACCCCTTCGGCGAGTATCTCCACCAGGCGCTGCGCGAGTTCGGCGTGGACGACCGGTGGGTGACGCCGGTCGAGGAGTACCCGACGCCGGTCACCTTCTGCGAGATGTTCCCGCCGGACGACTTCCCCCTCTACTTCTACCGGCAGCCCAAGGCGCCCGACCTGGAGATCCGGGAGAGCGAGCTGGAGCCGGAGCCGATCCGGGCGGCGCGGATCTTCTGGATGACCGGCACGGGACTGTGCGCGGAGCCCAGCCGGACGGCGACGCTGGCCGCGCTCGCGCACCGGGCGAAGTCGGGGACGACCGTGTTCGACCTCGACTGGCGGCCGATGTTCTGGGCCGACCCGCAGTCGGCCGGCCCGCACTACGCGAAGGCACTCGCCCTGGCGACCGTAGCCGTGGGCAACCTCGAGGAGTGCGCGATCGCGACCGGCGAGCGTGAGCCGGACGCGGCCGCCGAGGCGCTGCTGGCCGCCGGCGTCGAGCTCGCCGTCGTGAAGCAGGGCCCCAAGGGGGTGCTCGCCGTGCACCGGGACGGCACACGCGCCGAGGTGCCGCCCGTGCCCGTGGACGTGGTCAATGGGCTGGGGGCGGGGGACGCGTTCGGCGGGGCCCTGTGCCACGGGCTGCTCGCGGGCTGGGAGTTGGACCGCGTGATGCGCTTCGCCAACGCGGCGGGAGCGGTGGTAGCCGCGCGCCTCGCCTGCTCGACGGCCATGCCGTACGAGGAGGAGGTCCTCCGGGTCCTCGCGGGCGGCCCCGTCCCCCCGGACCCCAGCCACATCGACCGGACGCGGGGGATGTCGTGAGCCGCGTCGACATCGGCGAGCTCGTAGGGATCCGGACCCGGCACCCCGAGGCCGTCGCCGAGGCCGCCACGCGGCGGCGCAGACGCACGCGTCTCGTCGGCGACAGCGGACGGCTGATGATCATCGCGGCCGACCACCCCGCCCGCGGCACGTTCGCCGTCGGTGACCGCCCGCTCGCCATGGCCAACCGGCTCGACCTGCTGGAGCGGCTCTGCCTCGCCCTCTCGCGCCCCGGGGTCGACGGCGTCCTCGCCACCTCCGACATACTCGACGACCTGCTGCTCCTCGGCGCGCTCGACGACAAGGTCGTCATGGGCTCCATGAACCGCGGCGGGCTCGCGGGCGCGTCGTTCGAGCTCGACGACCGGTTCACCGGCTACCGCGCCCGCGATCTGGACCGGCTCGGCTTCGACGCGGGAAAGCTGCTGCTGCGCATCGACTACGACGACCCGGCCTCGCTCGACACCCTGGCCGCGGCCGCCCGCGCGGTCGACGAGATGGCCGAGCGTCAGCTTCCCGTCTTCGTGGAGCCGTTCCTGTGTCACCGGATCGACGGCCGGCTGCGCAACGATCTCGGAGCCGAGGCCGTGACCCGGTCCATCGCCATCGCCTCCGGGCTGGCCGGCACCTCCGCGTACACCTGGCTCAAGGTGCCCGTGACCGAGGACCCCGACGACATGCAATCCGTGATGGAGACCTCCACCCTCCCCGCGGTACTGCTCGGCGGCGACGCGGGCAAGGACCGGGACGGGGCGTACGAGAGGTGGCGCGCCGCCCTGCAACTGCCCACGGTCCAGGGGCTGGTGGCCGGCCGCGCGCTGCTCTATCCGGTCGACGGCGACGTGACGGGCGCGGTCGATACGGCCGTGGGCCTGCTGTAAGGGGTACGGAGAAGGCATGAGCCACGACCAACCGCACCAGGGCACACCCCACGAGGGCGCGCCCGGCGCCGGCGCCGCACCGCGCAACGGCACACCGCGCGGCGGCGGGGAGCCGGCCGGCAAGCTGCCCGGCCTGCACGTCCCCGCGGGCAGCGCCGCCCAGGGACCGTACGCCCTGAGCATCACTCCCGAGCAGGCCGGCTGGGGCTACTCCCAGTTGCGCGTGCTGGAGCTGGAGCCGGGCGGTTCGCATCCGCTCACCACCGGCGACAGCGAATGGATCGTGCTGCCCCTCAGCGGCGGTTGCACGGTGCAGACGCAAGGCGAGATCTTTGAACTGCAGGGGCGGGACGGCGTGTTCGGCGGAGTGAGCGACTTCGCGTACGTGCCGAGAGACGCCCATGCCCAGATCGCCTCCGGCGCGGGAGGCCGCTTCGCCCTGGCAGGAGCGAGGTGCGAGCGCCGACTCCCCGCTCGCTACGGCCCCGCGCCGGAGGTACCCGTCGAGGCCCGCGGCAGCGGGATCTCGGCCCGCGAAGTGCGCAACTTCGCGGCGGCCGGCGTGTTCGCCTGCGACCGGCTGATCGCCGTCGAGGTGATCACCCCCGGCGGCAACTGGTCCTCCTACCCGCCGCACAAGCACGACGAGCGCGTCCCCGGCGAGGAGAGCGAGCTCGAGGAGATCTACTACTTCGAGATCGACGGCGGCGGCGTCGGCTTCCAGCGGGTGTCGCCCTCGCGTCCCGGCGGCGCCGATGTGCTCGCCGAGGTCCGCAGCGGCGACGCCGTCCTCGTCCCCGACGGCTGGCACGGGCCGTCCGTCGCGGAGCCGGGCCACCCCATGTACTACCTCAACGTGATGGCGGGACCGGCCGCCGAGAGGGAATGGCTGATCCGCTTCCACCCCGACCACGCGGAGGGTTACCGATGACGCGGCTGACCACGGCCCAGGCTCTGGTGCGCTTCCTGTCCCACCAGTACACCGAGCGCGACGGCCGCCGCCGGCGACTGATCGCCGCCACCTGGGGCATCTTCGGACACGGCAACGTGGCAGGCATCGGCCAGGCCCTCGTCGAGTCCTTGGCGGACATGCCCTTCGTCCAGGGCCGCAACGAGCAGTCCATGGTGCACGCCGCCGTCGGCTACGCCCGTCAGTCCCGCAGGCTGTCCGCGCACGCGGTCACCACCTCCATCGGCCCCGGCGCCACGAACCTGGTCACCGGCGCCGCGCTCGCCACCGTCAACCACCTGCCCGTCCTCCTGCTGCCCGGCGACGTCTTCGCCACCCGCCCCGCCGACCCCGTGCTCCAGCAGCTCGAAGTGCCGTACGCGGGCGACGTGTCGGTCAACGACTGCCTGCGCCCCGTCTCCCGCTGGTTCGACCGGATCACCCGTCCCGAGGCCCTGGTGCCGGCCGCGCTCCAGGCGATGCGCGTCCTCAGCGACCCCGCGCAGACCGGCGCCGTCACGCTCGCGCTGCCGCAGGACGTGCAGGCGGAGGCGTACGACTGGCCGGAGGAGTTCTTCACCGACCGGGTGTGGCACGTGCGCCGCCCCCGCCCCGACACGGACGCGCTCGCGCAGGCCGCGGACGCCGTGCGCCGGGCACACCGGCCGCTGATCGTGGCGGGCGGCGGCGTCCGCCACAGCGAGGCCGAGCAGGCGCTGCGCGCGCTCGCCGACGCCACCGGCATCCCCGTCGCCTCCACCCAGGCGGGCAAGGGATCACTGCCGCACGACCATCCCTGCGACATCGGCGGCATCGGCCACACCGGCACTGCCACCGCCGACGACCTGGCCCGCACCGCCGACCTGGTGATCGGCGTCGGCACCCGCTGGACCGACTTCACCACCGCGTCCTCGACCCTCTTCGCCGCCCCCGACGTCCGCTTCGTCAACATCTCCGTCGCCGCCTTCGACGCGCACAAGATGTCCGGCCTCGCGCTCGTCGCCGACGCCCGCGCCGCACTCGGCGAGCTGGCCGCCGCCCTCGCGGGCCACCGCGTGGACGCGGCGTACGAGAAGGAGTACGCGCGGGGGAAGGAGCGCTGGGAGCACCGGGTCGACGCCGCGTACGCAGCGGGTGACGAGGACGCGGCGCCCACCCAGCCCCAGGTCCTCGGCGCCCTGGACGCCCTCGTGACCGGGGACGACATCCTGATCAACGCCGCCGGCTCCCTCCCGGGCGACCTGCACAAGCTGTGGCGCACCCGCTCCGCCGACCAGTACCACGTCGAATACGGCTACTCCTGCATGGGCTACGAGATCCCGGCCGCGATCGGCGTGGCGATGGCAGCACCGGGACGCCCGGTCTGGGCGCTGGTCGGCGACGGCACGTATCTGATGAACCCCACCGAGATCGTCACCGCCGTGCAGGAGGGCGTCCCGATCCGGATGGTGATCCTGCAGAACCACGGGTACGCCTCCATCGGAGGCCTGTCCGAGACGGTCGGCGCCGAGCGCTTCGGCACGGACTACCGGCAGCGGACCGGCCCCGGCCGCACGTACACCGGACCGCCGCTGCCCGTCGACCTGGCGGCGAACGCCGAGTCGCTGGGCATGCGGGTGATCCGCGCCAGGACCGTGCGTGACCTGCGCGAAGCGCTGGCCGATGCGCGCGCGGCGGACGCCCCCACATGTGTCTACGTGGAGACCGGAACGGCAGACATTGTGTCGGGCGCGCCCGGGGCACAGGCGTGGTGGGATGTTCCGGTGGCCGAGACCGCGACCCGCCCGTCGGCGGCCTGGGCCCGGGAGGAGTACGACCGGCAAGTCGCATCCCGACGCCGCCATCTCTGAAGGAGTTTTTCGCCATGACGAAGACCGTCAACCACTGGATCGGTGGCAAGACCGTCGAGGGTGCGTCCGGCAACTGGGGTCCGGTGACCGACCCGGCGACGGGAGAGGTCACGACCCGGGTCGCCCTGGCATCCGTGGAGGAGGTGGATGCGGCCGTCTCCGCGGCCAGGGAGGCGTACGCGACGTGGGGCACGTCGTCGCTGGCGCAGCGCACTGCGGTCCTCTTCCGCTACCGGGCGCTGCTCGACGCCCGCCGCGACGACATCGCCGCCCTGATCACCGCCGAGCACGGCAAAGTCCACTCGGACGCACTGGGCGAGGTGGCCCGCGGTCTGGAGATCGTCGAGCTGGCCTGCGGCATCACCACCCAGCTCAAGGGCGAGCTGTCGACCCAGGTCTCCAACCGTGTCGACGTCGCCGCCATCCGCCAGCCGCTCGGCGTCGTCGCCGGCATCACGCCGTTCAACTTCCCGGCCATGGTGCCGATGTGGATGTTCCCGCTGGCGATCGCCTGCGGAAACACCTTCGTCCTCAAGCCCAGCGAGAAGGACCCGTCCGCCGCGAACCTGCTCGCGGAGCTCGCCGCCGAGGCCGGCCTGCCCGACGGCGTGCTGAACGTCGTCCACGGCGACAAGGTCGCGGTCGACGCGCTGCTCGCGCACCCCGACGTGGCCGCGGTCTCCTTCGTCGGCTCCACCCCGATCGCCCGCTACATCCACACCACCGCCTCCGCCAACGGCAAGCGCGTCCAGGCGCTCGGCGGCGCGAAGAACCACATGCTGGTCCTGCCGGACGCGGACCTGGACGCGGCGGCCGACGCCGCGGTGTCGGCCGCGTACGGCTCGGCGGGCGAGCGCTGCATGGCGATCTCCGCGGTGGTCGCCGTCGGCGCGGTCGGCGACGAGCTGGTCGAGAAGATCCGCGAGCGCGCCGAGAAGATCAAGATCGGCCCCGGCAACGACCCCGCCTCGGAGATGGGCCCGCTCATCACCGCCGCCCACCGCGACAAGGTCGCCTCCTACGTCAAGGGCGCCGCCGACCAGGGCGCCGAGGTCGTCCTCGACGGCACGGGCCTGCGCGTGGACGGCTTCGAGGACGGGCACTGGATCGGCCTGTCCCTGCTCGACAAGGTCTCCACCGACTCCGACGCGTACCGCGACGAGATCTTCGGCCCGGTGCTGTGCGTGCTGCGCGCCGAGACGTACGAGGAGGGCGTGGCGCTGATCAACGCCTCGCCGTTCGGCAACGGCACCGCGATCTTCACCCGTGACGGCGGCGCGGCCCGGCGCTTCCAGCTGGAGATCGAGGCCGGCATGGTCGGCGTCAACGTGCCGATCCCGGTCCCCGTCGGCTACCACAGCTTCGGCGGCTGGAAGGACTCGCTCTTCGGCGACCACCACATCTACGGCAACGACGGCGTGCACTTCTACACCCGCGGCAAGGTCGTCACCACCCGCTGGCCGGACCCGGCCGACGCCCCGGCGGGCGTGGACCTGGGCTTCCCGCGCAACCACTGACGCACAGGACCGGGGGCGGGCCCGTCGCCGGGCCCGCCCTCGTGTCCGTACGGCTCGTTCCGGATGCCTAGAACAGCGAGTACAGCAGCTTGTTCGGGGAGCCCGTGAGCGCGTTCTGGACCTTGCCGCCGGTCGCGTTGGCGACCAGGGCGTCCCTGACCTGGGCCGGGGTCGCCGTGGGGTGGGTGGACAGGTAGAGCGCGGCCGCGCCCGCGGTGTGCGGGGCCGCCATCGACGTGCCCGAGATGGTGCTCGTGGCGGTGTCGTTGTCCTTCCACGCCGAGGTGATGGACACACCCGGTGCGAACAGGTCCAGGCAGGTGCCGTAGTTGGAGAACGACGCCCGGCGGTCCGCGTTGTCCGTCGCGCCGACCGTGATCGCCTCGGGGACGCGGGCGGGCGAGTAGTTGCAGGCGTCGGCCGGCAGGCCCAGGACGGGGAGGCCGTTGCCCGCGGCGATGGAGTAGCTGACGCCGGAGGCGATCGACTTCTTCACCGCGTTGTCGAGCGAGGTGTTCGCCGAGCCGCCGAGGCTCATGTTGGCGACGGCCGGCTTCCTGGCGTTGGCGGTCACCCAGTCGACGCCCGCGATCACACCGGCGGTGGTGCCGGAGCCGTTGCAGTCCAGGACGCGTACGGCGACCAGGTTGACGTTCTTGGCGACGCCGTAGGTCTTGCCGCCGACGGTGCCCGCCACGTGCGTGCCGTGGCCCTGGCAGTCCTGGCCGTTCTGGCCGCCGCCCACCGTGTCCGTGCCGACGCGTGCGCGTCCGCCGAACTCGCTGTGCGAGGTGCGGATTCCCGTGTCGATGATGTACGCGTTCACGGTGGACGCGGTCGTGTTGTACGTGTATGTCTTCGACAGCGGCAGGCTGCGCTGGTCGATGCGGTCGATGCCCCAGGTGGCGTTCGGCTGGGTCTCGTTGAGGCGGACGATCGAGTTCTGCTCGACGTACGCCACCCGGGGGTCGGCCGCGAGCTCCTTGGCCTTCTGTGTGGACATGGAGGCGGAGAAACCGCTCAGGACGCTGCGGTAGGTGTGCTTGGGCGTGACACCGAGATCGGCGGCACGTGTGCTGCCGTCCTTCAGGACGACGATCCAGCTGTTGTGTACGGCGGTTGCAGTGGGGGCGAGACGAAGATCGCCGAGGGTCACGCTCTGCGCGGTGGGGGATATGGCGAACTGGAGACCGGTCGCGACGGCGACTGCTGATATCAGCGCCGCCGCGCGACGGGCAGTGGGTCCCATCTCGTGCACCTGTACCTTTCGTTGACCTGTTACGGGCAAGTACGGGCGTGCATGGTGCCAGGACGTGCGGTTCTGTCCACCAGAGTCGTGTGATGTGACCTGCGACACAAGGGGGCGGGATGTGGATGGTCCCCGCTTGAACAAAGGGATCTGACTACCAGTCAGTAAGTGTGGGTCTTGTGTACCCCTGTCGCGTGCCCGGAATGTCCGGTGCTCGTACCGCGTCCGGTGTACGCGGCCCCAGCGGCGTACTCCTCAGGAAGGTCCGTGAGTTCCGCCTGGCGGCAGCCGAGCTCGACAGGCTGTCCGCTTAGGGTTTTCCCCATGGAGATCCGACTTCCCCGGTCCCTGGGCCGGCTCAGGACCGGACCACGCGGCCGATGGCTCGCCGGTGTCGCGGCCTTCGCCGTCCTCGCGGGCGCGGGCACCTGGACCGCGGTCGCCGACGACGGCCCGCCCGCCGTGCACCGCGAGGACCGGGCGCTGGACATGCCCGGGGCGCAGATCGACACCTCGTACTTCACCGCAGGCGGCGACGGGCGCCGGCCCGCCGTGCTCATCGGCCACGGCTTCGGAGGCAGCAAGGAGGACGTACGCGCCCAGGCGGAGAAGCTGGCCCAGGACGGGTACGCCGTCCTGACCTGGTCGGCACGCGGCTTCGGGAAGTCCACCGGACGCATCGGCCTCAACGACCCCGAGAGGGAGGTCAAGGACGTCTCCCGGCTGATCGACTGGCTGGCACGGCGGCCCGAGGTGCGGCTCGACGAGGACGGCGATCCGCGCGTCGGCATCACCGGCTCCTCGTACGGCGGCGCGATCTCGCTCCTCGGCGCCGGGTACGACAAGCGCGTCGACGCCATCGCCCCCCGGATCACGTACTGGAACCTCGCCGAGGCCCTGTTCCCCGACGACGTCTTCAAGAAGTTGTGGGCCGGCATCTTCTTCTCGACCGGCTCGGCACCCGACACCGGCCGGCGAGTGGCCCCGCCGCCCGCCGGTGAGGCCCCCGCGGGCGAGGCCGCCGAGCAGGGCGCCGCGGACGCCCCCGGCGGCCGCACCGACGCCGGCCCCGTGAACCCGGCCGGCTGCGGCCGCTTCGAGCCGCGGCTGTGCGCCATGTACGAGCGCATCGCCGTCGCCGGAAAGCCCGACGCCGAGGCCCGGGCGCTCCTCGAGGAGCGCAGCCCCTCGGCGGTGGCGGACCGGATCGCGGTTCCCGCGCTCATCGTCCAGGGCCAGTCCGACTCGCTCTTCACGCTGTCCCAGGCCGACGCCATGGCCCGGGCCGTCAGCGGCAACGGCGCACCCGTCGCGGTCGACTGGACCGCCGGCGGGCACGACGGCGGAGACCGTGAGACGAGCCGCGTGGAAGCGCGGATCACCGCCTGGTTCGACCGGTACCTGGGGCAGGACAAGGGCGCGGACACCGGGCCCGCCTTCCGCGTCAGCCGCACAGGAGGCGTCGACTCGACCGACGGGCAGGCACTGCTGCGCGGCGCGACCGCGGACCGCTACCCGGGCCTCGCGAGCGGCCCCCGCACGTTCCCGCTCGCCGGACCCGAACAGCGCATCGCCAACCCGGCGGGTGCCAACCCGCCCGCCATCTCCGCCGTCCCCGGCCTCGGCGGCGGGGCCGGATCGCTGTCGTCGCTGGGCGTCGGCCTCTCCCTCGACTTCCCCGGCCAGTTCGCGAGCTTCACCTCCGCGCCGCTGGGCCGCGCCACCCGGATCACCGGCTCCCCGCAGGTCACCGTCGAGGTGGCCGCCGACCGGGGCGACGCCGTGCTGTTCGGGAAGGTGTACGACGTCGGGCCCGACGGCAGGCAGCAGGTGCTGCCCGCCCAGCTCGTCGCGCCCGTCCGGGTCGAGGACGCCGCGCGGGCGCAGAAGGTGACCCTCACACTGCCCGCCGTGGACCACGAGGTCGACGCGGGACACCGGCTGCGTCTCGTCCTGTCCGCGACCGACCTCGGCTACGCCTCCCCGGGCGAACCGGCCACGTACACCGTCTCCCTCGCCGGAGCGCTCACCGTGCCCACCGCCCCCGCCGTGCGCACCCAGGCCGCCGGACTGCCCTGGTGGGTGTGGGCGCTGCCGGCCGCCGGAGCCCTTGTCGCGGCCGCCCTGCTGTTCACCGCCCGCCGCCGGGCCGTCGCACCGGCGCCCGACCCGGAGCGCGCCGGCGTACCGCTGGAGATCACCGGACTGACCAAGCGCTACGCGAAGTCCGCGGACCGGTACGCCGTACGGGATCTCTCCTTCCGCGTCGAGAAGGGCCAGGTGCTCGGACTGCTCGGCCCCAACGGCGCCGGCAAGACGACCACCCTGCGCATGCTGATGGGCCTGATCCGGCCCGACGACGGCGAGATCCGCGTCTTCGGCCACGCCATCAGGCCCGGTGCCCCCGTGCTCTCCCGGGTCGGCGCGTTCGTCGAGGGCGCGGGTTTCCTGCCGCACCTGTCGGGCCGCGAGAATCTGGAGCTGTACTGGAGGGCGACCGGCCGCCCGGCCGCCGACGCGCACATCGAGGAGGCGCTGGAGATCGCCGGCCTCGGTGACGCGCTGGCCCGCGCCGTACGCACCTACTCCCAGGGCATGCGACAGCGTCTCGCCATCGCCCAGGCCATGCTCGGCCTGCCGGACCTGCTGATCCTCGACGAGCCGACCAACGGGCTGGACCCGCCGCAGATCCGCGAGATGCGGGATGTGATGATCCGGTACGCGGCCGGGGGCCGGACCGTCATCGTCTCCAGCCACCTCCTGTCGGAGGTCGAGCAGTCCTGCACCCACCTCGTCGTCATGGACCGCGGCCGGCTCGTACAGGCCGGTCCCGTCGCCGAGATCACCGGCGAGAGCGACACCCTTCTCGTCACCACGGCGGGCGAGGTGCCCGAACCGGTCGTCGAGAAGATCGCCGCGCTGCCGGGCATCGGCTCGGCCGTGCGCACCGACGAGGGCCTGCTGGTACGGCTGGACGGCGCGAGCGCCACCGCGATGATCACCGAACTGGTCCGTCTGGACGTGCCGTTGACGGGCGTCGGACCGCACCGCCGCCTGGAGGACGCGTTCCTCACCCTGATCGGAGGCTCGGCATGAGCGCGCCCGTGCAAGACGCCACGCCCGTCGGGTCGGCCCCCGGCTACCGGGCCGGACACACCCTGCCCCTGACGGTGGAGGCGGTCCGGCAGCTGAGGCGGCGCCGGACCCTGGTGATGGCCGGGATCCTGGCCGCGCTGCCGTTCGTCCTCATCGCGGCGTTCGCGATCGGCGGCACCCCGGACGGCCGCGACAACGGCCGCATCACCCTGATGGACACGGCCACCGCGTCCGGCGCCAACTTCGCCGCCACCTGCCTGTTCGTCTCGGCGGGCTTCCTGCTGGTGGTGCCCGTGGCGCTGTTCCACGGCGACACCGTCGCCTCGGAGGCGAGCTGGTCGTCGCTGCGCTACCTGCTCGCCGCGCCCGTGCCCCGGACGCGTCTGCTGTGGTCCAAGCTCGCCGTGGCGCTCGGCTTCAGCGCGGCGGCGATGGTGCTGCTGCCGCTGGTGGCGCTGGTGGCGGGCACGGTCGCCTACGGCTGGGGGCCCCTCGAACTGCCCACGGGCGGATCGCTCGGCGCCGGGACGTCACTGGGACGGCTGGGGCTCGTGGTGGCGTTCGTCTTCGTCTCCCAACTGGTCACGGCAGGCCTGGCGTTCTGGCTCTCCACCAAGACCGACGCACCGCTCGGCGCGGTCGGCGGCGCGGTCGGGCTGACCATCATCGGCAATGTGCTGGACGCCGTCACGGCGCTGGGCGGCTGGCGCGAAGTGCTCCCCGCGCACTGGCAGTTCGCCTGGATCGACGCGCTCCAGCCGCAGCTGGAGTGGACGGGCATGGTGAAGGGGGCGTCCGTGTCGGTCACGTACGCGCTGGTGCTGTTCGCGCTCGCCTTCAGGAACTTCTCCCGCAAGGACATCGTGTCGTAGGGGTCGGCCGGCCCTGCGCCGTTGCCGCATCGAGATCCTTCCGCAACCCCTTCGTCTGCTCCTTCCGGCGGTCTCGGACGTCACATTCACAAGTGCCGTTCGATGCGAGGGGGAGAACCGGATGACGTTCAGTTCATGGGGGAGAAGGGGCGGACGGGCGGCCAGGACGGCGGCGGCCGCCGCTCTGGCCGGCGGCATGCTGCTGACGTCGGCCTGCTCGGGCTCCGAGAACATCGCCACCGATCAGACCGACAGCCGAAGGCCGGACGGCGCGCTGCCCGCCCCGGCCGTCCCCGACGGGGGCGCGCCGGGCGAGGGAGCCGCCAAAGGCGAGGCCGACAAGGCACGCGAGTCCGCACCGCCCGCGGACTACCTGTCCACGTTCGCCCTCGACGTCGACACCGCCTCCTACGGCTACGCCCGCCGCACCCTGAAGGAGGGGCGGCTGCCGCAGGCGCACGAGGTGCGGCCCGAGGAGTTCGTCAACAGCTTCCGCCAGGACTACGAACGCCCCGAGGGCAACGGTTTCTCCGTCACCGTCGACGGCGCGCGGCCGCAGGCCCCGGAGGGAGAGGTGCACGGGGACGGCGGCGGCGAGGACTGGTCGCTGGTCCGCGTGGGACTGTCCACGGCCGCGCCCGCGCGCACGAAACGGCCGCCCGCCGCGCTCACGTTCGTCATCGACATCTCCGGATCGATGTCCGAGCCCGGCCGCCTGGACCTCGTCAAGAAGTCGCTCGGCACCCTGACCGACCAGCTGCGCGACGACGACTCGATCGCCGTCGTCACCTTCAGCGACGAGGCGGAGACCCGGCTGCCCATGACGCGGCTGGACGGCAACCGCGACCGGATCCACGACATCGTCGACGACCTGGAGCCCACCGATTCGACCAACGTGGAGGCCGGGGTCACCACGGGCTACGAGGAGGCCGTCGAAGGCCGAAGGAAGGGCGCCACCAACCGGGTCGTGCTGCTCTCCGACGCGCTCGCCAACACGGGGCGGACGGAGGCCGACGCGATCCTCGACCGCATCGACGACGCCCGCCGCGAGCACGGCATCACCCTCTTCGGCGTCGGCGTCGGCAGCGACTACGGCGACGCGCTGATGGAACGCCTCGCCGACAAGGGCGACGGGCACACGACGTACGTCTCCGACGAGGAGGAGGCGAGGAAGGTCTTCGTCGACCAGCTGCCCGCGCACGTGGAGCTGCGCGCCCGCGACGCCAAGGCCCAGGTCGCCTTCGACCCGCAGACCGTCAAGCAGTTCCGGCTCATCGGCTACGAGAACCGGGCCGTCGCGGACGAGGACTTCCGCGACGACCGCGTCGACGGCGGCGAGGTCGGCCCCGGCCACACGGTGACCGCGCTGTACGCCGTACGCCTCCGGGAGGGCGCGAGCGGCCATGTCGCCACGGCGACCGTGCGCTGGCTCGACCCCGCGACACGGGCGCCGCACGAGCGGTCGGGCTCGGTGGAGGCCGGCGCGATCGACGGGGCGCTGTGGGACACGGCGTCCAAGCGGCTCCAGGTGACGGCGGTGGCGGCGTACTTCGCCGACGAACTGCGCGACGGCTCCGTGCCGGGCTCACCCGGCCTCGCCGAACTGCGCGACCGGGCACGGGCACTGGCGGACTCGACGGAGGACACGGCCGTGCGTGACCTGGCCGACGCGATCGGCCGGGCAGTGCGCCTGACGGGCTGACGGCGGAGCGCCTGAAGGGCTGAGGGGAGGGGCGGCGGGCCGGCGAGGGGCGCGGGAGCGTCAACTCGGCTGCACCGCCACGCCCGCCGCGCCATGATGTGGCCCATGCCGACCCTCCTGCTCGCCCTCGCCGTCATCTCCACCGGTCTGTACGCGGGCTTCATGCTCATCTTCCTGACCGGCATCATGCCCGGCTTCGCCCGGTTGTCCGACGAGCAGTTCGTGGGCGCGATGCGCCGTGTCAACGAGACCGTGCCGCGGGCCGTCTTCCTCCTCGTCTTCGTCGCGATCGTCGCCTTCCCGGCCGCCGCGCTCGCCGTCCCCGTCCAGGGCCGCACCGCCACCGAGCGGTGGCTGATCGTCGCCGGGCTCGTCTGCGCCGTCCTCAACCACCTCGTCACCGTCGTCGGCAACATCCCCCTCAACAACGCGCTCGCCGCATCCGAGAACGCCACCCCGCCCGTGTCCGACACCAGGGTCCGCGCGGCTTTCGAGAGCCGGTGGAACCGGCTGCACCTGGTCCGTACGCTCCTGACGCTGGCGGCCTTCGTCCTGCTCGTGTGCGCCGCACTCCCGTAGCCGTCGGCTCCGACGCCGCGGAAGCCGGCCGGCCCGGAGTCCGTCCCGCCCCTGACCGGGGACCGGCGATGCCGCGGCCGGGACCGCGCGGTAGAAAGAGGACATGAACCAACCAGCGCGGTCCGCAGGGGACATGGACGACGTCGACGCCGTGACCCGCGCGGTGCTCACCGCGTCCAGGCTCCTCGTCGCGGTCTCCGCCCGCTCGCTGGCCGCCGTGGAGGACCGGGTCACGCTGCCCCAGTTCCGGCTCCTGGTCGTGCTGTCCACGGAGGGGCCCGCCAAGCTGGTCGTCCTGGCCGAGCGGCTCGGGGTGAACCCGTCGACCGCGCTGCGGATGATGGACCGGCTGATCGCCGCCGGTCTGGCGGACCGGCAGGTCAACCCCGACAACCGCCGCGAGACCGTGCTGCGGCTGACCGACGAGGGCCGGCGCATCGTCGAGGACGTCACCGGCCGCCGCCGCGAGGAGATCGCCGCGATCGTGTCCCGGCTCGACCCGCAGCAGCGAGCGGCACTCGTCGACGCACTGGGGGCGTTCACCGAGGCGGGCGCGGAACCTGCCGTCGGGGGCCGCGAGGCGGAGCTGTATCCGCTGGGCTGGTCGGACATGCCCCAGGGCGGCCACCGCTGACGCCGGCCGTCGGCCGCCCGTCGCCACGGCGGCGGCGCCCCGCGCGGGCCACACCTGTGGCGGTGAGCGCGTTGACGAACGCCGCCGCCACCAGCAAGGCGCTCACCCACAGGGGTGAGCGGAAGCCGGCCCCGAGCGCGGCCCCGCCGAGCGAAGCGCCGAGCGCGGCGCCCATGTTGAAGGCCGCGGTCGCGCAGGCGCCGTCCGGTGCGGGAACGGTCACCGGACGCGTCCAGCGGATATCCAAGGGCCGGCCCCGCCGCCCAGACGAGCCGCTCCGCCCTCGCGGGTGTGTGGCACGGCACGGCGTGCCGCCTCCGCGCCACGGCGCCCGCCGGGCCACCACCAGCGGCGCCTCCGGCGCTTACGCGTCCTCTACGCCCTACCCGCTACCGTCCCCTGACCAGCAAAAAGGCCCTCCTGGTCGGAGGGCCTTGCGGTGGTGCGGACGATGCGCCCCCGGCAGGACTCGAACCTGGGGCCAAGCGCTTGGAAGGCGCTTGGCCGCAGAGGTGCTCAGCCTGGCTGACCTGCTCCTCTCCTCTCGCATACACCCGGTATCTCGGAACTTCGACCCGGATTCGACTAGGCGCGCTCTGAGCTAGGCCCTGGGCGCATCCAGCCGGTGGCATGTACCGAATGGCTGGCCGGGGCGTACGGGATTCCCGAGGGGGCGGAACAACGTAGCGCCCGGATCCGCGCCGGGACCGACCGTGACGGGCTCGGCGGATGCTTCTCCGACCTGCGCCCACCCGGGGGACATCTGATGCCCGCTTGCCCAATTCCGCGGTAAGCGCCTTCCGGCTCGCCGCACGGATGAGTGACGGTCGGCCAGCTCAACATTTTTCATGCATTCTTTGATGCATATTGATTGATTCCGGCGACATCACCTGGGGGAATCGCAATGGGGGTTGGGTGTCTGCTTAATATGCCGCCGACAGGCGAGGCGATTCCGTTCGACGAGGAACGTCCGGACGTCACCACCCCCCAGGAGTTGGCTCCTCGATGACACTGAATATTCCCGATGCGCCGCATCGGCGCACAATGACGGCTTGGATCGCGGGGGTACTCACCCTGCTGGTCGCCTTTGCCGTGGTCGCAGTGACGCCTACACGGGCGAATGCAGCAACACCTGTAGATCTGGGTACCGCGGAAAGCTTCGCGGTACTGGCCGGCGCGGAGGTCACCAACACCGGGCCCTCAGTGGTCACTGGAGACGTCGGAGTGCATCCGGGGACGTCCATCAGCGGGTTCCCGCCCGGTACGGTCAACGGGACTTTGCACTCTGGGGACACTGTGGCTGAACAAGCCAAGACCGACCTGGTCGCGGCGTACAACGACGCCGCCGGACAGGCATCCAATGGCGCCCTTCCTCCGGATGCCGGCGGCTTGACGCTGGTTCCGGGCGTCTACACCGCCTCTTCCAGTCTCGGGCTCACCGGCACCCTCACCCTGGATGCCCAGGGCGACCCGAACGCCGTGTGGGTGTTCCAGGTCGGTTCCACGCTGACGACGGCAAGCAACAGCAGCGTGTCCCTCATCAACGGCGCATCGCCGTGCAATGTGTTCTGGCAGATCGGCAGCTCGGCCACCCTCGGCACCGGCACCACCTTCGTGGGCACGATCATGGCCAAGGCAGCGATCACCGTAACGACGGGAGCGACCATCGACGGCCGCGCGCTGGCCGAGGTCGAGGCCGTGACGCTGGACACCAACCGGATCACCAGGCCTGAGTGTGCGGGCACCACGACCACAACAACTACCGGTGACGCTGCGACCACGACGACGACGGGTGACGCTGCGACCACGACGACGACGGGTGACGCTGCGACGGGTGACGCTGCGACGGGTGATGCCGCGACGGGTGACGCTGCGACGGGTGATGCCGCCACGGGCGATGCCGCGACGGGTGATGCCGCCACGGGCGATGCCGCGACGGGTGATGCCGCCACGGGCGATGCCGCGACGGGTGATGCCGCCACGGGCGATGCCGCGACGGGTGATGCCGCCACGGGCGATGCCGCGACGGGTGATGCCGCCACGGGCGATGCCGCGACGGGTGATGCCGCCACGGGCGATGCCGCGACGGGTGATGCCGCCACGGGCGATGCCGCGACGGGTGATGCCGCCACGGGCGATGCCGCGACGGGTGATGCCGCCACGGGCGATGCCGCGACGGGTGATGCCGCCACGGGCGATGCCGCGACGGGTGATGCCGCCACGGGCGATGCCGCGACGGGTGATGCCGCCACGGGCGATGCCGCGACGGGTGATGCCGCCACGGGCGATGCCGCGACGGGTGATGCCGCCACGGGCGATGCCGCGACGGGTGATGCCGCCACGGGCGATGCCGCGACGGGTGATGCCGCCACGGGCGATGCCGCGACGGGTGATGCCGCCACGGGCGATGCCGCGACGGGTGATGCCGCCACGGGCGATGCCGCGACGGGTGATGCCGCCACGGGCGATGCCGCGACGGGTGATGCCGCCACGGGCGATGCCGCGACGGGTGACGCCGCGACGGGCGATGCTGCAACCGGCCACGACGGCGGTTACCACGACGGCGGTTACCACGACGGCGGTTACCACGACGGCGGTTACCACGACGGCGGTTACCACGACGGCGGTTACCACGACGGCGGTTACCACGACGGCGGTTACCACGACGGCGGTTACCACGACGGCGGTTACCACGACGGCGGTTACCACGACGGCGGTTACCACGACGGCGGTTACCACGACGGCGGTTACCACGACGGCGGTTACCACGACGGCGGTTACCACGACGGCGGTTACCACGACGGCGGTTACCACGACGGCGGTTACCACGACGGCGGTTACCACGACGGCGGTTACCACGACGGCGGTTACCACGACGGCGGTTACCACGACGGCGGTTACCACGACGGCGGTTACCACGACGGCGGTTACCACGACGGCGGTTACCACGACGGCGGTTACCACGACGGCGGTTACCACGACGGCGGTTACCACGACGGCGGTTACCACGACGGCGGTTACCACGACGGCGGTTACCACGACGGCGGTTACCACGACGGCGGTTACCACGACGGCGGTTACCACGACGGCGGTTACCACGACGGCGGTTACCACGACGGCGGTTACCACGACGGCGATACGGCGAGAAGCCCGGGAATCGCGGCAAGCCCGAGGGAAAGCGCAGGGTGCACAAATGCACGTTCAACGCTGAGCGAGCTGTTCCCCCGTCTGTCGGCGGGACCAGTGAGTCCCGTGTGGGCACTCTCGGCGGAGTGCGCGCACGGGTAGTCGACCTCACACACGAGTGGGACGGATGGCGCGCGTCGGATCGTCATCGATTCCGTCGCGCGCCCGCCCGCGGAAGCAGGAGAAGCAGGTGCGAGCAGTCGGGATGGGAAGGGCCGGGTGGGGCCGTGCTGGGCGGCGTTGAGTCGACGAATGTGAAGGAATCGCGGCGGACCGACGCTGAGCCGGCAGCACAGGACGGTGGCCGGGGACCGCGTACGACTCGTGACCTTTCAGGGCCACCCCGCCTGCTGACCGCAGGAACGGGAGCCGCGGTGGCCCTCTGCCTTGCAGTGGCTCTGGCCCATGTGCTCCTGGTGTTTCTGCACGTGGCGCCTCCGAATGCAATCTCGAAGGCGTACAGCCGACAGATCGACGCCTGGGTCCGGCCCGTGTTTGAGCAGAACTGGCGGCTCTTCGCTCCGAATCCGCAGTGGGTCAACCGGCAGATTTCGGCGAGGACCAAGCGGACAGCGCCGGACGGCACCACACGGGTGAGCGACTGGATCGATCTGACCGCCAGGGACAATTCCGCTGTCAAGCACAACGTCTTCCCGAGCCATACGGCACAGAACATGCTGCGCCAGGCTTGGAATTCCTACCTCAAGACGCACGGCGGCGACAACCATCCGCGCTCGGACCGGGCTGTGATGATCCAGAAGTATCTGCGCAACATTGCAGTGGACCGTGTCGCCGCCCAAGGTGGCGGCACCTTCGACTCCATCCAACTGCGGGTCATCACGCAGCCCATCCCCGCGCCCCGCGCAGCGGGCGGTTTCCGGCCGGCCGCCGCGGCATCGGCGCGTGCTGAAACCCGGTATCTGCCTTGGTGGAAGGTGTCCTCGCATGGAACGGACTGAGCAGCCACCGGTCGCAGCGCCCCCACGTACCACCGAGCCAGCGGCCGTGCGAATGCCGCAGCGCGTACTCGACCGGGTCCATGCGTTCCTCGTCCTCCTGACCGAGCGGCCGGTCTCCTTGTACGCGGCGGCGATGCTGCGCATCGGGTACGGGCTGCTCTATCTCGTTTTTCTGCTCCGCGAGTTTCCACACCGCGATGAGATGTGGGGGCCCGGTTCACCGTGGACGCCTGCGCTGGCCAGGCAGATGTTCGACCAGAGCGGGTGGGTCAGCGTCCTCACCCTGTCCGACAGTCGGGTGTACTTCGAGGTCTGCTACGCCGTTGCTCTCGTCACGTGTGCGCTGTTCCTATTGGGCTGGCGGACCCGGGCGGTGTCCGTGCTGTTCGCGGTCGTGGTGGTGTCGTTCCACGCCAGGGCGATCTTCATGGCGGACGGCGGGGACAATCTCATGGTCCTCATGGCCGTCTACCTCGTCTTCACCGCGTGCGGCCGGCGCTGGTCCCTCGACGCGCGAAGGACCCGGTTCCAGGCGTCGGCGGGCAAGACGGCAGGCCGGCTCGGCGGCGGTCTCCGGCACCAGCTCGGTGACATCCGCAGCATCTTGATCACTGTGCTGCACAACTGCGGCATGTTCGTCATCGCCGCCCAGGTCTGCTTCCTCTACGGATGCGCGGGCCTGTACAAGGTGCAGGGCGTCAAGTGGGGCGATGGCACCGCCCTCCACTACATCCTGAACATCGACCTGTTCCGGCCCTGGCCTGCGTTGTCCCAGATGATCGACGGCCATCACGTGCTGATTGCAGTCATTGGCTATCTGACGGTGCTGGTGCAGGTCGCCTTTCCGTTTGTCCTGTTCGGCAGGCTCAAATACCCCGTCCTGGTCCTGTTGCTGGGCATGCACGTGAATATCGCGGTGGTCATGGGACTGCCGATCTTCTCGGGCGCGATGATCGTCGCGGACGCCGTGTTCCTGCCGGACCGCTTCTACCGCGCCGTGGGACGGCTGTGGCGGCGCACCGTACAGCGCACAGGCGTCACGGGAGCGGGAGCCTCGCCCGGGACAGCACCCGCCGCGGTACCGCCGCAGCCCCGACCCGCCAGCTGAGGCAAAGCGGCGTCATGTCGAATTTTCGCGAGACCTGCGAGGTTCCCCGCTTCGCCACCGCAGGAGCTTGATCAGAGCTTCATTCTCACGTCGGTGTTCGGCCGGCGGAGCCGGGGCCGTCTTGATCCACGACAGTGCACTCCGGCGCAGAGGTCGGTGGAACGGCTTTGGCCGGTGGCCTGCCTGGTTTGGGGTCGTGCGTGATCAGGGGGCCGTACGCTTGCCGGCTACTCGGGCAGGCTTGTCCCCTGCCCGCAATGTGTCCGAGTGGCCCCCTGGTCTTGCTCGACGTGCGTCGTTGCGGCGTGTGGCAGGAGGTCGGGACTGGCGCTGGTTGACGTGACGGACTGATCCTTGACACTCGCTCACCAGCTCTGCCGTGAACGCCGTGCGCGACACCGACCTGATCAGGTGCCTGAACCCGAGTGGCAGTGGGTGTGCGCCCAGGACCGTGGTACTGCGTGAAAGCGTGGCCCTATATGGGAGAAGTGTTCGTCATGCCCTGGACGCGCGCGATGAGCAGGGCGACATCATCGTGGTCGTACGGTTGTCGGAGCGCTTGCAGGAGCCGGTCACAGGTTTTCTCCAACGGCCGGTCGGGGTCGTCCAGGAGCCGGAGGAGGAGATTGAGGCGGTCGTCGAGGGGCTCGTGGCGGGTTTCGACCAGGCCGTCGGTGTAGAGCACGAGCTGGTCTCCGGGGCCGAACTCGACTATGGCGCTGTGGAAGGGCACACCGCCGACGCCGAGCGGTGCGCCCGTGGGCAAGTCGAGCAGCTCCGCAGGCCCACCGGCGCGCACCAGAGCGGGCGGCAGGTGTCCGGCGCAGGCGATACAGCATTGCCGGTGGTGGGGGTCGTAGACGGCGTAGATGCAGGTGGCGATGTAGTGACCCAGACCGGCTGTGATCTTGTCGAGGTGCTCGAGCAGACGGGCGGGTTCGAGGTCTAGTGAAGCCAGGGTGCTGGTGGCGGTGCGCAGCCGGCCCATGGTGGTGGCGGCGTCGATACCGCTGCCCATCACATCGCCCACGACAAGCGCGGTCTTGTCGCCTTCCAGGGGTATGACGTCGAACCAGTCACCGCCGACCTCAATCGCGGCTCCAGCCGGCTGGTAGCGCGAGGCAACGGACAAGCCCACCGTGCAGGGCGGATGCTCCGGCAGCAGGCTGCGCTGGAGGGTGACGGCGGTATTGCGCGCGCTTTGGTACCAGCGGGCATTGTCGATCTGCACCGCTGCGCGGGCGCCCAGCTCACGGGCCAGGACCATGTCGTCGTGGTCGAAAGGCAGGGGGTTGCTGGTGCGTTTGAGGTCCAAGGCGCCGAGCACTTCGCCGCGGGCGGTCAACGGCACCGCGAGATAGGAGTGGACGCCCGCCCGGGCCAGGAGCACGGCCTCGTCGGGGTCACGGGCGATGCGTGGCAGATCCCCCTCGCCCACATGGCGCACCATGACCGGGCGGCCGGTGTGCACGCACTGGGTGACCAGGCGGTCGGCGGCGTACTGGGCGATGTGCCCGGGGGCGTCGGCTGCTTGGAGGGCTTCGGTGGGGTGGGCGGCCTTGACGGCGAGGGCCCGGATGACCGCCGGGCCGGTGGGCGAGAGCTCACTGCGGCGGCCTTCCAGGACGGAGTCCAATACGTCCACTGCTGCGATGTCGGCGAGCTCGGGGACAGCGACATCGGCCAGTTCGCGGGCGGTCCGGTCCAGTTCCAGGGTGGTGCCGATGCGGGCGGAGGCGTCGGCGATGAGGGCCAGTCGCCGACGGGCGCGCTCTGCCTCGGTGGCCGCCCGGTGCCGTTCGGTGACATCCACCACCGAGGTGGCCACACCCAGAATCCGCCCGCCGGGATCCTCCAGCCGGAAGAAGGAGACCGACCAGGCGCGGTCATGGTCCGGGTCTGCCGGGGTGCGGCCGACGGCGTGCTGGTTGACTTGGGGGATCCCGGTGTCCAGCACCTGGCGCAGGGCGGCTTCGATCTCGTCGACGTTCGGGAACGACAACACGTCGTGGAAGGCGCGGCCGAGGTGTTCGTCGGCGGGTATGCCGTGGATCAGCTCCAGCGCCGGGTTGACGGACAGGTACCGCAGATCGGAGTCCAGGACGGCCAGGCCGATCGGGGACTGGGAGACCAACTGTACGGACAGGGCCTGGTCCCTCTCCACCTGGCGCAAGGCCGCCTGATCCGTGGCGATGCCCAGAGCGTAGAAGTCTCCGCGGTCATCCAGGAGCCGCATGTTGCGGAACTCCACGAGCCGGGTACTGCCGTCCTTGTGCCGGATGGGGAAGGCTCCGGCCCAGCGTCGGCCGGTGTCCATCACCTCGCCGAACAGTTTGATGATCATGTCGAGGTGCTGCTCGCGGACCACGAGCCGAGCGGCGTACTGGCCCAGCGCCTCCTCAGCGGTGTAGCCGAACAGCTCCTCGGCCTCGGGGCTCCACAGCACGATCCGCCCCTGCGCGTCGAGCACCACGGCCGCCACACCCAGCACATCCAGCAGCCCACTCGGCTGGGACACGGCGAAGGCCGTCTCGTCGCCGTTCGTCTTGACGGTTCGGGCTGCGCTCATCCCGGATTCCCTCCGCCTCTCACCCACAGCCTACGGCCCGGCGCCGAGAGCGCAGCTCGCGGAGTTTTTACACAAAGTAGCCACCTTTTCACCCGCGCGGGCATGTACACCTCCAGTCATGTAGTGCCGAAACGTCCTGGCTCCGGGGATGTAGCGGAAGTGCAGCACCGGGTCATGCCCGGCCGGAGCGCCAAGGACATGCGGATTTACCAGGACGTCATCGTCAAAGCGGTAGATGGAGTTGTAGAGGATCGTGTCGTGTAGCCGAAGCTCGACGCCAGGGGTCTTGGTTGCGGGTTCGAGGTAGCGACGGGTGATGCGCGCTCGGGCTGCAAGGTCACTGCCGATGCCTTCTTCGTTACCGCGCTGATGGACCATCTCTGAGTCCGGGTCACCGAGAAGTATGCGGATCTGGGCGCCCGCCTGGGCCTTGTCCGCGAGCTGGTCCGGCAGGTCCGGGTGGCTGTCGAACAGAAAGAGACCTGCGTACACGAGGATCTCGACGTGGTTCGTGGCTTGGTCGATGAGCGAGGACCAGAGGGCAGTCGGCACTGCTCCCCGGCGCGGGTAGTACCTTGTAGGCCAGAATCTTGTAGATCCGGACGTCAAAAGTCGTGTCCATCAGGCCGCGTCCTCCCGACCGTCGAGCCAATGGTCGAGTTCGGTCCGACGGACCCGTAGGTCACCGTTCGGGAGCTTGATGCAGCGCGGAGCACGCTTCTTCGCACGCCAGTCGTAGAACGTCGATCGCGAGATCCTCAGCTCATTGCAGACCTCAGCAAGGGTGGGCATCCCGTTCGATCGGGTTGCTGTCGTCACGTCACACCCTCTCCCCAGCGCCATGGCTTCGCGGGTGGTTTCTCGGTTGATGCGGATGTCTTCAGCGATGGAGGCGGCGAGGGCGGATTCGCCGGGGGTGTGGCCGTGGCCGGCGTAGCGCCAGTCGGCGAGCACGAGGGTGGTTTCGGGTTCTGGCAGGCCGAGGGCTTGGCGTTGCTCGGCGCGGACTTGGCGCCGTTCGGTGAAGGTGGAGGAGTAGCGGCGCGACTTGGTGCTGGAGACCTGCTTTTCCCAGGGGAGAACGGGACATCCTGTCCGGCTCGGTATTCCGCCGCGCCTGGCGGACCGCTCGAAAGGAAGTCCTACTGCCCGAGGAATTCGCCTCGCCCCTCGGTAAGCGCGTTTACGACCTCCGCCACACCTGCCTGACGACGTGGCTCAACGCGGGTATACCGCCGGCGCAGGTCGCCGAGTGGGCAGGCAACAGCGTCCCCGTCCTGCTCGCCACGTACGCCCGGTGCATCTCCGGTCAGCTCAGGGATCACCAGAGGCGGATCGAGGCCGGGGGAGACCTCCCCGACCTGACGGAAGATCGCTGAGCCACCCCCGAAAACTTCGACGCGTATTCGACAGGGCCACCCGCAGAAACCCGGCATCAGCCGGACAGCGCCGGATCTCCCTCGTGATCATCCGAGGGTGGTCCGGCGCTCACGTCTCCTCTACGCCCCGCCCGTTAGAGTGCCGCTGACCAGCAAAAAGGCCCTCCCGGTGGGAGGGCCTTGCGGTGGTGCGGACGGTGCGCCCCCGGCAGGACTCGAACCTGCGGCCAAGCGCTTAGAAGGCGCCTGCTCTATCCACTGAGCTACGGGGGCCGGAAGCGGCCTTGCGGGCAGAGCCCCAATCGGGTCGTCCGACCTGCCGGGGTCAAGGATAGGGCTCCGATCACCTTGGCCCGGTTGCCTCACCTGCGTGGCACGATGTGGAGGTTCGGTGAAGCGAACCGATAATCGCAGGCAGGTGCGATTCGTGCACCGCTTTTGACGCCTGGCGTCGCGGGTGTTGTGCACTCGTTATGCCTGCGTCCCACTCGCCCCATGTGTTCCGTCTGTCCTACCGGCGCGCAGAGAGGCCCATACGCTTCAAAAAGTCGATCAAATTGGGCATTCTTCGCATGTGGTGACCTTGGATGCACGGCCTCAGCTGATCGACGCACTTTCCGCCCTGCGCGACCGTGTCGCCGCCGTGCGTCTGCCGCTCCCTCTTCCCGGCGCGCCCCGCGCCCGGCAGACGCGTGTCGAGCTGCTCGCGCAGCTCGACGACTATCTGGTGCCCCGCCTCAAGGACCCGGACGCCCCGCTGCTCGCCGTGATCGGCGGATCCACCGGTGCCGGGAAGTCCACCCTCGTCAACTCCCTTGCGGGCAGGAAGGTCAGCGAGGCCGGGGTGCTGCGGCCCACCACGCGGACCCCTGTCCTCGTCTGCCACCCCGACGACCACCACTGGTTCGCCGGTTTGCGGGTGCTCCCGGAGCTCACCCGCGTCTGGATGCCCCCCGCCGAGGAGCAGGGGGAGCGGGACGGGCCCGGGCGGCAGGGCAGGACCGGGAATCAGCCCGCGAACGAGAAGGCGCTGCGGATCGAGACCGCGTCCACCCTCCCGCGCGGCCTCGCCCTCCTCGACGCGCCCGACGTCGACTCGCTCGTCGTGGAGAACCGTCTGCTGGCCGCCGAGTTGATCTGCGCCGCCGACGTATGGGTCATGGTGACCACCGCCTCGCGGTACGCGGACGCCGTTCCGTGGCATCTGCTGCGTACGGCGAAGGAGTACGACGCCACGCTGATCACCGTGCTGGACCGGGTGCCGCACCAGGTCGTCGACGAGGTCTCGCGCCAGTACGCGGCGCTGCTGACCAAGGCGGGGCTCGGCCATGTGCCGCGGTTCACCATCCCCGAGCTGCCCGAGTCCGCGGGCGCCGGCAACGGGCTGCTGCCCACCACCGCCGTCGCGCCCCTGCTGTCCTGGCTGGCCCACCGGGCGCAGGACCCGGCCGCCCGCCAGCAGGCGCTCGGGCGCACCGCGGGCGGCGTTCTCGCCTCCCTGGACGCGCGGATGCCGGAGCTCGCGAGCGCTGTCGCGGCTCAGTACGCGGCGGCCGTACGGCTCACGGGCGCCGTGGAGGAGGCGTACGAGAAGCAGCGCGAGCGCGTGCGGGAGCAGCTGCGTGCCGGTGCTGTGCTCTCCGGGGACGCGCGCACCCGCTGGCGCGGCTATCCCCGCGACAGCACGGCGGCCGAACTGCTCGACGCACTCGTCGCCAGCCTGTCCGCGCTCCTGCAGTGCGCCGTGGCCGCCGCCGACGAGCAGGTGCACAGCGCCTGGCGGCGCGAGCCGGCCGCGGCGGCCGTCACCCCGCACCGCCGCGTCGATCTGGAGGCGAGCGAGCGGATCGGGATGGCCGTGCGCCGCTGGCGGCGGGTGCTCGAGGAGATCGCCGAGGAGGAGGTACGGGGGATGGAGCGCAACGCCGCCCCCGACGCCGAGACCGTCGCCGCGCTGCTCGCCACCGCGCTGCTCGGCGGCCGCCGCGCCCGCGGTGCGGGGGAGCGGCTGGCCGAACGGATGGGCGCCCAGGGCGCGCTGAGGCTGCGCGACAAGGGCGGTGAGCTGGTCTCGACGTCCATCGACGCCGTACTGCACGGCGAACGGGACCGCCGCCTGGCGCCCCTGGACGCCCTGGAAGTGACCCCCGAGCCGCAGGCCGAGCTGATCGCCGCGCTGTCCCTACTGCAGAAGGAGAGGTGAGCGCGGGTGACCGCCGTCACCGACGACCACAACGAGACGGGGAACGAGGCCGTCGCCGGAACCCCGAACGGGGCTGTGCACGAGAAGGCGGGCAGCGCTGCGGAGGGGGCAGGCGGCAAGGAGGCCGGTGGCCGCTGGGACGACGGGCTCATCGCACGCCGTGCCGAGCCGAGGTCCGACGGACCCGACCCGGACGACGCGGAACCCGGCGAGGACGAGCCCGGTCACCGTGGCGGTGCCGCCTCGGAGGACGGGCACGACCACCTGCCGATCGGCGGAGCCTACGGCGGACCGCTGCGCGACCGACTGAACGCGCTGCGTGAACTTCTGGGGCTGTCCCAGACCCGCCTGGACGGCCGCACCCTCGCGGAGGCAGGCCGGGTCCTCGACGAGGCCGCCGCCCGCCAGCGGCTCTCCTCCCGTCACACGGTGGTCGCCATCGCCGGCGCGACGGGCAGCGGCAAGTCGACCCTCTTCAACGCGCTCGCCGGAGTGCGCATCGCGGAGACCGGGCTGCGCAGGCCGACCACGTCGGCGCCCATCGCCTGCACATGGTCGGACGGCGCCGCCGGGCTGCTGGACCGGCTCGCCATCCCGGGCCGGCTGCGCCGAAGGCCGCTCGCGGGCGGCGACGGCGACGAGCAGTTGCACGGGCTGGTGCTGATCGACCTGCCCGACCACGACTCGGCCCTCGTGCAGCACCGGGAGCAGGTCGACCGGGTGCTCGCGCTCGTCGACGCCGTGATCTGGGTCGTCGACCCCGAGAAGTACGCGGATGCTGCCCTGCACGAGCGCTACCTGAGGCCGCTCGCCGGGCACGCCGAGATCACGTTCGTGGTGCTCAACCAGATCGACCGGCTCCCCGGCGAGGCCGCCGACCAGGTCCTCGACGACCTGCGGCGGCTCCTGGACGAGGACGGCGTGGCTCTGGGAGAGCACGGTGAACCGGGCGCCAGGGTTCTGCCGCTGTCCGCGCTGACGGGCGAGGGCGTGGGCGAACTGCGCGAGATGATCGGCGAGTTCGTGCAGGGGCGCGAGGCGGCGGCGCTGCGGTTGTCCGCGGACGTGGACGCGGCGGCGGCGAAGCTGCGCCCCGTGTACGTCGCCGACGGCCGGACGGGTCTGGGCGAGCGCGCCCGCGACGACTTCTCGGCCCGGCTCGCGGACGCGATCGGCGCGACGGCGGCCGGGGAGGCCGCGGAGCGGGAGTGGCGCAGGAACGCGTCGCGGGCGTGCGGGACGCCCTGGCTGCGGCTGTGGCGCTGGTACGAGCGCAAGCGCATGCCGGGGGCGGCCCTGGAGCCGCGTGCCACTCCGGTGGAGGAGGAGCCGACCGCGCGCCAGCGGGTCGAGCAGGCGGTCCGCACGGTCGCCGGCGAGGCGTCGCGCGGGCTGCCCGCCCCGTGGGCGCAGGCGGTGCGGGAGGCGGCGGTACGGGGCGCGCAGGGGTTGCCCGAGGCACTGGACGAGCTGGCGACGCGCGAGGCCGCGGCGACGAGCGGACGGCCGCAGCGCCCGGCGTGGTGGCCGGCCGCGGTGCTGGCCCAGGCGTCGATGACGCTGCTTCAGATCTTCGGCGGTCTGTGGCTGGTGGGCCAGATCGTCGGCGTGCTGGAGCCGGGGCTGATCCCGCCGGTGCTGGTGATGCTCGCGGGCATCGTGGGCGGCCCGCTGGTGGAGTGGGCGTGTGCGGCGGCCGCCAAGGGGCCGGCCAGGAGATACGGCCAGGACGTCAGACGCGCGCTGCAGGAGGCGGCCGCGGGCTGCGGCAGGGCCAAGGTGCTCGACCCGATCTCGGCGGAGCTCATGCGCTACCGCGAGGTGCGGGAGCAGTACGCGACGGTGTCGGGGACGACACGGCCGGGTGCGGGGCACGGAAGGGTGCGTACCCGCATCGGGTGACGGGGTTGTCCACAACGGGACGCCCGTCCACAGGCGTCCGCGGGTCTTCTCCGTCCGGTCCAGCATGGAGCCCGGAAGACAGCGATCGGGCAATGCGACCGGACGGGGAGGTGACCGTCATGAACGACACCACGGTGACGGTGGTCGGGAATGTGGCCACGAATGTGGAGTACCGGGAAACGGCCACGGGAGGGATGGCGCGGTTCCGTTTCGCGGTGCCGTCGCGGCGGTGGGACCGGCAGAACGGCACCTGGACGGACGGGCCGACGAGCTTCTACACCGTCTTCGCCTGGCGGTCGCTCGCGGCGAATCTGGCAGGTTCCGTCTCGGTGGGTGAACCGCTCGTGGTGCACGGCAGGTTGAAGGTGCGCGAGGAGGACGGGGACGGCAGGCGGCGGACGTTCGTGGACATCGACGCGCTGGCGGCGGGGCACGACCTGACGCGCGGGACGGCGGCGTTCCGGCGGGTGGCGAGGGGCGAGTCGGTGCCGGCGGCCCGGGGCGGGGGGCCGGGCGAGCCGAAGGAGCCGGGCACGCCCCGGCGGGCGAGGGAGCCGGTTGCCGTCACCTGAAAGGGAGTTGAGGGCGGGCCGACTACGCCGCGCAGTGGGCGCGGCCCGGTAAAACGGGTGATCAGGGGGTGAATTGACCGACCGTGATAACGATTACGAGTCGGAATGGTTATCTGATGACATGACGGGGGACCGGGCTGCGCGCCGTCCATAGGATTCCCGCGTACTCACGGGGCACTTGAGTTAGTTGGCGAGACACTTCCCCCACGCGTCACACGCGAAGTTCTCGCCCAGAGGGGAATTCTGCTGTGTTTGCTGTGTTCTCTGCGTCCGCTGTACGCAGGCGGCGCGCCGCGCGTCTTGCCGCGGCGGCCCTCGTATCGGGCCTGATCGCCACAGGCTCCCTCGCCGGCGCGGGCATGGCCGCCGCCGACGACGGCACCCAGCACCAGGGGGGCGCCGTCGCCACCCTCGACGGGCTGAAGACGTTCGACAAGGCGCTTCTGCACAACGACGGCAAGAACGAGGAGATCTCCGCCGGGCTCTTCGAGATGACCGTCGACGGCGGCGGTCAGCTCAAGACGTACTGCATCGACATCCACAACCCGACCCAGTCCCAGGCCAAGTACCTGGAGACTCCCTGGGACCAGACGTCGCTCCGCACCAACAAGGACGCGGGCAAGATCCGCTGGATCCTGCAGCACTCCTACCCGCAGGTCGACGACCTGGCCGTGCTGGCCAAGGGTGCGCAGGCCGGTTCGCTGACCGCCGAGACCGCGGCGGCTGGCACCCAGGTCGCCATCTGGCGCTTCTCGGACGGCGCCGATGTCACGGCGGTCGACCCCGAGGCCGAGAAGCTGGCCGACTGGCTGGAGAAGTCCGCCGAGGACCTCGCCGAGCCCACGGCCTCGCTGAGCCTCGAGCCGAACGCGGTCTCCGGCAAGGCGGGCAGCAGGCTCGGCCCGGTGACGGTGCGTACCGACGCCGGTCAGGTCACCGTCACGCCGCCGGTCGACGCCGCCGCCAGCGGCGTCAAGATCACGGACGAGGCGGGCAAGCCGCTCACCTCCGCGGTCGACGGCAGCAAGCTGTACTTCGACGTTCCCGCGGGCGCGGCCGACGGGACGGCCTCGCTGACCGCCCAGGCGACCATGTCGGTTCCGGTGGGACGCGCGTTCGCCAGCGCGAGCAAGAGCCAGACCCAGATCCTGGCCGGGTCCAGCCAGTCCACGGTCTCCGCGACCGCGACCGCGACGTGGGCGAAGACGGGCGCCATCCCGTCCGTCACCGCGGAGAAGAACTGCGCCAAGGGCGGCGTGGACATCACGGCGGGCAACAAGGGCGACTCCCCGTTCACCTTCGAGCTGGCCGGCATCAAGCACACCATCCCGGCCGGGGAGTCCCGGACCGTGACCGTGCCGGTCGCCGAGGACCAGGCGTACGACTTCACGATCACCGGCCCCGGTGGCTTCGAGAAGAACTTCAAGGGCGTCCTGGACTGCAAGACCACGGGCACGCCGCAGCCGGGCACCGAGACCCCGTCGTCCCAGCCCAGCCCGGCGTCGGCCGGCGGCACGTCCGCGGGCTCCGAGGGCCCCGAGGGTGACCTCGCGGAGACCGGCGGCTCGAGCGCCACGCCGATGATCGCGGGCATCGCGATCGTGCTGGTGCTGATCGGCGGCGGTGCGGTGTTCTTCCTCCGCAAGAAGGCGTCGGCCGCCGGCGAGTGAGTGAACGACCGCGCAGTGTGACACAGCGCTGAGGGAGGGGCCCGGCACGGGAGACGTGCCGGGCCCCTCGCGCGTCGCGTGCGGGGGCCGTCTCCCGTCGCGTGCGGGGGCCCTCCCGCGTCGGCCGGGGCGCGGTTTCCGTCCGGGGGGCGGCGTACGGCAAGATGGGTGTATCTGCCCACCCACTGCTTGCCGGACGGTTTCTCTTGGCTGAGTACATCTACACGATGCGCAAGACGCGCAAGGCGCACGGCGACAAGGTCATCCTCGATGACGTGACGCTGAGCTTCCTGCCCGGTGCGAAGATCGGTGTGGTCGGCCCCAACGGCGCCGGTAAGTCCACCGTGCTGAAGATCATGGCGGGTCTGGAGCAGCCGTCCAACGGTGACGCCTTCCTCTCGCCCGGCTACTCCGTCGGCATCCTCCTGCAGGAGCCGCCGCTCGACGAGTCCAAGACCGTCCTGGAGAACGTCCAGCAGGGCGTCGCCGAGGTCAAGGGCAAGCTCGACCGCTTCAACGAGATCGCCGAGCAGATGGCGACCGACTACACGGACGAGCTGATGGAGGAGATGGGCAAGCTCCAGGAGGAGCTGGACCACGCAAACGCGTGGGACCTCGATGCCCAGCTCGAGCAGGCCATGGACGCCCTGGGCTGCCCGCCCGCCGACTGGCCCGTCACCAACCTCTCCGGTGGTGAGAAGCGCCGCGTCGCCCTGTGCAAGCTTCTCCTCGAGGCCCCCGACCTGCTGCTCCTCGACGAGCCCACCAACCACCTCGACGCCGAGTCGGTGCAGTGGCTGGAGGCGCACCTCGCCAAGTACGCCGGCACCGTCGTCGCCATCACCCACGACCGCTACTTCCTCGACAACGTCGCCGAGTGGATCCTCGAGCTGGACCGCGGCCGCGCCCACCCGTACGAGGGCAACTACTCCACGTACCTGGAGAACAAGGCCTCCCGCCTCAAGGTCGAGGGCCAGAAGGACGCCAAGCGGCAGAAGCGCCTCAAGGAAGAGCTGGAGTGGGTCCGCTCCAACGCGAAGGGGCGGCAGGCCAAGTCCAAGGCGCGTCTGGCGCGTTACGAGGAGATGGCCGCCGAGGCCGACAAGATGCGGAAGCTGGACTTCGAGGAGATCCAGATTCCGCCGGGCCCGCGTCTGGGCTCCGTCGTCGTCGAGGTCGAGAACCTGAACAAGGCGTTCGGCGACAAGGTCCTCATCGACGACCTGTCCTTCACGCTCCCGCGCAACGGCATCGTCGGCGTGATCGGCCCGAACGGCGCCGGCAAGACGACCCTGTTCAAGATGATCCAGGGCCTGGAGAAGCCGGACTCGGGCACGATCAAGGTCGGCGAGACCGTCAAGATCTCGTACGTCGACCAGAGCCGCGCCAACATCGACGCCAAGAAGACGCTGTGGGCCGTCGTCTCCGACGAGCTGGACTACATCAACGTCGGCCAGGTCGAGATGCCGTCCCGCGCCTACGTGAGCGCCTTCGGCTTCAAGGGCCCGGACCAGCAGAAGCCGGCCGGGGTCCTCTCCGGCGGTGAGCGCAACCGCCTGAACCTCGCGCTCACCCTCAAGCAGGGCGGCAACCTGCTCCTCCTCGACGAGCCGACCAACGACCTCGACGTGGAGACCCTGTCCTCCCTGGAGAACGCGCTGCTGGAGTTCCCCGGTGCGGCCGTGGTCGTCTCCCACGACCGCTGGTTCCTCGACCGCGTCGCCACGCACATCCTGGCGTACGAGGGCGATTCCAAGTGGTTCTGGTTCGAGGGCAACTTCGAGTCGTACGAGAAGAACAAGATCGAGCGTCTCGGCCCGGACGCGGCTCGTCCGCACCGTGCCACCTACAAGAAGCTCACCCGGGGCTGAGGCAGCGCATGGCTCGCCACATCTACCGCTGCCCCCTGCGCTGGTCGGACATGGACGCCTTCGGGCACGTCAACAACGTCGTCTTCCTGCGGTATCTGGAAGAGGCGCGGATCGACTTCATGTTCCGGCTGGCGCCGGGGGACGGTTCGCCGTCCTTCTCCGGCGGATCGGTCGTCGCCCGCCACGAGATCGACTACGTGCGGCCGCTGGTCCACCGCCACGAGCCGGTTGTCATCGAGTCGTGGGTCACCAAGATCGCCGCGGCGTCGCTGACCATCGCCTACGAGGTGAAGGAGGCGGACGACCCCGCGCAGGTGTACGTGCGGGCCTCGACCGTCGTCGTCCCCTTCAACCTGGCCGAGGGCAGGCCGCGCCGGATCAGCGCGGAGGAGAAGTCGTTCCTCCAGAAGTACCTCGACGACGGCGCCCGCAGCGGCGCCGCCGGGGACGCTCGGGACGAGAAGCCCGAGGACGCCCTCGTCGTATGACCGTGCCCATGTCCGTACCCGTGCAGAGCCTGCACCTCGCCGACGCGAGGGAGGCGGACGATCTCGCCGCCTTCCTCGCCCGGCTGATCCACTACGACCGCGCCGCCGCGGTCAGGCTGCAGGCCGGCAGCGGTGCACTCGCCGTCTTCGGACGCCCGCCCTCCTTCGAGGTGCTCGCGATCCGTACGGCGCGGCTGGCCGAGCCCGTCGAGCTCGATGTCACCGTGTCGGCGGGGGAGCTGCTGGAGTCGCTGGGCGGCGCGGAGTTCACGGTGCCCGGCGCGGTGACCGGGCCGCCCTGGGCCGGCGTGCTGCCGCCGCGCGGCGGCTGGCGCGAGCTGGCGGGGCTGCCGGACGTGCAGGCGATGCGGGGCGCGGTGGCCGCGGCCGTCGCGGAGTTCCGCGCGCGGGACGAGGCACTGCCGGCGGAGCGGCGCACGCGCGCCGAGCGGGACCGCATCGGCCGCGAGATCTGGTCGCGGACGGTGGGCGGCACGGGCCTGACGCTGCGCGCCGTGCACGCGGCGCAGGCGCTCGGGTTCCTGCGCCCGGGAGTGCCGGTGGCGCTGCTGTCGGCGGGCACGTGGCTGAGGCTGCGGACGCCGTTCGGGTCGGTGGCGGTGCGGACGAACGGGCTGGGCGGGTTGAGTGTGACGCCGGTGCGGCCGACGGCCTGACGACGGGGCGTCCCTGCGGGACCCGGGGGCTTGGCTCGGCCCCCGTGACCCCTCGGCGGGCCGTTGCGTGGTGCGTGGGCTGGCCTGGGGCGCTGTGTGGTGCGTGTGGTTTCCCCCGCCCCGCCCCTTCCCGAAACCCTGACGGGACCCGGGGGCTTGGCCCCCGTGACTCCCGGCGCGCCGGCTTCGCGGCGCGTGGGCTGCCCCGGACGGGGCGTTCTGTTCGGGGGGCTGCGCCGTGCGCAACCCTGCGGGGACCCGAGGGCTTCGCCCGTAACTCCCGGTGCGGCCGCTTCGCGGCGCGTGGGCAGGCCCTGGACGGGCGTTCCAGCGAGGCCGCTGTGCGGCCCGCCCCGCGCGCCGGCTTCGCGGCGCGTGAGGGGCCCGGGGTGGGCCCTTCCCGCGTGCCCGCTGTGCCGACGGGGCGCGCCCCCCGCGCTGCCCCGCGCCCCCCGCGCCCACTGCGCGGCGCGTGTGCGTCAGGGGGTTGGCGTCGTGTCGTCCGGCCGGATGGCGATGTGGTCCGGTTCGAGTTCCAGGGCCACGCGGTCCGCCATGCCCAGCGCCGACGTGTACTCCGCGGGGAGCTGGAGGCGGCCGGCGCGGTCCAGCATCGCGTACTCGCGGGCCACCACCGATTCCTGGCCCGTCGCCGCGTCGACCTCCGTGCGGCGCAGCACCTCGGAGGAGGTGCGGCCGTCGCGTATGGCGACCGTGCGGCGGACCTCGCTCGCGACCGCCTGGTCGTGGGTGACGATCACGATCGTCGTGCCCAGCTCCTCGTTCGCGCGGCGGAACGCGGCGAAGACCTGTTCGCCGGTCGCCGAGTCGAGCTCGCCCGTGGGCTCGTCCGCGAGCAGGACCGAGGGGGAGTTCGCGAGCGCGACAGCGATCGCGACACGCTGCTGCTGGCCGCCGGACAGGTGTTGCGGACGGCGGTCCGCGCAGTCGGCGGCGCCCAGCATCGTCAGCAACTCCTGGACGCGCTCCGCCTTGTGCCGGCTCCGGCCCCGCAACTGCATCGGCAGGGCTACATTCTGGGCCGCCGTCAGGTACGGCAGCAGGTTGCGGGCCGTCTGCTGCCACACGAAGCCCACCACCTCGCGGCGGTAGCGCAGCCGGGCCCCGGCGTCCATCGCGAGCAGGTCGCAGCCCGCGACGCGCGCCGCGCCCGCGGTGGGCACGTCGAGACCGGCGAGGATGTTCATCAGGGTCGACTTGCCGCTGCCCGACGCGCCGACCAGGGCCATCAACTCGCCCTCCTTCACCAGGAGGTCGAGCCCCTGCAGGGCCTGCACCTCGACGCCGTCCGCGGAGAACACCCGGACCAGCCGGTCGCAGGTGATCAGCGCGTCGTGCCCGTACGAGGGCCTCTCGCGCCGGGTCGCGACCCGGCGCTCGAGCTCCTCCAGGGTCGTGTCGGTCATCGCATGTCTCCTGCCCTGAGTTCGTTGACGGATCCGCGGCGCCCCGTCCACCAGGCCTGCGCCCCGGTGACCGCCGCGGTCAGCAGCACCACACCGGCCGCGGGCAGAGCCAGCGACCAGGCGTCGGCCCGCAGCGTGGCGCCGTCCACCGGCGCGACGTCCGGTGCGGCGGCCAGCGCCAGGCGGACCAGGTCGACGCCGGGAGCGAGCAGCCGGATCGTGGCCAGGCCGACGAGTACGCCGCCGGACGCGGCGAGCAGCGCCGGGGGGAGCGCTTCGAGGCCCAGCAGCTGCCGCCCCTGCCGAGTGGTCAGCCCCATGGTGCGCAGCCGGGCGAGGAGCGTGGTGCGTTCCGGTGCCGACTGCAGCAGCGACAGCAGCAGCGCGAGGACGGCGTACCCCGCGCCCGCGCCGATCGCGGCCGCGTAGATGCGTTCCGCGCCCGACTGCAGGGGCGAGTCCGTGAAGGAGGCCCGTGCCTCGGCGCGCAGCCGTACGGTGAGGTCCTTGTCCAGGTCGCGCACGGCGGCCCGCAGCGCCCGTCCGTCCACCGCGTCGCCGGTGGCGAGCAGGGCGGTGGGCGCGCGGTGGGTCAGCCGGGAGCCGTCGACGATCAGGAAGTCCGCCGACGACACGGCCGGCGTGCGCTCCCGTACGGCCGCGACCTCCACCGTGAACTCGCCCGCCAGCGAGCTGATCCGGTGCGGTCCCCTGCCCAGCCACTCGGCGACGCCCGGCGAGGCGACGGCCCGCAGTACGGGCGACGCGCTGCCGGTGGCGCGCAGCGTGTCCGCAGGGAACGGGCCGAGGTCCAGCCCGCGGGAGAGCGCCGCGTACGCCTTCGGCTCCACGCCGACGAGCGACGCGGCGGGCGGGGTCGTCAGGGCGTCGTCCCTGGCCGGCAGCCTGAGCGCGTGCTCGATCTGCACGGTGGTCACCGTCCGCACGCCGGACACCTCGCGCACGGCCCGCGTCGCGCCCTCCGGCAGCGCCACCGCGTCGCCGTCCCCGGAGATCCGGGCGTCCGCGCCGGTGGCCAGCAGCGCCGCCCGCGCCCGCGCGTCGTCGACACCCGCGAGCACCGAACCGCCGAAGCCCGCCGTCGTCAGTGCCACCAGCAGCGCGAGCAGCGGAAGCGCGCCGATCGCCGACGAACGTCCCGCACGGGCCAGCGACAGGAACCCGACCGCGCCGCGCAGCCGCGCGGCGGGGCGCGCGGCCCAGCGCAGCGGCAGCGGATACAGCCGTACGAGAACGAGCGCGGCGATCAGGGCGACCAGGACCGGCGCGGCACTGACCAGGTGGTCGCCCGCGTCGGAGGTGCCGCGGCGGCGCAGCGCGACCACCGCGCCCACCGCCAGGACGAGCAGGGTCACCTCGGCAACCTTGCGGCGGCCGGAGGGCCGTGCCAGCATCAGGTCGTCGCGTCCCCGGTGGGCGCGCGCCACCCGGTGCTGCGCCATCGCGCGGACGGGGAGGGCGGCGCAGGCGACCAGGGCGACGGCCCCGGAGCCGAGCGCGGCGTACGGCAGGCGGGCGTCGTCCACCGCGAGGACCGCGGCCAGGAGACCGGCGGCCGCGGCGGGCACGGTGACGACGGCGGTCTCGGCGAGCAGTCGGCCGCCGATGCCCCGCAGCGATCCGCCGCGCGAGCGCAGCAGGGCGATCTCACCGCGTCGGCGGGCGGCGAACAGCCCGCCCGTCATGAGGACCACGACCGTGGCGACGGCGCCGACGCCGATCGCGGCGACGGCGACCACCGGCGCGATGGCGGACCGCATCGAGCCGTAGGACGCGAGGACGCCGTCCAGGTCCGTCGTCAGCTCGGCGTTCTCGTCCACGGCCTCCTTGAGTCTCAGCAGATCGGGGCCGTCCTCCAGGGAGGCGACACGGCTGGTCAGCCGGGGCACGTCGGCGGCGGTGAGATGGGCGGTGGCGGGCGCGATCCGCCAGTAGGGCTGTGGATTCCCGGTGGTGCCGAGCAGCGCGGGCGCCGCCTCGGGGGCGATCAGGAGCGCGCCCTTCCAGTAGACCTGGGGCAGGGTGGTCGGCGTGGAGTCGAGTCCGGGGGTGCGCAGCAGCGAGTCGTGGGACCAGTAACCGCCCCCGGGCTCGCGGGGTTCGACGATTCCGGTCACCCGTGCCGACAGGACCGTCCCGGCCGGGTCGCCGAGGTGGACGACCGAACCGGTCCTGATGTTCAGCGTCTTCGCCGTCCGGGCCGTGACGACCGCCTCGACCTCCCTCGTCGCGGAGGTCACCTTCCCCGTGACGCGTGGCAGCCGGCCCTCGCTCACGGTGGCGTGCTCGGCGAGGCCGCTGTGCGCGGCCAGCGTGAACTCCGGGTCCTTGGTGTCGGGGCGCGGCAGCCACCGGTCGCGGGCGACCAGGGACTTCGTGGTCCGCACCCCGTACGCCGACTGGCCGGGATCGGCGCGCAGCGGCTCGGGGAGCAGACCGAGCACCCGGCGGTGGAGGGGGCCGAGCCGCGCGGGCAGCAGTGAGGCCTCCCGCGCGGCCTCGGGCCGTTCGATGGGAGGCGGCGGAGTGGTCAGTTCCAGTCCGCTCCGGGACGGCGCGGCCGCGGTGACGTCATGGCGCAGCCCGCTGTTCTCGTAGGCGTCCACGGCACGGGGGAACGCGGCGGCCAGGAACGACGTGAGCAGTACGAGGAGACCGAAGGCGAGAGCCGCGCCGGGCGCCGTGCGCAGCCGGGTCCTGACCCAGGGGGCGACGAAGCGGCGGTGCGCGCCCACGGGGGATGTCTCCTTCGCTTGCGTACCGGGCCGGCGGCCGGCGGGGTTCGTGGCCATGTCAGTTGTCCCCCTGGTGGCGCAGCGTCACCGCGGGATCGGCGCGGCGCAGGGCGATGACGGCGACCGTCACCAGCGGCAGCGCGGCGACGGCGGCGAGCAGCAGACCCACCCGGTCCGCCGGCAGCTCCACCAGGACCCGCGGAACCGGCTGCGTGGCCTGCCCGGTCAGGACCAGAAGGGGCACCACCGCCCGGGTCAGCACCGTGCCGAGGGCCAGGCCCACCAGCAGCGCGATGCCGATCAGCACGCTCTGTTCGGCGGCCACCAGCCGGGCCAGCCGGCGCCGCGGCGTGCCGAGTGCGCGGAGCACGGCGAACTCCGCCGCCCGCTCGCGCAGCGACCCCGCCGCGCTCACCGCGAAACCGACCGCGGCCAGCGCCACCGCCACCACGGCGACCGCGAGCAGCGCTGAGCGCGGCCCGGCCCCGAGCGGGTCGCCCAGCAGGTCACCGGCCGTCTCGTCGCGTACCAGCACCTGGTCCGGCTCCGCGTCGGGGCGGGCCCGCAGCTCCGCGGCCGCCGGGGCGGCCTTGCCGACGGCGGTGCTCAGCCACCACTCGGTGGGCCGCAGCGATGTGCCCGAGAGCCGGGCGAGGGCCTCGTTGACCGTACGGAGGTCGAGCAGCAGCCCGCCGCCGTCCGCGGCCTGGTCACCGTCCTGCCCGGACGGGACCCGGCCGCCGGCCGTCACGGCCGCGGGCCCGGTCGTCGGCAGCTGCCGCACGGCCCGGACGATCGTCACGCGGACTTCCTCACCGCCCAGGGCGACGTCGACGCTGTCGCCGCGTTTCGCACCCGACGCGTCGAGGAAGGCGTCCGTCGCCACCGCCGGGATCCGCTGCGGCGCCGCCGGGCGCACCGCGGCGACCTGGACGGCGAATTCGGCCGCGGGACTCCACGGGTCGTCGGTCACAACCGGCGCCGGACCGGCCTCGTACCCCACGCTCAGCGGTTTCGCCCCCGGCTCGTCGGCGCGCACCGGAACCGGCTTCTGCGCCTCGCGGCCCCAAGTCTCGGTGTACGTGCCCGCCCAGCGCAGCCCCGAGGGAACCTCGACGGGGCGGAAGCCCCCCTCCGGGCCCGCCGCCAGGACCCGTTCGACGCTCAGGCGGTGCCGCTCGGCCTTCGTCGGGACCGGGGCGTCGAGCAGCCGCAGGCCGGTCAGCGCGAGAGGCCCGGCGGGAGCGGCCCGTCCGCCCGATGCGGTCCCGTCCAGGTCCAGGGTCACCGGATGGACGCGGCCGTCGACGGGCAGTTCGCCGGCGGACGTCCGGTGGGCCGTCCCATGACGGTCCTCGAAGACCGCGACGGCCCTGAGCGAGAGACCGCCGGGCGACGGCCCGGACCGCGTGCCCTCGTTCGTGAGATGCACGTCCAGCGTGACGCGGCGGGTGTCGTCCGGCAGGAGCAGGCCCGCCCTGGCGCTCTTCGCCGGGGCGAGGGCGGCCAGCAGCGCGGCCGGTTCCTCCAATGCCAGGTCGCCGCGCATCAACAGCCCTTCGTCCGCGTCGGCCGTGTCCAGCGCGAGGACGGTGGCCGTGCGGTCGCCGGACAGCGGGAGCGCCGCCCGGTGCGCCGGAGCGGCCGTACGCACACCGGCCAGGGATGCGTACAGGCCGGCGTCCCCCGGCCCGCCCGTCCCGTCGTCCGTCACACGGACCGACGCGCCCGCCCTGAAGTCGGCCTGGTCGCGCTGCGAACGGTCCCACGACGCGCTCTGCCCGACCGCCAGCATGCCCATCGCGACCGCCAGCACCAGCAGCAGGACCGGGCCCGCGCCGCGCAGTGGCCTGCGGCTGAACTGCCAGCCCGCCAGCGCCACGGACAGACCCCGGCCGCCGGCCGCCCGGCGTTCGGCGAGCTTCGCCACGGGCGGCAGCAGACGCAGCGTCAGCACCGTGCCCGCGAGGAGCGCGAGGGCGGGCGCCGCCACCAGCAGGGGGTCGACGCCGAGGTCGCCCTCGCGGTCGCCGCTGAGCGCGCCCCCGCCGGTGGCGCCGGTCCGGCGGTCGAGCTGCCAGTACGCCACCACCGCGACGGCCAGCAGCGCCACATCGGCTCCGGCCCTGACCGGCGCGGGCAGGGCGCGGCCGCGCCCGCGCCGCGGCCCGTCACCCGTCGCGGCCAGAGCGGGTGCCACCACCGCCGCGGCACAGCACACCGCGACCGCACCGGCCACCAGCCAGACCTGCGCGGTCGGCGCCTCGCCGAGGCGCAGTCCGGCACGCGTCAGCGCCGAGTGCTCGGCCAGCAGCCGCGTCAGGGGGCCCGCCAGCAGCGGCGCGCAGACCGCGGCGGGCAGCGCCAGCAGCGCCGCCTCGATCGCGGCGAGCGCCGCGATCCGGCCCCGGGACGCGCCCCGGGCGCGCAACAGGCCGGTCTCGCCCGCGCGTTCGCTGCTCAGCATCCGGGCCACCAGCAGCAGGGTGTACGCGGCGAGCACCACCAGCTGCACGGCGACGATCAGCAGGGTGGAACGCGCCACCAGCAGTGCGCGCTCGCTCTGTGCCAGAACGGTCGGCAGCTTTGTCCGCACGGTCGGCGCGCCCCCGAACGCCGGGTCACGGGCGAGCTGTTCGGGTCCGCGCCCTGCCGCCGAGCGCAGGGCACCGATCCGGTCGGTGCCGACCGTGCGGAAGTCCGCGGTGGCCAGCCACGCCGTCTCCCCGGCGGTGGCGCGGCCCGAGGCGAGCACCGACGGATCGGCGAGCAGGGGCCCGTAGGTGGTGAAGACGACGGTGCGCACGCCGCGCCCGCCGAGCGAGTCGAGCTGCCAGTACGGATCGGCCGGGTCCGTTGCCCGGTACACGCCGGTGACCCTGACCTTCAGCGGCTTCTCCGTGAGCCGGTCGGTGAGGGTGAGCAGCGCCTCCGGCCGCACATCCAGCAGCTCGGCGGCCGTCTCGGGCAGCGCCACCGGGACGGGGCCGTCACCGGCGGGGCCGGGCAGCGCCCCGGCCACCGTCCTGACGCGGGTCGCGTCGAGGGCGGCGAAGTGCGTCAGGTCCGGTTCGCCCTTGCGGGCCTCGGGCGCCTGGAGCGAGCGCGGCAGCGCGTACGGCCCCGAACGCTCCAGCTTCCGTACGGTCACCGGCAGGCCGCCGAACGACGTCCGCGCGCCGCGGACGACGGCCTCGTGGGCGGACGCGCGCCGTTCGCCGGGGACCTGGGCGGTGACGACGAGCGAGGCGTTCGCCGCTTCCCGGCCGCCGAGCGTGTGGCGCAGCGCGGCGTCGCCGACCGAGCCGGAGAACGCGGTGAGCGCGGCGAGGACGCAGGTCGTCAGGACGACCGCGAGCAGGGCCGCGGCGAGAAGCAGACGGTGTGCTCCGACGCGCAGTAGTACGAACCCCGTCACACGTCCCCCACCCAGCCGGATTCCCCCGAAGCACCCTTGGCGAAATGCTTTCAGAGGACACCGGCGCGTGGAAACCGCTTGCAGCCCGACCTTGATCTGATCGTGACCGTTATCCGGCGACGGACGATCGGATTCCGCGCGGAAGGGGCGCCCTGGTGGCTCGGTGAGTTACTGGTCCGGCGTGTTGACCATGGAGGCCGCGGCGTAGGCGAGGTAGTCCCAGAGCTGCTGCTCGTGCTCCTCGGACAGGCCGAGCTCGTCGACCGCCACCCGCATGTGCCGCAGCCACGCGTCGTGCGCCGCCCGGTCGACGGTGAACGGCGCGTGCCGCATCCGCAGCCGGGGATGGCCGCGGTTGTCGCTGTAGGTGCGCGGCCCGCCCCAGTACTGGATCAGGAAGAGCGCGAGCCGTTCCTCGGCGGGACCGAGGTCCTCCTCCGGGTACATCGGGCGCAGCAGCGGGTCCTCGGCGACACCCTGGTAGAACCGGTGGACGAGGCGCCGGAAGGTCTCCTCGCCGCCGACCTGCTCGTAGAAGGTCTGCTCCTGAAGCGTCCCGCGCGGAATCTCGTTCACCTGGATGAGCCTCGCAATGTGTCTCTGGCACGCCCCGAGTGGTGTCTGCCGGGGGCCGGGGGGCCGTCCCCCGGAGAATGCGGCACCGTCCATGCTCTCAGACGCACCGGCCGAGGACGGAGGCCCTAGGTCCGCCCCCTCCGGGCCCCGCTCGACCGTGCCGGACCCGCCACGGCCCGACCGTGCCGGGGGCGCGGCGGTCCGGTCCTTCCGGGCTGGGCCCGCGAACGCGCCGGGTCCGCGACGCCGCGCCCGGCCGGGACGCTCGCCTCGCCGCCACGGGCGCAGGAGAGTGGAGGCATGGCTGCACACGCGGACCGATTCGCCGAGCCGGGCGCCGAGGCGCGCTCCGCTCTCGTGCGCCGCATCGTGGCCGCCGGCGAGCTGACCGATCCCGCCTGGCGGACCGCGTTCGAGCAGGTGCCCCGGCATCTGTTCGTGCCGTACTACTTCATCGGCCGGACCGGCACGTACGAACGCCTGTGGTGCGAGGACCCCGACCCCGAGCAGCAGGCCCGCTGGCTCCGCGGGGCCTACGCGGACCAGCCGCTCGCCACCCGGGTCCGGGACGGCGAACTGGTCTCCTCCTCCAGCCAGCCCTCGCTGATGGCCGAGATGCTCCAGGCCCTCGGCGTACGCGACGGGGACAGGGCCCTGGAGATCGGCGCGGGCACCGGCTACAACGCCGCCCTGCTCGCGCACCGCCTCGGCGACGAGGCGGTCACCACCGTCGACCTGGACCCCGAGATCACCGAGGCCGCCCGCACGCATCTGGCCGCGGCCGGCTACCGGCCCACCGTGGTTACCGGCGACGGAGCGAGGGGGTGCCCGGAGCGCGCGCCCTTCGACTGCGTCATCGCGACCTGCACGCTGCCGTCGGTGCCGCGCGAGTGGCTGCCGCAGTGCAACCCCGGCGCCCGGATCGTCGCTCCGCTGTCGACCGGGGTCATCAGGCTTCGGGTGCGCGAAGGTCCGGAGGGGCGCAGCGCCGAGGGGCGCTTCCTGCGGACCTCGGCCTTCTTCGTACCGTTGCGCGGCGGGGCGCCGCCGCCGGAGACGCGAGCGGGCGGACTGCCCCGGCGCGCGATCGAGAACGACCTGTTCCGCTTCCTGCTCAGTCTGACCGCGAACAGCCTGGACCCCCGCGAGGTCATGTCGCTGTGGGAGCGCGAACGCCGCCCCGAGCGCAACCGCTTCGGGGTCACCGTCACCGCCGACCACCAGTGGGCCTGGCTGGACGACCCCGAGGGCCCGTACGTCTGGCCGCTCGGCCCGTCCGCCTGACGGCGGGGGGCGGGGGACCGGCAGCACGTGGGCCGCCCCCGGACCGGTGGCCCGGTCGGGGGCGGGGGACTTCAGCCGCGGTGGACAGTGATCGTCGTCCAGGCGCCGACGTGGACCCGGTCACCGTCGTTCAGCGGGACAGGGACATAGGGCTGGATCGGGTCCTCGGCGCCGTTGAGCGTCGTGCCGTTCGTCGAGTTCTGGTCGACGACGGCCCAGGAGCCGTCCGGCTGCTGGACCAGCACCGCGTGCTGGTGCGAGACGCCCGGGTCCTCCGGCGGCACGGACAGGTCGATGTCCGGGGACTCGCCCGTCGAGTGCCTGCGGCGGCCGATGGTGACCTGCGTGCCGGTGAGCGGCAGGCGCTGCTCGGGGGAGTACGCGGGCAGGTTGAGCCCCGTGGCCTCCGGGCCGCTGCGCTGCATCATCGCCATGAAGTACTCGCGGTCGGGCCCGATCACGGCCGTCCAGCCCATCGGGGCCGGCCCGCCCGGGAACAGCGGAGACTGCCCGCCCTGCTGCTGGAATGGCGCCGGTGCCTGTGGCCCTTGGGGTGCCTGCGGGCTCTGGGGCGCCGGCGGCGGGGGCGACTGCGTGCGCGACGGCGGCGGCAGCATCCAGTCGTCGTCCCCGCCCGTGTGCTGAGGCTGCGGCGGCGCGGGCGGAGCGGGGGGACCGGACTGCTGGAAGGCGGGCGGAGCGGGAGGACCGGACTGCTGGAACGCGGGCGGCGGGGGCGGCGGACCGCCCTGCTGGAACGCCTGCGGAGGCAGCTGCGGCCCGGACGGCTCCTGGCCCAGCGGCTCGGCGGGCCGGTTCATCTGCGACGGCCGCGAGCCCTGGTACTCGAACGGGTCACGCTGCTGCTGCGGAGGGGGCGGCCCCTGGTGGGGCGGCGGGCCGGGCGGCGGTCCTTGATGCGGCGGCGGTCCCTGGTGCGGCGGCGGGCCGGGCGGCGGTCCTTGATGCGGCGGCGGTCCCTGGTGCGGCGGCGGGCCGGGCGGCGGTCCTTGATGCGGCGGCGGTCCCTGGTGCGGCGGCGGGCCGTGGTGCGGCGGCGGGCCGTGGTGCGGCGGCGGCGAGGGCGGCCCGGGCTGTGCCTGGAAGCCCGGCGGGAGGTTCAGGCTGGGCTGCTGAGGCGGCGACAGCGGCGTGTACGACGTGGCCGTGTTCGTGAGGAAGTTGTACCGGCACTCCTCGCAGAACGGGGCCATGGCCTCACGGGGCGTACGGCACTGAGGGCAGAGCTCGGCCTGGGCCGTGGCGTTCGGATCGCCGCCCGGGCGCGGGTAGCCGTAGGACGGCGGAGGCGGTGGCGGAACGGCTCCCGGGGGAGCGCCAGGACCGGCCATGCGGTGGCCACAGACCTCGCACCAGTCGTCGGAACCCGACTGGTGTCCGTTCGGGCAGGTCGGCATGTCGGCGCGTCCCCCTCTCCTTCTCCGGCCCCAGGGCCGATCACGTCTGCTCGGGCGTGCTGTTCGTGTCTACTTCTTCACGCGAACCGTCTTGGTGGAGCGCGTCTCGAGAGTCATCTCGTCCGCCTCCGCGACCTTCGCCTTCAGTCGCACAGTACCCGTCGCCGCATCGACGACGTCCACCACCTTCGAAAGCAGTTTCGCAGTGTCCTCGTTTCCCGAATGCGCCGCGAGCTGCACGGCACGCCCCAGTTTGGCCGTCGCGCCGTCGACGTCGCCCGCCTTGCGGGCGTCCAGACCCTGCTGGATGACCTGGGCCAGTTCCGCCTGGCCGGTGTAGTGCGCGACCTGCGGGTTGATCGAGGTCGACGCCGCCATGTCGTCCGTCCAGACCGCCCGTACGAGCCCATGGGACAGGACCTCGGGAGCGCCGCCGTCCGCCGCCGGGACGATCAGCGAGACGCGGGCCGCCAGCATCTCCTGGCCGATTCCCGCCTCCGGGACTCTCACGCACACGTGGTAGTCGCGCGACTCGTCGCCCCAGGAACCGGTCGGATAGTCGCCGGCCCGGGGCCCGGCCTCGGTACGCCGCCCGGTGAGGTCCTCCACCGTCGGCGCGACCTGCTTGACGAAAGCGATCTCCACGCCGACGGGCGTCCACAGCCGCAGCGCCACGTCCGCGACCCCCTTGCCCATCGCGTTCTCGATCATCCGCGTGAAGTCGGCGGTCAGGCCGCTGGGATCGGCGACGATGTCGGCCGTGCCGAGCAGCGCGGAGGCGATGCCGGTGACCTCTTTGACCTCCCAGTCCGTGCCGACTCCGCGGGCGTCGCAGGTGAACCGTCCCGCGTACGCCTCCAGCGCGGCCCGCAGATCCTGGGGCGACTCGTGCTCGTTGCGGCCGTCGGTGAGCAGGATGCCGTGGCGGATGGCCAGGTCCGCGGAGGAGAGCAGGCGGTCGGTCAGCTGCAGCCAGGTGCCGATCGCGGTGCCGCCGCCCGCGCTCAGCCGGCGCAGCGCGTCCTTGGCCTGGGCCCGGGTGGCCGGATCGGCGACGGCGAGCCGCCCCCCGCCCGGATAGACATCGACCGCCTTGTGGGTGCCCGCGACCACGGCGAACGCGACGCCGTCGCGCAGCGTGTCGACGGCGGCGGCCGTGGCGTCGCGGGCGTTGCGCATCTTCGTCGGCGGGTAGTCCATGGAGCCGGAGCAGTCCACCATGATCACGACCCCGGCGGCCGGCGCCGCCCGGTCCGGTACGGACGAGGGCGTCGGCGTCGCCCGGGGCAGCGGCACGCCGCCGGTGGTGCCGCCGCCGGTCGCGGTCACGGTGACGATCGCGTTGACCTCGCGGCCGCCCTCCGGAAGGTATTCGTTCTGGTAGACGTCGACCGAGAACTGCGGCACCTGGGACTTGGAGAAAACGGCCATCTGTATCGGCTCCTCGGGGGCTCCACCTGGGCAGAGAGTCGGGACAGGTCAGGACGGTCGGGACAGGTCGGGGCGGGGCGCGCGGCGCGGCCCGGTGGACCGTTGCGGCCCGGTCGTGAGGACGGGTCGGTCGGGGCGGTCCGGGCGTGGAGCGGTCAGGGCGTGGTCGACAAAGGAGCGGGCAGGGCCCGGGCGGCCACCGCTCAGGCCGGTGCCGCCCCTTCGGCCGGGACCGCGAACGGCAGCACCGCCACGGTGACGTTGTCGTGGCCACCGCCGTCGAGGGCGTGGCCGACCAGCACCTGGGCGCTGTGCAACGGCCGTTCGGCCGCGTCGGCGGGGACGGCCCGGGCCATCTCCTCCGCACCCTCCGCGTAGTTCCACAGGCCGTCCGTGCAGACCACGACCACGCCGGAGCGGTCCGGCTTGAACGACGCGGTGTGCGGCTCCAGTTCGTACGCGTCGGCGCCCAGCCAGCCCGTGATCGCGTGCGCGCGCTCGTCCGCGTACGCCTCGGCCTCGTTCATCAGGCCGGCGGCGACCATCTGCGCCGCCCACGAGTCGTCCTCGGTGAGCCGCGCGGGCGGGCCGCTGCGGTCGTCGGGCACCCAGTAGGCGCGGCTGTCGCCGACCCAGCCGACGACCAGCAGTTCGCCGGCCGCGACGGCGCTGACGATCGTGCACGCCGGGGCGTTCTGCCGGCTGCCCTGGTCGGGCTCCTCGCTTCCGGCGTCCGCGGCAAGGGAGTTGACCGCCGTGGCGGCGGCGACGATCGCCTCGTGCATGGCCTGCTGCGGGTGGGTGCCGCGCGGCAGCGCGTCGAGCAGCTGCTCGCTGGCCGCGTGGGCGGCCGCCGCCGACGCCTCGTCGGGTCGGGTCGCCGACGAGACGCCGTCGCAGACGACCGCGACGACGGCGGGCGAACCGTCCGGCAGGGAGGTGGCGGAGACCGCGAACGCGTCCTCGTTGCGGTGGTGGCGCAGGCCGCGGTCGCTGACGGCGGCGACCGACTCGAGCTCCTGCTCCATGTGGTCGCGTTCACGCGGCTGGGCGTGGCCGCAGTGCTCGCAGTAGCCGTCGGGATCGACGTGACCCGACCGGCAGGCCACGCACAGCTTGCCGCCCGACACCCCCGACGCCCCCGGGGTCCCCGAGGCCGGCGGGAGCTCGGCGGCGCGCGGGTCGGCCGGCGCGGCCATGGCGGGCTCCGGGGCCGCCAGCTCGAAGTCGCCCGAGGGCGGGGTGTCGTAGCGGACGCCGGGGCCCGACAGCTCACCGCCGTCGGAGTCGGTGCCGGGCAGGTCCCCGGGCTGCTGTGTGCGCGGCGACATGCCCGACGTGTCGGCGCCGGTGGCGGCCGGCCACTCCACGGGTGCCCCGATGGCCAGGGTGGGGCGGTCCGGCGACGGTACGGGAACGGCCGACAGGTCGTACCCGCAGGCTCCGCAGAACCGGTCGCCGGGCTCCACCGGCTCCTCGCAGCTGGGGCAGGCCGTGCCGTCGGCCGGCTGGTGCATCTGCGCCATCAATCACACCCACGTCCGGGGGCGGTAGCGGTTGGCCCGCTCCACCAGCTCTATCCGCTCCTCACCGCGCTGGGCGAGCCGGGCCAGGACCCGGTAGGAGCGCTCCAGGCCGAAGCGCAGGCCGCGCTCGTCCAGTTCGCTGCCGAGCAGCACGGTCGGTGTGCTCGCGCTCGGCGCGGGGGGTGCGGTCGGAACGGACGGCAGGGCTCCGGGACTTCCGGAGAGTACCCAGTCGAGCGCCGTCCCGAGCACCTCGGTGGCCAGCTTCTCGCGTCGCACCGGGTCGAGACCGAAGCCTCCCAGGGCCTCCACCTGCGCGGCGGCCGCCGACAGGTCACCCAGAAGCGGCTCGTGCGCGGCGCGTCGGCGCAGTCTGGCCCGCACGGCGGCCACCCGCGCCGCCGTGTAGTGGATGGACACCTCGGGCACCGACTCCAGAGTCCGTACGGCCCCGGCACGGTCGCCCGCGGCGACCTGCACACGGGCGAGCCCGAACGCGGCGCTGACGAAGCTCGGATCCGTGGTCCACACCAGGCGGTAGTACTCCGCGGCGTTGTCGAGCTGGCCGAGCACCTCGGCGCACAGGCCGAGTGCGAGCTTGGGCGCGCTCTCGCCCGGGAACGCGTCGTAGACCGCGTCGAACGACAGCGCCGCCGCCTCGTGGTCGCCCGTCACCAGCGAGGTGACGCCCCGGTACCAGACGACGCGCCAGTCGTCCGGCCGCGCGCCCTCCAGGGTGGCGAGCGTCCCGGCCGCCGATGCGACATCGCCCATCTCCAGCCGGGCGCGCAGCTCCCGCAGCAGCGTCTCCGGCGAACTCGCCGCGGCCGCGTGCAGCGCGGCGATCAGCTCGGCGGGGGCCGAGGCCATCAGACCGGCGAGGAAGCCCGCGTTCGGGTCGTTGGGGTCGACCCGGGGGACCGGCAGTGCGAGGGCAGCCGCGCGCGTGTCGAGCACGGCGAGGTGCGGGGCGAGCGCCGGAAGCGCGGTCGCGCCGTCCGGTGTGCGCGGGGCGGGCACCGGGGCAGGGGCCGCGGGGGAGGGGAGGCCGGCCGGCGGCGGGGGCGCGCCGGGCAGTGAGGGCGTCGGTGGTGCTCCGGGCGGCACAGCGGCGGCTGCCGGAGAGCTCCCGTGCGCCGTGGCATTCGGGCGGCGCGCGCCCGGGGCGGGACGGGTGCCGAGCACGGAGACGTCCTCGTCGAGCTCCGCGAACAGCTCGGTGTCGGTCACGCGCACTTCGGGCCCGAACAGCGTCGACAGCGCCGGGCGGGGGCGGCCCGTCTGCATCGCGACGACCTCCCGCAGCACCCCGGTCAGCTGCTCGGCCATCTCCTGGGCCGAGGCGAACCGGCGCCCCGGATCCGGGTCGGTGGCGCGCACCAGCAGCCGGTAGAACGACTCGTAGGTGCGGAAGACCTGGATGTGCTCCGGGTCGGGCAGGGAGTCCACGAACAGGTTCGTGTAGCCCTGGAAGTCGAAGGTCAGCACCGCGAGCGTGCGCGCGACCGTGTACAGGTCGGAGGCCACCGACGGGCCGACCTCCGCGACCTCGGGGGCCTGGTAGCCGACGGTCCCGTAGATGGCGGACTCGTCGTCGTCCATCCTGCGGACCGCGCCCATGTCGATCAGCTTGAGCTGGTCCTGCTGCTGGATGGCGTTGTCGACCTTGAAGTCGCAGTAGAGCAGGTTCCTGCTGTGCAGGTGGCCGAGCGCCTCCAGCGCCTCGATGCCGTACGCGCACGCCTGCTCGACCGGCAGCGGGTCGCGCCGGCCGTCCGGGCCGCGGCGCTCGTTGGCGATCTCCTTCAGCGACTTGCCGCCCACGTACTCCATGACGATGTAGCCGTCCAGGGAGCCGGTGCGCTGGTCGAGGTGCTCGACGAAGTTGTAGATGCGGACGATGTTGGAGTGCTCGATCTCGGCGAGGAAGCGGCGCTCCGAGATCGCCGCGGCCATCGCGTCCTGGTCGCCTGTGTCCAGCAGGCCCTTGAGGACCACCCACCGGTCGGACACCGCACGGTCCACCGCCAGGTACACCCAGCCGAGACCGCCGTGCGCCAGGCAGCCCACGACCTCGTACTGGCCGTGCACGATGTCGCCGCCCTTGAGCTTGGGCACGAAGGAGTACGGGTGGCCGCACTTGGTGCAGAAGCCCTCCGTGCGCCCGGGGCGGTCACCGCGCGCGCGGCCGACCGGCGCCCCGCAGTCCGAGCGCGAGCAGAACCGCTTCCGCTCCGGCACCTCGGGGTCGGCCATCACCGCCGTACGCGGGTCCGGCCGCGGCACCTCCGGCACGGCGACCAGGCCGGCGCCCAGCCTGCCGCGTCCCGAGGAGCCGGTGGACGAACCCGAGCTGCGCACCGAGACGGAGCGCGACGACGTGCTGCTGCCGGTCAGCGACCGCGACAGCCTGCCCGACACCGAACGGCGCGAGGACGACGACCGCGACGAGGCCCGTGAGGAACGCGAACCGCTGCGCGCCGACGAGGAGTCCCGGCCGCCCCCGGCGATGCCGGTGGGCTGCGAGCCGACCATGCCGGTGGGGGACACGACGGGCGCGAGACCGCACGTGTCGCAGTACATCTCACCGCCGCCCATGTCCTCGTACGAGCCCTCGCAGCCGGGCCGCTGGCAGTTCGTCGTCCCGCTCATGAATCCCCCCTGCGGTCCTCGGGCTCCGCTCGGCCCTGTCTCGGCACCAGCACCTCGGCGGCGGCCTGCTGGTAGCGCAGCACCGCCTGCTCGGCGGCCCGCAGATCGCACGGCGCGCTCCACAGCATCCGCCGGGCCGCGTCGTACCGCTCGATCAGCAGCGGGTCCTCCGCCATCCCGTGACGGGCGACCTTGGCCTTGTACGCGTCGAGCCGGCCACGCAGCTCGGCGCGCACGGCCAGCGGCGCTGTGACGGCCGTCAACGACTCCCTGGCCCGGTGCAGTTCGTCCTCGGCCTCGCGCTCCAGCGACTCCAGCAGCGGCGACAGCCGGTGCCACTGGGAGTGCCGCCGGTACTCGGCGGCCGTGGCCAGCCGCTCCTGGAGCGCCGTGGGCGGCCCGCTGACCGCGGGCACCTCGGACGCGGCGATCTTCGCCAGCACCTCGCCGCGCGCCGAGCGGGCCTCGGTCAGCGTCCGGTCGGCGCGCGAGAGCACGTCGCGCAGCCTCAGCAGCCGCTCCTCCGAGTCCTGCCGGACCTGGAGGACGGCCTCGAGCTCCCGGCGCACGTCCTCCAGGGCGCGCGCCGCACGGTCGTAGCGGTCGGTGTCCGGGCGGCCGCCGCCCGGCGCCGAACTGCCGGGTGCGGGCCGCCAGAAGGCGAGCGGGTCGGACACCACCTGGGCACGCAGCGCGGACAGCTCGTGGGTGATGTCCTCCAGGTCGTCCCCGGAGGGGTGCTCCCCGGGCCGGACGCCCACGGAACGGGCGAGCGAACGGGTGCGCTGCAGCTCGGCGGAGAGCAGGTCGATCCGGGCGGGCAGCGCCGACCACACCGCGTCCGCGGCGACGACCATGTCGAGCGCGGCCGCGTACAGCTCGTTCATCCGGGCGACCAGCTCCTCGAGCGTGAACTGCTCGGAGAGTCTGGCGGGGCCGGTGAGCGACGGAGCCGGCGCCGCGGCCTGGCCGGCCACCGTCACGCTGCGGCCGCGCAGCCGCTCGGTGAGCTCGGCCAGGTCCTCGCGACTGGACCAGCGGCGGCGTGCGCGCAGTTCACGGATGTCCGTCAGTGCGGCGGTGTACGCGTCGAAGTAGTTCCACAGCAGCGTGATCGACTGCTCGGCGGCCGCCCAGCGCTCCTTGGTGACGCCGGTCAGCTCGGCCCCTTCGAGGAGCCGTCGCCCGGCGTGGTCCTGGAGGGCGAGGAGCGAGGTCTCGACCGCCTCGTGCTCCGCGCCGAGCCGCGCCAGCGCACGGTCCACCTCGTCCCGGTCCATCACCGGCCCGTGCGGCGTCCCCGCCGAGCCGGGGAAGGGTCCCGCGACGCCCATCGATCACCTCTCCGTTCGTCTCCGAACTGTTCCGAACTGTTGCGAACCGGTCCGCGACGCGTCCCGGACCGTGCCCGTCCTGCTGCTGGTGCCGTCGTGCCCGGCTCGTCCACCGGGGCCTACGCCCGGCGCTCGTCACCGGCGCCGGCCTACTCCGCCCGGTACTTCGGCTCCGGCGGCGCCGTTATGCCGGGCAGATCGGCGGCCAGCCACTTGTTGTACGACTGCATCCAGGGTCCCTTGCGGTAGTCGACGAGCACCTGGTTCACCCGGCGCACGAGGTCGTCCTTGCCCAGCTTGGTGGCCACGCCGTAGTACTCGGTGGTGAACGGCTTGCCGCCCTTGAGCTCGACCGCCGGGTCCTGGGCGGCCTGGCCCGCCGCCAGGGCGTTGTCCGTGACGATCGCGTCGACCAGGCCCTGCTGGAGCCTGACGAGGCAGTCCAGCTGGTTCGGCACGGTGTACAGGTCCTCGTCGGCGGGCTGCCCGTCGTGGGCGTCCTGGAACGTGGCGCCGAAGCTGTTCCTCTCCAGCGCCTCGTACGCCGTCGAGCCCTCGGCCGAGCACACCCGCTTGCCGGCCAGGGACGTGTCGTACCCGGTGATCGGCGAGCTCTTCGGCGCGAGGACCTGCTGTCCCGCCTGGAAGTACGCCGTGGAGAACGCGACCTGCTCGATCCGGGCGCAGTTGATCGTCATGGTGCGCACGACGATGTCCACCGCGCCGCTGTCGAGCGCGGCGATGCGCTGGTTGGTCGGGATCGCCCGGAAGATGACGGCGTCCTTGCTGCCGAGGATGTTCTCGGCGATGGCGCGGGCGAGGTCGATGTCGAAGCCCTCCAGGACGCCGCCGGTCCGACTGCCGGAGCCCTCTGAGCCGTCGGAGCCGTCGCCCGCCGGACCGTCCGCGTCCTCCTGGTCGCCGCCCGGGTTGCGGTAGCCCCAGCGGTAGCTGTTCTGGTCGACGCCGACGATCAGCTTGCCCCGCTTCTTGATCGCGTCGATGTTCGGTCCGCCGGCCGTGGACGGGCGCAGCGACGCCTCCGGGTCCTCGCAGTCGTCCGCCTTGCCGGAAACCGCCATGCCCTGACCGGCGGGGTGCGGGCTGAGGACGTCCGCGCCGCCATGGGCCAGCGGCAGCAGTGTGACGGCCGCGGTCAGCGCGCACGCGGCGGCCATGCCCGCGACACCGCCCCAGCCGCGCAGGCTGCTCGGGCGCCGCGTGCGCCTCGGACGCGAGCCCGGCCTGGTGTCCGTCATCTCTCCCCCTCTCACCGGTACTCCGAAAGCCTGCGGTTGATGCCCAGGATCGCGGCCACGGCCCCGAGCAGGGCCAGCAGCGCCGCCCCGGCCGGCAGTCCGCCGAGCGCCTCGCGCCCGGCCTCCGCGGCCTCGGTGAACTCCCGCTGCTCGTGCGCCAGCGCCTTCTCCAGCGCCTTGTCCACCTGGTCGAACGACTCGTCCGTGGAGCCCTTGCCGCCGATGACCTTGTGCACCGCGCCGTCGTAGTCGCCCGCCCTGTCGGTGGCGGTCACGTCCTTGTGGCGGGTCTGCCACTGCGACACGCTCCGCACGGCGTCCTCGACCGGACCGCGCCCCTCGCCGTCGTCGGCCATCCGCTGCGCACGGCCCAGCTGCTCGCCGAGCCGTGCCATGCCGCCGGCGTACTCCGTCTCGTACTTGTCGCTCTTGCCGTCGTCGGTCAGCACCGCGCCGCGGGCGACCAGCGTCAGGTTCTCGTTGGCCCGGGCCTTCAGGGAGTTGATGCGGGCGTCGCCCAGGACCTTGAGGGACTGCTGGCCGTGCGCCTTGGCGTCGTTCAGCTGGGCGCGGGCCACCGTGTGTCCGACCGTCAGCCAGAGCAGCAGCACGGTGGACGCGGCGGTGGCGGCGAGAAGCCCGTGGTTGAAGACCCGGTTCGTGCGGCGGTAGTTGCGCCGCTGGGCCCACACCAGCACGGCGAGGGCGGCCGCACCGGCCGCGAGCGAGAGCACCGGCCAAAAGCGGGCGTCCTCGTCGTCCTGCTCAAGCCGCGCCGTCTCCGCGTCGTACAGACGCTGGGCGGCGGGCAGGAGCTGCTTGGTCATCAGCTCGTTGGCGAAGCGCAGATACGCGCCGCCGAGCGGCCTGCCGAGCCTGTTGTTCGCGCGGGCGGTCTCTATCAGTCCCGTGTACCGCGGGAGCTGCTCGTTCAGCTCGGCGATCTGACGGCCCGACTCGCTCGAACTGTCGGTGTTCGTCGCGGCCTTGACCAGCAGCCGTGACGCGAGCGCGATGTCCTTCTCGTACCTCTGGTGGACGTCGCGCGGCTCCTCGGCGCCTGCCAGGAAGCCGCTGGACGCCGCCGTGTCCGCATCGGCCAGCGAGCGGTAGATGGAAGCGGCGTCCGCGCTGAGCGGCTGGCTCCGGCTCACCACGTCGTCGGCGGAGGCGGCCCGGTCGGAGACCTCCAGCGCCGTCACCGCGCCGAACAGCACCACCAGCCCCGCGAGCACGGCCCCGATGATCTGCAGCCGCCCCGGCTCGGTCGTCGCCGCCGCCCGCAGCCGTCGCCTTCCTTCGGCCCAGGCGCCGCCGTGCGCCGGTCCTGCCGGAGGCCGTGCGGGCACGGGCGCCGCGGCCGGCCGGGGCGCGGTGCGCACATTCGGCGGGTGTGTCACGTGACCTCCCCCTCGGTCGCCGACGGCCCGCCCCCCGGCGGGTCCTGGGACAACTCCCGGCCAGCAGTATGGCCGCAGGGGACTGCTTCACACCACAATTGACTGGATCTTGTTCGACTCTTCGCGCCCCGGGCCCTCCGTCGGCGTCGTGCCAGGCCCGTCCCCACCCTTGTCCCCCCAGTGAATACGCTTCCCGGCCCGGCCCGGTTCCCACCGAACGAGTGAACGTGCGGCCGCCTGGCCGGGCCCACGGCCGAAAATGTGTGCGTCGCCCGTCCCGGCCAGGGGAGCGGACGGCGCGCATGCCCGCCGAGTGTCTCAACCCCCGTACCGGGCCCGCAGCGTGCGATGCGCCTCGGGCGGTGCGGCGACATGGTCGAGTCCGAGCAGCGCCGCTCCCAGCACCGGCGCCGCCGTCACCACGCGCACCACTGCCTTGGGCGCCTTGACGGCCAGCAGTTCGGCGAGGTCCGCGTCGAGTTGGGGGTGCCGGGCCGCCAGCACGCTGCCGCCCAGCACCAGCGGCGCCTCCTCGTCCAGAAGGTCCAGCCGTCCCAGCGCCACCGCGGCCATGGCGACCACCTCCTCCGCGAGCCGGCGCACCAGACCGCGCGCCACCGGGTCGCCGTCCGCGCCGGCCGCGAACAGCAGCGGAGTCAGCTCGTGTTTGCGCACGGCCGCGATACGGCCCAGGTGCAGCGCCTCGATCAGCGCGTACATGGAGTCGAGGCCGAAGTGCGCGGGAAGCGTGCGCGCCAGCGCCGTCGGCTCGCCCCGCCCGTCCTCGGCGCGCGCCGCGAACCACAGAGCCTCGTCGGCGAGTCCCGCACCGCCGCCCCAGTCACCCGAGAGCTTCCCGATGGCGGGGAAGCGTGCGGTGCGGCCGTCCGGCAGCATCCCCACGCAGTTGATGCCCGCGCCGCACACCACGGCGACGCCCCGCGGCTCGTCGACCCCGGCGCGCAGAACGGCGAAGGTGTCGTTGAGCACCTGCGTCGTGCGTCCCCATCCGCGCTCGTGCAGGGCCGCCGTCAACTGCGCCTCCTCCACGGGCAGATCGGCGTTGGCGAGGCAGGCCGAGACGTGCTCGGCGGCGTCGATCGGCGTGCCGCGGGCCCGAGCGGCGGCGAGCGCCTCGCCGACCGTCGACGCGAGCGTGTCGACAGCCGCGGCGACGCCGACCCTCGGCGGCTGGAACCCGGGCCCCCTGGCCGATGCCAGGACGGCCCCGTCGGTGCCGACGCAGGCGACGTCGGTCTTGCTGTTTCCCGCGTCGATGGCGAGGACCACCCCGCGGGGTCCACGGGAGCTCCCCCAGGCCCGTCCGGTGGACGGGGTCCCCGACGGGCCCGCGGGACCGGGGCGGCTTACGGGGATGCCGGTCACGCCCACGCCAGGTGCTCCCGGTTGTGCGCGATCAGCTGGTCGGTGAGCTTCTCCGCGTAGGCGTACTGGCCGATCAGCGGGTGGGCCAGCAGGGCCTTGAAGACCCGGTCGCGTCCGCCGCGCAGCGCGGCCTCCAGCGCCAGGTCCTCGTACGCCGTCACATCGGCGATCAATCCCGCGTACAGCGGATCGAGGTCGGGCACGGCCAGCGGTGCGGCGCCCTCCGTGCCCACGCGGGCCTGCACCTCGATGACCGCGTCGTCCGGCAGGAACGGCAGCGTGCCCTTGTTCCAGGTGTTCACCACCTGCACCGGGCTGCCCGCACCGCCCAGCAGCGACGCGGCGAGATCGACGGCGGCCTCGGAGTAGAAGGCGCCACCGCGCTTGGCGAGCAGCTCCGGCTTCTCGTCGAGCGCCGGGTCGCCGTACATCTCCAGCAGTCGGCGCTCCATCTCCGCGACCTCCGCCGCCCGCGACGGCTTGGTGCGCAGCTCCCGCACGACTTCGTCGTGGGCGTAGAAGTAGCGGAGGTAGTACGAGGGGACGACGCCGAGCCGGTCCAGCAGGGGGCGTGGCAGCCGCAGATCGTCGGCGATGGCGTCGCCGTGCTCGGCGAGCAGCTTGGGCAGCATGTCGGCGCCGTCGGGGCCGCCGAGGCGCACACCGGTCTCCCAGGTGAGGTGGTTGAGCCCCACGTGGTCGAGGTGGACGCCGGCCGGGGCCACGTCGAGGAGTCTCGCGAACTTGCGCTGGAGCCCGATGGCGACGTTGCACAGGCCCACGGCCCGGTGACCGGCCTGGAGCAGTGCCCGCGTCACGATGCCGACCGGATTGGTGAAGTCGATGATCCACGCGTTGGGGCCGGCCCGGCGGACGCGCTCGGCGATGTCGAGCACCACCGGAACGGTGCGCAGCGCCTTGGCGAGGCCGCCCGCGCCCGTCGTCTCCTGGCCGACGCAGCCGCACTCCAGGGGCCAGGTCTCGTCCTGTTGGCGGGCGGCCTGACCGCCGACGCGCAGCTGCAGCAGGACCGCGTCCGCGTCGGCGACGCCCGCGTCCAGGTCGGAGGTGGTGACGATGCGTCCGTCGTGGCCCTTCTTGGCGAAGATCCGTCGGGCCAGGCCGCCGACGAGGTCGAGCCGGTCGGCGGCGGGGTCGATCAGCACGAGTTCGGAGACCGGCAGCGTGTCGCGCATCCGCGCGAAGCCGTCGATCAGCTCGGGGGTGTAGGTGGAACCGCCCCCCACAACAGCGAGTTTCATGGATCAGCCCTTTACTCCGGTCAGGGTGACGCCCTCGATGAAGGCCTTTTGTGCGAAGAAGAAGACCACGATCACCGGTGCCATGATCAGCACCGTGGCCGCCATGGTGAGGTTCCAGTCGGTCTGGTGGGCGCCCTTGAAGGACTCCAGGCCGTAGCTCAGGGTCCAGGCGGCCGGGTTCTCGGAGGCGTAGATCTGCGGTCCGAAGTAGTCGTTCCAGCAGAAGAAGAAGTGGAACAGCGCGGCCGCGGCGATCGCCGGCCTGGCCATCGGCAGCACCACGCGGACCATCGCGCGGAATTCCCCGCAGCCGTCGATCCTGGCCGCCTCGGTGTACTCGCGGGGGATCGTCAGCAGGAACTGCCGCAGCAGGAAGATCGTGAACGCGTTGCCGAAGGCGGACGGGACGATCAGCGGCCACAGCGTGCCCGCGAGATCCATCTGCTTCGCCCAGAACAGGTACATCGGCACGACGATCACCTGCGGCGGCAGCATCATCGCCGCGATCACCAGCATCATCATCACGTTGCGCCCGCGGAAGCGGAATCTGGCGAGCGCGTACGCCACCGGGAGGCTGCTGGCCACGGCGAGTACCGTCCCGAGCCCCGCGTACAGCAGTGTGTTGCGCCACCAGGTCAGGAACCCGGGGGTGTTCCACACGGTGGCGAAGTTGCCCCACTCCCAGGTGCGCGGCCACAGATCGCGGGTCAGCGCCTGGTCGTCGCTCATCACGGCGGTCAGGAACACGAAGACGAACGGGAGCACGAAGAACAGCGCGGCGGCGATGCCGAGCGCGTGGACGGCGACCCATCCCAGGGCCGCCCTGCGGCGCGCGGTGCGCCGGGCAGCGGTGCCCGCCGCGGTCACGGCCGCCGGCGGGACGGGCGGGCGCACGGTTGTTGTCGTCCGGGTCATCGCTCAGTCCTCCGGCGACATGAAGCCGCTGCGCCGGCGCATCAGGAACGCCGTGAACACCATGGCCAGGGCGAACAGCACCAGCGCGACCACGCACGCCGCTCCGGTGTCGAAGCGCTGGAAGCCCAGGTTGTAGACGACCTGCGGGACGGTGAGCGTGGACTTGTCCGGGTAGCCAGGTTCGAAGTGCTGCCCCGAGCCGCCGATCACACCGCTGGCGACCTTCGCGGCCACCAGGGGCTCGGTGTAGTACTGCATGGTCGCGATCACTCCGGTGATCACCGCGAAGAGCACGATCGGCGAGATGGTGGGCAGCGTCACGAAGCGGAAGCGCTGCCAGGTGCTCGCGCCGTCGAGCGCGGCCGCTTCGTACTGCTCCTTGGGCACGTCCAGCAGCGACGCCATGAACAGGACCATCAGGTCTCCGATGCCCCACAGCGCGAGCAGCGTGAGCGAGGGCTTCGACCAGGCCGGGTCGGTGAACCACTCGGGCTGCCCGAGCCCGAGCGCGCCGAGGACGGTGTTGGCCGGGCCCGTGCCGGGGTTGAGCAGGAAGACGAACGACATCGTCGCCGCGACCGGCGGGGCCAGGTAGGGCAGGTAGAACAGGGTGCGGAAGACTCCCGCGCCCGTTCTGATCCGGGTGACGAGCAGTCCGATGCCGAGCCCGAAGGCGACGCGGAGCGTCACCATCACCAGGACGAGCCACAGGGTGTTGGCCAGGGCGGGCCACAGATGCGGGTTGTCCCGGAAGACGTACACCCAGTTCTTCAGGCCCACGAAGGCGGGCGGGGCGAACCCGTCGTACTCCATGAAGGAGAAGTAGACGGTCGCGATCAGCGGGTAGGCGAAGAAGACGCCGAACCCGACGAGCCAGGGGGACAGGAAGCCGAGGGTGCGCAGCGCGGAGCGGCGGCGCTTGGACCTCAGTCCCGGTGCGAGGCGGGCCGTGGTCATCAGCGGGCCTGCTCGTTGTCCTTGTCGACCTGGATGTCGTTCTTCTTCAGCAGGGCGTCCAGATCCTTCTCGGTGCCCTTCTCGTACGTCTGGGCGTAGTCCTGGAGGGTGAGCAGGAAGGCGCCGCCGTTGACGGACGAGGGTGCGTGCGAGCTCTTGGGGTGCTGCGCGATGTCGACGAACGTGCGGTACAGAGGGTCGTCGCTCAGCTTCGGCGACTTCAGGGCCGCCACGGTGGAGGGCACGTTGTGGATGGCGTTGGCGAAGGAGACGACCGCGTCGGTGTCGGTGGACAGATACTTCACGAGCTCCCACGCGGCGTTCTTGCGCGGGCTGTTGCTCGCGATGCCGAGGACCGTGCCGGAGAGGTAGCCCTTGCCGTAGTCGGCCGCCTGGTCGTCGGGGACGGGGAAGGGCGCCGCGCCGATCTCGAAGGGGAGCTTCGCGTCGGAGGCCATCTTGCCGCGCCACTCGCCGTCGAGCTGCATGGCGACCTGGCCGGTGTGGAACGGGTGCTTGGGGCCCCACTCGTCCCCGAGCGCCGTGCGGAACCGGTTGAGCTTCGCGAAGCCGCCGAGGTCGTCCACGAGCTTCTTCTGCCAGGTCAGCATCGCCTTGACGGCCGGGTCCTTGGCCGTGTTCGACTTTCCGTCGGCGTCGACGTACTGGATGCCGAACTGGCCGCCGTAGTGCTCGACCGTGGTCTCGTAGCCGAGGTACAGGGGCATGAAGCCGAGCCGTTCGAAGCCGTCGCCCTTGGGCCTGGTGAGCTTCTTGACCGCCGCGTCGAACTCGGACAGCGTCTTCGGCGGGGCCTTGATGCCGGCCTCCTCGAACGCGGTCCTGTTGTAGTAGAGGCCGTACGCGTCTCCCAGCAGCGGCACGGTGCAGCGGGTGCCGTCGTGCTCGGTGTACTCGGCCATCTGCGGCAGGAACGTCTTGCGCGGGTCGATCCCGGACGTGTCCAGGAACGGCTTCAGGTCGGTGAGTGCCTTGGAGGAGCAGAACCGCCCGACGTTGTCGGTGGTGAAGGACGAGACGACGTCGGGGGCGCTGGAACCGCCCGCGCGCAGGCCCTGGTTGAGCTTGTCGTCGGTGATGCCCTTGACGACCTCGACCGTGATGCCTGGGTGCTTGTCCTCGAAGGCCTTGATGTTGGCCTCGATCGCCGCGACCTCGGCGGGTGCGGACCAGCCGTGCCAGAAGGTCAGCGTGGTCCTCGCGTCCGGGTCGTCGGCGGCGCCGTTCCCGGCCGAGCCGGTGCAGGCCGACGCGAGGAGCGATATCGCGGCCGCCGCCGCGAGCGCGGCGGCCGTGGTCCGGCGGTCTCTGGGCATGGCGGTGTCTCCCTGTGACGAGGACGGAGTCGGGGCGAAGGGGAGAAGCGGAGACGAGGGTTCAGCGGGAGGTGTCGAAGACCTCGTCGCGGGTCGTGGCCAGGGCGCTTTCCAGCGCGCCCCGCAGCACCGGGCTGCGGCGCACCGAGCCGAGCACCAGCCGGGGCCGGGAGGCCGCCAGTTCGGTGAGCTCGGCCTGGACTCGCTCGCGCAGCGGCTCCCCGCCCGCGACGATCGCCTCGCCGGACAGGACGACGAGCTCCGGGTCGAGCACGGCGACCATGGACGCGAGCCCGGTCGCGAGCCCGGTCGCGTACGCGTCGAGCAGCTGACGGTACGGCCCCGAGCCCGCCTCGGCGGCACGGGCGACCAGCGCGGTGGCGACCTCGGTGTGCGGGCCGCTGCCGACACCCTCGATGCCGAGCTCCCGCGCGAGCCGGGGCAGCGCCTGGGCGCCGGCCAGTTCCTGGAAGCCGCCGCTGTTCGCCTTGGTCACCTGGCGGACCAGCGGCGTCCCGGGCACGGGCAGGAAGCCGACCTCGCCGGCGCCGCCCGTGAAGCCGCGGTGCAGCCGGCCGCCGATGACGACGGCGGCGCCGAGGCCCTCCTCGTTCCACAGCAGGACGAAGTCCTCGTGGCCGTGGGCGGCGCCGCCGCGCTGCTCGGCGACGGCGACGAGGTTGACGTCGTTCTCGTACTCGACGGGCATCGGCAGCGCCGCGGCGAGTTCGCCCAGCAGGGTGGGGGAGTGCCAGCCGGGCAGGTGGGAGGCGTAGCGCAGGCGGCCCGTCGAGGGGTCGAAGGCGCCGGGCGTGCCGACGACCATGCGGTGGACGTCGGCACGGGTGACGCCGGCGGCCTTGACGGCGCCGTCGAGCGCGCCGGTGACCTGCCGGACGACGCTCTCCGCGCGCCGCCCGGGGGTGGGCAGCTCGAACTCGCCGACGGTTGCGCCCGTGATGTCGGCGACGGCGGCGCGGATGCGCTGCGGGGTGACGTCGAGCCCGGCGGCGTAGGCGGCGCGGGCGTTGACGGCGTACAGCTGGGCGCTCGGGCCCGGCCGCCCCGCGGTGGTGCCCGTCGCGACGACGAGGCCCGCGGCCTCCAGCCGGGCCAGCAGCTGGGAGGCGGTGGGCTTGGACAGTCCGGTCAGCTTGCCGATCCGGGTACGGGAGAGCGGGCCGTGCTCCAGCAGCAGATCGAGTGCGGCACGGTCGTTCATGGCGCGCAGCACACGCGGGGTTCCGGGCGTCGTTCCGGCCACGACGGTTGCACCTGCCCTTGCTCTGGACTGTTAGGAAACTTTCCTATTCTGTAGAGGAAAGTAGGCCGCCCTCGGCGGGTCGTCAATGGCAAACGCCCCCTGGGCAACCAAAGCGTTACCGAGGGGGCGCTGCGAGCGGTGCGGCCGGGCGTCCGGGGCCCGGCGGGCGGCTACTTCGTCAGGTTGGCGGGCGGCGGGATCGGGGACGCGGCCAGCGACTGCGGCGACGTCGTCGACGCATAGGCGGACGGCGGCGCCATGCCGGCGGCCGGGTCGGCGGCCGCCTCCGTCGCCTGCTGCGGCAGACCGCCGACGATCCGGATGCCCGCGGCGTCGAAGGCCCGCTTGATCCGCCAGCGCAGCTCGCGCTCCACGCCGAACGACTTGCCCGGCATGGTCTTCGCCGACACGCGGAAGGTCATCGACTCCAGCAGCACCTCGGTCAGGCCCAGGACCTCGACCGGGCCCCAGAGCTGCTCGTTCCACGGCTCGTCCTTGGCGAGGTCGTCCGCCACCTCCCCGATCACGGCCTTGACCTGGTCCAAGTCCTCGGACGAGCGGACGGTGACGTCGACGCCGGCGGTCGCCCAGCCCTGGCTGAGGTTGCCGATCCGCTTGATCTCGCCGTTGCGGACGTACCAGATCTCGCCGTTGTCGCCGCGCAGCTTCGTGACGCGCAGGCCGACCTCGATCACCTCGCCGGAGGCGACGCCCGCGTCGACCGAGTCCCCGACGCCGTACTGGTCCTCCATGATCATGAAGACACCGGAGAGGAAGTCGGTGACGAGGTTGCGCGCACCGAAACCGATCGCGACACCGGCGACACCGGCGGAGGCGAGCAGCGGCGCGAGGTCGATCTTGAACGCCCCGAGGATCATCAGGAACGCGGTGCCGAGGATGACGAACGACGCGATCGAGCGGAGCACCGAGCCGATGGCCTCCGAGCGCTGCCGGCGCCGCTCCGCGTTGACCAGCAGACCGCCGAGCGTCGTGCCCTCCACCGCCTGCGCGGAGCGGTTCATCCGCTCTATCAGCTTGGTCAGGGCCCGGCGCACGAGCATGCGCAGGACAAGGGCCACGACCAGGATCAGCGCGATGCGCAGCCCGGTGTTCAGCCAGGTCGACCAGTTCTCCTCGACCCAGCCGGCGGCGTCGCCGGCCTGCTTGGCGGCCTCGTCGAGCGTGACGGGTGCGGGCGAGGGATCGGCGTCCGTGCGGACGGCGGACCAGAACGCGGTCACAGGGGAGAACCTCCAGGGAGCGATGAGACCAACCACCCTAACGGGGGACGAAGGCTGTCACCCCGTGGTCGGCCGAGGGAGAGACAAGGCTCACCCGGGGGAAGAAAAGGGGAGGAACGTCCCGAGGCCTGTGGCGGAAAACACCTCCAGCCCGTTACGCGCACGTGGTGGCGCCGGGACCGGCCATGAGGACAAACTGAAGACAGATCGTCCCGGCGCGAGCCACGCGCCGCCGGCGTACAAGGAGGCATCCACCGTGCCGCATGTCCTGGTCCTCAACGCGTCGTACGAGCCGCTCGGCGTCGTACCGCTCCGCCGCGCGCTCGTCCTCGTCCTGGAGAACAAGGCAACCTGCCTCGAGGAATCCGGCGCCTTCATGCACAGTGCGACCCGTGTCGTCGCCGCTCCCAGCGTGGTGCGGCTCAAACGGTTCGTGCGGGTCCCTTACCGGGGGCCCGTTCCTCTCACCCGCAAAGCGCTCTTCGCCCGCGACGGCGGGCGCTGTATGTACTGCGGTGGCGTCGCAACCAGCGTCGACCATGTCGTTCCGCGCAGTCGCGGGGGACAGCACGCCTGGGACAACGTGGTGGCCGCCTGCCGCCGCTGCAACCACGTCAAGGCCGACCGGCACCTGCGCGAACTGGGATGGCGCCTGCGCCACCAGCCCGCGCCGCCGAGCGGACTGGCCTGGCGCATCATCGGGACCGGACATAGGGACCCGCGCTGGCTGCCCTACCTGCAGCCGTACGGCGCGGACGACGCGATGGCCCGGATCGACGGCATTTCCGCCTGACGACCGAAGGCCATTTTTTGTGCACCTCCCCGCGCGAGCGGGGAGGGCGCCGCGCACTCCCGCGCCGTCGGCCGCATGCCACTTTGCGGCCGTGCCCGGGCCTCACTCCGCGACCGCGTAGGTCTCCACCGAGAACAGCGAGTACCCGAACTCGGTGACCCGCTCGTCGCCCTGCACACGGACGAAGCGGGTGCCCCTGGCGTCCATGCGGACCGCCTCGCGTCCGCCCCTGCCGTCCGTGACCGTCGCCGCCGTGCGCCAGACCCGGCCGTCCGCCGAGACCTGGACGCGGTACCTCGTCGCGTACGCCTCCTGCCAGTGCAGCACCACCAGGCCCACCCGCTCCGGCCGGGGCAGCTCCAGCTGCCACCAGGCCGTCGGGCCGAGCGTCGAGGACCAGCGGCTTCGCGGGTCGCCGTCGACGGCCGCCGCGGCCGGGTAGTCCGCGGTCTCGTCGCCGGACGAGGAGGCGCGCACGCCGGCGCCGCGCGCGAGGTCCGTGGTGCCCGTCCTCGGGAAGGCGCGCACCGTCAGCGTGCTCTCCTGCCCCGCGAAGGACAGCGGCACGCGGTACTCGCCCGCCGGCGTGTCCTCGGGGACCGTCACCTCCACCGGGACCGTGGTCCGCAGCCCGCGAGGCACCGTCGTCTCCTTGGGCACCTTCACCTCGATGCCCGCCGGCGCCTTCGCGGTGAGCGCGCCGCGCACCTCCCCGGGCCGCTGCGCCGTCAGGCGCACCCCGGCACGCTGCGGAGCACCGCCGATCTCGGCGTTGGTCTGGGTGCGGACGAGGTCGAGCCCCGCCGCGGGCTCGTCCGCGAACCACGGCACCACCGAACGGACCGGGACCGGCTCGTCCCCGTCCGGCGACACCCGCAGCGCGTCGACCTTCACGCCCCTGGCGTCGGTCTGCGTCCAGCCCCCGGCCGACAGCGGCGCCAGCGCACGCCAGCCCTCGCCGGGCACGTGCACCTCGAGACGCCCGCGCGGGGAGGCGGTGGGCTGGGTCATCGCCGTGACCGCCGTCAGCGGACGCGGCCGCTCCAGCCAGACGGTGTTCTCGCCCTCCCTGACCCGGTCGGCGCCCGTCCACGCCCGCGACTCCTTCACCACGCGGTCGAGGAACGGGCCGAGCACGCCCTTGCCGACGGTGGCCCGGCTCGCCCGCAGTTCCTTGTGCCGCGCCTCCAGGTCGAGAGACGCCCGCCAGGCTGCCTGCCCGTCCCCGCGCGCCTGGGCCTGCAGCATGTCGACCGCCAGCTCGCCGGCCCGGCCGTAACGGGCCAACTGGTCCAGCCACGGCCGCACTTCGTGGGCCAGTCGCCCGTCGGCCGTGTGCTCGAGCCGCTCGGGCGCGAGGCGCATCACCGTGAACGCCGAACGCAGCGCCGCCGCCGCCCGGTCCCGCGCCCCGGCGTCCGTCGTGGTGCGGGAGCTCCAGAACGCGTCCATCAGCGGCCGCAGGTACGCCGACTCGCTCTCGGGGCTGAGGATCGACGACGAGTCGTTCCCGGCCAGGACCGCCAGCGCCTCCCGCGTGCGCGGGTCGCCTCCCGCGAGGTCGTCCAGCGCGGCCTGCCAGGACTGCTCGGGGCGGTAGCCCTTGGGGTTCCAGGCGTAGTCGGCCGCGGTGAACAGGGGGATGCGGGAGGCGGACGCCTGCTCCATCGCGTTGGCCAGCAGAGCCGCCGAGCCGGTCGCGACCGCCGGCTCCCGGCCTGTGTACGGGCCGAGGAACAGCCGGTCCTGCGCGTAGTCGTTGACCGGGTAGTTGTCCATCGTGACCAGCGGATGGTCGAACGCGTCCCGCGCGCCCGCCAGTTCACGTCCCGTGATCGTGCGCGGCACGACGCCGACACCGGTCCACGCCACGCGCACCGCCCCGTCGAGCTCCCTCGCGAGCGCCGTGCGGTACTCCGTGGCCCCCTCCTGGTAGAACTCGGTCGGCATCACCGACAGCGCCTCGGCGCCCGGGTGGCGGTCGGCCAGGTGCCGCGAGACGGCGTCCGCGACCCGTGCCTGTGCCTTCGCCGCGGCCTCGGGACCCGACCCGTACGTCTCCGCGTCCTTGTCGCAGTGCCACTCGCTGTAGCTCACGTCCTGGAACTGCAGCTGGAAGGCGCGCACCCCCAGCGCCCACATCGCGTCGATCTTGCGGGTCAGCGCCCGTACGTCCCCGTCGTCGGCCAGGCACATGGACTGCGCGGGTGCGACGGCCCAGGCGAGCGTGACGTGGTTGCGGCGCGCCCGCTCGGCCAGTTCGCGGAACTCGGCGCGCTGCGCCGCCGGGTACGGCTCGCGCCACATCGACTGCCGGTAGGGGTCGTCACCGGCGGCGTACAGGTAGCGGTTCTGCTTGGTGCGCCCCATGAAGTCGAGCTGCGCGAGCCGCTGTTCGTGCGACCAGGGCTCGCCGTAGAAGCCCTCCGTCAGGCCCCGCACGGCTGTTCCGGGCCAGTCGCGCACGACGACGCCCGCGACGCTGCCGTCCGTCACGAGCTGCCGCAGCGTCTGTACCGCGTGGAACAGGCCGTCGCCGCCCACGCCGTCGAGCGCGACCGTGTCGCGGCCGCCGGTGCGGCCCGCCGCCAGGCGGTAGCCGCCCGCCGGCAGGTCGGCGCGCTCCGCCGCGCGCAGGGCGCGCAGCGCCTCGTGCGCGCCCTGGCCTGCGACCCGGAACACCGGCCCGCGGCCGGGCAGTGCGGTGTGCACCGTCCGTACACCGGCCTCGCGCAGCAGGTCCTTCAGCAGCCCTACCGCGTGCGGGTCGGCGGCCGGGTCCGCGACGACGGTCGCCTCGTCGCCGAGCGGGACGGCGCCGCCCGTGGCCCGCAGCGACTGGGGGCGCGGCCACACGGAGGGCGCCGCCGCGGCGCCCTCGGGGTCCTGCGCGGAGCCCGCCGGTGCGCCGGGGTCCGCGGGGGCCGCGACGGCCCCCGGCGCCCCGCCCAGCAGACCGCCGATGACGGCGACGGCGACGGCCGCCGCTGTACGTCTTCCGCCCCCGAGCCGCACGCCGGTCTCCCCTCGGTCTCCCCTGCCGTTCCGGTCGGTTTCGAGCCCACCACCCCCACCGCGGGAGTGTCAATGCACCTGGCCGTTGTGTGCCTTTTGCCTGGCGTGGTGGACGATCGGGACGAGTCTGCGGACCTCCGGAGCGGCTCGGCGCGTCGCCGTGGCCGACTGCCGGAAGGGCAACACCATGTGACCCGGAACACGTTGGCCGGTCGTTTACGTCTGCGGTCGTGCCCACGGGGTAGGGCTGCTGTGACCCGTTCACGACCGTTCACGCCCGCTTGGAGTGATTTACCGTGGCCGCATCCGCGCACCTGCTGCTCTCCGCCTTGTCCAAACAGGTCCCGGCGCAGCCGGCGCATGCCCCGGCAGGCTGCCCGCTCACTCACGAGGCACAGCTCACCGGCGAGCCCTCGCTCGCCCACGACGTGCCGCTCACGAGCGAGCCCCCGCTCGCTCACGCCGCCCCTCTCACCAGCGAGCCCCCGCTCGCCGACATCGCGCCCCTGACGAGCGAGCCGACCGCCCACGGCACGGCGGGCGGCGCGGAGTCACCAGGGGCCTGAAGGAGTCCGCATGGGCCTTGCCCGGCTCGCCGCGCTGCACGGAGTCGCCACCGCCTTCCAGCCCTCCGAGGGCGTGACCGTGGCGGTCCCCGACGCCACCGTCGTCGCCGTCCTCGCCGCGCTCGGCATCGACGCGTCCACCCCGCGGGCGGTCAGCGCCGCCCTGGACCGTGCGGACCGCGCCGCGGCGGCGCGGCTGCTGCCGCAGACGGTCGTCGTCTGGCAGGACGGCGCGCGGACGCAGCCGCCGTCCGCGCTCGGTGACCTGCCCGGCGGCACCCGGCTGCGCGTCGAGACGGAGGACGGCGGGGAGGTCGTCCCCGGGACGGGACGGCCCGGCGGCTGGGACCGCATGCCCCACGGCGTGCACCGGCTCTGTGCCGAGACCCCCGACGGCCGCACCGCCGCCGCCACTCTCGTCGTCGCGCCCCGTGAGGCGCCCCGGCCCGAGGGCCGGTCGTACGGCTTCCTGGTGCAGCTGTACTCCCTGCTGTCCGCGCGGTCCTGGGGCATGGGGGATCTGGGAGACCTCGCCGAACTCGCCACCTGGTCCGGCCGCGCGCTGGGCGCGTCCTTCGTCCAGGTGAATCCGTTGCACGCTTCGGTGCCGGGCGCCCCCGCCGACCCCTCCCCGTACCGCCCCTCGTCGCGCCGCTTCCCCGACCCCGTCCATCTGCGCGTCGAGGACGTCCCGGAGTACGCGTACGCGGACCCCGCGCGGCGCGCACGGCTGGAGGAGCTGCGGGACAAGGGCGCCGAGCTGCGTGAATCCGTCCTTGCCAAGGGCGCGCTGATCGACCGGGACGCCGTGTGGGAGCTGAAGCGCGAGGCCCTGGAGATCCTGCACGCCGTCCCGCTCGGGCCAGGCCGCCACGCCGCCTACTGCGCCTTCCTCGCCGAGCAGGGCCGGGCCCTGGAGGACCACGCGACCTGGTGCGCGCTCGCCGAGGTGCACGGCTCCGCGTGGCACAGCTGGCCGGCCGCGCTGCGCGACCCCCGTTCCCCCGAGACCGCGCGGGCGAGGAGCGAGCTGATGGACCGGGTCGACTTCCACAGCCGCCTCGTGTGGCTGACCGACACACAACTCGCCGCCGCGGGCCGGGCGGCGCGCGAGGCGGGCATGGGCGTCGGCGTCGTGCACGACCTGGCCGTCGGAGTGCACCCCGGCGGCGCCGACGCGTGGGCCCTGCAGGACGTCTTCGCCGCCGGGATGTCGGTCGGCGCCCCGCCCGACGCGTTCAACGCCCGCGGCCAGGACTGGGGCCTGCCGCCCTGGCGCCCCGACGCGCTGGCCGCCACCGGGTTCGCGCCGTACCGCGGTCTGCTGCGGAGCATCCTGCGCAACGCGGGCGCGCTGCGCATCGACCATGTGATGGGCCTGTTCCGGCTGTGGTGGGTGCCGCAGGGCGCCCCGCCCACCGAGGGCACGTACGTCCGCTACGACGCCGAGGCGATGCTGGCGGTCCTCGTCCTGGAGGCGCACCGCGCGGGCGCCGTCGTCGTGGGGGAGGACCTGGGCACGGTCGAGCCGGGTGTGCGGGAGGCGCTCGCCGACCGTGGCGTGCTGGGCACCTCCGTGCTCTGGTTCGAGCGGGACTGGGCGGGCGACGGCCGGCCGCTGCCGCCGGGGCGGTGGCGGGAGGGATGCGTCGCCACCGCCACCACCCACGACCTGCCGTCCACCGCGGCCCGGCTCGGCGGCAGTCACGTGGAGCTGCGCCACCGGCTCGGGCTGCTGACCGGGGGCCTGGAGCAGGAGCGGACCGAGGACGCGGCCGATGTGCAGGAGTGGCTGGGGCTGCTGGAGACCCTCGGCCTGCTGCCCGAGGGCGCGGGCGACGAGGAGGCCGGCATCCGGGCGGTCTACCGCTTCCTGCTGCGCACGCCGGCGCGCATGGTCGGGGTGTGGCTGCCGGACGCGGTCGGCGACCTCCGCCCGCAGAACCTGCCGGGCACCTGGGACGAGTACCCGAACTGGCGCCTGCCCGTCGCGGACGGCGAGGGCCGGCCGGCGTCCCTGGAGGACCTCGCCGCCTCGCCCCGCCTGCACCGGCTGATGAAGGTCTTCGCACCTCCGGGGAACCGCGAGGCCCCGCGTACGGCACCGCCAAACGGCTCCGGGTCCCGTACGGCACCCCCGCCAAACGGCTCCGGGTCCCGTACGGCACCCCCGCCAACCGGCTCCCGGTCCCGTACGGCACCCCCGCCAACCGGCTCCCGGTCCCGTACGGCACCCCCGGGCGCGCGGCCCTGAAAGGCGTTCGCTACGTTGGCACCGTGGACAAGAAGAACGCCTTGCGCGCCGGCGCCGTCGCAGCCGGTACGACGCTGATGATGCTGCTGATGTCGTCCCCCGCGCTTGCGCTCACCCCGGACGACGGCGACGACCCGGGTCCCGGTCTGAGCGTGGCCGAGACCCTCGGCCTGTATGTCGTGGCGCCGATCGCCCTGTTCGTGGTGATCGCCGGCCTGGTGATGGTGCTCGACAAGTCCAGGAAGCAGAGCTGACTCCGCGCTGAACCCAGCCTTCGAGGCGCCCCGGACGCTGATGCGTCCGGGGCGCCTTTGTCGTGCGGGGAGCCGATCGTTCAGATCTGCTGAAAAGAATCGTCGTAAGTATGCGATGGACCTGACGAGTCTTCCCGGGTGACGGTGGACGCACCGGCCCACTCGACAGGAAGGCACAGGATGACCGTGACGGCCCCGGAGCACGCCCGCACCACCGGGAGGACGACCGCCGCGCGATGGGCGCGGCGCGGAGCGGCGCCGGGACTGCTGTTCGCGGCGGCGGCGACCGTCGTCTGGTCCGGCAGCTTCGTCACCTCACGGGCCCTGCACGACTCCGTGCCGCCGGTGCAGGCCGCCTTCTGGCGCTGGATCGTGGCCGTCGTCGCGGTGGCGCCCTTCGCGGTGGGCGCCGCCTGGCGGCAGCGCGCGCTGATCCGCCGCCATCCGCGCTTCCTGCTCGCCGCCTCCCTGCTCGGCGTCACCGTCTACAACACCCTCGTCAACCAGGCCGGACTCACCACGTCCGCCGGCAACATGGGCATGATCATGGCCGCCTCGCCCGTGGTGATGGCGCTGTACGAGAGGCTGGGCGGGGCACGGCTCGGCGCGCGCCGCACCACGGGGATGCTGGTCGCCTGCGGAGGTGTGCTGCTGCTGGTCGGCGACGGCTCCCTGTCGGTGGACTTCTCCGCCGGAGACCTGTGGATGTTCGCCGCGGCGCTCAGCTTCGCCTCGTACAGCGCGCTGCTGCGACGGCGTCCCGCCGGGATCGACGGGCTGGTCCTGCTCTTCGTCACCTTCGTGCTGGGCGCGCTGCTGCTCGCGCCCGTCTTCGCCGTCAGTCTCGCCCTCCAGGGCGGCTTCGCCCCGACGGCGGGAACGGTGGGTCCGCTGGTGTACGTCGGCGTCTTCTCCTCGGCGGTCGCCTTCTTCGCCTGGAACCGCGCCATCGCCCTGATCGGCGCCGCACGCGCGGGAGCCGTCTACTACCTGCAGCCCGTGTGCGTGGCCCTGCTGTCGTACGCCGTGCTGGGCGAGTCGATGGGGCCGGCGCAGTTCGTGAGCATGGGGCTGATCCTCGGCGGAGTGATGCTCGCGGCGGCGAGAGGCGCGACGGCCGCCACCGCCGGGGGAAGGGCCGCGCCGCACCAGGAAGCGGTGGCCGCGCCCGGCCCGGATAGCGTGCGGGCATGACCGGTACGCGGGAGTGGGACATCAGGAAGCTGCGGATCCTGCGCACGCTCAGCGAGCGGGGGACCGTGACGGCGACGGCCGAGGCGCTGCTGATGACGCCCTCGGCGGTCTCGCAGCAGCTGTCGAACCTGGCCTCGCAGCTCGGCGTCCCGCTCCTCGAGGCGCACGGCCGCCGGGTCCGGCTCACCGACGCCGCCCACCTGGTGCTGCGTCACGCCGAGTCGGTGTTCGCCCAGTTGGAGCGCGCGGACGCCGAATTGGCCGGGTACCTGCGGGGTGAGACGGGGACGGTGCGCGTCGGGGCGTTCTCGACGGCGGTGCCCGCGCTGGTCGTTCCCGCCGTACGGCGGCTGCGGGCCGCGTATCCGGGGCTCGAGGTCCGCGTCAGGGAGGCGGAGGCGGCCGAGGCGTACGACCTGCTGTCCTCGGGCCGGGTGGACCTGGCGCTCTCGTTGGCCGCCCAGGCGCCGACGGCCCGCGATCCCCGGTTCGCCCTGGTGCCCCTGCTCGCCGACCCGCTGGACGTGGCGCTGCCGGCGGACCACCCGCTGGTGGGGCGTGACGGGCTGCGGCTGGCCGACCTGTCGGAGGAGCCCTGGATCTTCGGCGGCAGCGGTCCCTGGTCGGAGATCACCCTCGCGGCCTGCGAGAGCGCCGGTTTCGTCCCGGAACAGGCGCACAGCGCGGCCGGCTGGACCGCCATCCTGGCGATGGTCGAGGCCGGCATGGGCGTCGCGCTGGTGCCGCGCATGGCGGCGGAGCGCCGGGGCGGCGTGGTGATGCGCGTGCTGGAGCGGGACCAGCCGCGCCGTCACGTCCTGGCGGCGGTACGGCGCGGCTCGGAGACGTCCCCGGGCATCGCGCGGGTGCTGTCGGCCCGTCGCAAAGGCCAGCCGTCGTCCACGACACACCGGGCCAGACGCAGCCTGCCGGTCGGCGTCAGCGGGGCATTACGGTGGGACACGAGGGCCTCCTGCGGTCGGGCGTAGATGTCGCAATCCACACCGAACCCAGAAGGCCCTCACCTGTTCAAGCACCCAGCAGGCGTGTCACCAACGTCCCGGGACAGCACACCTAGGGCCTCTCGTTTGGATCATGCCGGGCTCGCGGGCCCTGGCACGCACGCTCGCCGCGTTGTCGTCGGTCGCCATGGCTCCGCCATTGTCTCCCTCCTCCGCCTTGCGATCGCACGCACCAGATCCCGCTCGCTGATCCGGCCTGATCCAAACGAAAGACCCTAGGCTGCACGCGCGGCGTGCCGCCCGTGGACGGTGGGGACGGCGCCGGGCACGAGGTCCCACCACCAGGCGATGGCGGGGATGTTTAGCGGCTCGTGGCGGTCGTCCGTCGGGGTGTCGCCGAAGACGGGCGGCGGGTTCGCCGGGTCGTCGGGGGTGGTGTGGCGCACGGAGCTGACGCCCCAGTCCTGGGCACCGCGTATGAAGCTGGACAGGCTGCGCAGGTACTGGCGCAGCTGGGGGCTGCCCTGCTCGGACAACTGCCCGCACAGGCGCATGTACAGGCACATCACACGGTCCCGCTGGGCTATCGCGGTCGTGAGCGCCTGTTCGGTGCTCATGCCCTGCTGCTCCAGCACGCGCAGGGCGTCGAGGTAGTAGCCGGGGGCCCTGCGCTCCCTGCGGTGGGAGAAGATGTCGTTGTCCCAGGTGATGACGAACGACGCCATCTCGGCCGCGGCGCGCACCGCGGTCCGGTCCCGCTCGTGGGGCTGGAGCTCGTAGCCGTGGCCCATTTCGAGCATGGGCAGGACGACCGAGGTCGCGCCGTCGTACAGCCGCATCAGGGTGTAGTCGTTGAGGTCGGGCACGGTGCCGGCCCGGCGGTGGGCGGCCTCCCACACCACCGAGAAGAAGTATTCGCGCAGGGCGTCCACCCAGCGGGCCGCCTGGCCCGCCGTGCCGTACCGGTCGACGCGCGTCCGCAGGTCCCGCAGGCCCGCGGCCAGCGGGTCGTCCTGCATCATCGGCGCCTCTGGGTTCTGCGCCACCCGGATCAGGCGGTGCAGCAGGCCGGCCAGGTCGCCGGGCCGGTGGCCCAGTTCGCCCTCCTCGCAGTGACCGTCGTCGACTCCGAAGAGCCACAGGACGAAGTCCGCGAGGAGCGAGACGACCTCCTCGCGGCCCTCGGGCAGGATCCGCGCCGAGAACGTGCCGATGTCCTGCATCACCAGCCTGGCGCGCAGCGCCTCGGATCCGATGCGGTACGTCTCGGCCCAGGCCGCGGTCTGGACGTCTATGTCCGCGTGCCGCGGGTGTATCGCCGGTGGAATGGGCGAGAAGATCGGGGGAACGGTCAGCTCGGACTCCACTGCGGCCTGCCTCTCGATGCGGGTGCGGCGCGTCAACTCCGTTGTCACACGCGCAACTTGCACCTCAGAGTGATCATCTAGGCGCATCGTACTCAGGCGGATTGGCTGATCCAACGGGGCGAATCCCCGGCATACCGGAGCGCAACGGTCCATCGGTGGCCGGATCCGAGGCGTGAAGACCACCACCGGCGGCCGCCTGCGCGAGACCCTCGCCGGCCCCGGCCGCACGGGACCGGCGACCGGTCAGGACGCCGCCTGGGCCTGGGCCAGGGACTGCAGGTAACGCATCAGGGCCATCAGGACGTCCCGGCTGGACGCGCGCTGCCGCGCGTCGCACAGCACGATCGGCACCGACTCGGGCAGGTCCAGCGCGGCGCGCAGCTCCTCCAGCGGGTAATCCGGAGCGTCCGGGAAGGAGTTGACCGCGACCACGAACGGGACGCCGCGCTCCTCCAGCCGCCCGATGACGTCGAAGCTGACCTCCAGCCGGCGGGTGTCGATGAGCACCACCGCGCCGAGCGCGCCCTCGAACAGCCCGCGCCACAGGAACCAGAAGCGCTCCTGACCGGGAGTGCCGAACAGGTACAGCACCAGTTCCTCGTTGATGCTGATGCGGCCGAAGTCCATCGCGACGGTCGTCGCCGTCTTGCGTTCCACGCCCTGGGTGTCGTCCACGCCCACCCCGGCCTGCGTCATCGTCTCCTCGGTCGTCAGCGGCCTGATCTCGCTGACCGAACCGACCAGGGTCGTCTTGCCGACACCGAAGCCACCCACGATGACCACCTTGACGGCGGCCGTGGCGGTCGACGGCAGCACGTCCTCGCTCCGCGGGCCGAGAGCCTGCTCAGAGCTTCTGAAGTCCATCGATCACTGCCTCAATCAAAGCGCGGTCGGGGAGGTGAGCGGCCCGGACGGGTGCGCGTGCCAGCACCTTGTCCTCGGCCAACAGGTCGCTGAGCAACACGGTGATCACACTCACCGGCAGGCCCAGATAGGCGGATATCTCGGCCACCGAGAGCGGCGCCTGGCAGATGCGGATGATGGCCGCGTGCTCCGGCTGCATTCCGGGTTTGGGGCCCGACCTGGCCACGATCAGTGTGACCAGGTCTAAGGCGGTCGGCGCGAAGGAACCGCTGCGGCCGCCGGTGATGACGTACAGCCGCTCCGGACTGCTCGGTTCCCAGTCCTCGTCCGCTTCGCTCACGCGGTCTGCCCCTCGTGCCGCGGCGGCGTGCTCAGGTGCTCTCCGATCCGCAGCACGAGGTCCCGCATGCGCTGGCCCATCAGCCCGGCGTCCACGCCCTCGTCGGCGAGCACCGCGAGGTAGGCGCCCGCGCCGGCCGCCATCAGGTAGAAGAAGCCGCCGTTCATCTCGATGACGACGAGCCGCATCTGGCCGTCGCCGTTCGGGAGTTCGGAGGCGACCGCGGCCGCGAGGCTCTGCAGTCCGGCGCAGGCGGCGGCCAGCCGGTCGGCCGTGTCCGTGTCCGCGCCGTACTGTGCCATGCGCAGTCCGTCGGCGGACAGCACGACGACGTTTCGGGTCTGCGGTACGCCCTCTGCCAGGTCCTTGAGCATCCAGTCCATGTTGCTCTGGTGGGACTGCCGCTGAATCATGGCTGCTCGTTTCCGTTGTTCGTCGGGGGGGTGTCGCCGGACAGGCCGCTCTGGAAGGCGGCCAGCCACATGCCGGGCTGCACCGCCGGTGCGGCGTCCGCCGCGGCGCCCGGCCGGATCGCGGGAGCCGCCGGGGTCGTCGCCGCCCCGGCCGCGGGGACGGCGGGAGCGGTCACCCGGTTCTTGCGGCGCCGCTGGGGCAGGCCGTTCGCCGTCCGCTCGGTCACCTGCGGTGCGTCCTCCGCGGGCAGGGGCGCCGAGGGGCCGGTGACCGGCCGCGGCAGCCGCTCGTGGGTGTCGGAGCCTGCGAGGCGGGGGCCGGAGGCGGCGCCGATGCCGTGCGCCAGACCGGTCGCCGAAGCGGACGTGGTGATCAGCGCCTGGGGGACGACGAGGACGGCGCGCACGCCGCCGTACGCGGAGGAGCGCAGCGAGACCTGGAAGCCGTACGCCTGCGAGAGCCGGCCGACCACGGCGAGGCCGAGGCGCGGGGTCTCGCCCAGGTCGTTGACATCGATGCCCTGCTGCGCCTGGCGCAGCATCCGCTCGGCGCGCCTGCGCGCCTCCTCGCTCATGCTGACGCCGCCGTCCTCGATCTCGATGGCGATGCCCGACTGCACGTCCACCGCGGTCATATGGACCTTCGTCTGCGGCGGCGAGTAGCGGGTGGCGTTGTCCAGCAGCTCGGACAGGGCGTGGATCAGTGGTTCGACGGCGGTGCCGACGACGGCGACCTCGGAGACCGAGTGCAGTTCCACACGCTGGTAGTCGATGATCCGGGACATGGCGCCGCGCATCACGCTGTAGAGCGGGACGGCCTTGCTCCACTGGCGGCCCGGGCGGGCACCGCCGAGGACGGCGATGGAGTCGGCGAGCCGGCCGATCAGCGCGGTGCCGTGGTCGATGCGCAGCAGGTCGCCGAAGACCTCCGGGGACCCGCCGTGCCGGTCCTCCATCTCCCGCAGCTCCTGGGCCTGCTGGTGGACGATGGCCTGTACGCGGCGGGCGATGTTCACGAAGGCGCGCTGCGCGGACTCGCGCAGGTCCTCCTCGGCGCTGACCGCGTCGACGACGGAGCGGAGCACCGCGTGGTGCTCGGCCGGCGCGTCGACGGCGGCGAGCACGTCCTCGGGAAAGCCGCCCTTGCGCAGCGCCTCGACCACCTGGGGCAGCAGCTCGCCCGCGAGGCGGCCGGTCTCGGCCGCGCGGCGGGCGAGCAGCGCGTCCTGGGCCGCGACCCGCTCGCGCAGCTCGGCCACCAGTCTGTTCCGGCGCGCCACCACGGCGCAGGCCACGGCGACCATGGCGACGGCCACGGCGGAGACGATCAGTACGGGGGTGCGAGCCGACGCGGAGACCAGGAACGCGGCCGCGATCGCGGCCACGGTGGTCACGGCGACGGGCAGCTGCCAGACGAGGCTCGCCCTCGGCCGCGGACTTCCGGTCGACGTTCCCTGTCGAACCATCAGCATCCTCAGAGTCGAACGGGAAAGATCACATGAAGCGACGGGCGGGAGCATATCCCGGTCGCAGCACGGTTGTTGACTCAGGGTTCCGGTCTGGCGCGTTGTCGACGACCGAAAATACAAGGAGGCGCGCCGGGCCGAACGGGCCCCGGCGCGCCGCCACTTGCAGAGGTTCTACTCCTCTTGTGTCACTCCGCTGCCGCGTCCGCCGCCTGCGCCTTCAGCGCACGCTCGACGCCCGCACGCGACTCCGAGACGAGCCTGCGCAGCGCCGCGTTGGGCTCGGCCGCCTTCAGCCAGGAGTCGGTCGCGTCCAGGGTGTCCTGCGAGACCTGGAGCGAGGGGTAGAGGCCGACGGCGACCTGCTGCGCCATCTCGTGGCTGCGGGACTCCCACACGCCCTTGACCGCCTCGAAGTACTTCTCCGTGTAGGGAGCGAGCAGCTCGCGCTGGTCGGTCTGGACGAAGCCGCCGATCACGGCCTCCTGCACGGCGTTCGGCAGCGCTGTCCCCGCATCGGACGCAGCGGACTCGACGACCGACGCCCATGCCTCCGCCTTGGCCTGCGGCGTCGGACGCGCGGCCCGCGCGGTGGCCGCGTGCCGCTCACCGGCCGCGGTCCTGTCCCGCTCGTACTCGCCGGCGATCTCGTCCTCGTCGAAGACGCCCGTCGCCGCCAGCCGCTCCACGAACGCCCAGCGCAGCTCGGTGTCGACGGCCAGGCCCTCGATCGTCTCGGTGCCGTCGAGCAGCGCCTGGAGCAGGTCCAGCTGCTGCGGTGTGCGCGCGGTCGCGGCGAACGCCCGTGCCCAGGCCAGCTGGTGGTCGCTGCCCGGCTCCGCCGCCCGCAGGTGCGCCAGCGTCGCGTCCGTCCACTGGTTCAGGCCGGTCTCGCGCCAGGCGGGCGCCGCGTACAGGTCGATGGCCAGCTTGACCTGGCGGTGCAGCGACTGGACCACACCGATGTCGGACTCCTTGCCGATCCCGGACAGGACCAGCGCCAGGTAGTCGCGGGCGGCGAGCTCGCCGTCGCGGGTCATGTCCCAGGCCGAGGCCCAGCACAGCGCGCGCGGCAGGGACTCGGTGAAGTCGCCCAGGTGCTGGGTGACGTTCCGCAGGGACTCCTCGTCGAGGCGGACCTTCGCGTACGACAGGTCGTCGTCGTTGAGCAGGACGACGGCGGGGCGGGTCCTGCCCACCAGCTCCGGGACCTCGGTCAGCCCGCCGTCGACATCGAGCTCGACCCGCTCGCGGCGCACCAGCTTGCCCGCGTCGTCCAGGTCGTACATGCCGATCGCGATGCGGTGCGGGCGCAGCGTCGGCTCGCCCTTCGCGCCCGCCGGCAGCGCCGGGGCCTCCTGCCTCACGGCGAAGGAGGTGATGACACCGGAGTCGTTCGTGCCGATCTCCGGGCGCAGGATGTTGATGCCGGCCGTCTCCAGCCACGCCCTCGACCAGGTCTTCAGGTCCCGGCCGCTGGTCTCCTCCAGCGCGCCCAGCAGGTCCGACAGCCGCGTGTTGCCGAAGGCGTGCGTCTTGAAGTACGCCTGCACGCCCCGGAAGAACTCGTCCATGCCGACGTAGGCGACGAGCTGCTTGAGAACCGACGCACCCTTGGCGTACGTGATGCCGTCGAAGTTCACGAGAACGTCATCGAGGTCGCGGATCTCGGCCATGATCGGGTGCGTCGACGGCAGCTGGTCCTGCCGGTACGCCCAGGTCTTCATCGAGTTCGCGAACGTGGTCCACGAGTGCGGCCACTTCGAGCCCGGCGCGTACGCCTGGCACGCGATCGAGGTGTAGGTGGCGAACGACTCGTTCAGCCACAGGTCGTTCCACCACTCCATGGTGACGAGGTCGCCGAACCACATGTGGGCGAGCTCGTGCAGGATCGTCTCCGCCCGCACCTCGTACGCCGCGTCCGTCACCTTCGAACGGAAGACGTACTGGTCGCGGATGGTCACCGCGCCCGCGTTCTCCATCGCGCCCGCGTTGAACTCCGGCACGAAGAGCTGGTCGTACTTCGCGAACGGGTAGGCGTAGTCGAACTTCTCCTGGAACCAGTCGAAGCCCTGCCGCGTGACCTCGAAGATCTCGTCGGCGTCCAGGAACTCGGCCAGCGAGGGGCGGCAGTAGATGCCGAGCGGGACGGACTGCCCGTCCTTCTCGTACGAGCTGTGCACGCTGTGGTACGGGCCGGCGATCAGGGCCGTGATGTACGTCGAGATGCGCGGCGTCGGCTCGAAGCGCCAGACGTTGTCCTGCGGCTGCGGCGTCGGCGAATTGGAGATCACGGTCCAGCCCTCGGGCGCCTTCACGGTGAACCGGAAGGTCGCCTTGAGGTCGGGCTGCTCGAAGCTGGCGAAGACGCGGCGCGCGTCCGGCACCTCGAATTGGGTGTAGAGGTAGGCCTGCTCGTCGACGGGGTCGACGAAGCGGTGCAGGCCCTCGCCCGTGTTGGTGTACGAGCAGTCGGCGACGACCCTCAGCTCGTTGTCGCCCGCCTGCAGGTGCTTCAGCGTGATCCGCGAGTCCCGGAACACCGCGGCGACGTCCAGCGACTTCCCGTTCAGCACGACCTCGTGCACGGCGGGGGCGACCAGGTCGATGAAGGTCTCCGCACCGTCCTCGGCGGACGCGAAGCGCACGGTGGTCTCGGACCGGTAGGTCCCGCCGTCCTGCGCCCCGGAGAGATCGAGATCGATCTCGTACGAGTCAACGGTGAGCAGGCGCGCTCGCTGCTGCGCCTCTTCACGGGTCAGGTTTGTGCCAGGCACCCGGTCATCTCCTCGGTCTGCGATGTTTGCGGCCATCCTTCCACGCGCCGAAGGGGCTCCGCCCGGCAGATTTCGACCCGGTCACCGCACAGCCGCACAGGTGCCGGCGGTCGGCGGTGATCTCCCGGCTCCGCCCGCGCCCGGCTGTTGACCAGGGACGTCGCGGCGGCAGCCCGCCATGGCACGCACAAGGGGGCGATCACCTTCCGGTGATTGCCCCCTCGGCTCCGTCAGGGCCTTCAGCCGCGCAGCTCGTCCGCGACCAGCTCCGCGATCTGCACCGCGTTCAGCGCCGCGCCCTTGCGCAGGTTGTCGTTGGACACGAACAGCGCCAGGCCGTTGTCCACCGTCTCGTCCACGCGGATGCGGCCCACGTACGAGGCGTCCTGGCCGGCCGCCTGCAGCGGGGTCGGGATCTCGGAGAGCTCCACGCCCGGCGCGTCCTTCAGCAGCTCGTACGCGCGCTCCACGCCGATCGCACGCTCGAAGCGGACGTTGACCTGAAGCGAGTGGCCCGAGAAGACCGGCACGCGCACACAGGTGCCCGAGACCTTGAGCTCAGGGATCTCCAGGATCTTGCGGGACTCGTTGCGGAGCTTCTGCTCCTCGTCCGTCTCGTGGGAGCCGTCGTCCACGAGGTTGCCGGCGAGCGGCAGGACGTTGAAGGCGATGGTGCGCTTGTAGACGCCCGGCTCGGGGAAGACGACGGCCTCGCCGTCGTGCGTCAGCTCGGCGGCACGGTCGGCGACCGCCTTGACCTGGTCGTCCAGCTCCGCGACGCCCGCGAGACCGGACCCGGAAACGGCCTGGTAGGTGGTCGCGACCATCGAGACGAGGCCGGCCTCCTGGTGCAGCGGCTTGAGGACCGGCATCGCGGCCATCGTGGTGCAGTTCGGATTGGCGATGATCCCCTTGGGGCGGTCCTTGATCGCGTGCGGGTTCACCTCGGACACGACGAGCGGCACCTCGGGGTCGCGGCGCCAGGCCGAGGAGTTGTCGATCACGACCGCGCCCTGCGAGGCGACCTTCTCGGCGAGCGCCTTGGAGGTCGCGCCGCCGGCCGAGAACAGGACGATGTCCAGTCCGGTGTAGTCCGCCGTGGAGGCGTCCTCGACCGTGATGTCGCGGCCCTCCCACGCGATGGTGGAGCCCGCCGAACGGGCGGAGGCGAAGAGCCTGAGCTCGTCGACCGGGAACTTCCGCTCGGCAAGGATCTTGCGCATGACCGTGCCGACCTGCCCGGTGGCTCCGACGATTCCGACCTTCACGGGGACTCCTCCGTACGTTTGTGCACCATCTTGCGGCATGGGGTGCCGCTCCATGATGCGTATGTCCACGGCCGCCTTGTCCAATCGATTGTCCGCGGAACGGGACGCACGCCACACACGCGGAAGGGCGGGCACCCCTAGGATGCCCGCCCTCCCTGCGCATCACACCGTTATGGTGTGACCTTCCCGATCACGACGCTGCCGGTGCCCGCGGCCGTGCCGCGCGCGTTCAGCAGCCGCACCTCGCCGAAGAACTGCCGTCCCTCGGGAGCCGCGCTGTTCACCAGGACCTCGGCGGTGACCTGCGCGGTCGCGCCGTTGGCGAGCTTCACGGGGTCCGCGCCGACCTTGACCTGGCCGAGCGAGGGCGCGAAGTAGACGTCGCGGTAGTCGTACGTCGTGGTCTTGGCCGGGACCGAGTAGCCGTCGACCTCGATGGTGTACGTACCGGCCGCCGGCTTCACCAGGCTGACCGCCTCCTCCGAGTCGCCGTCCGCGGACGAGCCGACCGTCACGCCGTCCTTCTTGACCGCGAGGTCCAGGTCGGCGGCCTTGTCGGAGACGTTGCCGATGGCGACGTCGAAGCGCTCGACGCCCTCGCCGATGACGACCGTGGTCGTCTGCATCTCGCGGTGGGCGATCGTCGGCTTGGTGACCTTCGAGGAGCCGAGCGAGCCGCCGGCCAGCTTGCCGTCGATGGCGGCGAAGCCGTTGGTCACGTTCCACCGCACCGCGGCCGGGGTGCCGATCTTCGCCTCGGCCAGGGTCTGGACGGCCGGGTCGAAGGAGGCGCCGAGCACGGCGACGTCCAGCTGGTACGGGTTGTCGAGCAGCGGCGACGTACGGCGCGACTCGACCTCGACCTCCCAGACGCCCGGCTGCGGGTTCGCGTACGACCGCAGGTCGGGGCGGCAGGTGTTCGCCGGGTTGGTGTAGTTCGGGTAGCAGTTCACCGTCGACGTCGGGTCCGACGGCACACCGTACGGGTGGATGGAGACGAACCGGGTCTGGCTGCCCGCCGCGAGACCGCCGAGCGCGATCTCCAGGCTCTTCGCACCCTTCGGAACGGTGACGAAGTAGGACTTGTGGCTGTTGCGCTGCACCGAGCCGGACGCGGACAGCGTGTACGAGGGCTGCGCCAGCTCGTGCGAGGCGACCACCGTGGTGAGGACCTGCTTGTCGATGCCCTCGGTCCGGTGGTCGTCGACCTCCAGGATCGCGCTGTGCACACCGGCGGACCGGGGCCCCGCGGCGACCTTGACGGTGACCGGCCGGTTCAGCGGGAGCGCCACCTCGTCGTCACCGACGATCCGGAACGTGCCGTCGTTGTTCTCGAAGTGCAGCTCGTGCCGCACCGGACGGTCCGGGCCCGTGGTGCGGGTGACGACGACGTCGTACGTCTTCTTCCCGCCGGCCTTGAGGCCGCCCTCGCGGTCGTACAGGCCGGTGCCGAAGCCCGGGGTCTTCAGGAACTGGTCGATCGCGGTGTCGACCGGGGCCTTGACGCTGTACTCGTGGGCGGTCGCACCGTCCTCGATGGCGTCCCAGGCGTCCACGATGTTGATCAGGCCGGCGCCTTCCTCGTGCGCCTGCGTGCCGCGGATGTGGTCGGCGGTGCTGACGAGCGCCGTGCGCAGCTTCGCCGGGGTCAGCTCGACATCGTTCTGCTTGGCCGCCGAGATCAGCAGCGCGGCCGCGCCCGCGGCCTGCGGGGAGGCCATCGAGGTGCCCTGGAGCATCGAGTAGCCCGGCGGGAGCTGGTAGCCCGCCTCGGCGACCGGGCCGCCGGGCGCCCAGGTCTGCGTGGTGTTGATGGCGGCGCCGGGCGCGCTCAGAGTCGGCGTGAAACCGCCGTCCTCACGCGGACCGCGGGAGGAGAAGGGCAGCATCGCGTACTTCTTCGCCACGACGGAGCCGTAGTTCGCCGCCCAGGTCTCGCGGGAGATGGTGGCGCCGACGCTGATGACCTTGTCGGCCAGGGACGGGTCGCCGATGGTGTTGACGCCGGGGCCGCTGTTGCCGGCCGAGACGACCAGCTGGACGCCGTAGGTGTCGATCAGGCGGGTGTAGAGCTCCGCGCGGGCGTTGTTGCCGTCGTTGAGCGCGGGCAGGCCCCCTATGGACATGTTGACGATGTCCACGCCGCGGTTGATGACCAGGTCGGCCATGCCCTCGGTCAGGGCCACGTTGGTGCAGCCGCCGGACCAGGTGCACGCGCGCGAGGAGACGAGCTTGGCGCCGGGCGCGGCGCCGTTCATCTCGCCGCCGAAGAGGCCGTTGGCGGCGGTGATGCCGGCGACGTGGGTGCCGTGCGAGCCCTCGATCACGCCGATGCTGACGTAGTCGGCCTTGGCGCCGGCGGCGTTGTGGACGACGTCCTTGCGGACCTCGATCACGAACGGGATGCGCTCGGCGACGTCGGTCGCGGGGTTGTCGGTGCCGAAGTAGCCGACCTGGAAGCCGTTCTTGTACGGCTTCATGACGGTGTCGTTGGTGAAGTCGCCGTCGTTGTTCAGGTCCACCCGGGCGGTGCGGGTGCCCGCGTCGTACAGCACACCCCACTTGTCCGTGGTGTCGCCGTCACGGTTGAGGTCTCCGGCCATGTCGCCGCCACGGGTGGCGGACTCGGCGAAGGTCTGGAAGCCGTAGGACCCGGCCGGGCCGGACCAGGTGCGGCCGCCGGCGGTGAACGTCGGGCCGCTGACGGCGGTGTCCATCCGCAGCCAGGTGCCGTCGCCGTCGGCCACCGGGTCGGTCGCCGTGACCCAGTCGACGATCTTGCGCTCGCCGGTGGTGGTCTTCTGCAGCGCCGGGTGCCCGAGGTCGACGCCCGAGTCCAGGATGCCGATGGTGACCCCTCGGCCGTCGGCCTCGGGATTGTCCTCGACGAACTCGACCGCGCCCGTCTCGAAGGACGGGTTGTACGGGTTCTCGGCGGGCGTGTCCTTGCCGGGAGCCGGGTAGATTCCCTCGGCCGCGGTGGCCGCTCCCCCGGCGCGGTCGCCGGCCGGCGTCGGGTCGTCCAGCTCGATCTCGTGCTTGAGGTCGATGCCGTGGACGCTGGAGAGCTTGGCCACTGCCGTCAGGGCGTCCTCGGCCTCGGCGGTGGGCAGTGTCGCACGGACGTAGCCGAGCTTGTCGAACGTCCTGCCGACCGTGGCGCCCTCGACCGCGTCGAGCCGGCCGGCGACCTGCTCGGTCTCCCCGGGGGCGGTGGCGACCATGACGGTCACGGTCTTGCGGCCGTCGGCCTCGGCCTCGGCGAGCAGTTCGGCGTCGGCCGTGCCGAGCTTGTCCGTCGGGGACGCCGCGGTCCTGAGGCCCTTGGTGGCCGATGGGTCGTCGACGGGCGCCGAGGCGACGGCCGGGACGGCGCCCGCCGCGGCCAGTGCGGCCACGAGCGAGGCGGCCGCCGCCACCCGGGCAGCGCGTCTGTGCCCGGGTACGGAGCGCTCTGTGCTGGAGCTCTGGGGCTGGGGGGTCATCTGCATCCCTGTTCGTGGAAGAGAGGGTCCGGAATTCGGTACCGGATGACCGCTCAGCCTTTCGTAAAGAACAGCGGTTTGTGGAGACTTGATCGAGTCGTGAAGCCGACGTGGCGGAGACCCGCCAGCGCGCTGGATGCGTCAGCGCGGTCAAATCAGGCCATGTCGCCCGCTGTTCACCCCTCGCGGGTCCGCGCGTAATGGCGCGAGGCCTTCGCCCGGTTGCCGCACAGGGCCATGGAGCACCAGCGGCGGGTGCCGTTGCGCGACGTGTCGAAGAAGTGCAGGACGCAGGCGTCGTGCGCGCAGGCGCGGATCCGGTCGGGCGCGGTGCTCAGCAGGTCGAGGTGGCCGCGGGCCGCGATCCAGCCCGGCCCCCAGGCCGGGTCGGTGAACTCCGCCTCCTCGCCGGGTCCTTCGTCCGTCAGCGTGGCGCGGATGCGGCCGTGTGCGAGGACGGCGTCGACGCCTGCGGCGGCCTGCGCGTCCGTGCGGTCGACCAGCGCGGCCAGCGCGTCCCGGGCGACGAGGGTGTTCTCCAGCGTGGCCGCGTCGGCGGCGAACCGGTCCGCGAGGCCGTTCGTCCGCAGCCAGATCTCCAGGCCGCCGGTGTCCTCGAGCAGGTCCTGGAGCTCGCCGTCGTGCATCCAGCGGGTGTTGAGGAGGTCGAGCGAGACCGGCTCGCCGAGGAGGGGGCGTGGGTCGGCGGCGGTCATGCGTGTTCCTTCGCTCCGTTGCGTCTAACCCCTCAAGCGTACGTGACCGGTTGCACCTCTCGCATCTAACCGCTAAATTGAATGTGAGCGGTTAGCCATCGAGGCGGAACCGCACGACGCAGAGAGGTCTTCCATGACGTCCAGCAGCGCGCTTGCCAGCGGCCACATCGGCCTCAACGTGACCGACCTCGGCCGGTCGCTCCCCTTCTACGCCGGCACCCTCGGCTTCGAGGTCATCGGCGAGGGCAAGGAGGACGGCCGGCGCTTCGCCTTCCTCGGCCGCGACGGCACCCTCGTCCTCACCCTGTGGCAGCAGGCCGAATCCGCCTTCGAGGCCACCCGCGCGGGGCTGCACCACCTCGCCTTCGAGGCGGCGTCCATCGACGAGGTCCGTGCGGCCGAGGCACGCCTGAAGGGCCTCGGCGTCGACTTCGTCCACGACGGCGTCGTCGCCCACCGCGAAGGCGCGGCGTCCGGCGGCATCTTCTTCCACGACCCCGACGGCACCCGCCTGGAGATCTACGCGCCCTCAGGCGCCGAGGAGTCGCCCGCACCCAGCGCCGCAGCGCCCACCTGCGGCTTCTTCTAGGCCGTCCGCGGCCTGCCTCAGGAGCTGACTCCCATGGAGCTCGCACCGGTCCCCTACCACCACGGCTCCCTCGCCGTGCAGCGCCGCGTCGGCGTGCGGGAGCAGGCCGCGCACGTCGGCCGCTCGATCGGCTCCGGCATCAAGCCGGTCGCCGCGGCCTTCCTCGGCCTGCAGCCCATGCTCGTGCTCGGCGCGGCGGACGAGGCCGGCCGGATGTGGGCCTCGCTGCTCACCGGCCCGCCCGGGTTCCTGCGGGCCACGGGAGCGCACCACGTCTCGATCGCCGGGAGCGTGCCCGGCCACGACCCGCTCGCCGGGACACTGGCAGGTCCTCCCGTGGCGGCCGGCGCGATCGTCCTGGACCCGCGCACACGCCGGCGGATGCGGATGGGCGGCACGGTCCGCCCGTCCGCCCGCGGGCTGCTCGTCGAGACCGAGCGGGTCTTCGCCAACTGCCCCAAGTACCTCCAGAAGAGGGAGCTGTACGAGACCGGCGCGGACGCGCCCCCGGCCGGTGCCGTGCGGCGCGGCGCACGCCTCGACCCGGATCAGACGGCCTTCGTCCGCGCGGCCGACACCTTCTTCGTCGCCACGGGCACACCCGACGGGGCCGACGCGAGCCACCGCGGCGGGAACCCGGGCTTCCTCCGGGTCGTCTCGCCGACCGAGCTGAGCTGGGAGGACTATCCCGGCAACGCGATGTTCCTGACCCTCGGCAACCTGGAGCGCGACCCGCGCGCCGGACTGCTGCTGCTCGACTGGAGCACCGGGACCACGCTCCAGCTCACCGGCACGGCCCGCACTGAGCACATACCGGACGGCGGCCGCACCGTCCGCTTCACGGTGTCCGGCGTCGTGCACGCCGAGGCGGCGTCACCGCTGCGCTGGTCCGGCCCCGAGTTCTCCCCGGCGAACCCGCCCGTCCCCGAGGACCCGCCGATAACCTCACCGGATGAACAGGGAGCTGAGGGTCGCGGCGTACGCCGTGTGCATACGGGATGAACAGATCCTGCTCGCCCGCTGGGTGGCGGGTGACGGCACCAGGAAGTGGACGCTGCCCGGCGGCGGAATGGACCACGGTGAGGACCCCCTGGACACCGTCGTCCGCGAGGTCGAGGAAGAGACCGGCTACGCGGCGGAGATGACCGCCCTGCTCGGCATCGACTCGATGCGCCGTCGCTACCCGCGCAAACTCGGCATGTTCGCCGACTTCCAGGGCCTGAGGATCGTCTACGAGGGCCGCGTCACGGGTGGTGGACTGCGGTCCGAGACGAACGGGTCGACCGATCTGGCCGCATGGCACGCCCTGGGCGCTGTACCGGGACTCGACCGGGTCGCCCTGGTCGACATCGGACTCGAACTGTGGCGCTCCCGGCCGGCGCTCGGTCACGTTCTTCAGCGCGGCAGCGCCACCACATAGGCCGCGGGCTCCCGGTCCGCCGCCGCCATCAGCGCCGTACGCACCACGACCGCCTGCTGCTCGGGCGCGTCCCGCAGCTTGCGGGGCGTGATGTGGACGACCGTGATGCCGAGGCGTTCGAGGACGTCCCGCTTGTGGGCGTACTCCGACCGCAGGGCGTCCTCGTCGTGCCGGGGCGCGCGCGTGTCCAGCTCGACAGCCACGGCCTGATCGGGCCAGTACGCGTCGACGCCGCCGAGGTGGGGGCCGCCGGGCAGCCGCAGATCCACGTTCCACAGCGGCTCGGGCAGGCCGCTTGCGCGCACCAGCGCGTAGAGCCGGCCCTCGGCCAGCGCCCGGCCCTCGGCGAGCAGCAAGTCGACGGCGTCCATGACGTGGGGCTGGTCGAGCAGCCGGGCGTCGCTCAACTCCCTGACGACCGCGGCTGGTTCGCAGCCGCCGCGGACGGCCTCCGTCAGCAGCAGCCGGACCCGCTGGGGGGCGTCGGTCAGCCCGGCGACGGCGTCGGCGAGGGCGCGCGCCACCGGGGCGACCGGCACGCCGCCGGCCTCCTCCGCGATCGGCAGCACCTGCCCGCGCACCAGCCGGACGCACCCGGTGGACCGCAGACGCCGCGTACGGGGCACGAGCACGTCGATCACGTCGAGCGTGCTCAGCGGGGGAACGCCGGAGAACCCGTGCAGCGCGAGCGCGGCGAGCCCGGTGACCATCGCCTGGCCGTACGGCGCCGAGTCATTCCGCTGGGCGGGGACCGCGGGCCGCCCGGCGTACAGGAGCGCGGCGCGCAGCCGTTCCTCGCCGGTCACCGGCCCGGACCGCAGGAGGTACACCCCGGGCAACAGCACCTGCCAGGGCCCACCGGCCCTGCACTGCTGCGCGGCCCGCCCCGGCGTGACACCGCGTGCGCGCAACTCGGCGCCGGACACGACGAGCTCGGGGATGTGGTGGGGGTGGAGGGGGAGAGGGAGGGGAGTGTCGCACTGTTCCATGCGGAGGGAATGCCCGGGGGTGAGCGGGTCCCTAACCCCTGTTACACGCTCGTCGGAATTTCGGGACAAGACCGCACTAAAGTACGCGCGTTCGAGTGCCGATGGGGGTGCCGGTGGGGGGCCGCTGCGCGGGGCTGTTCCCCACCCCCTTCCCGTAACCGGGGGCTCCGCCCCCGGACCCCCGCGCCTCAATCGCCGGCGGGGCTGGATTTCGCTGCGCGAAATCAGCCCGTCCGGCGTTTGAGGCGGGTAGGGGGAACAGCCCCGCGCAGCGCATCCCGCCCCCCTACGACCCGTCCCGCTCCTGCGCGCGCAGCGCCCTCGCCAGGTCGTCGCGGGCCTCCAGGACCAGTCGGCGCAGCGCCGGCGCCGCCGACTCGTGCGCGGCGAGCCACTCGTCCGTCGCCGCCAGCGTGCCCGGCGAGTCCTGGAGCGACGGGTACAGGCCCCGCACCACGTCCATCCCGATCTGGATCGACCGCTCCGACCAGACCCGCTCGATCGCCTCGAAGTACTTCGAGGCGTACGGCGCCACCAGGTCACGCTGCGAGGGCTGGGCGAAGCCCGCGATCGTCGCCTCCACCAGCGCGTTGGACAGCCGGTCCGACTCCACCACCGCGGCCCACGCCTGGGCCTTCACCGCAGCGGACGGCCGCGCCGCCAGGCAGCGCACCTCGTGCCGCTTGCCCGACGCCGTGTCGTCGCGCGCGAGCTCCGCCGCGATCACCGACTCGTCCGCCCGGCCGTGCGCGGCCAGCGGCCCCAGGAACGCCCAGCGCAGCTCCTGGTCCACGTCCAGACCGTCGATCTTCTCCGTGCCGTCCAGCAGACCGGACAGCAGCCGGAAGTCCTCGTCCCGCGCCGCCACCGACGCGAAGAACCGCGCCCACGTCAGCTGGTGCTCCGTGCCCGGCTCCGCGCGCCGCAGCTCACCCAGCGCGCCCTCGGCCAGCAGCCGGGAGCCCTCCTCGCGCCACGCGGGGGCCGCGTAGTGCACCAGGGCCGCACGGGTCCACGCGTGCAGCATCTGCAGTACGCCGATGTCCGACTCCCGCCCGGCGAACCGCAGCACCAGGTCCACGAAGTCCCGCGCCGGCATCAGCGCGTCACGCGTCATGTTCCACAGCGCCGACCAGGCGAGCGCCCGGGCCAGGGGGTCCTCGATGTCGCCCAGGTGCGCCCGCAGCGTCGCCAGCGAGTCCTCGTCGAAGCGGACCTTGCAGTACGTCAGGTCCTCGTCGTTGACGAGGACCAGCTCTGGCCGCTCCGTGCCCGCGAGTTCGGACACCACCGTGCGCGCCCCGACAACGTCCACGCCGGCGCTCGCGTACCGCACGAGCTTCCCGTCCTCGGTCCGGTACAGCCCGACCACCACGCGGTGGGGCCGGAGCGTGTCGCCGTCCTGGGCGATCGCGAGCTCGGTGATCCGGCCGTCCTCGCCGTACAGGACCTCCGGCGTCAGCGAGTCGACCCCGGACGTCTCCAGCCAGGCGCGCGACCACTCCTTCATGTCCCGTCCGGAGGTCTCCTCCAGCACGGACAGCAGATCGTCGAGGCGCGTGTTCCCGTACGCGTGTCGCTTGAAGTAGCGCCGCGCCCCCTCCAGGAACGCCTCCCGCCCCACGTACGCCACCAGCTGCTTGAGCACCGAGGCGCCCTTGGCGTACGTGATGCCGTCGAAGTTGAGCTTGGCGTCCTCCAGGTCACGGATGTCGGCCGTGATCGGGTGGGTCGACGGCAGCTGGTCCGCGCGGTAGGCCCACGCCTTGCGGTTGTTGGCGAAGGTGACCCAGCCGTTGGTGAAGCGGGTCGCCTCCACCATGGAGAACGAGCCCATGAAGTCGGCGAACGACTCCTTGAGCCACAGGTCGTCCCACCAGCGCATGGTGACCAGGTCGCCGAACCACATGTGCGCCATCTCGTGCAGGATCACGTTCGCCCGGCGCTCGTACGACGCCTGCGTCACCTTGCCGCGGAAGACGAACTCCTCGCGGAAGGTCACACAGCCGGGGTTCTCCATGGCGCCCAGGTTGTACTCGGGCACGAACGCCTGGTCGTACTTCCCGAACGGGTACGGGTAGTCGAAGTGGTCGTGGAAGAAGTCGAGACCCTGCTTGGTGACGAGGAAGATGGCGTCGGCGTCGAAGTGCCTGGCCAGAGCCTTGCGGCACATCGCGCCCAGCGGGATCCGCAGCACCGTGCCTGCCCCGGCGCCTTCGGCCCGGGAGGTGCCCCCGGGGATCTCCCGCTCGTACACATCCGTCTCGCAGTGGTACGGGCCGGCGACGACCGCCGTGATGTACGTCGAGATCGGCCGCGTCTCGGCGAAGTGCCACACTCCGTCCTCGGCGCGGGCCCCCTCCCCGTTGCTCCACACGGTCCAGCCCTCGGGCGCGGTCACCTCGAAACGGAACGGCGCCTTGAGGTCGGGCTGTTCGAAGTTCGCGAAGACACGGCGCGCGTCGGCCGGCTCGTACTGCGTGTAGAGGTAGACCTCGCCGTCCTCCGGGTCGACGAAGCGGTGCAGGCCCTCGCCGGTGCGGCTGTAGGCGCACTGCGCGTCCACGACGAGCACGTTCTCGGCGGCCAGGGAGTCGAGCGCGATCCGGGAGCCGTCGAAGGCGGCGGCGGGGTCCAGTTCGCGGCCGTTGAGTGTGATGCTGCTCACGGACGGGGCGATCAGGTCCACGAAGGTCGGCGCACCCGGCTCGGCGGCACGGAAGCGGATCGTCGTCACCGAGCGGAACGTGCGCGGCCCGGCCCCCTCCTCGGCGTCCCCGACCGCGGACCGTACGTCGAGGGCGACTTCGTACCCGTCGACGGTCAGCAGCTCGGCCCGGGTGCGGGCCTCGTCGCGGGACAGATTCTCACCGGGCACGGGCACTCCTTCGTGTCTCGTTCGAACAGGAGCGATCCTCCCATGTGCTCCTGGCAGCCGGTACGGGGGAATCCCCCGCGGGCGGGTCGCGTTGCCCCTAGGCAGGCACGGCGCCGCACCTTCACGAGGAGTGACATGTCCGACAACGGCAAGACGCCAGTCGACTTCTGGTTCGATCCCCTGTGCCCCTGGGCCTGGATGACCTCCCGCTGGATGCTGGAGGTCGAGAAGGTCCGCGACGTCGAGGTCCGCTGGCATGTGATGAGCCTCGCCGTGCTGAACGAGAACAAGCTGGACGAGCTCCCGGAGGAGTACCGGGAGATGCTCGCCACCAAGGCATGGGGCCCGGTGCGGGTCGTCGTCGCCGCCGCGCAGGAGCACGGCGAGGAGGTGCTCGGCAAGCTGTACACCGCGCTCGGCACCCGCTTCCACAACAAGGGAGAGGGGCCGACCACGGCGGCCGTCCGCGAGGCGCTGGAGGACGTCGGCCTGCCCGTCTCGCTCGCCGAGTACGCCGACAAGGACACGTACGACGCCGAGCTGCGCGCCTCCCACGACGAGGGGATCAGCAAGGTCGGCCAGGAGGTCGGCACACCGGTCATCGCGGTCCCTGGCGCCGACGGCGAGCAGATCGCCTTCTTCGGCCCGGTCGTCACCCCCGCCCCCAAGGGCGAGGAGGCGGCGAAGCTGTGGGACGGCACGCTGCTCGTGGCGTCGATCCCGGGCTTCTACGAGATCAAGCGCACCCGCACGCAGGGGCCGATCTTCGACTGAGACCGGACACCGGAGGACGGCCCCCGCGCGTCACGTCCTCGCGGGGGCCGTCCTCCTTCCGCCTGTCCGGTGAGGGGCGGCCGTGATCAGCCCCGGGTCCTAGGACCCGGCGGTGAACTCCTCGCGCGCGGCGACCGCGAGGTCCGGGAAGTCGGTGACGACGGCGTCGACGCCGAGCCCGTAGTGCAGGGCGTACTCGGCGAACGCGTCGCCGAAGCCGTTCGGGTCCGTCCCCCGCCGCAGCTGCGCGGGCAGGAACTGGTTCTCCGCGCGGAACGTGTACGCGCCGACGCGCAGCCCGGCCGCGTGCGCGTCCGCCAGCAGCGTCGACGGCGCGACGACGGACGACTTGTCCGGGCCGATCCAGTCGGCGTATCCGGCGATCTCGCGCAGCCCCTCGGGCGTCATCATCTGCGCGTAGGTTTTGTCGTGCCCGAACGGGCCGCCCCGGGTGCCGAGCGCCTGCCACAGCGGGACGCGCAGCTCTGCCTCGGCGACACGCAGCAGGCTGGACGGTTCGAAGGACTGGACGACGCACTCGCGCCCGTCCAGCCGGTTGCGCCGCACCAGGCGCACCAGCTCCTCCTCCAGCGGCAGCCCGACGGAGCGGAAGTAGCTCGGGTGCTTGGTCTCCGGGAACACGGCGATCGTGCGGCCGTGCTCCTTGGACAGGGCGCGGGCGAGGTCGACGACCTCCTGGAACGTCATGACGGTCTCCCGGCCGTCGAAGACGGTGTTGCGGTTGCGCACCAGCGGCAGCCGCTCGACCGCCCGCAGTGTCTTGAGCTCGGCGAGCGTGAAGTCCTCGGTGAACCAGCCGGTCACCGCGCGCCCGTCGACGGTCTTCGTGGTGCGGCGGTCCGCGAACTCGGGGTGCTGTGCGACGTCCGTCGTCCCCGATATCTCGTTCTCGTGCCGCACGACGAGCACATGGTCCCTGGTCGGTACCAGATCGGGCTCGATCCAGTCGGCTCCGGCCCGGACGGCCGCGGTGTACGAGGCGGCGGTGTGCTCGGGACGCCAGCCCGCGGAGCCGCGGTGGCCGATGACGAGCGGGCCCTTCGGCCGCTTCTCCGTCTGCGTCGCAGCGGCGGGCGTGGCGGCGAAGGCGGTGGCGGCGGCCGCCCCGGCGGCGAACAGTACCGAACGGCGTCCTGGAGTTGCGGACATACGGGTCTCCCTGTGAGAACTGCTCGGGCACGAGTGGGGGGCGCTGTGCACACGCTGGTCACACGAGGTTGCGGCGGGGCGGCGGCGAGGTGGCCCCCTGATGGCCGGTCAGGTCCGGCGGGCACGGGCCCGGGCCGCCGCCAGCCGGTCCAGGTGCTCCTCGTACGCCTTGGCGTAGTACGCGGCCCGTTCCGCATCCGGCGCGACCACGGACGTCGGGGCCGTCCAGGACGCCACGTCCAGCTCCACGCCGTGCCGTGCCGCCGAGGCCAGGACCGCGCCCCTCGCGCCCACCTCACCCTCCACGATGCGCAGTTCGCGTCCGAGGGCGTCCGCGAACAGGCGCATCCACGCGGGGGAGCGGGTGCCGCCGCCGCAGATCGCGAGCGTGCCGGTCAGCCCGGCGGCGTCCAGACAGTGACGGGCGGCGAAGGCGATCCCCTCGCAGGTGGCGCGGATCAGATCGGCCTTCGTCGACTCCAGGCTGACACCGGACAGTTCGGCGCGCAGCCGGGGCTCGACGAAGGGCGCGCGCTCACCGGAGGGCGCGAAGTAGGGCAGGACGTGCACCCCGTGCGCGCCGGGCGGGGTGGCGGCCAGCAGGGCGTCCACCTCGGTGTGGCGCACGCCGGTGGTGGCGAGCACCCAGTCGAGAGCGGCCGTGCCCACCATCGCCGGCATGGCGCGCAGGAAGTCGCCGGGCCGGTCGGTCGAGATGTACAGGCCGGCGGGCTCGCCGGCGAGGTCGACGTCGCGGGTGGCGACGAGCGACGCCAGACAGGTGCCGACGATCAGCAGACCGTCGCCGGGCGCCGTGACGCCCGCCCCGAGGGCGCACGCCGGGAGGTCGTAGGGACCGTTGGCGATGGGGGTCCCGGAGGGCAGCATGCCGGTGGCGAGGGGGTCGGCGACCGGCGGGAGCAGGCCGCTGCGGTGCGACAGCCCGAGCGCGTCGACGACGTCCGGCGCGTAACTGCGGGTGTGCGGGTCGAGGAAGGGCATCGACGCGTCCGACACGTCGGTCGCCCGCAGCCCGGTCAGCCGCTGGAAGACCATGTCCTTGCAGTACAGGGCGGTGGCCGCGGCGTCCAGCGACTGCGGCTCGTGCTGCTCCAGCCAGGCCAGCACCGGGCCTGGGCAGCCGGGGAACATGGCGCTGCCCGTGCGCCGGAACACCGACTCGAAGACGCCCGAGGCCAGCCATTCGCCGACCAGCTCGTGGGCTCGGCCGTCCATCCAGGAAATGGCGGGCCGCACGGGCCGGCCGCTCTCGTCGACCAGCCACACGCCGTCGCCCTGCCCGGTGAGCCCGACGAGGGCCACCTCCTCGCCCTGGGCCCTCAGCGCGCCGAGGACGTCGACGACCGCGTCGTACACCTCGTCCATGTCCTGTTCGACATGGCCGCCGCGGATGTCCAGGGCCACCGGGCGTGACTCGACGGCCAGCGCCGCCCCGCTCGCGTCGAAGGCAGCGGCCTTCACCACGGACGTGCCCACATCGATGCCGATGAACATCGCCATTGCCGCAGCCTCCTCGGCTCGGGTGTCAGGTCAGTGCGTGAGCGAGCGGTTCACCGCGGACGTGGCGCGCCACCTCCGCCGCCGCGATCGCCGCCGCCTTGTGCGCCACGGCCCGGCTCGCTCCGCCCAGATGCGGGGTGAGCACCAGGTTCGGGGTGGTGAGCAGCCGTGATCCCGGCGCGGGCGGCTCCTGTTCGTAGGTGTCCAGCGCGGCCGCGGCGATATGGCCGCGCTCCAGCGCGTCGCACAGCGCCTCCGTGTCGAGGAGGCCGCCGCGGGCCGCGTTCACCAGGACCGAGCCCTGCGGCATCAGCGCCAGTTCCCGGGCGCCGATCAGGTGCCGGGTCTCGGGCGTGAGCCGGGCGTGCAGCGTCACCACGCGCGAGCGGGTGAGCAACGCGTCCAGCGACGAGGCGCGCATCCCGTGCACGTCGCCGCGCACGTACGGGTCGTACACCTCCACCTCGGCGCCGAAGGCGCACAGCACCCGGGCGACGCGGCTGCCCACCGCGCCGTAGCCGACCAGACCCACCGGGGTGTCCTCCAGCTCGGGACCGCACCGCTCGTACGTGTAGTACGAGGCGTCCCAGCGGCCCTCGCGGGCGAGGGAGTCGTGGGCCTCGGGGATGCGGCGCAGCGCGGAGATCATCAGCCCGATCGTGAACTCGGCCGTGGCCGCCGCGTTGCGGCCCGGTGCGAAGCAGACGCGCACCCCGCGGGCGCGCGCGGCCTCGGCGTTCACGTTCACCGGCCCGCCGCGGCAGACGGCGATCAGACGCAGGGCGGGCGCCGCGGCGAGCACCCGCTCGGTGAACGGCGCCATCTGGGTCACGCAGACCTCGACGCCGTCGAGCGCCTCGATCAGGGCGTCCTCGGCGTCGCTCGCCTCGTCGACCTCGCCCACCTTGCCGAACGGCTCCAGCGGCCAGGGCAGGGCCAGTTCCGTCAGTTCGAAGGGATGGCCCTCGAGGTCGTGGCGCAGCGCCGCCGTGATGAGGGCGTTGCGTACGAACAGGTCACCGGCGGCCAGGATCTTCATCGCAGGGTGTCTCCCGTATCGGCGTCGAAGACATGGGTGAGCTCGGCGTCGGCGGCGACGTGGACGGTCGCGCCGCGTTCCGGGCGCACATCGGGTGCGGTCTGCACGACCAGCGGGCGGTCCACGCCCTCCAGGGCGAGCGTGGCGATCCCCGCCTCCAGGAGCGGTTCATGGGCGCTGACGGTGGCCCGTACGCCGACGTCCGTCAGCCTCAGGTCCTCCGGCCGCACGCCGAGCACCACCCGGCGGCCCGGCGGGAGCGGCCGGGGCAGCGGCACGCGCACGGTGGGGGACAGCCGCAGCAGGCCGCCGTCCTCGACGGTGCCCGGGAGCAGGTTCATCGCGGGCTCGCCCACGAAGTCGGCGACGAAGAGGTTCGCGGGCGCGTCGTAGATCTCGTGCGGGGTGCCGAGCTGCTGGATCACCCCGTCCTTCATCACCGCGATCCGGTCTGCCAACGACAGCGCCTCCTCCTGGTCGTGTGTGACCAGGATCGTGGTGTGGCCCAGATCCCGCTGGATCCGCTTGAGCTCACGGCGCGTCGTGTCGCGCTGGGCCGCGTCCAGGTGGGACAGGGGCTCGTCCAGCAGCAGGACGTCGGGCTCGCGGATGAGGGCCCGGGCGAGCGCGACCCGCTGCTTCTGGCCGCTGGAGAGCCCGGCGGGACGGGCACCGAGCAGCCCCGAGATCCCGATGCGCTCGGCCATCTCCGCGACCCGCCGCGCGATCTCGGCCCGGCCGGCGCTGCGCCGGGCCGCCAGCCCGAAGGCCAGGTTCTCGGCGACCGTGAGCGGCGGGTAGAGCGCGTAGTTCTCGAAGGCGACACCGATGTTGCGGCGCTGGGCGGGCAGGCCCACCACGGAGGTGCCGTCGACGAGGATGTCGCCGCCCGTCACCTGCTCCAGCCCCGCGATCATCCGCAGCGTCGTGGACTTCCCGCAGCCGGACGGGCCGAGCAGCCCGAGCAGCTCGCCGGACTCCAGCCGCAGATCGATCCCGCGGACCGCCTCCACGGCCGGCCGCCCCCGGGCGGCGTACGTCTTGCGCAGCTCGCGCAGGGCCAGTTCGGTCACCCGCTCACCTCCCGTTCAGTCACCGGCGGCCTCGCAGACCTGGTAGGCGACCTTGTGCTCGTCCAGTTCGCGCAGCGCCTCGGCCGGCGCCCCGTCGTCGACGAGCACCAGGTCGAATCGGGAGAGCGGGGCGAGGCGGTGCAGTGCCACCCGCCCCAGCTTGGAGTGGTCGAGAAGCAGGACGTTGCGGGCCGCCGAGTCGAGCATCGCCCGCTTCACGGACACGATGTGCTGCTCCTGGTGGTAGGCGAAGCCCCCGGAGGCGGCCGACGTGGAGGTGAAGCAGATGTCGACCTGGAGCGACTGGACGGCCTCCACGCACGACACGCCCAGGAACGAGGAGTGCAGCGGGTCGTAGTCGCCGCCGAGCGCCATCAGGTGGATGCCGCGCTCGGCCGACAGCAGGGTCAGGGCCTCGAGGAAGTTGGTGACGACCGTCAGCGGGGTGATCGGGGAGAGCCGGCGGGCGATCTCCAGTGTGGAGGTGGAGTCGTCGAGCATGACGGCCATGCCCGGTTCGATCAGGGTCAGCGCGTGGGCCGCGACGGCCGCCTTCTCACGGCGCATGGTCTTGAGCCGGTAGGCGACGTTCGACTCGAACACCCCCGAGGGCTGGGCGGTCACCCCGCCGCGGAACTTGCGCACGATGCCCTGCCTCTCCAGCTCGTCGAGGTCGCGGTGGATGGTCATCAGACTGACGTCGAACCTCTCGGCGAGTTCGGCCGCCGTCCCTTCGCCCTGGGCGAGGACGTACTCGGCTATCGCCGCCTGGCGGAGTGCGGGGCCGCGCTGCGCTGGGGTGCTCATGAGGTGTTTCCTTCGATCCTTCGTCCTGGTCCCTGCGGCCCGTCGGCCTCGAACAGCAGCAGGGTCTCAGGCCGGGCGGTCAGCCGGACGGGATCGTCGGGACGCAAGCAGGCGGCCTCGGCGCGCGGCACGACGAGCGAGACGTGCCGGCTGCCGACGCGGACGGTCACCTCGACGGACCGGCCCAGTGTCTCGGTGACGTAGACCGTCCCGGTCAGCACGCAGCCCGCGCCGCCGCCGAGGGTGAGGTCACGCGGCCGCACGCCGAGCTGCACCGGGGTGCCGGGCGCGGCGGCCACCCGGGGAGCCCGCTCACAGTCGCCCTCCAGCAGCCGGAACGTGCCGTCCTCGCCCGCGGTCCCCGGCAGCAGGTTGATCCGCGGCCGCCCGAACGACCGTGCCACGAACGTGTCGTACGGCCGGTGCCACAGCTCCTCGCGGGTGCCCGTCTGCACGATGCGACCGTCCCGGATCACCCCGATCCGGTCGCCCAGCGCGAGCGCCTCCACCGAGTCGTGCGTGACGTACAGCGTGGTTGTGCGCCGGACCGCGCCGATGGCCTTGAGCTCGGCGCGCATCGCCTGGCGCAGCTTGGCGTCCAGGTGGGACAACGGCTCGTCGAGCAGGAACGCCCGCGCCGGCCGCACCAGCACCCGTCCGAGCGCCACCCGCTGGCGCTGCCCGTTGGACAGCTCGCCCACGGGCCGCTCCAGCAGGGCCTCGATGCCGAGCAGGCCGGCGATCTCACCGATCCGCTCGCGCGCCTGGTGTGCGGGGAGGCGGTGGCGCGGCGAGCGGAGCGGGGAGGCGAGATTGTCATATGCCGAGCGGTGTGGATAGAGGGCGTACGACTCGAAACACATGGCGACCCCCCGGTCGTACGGCTCCACTCCCGTCATGTCCTCGCCGTCGAGTTCGATCGTGCCCGCGGTGGGCTCCTCCAGGCCCGCGATCGTCTTGAGGGTGGTCGTCTTGCCCGCCCCGGACGGCCCGAGCAGACAGAAGAACTCGCCCTCGGCCACCTCCAGTTCGATCCCGTCGAGCGCGGTCGTCCGCCCGAACGTCTTGGTGACGCCCCTCAGCGCGATGGCGGCCGTCATGACTTCACCGCCCCGAAGGACAGGCCGCGCACCAGGTACCGCTGGATCGTCAGGGCCAGCAGCAGGGGCGGGACGACGGAGACGAGGGCCGCGGCCGCGGTCAGGTTGTACTTGGGCCGGTCGCCGCCGAGGAAGGACAGCGCGCCCACCGTCACGGTCTGCGCGTCGGAGGAGGTGAGGATGAGCGGGAAGACGAAGTTGTTCCAGGCGAAGATGAACGCGAGCAGCGACACGGCCGCGACGCCGGGCTTCACCAGCGGCAGCGCCACCGTGAGATACGCCTGCTTGCGGGAGTAGCCGTCCAGCAGCGCCGCCTGCTCCAGCTCCGGCGACAGGTCGGAGAAGTACGAGCGCATGATCCACACGATCAGCGGCAGGGTGACGAGCTGGAGCACCCACACCATGCCGAGATACGTGTCGAAGAGCCCGAGCTGCTGGTAGAGCACGAACAGCGGGATGATCACGGTCAGTTCGGGGGCGAAGCGGAACGACAGCAGCGTGAACATGAGGTTCTCGGAGCCCTTGAAGCGCCAGCGGGCGGCGGCGTAGGCGGCGGGCAGTCCGATCGCCAGCGACAGCAGGACCGCGCCCAGCGACACGACCAGGCTGTTGAGGAAGAAGCGTACGAAGGGCACGCCCTGGTCGTCGCCCGCGCCCAGGACCGTGCGGTACGAGTCGAGCGTCGGCGTGAAGGAGAAGTACGTGCTGAACAGCTGCTCGGCCGGCTTCAGCGACAGGATCGCCATCCAGGCGACCGGGAACAGCGCGAAGAGGAAGTAGAGGACCAGCGCGCCGTCCGCCGCGACGGCGATCACCCGGCGTTTCACGGTCCCCGGGCCGGTGGTCCCCTTGCCGGTGGTCATCGGGGCACCTCCGCGGCGCGGTTGTTGATACGGCCGAGATAGCGCACGAGCACCATGGCGGCCAGGTAGACCACGGCCCACAGCACGATCGTGTAGCTGATGCCGAACGAGTAGCGCTGGAAGCGGATGGCCTCCAGATAGGCACGGATCTGCAGCACCACGGTCGAGTCGCCCGGTCCGCCCTCGGTGAGCGCGTAGATGATGTCGAAGACCTTCAGCGAGTCCATGAACCGGAAGATCACCGCGACCAGGACGTACGGCCACAGCATCGGCAGGGTCAGCTTGCGGAAGGTGAACCACCAGTTCGCCCCGTCCACGGCGGCCGCCTCGAACGGCGAACTCGGCAGCGAGCGCAGTCCCGCCAGGGCCAGGATCGCCACGAACGGCGTGTACACCCAGGCGTCCACGGCGATCGAGGTGAGCAGCGCGCCGGTGGGCGTGTCCGTCCACTGCACGCCGCCGAGCCCGAACGGCTTCAGCAGGTGGTTGACGACGCCCACGGACGGCTGGAGCATCAGCTTCCACATGATCGCCGCGATCACGGGCGCGATCATCAGCGGCAGGATCAGGATCTTCTCCAGGACCCGGCCCACCAGGGTGGAGCGGTGCAGCAGCAGGGCGACGCCGACCCCGAGCACGGTCTCGACGGCCGCGGCCCCCACCGCGTACAGCAGGGTGACCCGCGCCGAGTCCCAGAACGCGGGCTGGGTGAAGATGCGCCGGTAGTTCTCCAGGCCCACGACATCGGGCACGGGCTTGCTCGCGGCGAAGTCGAACAGCGTGTAGTACAGGCCCAGTCCGAAGGGGTAGAGGATGCCGCCGGTCAGCAGCAGGGCGGGCACGATCAGCAGATAGGGACGCAGCGAGCGGCGCCAGGGGGGCACGCCGCGCGCCGCTCGCCCCGCGTCCTCGCGTGGTGAGGCCGCCCCGTGGTCGGTCTCCGTCTGCGAGGTCACCCTCAGCCCACCTTGGAGGCCAGGTCGCCCGCGAGGCCGTTCAGGACGGACGAGGCGTTCCTGCCGCCGTAGATCTCCTGGAGGGCCGCCGCCCAGCTCGTCGTGGCGTCGAAGAACTGCTCCTGCGGGGTGAACTGGATCTTCGTCTGGTCGACGACGGCCTCGAAGGTATCGATGAAGCCGGGGATCGCCTTCATCTTGTCCTTGTACGCCGCGTCCTGGCTGACCGACTGCCGCACCGGGTCGATGTGGTTGTACCGCACCGCGCTCTTGAGCAGGTGCTCCTTGCCGGTGGCCCACTGGAGGAACAGCCAGGCGGGCAGCTTGTTCCTCGACTTGGCGTTCATCCCGAGAGACCAGATCCACATGTTGGTGGCCAGTGAGCCGCCGGGGCCCTTGGGGCCGGGGTGGAAGGCGATCTTCCCGGAGGCGGGCGACGCGCCCTCGACCGCCTGGAAGTACGCGGCCGTGTCGGCGTCGAAGAGCATCCCCGCCTTCTTCGCACCGAGGTCGCTGGAGCACTGGTACCAGGTGTACGAGGTCCAGGACGGCGGGCCGCCCTTCTTCACCATGTCGGCCCAGTCGCGGGTGAAGGCGATCGCCTCGGGCGAGTTCATCGCGGGCTTCACCGTGCCGCCCTCGACGGTGAAGTCCTTGAGACCGTTGCGGGCGTACATCGTCATGAAGCCCGGGTGGATGGTGGCCCAACTGCGCGAGCCGCGCACCGCGACCCCGTACATCCCGTCGAAGCCGGCGCCCGGCGCCTTGCGCTTGATGGTCCCGGCCAGTTCGCGCAGTTCGTCGAAGGACTCGGCGGGCTTCAGGCCGAGCTTGTCGAACACCTCGGTGTTGTAGGCGACGACGTTCGTCTCCCAGCCCCACGGCAGCGCGTACTGCCCGCCCTGGCCGAGCGGGGCGCCGGGCTTCAGCGACCACTGGTCGGCCTGGAGCAGGTTGGGGAAGAAGTCGGCCTGGTCCCATTCGGCACCCGTGGCGGCCGCGTTGCGCATCCAGGGGCCGAGGTCCTCCAGCCAGCCCGGCGGGCCGTACTGCCACACCATGTAGGCGCCGAGCATGAACACGTCGTACGAGGCGCGGCCGCTGGACAGGTCGACGGTGAGCTTGTCGAAGTAGTTGTCCTCGGGGAAGACGTCGTACTCGACCTTGATGCCGGTCTTCTCGGTGAACGACTTCAGGTCCGCGATCAGCGCGTCCGTGTACGGGTGCTTGTTCAGCAGCGCCTTGACCGTCCTGCCGTCCGCCCGCTTCCAGTCGAAGGAGCCGGTGACGTCGTCGGCCGCCGAGCCCCCGCCCTCCTTCGCGCCGTCGCCGAAGCCCGAGCCGCAGGCGGTGAGCAGCGGGGCCGCGGACGCCGCCGCCGTGAGGGCGAGGAATCGCCGCCGGTCGTATCCGCGCATGTCCATCCCGACCTCCGCTGTGTCCTTGGGGGCTCGCCCCCGGCCCCGCGGGGGGCCACGGTTCTCACACGTTCAGCCGACTGGTTAACAGAGCTTGGAACAGGGCCAGTTGGGCGTCAATCCCTCGCGCGAGGGAAATTCTCGGTGCACAGTGAGAAGTTCACAGAAGGAGCCGGTATGTGGATGGGAATCGATCTCGGCACGCAGGGCGCCCGCGCGGTGCTCGCCACCGACGACGGCGACGTCATCGGCAGCGGCTCGGCCCCGCTGACCGGCAGACGCGACGGCGTGCGCCACGAGCAGTCGCCCGAGGACTGGTGGACCGCCGTGTGCGCCGCCGTCCGCCAGGCGCTGCGCGGCCGGCCGGGCCCCCGCGCGCTGGCCGTCTGCTCCACGTCCGGGACCGTGCTGCTCGCCGACGCGGCGGGGGTCCCGCTGACGCCGGCGCTGATGTACGACGACGGCCGCGCGCCGGGACGCGGCCCCGGCCGGGCGCTGTGGCTGCTGGAGGAGTACGGCCGCGGGGGCGGCGCGCGCGTGATGCACCAGGCCGATCTGATCGTCGCCCGGCTGGCCGGCCGGCCGCTGCCCACGGACTCCAGCCACGCGCTCAAGACCGGCTACGACCCCGAGAGCGGCGCCTTCGGCGAACAGAGCCTTCCGGACGGGATGTTGCCGGACGTGGTGCTGCCCGGCAGCGGCCTCGGCCAGGTGTGCCGGACGGCGCAGGAGGCAACAGGCATCCCCGAGGGCACTCTGATCGTGGCCGGCATGACCGACGGCTGCGCCGCGCAGATCGCCTCCGGCTCGCTGACCACCGGCTCCTGGAACTCGGTGCTCGGGACCACCCTCGTCCTCAAGGGAGTCGCCGCCGAACCTCTCCACGACCCCGCCGGGGTCGTCTACAACCACCTGTCGGCGGACGGCAGCTGGCTTCCGGGCGGCGCCTCCGGCGTCGGCGGCGGGGCCCTGCGCGCCGCGTTCCCGGGCGCGGACCCGGGGGCGCTCGACCGCCGGGCGCAGCGCTACGACCCGGCCGGGGCGATCGCGTACCCCCTCGCGTCCCGCGGCGAGCGCTTCCCCTTCCTCGCCCCCGACGCCACCGCCTTCCTCCTCGGCACCCCGGCCTCCGACGCCGACCACTGGGCCGCACTCCTGCAGGGCGTGGGCCTGGCCGAGCGGCTGTGCCTGGACTACCTCGACCATCTCGGCGCCCCGCTGCACGGACCGCTCACCTTCACCGGCGGCGCGGTGCGCAGCGACCACTGGAACCAGCTGCGCGCGGACATCCTCGGCCGCGAGGTCCGCATCCCGCGCGCCGCGGAGCCGGCCCTCGGCATGGCCGTGCTCGCGGCGTACGGAGCGGGCGGCGCGGCCACCCTGAGCGGGGCCGCCGCGCGCATGGTGCGCCTGCGCGGGACGGTACGGCCGCGCCGCGGCGAGCGCTTCACCGAGCCGTACCTGACGATGGTGGGCGAACTGGAGCGGCGCGGCTGGCTCCCGGAGCCGGTCGCCGCGCACGCACGCGCCCGTACGGAGGAGACCCGATGACCGCCACCCTGCTGCTCGCCCGCCACGGGCAGACCGTCTGGCACGAGGAGAACCGCTACGCGGGCGTCAGCGACATCGCCCTGACCCACGAGGGCCGCCGCCAGGCGGAGGCGCTCGGCTCCTGGGCGAAGGTGCACCCCGTCGACGCCGTCTGGACCTCCACCGTCTCCCGGGCGATCGAGACCGCGGAGCCGGCGTGCCGGGCCCTCGGGCTCGTACCGCGGACCGAACACGCCCTGCGCGAATGCGACTTCGGTGCGGTCGAGGGCCGCACGCTCGCCGAGTTCGCGGCCGCGGACCCGGCCGGCGCGGACGCCTTCCGCGCCGATCCGGTGGCCCACCCGTTCCCGGACGCGGAGGACCCCCGGGCCGTGGCGGTCCGGGGGTCCGAAGCGCTGCGCCGGATCGCCGGCGCGCACGAGGGGGAGCGGGTGCTGGTGGTCGCCCACAACACCCTGCTGCGGCTGGTGCTCTGCGAGCTGCTCGGCATCCCGCTCGCCGACTACCGCAGGGTCTTCCCGCACCTGCGGAACGCGGCGATCAGCGAACTGCGCCTCGCGCCGGACGCCGAGCGGGCCGCGCTGATCAGCCTCAATCTGCCGTGCTGACCCCGGCGGCCCGGTCCTCGGCGCTCTCGGTCCCGGTCGCCGCGACGCCGGCACCGGTCGTCGCGGCACGCGACGCGCGCACCTTCTGGAGCGTGAAGCCGGCCGCGGCGAGCACCAGGGTCAGGACGCCGGTCCCGAGCAGCTGGAGCCGGGTCTCCTCCTGGCGCAGCATCAGCACGAAGACCGCCGCCATGCCCAGCAGGGCGATCCAGGTCAGCACCGGGAACAGCCACATCTTCACCACCAGCTTCTCGGGCGCCTCGCGCTCGGTGCGGCGGCGCAGGATCAGCTGGGAGACGGCGATGAAGATCCAGACGACGAGGATGATCGCGCCGATGGTGTTCAGCAGCCACATGAACACGTCGTCCGGCCGCCAGTAGCTCAGCAGCACGCACAGGAAGCCGAAGACCGAGGAGACGAGCACCGCGACGCGCGGCACGCCGCCGAAGAGCCGGCCGAGCGCCTTCGGGCCCTCGCCGCGCGCCACCAGCGAGCAGGCCATGCGGGAGGCGCCGTAGATGTTGGCGTTCATCGCCGAGAGCAGCGCGACCAGCACGACCACGTTCATGATCTGCCCGGCCGCGGGGATGCCGAGGTGGTTCAGGGTCGCGACGTACGGGCCGACCTCGACGACCTTCGGGTCGTTCCACGGCACGAGCGTGACGATGACCGCCATCGACCCGATGTAGAAGACCGCGATGCGCCACATCGCCGTGCGCACGGCCTTGGCGACACCCTGCACGGGGTGCTCGGACTCGGCGGCCGCGATGGTCACCGTCTCCAGGCCGCCATAGGCGAAGACGGAGGCGAGCAGACCGACGACGAGCCCCTCGGAGCCGTTCGGCATGAAGCCGCCGTCACCGGTGAGGTTGCCCGTGCCGGGCGCCTCGGTGCCGGGCAGGACACCGGCGATGGCGAGCACGCCGATGCCGAGGAACAGGACGATCGCGCCGACCTTGAGCGCGGCGAACCAGAACTCGAACTCGCCGAAGTTCTTCACGGCGGCCAGGTTCGTGCCGCAGAACACCAGCATGAACAGGGCGACCCAGGCCCACTCCGGGGTGCCCGGCAGCCAGCCCGTCATGATCTTGGCCGCGCCGATTCCCTCCAGGCCCACCGCCACGCAGAGCAGGAACCAGAACGCCCAGCCCGCGGTGAAGCCGGCCCAGGGGCCGATGGCGCGCTCGGCGTGCACGGAGAAGGAGCCGGAGGCCGGGTTGGCCGCCGACATCTCGCCGAGCATGCGCATCACCAGCATGACGAGCAGGCCGGAGAGCGCGTAGGCGATGACGATGGACGGGCCGGCCGCGGCGATGCCGGCACCCGAGCCGACGAACAGCCCGGCGCCGATGACGCCGCCGAGGGCGATCATCGACAGATGGCGTTGTTTGAGCCCGTGCGTGAGGGAGACGTCGGCCTGCTGGTCGACGGGCGCGGGCGCGGAGGTCCGGGACATGGGCGGCCCTGTTCATGAGCTGAGACGGGGGAGCAGCCGACAGTCTGGGTGCGTGCCCTCTCACAGGGAACGCTTGTCCGCTATACGGTCACGATGTTCACGGAAAGTCCACGCCTGCGCACAGCCTGTCCGGTGGTCATCCCCGCCGGGAACGCACTTCGCGGACGGCCGCCACGACCAGCACGGCGGCGGTCGCCCCGCCCGACCACAGCACCTGGGGACGGGCCGCGTCGTCGTTCAGCATCAGCACCAGGACCGCGGCCATAGCCGCCAGCGCGGCCCAGGTGAGCCAGGGGAACGCCCACATCCGCAGGGTCAGCCTCCCCCAGACTTCGTCCGGGGGGACCTCCACCGGCGCCTCCGCCTCGATGCGGCGGCGCAGCCGCAGTTGGGAGACGGCGATCAGGCCCCAGACGAACAGCAGCACCGCCCCGACCGCGTTGAGCATGTAGAGGAACACGGAATCGGGCCACTTGAGGTTGAGCAGCACGGACGCGAAGCCGAACGCCACCGAAGCCAGCACGGCCCGGCGCGGCACTCCGGAGCCCGTCACCTTCAGCAGCCCCCTGGGCGCCTCGCCGCGTTCGGCGAGCGAGAAGACCATGCGGGAGGCGCCGTACAGGTTGGCGTTGAGCGCGGACAGCAGCGCGACGAAGACGACGATCTCCATGATCCGCCCGGCGCTCGGCACGCCGATCGAGTCCAGCACCGTGACGTACGGGCTGACCCCCGCCTTCTGCGCGGTCCACGGCAGCACGGTCACGATGACGAGCATCGAGCCGACGTAGAAGAAGAGGATGCGCACCACGGCGCTGCGCACGGCGCGCCCCACCGCGCGGGCCGGGTCGTCCGTCTCCGCCGCCGCGATGGTGACGACCTCCAGACCGCCGAAGGCGAACACGACGGCCAGCACACCCGAGACGACGCCGGACCAGCCGTTCGGCAGGAAGCCGCCGTCGCCCGTGAGATGGGTCAGGCCGACCGGCTCCGTGTCCGGCAGGAGGCCGAAGACGGCGAGCGTGCCGAGCAGGAGGAACAGCACGAGCGCGGCGACCTTGAGCGCGGCGAACCAGAACTCGAACTCGCCGAAGTTCTTCACCGCCGCGAGGTTGGCGGCGGTGAACACCAGCATGAAGACGAGGACCCAGCCCCACTGGGGCGCGGCGGGCAGCCAGCCGTGCGCGATGGAGGCGGCGGCCGTCGCCTCGGCGGCCAGCACGACCACGAGCAGGAACCAGTACAGCCAGCCCACGCTGAAGCCGGCCCAGCGGCCGAGCGCCCGCTCCGCGTGCACGGAGAAGGAGCCGGAGGCCGGCATCGCGGAGGACATCTCGCCGAGCATCCGCATCACCAGCGTCGCGAGCGCGCCCGCGATCAGATACGACAGGACGATGCCGGGTCCGGCGACGGCGACACCCGCGCCAGAGCCCACGAAGAGCCCCGCGCCGATCACCCCGCCCAGCCCCAGCATCGTCAGATGACGCTGTTTGAGCCCGTGTTCGAGAGGTTCGGCCTCGGCGGTCAGGGGCGTGGGCGACGCGTCGTGCATGGCGGGCGGTGCTCTCGTCTCACTCCGTGCGAGTTATGGGGAACCTACAGTCTCCCCGAGCACCGGCCCGGGACGCAAAACGGCCCGTGTGCCCCCCGACCTCAGTGACGAGCATCACGCGGCGACATGCATGCTGTCGGCTCTTTGTCCACACTCCACCAATGGGTCAACCGCCGCTTTGTGGGCGGCAGCTGGTGATACGGGCGATTGCCCTGGGCTACCGTCACCGTGTCCCCCGCTGCCCTCACCCCCGTGGAGCCCCGATGAGCACCGCCGTCGCCCCTGTCCGACCCGGAGCCGTACTGGCCGACCTGCTGCCGGTGTCCCGTGTCCGCGACATCGCCCTCGTCGCCGGCGGCGCAGCCCTCACCGGCATCGCGGCCCAGATCTCCGTCCCGGTCCCCGGCTCCCCGGTCCCGGTGTCCGGCCAGACCTTCGCCGCCCTGCTCGTCGGCACGGCGCTCGGCGCCCGCCGCGGCTTCCTCGCCCTCGGCCTCTACACGGTCGCCGGCGTGGCCGGCATGCCGTGGTTCGCGCAGGGGGCCTCGGGCTACGCGATGCCGTCCTTCGGCTACATCCTCGGCATGCTGCTGGCCGCGACCGTCGTGGGCGGCCTCGCGCGCCGTGGCGCCGACCGGACCGTGCTGCGCACGGCGGGCGCGATGGCCGCCGGTTCCGCGATCATCTACGCGGTCGGCGTTCCGTACCTGGCGCTGGCCACCGGCATGTCCCTCGGCGAGGCGGTCGCCGCGGGCCTGGTCCCGTTCCTGATCGGCGACGCGCTGAAGGCGGCCCTCGCGATGGGCGCGCTGCCCACCGCCTGGAAGCTGATCGGCCGCCGGGGCTGAGTCCGCCCGTACGAACGCCGCAGCCCCGGTCGCTTCGCGCGGACCGGGGCTGCGGCGTTGTGGCGTGTCAGCCGGAGACGGGAGCGGCGGCCGCCTTGCGCTTGCGCACGACGTCGAGCACCACGCCGATGGACACGACGATCGCGGCGACGAGCACCGACAGGAGCGCGACCTCACGGTTGGCGTCGTCGTAGAGCATGTAGCCCAGCACGAACACGATCATCGCGGCGGTCGCCCAGGTCAGGTACGGGAAGAGCCACATCTTCACCGTCACCTTCTCGGGCGCCTCGCGCAGCAGGATCCCGCGCATGCGCAGCTGCGTGAAGCAGATGACCAGCCAGACGAACAGGGCCACGGCGCCCGAGGAGTTGAGCAGGAAGAGGAAGACCGTGTCCTTCCACATGTAGTTGAAGAAGACGGCGACGAATCCGAAGACGACGGAACCGAGGATCGCGGCGGTCGGCACGCCCTTCGCGTTGACCTTGGCGAAGGCCTTCGGCGCGTCACCGCGCTCGCCCAGCGAGAAGGCCATGCGGGATGCGGTGTACAGGCCCGAGTTGAGACAGGACAGCACGGCCGTCAGGACGATGACGTTCATGATCTGGCCCGCGGCCGGGATGCCGATCGAGTCCAGGGCGGCGACGTACGAGCCCTTCTCCGTGATCGACTTGTCGTTCCACGGCAGCAGCGTCAGGACGACGAAGATCGAGCCCAGGTAGAAGACCGCGATCCGCCAGATCACGCTGTTGGTGGCCTTGGTGACCGCGCGCCGGGGGTCCTCCGACTCGCCGGCGGCCAGCGTGACGATCTCGCTGCCCATGAAGGAGAAGACCACCATCAGCACACCGGTGAGGATGGCGCCCGCGCCGTTGGGCAGGAAGCCGCCGGCGTCGGTCAGGTGCGCGAAGCCCGCGCCCGGGTTGTCGGAGCCCGGCAGCACGCCGAAGACGGCCAGCAGGCCGATGACGACGAAGGCGCCGATGGCGACGACCTTGATGCCGGCGAACCAGAACTCGAACTCGCCGTAGGAGGCCACCGAGGCCAGGTTGGTGGCGGTCAGCACGACCATGACGATCAGCGCCCAGGCCCACTGGGGAACGGCCGGCATCCAGCTCTCCAGGATCACGGCGCCCGCCGTGGCCTCCACGGCGAGGACCACCACCCAGAAGAACCAGTACAGCCAGCCGATCGAGAACCCGGCCCAGCGGCCGAGCGCGCGGTCCGCGTACGCCGAGAAGGACCCGGAGTTCGGGCTGGCGGCGGCCATCTCTCCCAGCATCCGCATCACGAAGACGACCAGCAGGCCGACGAGCGCGTACGACACGAGGATGGCGGGCCCCGCGGCAGCGATACCGGAAGCGGAGCCGACGAAGAGGCCGGCTCCGATGACTCCACCAATGGCGATCATGGACAGGTGGCGGTTCTTGAGACCGGCCTTGAGACCGTCGGAGGAAGGCGGCTGCCCCGGGGTGAGGGACTCGCCGCCTTCCTTTGTGAGGGTCGTCTGCGACGTCATGGACGGATCCTTATGTTTTGGTGCCGCTCGGGTTACGAACTTGGGAATTGAAACCCAGTACCCCGCAGTACGGAAGAGCCGATTCCGATTCGTTGCTTTCGTCACGTGGCCCCCACCCGAGTCGGGCCCCCGGGCCGGTGCGCGCCTGCCCCGCATGCCACACTCGAACCATGCGCGTGTACCTCGGCTCCGACCATGCCGGCTTCGAACTCAAGAACCACCTCGTCGAGTGGCTCAAGGCCCACGGCCACGAGCCCGTGGACTGCGGGCCCCACATCTACGACGCCCAGGACGACTACCCGCCGTTCTGTCTGCGTGCCGCCGAGCGGACGGCAGCGGACGAGGGCAGCCTCGGCATCGTGATCGGCGGCTCCGGCAACGGCGAGCAGATTGCCGCCAACAAGGTCAAGGGCGTCCGTGCGGCCCTCGCCTGGAGCGAGCAGACCGCCGCGCTCGGCCGCGAGCACAACAACGCCAACGTCGTCGCCATCGGCGGCCGCATGCACTCCCTGGAGGAGTCGACGAAGTTCGTCGAGATCTTCCTGAACACCCCGTACTCGGGTGAGGAGCGTCACACGCGCCGCATCGAGATGCTCTCCGCGTACGAGACCACCGGCGAACTCCCCCCGATCCCGGCGCACCACCCGCAGGAGCCGACCGCCTGATGCCTGAAGGGCACACCATCCACCGACTGGCCGCCGACCACTTCGAGAGGTTCGGCGGCCGGTCCGTGCGCGCCACCAGCCCCCAGGGCAAGTTCTCCGACTCGGCCGCCCTCGTGGACGGTCAGGTCCTCGAGACCACCGAGGCCCACGGCAAGCACCTCTTCCTCGGTTTCGGTCCGCTCGGCTGGGTCCACATCCACCTCGGCCTGTTCGGCAAGGTGCACTTCGGGGACACAGCCGGCGCCCCCGCGCCGCCGCCCACCGACACGGTGCGGCTGCGCCTCGCCAACCCGGACTCGTACGTCGATCTGCGCGGCCCGACCGCCTGCGCGCTGCTCACCGACGGAGAGAAGCAGGCGATCCACGACCGCCTCGGCCCCGATCCGCTGCGTCCGGACGACGGGCCGGAGCGGGCCTGGGCCCGGATCTCCCGCTCCCGGACGACGATCGCCGCCCTGCTCATGGACCAGAAGATCGTCGCGGGCGTCGGCAACGTCTACCGTGCCGAGGTCCTGTTCCGCCACGGCATCGACCCGTACCGCGCGGGCAGGGACCTCACCCGGCGCGAATGGGCCGCGATCTGGGACGATCTGGTGGCCCTGATGCGTGAGGGTGTGCGCAACAACCGCATCGACACGGTCCGTCCCGAGCACACCCCCGAGGCGATGGGCCGCCCGCCGCGCGTCGACGACCACGGCGGCGAGGTCTACGTGTACCGCCGGGCGAACCTGCCGTGCCACATCTGTGGCGGCGAGATCCGCACCGCCGGTCTCGCCGCCCGCAATCTCTTCTGGTGCCCGTCCTGCCAGGGGGCTTCAAGCCCCGCTGGGGGCACCTCCCACGCTCGCAGGGCGTAGGGGGGAGGAGCCGCCGGTTACGGGTAGGGGCGGCCCCGCCCCGACGCTCGCCTCCTAGAACCCGTGCGGCAGCCACGGCGCGACGTCGGAGCCGAACGCCGACGACGTCTGAGCCAGCGCCCCCTCCCGCAGCTCCCGCACCCGCCCCGCTCCCGCGAGCGACGACAGCGACACGCCGCCCAGGTACGCCGCGCCCAACTCACGCACGGACAGCGACAGTTCGGCGGCGTCCTCGGTCCGCTCGCAGGACGCGCCCTTCGCGTCGCCCGACAGCCGCCAACGGCCGCTGTTCCACGGGCAGAAGGCGTCCTCGACGTCGAGCACCACATCGACCGGCACCGCGTACGTACGCGCCTCCAGCGCGGCGCCCACGTCCACCAGCCGCACATGCAGCGAGTCCCGCAGCCGCACGTTGCACCGCCGGATGTCCGAGACCAGGTGCAGCAGCGGGTCGTCCACCGGCCGGTTGCGGGCCTGCACGGTCGAGGTCAGGTCGATCTCGCACAGGAACCGCCACAGCGCCGCGTACGCCGCCGGGTCCAGCGCGTCGATGTGCCGCACGGAGACCGAACCCTCCGGTCCCGCCGGCGACCACTGCGGCTTGTTGTGGAAGCGGACGTATCCCACGGCCTCGCCGTCCCGCTCGGCGAGGACGCACTGCATCTCCGACGCCCCCTCGCGCTCAGCGGGCGGATCGAGCAGCGCCAGGCCCTCCCACCCCGGGGTGCGGGCGAGCATGCCCGGCCGTGAACCGATGGTGCGCACATAGACACGTTCGCAGGCCTCCGCGCCCTCCTCGACCGTCACGAAGCGCAGGCGTACGTCCTCCGCGCCCGGCGGCACGGCGATCCGCACCCGCGAGGAGTCGACCTCCACGGACATCTGGTGGGTGGCCGTGCCGTACCCGAAGCGTCCGTAGATGGCGGGCTCGGAGGCGGTGAGGACGGCGAGCGGCTCGCCCAGGGCACGCACGTCGTCGAGCTGACGGCGCATCATCGAGGTGAGGACGCCGCGCCGCCGGTGCGTCGCCGCGACGCTCACCATCGTCACGCCCGCCGCGGGCGCCATGGCGCCGCCGGGAACCGAGACCTGGAATGTGAACGCGCCCGCCGTGCCGACGCATTCGTCACCGTCCCAGGCGGCGAGCGACCGGTCGATCTCGGTCAGCGACTCGAACAGTCTGCGCTCCTGCCGGGAGTCCGGGACACCGCCGAAGGCGCGTTCCAGCTTCCCGTACCACTCGTCCCACTCGGACCGCTGCAACACCCGCAGTTGAGTCGTCATATGCCATGCCTACCAGCCGCGAGCGGACCGTCGCGACCCGATTTCGAACGCAATGTCGCGGGGTCCCCCTGCACGCCGGGCGGGCGGGTGGATAGGGTCCTGCGCAATGGCCCGCGGCGCAGCAGCAGACTCGTTCACGGCCCGGCAGCGGAAAGCCGTGTACCGGGCCCGTACCGCCATGCGCCGGTCCGCCGTCGACTACTTCCGCGGAGGCGGCTCCGACCGGCTCGCGCTCGCCGGCCTGCTGCTGACGATCCCGGCCATCACCTGGGGCACGATCGTCTCCGCGGTGTGGTTCTCGCCGACCGCCCTGGTGCTGCCGATCGTCGCCGGCGGCCTCCTGTTGCGGCCCGCCAGCCTCCTCTGCCTGTACGCGGTGGCGGCGGCCGCGCTGATCGTGGAGTCCGTGGCGCTCGGGCCGTACGCCGACGGTCCGGCGAGGGTCACTCCCGGCACGGTCCTGGTCGTGGCGGCGTGCGGCTTCTTCGGACTGCTCATCGCGCAGTTCCGGGCCCGTGTCGGCGTGCCGTGGCGGCGCGGCGGCACCATGCTCTTCGACCTGCGCGAACGCATCCGGGTCCAGAGCGCCCTGCCCCGGCTGCCGCAGGGCTGGCACCGCGAGATGGCCCTGCGCCCGGCCGGGGGCCAGTCCTTCTCCGGCGACTTCGTGGTCGCCGCCCGTACGAACGGCGGCCGCACGCTGGAGGTCGTCCTGACCGACGTCTCCGGCAAGGGCATGGACGCCGCGTCCAGGGCGCTGCTGCTGTCCGGCGCGTTCGGCGGACTGCTCGGCTCGCTGCCGCCGCACGGCTTCCTGCCCGCGGCCAACGGCTACCTGCTGCGCCAGGACTGGGACGAGGGCTTCGCCACCTCGATCCATCTGGTCCTCGACCTGGACTCCGGCGACTACGAGCTGCTGTCGGCGGGCCATCTGCCCGCACTCCAGCTGAACGCGGGCTCCGGCCGCTGGGAGGAGAAGGCAGCCGAGGGCCCGCTCCTCGGGGTCTACGACGCGGCGCAGTTCGACCCGGTCAAGGGCACCCTGCGCCCCGGCGACGTACTGATGCTGTTCACCGACGGCCTGGTGGAGGCGTCGGGCCGCGACATCAGCGAGGGCATCGACCGCCTGACCGGCGAGGCGGACCGCTATGTCGCCCTCGGTTTCGAGGGCGCGGCGTGGCACCTGATCGAGGCAGTCGCCAAGGACGTCAACGACGACCGGGCGCTGCTCCTGCTCTGCCGCCGGCCCTGAGCGCCGGACCCGCTGCCGTACCGTCGGCGTCCCCCGCCGCCCGGCAGGAAGCGGGCCGGCCAGGGGGAGCGTCCCGCCGCGGGCGAGGACGCGAGGAGATTGCCGAGGTACGGCGGTCCCAGGAGCCGTAGAGTCGAGCCATGCCGCAGCAGAATCTGAGCCTGGCCGAGATCGAGGCCGTCGCCCGCGAGGCCCACGCCGGCCAGACCGACAAGGCCGGGCGCCCCTACGCCGAGCACATCGCCGCCGTGGCCAAGGGCGTACGCGCACGGGGCGGGAGCGACGAACAGGTCGCCGCCGGCTGGCTGCACGACGCGGTCGAGGACGACGTCCTGAGCCGCGAGTGGCTGGAGGGCGCGGCGCTGCCGCAGCCCGTGAAGGACATGGTCCTCGCCCTCACCAAGGGCGAGGGCGAGGAGCTGGAGTCCTACACGCGGCGCATCCTCGCCACGCCCGGCGCGCTCCTGATCAAAGAGGCCGACCTGGCGCACAACTCCGATCCCGCGCGCCTCGCCCTTCTGGACGAGGAGACACGCGACAGGCTGACCGAGAAGTACGCGAAGACGCGGCGCCTGCTGGGCGTCGAGGACGCCGGCGACTAGGTCACGTCAGCGGCGCGCGCCGAGTTCGGTGGCGTCCGTGCGGAACGCCCATGTCATCTCGGGCTCGGTCACGGGCCGCAGGGCCCGCCGGACCGGCGGCGTGCACAGCAGCGTGACGGCGCCCGCCGCGAAGAGCGAGACGAAGACCAGGCCGAGCGGGCTGCCGAGCCAGGAGTTCTCCTCGAAGACGCCGAAGTAGTCGCCGGCCTTGACCAGGAAGCCGTGCAGCAGATAGCCGCAGATGGTCCCCGCGCCCAGCGCCGTCATCCAGCTCCTGCGGCCGGGCACCCACGCGAGGAAGGCGGCCGACAGGACCAGCGCGCACACGAACAGGCCGAGGAAGACCACGACTCCCGACCACCACGGCGCGCCGAGCTCCTGCACACTGCTGGACCGGTAGAACCAGTTGAGCCTCATCCGCGGCGCGGCCCAGTACGCGAACAGCGCCGTGCCGGCGAGCAGCGGCAGCGTCAGCAGGCGCACCTCGCGCCGCCGCACCAGTTGGAAGTGCTCCGGCCGCAGGCACAGGCCGAGCACGAAGAACGGCAGGAACTGCATCACGCGCTGGAGGTTGAGGTCCGCCCCGATGTTCGGCGTGAGTGCCGCGAGCGTGGCGATCCCCAGCGCGATCGGCAGCGGCCGGCGCACGATCCGCCACAGCGGCGTGGTCAGCCGCCAGACGAACAGCGCGGCGAGGAACCAGGTCAGGTAGAAGGGGTCGAGCAGGCTGACCGGATGCCCGGGGTCGTCGTTCGCGTACCGGGCGAACAGGGAGTACGCCACCTCGAAGACGACGTACGGCAGCGCGATCCCGGTAAGCAGCCTGCGCAGCTGGTGGGGCTTGCCCCGGTAGCTGCGCGAGAAGTAGCCGGAGACGATGATGAACGCCGGCATGTGGAACGTGTAGATGATCATGTACAGCGCCCGCGCGGCCCGGCTGCCGTCCATCACCGGCTCCCAGGCGTGCGCCACGGCCACCAGCACGATCGCCAGGTACTTCGCGTTGTCGAAGTAGGCGTCGCGGCCGGCGGGCTTCTTGGGCTCCGGGGCCGGTCCCGGGGCGGACTTCCGGCCGGTCGCCGCGGGGGCGGCAGCGGTCGCCGTCCGCGTGGCGGGGGTGGGTCCCGACTCCGGAGCCTCGGGGAGCGGAGCCCTCTGATATCCGTGCGCAGCGTGGAACATTCAGGCACCTTAGCCGCGCGGATTCGATTTCGTAAAACACCGGGGGTTGCGGTCCATTCGAATCTGAAACCGCCACCAACCGCCCACTATGCCCCAATTAATCCCCCTTAAACAGGGCATATTGCGGCACCGGGAAGGTGACATGAATTACGTCGCCGACGGCCTTCGAATTTCGTGTGACCAAGATGTGGGGGCATGGAAACGATCACGTCGTATTCCTTCTCCTATTTCACTCCGCCGGCCTAGCGGCCCCGCCGCACCGCCCCGCCGGGCCGCGCGGGGACGGTCCGGCTTGGCGTGATCTTGACGGCGACGATTCGTCACCCGGCAGCAGGGGCAGGGAGGTTGGTGGCACGATGGTGCAGGCGGGGGTGTGCTGGGCCGCACGTCCCCGGGCCGGCAAGGCGGACCGACCGAGGGTGTGATCAGTTGTGGCCATTTCACTGTCTGTGGTGCTGCTGTTGGCGATCGTCCTCGTGGTACTGATCCGCAGCGGCTCCATCAAGCCGGGGCCCGCCATCGTGGCGGCGCTGTTCGGGTTCTTCCTCGCGTCGACGGGCATGGCCCCGTCGATCAACAGATTCATGAACTCGATAGCGGAGACGATCAATCAGATCAGCTTCTGACCGGCTTCCGCGCCCGGCCGCCGGGCGCACGAAAAGACTTCGGGCCCTGCCCGGTGGGAATCCACCGGGCAGGGCCCGAAGTGCTGCAGAGCGGGCGACGGGAATCGAACCCGCGTAGCTAGTTTGGAAGACGCCGTATGCGGATGCCCGCTGAGCTGCGACGATGCTGACCTGCGGGGTAGCCATGGAAGAACCGCGATTGCCCTTGGTTCCCCGCTCGTCCCCGACCGGTCGGGCACGCAAGGGGCACGCGTGCCAGGATCATGCGATGGCTACTGCGTGCGCGGAGTTGGGGCAGGGCGTATGAGTCCTGGCTGAGCCTGTCATGGGGGCACTGTGTGGGATGGACCGTTCTACCGGGTGAAGCGGGACGGGTACGAGATCTGTTTCGTGCCGGGAGCTGGTGAAGACCTCGACCAGGTGTGCAATGTCGACATGTGGGTGACCTTCGTCACTGGCGACCGATGGTCCGGGACGGTGTCCACTCTCGACGAGGTGCGTCGCGTGATGGACCGCTGGCAAGGTACGGGCGAGTGCCTGAACGGCAGCTACTACTACTGCTGGGACGGACTCATCGTCCGGGATGCCGGTATCCCCGCCATGGTCCGGGCCGTCGATGACCTCGTGGCCACCGGCGATTACGAAGCCGCCCTTCGCCCACTAGGACCGGAGACGGACCCGGACGCTTGAATCTGCCCGCTTGCCGCACGGCACCACGCGGTCGGTGTAGCGGCTTTGGGCGGGAGCTGCCATGGGGCGAGAGATCATGGCCCCGTAAGCTTCCGGCGAGTCGGGCAGTCTGTGGACCTGCCCGGTAAAGCACGACGTTGGGGCCATGATCTTCGAGGCTCGCCCCATGGTGGCTGCCTAAAGCCGTGGAGCCGACCGGCCCCAGCCACCGCGGGCTACCGTCCACGGCATCAGGTGTGCTCGCTCTAGCCGCGCGGCCGGCGGAGCCGGGGCCCGGAGCGGGGCGGAGACAGGAGCGTCGGGGCCCGGCGCTGGAGCCGGGGCCGCGCGCGGCGAGCGGAGCGAGCCGCCTTGATCGAGGTAGAGAAACCTGTAACAGGCCCCTAGCTGGCGCGACTGAGCGCGGTCAGGTGATCCAGGTACTCCCGGCCCGTCGACTCGTTGGCGAAGTCCCGGTTGACGATGGCCGCCAGCTCGCGGCTGACCATGAGCAGAGACGGCAGGGACTGTCGGTCGCCCTTCAGCGCCCACTCGCCGTAGTTCACGGCCTGGTCCAAGTCGCCCTGCCTGGCTGCGACCACGCCCAGCGTGATCCTCGCCTCCGCCATGCGCATCGGCGATCGCTCGGACCCGTCGAAGTCGGTGCCCGCCCGGATCACCTCGTGGGCCAGGTTCTCGGCGAAGCGGTCCTCTCCGAGCAGCCGGTAGCAGTCCATCGCGTAGAAGTCGAACTTCGCCGGGTCCACCACAAAGTGGTGATCCAGGTTCTCGGGGTACGGCATCCCCTCGAGGAGCTTGCGCCCCCGGTCCAACGCCACCTCGGTCTGTCGCCGGTCACCCAGCCGCGCCCAACCCTTCGCCTCCTGGGCGGCGAGCTGCACGGCCACGCCATGCGAGGGAGCCGACTCCGTCCCGGCCTGGGACGCCGCGAGGATTCCGCGGTAGTCGCCGGTGGTCAGCGCGAACCAGGCTCGCATCTCGTGGGCCCAACCGGAGATCTCCGCGTTCCCGGACTCGCGAGCTAAAGACAGGGCCGCCTTCCGCGTGCTCTCGGCTGCGGCCCGGTCTCCCATGTCGTACTCGACGCATCCGATCAGGAGTGCGAGCCAGCCGGACAGGGTGAGCACTTCGCGGTGCTGGGCGAGCGTGAGCCGCTGGGACTGAAGCGCTGCGACACGCTTGAGCCACTGCCTGCCCTCGGCGGCGAGCTGCCCGCTCGGCAGATACGGGTACTCGGAGCACAGTCGGTCGGTGGTGATCCGGAGAGCGTCAAGCGTGGCGTTGTCGACGTCGGACGCCTGAAGCCTGCTGATGATGTCCAGCGTTTCCATGCCGCTGACGGCGGCGATTTCCGCGTTCCCGTCCCGTTGCCCGGCTACCGGGAAGATCGCATGGGTGACGGTTCCGAAGGTGGCCGCGATGATCGGTTGGTAGAAGTCGCTCGGCATCACCTCGCCGGACTCCCACCGCTTCCACTGGCGGACCATGCTGGATCCCTCGGGCAGTGGCTTCGGAGCATGGGCGCGCAGGGCGGCAACCACTTCGGCTTGTGACCACTGTCGGGCTTCTCGCTCTGAGGCGATCCGTCGCGCCCATGCCGGCCGTTCGTCGCTCATGTGCTGCCCTCCCGTCGGGGTGCTTGCCTTCGAGTCTGGCACTCGGGGAGCTGGTGACACGGGGGTGACAGGGGGTTGGCACCAAGGCTGTCCCCCAGTGACACCACGCCTGTCCCTAGTTAGCCAGTCGCGCCGCCCGCATGGTGGATCACTGTCAGGCACTGCTCGGGGACTGGGCGCGCTTCTCCAACTCGGCCACTCGGGCGGCAAGTTGCTGAATCTCGGAGTGGATAGCGTTGATCTCGTCTCGGTTAACTGGCCCGCTGGCGTCCTGCCCGGCCTCTCCCGTGCCCTTTGGGGACTGTACGAAGTACCCCCGCGTCGGCACCGAGACAATCACGCCTTCATCGGCAAGCACCTTGAGCGCGTTGCCCACGGTCACGGTGGTGACCTTGAACCGCTCCGCCAGCTCCCGCAGTGAAGCGAGCCGGTACCCCGCTGGGAGTGCCGCGACCTCCTCGCGCAAGGCGTCGGCGATCTGGACCTTCTTCGGCCTGGGGTCGTGGGCTTCAACCGTCATGCGGCGAGCGTACCGACTGGCGCGACATAGCACAGCCTATGGCGCGCTACGTCTTGTGCTCTACTCTGCTCTATAGCAAGCTAGGTCATGCGGCTTCCATCGGCCGCAAAACCCGGAGGGCGACGCATCTACCGCCAAGCAGTCCGCCGCCCTCCTTCGTCCCTTGAAGGGAGCTTCCATCATGCCCGCGACGCTCGTTGCTGCGCACCCCGTGTCCGCGCTGCCGCCGGTCGAGACCGTTTCTGTCTCGGAGCTGTCGAACCAGGAACGTGCTGTGGCGCTCTACGCCTCCGACATGCCCACGGCCTTCCGGATGCGTCGGGACGACGACGCGATGGTGCACGGCTGGATTATCCAGGGGGCCGCCCGTCTGGGCCTCCGTGAGGTGCACCGCCTGGCCGCCGTCGCCTTCGGCTACCGGCTCCTGTGGCTGGCCGACCTCGCCACCGCCGACCAGAGCCGTGCGCAGAAGCGACGGTTCCCCAGCGCCCGCCGCTTCTCCAAGGCTGAGACGACCGCGACGCTGTTCACGGTCAAGACGGACATCCCCATGTCGCAGGCCGCGAAGGACCGGGGTCCTCAGGTCGAGGGCGGTTGCCTGTGCGCCGGTACCGGTTGGATCGCGGACAGCTGCGACCCGGAGGACCCGACCATGGCGGGCTACATCAGCTGCCCGGTCGACAACCCGCGTGGCGCCGGTTTGCCGCAGCGTCCGGCGGTGATCGCGTGACCCACTTCCCCGTTCCCTCGGCCGCCGTCGCTGACGTGGCTGCGGCCGTGGGTCAAAGCCCGATCACTGTGGCCGACCTGCTCCGCGTCGCCAACACCCCCGGCTTCGACCGCTGGCGCGAGCAGATCCGGCGCACGGGCGGCTGCTCGGATCCGATCCACCTCCAGGGCTGGACGATCACCAAGGACCGCAAGACCTCGGAGACCCTGTACTCCTACTCCACTCAGGCCGAGCCGGGTGGACGGTTACGGGTTGCCTGCGGCAACCGCCGTGCGTCGCGCTGCCCGTCGTGCGCCTGGACGTATGCGGGGGACACCTACCACCTGATCCGCGCCGGGATCACCGGGGATGAGCGCAAGGACGTGCCCGCCACCGTGCGGGACCACCCCCGTGTCTTCGCCACCCTCACCGCCCCGTCGTTCGGCCCAGTCCACAACCGCCCGGCCTCCGGGCGCTGCCGCTGCGGCCTCGTCCATCAGGACGACGACCCCGCCCTGGGCGCGGCGCTGAACCCGGACCGCTACGACTACGCCGCCGCCGTGCTGTGGAACAACCACGCCGGGCAGCTCTGGCAGCGGTTCACCATCTACCTGCGCCGGGAGATCGCCGCCCGCGCGGGCCTCTCCCAGCGTGCGCTGTCGGATGCCTGCCGGGTTTCGTTCGGCAAGGTCGCCGAGTTCCAAAAGCGCGGTGCCGTGCACTTCCACGCCGTCGTACGCCTCGACGGTCCGGATGGGCCCGACTCGCCGCCCCCGGCCTGGGCCACCGTCCCGCTCGTGGACGACGCGATCCGGGTCGCTGCCGCCCGTGTCGTGGTCGTGGTCCCGCCCGCCGGCACTTCTCCGGAACGGGAACTGCGCTGGGGAACCCAGGTCGACGTCCAGCCCATCGGCGCGCTCGGACACGAGGACCTGACCGAACAGGCCGTTGCCGCCTACGTGGCCAAGTACGCCACCAAAGCCGCCGAGACCACCGGAACGGTCGACCGCCGGATCGTCGAACTCGGCGAGCTGGACCGCCTCGGCCTGCCCGCTCACACCAGGCGGCTCATCGAAGCCTGCTGGGCCCTGGACAGCGACTATCCCGATCGGCTGCTGGCCCGCTGGTCGCACATGCTCGGCTTCCGCGGCCACTTCTCCACCAAGTCCCGCCGCTACTCCACCACCCTCGGCGCACTCCGCCAGGTCCGCGCCGACTACCGCGCCCGACAGGAACGCCAAGCCCGCGGACTCCCCGAAGACCTCGACGACACGGAGGGCTCCACGCTCGTGCTCGCCCACTGGACCTACGCCGGGCACGGCCACACCCCCGGCGAATCCTGGCTCGCCCAATCCATCGCCAACGACATCAAGCAAGACCGACAACTCGCGCGGGAGCTCCGCCCCGAACTGGACGACTTCGACACCACGGGGGAGTGGTGACCATGGACCGACTGCTCACCGTTGACCAGGTCGCCGAACTCCTCGGCACCACCGTCCGGTTCCCTCGGCGGCTCATCGAGGAACGCCGAATCACCTTCGTCAAGGTCGGCCGACACGTCCGCATCCCCGAACGGGCGATCGTGGCGTACATCGAGGCCAACACGGTTGCGCCGTCCGCCCGACAGCTGCGGAGCGTGGCCTGATGGCAGCCAAGAAGCGGTCCTTCGGCCGTGTCCGCAAGCTGCCTTCCGGGCGCTATCAGGCTCGCTACCTGGCACCTGACGGCATCGACCGCCCGGCGCCGCACACCTTCCGCACGAAGCGCGAAGCGGATGACTGGCTCGCCGATCGCCAAGCCGAGCTGCGCGCCGGGGACTGGACAGACCCTGACGCCTCCAAGGTGCCCTTCGGTTCGTACGCCGCGACCTGGATCACCGAGCGGGGCATCAGCGCGTCGACGGCTGACCTGTACCGGTCGCTCCTGCGGAATCACCTCGCGCCGACCTTCGGCCGCGTCGCCCTGGGCGACATCACCCCGGCGATGGTCCGGGCCTGGCGGGTCGCTCGTCTGGACGCGGGCGCCGGCGCTTCCTCGGTGGCCAAGTCGTACGCGCTCCTGCGCGCCGTGCTCATGACCGCCGTGGAAGACCGGTTGATCCGGCGCAACCCCTGTCGGGTCAAGGGCGCAAGCGTCGCTCCCACTCCCGAGCGACCCACAGCGACCGTCCAGGAGGTTTACGAGCTCGCCGGGGCCATCCAGCCCCGGTATCGCGCTCTCGTCCTCCTGGCGGCCTTCACAGGGCTTCGCTGGGGTGAGCTAATCGGGCTGTCCCGTCGTGACATCGACCTCGACTCGGGAACCTTAAGGGTGCGCCGGAACGTGGCTGAACTCCACAGCGGCAAACGGCTGGTGAAGGAACCCAAGAGCGTGGCGGGCAAGCGCACGGTGGCGATCCCGGCCGTGATCGTGACCGATCTTGCTACGCATCTCGCTGTATACGCCGAGCCTGGGCCGGACGGCCGAGTCTTCATCGGAGCGAAGAAAGCCACGCCGCGCCGGAACCACTTCGGCAAGCTGTGGCGCAAGGCGTGCGATCAGGTCGGGATCAAGGGCCTGCACTTTCATGATCTCCGCCACACGGGGAACACCCTCGCTGCCGCGACCGGCGCCAGCACGCGTGAGCTGATGACCAGGATGGGCCACAGCACCGCCCGTGCCGCGCTGATCTACCAGCACGCGACGGCCGAGCGGGAACGGCTGATCGGCCAGGCCGTGAGCGCGGTCGTGGAGCAGGCCCGGAAGCAAGATCCCGATCCGAACGGGCACGCAGCGGGCACGTAGGCGGAAACGAAGATCCGAAACGCATCAGGGCCAGGCTGGAGGACGAACCTCCGACCTGGCCCTGAGCCGTTGAGAGCGGGCGACGGGAATCGAACCCGCGTAGCTAGTTTGGAAGACTAGGGCTCTACCATTGAGCTACGCCCGCACGGACCGCGCCGCAGGTCACGACCGTGCGGCACGTAGAGCATCGTAGCGGGTCCCTGCCGCCGGGTGCACACCCCATTCCGCGCACCGCCGAAGACGCCCCGGAAACGGACCGGCCCACCGGCCCCGGGGCATGTACCCTACGGTTCGCACCGACGGGGTGTGGCGCAGCTTGGTAGCGCGTCCGCTTTGGGAGCGGAAGGTCGTCGGTTCGAATCCGGCCACCCCGACCAGCAAGATCACGTTGTGAGGCTCCTCCTGCTTGCCGTTACTATGCAAGCTGCGTGCCCGTGTGTCTGATGTACCGGGCCCGATGCGCTGAACCGCTGAATCGCAGCGTCAGCGAACCCCAAGAAGTCAGCCACCAAGGAGACCGAACCGTGAAGAGCGCCGTGGAGACCCTGAACCCGACCCGGGTTCGGCTCACTGTCGAGGTGCCCTTCGAGGAGCTCAAGGCCAGCCTCGACGCGGCGTACAAGAAGATCAACCAGCAGGTCACGGTCAAGGGCTTCCGCAAGGGCAAGATCCCGGCCCGGGTCATCGACCAGCGGTTCGGCCGGGGTGCGGTGCTGGAGGAGGCCGTCAACGACGCCCTCCCGAAGTTCTACACCGAGGCGGTCAACGAGGCCGAGATCAACCCGCTCGGCCAGCCCGAGGTCGACATCACGGAGCTGAAGGACGGCGAGACGCTGAACTTCACCGCCGAGGTGGACGTCCGCCCGACCATCGAGATCCCGGACTACTCCGGCATCGAGGTCACCGTCGACGCCGTCGAGGTCACCGACGAGGACGTCGAGAAGTCGGTGGAGCAGCTGCGCGAGCGCTTCGCCTCCACCAACTCGGTCGAGCGCGCCGCCGCCGAGGGCGACGTCGTCACGATCGACCTCGAGGCCAAGGTCGACGGCGAGGTGCTTCCCGACGGTGTCGCGAACGGCGTGTCGTACACCATCGGTTCCGGCGAGCTCCTCGACGGCATCGACGAGGCCGTCACCGGCCTGGAGGCCGGCGGCGAGGCCACCTTCACCTCGCAGCTGAAGGGCGGCTCCGCCGAGGGCAAGGACGCCGAGGTCACCGTGAAGGTCACCGCCGTCGCCGCCCGTGAGCTCCCCGAGCTCGACGACGACTTCGCGCAGATGGCGAGCGAGTTCGACACCCTCGAGGAGCTGAAGGCGGACAGCCGCAAGCGCCTCGAGAACATGAAGCAGTACGACCAGGCCACGCAGGCTCAGGAGCGCGTCCTGGAGAAGCTGCTCGAGCTGGTCGAGGTCCCGGTCCCCGAGAAGCTGCTCGAGGACGAGATCAACACCCGTAAGCACAACCTCGAGCACCACCAGCTCGGTCAGATGGGTCTGACCCTCGACAAGTACCTGGAGATCCAGGGCAAGACCGCCGAGGAGTTCGACGCCGAGACCAAGGAGCAGGCGGTCAAGGGCATCAAGACGCAGTTCGTCCTGGACGAGCTGGTCAACCGGGAGAAGCTCAACGTCAACCAGGAGGAGCTCACCGAGCACCTCATGCGGCGCGCTGCCTCCTCCGGCATGAGCCCCGACCAGTTCGCCCAGGCCGTCGTCGAGGGCGGCCAGGTGCCGATGCTCGTCGGCGAGGTCGCCCGCGGCAAGGCGCTGGCCGTCGTCGTCGAGGCCGCCACGGTCACCGACACCAACGGTGAGGTCGTCGACCTGGAGGACGAGGACGAGACCGAGGCCGCCGCCGAGACGGTCGAGGCCGTCGTCGAGGGTGACGCCGAGGGCGACGAGAAGTCCGAGGCCTGAGCCTCGCGCCCACTCATGGACGGGCTCCGGACGCCGCAGGGCGCCCGGGGCCCGTCGGCGTAGACGGGCCAGGCCGCGGGCTCCGCCGGGCCCAACTACCTTGCGCTCCGAGCGAACAGTTCGGGAACCGGGATGGCTATGTCCGACCTGCGCGTTAGGGTCCATGAATACGAGGGCAGGGGAGTCCCCGCCCCCGGTACCAAGACGCTGAGACGGCCGAAGCCGTCAGAGACGAGCAGGTGGACACGTGACGAATCTGATGCCTTACGCCGCCGGTGAGCCGTCCATCGGTGGTGGCCTCGGCGACCAGGTCTACAGCCGGCTGCTCGGCGAGCGCATCATCTTCCTCGGCCAGCAGGTCGACGACGACATCGCCAACAAGATCACGGCGCAGATGCTGCTCCTGGCCGCCGACCCCGACAAGGACATCTACCTCTACATCAACAGCCCCGGTGGCTCGGTGACGGCCGGCATGGCGGTCTACGACACCATGCAGTACATCCCGAACGACGTCGTGACCATCGGCATGGGCATGGCGGCGTCCATGGGCCAGTTCCTGCTGACGGGCGGCGCCGCCGGCAAGCGCTTCGCCCTGCCGAACACCGACATCCTCATGCACCAGGGTTCGGCCGGTCTCGGCGGTACCGCCTCGGACATCAAGATCCAGGCCGAGTACCTGCTCCGCACCAAGAAGCGCATGGCGGAGATCACCGCCCAGCACTCCGGTCAGACCGTCGAGACGATCATCCGTGACGGTGACCGGGACCGCTGGTTCACCGCGGAGGAGGCCAAGGACTACGGCCTCATCGACGAGATCATCTCCGCCGCATCGGGCGTCCCGGGCGGCGGCGGCACCGGCGCCTGAGCCGCAGAGCCCCCACCCGAGCCCGCAGAACGCCACCAGGATGGTGAACACCCACATGAGCAACTTCTCCGCGAGCGGTCTCTACACCGGCCCTCAGCCGGACAACCGCTACGTCGTCCCGCGCTTCGTCGAGCGCACCTCGCAGGGCGTGCGCGAGTACGACCCGTACGCGAAGCTCTTCGAGGAGCGTGTGATCTTCCTCGGGGTGCAGATCGACGACGCCTCCGCCAACGACGTGATGGCGCAGCTGCTGTGCCTGGAGTCGATGGACCCGGACCGCGACATCTCGATCTACATCAACAGCCCCGGTGGCTCCTTCACCGCGCTGACCGCCATCTACGACACGATGCAGTTCGTGAAGCCGGACATCCAGACGGTCTGCATGGGCCAGGCGGCGTCCGCCGCGGCCGTGCTGCTGGCCGCCGGCACCCCCGGCAAGCGGATGGCCCTGCCGCACGCGCGCGTGCTGATCCACCAGCCGTCCTCGCAGACCGGCCGGGAGCAGCTGTCGGACCTGGAGATCGCGGCCAACGAGATCCTGCGCATGCGCGAGCAGCTGGAGGAGATGCTGGCGAAGCACTCCACCACGCCGATCGAGAAGGTCCGCGACGACATCGAGCGCGACAAGATCCTGACCGCCGAGGACGCGCTGGCGTACGGCCTCGTCGACCAGATCGTCTCGACCCGTAAGAGCACGGCCGCAGCGGCCGCCTGACGGATCCGGCAGCACCCTTGGTGCGGTACACGACAATGTGAACCGCGCCAAGGGGGGCCCGAACGGGGGGCCAGGCAAGGTACCGTCGGATATGAGGCACCAGGAGCCGGCTGAACCAAGCCGCTCCCAGGCGAAGGGGAAGCACCTCGTGGCACGCATCGGTGATGGCGGCGACCTGCTCAAGTGCTCGTTCTGCGGAAAGAGCCAGAAGCAGGTGAAGAAGCTCATCGCAGGCCCCGGGGTGTACATCTGCGACGAGTGCATCGACCTCTGCAACGAGATCATCGAAGAGGAGCTCGCGGAGACGAGCGAGGTGCGCTGGGAGGAGCTTCCCAAGCCGCGCGAGATCTACGAGTTCCTGGAGAGCTACGTGGTCGGCCAGGAGCCGGCCAAGAAGGCGCTCTCCGTCGCGGTGTACAACCACTACAAGCGCGTCCAGGCCGGCGAGAACGGCGGCGCGCAGGGGCGGGACGACGCGATCGAGCTCGCCAAGTCCAACATCCTGCTGCTCGGTCCCACGGGTTCGGGCAAGACACTGCTCGCGCAGACGCTGGCCCGCATGCTGAACGTGCCGTTCGCGATCGCCGACGCGACCGCGCTGACGGAGGCCGGCTATGTCGGTGAGGACGTCGAGAACATCCTGCTCAAGCTGATCCAGGCGGCCGACTACGACGTCAAGAAGGCCGAGACCGGGATCATTTACATCGACGAGATCGACAAGGTCGCCCGTAAGAGCGAAAACCCGTCGATCACCCGCGACGTCTCGGGCGAGGGCGTCCAGCAGGCACTCCTCAAAATCCTTGAGGGCACCACCGCTTCGGTCCCCCCGCAGGGCGGCCGCAAGCACCCCCACCAGGAGTTCATCCAGATCGACACGACGAACGTGCTCTTCATCGTGGGCGGCGCGTTCGCCGGCCTGGAGAAGATCATCGAGTCGCGTGCGGGGGCGAAGGGGATCGGCTTCGGCGCCACGATCCGCTCGAAGCGGGAGATCGAGGCGAGCGACCAGTTCCAGGAGGTCATGCCGGAGGACCTGGTCAAGTTCGGCATGATCCCGGAGTTCATCGGCCGCCTTCCCGTCATCACCTCGGTCCACAACCTCGACCGCGAGGCGCTGCTCAAGATCCTGGTCGAGCCGCGCAACGCGCTGGTCAAGCAGTACCAGCGTCTGTTCGAACTCGACGGCGTGGAACTGGACTTCGACCTCCCGGCCCTGGAGGCCATCGCCGACCAGGCGATCCTGCGCGGCACGGGCGCGCGTGGCCTGCGGGCCATCATGGAGGAGGTCCTGATGTCGGTGATGTACGAGGTCCCGTCCCGCAAGGACGTGGCCCGCGTGGTGATCACGGAGGACGTGGTCCACAACAACGTGAACCCGACGCTGGTGCCGAGGATCGTGAAGGACGAGGGCAACGGGCGGCACGAGAAGAGCGCGTAGCGCTGTCCGCGTCATACGCGTGAAGGGCAGACCGGTTCCGTGCCGGTCTGCCCTTCACGCGTATCGCACTGGTGCGGATCAGCCGGTCATGTCCGGCTCACTGCAGCACATGGGCCCGCCTGGCCACAGGCATGCAGGCGGCAGCTCCGAGTCCCAACGGCAAAAGGCGCCCGGCCGGTTGTGTTCCGGCCGGGCGCCCCTACCGGGCTGCCCCGTCAGAGCTTGACGCGCACTTCCTTGCGGAACTTCGCGGTGATGGAGGCGGCGTCCTCGGGCGACGTGCCCTTGCCCGTCATCAGGCTCGCCATATCCATCGGGATCACGAAGCCGAGGGTGCTGTGGTCGCCCCACACGCACACCGACATCCTGAACTCCTTGGGGCCGGTGCTCGGCGCGTCGGCGTCGGGCTTGGACTTGATCTGCTGGCACTTCAGCACGGCACCCTCGGCCTCGGCGGGCGTGAAGGCCTGCGGCTCACCCACGAGCTCGGCCTCGTCGTCCTTGTCCTTCTTGGACTCCGCCTCGATGCTTGCGAACACGCCGTCGACGACCTTCTCGGGGTCCTCGATCTCGCCGTAGACACCGCCGAACTGGAGCAGTTTCCCGGCCAGCGGGTTGTTCTCGTCCTTCACCTGGTAGCTGGCCTCGACCTGCTTCGCGTTCTTGACGCCGTTCTTCTCCGCGTCCTTGAGGAAGTCGTCGCCGTCGCCGCTGCCGCTGTCGGGCGACTTCTTGTACTCGGTGAGCACGGTCTCCGGCGTCGTCAGCTTGTGCGGGCCGTCGTCGGCGACGCCGGCGCCGCTCCCGCCGAAGACGAAGTACGCACCCACACCCAGCGCCGCCACAACCGCCACCGCGCCGATGATCAGACCCGTCTTCTTTCCTCCGCCGCCCTGGGCCGGCGGAGGCGGCGGGTAGGCGCCGTACTGAGGCTGCTGGCCGTACTGGGGCTGCTGGCCGTACGGGCCCGGCTGCTGCGGCTGGCCCCACTGGCCCGGCTGCTGCTGCGGCGGCACGCCCTGCGGGGCCTGCTGCGGATACCCGTAACCGGGCTGCGGGGCCTGCGGCTGCTGGCCGTAGGGGCCAGGCTGCCCCTGCGGCTGGCCGTAGGGTCCCGGCTGGCCGTACGGGCCCGGCTGCTGCGGCTGGCCGCCGTACGGACCCGGTTGGTTGTAGCTCATTACGGGTGTTCCCCTCGTGATGTTTATGTGTTCCCGACATCCTGGCGCAAGCGGCCCACCCCCGGGGCGGCGGGGGTCACACCGTTACCGAACAATCGCGTTTCAGGACCGCCCCGTGACACCCCTAAACTGGCCCCGTGACCGAGAACACTCAGCATCAGCCAGCCAGCACCCCCGAACTGCCGACCCAGTACGCGCCGGCCGACGTAGAGGGGGCGCTGTACGAGCGCTGGGTAGAGCGCGGGTACTTCGAGGCGGACGCGAAGAGCGAGAAGCCGCCCTTCACCGTCGTCATCCCGCCGCCGAACGTCACGGGCAGCCTCCACCTCGGCCATGCCTTCGAGCACACGCTGATCGACGCCCTGACCCGCCGCAAGCGGATGCAGGGTTACGAGACGCTGTGGCAGCCCGGCATGGACCACGCCGGCATCGCCACGCAGAACGTCGTCGAGCGGGAGCTCGCCAAGGAGGGCAAGTCCCGTCACGACCTCGGTCGTGAGACCTTCATCGAGCGTGTCTGGCAGTGGAAGAGCGAGTCCGGAGGCCAGATCTCCGGGCAGATGCGCCGCCTGGGCGACGGCGTCGCCTGGTCCCGCGAGCGCTTCACGATGGACGAGGGGCTCTCGCAGGCCGTTCAGACCATCTTCAAGAGGCTGTACGACGACGAGCTCATCTACCGCGCCGAGCGCATCATCAACTGGTGCCCGCGCTGCCTGACGGCCATCTCGGACATCGAGGTCGAGTACCAGGACGACGACGGCGAACTCGTCTCCATGAAGTACGGAGACGGCGACGACACCATCGTCGTCGCCACAACTCGCGCCGAGACGATGCTCGGTGACACCGCCGTCGCCGTCCACCCCGACGACGAGCGCTACAAGCACCTGGTCGGCAAGCAGATCAGGCTGCCGCTGACGGACCGTACGATCCCCGTCGTCGCGGACGAGCACGTCGACCCTCAGTTCGGCACCGGTGCCGTCAAGGTGACGCCGGCGCATGACCCGAACGACTTCGAGATCGGCCAGCGGCACAACCTGCCGTCGCTCGCCGTCATGGACGAGCGCGCGGTCATCACCGCGCACGGCCCCTTCCAGGGCCTGGACCGCCTGGAGGCCCGTTCCGCCATCGTCGCCGCGCTGCGCGCCGATGGCCGGATCGTGGCCGAGAAGCGCCCGTACGTCCACTCCGTCGGCCACTGCTCGCGTTGCAAGACCACCATCGAGCCGCGCCTGTCCATGCAGTGGTGGGTCAAGGTCGGCCCGCTGGCGAAGGCGGCCGGCGACGCCGTGCGCGACGGCAAGGTCAAGATCCACCCGCAGGAGATGGAGAAGCGGTACTTCGACTGGGTCGACAACCTCCACGACTGGTGCATCTCGCGCCAGCTGTGGTGGGGCCACCGCATCCCGGTCTGGTACGGCCCGAACGGCGAGACCGTCTGCGTCGGCCCGGACGAGGAGCCGCCGAGCGGCGAGGGCTGGCACCAGGAGACCGACGTCCTGGACACCTGGTTCTCCTCCGGCCTGTGGCCGTTCTCCACGCTCGGCTGGCCCGATCGAACCGAGAGCCTCGCGAAGTTCTACCCGAACTCGGTCCTGGTCACCGGTTACGACATTCTCTTCTTCTGGGTCGCCCGGATGATGATGTTCGGCATCTACGCGATGGACGGCACCCCGCCGTTCCACACCATCGCCCTGCACGGCATGGTCCGCGACCAGTTCGGCAAGAAGATGTCCAAGTCCTTCGGGAACGCGGTCAACCCGCTGGACTGGATGGACAAGTACGGCTCCGACGCGCTGCGTTTCACGCTCGCCCGCGGCGCCAACCCCGGCGTCGACGTGCCGATCGGCGAGGACTGGGTCCAGGGCTCGCGCAACTTCGCCAACAAGATCTGGAACGCGACCCGCTTCGCGCTGATGAACGGCGCGACGGTCGAGGGCCCGCTGCCCGCGCCCGAGCAGATGTCCTCCACCGACCGGTGGATCCTGTCGCGGCTGAACAAGACGGTCGCCGAAGTCGACGCGTACTACGAGGACTACCAGTTCGCGAAGCTCTCCGAGTCCCTCTTCCACTTCGCCTGGGACGAGGTCTTCGACTGGTACGTCGAGCTGTCGAAGACGACGTTCTTCGCGGGCGGCGAGCAGGCCGAGGTGTCCGGCCGGGTCCTCGGCGAGGTCCTGGACGTGATGCTGCGCCTGCTGCACCCGGTCGTCCCCTTCGTCACGGACACCCTGTGGACGACGCTGACCGGCGGGGAGTCGCTCGTCGTCGCCGACTGGCCGAGTGACAGCGGCTTCCGCGACGAGGCCGCCGAGCGGGAGATCGAGCTCGTCCAGCGGGTCGTCACCGAGGTCCGCCGCTTCCGCAGCGACCAGGGGCTTCAGCCCGGTCAGAAGGTTCCGGCCCGGCTCACCCTGGACGGCACGGCGCTCGCTCCGCACGAGGCCGCGATCCGTCAGCTGCTCCGGCTCCAGCCGGAGGGCGAGGGCTTCCAGGCCACCGCGTCCCTTCCGGTCGCGGGCGCCACGGTCGCGCTGGACCTGTCGGGCACGATCGACGTCGAGGCCGAGCGCAAGCGCCTGACGAAGGACCTGTTGGCGGCCGAGAAGGAGAAGGGGCAGGCCACGGCGAAGCTCGGCAACGAGGCGTTCCTCGCCAAGGCGCCGGACAACGTGGTCGACAAGATCCGTAAGCGTCTGGCCACGGCGGACGAGGACATCGCCCGCATCACGGCCCAGCTGGACCGCCTTCCCGAGGCCCAGTAGGCCCGCGAGTCTCCGCAGGCGCCCGGCATCCCGTTCTCAGGCGATGCCGGGCGCCTGCGCGCATCCTCCGTCACCCCCTGCGGGCCCCGCCGCGGTCCGTACCCTGGCGGCAGGGACGGCGTGACGGGACGGCGTCGCGGTTGCGCGTGCGCCGAGGGGCGGTGGCCGGGCCGGGGCGGCCGGCAGGGCTCCGTAGACTGGACCCCGTGAGTGAGCACCCCGATCCCTTCGACGAGTCCGACGCCTTCGACGAGATCGTCGATGCCGAGACCGACCGTGACCCCGACCTGGCGGTGATCGAGGCCGGCAGCCGCACCCTGCGCGCGCAGGCCGGGACGCCGCAGAGCGACGCCGTGCCGGCCCGGCCCGCGGACCCGGAGGTGGACAAGGCGCTGCGCGAGGTCGAGGCCGACCTGGCGACGCGCTGGGGCGAGACCAAGCTGGAGCCCTCGGTCTCCCGGATCTCCGCCCTGATGGACGTGCTGGGCGAGCCCCAGCGGGCGTACCCCTCGATCCACATCACGGGGACCAACGGCAAGACGTCAACCGCCCGCATGATCGAGGCGCTGCTCGGCGCGTTCGATCTGCGCACCGGGCGGTACACCTCGCCCCACGTCCAGTCGATCACGGAGCGGATCAGCCTGGACGGCGCCCCCATCGAGGCCGAGCGCTTCATCGAGACGTACCGCGACATCAAGCCGTACGTGGAGATGGTCGACGCCGGCCAGGACTACCGGCTCTCCTTCTTCGAGGTGCTCACCGGGATGGCGTACGCGGCGTTCGCCGACGCGCCGGTGGACGTCGCCGTCGTCGAGGTCGGCATGGGCGGCAGCTGGGACGCGACGAACGTGATCGACGGCTCGGTGGCCGTGGTCACGCCCATCGACCTGGACCACACCGACCGGCTCGGCGCCACGCACGCCGAGATCGCCGGCGAGAAGGCCGGGATCATCAAGCAGGGCGCGACGGTCATCCTGGCGCAGCAGCCGGTGGACGCCGCCCAGGTGATGCTGAAGAAGGCCGTGGAGGCCGACGCGACCGTCGCCCGCGAGGGCATGGAGTTCGGCGTGGTCTCCCGGGAGATCGCGGTCGGCGGCCAGCTCCTGACGCTGCGCGGGCTCGGCGGCGAGTACGACCAGATCTTCCTCCCGCTCTACGGAGCCCACCAGGCGCACAACGCGGCGGTCGCGCTCGCCGCGGTCGAGGCCTTCTTCGGCGTGGGCGCCGAGCAGGCGCGCGCGCTGGACATGGACACCATCCGCAAGGCGTTCGCCTCGGTCTCCTCCCCGGGCCGTCTCGAGGTCGTGCGCCGCAGCCCCACCGTCGTGCTGGACGCCGCGCACAATCCGGCGGGCGCGCGGGCGACCGCCGCCGGCATCACGGAGTCGTTCGGCTTCTCCCGCCTCATCGGCGTGGTCGGCACGAGCGACGACAAGGATGTGCGGGGCCTGCTGGAGGCGTTCGAGCCGATCTTCGCCGAGATCGTCGTCACGCAGAACTCCACGCCGCGCGCCATGGGTGCGGACGAGCTCGCGGCGATCGCCGTCGAGGTGTTCGGCGACGAGAGGGTGGTCGTCGAGCCGCGTCTGGACGACGCGCTGGAGGCGGCGATCACGCTGGCGGAGGAGGAGTCGGAGTTCGCCGGCGCGGGCGTGCTGGTGACCGGCTCCGTGATCACGGTCGGCGAGGCCCGGCTGCTCCTGGGGAGGGGCTGACACCCGATGCGTACGCTCTGTGCATCCACCTTGATCGGCGAGTTCTTCGTGATCGGCTTCGCCGGTCTCGTCGCGATGAAGTCGGACGGCGCGTCGATGGCCGCGGTGTGGACGGTCTGCGGGATCGCGATGCTGCTCTCGGTGCTGCTGTGCGGCATGATCACCCGGCCCGGTGGGATCCAGCTGGGCTGGGCGCTCCAGATCGCGCTGATCGCGAGCGGTTTCGTCGTGCCGGCCATGTTCTTCCTCGGCGCGCTGTTCGCCGGCCTGTGGTGGGCCTCGGTTTTCTACGGTCGCAGGATCGACGAGGCGAAGGCCCGGTGGGAGGAGCAGGCCTCGGCAGGGCCTGACGCTGCGTAATCGCGGGCGGCTTTCGCCCTGTAGCCTCGTCAGTGCCTGCTGCCCGGTTGGGACGCGGCAGGCCCTGAATCCGCACCTGAAGGAGCCCGTACCGTGAGTCAGCGCACGCTCGTCCTGCTCAAGCCCGACGCCGTACGACGCGGCCTGATCGGCGAGATCATCGGCCGCATCGAGGCCAAGGCGGGCTGGACCATCAGCGCGCTGGAGCTGCGCACGCTGGACCAGGACACCCTGGAGCAGCACTACGGAGAGCACAAGGGCAAGCCGTTCTACGAGCCGCTGGTCGCTTTCATGTCCTCCGGCCCGGTCGTCGCACTCGTCGTCGAGGGCGAGCGCGTCATCGAGGGTGTACGCCAGCTGGCGGGACCGACCGACCCGATCGCGGCGGCTCCGGGCTCCATTCGTGGCGACTTCGGCACCATCGTCCGGGAGAATCTCATCCACGCCTCGGACTCCGAGGAGTCCGCCATTCGGGAGCTGAAGATTTTCTTTCCCGGACTTTCCTGACGCGACGTCAGCCGAACAGCGCTCATGACCTGGGGCGACCGAAGGAATTTCGGTCGCCCCTTGGCATAGGCCGCGCCATTGCGGGAACGCATCGCTCCGACACATCGTCACGATAAACAGAGGTGGACCAGCGCGCGGTGTCCGTGGGGGCGGCACTACGATGTAAGCCTCACGTCACATCACCCACCTCGCCGTCCTGAAAAGCCATCAACGCTCGATTTGGGAAGGCCAGACGAATCCTCATGGGGAACAACATGTCGTTCATCGGCCGTGACATGGCTGTCGACCTCGGGACCGCCAACACGCTGGTGTACGTCAGAGGCCGGGGGATCGTTCTCAACGAGCCGTCCGTCGTCGCGATCAACACCAACACGGGCGGCATTCTCGCGGTCGGCGCCGAGGCGAAGAAGATGATCGGCCGGACGCCGGGCAACATCGTTGCCGTCCGGCCGCTGAAGGACGGCGTCATCGCCGACTTCGAGATCACCGAGCGGATGCTCCGCTACTTCATCCTGAAGATCCACAAACGCCGGTACCTCGCCCGTCCGCGCGTGGTCGTCTGTGTCCCCTCCGGTATCACCGGCGTCGAGCGCCGTGCGGTGATCGAGGCGTCGACGCAAGCCGGCGCCCGCCAGGTGCACATCATCGAGGAGCCGCTGGCCCCGGCCATCGGCTCCGGACTCCCCGTCCACGAGGCCACCGGCAACATGGTCGTCGACATCGGCGGCGGCACCACCGAGGTCGCCGTGATCTCGCTCGGCGGAATCGTCACGGCACAGTCCATCCGCGTCGCCGGCGACGAACTGGACAACGCGATCATCCAGCACATCAAGAAGGAGTACTCGCTCCTGCTCGGTGAGCGCACCGCCGAGAGCATCAAGATCACCATCGGCTCCGCGTACGAGATGGACAAGGAAGAGCACACCGAGATCCGCGGCCGCGACCTCGTCTCCGGTCTGCCCAAGACCGTCGTCATCTCCGCCGCGGAGGTCCGCAAGGCCATCGAGGAACCGGTCAACGCGATCGTCGACGCCGTCAAGACGACGCTCGACAAGTGCCCGCCGGAGCTGTCCGGCGACGTCATGGACCGCGGCATCGTCCTCACCGGCGGTGGCGCCCTGCTGCGCGGCCTCGACGAGCGGCTGCGCCGCGAGACGGGCATGCCGATCCACATCGCCGAGGACCCGCTGGACTCGGTGGCGCTCGGATCCGGCAAGTGCGTCGAGGAGTTCGAGGCGCTCCAGCAGGTGCTGGACGCCCAGCCGCGTCGTTGACCGGGAGGCGGCGCCCGGCAGCGGCCGGGCCCGCATCCGCCGTTCGGGGGCCCGCGGGGCCCCCACAAGGGGGTCCTTTCGCCTCCGCGCCAGGCGAAGGACCGTCGCTCCACCGACATCACCATTCCGACGAGGAAGGCACGGCCGCCGCACGTGAGGGACACACGAGAGAGCCGGCTGCTCCTGGTGCTGCTGATCGCCATCGCGTTCGCCTTGATCACGGTGGACATCCGCGGCGGTGAGGAGTCACCGGTCGACGGAGCCCGGCAGGCCGCGGCCACGGTTTTCGGCCCGGTCGAGAGCGGTGTCGCGGCGGCCGTCGCACCGATCGGCAACGCCATCGGCGCCGTTCGCGACTCCGGCGAGCGTCACGACCGCATCAGCGAGCTGGAGCGGGAGAACGCCGCACTCAAGCAGCGGCTCGGCAGCGACGACCGCAACCGCAGCCGGCTGCGCGAGCTCGACGGCCTGATCAGGACCGCGGCGGCCGGACAGTACGGGATCAAGGGCGCCGAGGTCATCGCCATAGGAGCGGCCCAGGGCTTCTCCTGGACGGTCACGATCGACATCGGCGCCCAGGACGGCATCAGGCGCGACATGACCGTCGTCAACGGCGACGGACTCGTCGGCCGCGTCACCACCGTCGGACCCAGTACCTCCACGGTCCTGCTCGCCAACGACCCCGATTTCACCGTCGGCACGCGGATGGAGAAGACCAGCGAGCTGGGCTTCGCGACCGGTCAGGGCGACCGGCCGCTCCTGGTCCAGCTGCTCAACGGCAAGTCCAAGGTCAAGAAGGGCGACCGGCTGGTCACCTTCGGCTCGCAGGGCAACAAGCCGTTCGTGCCGGGCGTCCCGGTCGGTGAGGTCATCCGCGTCGACCCGTCGGGCGGCGACCTCACCCGGAACATCTACGTCCGCCCGTACGCCGCCTTCAGCAGGCTCGACATCGTCGGCGTCGTCGTCCAGGCGCCGAGCAGCGACCCGCGCGACATGGTGCTGCCGCCGAGGCCCGCGAAGCCCAAGCCGACGCCCACCGTCACGGTGACCGTCACGCCCGGCGCCGACGGAGAGACGGAGGACGGCCAGGCCGCGGACGAGCAGACGCAGGACGACGGGCAGGCGCAGGACACCGGACAGGATCCACCGGACGAGACCGCCGCCGATGTCCCGGACGACGAGTAACAGGAGCTGATCCGCCCATGCGCTTCAACCGGATGCTGCTCTCCACGACCCTGGTCGTGGTCGCCCTCGTCATCCAGGTCACCGTCCTCGCCCGCCTCCAGCTGCCCGGCGCGGTCCCGGACCTGATGCTGCTGACCGTCCTCGGACTCGCCATGGTCTACGGCCATGTCGCGGGCGCCTTCATCGGCTTCGGCGCCGGCCTCCTCGCCGACATCGCGCCGCCCGCCGACCACGCGGCCGGCCGCTACGCGCTCGTCCTGTGCGTCATCGGCTACCTCGCCGGCCTCATCCGGCCCGACAACGGGCAGCAACTGCGCTCCGCCACCGGCCCGATGGTCGTGGTCGTCGCCGCCGCGATCGGATCCACCCTGCTGTACGCGGGAGTGGGCGCCCTCGTCGGTGACACCGCGGCCCGCCATGTCGGCCTCGGCAGCCTGCTGTTCACCGCAGCCGTCTACGACCTGATCCTCGCGCCCTTCACCGTGCCGCTGATCATGTGGCTCGCCAGACGCAGCGACAACGACCCGCTCGCCGAGAGCCAGAGCAGCCACGGCGCCGACGTCGCCTCCGGCTGGCTGACGTCGGGCACCGGTCTGCGGCTCGGCGCCCAGCGCAGCGGACTGCGGATCAGGGCGGCGAGGACGCGGGCGGCACGAGCCGGACGCATCAAGGGCGTGAAGCGACTGTGACCGAGGGGGCAGCAGCGTGAGCAACATTCCGGAGACCGGGCGGACCCCCCGGGTCCAGGTCCGGCTCGTCATCATCCAGGTACTCGTCTTCTCCCTCCTGCTCACCCTCGGCGGCCGGCTCTGGTACCTCCAGATCCGCAATGGCGACGAGTACGCCGACGAGGCCAGCGGCAACCACGTGCAGCGGGTCGTCTCACCCGCCGTACGCGGCTCGATCCTCGACGCCCGCGGCGTCCCGCTCGCCGACAACGAGACCCGCCTCGTGGTCTCCGCGTCGCGCACCGAGCTGATGAAGATGAAGGACGACGGGAAGGCCGTCCTGACCCGGCTCGCCGGTGTCCTCGGCATGAAGCCGAAGGAGGTCATGGACAAGGTCAGGCTCTGCGACTCCAAGACGCCGCAGCCCTGCTGGAACGGCTCCCCGTACCAGCCGATCCCGGTCACCGACGAGGCCACCACGCAGCAGGCGCTGCGGATCCGGGAGAGTTCCGAGGACTTCCCCGGCATCACCGCCGAACCCACCGCCGTGCGCCGGTACCCCGCACCCGGCAAGGCCCGCACGTCGCAGGTGCTCGGCTACCTCTCGCCGGTCACCGACGAGGAGATCCAGAAGGCCAAGGACACCGACTCGCCGCACCTGCGCTCCGACCAGGTCGGCCGCTCGGGTCTGGAGCGCACTTACGACAAGCAGTTGCGCGGCAAGGCAGGCGTCACGTCGTACGAGGTCGACAAGCTCGGCCGGGTCATGGGCCAGACGGAGTCCGACCCGGGCGTCCCCGGCTCCAACGTGGTCACCAGCATCGACGCCCGCGTCCAGGGCGTCGCCGAGCACGAGCTGCACCAGGCGATGAAGACCGTCCGGCAGGAGACCGACAAGGTCACCGGTCGCAGGTACGAGGCCGACGCGGGCGCCGTGGTCGTCATGGAGTCCAAGACCGGCCGCGTCATCGCGATGGCCTCCCAGCCCGACTACGACCCCAACGCCTGGGTCGGCGGCATCTCCGCCAAGGACTACGCCAAGCTCACCGGCAAGGGCTCCAACTACCCGCTGCTCAACCGGGCCATCCAGGGCCAGTCACCCGCCGGCTCCGTCTTCAAGGTGGTGTCGGCGAGCGCGGCCGTGCGGGCGGGCTACGCCTTCGACGACCGTTACAACTGCACCAGCTCCTACAGCATGGGCAACCGGAGCTTCGCGAACTTCGAGTCCAAGGGGCACGGCCCCATCACCCTCGGCGACGCCCTCAAGTTCTCCTGCAACACCGTCTTCTACCGTCTCGGCCACCAGGAGTGGCAGCGCGACGGCGGCCTCCAGCCCAAGAAGAACGCCCACGACTGGTTCTACCGGACCGCCCATGACTTCGGGTTCGGCTCCGAGACCGGCATCGACCTGCCGAACGAGGTCGTCGGCCGTATCCCGGACCGGCAGTGGAAGAAGAGCTTCTGGCAGGCCAACAAGGACGCCTGGTGCAAGCAGGGCAAGAAGGGCGGCACCTACGTCCAGCAGATCGCCTATGAGAGCTGCCTCGAAGGCAACCAGCTGAAGGCCTTCGACAGCATCAACTTCGCCATCGGCCAGGGCGACGTCCTCATCACGCCCATCCAGCTGGCCACCGCCTACTCCGCCATCAGCAACGGCGGCACCCTCTACAACCCCACCATCGGCAAGGCCGTCGTCAGCCCCGACGGCAAGAAGGTCGAGGAGATCAAGCCCAAGCCCCACGGCAGGCTGCCGGTGGACGCCGAGACCATCAGCGACCTCGACAAGGGACTGCGCTCCGTCGTCGAGCCCGGCGGCACCGCCGCCTGGCGATTCGGCGGCTGGCCGCAGGACAAGATCCCGATGCGCGCCAAGACCGGCACCGCCCAGGTCTACGGCAAGCAGACCACCTCGTGGTTCGCGACCTACACCGACGACTACACGATCGTCATGACGATCTCCCAGGGCGGTACGGGCTCCGGCGCGTCGGGTCCCGCGGTGCGCAACATCTACGACGCGATGTACGGCCTGGACAAGGAGGGCAACCAGGACCTGAAGAGGGCCCTGCTTCCCCAGCCGCAGGAGGGCCTGCCCAAGATCTTCCCGGACGGCTCGATCGACGCCCCGGAGATCAGGCCCTACGTTCCTCCGAAGCCGAAGGACCCGGAACCAGCGCTCGCGGGCTCGCCCGCACGGAGGGACTGAGAGATGACAGGCGCAGGCGGTTTCTCCGTCTCCGGATACGGCCCCGAGCGCGGTGGTCTGTGGACCCGCCTGAGCGCGCGCGACTCGATGGCGCGCAGGCTCGACTGGCCGCTGATGTGCTCGGCGATCGCCCTGTCCGTCGTCGGCACCCTGCTGGTGTGGTCGGCGACCCGAGGGCGCACCGAGCTCAACAACGGCGACCCGTACCACTTCCTGGTCCGGCACAGCCTGAACATCGGCATCGGCTTCGCACTGATGGTGGGCACGATCTGGCTGGGCCACCGCATGCTGCGCGGCGCGGTGCCCGTGCTCTACGGACTGTCCGTGGTGCTCGTGCTGCTGGTGCTCACCCCGCTCGGCGCCACGATCAACGGCGCCCACGCCTGGCTCGTCATCGGCGGCCTGTCGCTCCAGCCGTCCGAGTTCGTGAAGATCACGATCATCCTCGTGATGGCGATGATGCTCGCCGCCCGTGTGGACGCGGGCGACCAGCTCCATCCCGACCACCGCACGGTGGCCAAGTCGCTCGGCCTCGCGGTCGTGCCGATGGCGATCACCATGCTGATGCCGGACCTCGGCTCCGTGATGGTCATGGTCGTGATCGTGCTCGGCGTCCTGCTCGCCTCGGGCGCCTCCAACCGCTGGATCCTCGGCCTCATCGGCGCGGGCGCCGCGGGCGCGGCCCTGGTGGCCGCGCTCGGACTGCTCGACGAGTACCAGATCAACCGCTTCGCCGCCTTCGCCAACCCCGAACTCGACCCCGCCGGCGTCGGCTACAACACCAACCAGGCGCGGATCGCGATCGGTTCCGGCGGACTGTACGGAGCCGGTCTGTTCAAGGGCCACCAGACCACGGGGCAGTTCGTGCCCGAGCAGCAGACCGACTTCATCTTCACGGTCGCCGGCGAGGAACTCGGCTTCCTCGGCGCCGGCCTGATCCTGGCGCTGCTCGGCGTCGTGCTGTGGCGTGCCTGCCGCATCGCGCGGGAGACGACCGAGCTGTACGGCACGATCGTCGCGGCCGGGATCATCGCCTGGTTCGCCTTCCAGTCCTTCGAGAACATCGGCATGGCGATGGGCATCATGCCGGTGGCCGGCCTGCCGCTGCCGTTCGTGTCGTACGGAGGCACGTCCATGTTCGCGGTCTGGATCGCGGTGGGCCTGCTCCAGTCGATCCGGGTCCAGCGCCCGATAAGCGCGTAGCCGATGAGGCGAGGAGCCGGCCCCCCGGTCCTTCCCGACCCGGCAGGTCCGCGGAGGGGCCGGGGAGGCGCGTTCACCGGCGGTCTGCCGCCGCGGGGCGCGGGCGACTAGATTCGGGGCATGGCGGACACCAAGCGCGAGATCGAGCGGAAGTACGACGCCAGCCCCGACACCCGGCTGCCGGATCTGACACAGGTCGCCGGAGTCGCCGGCGTCCGGGACCGAGGCGTCGACGAGCTCGACGCCGTCTACTACGACACCGGTGACCTGCGGCTCGCGGCCGCCTCCGTCACCCTGCGGCGCAGGACCGGCGGAGCCGACGCCGGCTGGCACCTGAAACTGCCCGTCGCCCCCGGCGTCCGCGACGAGATCAGCGCGCCCCTCTCCGACGACGTCCCGGCCGAACTCGCCGCGCTCGTCCGCGTGTACACGCGCGAGGCCGCGCTCGATCCGGTCGTCCGCCTGCGCTCCGTCCGCGCCGTGCGCCATCTGCTCGACGCCGACGGCGCCCTCCTCGCCGAGCTCAGCAGGGACGAGGTGCACGCCGAACGGCCGCCGGGCGGCGACGGCGTCGTCCGCTGGGACGAGATCGAGGTCGAACTCGCCGACGGCGGCGACCCCGCGTTCCTCGACGCCGTCGACAAGAAGCTCCGCAAAGCCGGACTGCGCAGGTCCACGGCGCCGTCCAAGCTCGCCAGGGCCCTCGCCGACACCGGCGCCGCCCCCGCGCCCCGCCCCGAAGCACCCACCCCGCGCACCGCCGGCGACCACATCCTGCGCTACCTGCGGGAACAGAGCGACGCACTCGTCGCCCACGACCCAGGCGTCCGCCGGGACGTGCCCGACGCGGTGCACCAGATGCGCGTCGCCACCCGGCGGCTGCGCAGCGCCCTGCGCACGTACCGGAAGATTCTCGACCGCGATGCCACCGGGCCCGTGATCGACGAGCTCACGTGGCTCGCCGGGGAACTCGGCGTCGCACGCGACCAGGAAGTCCTCGCCGAGCGGCTCCGGTCCGGCGTCGGCGCGCTGCCCGACACCCTGGTGCTCGGCCCGGTCGCCGCGCGCCTGAAGGCATGGTCGGTCGCCGGGGAGGCCGACGCCCGCGGCACGGCGGTCGCCGCCCTCGACAGCGCGCGCTACCTGGCCCTCCTCTCCTCCCTCGATGCCCTGTTCGCGAGCCCTCCGCTGCTGAAGGCCGCCGGCAAGGCGGCCGACGCCGCGCTGCCGGACGCGGTGCTGAAGGAGTACGACCGGCTGTCCCGCCGCGTCGAGCACGCCCTCGCTCTCCCCGCCGGCCAGGAGAGGGACGTGGCCCTGCACGACGCGCGCAAGGCCGCCAAGCGGGCCCGGTACGCGGCCGAGGCGGCGACGCAGGCGCTGGGCCGCCCGGCGCGGCGGTTCGCCAAGCGGATGAAGGCCGTGCAGAAGGTCCTCGGCGACCACCAGGACAGCGTCGTGGCCCGCGGGGCGCTGCGCGACCTGGCGATCGCGGCGAACGCGGCGGGCGAGCCGTCGTTCACCTGGGGCCTGTTGTACGGCCAGGAGTCGGCCGGCGCCGCGGAGCGCGAGGCCGAGCTGCCGCAGGTGTGGGAGCGGGCGACGGCCCCCGGACTGCGGGCGGATCTGACCGGCTGAGCGTCGGGGTACGCTTGATGGTCACCCCCTGTCCGCTCACGAGAGACACCACGATGCCTGTCGAGTCGGTCTTCCCACGCCTGGAAGCGCTTCTCCCGCATGTCCAGAAGCCGATCCAGTACGTCGGCGGAGAACTCAACTCCACCGTCAAGGACTGGGACGCCTGCGACGTCCGCTGGGCGCTCATGTACCCCGACGCGTACGAGGTCGGGCTCCCCAACCAGGGCGTCATGATCCTCTACGAGGTACTGAACGAGCGCGAGGGCGTGCTCGCCGAGCGCACCTACAGCGTGTGGCCGGACCTCGAGGAGCTGATGCGCGAGCACCGGGTCCCGCAGTTCACCGTGGACAGCCACCGCCCGGTCAAGGCGTTCGACGTCTTCGGGCTCAGCTTCTCCACCGAACTCGGCTACACCAACATGCTCACGGCGCTCGATCTCGCGGGCATCCCGCTGGAGTCGAAGGACCGCACGATCGACGACCCGATCGTGCTCGCCGGCGGACACGCCGCGTTCAACCCCGAGCCGATCGCGGACTTCATCGACGCGGCGATCGTCGGCGACGGCGAGCAGGCCGTGCTCGACATGACCGAGATCATCCGTGCCTGGAAGGCGGAGGGCCGGCCCGGCGGCCGCGAGGAGGTCCTGCTCCGCCTCGCGAAGACGGGCAGCGTCTACATCCCCGCGTTCTACGACGTCGAGTACCTGCCCGACGGCCGCATCGGCCGTGTCGTGCCGAACAGGTCGGGCGTGCCGTGGCGGGTGTCCAAGCACACCGTCATGGACCTCGACGAGTGGCCCTACCCCAAGCAGCCGCTGGTCCCGCTCGCGGAGACCGTCCACGAGCGGATGTCCGTCGAGATCTTCCGCGGCTGCACCCGCGGCTGCCGCTTCTGCCAGGCCGGCATGATCACGCGCCCCGTGAGGGAGCGAAGCATCACCGGCATTGGCGAGATGGTGGACAAGGGCCTCAAGGCGACGGGCTTCGAGGAGGTCGGCCTGCTCTCCCTGTCCTCCGCGGACCACAGCGAGATCGGCGACATCGCCAAGGGTCTCGCCGACCGGTACGAGGACGACAAGATCGGCCTGTCCCTCCCCTCGACCCGTGTCGACGCGTTCAACGTGGACCTGGCCAACGAGCTGACGCGCAACGGCCGTCGGTCCGGCCTCACCTTCGCCCCCGAGGGCGGCTCCGAGCGCATGCGCAAGGTCATCAACAAGATGGTCTCGGAGGAGGACCTGATCCGGACCGTCGCCACGGCGTACGGCAACGGCTGGCGTCAGGTGAAGCTGTACTTCATGTGCGGCCTGCCGACCGAGACCGACGACGACGTGCTCCAGATCGCCGACATGGCGGCGAACGTCATCGCCAAGGGCCGCGAGGTCTCGAAGTCCAACGACATCCGCTGCACGGTGTCGATCGGCGGCTTCGTGCCCAAGCCGCACACCCCCTTCCAGTGGGCGCCGCAGCTGTCCGCCGAGGAGACGGACGCGCGGCTGGAGAAGCTGCGCGACAAGATCCGCGGCGACAAGAAGTACGGCCGCTCGATCGGCTTCCGCTACCACGACGGCAAGCCGGGCATCGTCGAGGGCCTGCTTTCCCGCGGTGACCGCCGCGTCGGCGCCGTCATCCGGGCCGTCTACGAGGACGGCGGCCGCTTCGACGGCTGGCGCGAGCACTTCTCGTACGACCGCTGGATGGCCTGCGCCGAGAAGACGCTGCCGGAGTTCGGCGTCGACGTCGACTGGTACACGACGCGTGAGCGCACGTACGAGGAGGTCCTGCCCTGGGACCACCTGGACTCCGGTCTCGACAAGGACTGGCTCTGGGAGGACTGGCAGGACGCGCTCGACGAGACCGAGGTCGAGGACTGCCGCTGGACGCCGTGCTTCGACTGCGGTGTGTGCCCGCAGATGGACACGCACATCCAGGTCGGTCCGACGGGCAAGAAGCTGCTGCCGCTGACCGTCGTCAAGTAGTGCTCGCTCCCCCCACTCGGGGGAGGGCCCGGCCACAGGGGAGACCCTGCGGCCGGGCCCTCGTTCGTTCCGGGCGGGAAGTGGGGTCCGGTGGACCGGATCCGGACGGGGCCGTGCTGCGTCCTGTCCTGCATGGAGTACGAGAAGCCGCCGACGGCGGATGTGCAGCAGCGGTACGGCGCGGTCGAGGAGTACGAGCCCGGGGACGGCTGCCTCGCGCAGGTCATCCGGATTCCGCTGCGGATCGTCGTCGTGCTCCTGGTCGTCCCCGTCCGCATGGTCTGGGACGTCCTCGCCGTCTGCGGGCGGGCGCTGCACCGGACCCTGCTGCGACCGGCCGGCCGCGCGCTCGCCCGGCTCGGCAGCGCCGTCCTGCGCCATGTGCTGATCCCGGTCGGCAAGGCGCTGTTCGTGTGGCCGT
>NZ_JABZEE010000028.1 GCF_013387495.1 Streptomyces sp. PKU-EA00015 | reverse complement strand
CCTCGCCGCCTCTCCCGCTACTGCCGGCTCCGGCCCCGAGCCCCCGCCTCGATCGCCGACGGGGCCGGCCTGTGTCGCGGCCGCGGGCCGGGCTTTGGCGGGCGCGCTTCCCCCACCCCGCCCCTTCCCGTAACTGGGGGAGGCCCCAGACCCCCGTCGCCCTGCGCCCTGGCGGGCGCATGCTTCGGGGCTCCGCCCCGGGCCCCGTACCGCGCTTCGCGCGGCGTCCTCTAACTCTCCCTACGGCCTGGCGGCCGTGGGAGCCACGTCAGAGGGCTGTATCGGACCCCACTGTCGGCGTTCGGGGGCACGGGGCGTGGGGGCCGAACGGGTGGGTTGCGCACAGATGGCCTCGCCGGTGTGTGAGGCGGGGACGTGGGGTGCGGCTCCAAGGGGCGCGTCGCACAGCGGCCCCGTCGGCGTTTGGGGCGCGGGGGCTGCGGTGGTGCCCGAACGGGTGGATTGCGCACAGGCAGCCCCGTCGGCGTTTTTGAGGCGTCGTCCGGGGCGCAGCCCGAACGGGCGCGTTGCGCACAAGCGGCCTCGGCGGCGTTTGAGGCGTGGTCCGGGGCGTGCACGGGGTCAGGAGACGGAGCCCGAACGGGTGCATCGCGCAGAACAGCCACGTCGGCGTTCGAGGCGCGGGGGTCCGGGGGCAGCCGCCCCGGACCAGCCGGCACAGGGCGTGTCACCGGGTGTTCACCGCCGCGACGACATATGCCCTGGCATGGCCGCACGCGTTCGAGGGAATACCCCCTCCAGGTCGACGTCCGATCCACGAACGTCGTATCTCAGTGAGCGGCCGACACCGCTCACCCGGGAGGCCCTTTGCACACGAAGGACTGCACCTTTGGTGCGGACCACGCGGAGGGCCGGCGCTCGGCCCGTGCAGCAGGCCGGCCCGGCCCGTCGTCCGCTTCGGCGGAAGACGCAATGGTCCGCGACGCCGTCGCACCCCGACCTCGTCCGAGGGGGTACGTCCTTCCGTGGTGAACAGCACAAAGCGCCGCATGCCCGACCGGCGCACCTACGTTCTCGACACCAGCGTCCTGCTGGCCGACCCGCACGCCATGAGCCGCTTCGACGAGCACGAGGTCGTACTGCCGATCGTGGTGATCACGGAGCTGGAGGCCAAGAGGCACCATCCGGAGCTCGGTTACTTCGCCCGTCAGGCCCTGCGCCTGCTGGACGACTTCCGCATCCGGTACGGCCGTCTCGACGCACCCCTGCCGATCGGCGACCTCGGCGGCTCGCTGCGCGTGGAGCTCAACCACCAGGATCCCGGCGTGCTTCCGGCCGGCTTCCGGCTGGGGGACAACGACTCCCGCATCCTCGCCGTGGCGCGCAACCTCCAGGCCGAGGGGTACGACGTCACGGTCGTCTCCAAGGACCTGCCGCTGCGCATCAAGGCGTCCTCCGTCGGTCTGCTCGCCGAGGAGTACCGCGCGGAGCTGGCCATCACCGACACCGGCTGGACCGGCATGGCGGAGCTGCCCCTGTCCGCCGAGCAGGTGGACCTGCTGTACGGGGAGGAGACGCTGTACGTCCCCGAAGCGGCCGAGCTGCCGGTCCACACCGGTCTCGTGCTGCAGTCCGAGCGCGGCAAGGCCCTCGGCCGCGTCACCGCCGAGGGCAACGTCCGGCTGGTGCGCGGGGACCGGGAGGCGTTCGGCATCCACGGCCGCAGCGCCGAGCAGCGCATCGCGCTCGACCTCCTCCTCGACCAGGAGGTCGGCATCGTCTCGCTGGGCGGGCGTGCCGGCACCGGCAAGTCGGCGCTCGCGCTGTGCGCCGGCCTGGAAGCCGTCCTGGAGCGCAGGCAGCACCAGAAGGTGATGGTCTTCCGGCCGCTGTACGCGGTGGGCGGCCAGGAGCTCGGGTATCTGCCGGGTACCGAGGCCGAGAAGATGAGCCCGTGGGCGCAGGCGGTGTTCGACACGCTCTCGGCCGTGGCGGGACGCGAGGTGATCGAGGAGGTGCTCGGCCGCGGCATGCTGGAGGTGCTGCCGCTCACGCACATCCGGGGCCGCTCGCTGCACGACGCGTTCGTCATCGTCGACGAGGCCCAGTCGTTGGAGCGGAACGTCCTGCTGACCGTTCTGTCCCGGGTCGGGGCGAATTCCCGGGTCGTCCTCACCCATGACGTGGCGCAGCGGGACAATCTGCGCGTCGGCCGGTACGACGGAGTCGTCGCCGTCGTCGAGAAACTGAAGGGGCATCCGCTCTTCGCCCACGTCACCCTCAACCGCTCCGAGCGCTCGCAGATCGCGGCGCTCGTGACCGAAATGCTGGAGGACGGACACATTTAGCGGGCCACATCCCTGGGGGCCTGTCCGGCAAAAGGGACAAGCCAGTTGACGCCGCCCGGCGAAGCGCAAGAGCGTAGCCGGGCGGCGTCGTGCTGTCCGGCGTTTCCTTCAAAACCCCTGGTGCAAACAGGGTGTGAGCTTTCACACGCAACGAAGAATTGCCTTGCGGCGTCGGCTTCCGGCAGAGTCTTGCTTCCGTCAGGCCCCGCATGCGGCACATCCGCACCTTTCGTGGTGCACAGCAACACACAACTCAAGACATGCCGCCGCATGCCGCCCGCGAGTACCACGAGGCATCTCCGCAGAGGAGTTGCCCGCCGGGCCCGCGCCTCCCGTGACCCAAGCAGTGGGGAGGCCAGCGCCAGGGGCACGATTGCGCTCGCGAGGTCACCTATGCGGGCGATGCTGGAAGGACAACGTGTGAGCCGGATCTCGGTCCGGGGATTCGCAGTCGCCTCGGCAACTGCGGTCACCACCGTCGGAGCCGTCGTCGGCGTCGCGTCGGGCAACACCCAGCCGTCGGGGGACAACCTCGAGGCGACGGCAGCCGACACGACGCTCCTCGCGGACATTCCCATGGGCGAGCAGGCCCAGGTGCAGGTCTCGTCCCTGACGCAGCAGGCCGAAGCACAGGCCGCTGCCGCTGACGCGGCCGCCAAGAAGTCCGCCGAGGAATCGGCCCGCATCCAGGCTGCCAAGACCGCCGAGGCCAAGAAGGCGGCGGCGGACGAGCAGGCGGAGCGCGAGCGCGAGGAGGCGGAGGCGCGCGCCAACCGCGACGCGGTCCGCTCGGCGTCCAGCTTCTCCGCGCAGGCCTCGTACACGGTCGCCGAGGTCCAGGCGATGGCACGCCAGATGGTCCCCGCCGACCAGTTCCAGTGCTTCAGCAACATCGTGGACCACGAGTCGAGCTGGAACTACCGTGCGTCCAACCCCTCTTCGGGTGCGTACGGCCTCGTCCAGGCGCTCCCGGGCTCCAAGATGTCGTCGGCCGGCGCCGACTGGCAGACGAACCCGGCCACCCAGATCAAGTGGGGCCTGAGCTACATGGACGGACGCTACGGCAGCCCGTGCGGCGCGTGGTCCTTCTGGCAGGCGAACCACTGGTACTAGATTCGCCAGGCGCTCAACTTCAGGGAGCCCCTCACCGTCCTACGGTGAGGGGCTTCGTGCGTGTACGGTCGGTGTCCGTTACTCCCGGGTCGGCGGCACCGCCCGCGTCCCCAGGCGCAGGTGGGGGGCACCGCCCGCGCTCTCAGGGCGCAGGGGAGAGAGTGGCGGGGACAAGAGGGAGCATCATGTCGAAGGTTCCAGGGTGGTTCGGCCGCGTGGGCGCCGAGCTCACCCGGATCGGAGAGCGCCTGGACGAGCGCCGCAAGGAGGCCGTGGCGGACGACGACCTGCCGGCCGTCGTGCCGGCGCCGGACAGCGTCCCGCCACCGCCCGCGTACGCGCCCGCCGTCGCGGCGCGGCCCGATCCGGTCGCCGCGATCCCCTGGGGCATCCGCGTCGCGGCCGAGGCAGGCTGGCGGCTGCTCGTCCTCGCCGGCACGCTCTGGGTGCTGATGCGTGCCATCAGCGCCGTACAGCTCGTGGTGCTCGCCTTCGTCGCCGCGCTGCTCGTCACCGCCATGCTCCAGCCCACCGTCGGCAGGCTGCGGAAGCTGGGTCTGCCGCACGGGTTCGCCACGGCCGTCACCGCCATCCTCGGCTTCGTCGTCATGGGGCTCGTGGGCTGGTTCGTGGTCTGGCAGGTCATGGACAACCTCGACAACGTCTCCGACCGCGTCCGCGACGGTATCGACGAGCTCAAACGCTGGCTCCTGGACAGCCCGTTCCATGTCACCGAGAGCCAGATCAACGACATCGCGCAGAACCTCAGCGACACGATCGGTACCAACACCGAGGAGATCACCTCCGCCGGTCTCCAGGGCGTGACCGTGATGGTCGAGGTCCTGACCGGGATACTGCTGGCGATGTTCTCGACGCTCTTCCTGCTCTACGACGGCAAGCGCATCTGGGAGTGGACGCTCAAACTCGTCCCGGCGCAGGCCCGTCCGGGGGTGGCGGGCGCCGGGCCCCGCGCGTGGCGCACGCTCACCGCGTATGTGCGCGGCACGGTCCTGGTCGCTCTGATCGACGCGATCTTCATCGGTCTCGGCCTCTGGTTCCTCGAGGTCCCGCTGGCTGTGCCGCTGGCCGTGTTCATCTTCCTCTTCGCCTTCATCCCGCTCGTCGGCGCGGTCGTCTCGGGCGCCCTCGCGGTCGTGGTCGGGCTCGTCACCCAGGGCGTGTTCACGGCGCTGATGGTGCTCCTCGTGGTCCTCGCCGTGCAGCAGATCGAGGGCCACGTGCTCCAGCCCTTCATCCTCGGCCGTGCGGTGCGCGTGCATCCGCTGGCGGTCGTCCTGTCCGTCGCCGCGGGCGGCCTGACCGCCGGCATCGGCGGCGCGGTGGTCGCCGTGCCCCTGGTCGCGGTCACCAACACGGTCGTCGGCTACCTGCGGGCGTACGGCAAGGAGCAGACACTGCGGCACTCCCCGCCGCCGCACGGTTCGACGTCCCTGGACGCGGCGCCCGCGGCGGGTCCCGCCCCCACCACCCCGCCCACGACCCCGCCCACGACCCCGCCCGCCGCACCCGCGCAGCCGTCCGAGCAGCCGTCCGAGCAGCGCCCCGACGAAACCGAGGAGCAGCAGTGATCTCCGAGCCGGAACTGGTGGGGGAGGAGTCGTTCGCCGCGCCGCAGACCCTCGGCGCGGTGTCCGCTCCCGGAACGGACGGCGGAGGCGTCACGGACGACGCCGTGACCTCTCCCGGCCCGCGCGGGCCGCGCCGGGCGTGGCTGTGGGCGCTCGGCGGCGCGGTCGCCGCGTCAGCGGTGTGGGCGGGCGGGCTGTACGCGTTCGGGGGCCAGGACCCGGACCTCGGCGGGTACCGGGCCACGGACAATCTGTGCAAGGCGGCACGGCTGAAGAACCTGCAGGCGGCGCTCGGCAAGCGCGAGGGCGAGGGGATGCCGACGCAGTTCGAGCACGCGACCATGGACGACGCCCAGTGCTCGGTCGAGCTGAAGCCCACCGGGTACAAGCCCGAGGTCGACGAGGAGGGCAACGAGATGATCTCGCTGCCCAGCGTCTACATCAGCTACACCCTGCACAAGAGGACCGACCCGGGACCCGAGTTCGACGGCGCGGTCCTCGCCCGGCAGAAGGCATGGGGCACCGAGACCGAGGCCGCCGTGATCACAGGCATCGGCGAGCGGGCCCATGTCGCGCGGGGCGAGGGCGGCTCGACGATCACGCTCGACGTGCTGGACGGGCAGGCGGAGCTCAGCATCGCGGTGACCGGTGACTGGGACCCGGAGAGCGGGGACCCGGCCACGGACGTGACCGAGCTGGAAGGGCTTCTGGTGCAGGACATGCAGGAGCTGATGGCCACGCTCAGGAGCTGAGCCGAGAGCCGCAGGCCGCTGGTGCGGGGGAGCGGGGCGTACGAAGGGCCCTGCCGAACCGGATGGTTCGGCAGGGCCCTTCGCCGCATTCGGGCGCGGTCAGCCGGCCAGGACGGCTTCGGCGTCCAGCGTCGTGCCGACGGCCTGGATCACCGCGGCGATCTTGACCGCTTCCTGGACCGTCTCGCGGTCCACGCCGGCCTTGCGCAGCACCTGCTCGTGGGAGTCGAGGCACTGGCCGCAGCCGTTGATGGCGGAGACGGCGAGCGACCACAGCTCGAAGTCGACCTTCTCCACACCGGGGTTGCCGATGACGTTCATCCGCAGACCGGCGCGCAGCGTCCCGTACTCGGGGTCCGACAGCAGGTGCCGGGTCCGGTAGAAGACGTTGTTCATCGCCATGATCGCGGCGGCGGACTTGGCGGCCGTGTACGCCTCGGGGGAGAGGTTCGCCTTGGCCTCCGGCTCCAGCTCGCTCAGCACCTTGGGCGAACGCGACGCGATCGCGCAGGCCAGCACGGTGCCCCACAGCTGCTGCTGCGGAAGCTCGCTGTTGCCGATGACCGAACCGAGGTTCAGCTTCAGGTCCTTGGCGAAGTCCGGTATGGCGGACTTGAGTTCATCGAGTGCCATGGTCACTCACCGGCCAGGAGCGCGACCGGGTCGAGGGTGTTCTCGCCCTTGGTCCAGTTGCACGGGCACAGCTCGTCGGTCTGCAGGGCGTCCAGCACCCGCAGGACCTCCTTGGGGTTACGGCCGACGGAGCCGGCGGTCACCATGGTGAACTGGATCTCGTTGTTCGGGTCGACGATGAAGACGGCACGCTGCGCGAAGCCGTCCTCGCCCTCGATGCCGAGGTCGCGCATCAGCTCGTGCTTGGAGTCGGCCATCATCGGGAAGGGCAGGTCACGCAGGTCCGCGTGGTCCTTGCGCCAGGCGTGGTGGACGAACTCGGAGTCGCCGGAGAAGCCGAGGATCTGGGCGTCACGGTCGGCGAACTCGTCGTTCAGCTTGCCGAACGCGGCGATCTCGGTCGGGCAGACGAAGGTGAAGTCCTTCGGCCACGCGAAGACGACCTTCCACTTGCCCTCGTAGGACTTGTGGGTGATGGTCTCGAACTCCTTGCCGCTCTCCAGCGAGACGCAGGCGGTCAGCTCGAACGTGGGGAAGTGGTCACCGACAGTGAGCACGCGCTCTCCTTGCATGGAGGAAGGTCCCTTTTGGGGTCTTCCAGGGGGTTGGACGGATCTTGATAGTGGCACAGAGAGCATTGATCGCGGAAATAGCTAGACTCGGTCATAACGATCGGAGGTGCTTATCAGTGGGCACGGTGAACAGGGTCAAACAGCCGAGCATCGCGCAACTGCGCGCCTTCGCTGCCGTGGCGGAGCATCTGCACTTCCGGGACGCCGCGGCGGCGATCGGGATGAGTCAGCCCGCGCTCTCCGGGGCCGTCTCGGCCCTGGAGGAGGCACTCGGTGTCCAGCTCCTGGAGCGCACGACGCGCAAGGTACTGCTCTCCCCGGCCGGCGAGCGCGTCGCGGTGCGCGCCAAGGCCGTGCTCGACGCGGTCGGCGAGCTGATGGAGGAGGCCGAGGCGGTCCGCGCCCCGTTCACGGGTGTGCTCCGGCTCGGGGTGATCCCCACGGTCGCGCCCTATCTGCTGCCGGCGGTCCTGCGCCTTGTGCACCAGCGCTACCCGGAACTGGACCTGCAGGTCCACGAGGAACAGACGTCGTCCCTGCTGGACGGCCTGGCGGCGGGGCGTCTGGACCTGCTGCTGCTCGCGGTGCCGCTGGGGGTCCCGGGCGTCACCGAACTCCCCCTGTTCGACGAGGACTTCGTGCTCGTCACCCCCCGTGACCACGAGCTGGCCGACCGGTCGGACATCCCCCGGGAGGCGTTGCGCGACCTCCATCTGCTGCTCCTGGACGAGGGCCACTGCCTGCGCGACCAGGCGCTCGACATCTGCCGCGAGGCAGGCCGCACGGAGGGCGCCGCGGTCACCACGACGGCGGCCGGGCTGTCGACCCTGGTGCAGCTCGTGGCGGGCGGCCTCGGGGTGACGCTGCTCCCGCACACCGCCGTCGACGTGGAGACGTCCCGCGGCGGCCTGCGGGCGGGCCGCTTCGCGGACCCGGCCCCGTCGCGCCGGATCGCCCTGGCGATGCGGTCGGGCACGGCGCGGAGCGAGGAGTTCGAGGAACTGGCCGAGGCGCTCAGAGGAGCGCTGGCCGAGCTGCCGGTGCGCGTCGTGACCTGATCCCGGGTCCCGCCCGCCGCCGGAACGGCTCAAACTGTAAACCTGTGACCGCTGTTGACCGCCGCGGCGAGCTGGTCGAGCCGGGTGCCGGTGAGTTCGATCCAGCGTAGATCGGCCTCGACGTGGAACAGCGCGTGGTCGCAGATCAGTTGGCCGGCGATGTCGGCGTGGCGCTTGCGCTCGGTGACCTCACGCGTCAGCCGCAGGTGCTCGGCGCGCTGGGCGTCGAGCAGCCCGGCGGCGTCGCGGCCGGTGAGGAGCGCGAGGACGACCTTCGTGTAGAGGGTCGACTGCAGATACGGCTCGGGCTTCTCGGGCCGCGCGAGCCACTCGGACACATCCGCGGTCCCCGCGTCGGTGATCGCGTACCGCTTGCGCTCGGGTCCGCCGCCCGCCTCGATGGCGTCGACCTCGACGAGCCCGTTCCGCAGCAGCCGCGACATGGTGGAGTACACCTGCCCGTAGTGCAGCGGCCGGTCCTGCCCGAACCGCTCGTCGAAGGCGTGCTTGAGGTCGTACCCGTGGCGGGGACCGGATTCGAGGAGGGCGAGGAGGGTGTGGCCGATGGACATGGGCGGCACAGTACACGGGGTGTATAGCGGGGGCGGGTGGGCCGCCGCGCAGCCGTAGACGCTGGAGGTCCTCCCACGCCCGCAGGGCGTAGGAGGGCCCGTTCCACCCCGCCCTACCCCTCGCCCGGGGGCTCCGCCGTCTTCCGGGGGCGGCCGCGGCGGGCCATCGGGCCGAGGCCGCCCGGGAGGCGGCCCGCCTCCGCCAGCGCGCGGCGCAGCACGAACTCGATCTGCGCGTTCGTGCTGCGCAACTCGTCGCCGGCCCAGCGGGCCAGCGCCTCGTACACCGCGGGGTCGAGCCGCAGCAGTACCTGCTTGCGCTCGGGCGGAGGCGGCGGCGTCACTGGTAGAGCGTGCCCGTGTTGAGGACCGGCTGCGCCGCGCGGTCGCCGCACAGCACCACCATCAGGTTCGACACCATCGCCGCCTTGCGCTCCGAGTCCAGTTCCACGATGTCCTGTTCGGTGAGCCGGGACAGGGCCGCCTCGACCATGCCCACCGCGCCGTCCACGATCTGACGCCGCGCCGCCACCACCGCACCCGCCTGCTGGCGCTGCAGCATCGCGGAGGCGATCTCCGGAGCGTACGCGAGGTGGGTGAAGCGGGACTCGATGATGTGGACACCCGCCGCCTCCACCCGCGCGTGCAGTTCGACCGCGAGCTTCTCGGTGATCTCCTCGGCGTTGCCGCGCAGCGACAGGCCCTCCTCGTCGTGGGCGTCGTACGGGTACTCGATCGCGATGTGCCGCACGGCCGCCTCCGTCTGCGTCGAGACGAACTCCAGGAAGTCGTCCACCTCGAACATCGCCTGCGCGGTGTCCTCGACCTTCCACACCACGACGGCCGCGAGCTCGATCGGGTTGCCGTACGCGTCGTTGACCTTCAGGACCGCGGTCTCGTGGTTGCGCACCCTGGTCGAGATCTTCTCCCGCGACGTGAACGGGTTGACCCAGCGCAGGCCGTCCGTGCGGATCGTGCCCCGGTAGCGGCCGAACAGCTGGACCACCCGCGCCTCGCCGGGTGCGACCGTGTTCAGTCCGCACATCCCGAGGAAGGCGGCGAGTCCGACCAGGACGCCCCCCACGATCAGCAGTGCCTTCGTCCCGCCCGACGTGTACGCCGCCCCGGCGACGATCAGGGCCACGCCCGCGGCGAGCCCGAGCAGTCCCAGCAGCAGCGCGAGGCCGCCGCCGATGCTGTGTGCGGGGAACTCGCGCACCCGCGGCGCCGGTATCCGCGGTACCTCGGCCCCGGCGCGCTCCGCCGCCCCGGACGGTCCTCCGCTCGTCGCCGGCGTCTCCTGCGGCCTCGCCCCACTCGTTCCGGACATGATCCACTCCCCGTTCCCATGGTCTAGCAAAGTGATATCACTTTAACGCACGCAGGCAACCCTGCACGCCTCTCATGAGTCGGTTCCTACGGACGGGGGTGCTCATTCTCACGTCAGGAAAAGGGCGGATCGGTTCCTCTTTGTCCGTCCGTCCGGTGTTACCTTTCTGAGCTGATTCCCGCCCCCGCCTCCTTGTGCGGGCACGGGCGGGGACCGGCGACCGACGACCGAAGAAGCGGAGCGACGAAGCGATGGGCCGAGCGGAAGAGCGACAGGCTCGGCAGCGCGGTGCGCGCCGGGCCGGGAGGGCGAGACCCACGGGCATACGCCGCTTCTTCACCTGGAGGAAGCTGCTGGGCACCTTCTTCGGCATCTGCCTGGTGGCCATGGGCGCGTTCTTCGTGATCTACCTGATGGTCCCGGTGCCCGAGGCGAACGCCCAGGCCAAGATGCAGAGCAACGTCTACAAGTACAGCGACGGCAAGATCCTGGCCCGTACCGGCGAGGTCAACCGGGAGATCGTCGGCCTGGACGAGATCCCCCGGGACGTCCAGTACACCTTCGTCGCCGCCGAGAACAAGACCTTCTTCGAGGACTCGGGCGTCGACCTCAAGGGCACCCTCCGCGGCGTGAAGAACACCCTCACGGGGCAGGGCAAGCAGGGTGGTTCCACGATCACGCAGCAGTACGTGAAGAACTACTACCTGAACCAGGATCAGACGGTCACCCGCAAGCTCAAGGAGCTGGTGATCTCCCTCAAGGTGGACCGGGAGAAGGGCAAGCGCGAGATCCTCGCCGGCTACATCAACACCAGCTTCTACGGCCGAGGGGCCTATGGCATCCAGGCCGCGTCCCAGGCGTACTACGGCGTCGACGCCGACAAGCTGACCGTGGCTCAGGGCGCTTACCTCGCAGCCCTCCTCCAGGCGCCCAATCAGTACGACTGGGCGATGGCCTCGGACACCGGCAAGAAGCTGGTGACCGAGCGCTGGAACTACGTCCTGGACAACATGGTCGAGGAGGGCTGGCTGGACGCGGGTGAGCGCGCGGGTCTGAAGTTCCCCGTCCCCAAGGCGCCCAAGGCCGCACCCGGCATGGCCGGCCAGGCCGGTTACCTCGTCGACGCCGCCAAGAAGGAGCTGGCCCGCCAGGGGCTCGACGAGGAGGACCTCGACGCCGGCGGCTGGACGATCACCCTGAACGTCGACTCCAAGAAGCAGAAGCAGCTGGAGAAGGCCGTCAAGGAGCAGCTCGAGGACGAACTGGACCGCAACGGCAACAAGGTCGACGCCACCGTGCAGGCCGGTGCGACCTCGGTCGACCCCGAGACGGGCAAGGTCCTCGCGCTCTACGGCGGTGTGGACGCCACGCAGCACTGGCTGTCGAACGCCACCCGCTCCGACTACCAGCCCGCCTCCACCTTCAAGCCGGTCGTCTTCGCCTCCGCGCTGGAGAACGGCTCGAAGACCCAGGACGGCGTCCCCATCGGCCTCAACACCGTCTACGACGGCACGAGCAGGCGACCGGTCGTCGGCAGCGACACCCCGTTCGCCCCGCAGAACGACCTCGGCCGCAGCCACGGCCCGGTCACCGTCCAGACCTCGCTGAACAGGTCGATCAACTCCGCCTTCGCGCAGATGGCCGTGGACGTCGGACTCGACAATGTGAAGGAGACGGCGCTCGACCTGGGCGTGCCGGACAAGAACTTCCCGCTGCGGCCGGCGATCTCGCTCGGCACCATGGGCGCTTCCACGTGGGACATGGCCGGGGTGTACGCCACCCTCGACAACCACGGCCGCAAGGTCACGCCCACGATCGTCGCCAAGGCCGAGCACAAGGACCGCCAGGTCGACCTGCCCGATCCGATCGGCGACCGGGTGGTCAGCCGCGAGACGGCCGACACCGTGACCGCCGGCCTGACCGGTGTGGTCAGGAACGGCTCCGGCCAGGCGGCCGCCAGCAGCGCCTACCAGGCGGCCGGCAAGACCGGTACCTCGGAGAACAACCGCTCGGCGTGGTTCGCCGGCTACACGCCCGAACTCGTCACCGTGGTCGCCCTGTTCGGTGAGTCGCCCAAGGACGGCGGCGGCCAGGTGTCGCTGACCGGCACCGCGAACTCCGGCCGCGCCAGCGGCGGCGGCTTCCCGGCCAGGATCTGGGCCGACTACACGCTGGGCGCGCTCGGCGGCGGCTCGGACGCGCGGTTCGACCTGGACCTGGCGGAGATCGCGGTACCGGATCCGGACCCGACGCCGACGCAGAGCGAGACCGAGGACCCGGACCCGACGCCGACCCAGTCCGAGACCGAGGACCCGGACCCGACGCCGACCCAGTCCGAGACGTTGGATCCGGACCCGACGCCGACCCAGTCCGAGACGTTGGATCCGGACCCGACGGACGGCACGACGTTCACGCCGCCGGTCGAGCCCGGTGACGGCACCGGCGAAGGAAGCAACGACCAGCTGAGGCCGAACGACTGACGACCACGGTCGTATACGGCTGCGCCCCGGGATCCGGCCGGATCCCGGGGCGCAGCCGTATACGAACAGTCAGGGCCGGGCGGGCAGCTCGAACCAGACGACCTTGCCGGTCGACAGCCGGGTCGCCCCCCACCGCCTCGCCATGCGGTTCACCAGGAACAGGCCCCGGCCGCCCTCGTCGGTGTCCCGGGCCCTGCGCTGCCTCGGCAGCTGCGGGGAGTCGTCGCCGACCTCGCAGCGCAGCACGTCCGTGCGCAGCAGCCGCAGCGTGACGGGACGCTCCGCGTACCGCACGGCATTGGTCACCACCTCGCTGACCAGCAGCTCCACCGAGTCGGACAGCTCCTCCAGGCCCCAGCGGGCGAGCGCACGCCGTGCCAGGCGGCGGGCGCGGCTCGGCGCCGCGTCCTCCGGCTCCAGGAACCAGTACGCGACGTCACTGGGCGCGATCCCGTCGAAACGAGCCGCCAGCAGCGCGATGTCGTCGTCCCGGTCGCCGGGACCCAGCATGTCGAGCACGTCGTCGCACAGCGCCTCCAGCGGAGGCGAGTGGTCGGGGCCGGTCAGCTGGGCGGTGTCGGCCAGGCGCTCGCGCAGCTGCTCGATGCCCGTCCAGACGTCGCGCAGCCGCGACTCGACGAGACCGTCGGTGTACAGCAGCAGCGTCGCGCCGGCGGGGGCGTCGAGCTCCACCGCCTCGAAGTCCACGCCGCCGACGCCGATCGGCGCGCCGGGCGGCACTCGCAGCACCTCGGCACGCCCGCCCAGGTGCAGCAGGATGGGCGGCGGGTGTCCGGCGTTGGCGATGGTGATGCGGTGCGAGACCGGGTCGTAGACCGCGTACAGGCATGTCGCCATCCGGTCGGCGCCGAGCCGCTGGGCCTGCTCGTCGAGGTGGTGCAGCACCTCCTGCGGCGGCAGGTCGAGGCCGGCGAGCGTCTGCGCGGTGGTGCGCAGCTGACCCATGATCGCCGCGGACTTCATCGAGTGGCCCATGACGTCGCCCACGACCAGCGCGACCCGGCTGCCGGGCAGCGGGATCGCGTCGTACCAGTCGCCGCCGACGCGGGCCGTCTCGGCGGCCGGCAGGTAGCGCGAGGCGAGCTTCACGCCGGTCGGCTGGGGCAGCGAGTCGGGCAGCATCGTGCGCTGCAACTCGTCGGCGATGTACGCCTCGCGCCCGTAGAGCACGGCTTTGTCGATGCCGAGTGCGGTGTGCGTGGCGAGTTGGGCCGCGACCAGCAGGTCGTTCGGCTCGAAGGCCGGACGGTCGGGTCGGCGCAGGAAGACGGCGGCACCGATCACGCGGCGACGGCCGCGGAGCGGGGCGAGTATCGCCCGATGGCCGCTCGGCACGCTGCGCCCGTCGCCGAGGAGTTCGGGCAGCGCTGCGCGGGCCGCCGCGGAGTCGCCGAAGACCGGCCGCACTCCGCGCAGCACCTCGGACAGGGCGCCGCCAGAGCGCACCTCGCACAGCTCGGCGGCGGGCGCGAGGTCGGCCCCCGGGTCCAGCAGCGGTATGGCGAGGCCGGTGCCCTGGTCGACGTCATGGGTGTTCAAACGCAGCCGGTCGCTGCGACGCAGCCGGAGCACGAACGGCGACACGGGCCGCTCGTCGCCCACGGGCAGCGGGTCGCGCAGGTAGACCAGGATCGCGTCGGAGAACGTCGGCACGGTCGCCCGGCACAGGCCGAGCACGATCTCGTCCAGGTCGATCCCGCGCGCGATCCGCCGGGTCGCGGCCCCCACGAAGCGCAGCCGGTCGCCCTCGCGGCGCGCGGTGCCGGCGATGTCCTGGGCGTGGGCGACCTGGGGCTGCACGGAGTGCGTCTGGGGCTGCGGCTTCGGCGGCGGTCCGGAAGGCACGGCTGCGGCCCCGGCCGCCTCGGCCCGCGGCCGGGTGCGTTCCTGGGACCGGGCAACCAGGGGCTGCCGGCCTTCGTGGGAGGTGGGATGCTCCGTCACGCGTGGGATTCCGTCCGTCCGGGCCGGTTGTGCGATGCAACCGCCTCGTGGGGCGGTATACCCGCTCTGGAGGCGGCGTCGACAGGGTGGCGGGCATCCGGCACGGCTCTACCCCCTGTATGACTCGTACTGACTCGTGGTGACTCGTGCTGACGTGCGGTCCTCGGTCTGCGCTCAGCTCTCCCTCGTACGGCGCAGCCTCGCGGACGACGATCCTACGGTTGCCCCCAGGGGGCGCATCAAGAGTCTCACGAGGTCGTATACGCCGGAGCGCGTTCACTGTTCCGAATCGGACACCTGGATGTCACCGGCGAGGTGACAGGAACGGAGAGATCGGGGCGGAGTGGTCGGCGAAACGCAAAGTTTCGGCCAGCTTCGCTCAGTGTCGGCCTTCCCGGGCGCGCCGCCGTCCGTCTGGCCCCGGTCAGGAGGCCAGCCGCCGGGCCGGAGTACGGGCCCAGTCGGCGGGCAGTTGGGGAACCGGCCAGGACGGATCGGGCCGCCAGTGCTCCCAGCCCGCGGAGAAGGGAGCCTCCCAGGCCCGGATCGACTCCACGGCCGCCCGGCCCGCCGCGCGCACCCGCGCCGCCTTCCGGGCGTCCATCAGCCCGACCCGCTGCGCCTGCGCGAACTCGTCCTCGTCGCGCCACAGCCAACTGCGGTCCGGGTACACGGAGATGTCGAGGAAATGGTCCTCGGAGTCCACCCCGCCCGACCAACGCGTGCGCGGCTCCTCGAGGTTGACGTACCAGCTCCTGAACCGCCAGCCCGTCTCCCAGAACAGCCAGACCGACCACGGGTCGCCGGGGCGGGCGAGCTTCAGGACCCCCGAGCCGAACCAGCGGCCCCGGGTGAGCGTGCGCGGGGCCGTGTAGCGGGTCGCGAGCGGCTCCTGGTGGACGGGGGTGCCGTCCACCAGGACCGGCTTCACGCACTCCGTCCCCGGCGCCATCCAGACCGCGAGCAGTTCCTCGGTGTCCTGGACGACCGTCACCGGCCGGCAGATGTGCACGCCGCAGCCGTCCAGATCCGGGGCATGGCCGCGGTAGCGCCAGAGGATCTGGTCCCCGGGCGCCCAGCGTGCGATGCGTTCCGTGCCTGTCATGAGCAGATCTTAGGAGGTAGGCACCCCCGTTACTGCGACACAGGTCACGGGTGCGTCATACGCAGCACGTCCAGTGCCTCGTCCAACTGCTCGACGGTCAGGGCGCCGCGCTCCACGTAGCCGGACTCCAGGACGACCTCCCGGATCGTCTTGCGTTCGGCGAGCGACTTCTTGGCGACCTTCGCGGCCTCCTCGTAGCCGATGTACTTGTTGAGCGGGGTGACGACGGAGGGGGAGGACTCCGCGTACTCGCGCGCCCGCTCGACGTTCGCCGTGATGCCGTCGACCGTGCGGTCCGCGAGCAGCCGGGAGGCGTTGGCGAGCAGTCTGACCGACTCCAGCAGGTTCTTGGCCATGACCGGCAGCATCACGTTGAGCTCGAAGTTCCCCGCGGCGCCCGCGGCGGCGACCGTGGCGTCGTTGCCGGTCACCTGGGCGGCCACCATCAGAACGGCCTCCGGGATCACCGGGTTGACCTTGCCCGGCATGATCGACGAACCGGGCTGGAGGTCGGGCAGGGCGATCTCGGCGAGCCCCGTGCGCGGCCCGGACGCCATCCAGCGCAGGTCGTTGGAGATCTTGGTCAGCGACACGGCGATCGTGCGGAGCTGACCGGACGTCTCCACCAGGCCGTCGCGCGCGCCCTGCGCCTCGAAGTGGTCGCGGGCCTCGGTCAGCGGCAGCCCGGTCGTGCGCGCGACCTCCCCGATGACCGCGGCCGGGAAGCCGGGCGGGGTGTTGATGCCGGTGCCCACGGCCGTGCCGCCCAGCGGCAGTTCGGCCAGCCGCGGCAGGGACGCCTTCAGGCGCTCGACGCCGTACCTGACCTGGGCCGCGTAGCCGCCGAACTCCTGGCCGAGCGTCACCGGCGTCGCGTCCATCAGGTGCGTACGGCCGGACTTCACGACCGCCGCGAACTCCGTCGCCTTGCGCTCCAGCGACGTCGCCAGATACTCCAGGGCCGGGATCAGGTCGCCCGTGACCGCCGCCGTCGCCGCGATGTGGATGGAGGAGGGGAAGACGTCGTTCGACGACTGGGAGGCGTTCACATGGTCGTTGGGGTGCACATCGCGCCCCAGCCGCTCGGTGGCGAGCGTCGCCAGCACCTCGTTGGCGTTCATGTTGGACGACGTGCCGGAGCCGGTCTGGAACACATCGACCGGGAAGTGGTCGTCCCACCGGCCGTCGGCGACCTCGGTCGCCGCCTCGGCGATGGCCCGCGCGATGTCCTCGTCCAGCACGCCCAGTTGGGCGTTGACCTGCGCCGCGGCCGCCTTGATACGGGCCAGGGCCGCGATGTGCGCGCGCTCCAGGCGCTGACCGGACACCGGGAAGTTCTCCACGGCACGCTGGGTCTGGGCCCGCCACTTTGCGTGCGCGGGCACCCGCACCTCACCCATCGAGTCGTGCTCGATCCGGAACCCGTCCGCGTCGGCGTCGCTCATCGCTGTCCTTCCTCCCGAACGTCTCGAAAAGTTGAGCAGTTGTCTTGTTCCGCCTATTCCCAACTGCGCTACCCGCCAGTAAATACCCCGAGTAACCACAACTCCGGGAGGCGCAATGAAGGGAACAGGCCGAAGAGTTCGCACCCTGACTCGTACCGTGGCCACCGCCGCGGTACTCGCCACCGTCCTGGGCGGGACGACGCTCACCGCCCCCGCCGCGGCCGGCAGCCCGGCTGTGTCGTCGCCGGCGGCGGCACCGCTGCCGCCCGAACTCGAAGCCGTCCGCGCGGCCGAGGCGACCGCACTCTACGGCAGCCCGGAGGAACGTCCGCTCGCACAGCGCAAGACCGGCCTGATCTCACTGGGCGACAGCGAGATCTCCGGCGAGGGCGTCGGCACCTACGAGCCCGGCACGAACGGCCCCCACAACTGGTGCCACCGCTCGCCCGACGCCGCGATCCACCGCACGGGCATCGCGGCGGACCTGACGTACAACGTCTCCTGTTCCGGCGCGTCCACCGGCAACATCCGCATCGGCGGATCGAAGCAGTACGCCGACGAACTCGTCCAGAGCGACAACCTGGCCATCAAGGCGCGCAACACCCGCATCAAGATGGTGGTGCTGGTCGCGGGCGCCAACGACGACCTCCAGTTCGGCCCCGTGATGACCGACTGCGTCGTGCGGTACATGACCCTCCAGGGCCCGTGCGAGCCGAAGTACGCACCCGGCTGGCAGGCCCGGGTCGACGGCCTCGTCCCCAAGGTCGAACAGACCGTGCGCGATCTGCGGACCGTCATGAGGGACGCCGGGTACGCGGACGGCGACTACAAGCTCGTCGTGATGGGCTACCCGAGCCCGATCGGGCCCGACTTCCGCGACAACCCGCAATTCCCGGGCAAGCTGGCCTGTGGAGGGATGGGCCACGACTCCGACACGGTGTGGGGCCGCAACCGCGCCGTCCCCGCCTTCGAACGCGGCATGCGCGCGGCCGCGCGCAGCACGGGCGCGGTGTACCTGGACAACTCCCGCCTCTTCCACGGCCACGAGGTCTGCTACCAGGACCCGTGGGCGCGGGGGCTGTACGTGGACGTCTCCAACCCCTTCCCGCCGGACGCGAACTCGGTCCGCCAGTCCTTCCACCCGAACGCCCGCGGCCACGCGGCCTTCGCGTCGTGCCTGACGCAGCTCTACGCCTCGAACGCGCGGGAGGCGAGCTGCGCGGACGCGGCGTCCACGGGCAGGCCGGTGCTGCACCCGCTGGCGTGGGACGACGCGTACCGCCCGCTGAAGGCGGCGTCCGGGCCGTGCCTGGACGTGTCGGGGGCGGTCACCCGCAACGGCACGGCCCTGCTGGCCTGGGACTGCCACGGCGGCCGCAACCAGGGCTGGTGGTACGACCCGGCGCGCCGCTCCCTGCACACGGAACTGACCCAGGACCGGTGCGTGGACGTCCCGGACGGCGCGTACCGGCCGGGCACGGAGCTGACCGTGTGGGACTGCCACGGGGGCGCGAACCAGCAGTTCGTCCGCACGTCGGGGACGATCCGCCCGTCGGCGGCGCAGTCGTTGTGCGTGACGCTGCCGTCGTCGGGTTCGAGGGCGGCGCTGCACCCGTGCGACGACGGCCCGGACCAACGCTTCGCGTAGCCCCCGCTGCGCTGCGCGCGAGTGGGGCTCCGGCCCGGGATTCCTGCGCTCGGGGCCCCGCGCTTCGCGGCACCGGAGTTTCGTCTCGGGCCTGTGGGCTGCGGGAATGGGAGTTTCGCCCCGTGGCCCCTGCGCTGCGAAGCAAGTGGGGTCTCCGCCTCCGGGCCTTCGCGCTTGGCGGAACCGGGGCTTTGTCCCGGGACTCTGCCGGGCGACTGGGAGTTTCCGCCGTCCCAGGCCTCCGCGTTTCGGGGAACCGGGGCGCCGCCCTGCCCGGGCCTCTGGGGCGGCAATGGGCTCCGCCCCGGAGCCCCCCGGCGTACCTGCGCTGCGCGCAGCCGGGGGCTCCGTCCCGGGCCTCTGCGCCGGCAACCGGGGGCTCCGCCCCCGGAGCCCCCGCGCCTCAAGCGCCGGCCCCACGGCCGCCGGCCGTAGGGGGAGTTCGAGGACACCGCGGGAAGCGCGGTACGGGGCCCGGGGCGGAGGTCCTGAGGCCCGCGTCCGCCAGGGCGCAGGGGCCACGGGGGTCTGGGGGCCTGCCCCCGGTTACGGGAAGGGGCGGGGTGGGGAAAAGCTACGCCTGCCCCGGCCCCCGCACCGGAATCGACGTGAACGTCGGCGCCGGCGCCGGATCCTGGAAGAAGTCGTTGCCCTTGTCGTCGACCACGATGAACGCCGGGAAGTCCTCCACCTCGATCTTCCACACCGCCTCCATGCCGAGCTCCTCGTACTCGACGACCTCGACCTTCTTGATGCAGTCCTGCGCGAGGCGCGCGGCCGGGCCGCCGATCGAGCCGAGGTAGAAGCCGCCGTGCGTGCCGCACGCGTCGGTGACCTGCTTGGACCGGTTCCCCTTGGCCAGCATGATCTTCGAGCCGCCGGCCGCCTGGAACTGCTCGACGTAGGAGTCCATCCGGCCCGCCGTCGTCGGGCCGAAGGAACCGGAGGCGTAGCCCTCGGGAGTCTTGGCGGGACCGGCGTAGTACACCGGGTGGTCCTTCAGGTACTGAGGCATCTCCTCACCCGCGTCGAGCCGCTCCTTGATCTTCGCGTGCGCGATGTCACGGGCGACGACCAGCGGACCGGTCAGCGACAGGCGCGTCTTGACCGGGTACTTCGTCAGCTCGGCCAGCATCTCGTCCATCGGACGGTTGAGGTCGATGCGCACGACGTCGCCCTCGTCGGCGAGCTGCTCCTGTGTCGTGTCCGGCAGGAAGCGCGCCGGGTCGGTCTCCAGCTGTTCCAGGAAGACGCCCTCGGCCGTGATCTTCGCGACGGCCTGGCGGTCGGCCGAGCAGGAGACGGCGATCGCGACGGGCAGCGAGGCTCCGTGCCGCGGCAGACGCACCACGCGCACGTCGTGACAGAAGTACTTGCCGCCGAACTGGGCGCCGATGCCGATCTTCTGGGTGAGCTCGAAGACCTTCTTCTCCAGCTCCTCGTCGCGGAAGCCGTGGCCGAGCTCCGACCCCTCGGACGGCAGCTCGTCGAGGTAGTGCGCGGAGGCGTACTTGGCGGTCTTCAGCGCGAACTCCGCGCTGGTGCCGCCGACGACGATCGCCAGGTGGTACGGCGGGCAGGCGGCCGTGCCGAGCGAACGGATCTTCTCCTCCAGGAACTTCATCATGCTCGCCTCGTTGAGCACGGCCTTCGTCTCCTGGTAGAGGAAGGACTTGTTGGCGCTGCCGCCGCCCTTGGCCATGAAGAGGAACTTGTACGCGCCGCCGTCGGTCGCGTACAGCTCGATCTGCGCGGGCAGGTTCGAGCCGGTGTTCTTCTCCTCCCACATGGTGAGCGGAGCCATCTGCGAGTAGCGCAGGTTGAGCTTGGTGTACGCGTCGTAGATGCCGCGCGAGAGGGCTTCCTCGTCCCCGCCCTCGGTCAGCACGTTCTGGCCGCGCTTGCCCATGACGATCGCGGTGCCGGTGTCCTGGCACATGGGGAGCACGCCGGCGGCCGCGATGTTCGCGTTCTTCAGCAGGTCCAGGGCGACGAACTTGTCGTTCGACGACGCCTCGGGGTCGTCGATGATGCGCCGCAGCTGCGCGAGGTGGGCGGGGCGCAGGTAGTGCTGGATGTCGTGGACGGCCTCGGCCGCGAGCTTGCGCAGCGCCTCGGGCTGGACCTTGAGGAACGTGCGCCCGTCGGCCTCGAAGGTGGAGACACCCTCGGAGGTCACCAGCCGGTACGGGGTGGTGTCCTCTCCCAGGGGGAGCAGATCCGTATACGCGAACTCCGGCATTTCGCCCATTCCTCACTTCACAGACAGCGGCTGGCCTCCATTGGCAGCGCCCTCCAGCGTAGAACGCCCCCGCTGCCCCGATTGTGTGAGGTAAGGCTCACTTCCGGGATGCAGCGGGGTGTGGCTGATCAAGGCGGGGGCGTTGGCGGTTTCTGCCCGTGGCGGGTTTCCCCGGCCCGTCGGCCGGGCGCGCCTTGGGCCGCGGCGCCGGCGCGCGGACCCAGGCGGGGAATCGGCCGATTGCGGCCGGTTCCGTACATGCCGACCCTGGTCGCGATCTATCGCGTTTCGCTAGGCTGATGACGTGGACCTCGAGAAGCAGCCCCAGAAGCCGGCCGTGCCCGTGGAGACCCGCCGCGCCGACCATGCTCTCCGCGCCTCGGACGCCGACCGCGACCGGATCGCGGACATCCTCAGGGACGCCCTGGCCGAAGGCCGGCTGGACGCCGAGGAGCACTCCGAGCGCATTGACGCCGTCTACCGCGCCAAGACCCTCGGTGAACTGGAGCCGCTCGTCGCGGACTTGCCCGCGACGGGCCGGCGCACCGGCGCCGCTCCGTACGCGCCGGAGACCGACGAGCCCACCGGCCCCGCCGAGAACCTGGTCGCCGTCTTCTCCAGCTCCACCCGCAAGGGGCGCTGGCGCGTCGGCCGCCGGACCAACGCGTTCTCCCTCTGCGGCAGCGTCGAGATCGACCTCACCGAGGCCCTGTTCGGGCAGCGCCTCACCGTGATCAACGCGACGTCGATTTTCGGCAACGTGGAGGTCCGCGTTCCCGAGAACATCACGCTGCGCGGCAGCGGCACCGGCTTCTTCGGCAACTTCGAGGTCGTCACGCTGGAGGCCGCCGACCCCGAGGCACCGGTGGTCGTCGTCAACGGCTACGCGGTTTTCGGCAATGTCGAGGCCAAGCCCAAGCGGGGCCGCCGAATCTCCGACCTCCACGACCGCCTGCGCAAACACCTCGGCTGACGGCCGCCTGCACCGGAGCATTTCCGCCGCGCGCGCCGATACGCAATTCCGTGCGTCGGAACTCAGTGCCACTCAGTGCTTAGGAGTGCGCACAGCGGGTAGGGACTGCTGCATCGTCTCTCGCTCGCGAATCCGTCGTCAGGAGTAGACCGTGCTGCAACTGCCGCATCAGTCCTTGCAGGTAGCCGCCGTTCCGCCTCAGCGCATCCCTGCTCGGGAGGATCAGGCCGGTCCCTGGCACGCGGAGGCGGTGTGCCGCCGCGACGAGGCCGGGCTCTTCTTCGCCCCCTCGAAGGAACCGACGGCCGCGCGCCTGTCGCGCGAAGAGGCTGCCAAGCGGGTCTGCGCCCGCTGCCCCGTGATGGTCGAGTGCCGCGAGCACGCCCTTCTCCAGCCCGAGCCGTACGGGGTGTGGGGCGGCCTCACGGCGGCCGAGCGCCGCGTGGTGCTGGCCCGGCGCCGCAGGCGTGAGGTGGAGCTGAAGAAGTCCCCCTCGGCGGCCTGAGCGCACGGAAGCGGCCGCACGCGACATACGGGAAGGGGCGCCCCCGCTCGAGGGGCGCCCCTTCCCGTATGTCACACGTCCGCGGCCGCTACTTCGCGCGGTCGAAGTCGATCTTGCTGTACGCGCGCAGCTTCGAGAGCCGGTGCGTGGAGTCGATCTGGCGGATCGTGCCGGACTTCGAGCGCATCACCAGCGACGACGTGGTCGCGGTCTCCGAGCGGTAGCGGACGCCGCGCAGCAGCTCGCCGTCCGTGATGCCGGTGGCGACGAAGAACACGTTTTCGCCGCTGACCAGGTCGTTCGTGGACAGCACCCGGTCCAGGTCGTGCCCGGCGTCGATCGCCTTCTGGCGCTCCGCGTCGTCCTTGGGCCACAGCTTGCCCTGGATGACTCCTCCGAGGCACTTGATGGCGCAGGCCGAGATGATGCCCTCGGGCGTACCGCCGATGCCGAGCAGCATGTCCACGCCCGTGCCCTCGCGGACGGCCATGATCGAACCGGCGACGTCGCCGTCCGAGATGAACTTGATTCGGGCGCCGGTCTCGCGGATCTCCTTGACGATGCCCTCGTGGCGGGGGCGGTCCAGGATCACGACGGTGACGTCCTCGGGGGACATCCTCTTGGCCTTGGCGACCCGGCGGATGTTGACCGAGACGGGGGCGTTGATGTCGACGAAGTCGGCAGCCTCGGGGCCGGTCACCAGCTTGTCCATGTAGAAGACCGCGGACGGGTCGAACATGGTGCCGCGATCGGCGGCGGCCAGGACGGCGATGGCGTTCGGCATGCCCTTGGCGTTGAGCGTGGTGCCGTCGATCGGGTCGACGGCGATGTCGACCTCGGCGCCGGTGCCGTCGCCGATCCGCTCGCCGTTGTAGAGCATGGGCGCTTCGTCCTTCTCGCCCTCGCCGATGACGACGACGCCGTTCATCGAGACGGTGGAGACGAGGGTTCGCATGGCGTTGACCGCCGCGCCGTCGGCACCGATCTTGTCGCCGCGGCCTACCCAGCGGCCGGCGGCCATGGCGGCGGCCTCGGTGACCCGCACCAGCTCCAGGGCGAGGTTGCGGTCGGGGGCCTCGGGGGAGACCTCGAGCTCGGACGGCAGATGATGCTCGGTCATCGGAGCGCACCTTTCTGTACGGCGACGGCCGGGAATAGGGAGGGTGCTGCGACTCTATCGGTACATCGACAAATTGAGCAGAGGGGCCCACGTATGAGCACAACACCATGATGCGACCATGGGGGGCGTGGCAGGTATGCGAGGCAAGCAGACGATCCGTGGCATGTTCCAGTCCATGGCGGTGATCGGCGTCGTCGTGGCGGGCATCTACATGCTCGTTCCGCACGACGAGCACGCGGACCCGATCAGGACGGTCGACTACCGCGTCGAGCTGGTGACGGCGCAGCGGGCAGCACCCTACCCTGTGGCCGTGCCGGAGGGGCTGGGCAAGGAGTGGCGGGCGACGTCGGTCACCTTCGACCGCGCGGACGCCCACGCCTGGCACCTCGGCTTCCTCGACCCGGACAACCAGTACGTGGCGGTGGAGCAGTCCACCGCGAAGGCCGCCGACAAGTACGTGCGTGAGGTCACCCACGAGGCGGCCAGGACCGACAGGACGCGGCAGGTGGCCGGCGAGACCTGGCAGCTGTGGGAGGGGCCCAAGTACGACGCCCTGGTGCTGACGGCCGGCGGCGCGACGACGGTGGTCACGGGGACGGCCACGCCGGCGCGGCTGGCGGAGATGGCCGCCGCGCTCAGCCCCCGGCCGGGCGAGCCCAAGGGGGCCGCGCAGCCCACGGCCCCGGCGGCCCCGTCCACGAAGCCGTAGCCGCCACTGCGATGCGTACGGCGAAGGCCGCCGCCCCCGGTCGGGTGCGGCGGCCTTTCGCGTGCCGTGCGGCGGTGCCTCAGACGGTGGTGACGACATCCTCGAAGGACAGGCGCGGGGAGCGCGGGAACCAGGCGTCCTCACCCGGCTTGCCGATGTTGACGACCATCAGCGGGGTGTGGTCGTCGTCCAGGAACTCCTTCTGGATGCCCGCGGCGTCGTAGCCGGTCATCGGGCCGGCGGCCAGACCGGCGGCGCGGACGCCGACGATGAAGTACGCGGCCTGGAGCGCGGCGTTGAGGGAGGCGGCCGACTCGCGGGCCGGGCGCTCGCTGAAGAAGAGGTCCTTGGCCTGCGGGAAGTGCGGCAGCAGGCTCGGGAGCTCCTCGTGGAACTCGTTGTCGGCGGCCAGGATCGCGACCAGCGGGGCGGCCGCGGTCTTGGCCTGGTTGCCCTCGGCCATGTGCGTGACCAGACGCTCACGGGCCTCGGCGGAGCGGACCAGCACGACGCGCAGCGGGGTCTGGTTGAAGGCGGTCGGTCCGTACTTGACCAGGTCGTAGATCGCCTGGACCTGCTCGTCGGTCACCGGCTCGTCGGTGAACGTGTTGGCGGTGCGGGCCTCGCGGAAGAGGAGGTCCTGGGCGGCGGGGTCGAGAACGAGCGACATAACGGGCATACCTTCCGAAACGGATCATGGGTCAACCAATGAATTCACCGTACAAGGCATGACGTTCAAGTTTCAACAAAAGTCCGAGCGTCGTGAGCCGAGTCACAGACGTCTGTCCGCCGCCGGGCCGGCTCCCCGCTGCTGACTAGCTCTCGCCGTCGTCCCCGCCCGGCTCGGACTCCGCCAGTGCCGCGTCCAGGCGCGCCCGGGCGCCCTCCAGCCAGTGACGGCACACCTTCGCCAGCTCCTCGCCGCGCTCCCACAGGGCGAGCGACTCCTCGAGCGTCGTACCGCCCGCTTCCAGGCGGCGCACGACCTCGATGAGCTCGTCCCGCGCCTGCTCGTAACCGAGCGCGGCCTCTTCCGTCTTGGCAGCCATGCCATCCACCCTATGTGTGAGAAACGTACGCACTCCCGAGGCCGCCGGAGCTCACTCCTCGACCCGCACCGCGAACTCGCCCCGCGCGACCCGCGCCCGCAGTCCCTCGCCCGCGCTCACGTCCTCCGGCGAGCGCACCACCGCGCCGTCGGCGCGCTGCAGCACCGCGTAGCCCCGCTCCATCGTCGCCGCCGGGGAGAGCGAGACCACGCGCGCACGGGTGTGCGCGAGCTCCGAGTCCGCGCGGTCCAGAAGGTGGCCGAGCACCCGCCGGCTGCGCGCCAGCAACGCGTCCACCTCGTCCTCGCGCTCGTCGACCATGCGCTGCGGATGCTCCATGCAGGGCCGGGCCAGACAGTGCGCCAGGCCGCGCTCCTCGCGGTCCAGCACACCCTGGACCGTCCGCAGCGCGCGCTCCCGCAGCTGGCGCACCCGCTGGAGCTCCTCGCCCACGTCCGGGACGACCTTCTTCGCGGCGTCCGTCGGCGTGGACGCCCGCAGGTCGGCCACCAGGTCCAGCAGCGGCGAGTCCGGCTCGTGCCCGATGGCCGACACGACGGGCGTCGTGCACGCGGCCACCGCGCGCACCAGCTGCTCGTCGGAGAAGGGCAGCAGGTCCTCCACGCTGCCGCCGCCGCGCGCCACGATGATCACGTCCACGTCGTCCAGCGCGTCCAGCTCCTTCACCGCCTGGACGACCTGGGTCACCGCGTGCACGCCCTGCACCGCGACGTTGCGCACCTCGAAGCGGACGTGCGGCCAGCGCCGGCGCGCGTTCTCCAGGACGTCCCGCTCGGCCGCCGACGCCCGCCCGCACACCAGCCCCACCCGGTGCGGCAGGAACGGGAGCGCCCGCTTGCGGTCCGGCGCGAACAGCCCCTCGGCGCCCAGCGAGCGCTTCAACTGCTCCAGCCGCGCGAGCAGTTCACCGATGCCGACCGGCTTCATCTCCGACGCCCGCAGCGACAGCTGCCCCCGGGGCGCGTACCACTCCGGCTTGGCGAGCACCACGACCCGGGCGCCCTCGGACACCACGTCCGCGACCGCGTCGAACACCTGCCGGAAGCAGGTGACGCTCACCGAGATGTCGTACGACGGATCGCGCAGGGTCAGGAAGACGACCCCGGCGCCCGGCCGACGCGACAGCTGGGTGATCTGTCCCTCCACCCAGACCGCCCCGAGCCGGTCGATCCACCCCCCGATGAGCCGCGACACCTCGCCGACGGGCAGGGGAGCTTCCGCGGACGTGTTGAGAGCCATACGGGCGAGCGTAACGGCCGGGTACGACAACTCCGGTGACCCGAACCGGCCGCCTCGCCCGCAGGCGGCCTGCCCGGCGCCCCGGCCCGTGCCCTTGCCCGGCCCGTTCGGCGTGATCCCGTGCCGATCACGTTCGCGTGCAGCGGGACGAACGCCGTCAGGGCCCCGATGTCCCTCGGTGTGCTGTCCACAGGCGATCACCCGCCTGTGGGGGGCGGCCTTACGATGGGACGCATGACTGCTACGCCGCCTGCCCGACGCGTCCTCCTCGCCGCTCCCCGCGGCTACTGCGCGGGCGTGGACCGTGCCGTGATCGCCGTGGAGAAGGCCCTGGAGCAGTACGGGGCGCCCGTCTACGTCCGCCACGAGATCGTCCACAACAAGTACGTCGTGCAGACCCTGGAGAAGAAGGGCGCGATCTTCGTCGACGAGACGGCGGAGGTCCCCGAGGGATCGATCGTCATGTTCTCCGCCCACGGCGTGGCGCCGATCGTGCACGAGGAGGCCGCCGAGCGGAAGCTCGCGACCATCGACGCGACCTGCCCGCTGGTCACCAAGGTCCACAAGGAGGCCGTGCGGTTCGCCCAGGAGGACTACGACATCCTCCTGATCGGCCACGAGGGCCACGAGGAGGTCATCGGCACCTCCGGCGAGGCGCCCGACCACATCACGCTCGTCGACGGCCCCGACGACGTGGCGAACGTCGAGGTCCGCAACCCCGACAAGGTCGTCTGGCTCTCCCAGACCACGCTCTCGGTCGACGAGACGATGGAGACGGTCGACGCCCTGAAGACGAAGTTCCCCGGCCTGATCTCCCCGCCGAGCGACGACATCTGCTACGCGACGCAGAACCGCCAGACCGCGGTCAAGCAGATGGGCGCCGAGGCCGACCTCGTCATCGTCGTCGGCTCCAAGAACTCGTCGAACTCGGTGCGGCTCGTCGAGGTGGCGCTCGGCGCCGGCGCCCGTGACGCGCACCTGGTCGACTTCGCCGAGGAGATCGACGAGGCGTGGCTCGAGGGCGTCTCCACGGTCGGCGTCACCTCCGGCGCCTCCGTGCCCGAGGTGCTCGTCGAGGGCGTCCTGGAGTGGCTGTCGAAGCGCGGCTTCGAGGACGTCGAGATCGTCAAGGCCGCGGAGGAGTCGATCACGTTCTCGCTCCCCAAGGAGCTGCGCCGCGACCTGCGCGCGGAGGCGGCGGAGCTGTCGGGCCAGTAGCCGCCGGCCGTCGCCCCGACATGCTCCTCCCGCTCCGCTCGCGCCCTTAACGTGGTGTCCATGAACGTCTTCGGAGTGGACATCGGCGGTTCCGGGATCAAGGGCGCTCCCGTGGATCTGGAGCGGGGCGACCTGGCCGCGGAGCGCCACAAGGTGCTGACGCCGCACCCCGCGACACCGGACGCGGTGGCGGACGGCGTCGCCGAGGTGGTCGCCCACTTCGGCTGGGACGGGCCGGTCGGCATCACGTTCCCCGGCGTCGTCACCGGCGGCGTCACCCGCACCGCGGCCAACGTCGACAAGGGCTGGGTCGACAAGGACGCGGCACGCCTCCTCGGCGACCGCCTCGGCGGGCTGCCGGTGACCGTGCTGAACGACGCGGACGCGGCGGGTGTGGCGGAGATGACGTTCGGCGCGGGCCGCGGCCGCAAGGGCGCGGTGATCCTGCTGACGTTCGGTACGGGCATCGGCAGCGCCCTCTTCGTCGACGGCCGCCTGGTCCCGAACACCGAGCTCGGCCATCTCGAACTGGACGGGCACGACGCCGAGAAGCGCGCCTCCACGAAGGTCAAGGAGGACGAGGCCCTGAGCTGGGCGCACTGGGCGCGCCGGGTCCAGAAGTACCTGGCGCACGTGGAGATGCTGTTCTCGCCGGAGCTGTTCGTCATCGGCGGCGGGGTGAGCCGCAAGGCGGAGAAGTTCCTGCCGCTGATCGAGGGCGTTCGGGCGGAGATCGTCCCCGCGGAGCTGCAGAACAACGCGGGCATCGTGGGGGCGGCGATGGCGGCTGCGGGGCGCTGAAGCGACACCGCCCGTCGGCGCCGGGGGTCAGTCGTGGCGGGCGGCCCCGCCCGGCTGCCCCGGCCCGCCGGGACGGATCCGGCGCCGTCGCCGCCCCATCATCCGTACCTTGCGCACGCAGGTGATCAGCCCGGCGATCAGCGTCCCGCCGTACAGCCAGCCGGCGTGCACGGCGAGGGCGGTGACGACCGCCATGGTCTGCCCGCCGAAGCCGCCGTCGCCACCGGAGATCGGCACGATCCCCACGGCGAAGGCGATCGGCACGATGACCGGGGCCATCACCACGTCGGCCTCGCGCACCCACAGCGCGGTCAGCGCGCTCACGGGCAGGAACAGCAGCCCGTACGCCACCGCCGAGCCGTCCAGGAGCAGCCAGTCCAGGCTTCCGAGCGCCAGCATCACCGCGGCTCCGAAGAGCCCGGCGCCGAGACCCGTCAGCCGGGGATTCGGCAGCCGGCGCAGCGCGAGCACGACCGGCGGCACCGGCCGCGGGGGCCGGGTGGGCACCGGGTAGACGGTGCTGTCGGCGAGCGCACCCCGGGCGGGAAGGGTGCCCTGCGGACGCTGCCGGGGCTGGGGGCGACGAGTTCTGGGCTGCTCCACATCGACCAACGTAGGTTGCCGGGAGCCGGTAGGGAGGTACCAGACACGCCCTTTGGGCGACCTTGGCCCTCCGTTCGACTCCCGGCGGCCGTCGCTGTCCGGCGTGGCCCGCCCGTAAACTGGTGGATCGGCCCGCCCATGCCGGGCCGTACGGCCCCCCGCCAGTCCTCACTCTCCACTCAGGAAGTCGCCAACGTGTCGCTCACGATCGGAATCGTCGGTCTGCCGAATGTCGGCAAGTCGACCCTGTTCAACGCCCTGACCAAGAACGACGTGCTGGCGGCCAACTACCCGTTCGCCACGATCGAGCCGAACGTGGGCGTCGTCGGGGTCCCGGACGCCCGCCTCACGAAGCTGGCCGAAATCTTCTCCTCGCAGCGGATCCTCCCGGCGACGGTCGACTTCGTCGACATCGCGGGCATCGTGCGCGGTGCGAGCGAGGGCGAGGGCCTGGGCAACAAGTTCCTGGCGAACATCCGCGAGTCGGACGCGATCTGCCAGGTCATCCGCGCCTTCAGGGACGAGAACGTCGTGCACGTCGACGGCAAGGTCTCGCCGAAGGACGACATCGAGACCATCAACACCGAGCTGATCCTCGCGGACCTGCAGACGATCGAGAAGGTCCTGCCGCGGCTGGCCAAGGAAGCGCGCATCAAGAAGGACGTGGCGCCGAAGGTCGCGGCCGTCGAGGCCGCGAAGGAGATCCTGGAGCGGGGCGACACCCTCTTCTCGCAGGGCATCCTCCAGGGCTCCGAGAAGGCCGAGCTGCTGCACGACCTGCACCTGCTCACCACGAAGCCGTTCCTCTACGTCTTCAACGTCGACGAGGACGAGCTGACGGACGACGCCTTCAAGGAGGAGCAGCGCGCCCTGGTCGCCCCGGCCGAGGCGATCTTCCTGAACGCCAAGCTGGAGGCGGACCTCGCCGAGCTCGACGAGGACGAGGCCCTGGAGCTCCTCCAGTCCGTCGGCCAGGAGGAGCCGGGCCTGGCGACCCTGGCCCACGTCGGCTTCCGCACCCTTGGCCTGCAGACCTACCTCACGGCCGGCCCCAAGGAATCCCGCGCCTGGACGATCAAGAAGGGCGCGACGGCCCCCGAGGCGGCCGGCGTGATCCACACCGACTTCCAGAAGGGCTTCATCAAGGCGGAGGTCATCTCCTTCGCGGACCTGGTGGAGACGGGCTCGGTCGCGGAGGCCCGCGCGAAGGGCAAGGCGCGCATGGAGGGCAAGGAGTACGTGATGCAGGACGGCGACGTGGTGGAGTTCCGCTTCAACGTGTAGCGGGCGGCATACCACCAGTCCGCTGATCTAGCAAACATGCAGGTCGGAGGGGGTTGGTCCCTTCGGGGGTCGGCCCCCTTTTCATTCCCGTGCTGACTTGGTGCTGACCTGAGAGCACCTCTCATCACCCCTCTGCATCCCACCCGTGCTGGCTTGGTGCTGACTTCTCGGGCCGCTGGTGCAGGGGTGGTGCGGCGGTGCCCTAGGTGGCAACGAACCAGTCGATGACGCACGTTGCACGCCGAGCGGCCCGCGTTGTCAGTCCACGCCGGTACGCTTCCAAAGTCACGACAGTTGGAGGAAGAGACATGGGCACCTCGGGGCGTCTCAGCCTGTCTTGGATCAACAAGGACAGGTCGCTCATCAGCACCCAGGATGGCGGCTACGAGTGGGTCGACCGGGACGACATTCGGGTGACAGAGACGCGCCTCCTCCGCGATGTCGCGACTGTGGGAGAGGTCCACGACGATCTCAAGCGCGCCGAAGATAATCTGCTGATCTCGGGGGATAGCGGCGACGCGCTCAGGGCACTTACGAGACTTCCCGAGTTCGCGGACAAGTATCGCGGCAAGGTTAAGTTGGCATATATCGACCCTCCGTTTAATACAGGGCAGGCGTTTGACAACTATAACGACGGGGTTGAGCACTCTGTCTGGCTGACAATGATGCGAGATCGCCTGCTACTGATTCGGGACCTGCTCGCTCCTGATGGAAGCATCTGGCTTCACCTAGATGACAGTGAGGGGGCTTATGCGCGCGTTCTAATGGACGAGATCTTTGGACGCTCGTGTTTTGCGGGCACTGTGATCTGGAGGTCCACGGACAATAGTAATAATGACGCCAAGACTTTTTCCGTGGATCACAACATGATTCACGTTTATGGGAAGTCCCCTGGCTGGCTGACGAATAGGGTTGCTCGACGAGAAGAGCAGTCCGGGCACTACTCGAACCCAGATAATGACCCGCGTGGGCCTTGGTTCGATGGAAATCCTCTTGGTTCACCGAACCCGCGAAAGAACCTTCAGTACGACATTGTGTCACCCCAGGGTCACGTGATCAGTTCCCCTCCGAATGGCTGGCGATGGAGCCGGGAAACGCTGGAGGAAAAGATGGCCACGGGTGAGATTCGTTTCACGCCCGACGGTCGCGGGATTCGTCGTCGCACCTACCTGTTGGAGCAAGGTGGACTCCCGCCGTCAACGCTCTGGGCTGACATTGAAGAGACTGGAAGTAACCGTAAGGCGAAGGCCGAACTGAAGCGGCTCTTTCGAGGTACGCCGACATCTGCCCTCTTTAAGACTCCCAAGCCGGAGTCGCTTTTGCGGAAGGTTCTTGAGATCGCCAGTCAGCCTGGCGATGTTGTGTTCGACTGTTTCGGCGGGTCTGGAACAACCGCAGCAGTGGCCCACAAGATGGGTAGGCGCTGGATCTTGGTTGAGCGCGAACCCGAAACTGTGGATAAATTCATCAGGCCCCGCCTCGACGCTGTCGTGAATGGCGAAGAACCAGGGGGCATTTCAAAGGAAGTCGGCTGGGAGAAGGGTGGCGGTTTCCGGCACCTGAAAGTTGCTCCGTCCATGTACGAGCGCTTGGGCAACCGGATTCTCCTCGCTCCGTGGGTGGCTGGCGACGCCTTCGCCGAAGCTGCCTGTGCGCAGATCCCCGGCTGCGAATTGGAGCCGGGTTCAGAGCCGCCGTTCGCCGGGCGAAAGGGGCGGCAACGCCTGGCAGTTGTCGACGGCCTGGTATCCGAGAGCACGGTCCAGTCGATTGTTGACGGTCTGGACGACGACGAACGAGTCCTCATTGTGGCCAAGAGCTACCTTCGTGAGGCGGCCGGTCTTCTCGCCGACCTCAGCCCTGGCTCGCGCATCAAGAAGGCTCCCCAGGACCTGCTGGACATGAAGGGACGTGTGCTGCGTTGAGTTGGATCACATACGACCAGGCGGCGATTGAGGACCTGGCGACTCGTATGGAACTCCGGGACCCGAACCGACGCGCTGTGTCCAAGGCCGTCGAAGAAATTCAGTCCGGGGACGGACGGGAGATCGTCTGTGATCTGGCTACTGGGGTTGGCAAGACGTACATCTGCCGGGCCTTGATTGACTACCTTGCTGAACAGGGTGTGCGGAACATTCTCATCGTCACCCCTGGCAAGACGATCCAGAAGAAGACGGTCGCCAACTTCGAACCGGGTCACCCAAAGTTTGTCCCAGGGGCGAACTATGAGCCAATCATCGTCCATCCGGACAACTATGCTGGTGGTCGTGTCGGTGACGCCCTGCATGACCCGGATGCCCTGAAAGTCTTCATCTTCAATGTTCAGTTGCTGACAAAGCCGACCGTGAAAACCTCTCGTGCGGCGCACCTGACCGATGAGTTCATCGGGACCGCCCTGTATGAGCACCTACGTGATGCGGATGACTTGGTCATCATCGCCGACGAGCACCATGTGTATCGGAATGAGGCCAAGAAGTTCCATGAAGCAGTTCGGGACCTCACGCCCCGCGCGCTCGTGGGGCTGACGGCTACCCCTGACGAGACAGACCGCAGGGTTCCCGGCAGGGTTGTCTTCCAGTACTCCCTTGCTGAAGCGATCGCTGACCAACTCGTCAAGATTCCCGTCATCGTCTATCGCGAAGACGGGCATAACGACGTTCGCACTCAGCTTGCCGACGCTTGTCACCTGCGCAAGGTGAAGGAGGAGACGACTCGGGAGTGGGCTGAGCGGAATGGGCGGCCCATGGTTAACCCCGTCCTCTTCGTGGTCTGTCAAAGCATCGAGGAAGCCACCGAGACCGCGGACATCCTGGCTGGTCCTGGCTTCATCGGCGAACCGGGCGCGGTGTTGCAGATCACCTCCGGCAGCAAGGATGAGGCACTCGAAGCCCTTGCCGGCATCGAAGACCCCGACTCTCCGGTGCGAGCCGTGGTCTCCGTGAACATGCTCAAGGAGGGGTGGGACGTCAAGAACATCAGCGTGATCGTCGCGCGACGCGCCCTCGCCTCTCAGACCCTTACGGAGCAGATCCTCGGCCGTGGTCTTCGCCTTCCTTACGGTGAGCGAGTCGGGTTCTCGATGGTCGACTGCGTTGACATCATTGCTCACGAGTCGTACCGGAGGCTTCTGGACTCGAAGGAAGCGCTTCTCGAACACACCCTTCCGCAGCGGTCGGAGCCCGGTGGTGCTTCAGGGGCTGGCACGAGCGCCGCAGTCAAGTCTGGCGGCGTAAGCCCCCTGCCCGCCTACCACGAATCCCAGACGCAAGGCATGTTGGCGTTCACCGCCGAGGCACCTGTCAGGGATGGCGGGTTCGGTACCGAGACGTCCGAGGCTGTCTACCTCGGTATGGCCGACATGGAACACCGGCTCGCCGAAGCGGGGGTGGAGAAGAAGGAGATCCAGCAGGTCATGAAGCCTGCGGAGGGGGCGCCGGTCATCAAGTTCCCCAGCAAGCGCCTGTTGGAGAAGCCGGACACCTACAGCTTGTCCTTCGTCAGCCCCGAAGCTGTTGCGGAGAAGGGGAAGCAGTTCAAGCACGAAATAGAGGTGGAGCTGAAGCGTAAGGCGCTCAACGCTTCGCGTGGGCTGGACGGCACCGTGACTGTGCAGACGGAGGACCAGAAGTCCGCTGTCGCGACTCAGCGCAGTTGGCCGATCTCTAAGGTCAGGGAAGACCTCGAAGAGAAGATCCTCAATCTGCCGCAGTTGAAGCTCACGGCTGACGAGGTGGAGGCCGCGCAGAAGATCGTGCACACGTTCCTCGGAGCGGCGATCGAGGTTGACGCAGAGGACAGCACACCTTGGGAGGAAGCTCGGGCGGAGCTTGCGTTGACCCAGCTGGAGAGGCTTGTGGTCTCCAGTTTCAAGCAGAAGCTTGCGGAGGTCGAACACGAGATCGTGAAGGTGACAGTCCCGCCGCCTGCCCAGCCATGGCCCGGGCAGACCATGCCTCAGATGCAGATGACCGACAAGGTGATTCGGGGCATGGGGTATACGGGCTGGGGCAGCTCGATTCTTCCGGTCGTTCACTTCGACGCACTGTCGACCGAAGTCAAGCTGGCCAGGCTGATGGATGTCAGTCCCAAGGTCGACTGGTGGCTTCGGCTTGAGTCGCAGAGCGGAACGTACATCCAACTCGACAACGGGTCCCGGTACTTCCCGGACTTCATTGCCATAGACAAAGACGGCGTGCGGTGGCTCGTTGAGGGCAAGTCCAACGCAGAGGCGTCTAGCGAGTCGGTCCTGGCAAAGAAGGCCGCCGCTGAGGCTTGGGCCAAGGAAGTGACCGATCGTGGAGACTTCGGTACATGGAAGTACCTGTTCGCCACTGAAGATCACCTGAGCCAGGCGAACAGCTGGGACACCCTGCTGACGATCACGGGTGCACGCGGGTAGACCCTCGGATCACGGCGAAGGGCCCCAACCGACAGACTGGGGGCCCTTCGAGTCACCTTAGCGACGGGCGATCTCCTGCTCGATGGTGGCGGCAATAGCGGGCCAAGGAACGGGAAGCGCTGCGATGGTCGTCCAATAGTGGTGTGAGGATCGGACCGCGGCGCTGACTCCCAAGCGCATTGATGCAGGTGTAAGCGTGCTGAGTACCCGGCGCGTAATCCCGCCCGCGCCCCGTGCAGCAGGCGTGATGCCGTTGCCGAGCAGGAGAGTCGCCGTGCGGAGCGCGTCCAACGTGGAATCGGGAGCCGCCCCGGCGAGTGATCCGAAGACCAGCTCATTCCAGTTCTGGAGAGTCCGGGCCCAGGCTAAGCGCTCAAGGCCCGTGCCGAGGTCGACGGCCATGCGCTGAGGGTGCTCAATGTTCCAAAGAAGTACGATGTCGCCGAGCGTGAGATCCAGGTGGCGGAACATGAGGGTCACTCCGGCGACCTGCCGGCGGTACCAGACCTTGAGCTGACCGTAGAGGCTTATGTGCCGTGCGTGGAAGCCGAGTTGTGACAGGACGTAGAGCCAGTCGTCCAGGACGGCCGCGTACTCGTCGATGCTCTGGATCGGCTGTACGCGCGAGACGTTGACGAAAGAAGTCAGATAGCCGTCGAGAAGATCCCCCTTTCCGTCTCTCTCACCAGTGAATCGCACTACTGGTTGCGGGAGAAACCCGCTGCGGTAGGTCGTAGGGCGACCGTCTTTGAGTAGGGGGTCGAGCGCTTGAACTGCTGAGATAGCCAGCTCGGTCTCACGCCCCCAGCGAAGCGGGATGCACGCGTCGCGAGGAACACCGCGGGCGGCAAAGGCGTCCTCCAAGGTCGTCAGGAGTTCGGCCCACGACGGTGATCGGCGAGGCGGTGCATAAGGCGAGCCTCGATGGCGGTGGCAGATCTCAAGATCTGTGCCGTCGATCGTGAAGTCCCAGCTTTGCCCGAGGACTTGTCGAAGCGCGGTTGCTATCTGATGTGCGGGCGACCCGATCAGCATCAGCGTGCCGCCATGGCCTCGAAGTGCCGTGTCGGGTCAAAGCGGTGTTGGCCAACGGCTTGGACCTCGGCGTGGTCCAGTGCGATAGCACATTCGATTGCCTCGGCGAGGGCCTGGGATGCCGTCTCGTCGTCCGCGTCCGGCGAGACGACTGTCGTTACGCCCGTGCGGTCGCAGAGCGCGGCTTGGGCGCAGGTTCCCTCCCGCCACGTAAGGGCGGCTATGGGTGTTCCCGCCCGGAGGGACTCGCCGAAGACGGCGGCGCCCGCTTCCACATAGTTGCGCTCGTAGGTGTAGACGAACACGGAGGCGCCACGGATGGCGGCCGTCTTGGCCGGGCCCCCGAGTTCGCCGACCCACTCCACGTTGTCCGCGGAGAAAACCTCTTCGTGGCTGCGTACGTAGTCCTCGTCGAAGACGGGGCCCACGATGCGGATACGGCGACCGAGTATCTGAGCGGCTCTCGCTGCGAGGTGGGGGGCCTTCTCCGCGTCTATGCGACCGAGCCACACCAGGTCTCGCCCCTTCGCGGCCGGCGGCTCCTCCTCATTGAGGCCCAGGTGGACAGCCAGTTCCGGAACCGGCTGGTGGTCTGCGTATCGCTCGATCATCTCGGGCGAGTAGCAGTAGAGACGTGACCGTTTGCCGTCGAACGCGGAATCGGTGTGCTGGAACACTGGGGAGTGCTGGAACGTGGCTACGTCGCAGTCCAGTTGGCTCCAGGTTCGCACCCAGGCAGGCAGCGACGGATACTCGTGGCCGACGATCAGGAGGTCATAGCCAGCGGCTTTGAGCTCGCGCTCGGCCAGCGAGCCCGCAGTAACATCCTCAAGACGGACCGGCTTGCGAACCCATTCGGGTTCCAGATCCGGGAGCCATCCCGGGCCCAGGAGGTGTACGTCGGCGCCTGCGGCTCGGGCGCCTACTGCGACCGCCCAAAGCCATCGTTCGATCCCGCCGTATCCGGCAGGGGGGAAAGCGTAGCTACCAGGAAAGTCGCAGACGCCGACGAGCACTATGCCTCCGGTGTTCCGTCCGCCGAGATTCGGCGGAAGCCGAGGTACGGGACGAGTGATTCGGGAAGGACGATCGAGCCGTCCTGTTGCTGCCCCTGTTCGAGCAGCGCGGCCAGAGTGCGGCCGATGGGCAGACCCGAGCCGTTGAGCGTGGCCACCAGCTTGGGTTTGCCGTCCGCGCCACGCGTACGGATGTTCGCGCGGCGGGCCTGGAAGGTGCCGAAGTTCGAGACAGACGAAATCTCGCGGTAGGTGTTCTGGCTGGGAAGCCACACCTCAAGGTCGTAGGTGAGCTGGGCGGAGAAGCCGGTGTCGCCAGCCGCAAGTGTGACCACGCGGTACGCGAGGCCCAACTCCTTCAGACAGGCTTCGGCGTGGCCAAGCATCTTCTCCAGCTCGGTGTCGGCATCCTCGGGGTCGCAGATCCGCACCATCTCGACCTTGGTGAACTGGTGCTGGCGGATGAGGCCCCGAGTGTCGCGGCCGTACGATCCGGCCTCCGAGCGGAAGCACGGCGTCTGGGCGGTGAGCGCGACCGGCAGCTCAGCCGACGGGATGATCTCGTCCGCGTAGAGATTGGTCAGCGGGACCTCGGCGGTCGGGATCAGGAACAGCTCACGATCGGCGACGCCGGTCTTGAACAGGTCCTCCTCGAACTTCGGCAGCTGACCCGTGCCGGTCATGGTCTTGCGGGTGACCAGGAACGGGACCGAGTGCTCGACGTAGTCGTGCCGACGCGTGTGGATGTCAAGGAAGAGCGTTACCAGCGCACGCTCCAGCGCGGCGCCCGCTCCACGCGAGACGGCAAAGCGAGGGCCGGAGAGCTTCGTCGCCCGTGCGAAGTCGAGGATGCCGGTTGCCTCGCCGAGATCGACGTGATCCTTCGGCTCGAAGGAGAAGGCCGGCGGAGTCCCCACCCGGCGGACCTCGACCGCGAACTCCTCGGAGTCGCCCTCCGGAGCCCTATCGTCAGGGAGGTTCGGGATGCTGAGGAGGAGGTTGCGAAGCTCGTCCTGCACCTTATCCTGATCGGCTTCGATCTCGCGGATCTGATCCTTGATCTCGCGGGCGCGCTCCTTCAGCTTGGAGATGTCTCCGCCCTGCTTCGCCGTCTGCTGGACCTCGCTTGCCACTCGCTTGGACTCTGCCCGCAGCTCGTCGGCCGAGCGGATGTTCTGGTTCCGCCGCGACTGGAGGCTCTCCAGCGCGGACAGGTCCAGCGAGTATCCGCGGCGAGCGAGGCGACGTACCGCTTCGGCACCCATTTCAATCAGGGCGCGGGCATCATGCATGAGGGGGTTCCTTCTCCTCCGGCGAGTGGTCTACACGGTCGAAGGTAGCAACTGCCGAACCCCCATCGACCCGCAATATCACGGCGTCACCGCGCCCACCTCGATCTTGTGGCTTCTCTCCGTCAAGATCAGCCAGCAGGGTCCCGACCCACTCGTCCAGCGCCTCGTCGGAAACGGTGAGCGGCTCGACGCATGGGGCTTCCGGGAAGAACAGCGGCATAGCCTCGCCGGGGGAGCGGTCTCGATGCCAGAGAAGGATCGACACCAGCAAGCCGTGGCAGACGAGGACGCGAGGCCCCGGGTAGTCCAGGGCCGCGCGTACCCCAGAGAGCATCCTCCGGATGCCCTCTCGCTGGGCCTCTCGGGCACCCGGCGGGCGCTTTGACCCGCCATGATGATCGAGCCACGAGGCGTACTCCAGGAACGGGCCGCCTTCGAACTTCCCGTAGTCCAGCTCGTTGAGCCGAGCGTCCACCACGAGCCTCGACGCAGGTACTCCCATCAGCAGGGAAGCCGTCTGCTGGGCGCGCGGAAACTCGCTCGCCAGCCATGTGCGCACCCTGTGGAGTGGGAGTACGAACCACGCGTTCCGGCATGATCGCACGCCTTCTTCAGTCAGTCGGATGGCGTGGGCTGGGTCTCCGTTGACGAGGTACTGCTTGCTGTAGTCGGTTTGCCCGTGACGGAGGATGAATGTCGTCACCGCTCGCTCCCCGGGCTGGAGGCCATCAGCGAGGACAACACCTTCGCGATCTTCGGCTTCGCGGGATCGTGGATCTCCGTGTAGTAGAGGAAGCCGTCAACCGCGAGGGCCCTGCACCACGGCGTGATCTCTGGGACGGGGATGCGGGAGATCCGAGAAGCAGTGGCCAGCCGATCCGCCACTCCCCCCTCAAGGTCGTAGTAGACCGTCCAGAAGGCCCAGTCGAATGCCGCGTCTCCCACCAAGGGGTGCGGATCGATCAGGCGCGGATGCCCTCCTCCGTCGAATATCACGTTCTCCCGGTACAGATCGGCATGAAGGACCGTGGTCCGGGTGGGGTCTTCCCGCAGGCTGGAGAGCCCCTCGCACGCCTCCTCCACGAGCGTCCCCATTGGCCCAAGATCGAGGCTCTGTGCCCGCTGGTGGATGCGGGGCACAACCACCTCCTGGTGGAAGTGGGCAAGGCTGGGAAGAGCCGGCGTCGGTCTCTTCTGGCCGAGGGAGTGAAGCCCCTGGATCGCAGCGGCCACCATATGTCTCTCACGCGAGAGACGAGCGGCGCCGCCGGGCTGGCCTCCCACCAGCTCCAGGGAGGCCACCGACAGGTCGTCCGCCGTCTCGATGACGTCCGCGATCGGACCGCCAGTCCACACGTGCAGTGCAGCGATCTCGTGGCGGTAGCGGAGCGACTCGTACCACGCCTTGAGGATCAACGGAGTCCCGTCGAGGGCGGTCGCCAGGGCGATGGCAGAGGCGTGTCCCGCATCGTGATAGCCCTGCAACGAGAGCTTCCAGCGCTCCGCCGCCTCGGCCAGGAGGCACGGGGCGGCCCGAAGCCACGCCTCCGCCGATGGGCCGTAGTGATCGAGAAGGCGCCGGCGGCACCCCGGCGGCACTTCTCCGAGCGTGTGCGTCGTCATCAGCTCAGCACGATCCCGTCCGAGACGAGCTCGTCCGTCAGGGCCGGGAACGCCTCAAGGGCCTCGGCAACGAGCGCCTGGACCTTGTCGATCTCAACATCGTGGGAGGAGAGGCGAACCAGGATGCGCCAGGGCTGGTCGAGCCGCTGCCCCGTGGTGCTGACGAGGTGCACCTCGGCCTGCCCATCGGTCGCTTCATGCAGGCGGTGCGCGAGGCGCTGCGCAGCGATGTTGTAGAGCTTGCCGACGTGATACACGGGGTTCTTGCCGTTGGCGCCTTCCAGATTCATCGGGCGCAGAGGGGTGATGAGGCCGTTGACGCGGTTGCCCCGGCCGACGACTCCCTCGTCGCCCGACTCGATTGAGCTTCCCGTGTAGGTGAGGTAGAGCTCGTCCTTCTCGGGCATGTCGCGTGCGTTGAGCCGGAAGCGGGCCTCGGCGCCGGGAAGGCGGATGTCGGCGAGCCGGTGGCACTCGGCGAGGACGCTCTCGGTGTTGCGGATGTACTCCGCCCGGCTGCTGACGTGGCGCGACTTCTGCGGCACGCACAGCACGATGTCCGCGCCTTCTCCATCCCAGTAGCCCATGAGCTTCACGTCCGAGCCGCACCAGGCGTGGGCAAGCCTGAAGTCGCTCTGTCCGGAGAGGTGGTCCACCAGCTCGCGCACGAACGACTCGAAGGGGTTCTCCGGCGCCCAGCCCGTACCGAGCGACGTGTCGTTCGAGAGCCTGACTCGGCGCTCGCGGAGGTCGTCGATGGACCGCGGGTTGAACCAGCGGGTCCTGTCCGGGACCGCATCGCCGGTCAGCACGGCACCGGGGCTCGAATTGCTCGTGATGTTGAAAGTGATGTCGAGGTGATCCGAGACCTCCGGAAGGCGCTCAGCGAAGAACTCCCGGACCTCCGCCTCGACGATCTCCAGGACGGGGATGCTGTCGCCGCCGCAGGCGGGCGCGGCTCGCCCGTTGACCAGAACCCGGACCGGGGCAGTCATCTTGCCGCCGCCGTAGCGGACCTCGCTTGCCCCACCCAGGAGGGCGAGCTTGTCGAAGTTGTGGTGCAGCACGGCGCCGAAGTGCTTCACGGTGTAGCGGCTGTACGCCCGGGACAGTCGTTCGGCCAGGTGGTCGGCAAGGGTGTCGGGGTGTCCGAGCCCCTTGCGCTCGACGATGGTTGTCCCATCGTGTTCGTGGGTGCCGGTCTCGATGACCAGGCGGCTCTTGCCGAAGATCATGCTCGTTCGGGGCATGGCGAACTCCCATCTCAGGGTCGGCAGGGTTGCCCAGCGCAGGCGTCAGTGAGCCCGGCAGGGAAGTGGAAGTGGCTGCTCGGCGCGGTGCTAGCGGTCTGCGGCGACAGGACAAGATTCGCCTGGGGCACGACGGGATCGGAACGTCCTCCCACTGCCCTGGCACCGAACTTTCACCGAACTTGAGGCCCCGACCAGGGCCTTTGCCATCAGCTCCCGCGATGGCGGTGACATGCTGGCCGCATGGCTGAATTGAATGGCAAACCAGTCTCCGTGGATCAGCTCAAGACCCTGGCTCTCACCGGGTATGGACACTTCACGTCCATGCGCGTCGAAGAAGGCCGCGTGCGTGGGCTGTCGCTCCACCTGGAACGGCTCGTGAGGGACTGCCGGGCTCTCTTCGATGCCGAGCTGGACCCGCAACACGTGCAAGATCTGGCGCGGCGCGTAGCCCCGAGTGAGGGTGCATGCGTCGTGCGGGTAACGGTCTTCGACCCGAACTTCGACATGGGCCACCCCGGCGCCAAGGCGGACCCACAAGTACTGGTCACGACGAGGCCGGCGGCGAACCTCCCGCTGTCACCGATGCGGGTGCAGACCAGGAAGTACGTCCGGGATCTGCCGAGTGTGAAGAGCGTTGGTCTGTTCGGGCAGCTTCTACATCGACGAGCCGCCCAGCTCGACGGGTTCGACGATGCCTTGTTCGTCGACGAGCAGTCGCTTGTGTCGGAGGGCGGCACCTGGAACATCGGTTTCTTCGATGGAGACCGGGTGATCTGGCCAGAGGCGGACATCCTCGTAGGAGTGACGATGCAGCTCCTCAAGGCGACACACGAGCACGACGAGCGGCGAGTCCAGCTCGCGGACATCGCAGGCATGCAGGCTGTCTTCGCCACCAACTCGGCAATCGGGGTCCGGGCGATCAGCGGAGTCGACGAAACCACCCTCACCGACGACCACCCAATCATTGACACTCTTCGCAAGGCGTACATGGAGGTACCGGCAGATCCGCTGTAACGGCACGCACTGACGATCATGTGACTACGCTGGGCTCCGTTGATTCACTCAAAGGAGTCTCGGGTGGCCACAGTTGAGAGGTGGACCGGGCTGGAAGTCCGGGCGCTGCGTGAGGCACAGCGGATGAGCATCGAGGCGTTCGCTGCGAAGCTCGGAGTGAGTGATCGCATGGTCTCCAAGTGGGAGGCCCGCGGCGAGACGATCAAGATCCGCCCCGTGAATCAAGCGGCCCTGGACACAGCCCTGGCAACATCTTCGCCGGAGGTCCACGCAAGGTTCGTGAAACTCACCAGCTCTTTGGATTCGGTGTTGCCCGACCAGCGGGCACAGGAAGGATCGGCCCTCCCCAGGCAGCATCAGGTCCGACACCCACATGACGGCAAGAAGATGGCGCTCATTGACGCGGGCGTGTACTTGTCGGGAGCTGGGAATAGCCCTGTCTGGCTCCCATCCTTCTACATCGACCTCTACCCCGTGACGAACTCGGACTATGAGCGATTCGTCGCAGCGACAGGACACGCGACTCCGCAGCACTGGCCCAAGGGCAGGTGCCCAGAGAGCATTCTCGATCACCCCGTAGTGTTCGTCACGTGGCATGATGCAGCCGCCTACGCATCGTGGGCTGGCAAGGAACTACCGAGTTCACAGCAGTGGGAGAAGACGGCCCGAGGCCCCAGGGGCGAGATATACCCCTGGGGCAGTCAGCAGACACCGGCGAAGTGCAACACTCGTGAAAGCGGTATCGGCTCGACCACCCCGGTCACCAGATACCACAGTGGAGTTAGCCCCTACGGTGTCTATGACATGTGCGGCAATACGTGGGAGTGGACTTCGACGCTCTCCGAGCCGGGCCGGTACGAGCTCAAGGCAGGAGCTTGGACCAGCCCCTTCTCTCGGGTCACTCCTGCCGCCTTCAATGACGCATCTGCGGACATGTTTGATGACGACACAGGGTTCCGATGTGGCATCTCAGCGGAGGATTTACACCAACTGCTGGGTGATTAGCGTCCACGTACTCGCTTCCGTTCAGGCAGCGGGAGTCAGGACGACGAGCAGAGGACCCGCAGCCGTGTCCCAGCCACGCCCAGCCTCGACTGCCGCCTTGCCGGCACTGGCTATGCCGTCGCGGACGGGGGCGAGGAAGCTATCGCGAAAGTGCGCCTGAGCGTCGGGGTTCATGCCGCTCGCTGTAACGGCCGCTCCGACCCTCTGGTTTAGGACCGCAGCCGCCTCGCCGAAGTCGTTGCCAGTCCACTCGTCCGCATGCTCGGCGACCAGCGCCCACGTCATTTTGAACATGGCTACAGATTAACTTCCGCGCAGAACGAGCAGCCAGTCAAGTAATCACCTCGGCCGTGGATTCAAGCCGGTTGAGGACGAGGCGAATCAGGCCGTTGAGTGCGCGGGCCTGGCGGGAGTTCTGTCGCGTCAGGAGCTGCACCTGTGCCATCAACTCGACGTTATTCGGCGAGCTCAGGGCTAGGAAAGCATTGTTCGTCCTGAGGTCGTCCTTGTTGGCATTCGTCGATGCGACGGCCTGCGAGACCAGCGTCTCGCGGACCAGCCGCGCGCCGAGTCCTGCGTTCTCCGCATCGTTGTACGGACGAGAGGCGACCGCACCATCCGACTGGCGCTCGTAGTAGGTGCGGGTCACGTCGTCCCACCACTCCAAGGTGCCCTCGGGAATTGGTTCGCTCACGCCGCGTTCTCCAAGTCGTCGTAACTGTCGATGTAGTCAGTGCCGTTGAGGTGGGCGGCGAGCCTGCCGACACCTCGTTCGAGCCGGTAGCGGACGGCCCGGTCAGTGACCGCCTCGCGGGCTGCTATCCGGCGGTCGTCCCAGTCGAGGGCGAAGCGCATGAACAGCACCCGGCGTTCGGCCAGGGAAAGAGGGGCCGTCACCCAGCCCCGCCGGATGTCGGCGAGGTGGGCGAACAGGACGCCCGCGGATTTCTTGTCGACGGTGCCTATCGGCATGTCGGCGTCCGGGGCCGTGGGATTACGGATGCCGTACGCCGTCTCGCTGTCCCACACCGCCGGCAGCAGGTGCTCAACCAGGCGCCGGTCGTACCCGCTCACACGCGCCCCCTCTCGGCCGTGCGGCATGCCGCCTCGTACGAGGTGTGGCGAATACGATGCTTGGCCTCGGTCTTCACTCGGTCGATAAGGTCTAGGACCAGACGGTGGTAAAGGACGCCGAGCCCGAGGTCCGGGTCGGAGAGGCACTCGTTCACCATGGCGGGCTTGGTCGCCAGGATGATCAGCGCCTCTTGCCTCGCGTCGTCGTACTCCATCGTCAGTGTGTCCTCGTAGCCGTCCGCGATCCGGCGGGCAGCCCGGCCAGCAAGAGCCACCACCTCGGGCAAGTCGAGGACGCGCCAGTCGGCGGCCGGGGAAGAGGTCACCTGACCACCTCCTTCACCGGCACCTGACCGTCACGCGTGACCATGACCATCAGGCCCGGCGCCCCCACGGTTCCCGTGCGGTGCCGCCACCACGTCGACTCGGACTCCATCGCCGGCACCTGCACGAAGGTCCTCGGGCCGTCCGTGTCGATGAACTCGTGATGCAGGTGACCAGCGAGAAGCAGATCGGCTGTATGCATTGCGCTGGCCTTGTTGAACGCCTGGCCGCGCCACCACTCGAAGTGCCGCCCCGCGCGCCACTGATGTCCGTGGGCATGAGCGACGACTGTCCCCGAGCAGTCGACGACGACCGTCAGCTCGTCCGTGTCCGGGACGTACACCTCGACGTGCGTGTACTCCTCGCCCGCAATCGCGAGGGCCTCACCGACCGCGACAAGGGCGTCCGTGTCGTGGCTGTCGTCGTAGCGGGTGACGCCCTTACCACCCGGCCGGACAGCCTCGCCGTGATTGCCAGGCACAGCCGCGACCGTGAGCCGGTCCACCTGCGGCGCGAATTCCATTACGCCGTGCGCCATCACGCGGCGGGTGAGCCGGATCTGTTCCGTCAGCGTCAGCGGGGTGCGCCACACGTTCGCCCCGCCCTGCGACTGGAAACCTTCGACGTGATCGCCGAGCCAGGCAATGTGAACGTGCCCGATGCGGAACCGCTTCCGGTACTCGGGAAGCAGGTTGGCCGCCTTGTCGATGCACTTCATTGCGCGGCGAAGGGTGCCCTCGGGGCCGTCTCCGTCGAGCTTGCCGAACTGCATGTCGCCAAGCGCGACGACGTACGTCCATTCGCCGCCGGCCTCCGTGACGGCCCGGCTCGGCGTGTAGGTGTCGAATGCTCGAAGGAGCTCGTCAAGGTCCGGCCGCTCGGCGACCGCGTCAGCCTTGCGACGGCCGAAGGAGAAGCGGGCCGAGACGCCCGGCTCGCCGTTCGCCATGGTCCACTCGCTCGACCGAAAGCCGGTGATCTCCCACTCGGCGGGGTCGAGCTGGTGCGCACGGAGCACGTCGGCTGCGGTGGACTCCGGGTCGGTCCCTTCGGGGCCGCGCACGGTCACCTCGGCCGCGTCGCCCGTGACCTCGATCTGTCGCGTGAAGTCCTTGTCGGGGTCGGCCTGGCGGCCTGCGAGGGCCGGTGCGGTCGGTGTCGCAAGAAGGTCGTTCAGCAGCTCGGACTTGTTCAAACTTTACACTCCATCGCGAAGGGATCGGCGGTATGTGCGGATGGTGGATGCCGATACGGCGTGGCCGTGCTTGCGTAGGACCAGGGCAAGGCGCTCGGCCGAGGAACCGTCGAGGAGCCGGACGAGGACCGTCTCGCGAACGTCGGGTTCCAGCTCCTCGTACAGGCGCTTGAGCGTGGGGCCGGGGTTGCCCGGCAGGGGGTCGCTCACTTTGGCTCCCGGTCGATCTGGCCAATGGCTGCCACGGCAAGCGAGGCGAGACGTACGAGGCCGCTGCGGATCTCCGCAGCAGTGCGTCCGCCGAAGGCGGCGAAGGCGACCTGCACTGCCAGGCCGTCGATCCCGAGGCGGCCCTCGGTTTCCCGGTTCTTGTTGATCCGCTCCCAGTCGTCGCCCCGTCTGCGGTAGTTGTCGGCGCCCCGCTCGGGGAGATGCCCGCCGACCAGCTTCGAGGGCAGGTCGCCTATCGTCCGGGCGTGGTTGCGGACCTCCGTGAGTACGGGGGCCAGCGGGTCGGCCGTCCGTGCGGGCCGCTTGGCTGCGGTCTTCTTGACGGTCGCCTCGGTCACTGGTCGTCCTCCTTAATCAGGCTCAGAAGGGCGTTCGCGCCCTCCTGCATGTAGGTCTCTGTTACGTCGCCGTCCCGCAGGCGTATGCCCTTCGCGGAACGCAGAGCGCGGCAGATGCGGGCTGTGAACTCAGCGCCGGCATCGTCGGGGTCGCCCCACACCCGGACGCGGTTGAAGCCCGCCAGCATGCGCCTGTGCCGGCCCTGCCAGATGGAGGCGCCGGGGATGGCGACTGCGTGAAGGCCGAGCTTCTCCAGGATGATCCGGTCGAGTTCGCCCTCGGTCACCTCGATCACACTGTCGGCCTTGTGGACGGAGCCGACGCCGTACATGCGGGGCGGATCGTCCTTGATGGTGTTGTACTTGCCGTGGCCGAAGGCGCGGTGATCGTGGTCTTCCAGGCAGCGGAAGCGGATCGTCAGCGGGGCGTCCGTGCGGTCGAGGTAGGGGATGGCGAGCATTCCCCTGTATTTCTCGTGGCCGGGGAAGGGGCGGTCACCGACGACGCCAAGCCGGTACGTAGCCGCCTCCTCGCGGCCGATTCCCCGGCCGAGGAGATACCTTGCGGCGTCCGCCGTAAGCGCTGCCTGATAGGCCGCGGTCGCTTCCTCCAGCATCTCGCGTTGCGAGGGAGAGAGAGGCCGCAAGGGCTCGCGCTCCGCCAAAGTCGGTGCCTTCCTTTTCCATGATCAGAGTGAATGAGTCGCCACCCTTGCCGCAGGAGTGGCATTTCCAGAGCTGTCGGTCGGTGTTCCAGGAGAAGGACGGTGTCTGGTCGTCGTGGAGTGGACATGGGGCCATGCCCGTAGCGCGCTGAGTGTCGTAGTCGACGCCGTAGTGATCGAGGACCGATTCGAGCGTCGGCTTTTCCTGGTCCTGGTGCACGCCCTCGATTCGGCGGAACCTCATGAGACCCGCCTCCCGACGAACCACCCCTTGTCGTCGTCGTATCCGAGTTCGTCGAGCCCCTGACCGGCGGCCGTGCTCAGGTCGAACCGGCCCAACTCTCTGATAAGACGCTCACGTTCGGCCACTTCTTCGAAGGTGATCGCGGTCATTCGGCGTCCAGCCCGAAGTACGCCTCGACCGTGGTCAGGACGAACGCCTTGCGCCACCCCTTGCCTCGGCGCTTCACCACGACGACGGTCTCAACGCGGTCGGCTTCGATTCCGCGGTGCTTGGCGAAGTTCAGGCGCTCACGCTCGGCCTCGTCGAGGAACGGGCCGGGCGTGAACTTGGCGTTCTTCGTCTCGATGACCGTGAACAGGCCGCCGTCCTCGCGGATGACGAGATCTCCCTCATCCTCTGCGCCGGTCAGCCGCAGCCGCTCAGCGTCCTCGCCCACGGACCGCAGGCCCGCGAGGAGTTCCGTCTCCCAAGCGGCGCCCTTACGGCGGTTGGTCTTGTTCCGCTCAGCGATTGAGGTCAATCTTTACACTCCCTGCTTCTGAAGGACGGCGGTCGGTGACCAGGGCTGTTCCGGGGACGCAACGGGGACGAGGCGTTCGAGCTTCGAGAAGCGCGTCACCTCGGGGTGGCAGCGCATCGACGCGTACCGCTTGGCGGTCGGGTCGCACGGACCCATGCGCTGTTTGATCACCGCGACCCGGTACTCGTGGCTCGTCGGGTCGAGGGCCACAGAGAGACTCAGCTCGGGCTTCTCGCTCAAGCCGCCCTTAACCTGGTCCCGGCTCGGCGGGGCCCATGGGTCCGACTTTGCCTCCCATGACTTATCTGACGCGTGATGCAGGACGATCACGGTCGCGCCTGTCGCGCGGGCCAGCTCGGTCAGGCCTGACATGACGGCCATCTGTTCCGTGTAGTCCGACTCGGCGCCGTCAAAATCCATGAGGTTGTCGAACACGAACACCTGCGGGTAGTTGTCCCACAACTCCACCCAGGCTTCGAGCTCCTCGTCGATGGCCTGCCACGTGATCGGCGAGCCGAAGGAGAAGGTGAACGGCAGACCGGACAGGGCGTTGAGGTACTCAACACGGTGACGGCCGCCGGCAGCCATACCCGCTTCCACCATCTCGGTCGTGTCGCCGGTCATCATCGACGCCAGGCGGCTGCTCGCAGTGAAGGCCGACATGTCGGCGGAGAAATACAGGGTCGGCAACCCCATCTGAGCCGTCCAGTACAGAGCGAACCCGGACTTCTGCGTACCCGAGCGGCCCGCGATCATGACCACCTCGCCGTGGCGAGGACGGCACCCCATCGCATACAGGGCGTCGAACGCCTCGACGCGCGGCAACTCCTTGCCGGATTCGACATGCAGGGCCAGCGACCTAGCAGGGGTCAGCACTCGGTGGCTCCTCTCGGTGAACGACGCAGTGGGCACCTGTCGAAGGATTCAAGTGGTTCACGGGTCCTCCAAACCCGCGAGAGCTGGGGCCAGCCCTATGACCGGCCCCAGCTCGTCACGGAGGTCAGTCGAAATCGGGGGCCTCGGCGACGGCCGCGTTCAGGGCGGCCTCGCGGGCCTCGGCGTACTCGATGACCTTCTGTCGGACCACAGCGTCGTTGCAGGGGCGCCAGACCCACGCAGGGTGCGCGCCCGGCCGCTTCGGCGGGACCTGCGCCAGGGTGACGATTGTGGCTCCGCCGACGACCTTCTCCAGGTCACGGGCGAGAAGGGTCTGCTCTACCCGCATCCCCTTGTTGACCTCGGGCGAGAGCCTGTCGAGGCTCTCGCGGTCCTTGAACACGGTCACGTCACACAGGGCCGAGTCCTTCGGCCCGTTCGGGGTGGGGCGCTGGTGCTCGTAGCTGTTGACCTCGATGAGGAACGCGATGGCGTCCTTGACCTCAGCGGGCTTGAACCAGCCGCCGCCAGCGGTCGGGATCTCAACGAAGTTCAGGGGCACTCGGTTTCTCCTTCAGTTCGGCAAAAGGGGGTCGGCTCGGAGAGCCGCGGTGTGATCACTGCGCCCAGCACGGAGACGGCCAGGACCAGGACGAGGGCGATGACAGGCACTGGGGTTAGCCGTTCTTCAGGGCCCGGCCACGGGCCTTGTAGGAGGCCATTACGCTGGGATCGGCGAACATCGCCTGGTTGGCGGCCCACAGCTTTTGCAGGTCGGCGATGGTCGTCTGCTTCTGGATCTCGCCGAGAATCCAGGCGGACGCGTTGTCGTTCTTGGACTCGGGCTGAGCGGCCGAAGCGGCTGCCCAGGGGTCGTCCGCCGCTGACTTCGCGAGAGCAGGGTCGGAGATGATCTGAGCGTCGAGGATCGAGGCGATGTTGCCCTTCCCGTGCGCGAGGTTCGTTGCGTTGACGACGAGATCGCTAAGCGAGAGGGTGGTTACATCTTTACACTCGAACCCGAAGTAGTCGCAGATCAAATCGCGGACCTGTCTCACGGAGCCGCGGAAGACGGCCCAGGTGTCCTCATAGCCCTTGCCGTACTTGATGGTGACTCCAATGGAGCCGTCCGGGTAGGACGTGACGAGTTCGGCCTGATCTGCTTTCACTTCACTCCCTCGTTGTGTGGGTTCAAACTTAACACGCAGGCCGCAGCTGAGCGACCTTCGGATCTGTGAGGCCGCTCACCCAGGGGCGCATCGCGCCCTTCACGCTGCGCATGACGCGGATCTCGCGGGCGAGCTTGGCCGCAGCCCAGCCGATCTCAAGGTCCACCCAGTGAAGGGTGCAATCCCCCGAGCCTGCGGGCAGGTTGATGATGATGCCCCACTTCTGGGAGACGTCACCCGGCAGGGAGGTGTACGCCTGGGCGGCCTCTTCCGCCGGCACCTCCCGCTTCTTCCAGGCCGCGAACGCCTTCCTGTCGGCAGGGTCCACGGGGAAGCGGGTGTAGTCGTAGAACTCGCCCCGGCTGTAGACCGCGAGCTGGGAGGCCATCTTCAGGGCGCCGTACCGGACGGAGCCGGTCTTGAGGTCGCCGATGAAGCGGCCCTCGACGTGCTTGCCCTCCGGGTCCGGTCCGGCGTATTCGAGTAGCCGGTCGAACGTGCCGCCCGTGCCTAGCTCGGGCACCACGACGAACCGCTCAACGGCCTTGACCTCGAAGTCCACGGTGGCACCCATGTACGCGGTCATGTCCCGCAGGTCGAGCGCCGCTGTACCGGCGGGCAGAGGCTCGCCGCGGTCTACGTACTCCGACAGCGTGTGAAGGTACGTACCCTTCTCGCGCTTGGTGTTGGCCCCGGCAATGTCGATCGCCTGATCGGCGAGTGTGTTGAGCTTGCGCTTGTCGCCTTGGTCGTCGGGGTTGAGCTGCTTCACCACGTCCAGCATGGACGGGCGCTTCGCCGCCCCCACCAGGGTCATGCGCTTGTGCCAGTCACCCAGGGCGGACTTGTCCTCGATGCAGTCGATGAACGTCGTCGTGCGGGTCAGTGGCACGGGCTTGCCGCCCTGCTTCGGGATGACGAGCGGTCGGTCCCAGCCGTCGCGGGGGACCACAGGTGCCGGGGTCAGGTCAACGATTCTCAAGCGTGGCCTCCATGTCTTAGGCGGTAGCGGGGGGCTCGTTGAACGGATCGTCGGGGGAAGTCGGCACCAGCCATAGCCGGACCGAGCCATCGTCGAGGAACTCAGGCTCGTGCTCCTCCTCGGTGAGCGGCTCCAGGCCGACGAGCCGTGTCGCGTTCAGGGCCTCCCGTACGTCGCAGGCCGGGCTGTCCGGCCGAATCACCAGAGCACAGTTCCAGTCGGTCGGGTCTCCGACGAGACGAACACCAGGCGGAAGACTCGGCGACTCGAAACCTCTCATGAACGCGGTGCCCCCCTGCATGTAAACATTGAACAAGTGGAGGACCGTTCTACGTGGCCCTCGAAGGTGGTGTCAACCTGCATAAATGTCCGTCGGGACATGCCGCAGGCATATGCCACGAGGGTGACCGTCGAAGCGGGTCAATGGTTGCACTCGGGTCTGACAATCGCTCGAACAATCGATCGAGCGCGGCGAAGGGCCAGGTCAGGGGGTGTGCGGAAGCACCCCCGCCGACCTTGGCGGGGGTGCGTACGAACGAACGTTCGAAGATTCGGGTACTATGCGTGCATCAGTCGCGAGCCTGGTTGCCCGTCTTGAGGCTCGGCTTGCGAATGAGGTCGTCGTCCTGCGCCTCGCGAGGCACGTAGAAAAAGCCCGCCTCGGTGTCGGGGTCGTAGTGCACGACGAGCTGGTCCTCGTTGAGACTCTGCTTCCAGGAGGTGAGGCGCTTGAGGTCGCGGTCGCTCACGTCACGGTCGGCACGCCTCCGCGCCTCGACTCGTAGCATGATCGCCGGATACATGTGCCGGTGCTCATCCTTCACCTTCCAGGGGAGAAGCTCGTCATCCCGCAGGTTGCGGCGATCCAGCCCCTTGCGCCGGCGGAAGGCTGCCCACATCGGGATGCTTGTCTCGATGCCGTACTTCTTCAGGTACGTCTCCTGCATCCATGTGTAGGTTCGACCTTCCTCGAACCACCTAATGACCTCTTGCTCATCTTGGATCTTCCTTGGCGGCATCTGTCCCCCTTGAGTGGGCGATCGGCTCATCCCTCGGGTGAGACCGAGGCCGTGTTCGAGTAAAGGTTGACCAATCCGAGGCGATCATGTCAAGCTGAAACCCGACAGCGACGGCGTTGTTGCACCAAGTAAACAGGTGACCCCGGCAGCGCGCCAACGCTCCGGGGTCTGGCACTGAGAGTGGTAGCTCCCAATGCAGATTCATCGTATCCCGACGCATGAGCGGGACTTCGTGATCATCGCCAACAAGGCGATCCAGGACCCGCGCATCTCCCACACTGCGCGCGGCATCCTCGCTCTTGTCCTGTCCCTGCCCAGCGGGGTCAAGGAGAACGTTCGCACCCTCTCGGACAACTACCCGCAAGGCCGCAACGCGGTCGCGAAGGCTGTCGCCGAGCTGCGCGAGTTCGGCTACTGGGTGACCAAGACCGGCCGTGACGACGAGACGAACCAGATCGTCTCCAGTGTGGACGTGTACGAGCTGCCGAACCTGGCCCCTGCTCCGGTTCCCACCCGCCCGATCACCAGCCCGGCGGCTACCCGCAAGGCGGGCACGTCCCCTTACGGGGAAAAGGACTCTTCTAAGCACGGGGAAAAGAACCCTCCCTTCCCTCCGGCTGAGCCCGCCCAGGACGAGGCCGCGCCGTTCGGGGCTGGTGAGCGGGAGGGCTCCAGCGAGAAGCAGGACGACAAGCAGTCCGCCGAGGCGGCCCGCATCCTGCGCCGCCTGGCTGCGATCGACACCCGCCTGAAACTGTCCGACCGGCAGGTCAGCAAGCTCCTCCCCTCGGTCGCCGACTGGATGGACCGTGGGGCCACCATCGCCGAGATCACCGACGCTGTGACGCAGGGCCTTCCGGCGAAGGTCTACTCCGCCTCGAAGCTGATCGCTGACCGGCTCGACCGCAAGCGCCCGGAGCGCAAGCGGCAATGGAAGCAGTACGCCGACTGCGCGGACGGCTGCGGCCGTGTCCTGCCCGCTGGCCAGGAGTCCGGCATCTGCGGCATCTGCTCGGGCGTCCAGCCGTCCGCCGTCGCCCGCGAACTCCTCAGCGAGGCCGAGTCCGGCCCCCTCGCTCCCGAGGGCCTGGCCGCCTTCCGCGCTGCCCGCGCGGCTATGGCCAAGTAACCCCTCTTCCTTCACTTGCATCACCTTGAAAGGCACACCCATGTCTCAGCCTGCCCGCATGCCCCGGTACGCCTACGTCGTCGGCGGCCTGGTGCTCGCCGTCGCCCTGGCGATGTCCGCGCCCGGCGAGTACCAGCTCGCCCGCACTGCCGGATGGAACGAGTGGGTCGCAGCCGGTATGCCGGTCTGCATGTCCGTGTACGCGGTCGTCGCGGTCTGGTTCACCGAGAGTCGGGCCAAGGGAGAAAAGGGCAGGGGGAGCGCAATAGCGGGCGCCGTGGGAGCACTGGGGATGACACTGGCTGGTCAGGTCGTCGCTCACTGGATCTCGGCCGGGTACATGACCTCGTCGAAGGAGCTGGTCGCCGCTGTCTCCGCCGTACCCGCGATCGTCGCTGGGCACGTTGCGCACATGGTCATCCGCGCCGCCAAGCCGGTGCCGGCGGAAGCCGCGGGGGTCGTTGAGGACCAGGAGCACGACGAGCACCAGGACCAGGATGCCTCGCCGGTTCAGCCGACCCTCGACGGCGCCGATCTGCTGGTCGACGAGGTGGCCAAGGCACGCGCCCGGCGTCGCCCCGGCCGTCCGTCCCCGAGCATCGAGGACATCCGCCAGGCCGCCGCGAAGCTCCTTGACCAGGGACGAGAGGTGAACGGCCCGAACCTCGCCGATGTCATGGGCCGCGACCGCCGTACTGGCAGCCGCTACCTCGCCAAGCTCAACGCCCCCACCGCCTGACAACAGTGACCCGCTCCTCGCCCGTGAGGGACAATGTCTACAGCGAGAGTCCCCCACGGGCGAGGAGACAGCGGAGGAATGGACGTAACGATCACCGTGCGCGTATGTGATATCTGCAAGCGACGGGACAGGCCCGCAACTCGCTACACACTGACCGCAGATGAGGCCGAGCCGCGCGAGCGCGACCTGTGCGACGAGGACGCCGCGCCCCTGCTCGACCTCTTCGGGGGCACCCTGCCCGAGCCCCGCACTGAGGCCCTGGTCGACGCCGTGGAGACTGCCGTCGCCGAGGAGGCCGGGACTGCAAGGCCGCGGAACGGGAGGCAGGTGCGCACCCGTGAGGCGACGGCTGAGCCTGAGGCGAGGCCGCGCCGATCTCGGCGGACACCGGTTGCGACTCTGGAAGAGATTGAGGCGATGAAGGCAGCCAAGGCAGCCGAGTCCTGAGACGACGAAGACGCCCCCTGCCAGCCCGCGAGGGCCAACAGAGGGGACGCTGCTACTCGGTTTCCTCGGAGTCCGAGCCGTCGACCAGGCCAAGCGACGTGGCGATCTGGACGATCAGGGCGACCTCGGGCTTGTCGGCGTAAACGACAGCCGCAATGCTCACGATCACGCCCACGGCCGACAGGACGGCCGCGACGCGCGAGCGGTAGCGGACGGGCAGGACGGAGACGAGAACAGACGCAGGGCGCCGGTGCTTGCTCATCGGTGGCCCGCCTTCTTCTGGAGAGCGACGAACCCCTTCGGCCCGATCTTCGGGTCGTGCAGGCCGCTGCGGTAAGCCGGGTTACGGTCGTGGAAGCGAGCTACGGCGCGCTGTGTCTCCGGGCCGTAGAAGTCGGTGTACGCACCCTTGATGGGGCCGTACCCCGCCTTGACGAGGAGCTGCTGAAGCTCGCGCACCTGCTTGTGGGTGGCGCCGGGCTTCACCGCCGGGTTCAGGGCGACGATCTTCGAGACGGGCTTCGGTGTCGGCGGCTTCGGCTTCTCAGACTCGGCACCCTTCGGCGCGGGCATGCCCGCCTTGACCCACTCGTACAGGTGCTTGCCGGGGCAGGCCGTCGCGAAGCCGTCCTTGTGACCCTTCTTGGCCAGGGTCCGGCCGGTCTTTCGGCACGCCTCGTCGTACAGCGCACGCGCAGCCGCGAGGGCCTTGTCGCTCGGCTTCTGGTCGCCGCCGATGGCGATCTGGACGCCGATACCGGAGACGTTGTGCTCAGGGCAGTGCGCACCCTGAAGGGTCCAGCCGCGGCCCTCGTAGATCGTGCCGTCCTGGTCGATGACGAAGTTGTAGCCGACCCCGGCCCAGCCCTGGGCCAGGTGCGAGCGCTGGATCGCCTGCGGAACCTTGACCCCGGTGTAGTTGATCGGGTTACCGCCGTCGTAGTGGATGAAGAACTCGGTCCGCTTGGACAGCGGGACAGCGGCCGGGGCGCCGTTCCAGGGCTTCGCGCCCCAGCTCTTACGGCTGACGATGGAGACAGACAAGGGACATACCTCCGGGCATGACAAAGGCCCCGCCTCAGGCGGGGCCGCAGGGACGTAAGGGGGGCAGCTGTCAGCGCGTGACAGCTGTAGAGATGTGGGTGTCGAGACGCTCGGCGACGGCCAGGCGCTCGCTGCGCTCGTGGGACAGCTCGGTGCGCAACTCGCGGATATCTCGGCTGTGTTCGGCCTGTCCTTCGAGGACCTGGTCGAGTCCCGAGATGACCTGGTCGAGGTCGTCTCGCAGGTTCGTGGTGTGCGTGTTGGAGACTTGATCGCGGGCCTCTTGCGCGTGCTCGCGCACCTCGGCGAGGGCTGTCCCCTGCCGTCTCACTAGCTCGACGAGGACGCCCATGAAGGCCGCGGTGACCACCCCGCCGGCCGAGACGAGCGCGACCTGAACGTTCGGGTCAAGGCTCATCGGGACATGTCCCTTACGAGCTGCTCCAGACGCTCGATGCGCTCGGCCTGGTCCTGCACGACAGACAGAAGGGCCACGCCGAGAAGGTCGTAGCGCAGGGCGTCGATACGCCCCTCCTCGTCGTGCTGAACGATCTCGGGAAGCATCTCGGCGACCTCTTCGGCGATCAGGCCGAATTCGTCCCGCAGGTACTCGCCGCCCTCTTCCTTCGGCAGCCGGTCGTAGACGCGGGGACGCAGGGACAGAACTGCGTCAGGGTCGATGTCGATGTCCCGGATGTTCTGCTTGAAGCGTCGGGACGAGGTGTTCCGGGCGAAGGTCCCGTCTCCCTGCACCCACACCGCGTAGTACGTCCCGGAGCCGGACACCGAGTCGTTGTGCACGCGCTTCGTGCCGTTGGCCCAGGAGATCGTGTCCCCGGCTTCCAGGTAGGACGAGTGCGTGTGGGACGACGGGGTGAACGTCGTCGGCTTCGAGGTGATGCTCGACCACGAGTGGGAGTGCGTTGAAGGGGCAAAGGTCGCGGGGACACCGGTCAGGTCCGACCAGGCGTGGCCGTGCGCGCTCGGGGCGAAACTCGCTGGCTTGTTCGTGACCTGCGACCAGTCGTGCGTGTGGGCAGACGGGGGCAGGGACGTGGGCGCGTCGGTTATCTGGGACCAGGTGTGCGTGTGCGTGGACGGAGGAAACGTCGCAGGCTTACCGGACAGGTTCGCCCAGTCCACGTTGGAGATGAGCGGCGTCCACGCCGTGTCGTTCCAGTACTCCCACTTGTCGGTGTCGGCGTTGAAGCCGAGCATTCCGAAACGCGGAGACGTGGGGCGAGTGCTGGTGTTCCACGCGCCGACGCGATGTCCCACGAACGGGCGGATACGGGTGATGTCCCCAGCCGTGATCGAGGTGACGTTCGCATTGACCGTGATGGACGCGAGCCCGATCTCGAAGATCCCCGTATCCGTCTGGTTGGGGGACGGGGGAGTCGCCGAGCCCGCGGTGCCCTGCTTCACCGCCAGGACGATGCTGTTCACGGCCGGATCAAGGCGCAGGACCACACGGTCTACACGGACGGACGCACTCGCCGCCGGTATCGCTACGACCTCGGTCGCGGTCGACTGCACCATGAAGCCGCGCAGGAAGGCCAGGCCCGACGACACATTGACGTTCATGCCGGAGCCGGCGGTTACCTGGAAGCCCGAAGACGAGCCGAAGCTCGCGACGACGCCCGAGTCTTGGAACTCGCGGAACATCTGGCTGTACTGGGTCTCTGTGACGACCTGGGCGTCAAAGGGGTAGGACGTTATAGCCAAGAGGGAGACTCCTTAGATGGCCGCGCCCGCGTCCTCGATGGCGAGCGTCGACGAGCCGCCCGGCAGATAGCGGACCATGCCGTATGTCGCTGCGGCTCGGCGGCTGTTGAGCGTGACGCCGACCGTGATCGGTCCGGCCGGGGGGTTGTTGATGAAGCACTGCATGTTGATGCCAGTCGAGCTGTTCGAGTCGTCGTCGAACGTCGTGCTGAAGAAGTCGCCAGCGAGGGTGCTCGTCGTTGTGACGGTCGCACCGGCAGCCCAGCGGATGTTGGTGTAGGCGCCCTGCTTCGCGTACCGGATATCCGTGTTCGCGTTGTCACCTGTGCCGTCCGTGTCGGCCGACGCGATCCTGAGCGTGACCTTGTAGCAGCGGCCTGCCTCGGCCGTGAACTGCTGCGTGTAGATCATCGTGGCCGTGTCGCCGACGTAAGCCGAGGTGCCGAGCGACTGAATGGCGACGACGCCCTTCGCGGCCTTCTCGTTGAACGCCGACGTACGCCAAGCAGTCCAGCCCGCGGCGTCGTTGCCGGTACGCGTCCATTCCTCGACCGTGGTCGGGCTGAGCCGTAGCCACGTCTGGTGGGCGTACGTACTGCCCACGGGATGAACAGTCCGGACCGTGCCGTACTTGCCTCCATTGCCGAAGCTCCATCCGCCGGCAGCGGCCTGTGTCTCGTTCATCGTCAGCGTGGACACGCCGTACGGGTACGCGCTGGGCAGAGAGCTTTGCGTGAAGTCCGCCGGTACGAGCTGGTTGTCGAAGCCGACCTGCCGCCAGGGCGACCAGCCGCTCGTGTTGCCACCCCGCACCCACATCTCGTGTGCCGTGGTGTTCTGGTGGACTCGGCGCCATGTCTGCGTGGCGTCGCCACCGCTCCACGCGCGGGTGGTGACGTACCCCCACTTACCGGCGAAGTCCCAGCCGCCTTGCGTAGCGGCGTCAGCGCTGAGGTAGAACTCGGTGATCTCGTTCTGCGGGTAGCCGGTGGGCGGCGTCGCCTGCGTGATGCCGCCTGGCTCGATGACGCGAGGGCCAGGCGGGGTGGCCTCTGCCGTCCGCTCCAGCGACGAGACGCGAGACTCCAAATCCTTCTGCGCGGCAGCCGCCGCCGCATCAGGGGAGAGGGGAGTCGGGTCACCCAGCGTGGCGCCGAGCCGGTAGCCGTCCGAGTCGACCTTCAGGACCATGCCAGTGACCACGGCCGCCATCTCGGCATTGCCCACTATCACTGACACCCGGTCGCCGAGGAACCATTCGCGGCCGAAGTCGAGCGCGCTGTCCTCCATCGGTACGGCCTGCGCCGCCTTGACGGTCGTGCCGCCATCGGCGAGGGCCTCCGTGCCCTTCTGCGTCAGTTCGGCCGTGTCGGTCGAGGAGCGCTCGTCGATGAAGGTCTCGATCCGGCGGCCCCAGTCCGTCTCGGCCGCGATCGAGTCCGCGTTGTCGACACCGACGAAGAGGCGGTTGGAGCCGTCCCCATCGCCACCGACGATTACTCGAGTTTTTACCGGCGTCGACACCGACACCCGCTGACCCGCGAGCGTGTTGTTCACGACGCCGAGCCGGGCCTCCGCGGTGCGGTCCTGCACGGCATACGTCTCGAAGACGAGGTTCGAGCCGCGCTGGACGATGCGGAAGCCGAGGCCCGCTGGTTCGGCCAGCTCCTTGCATAGCTCGCCGAGCTGCTGGAAGCGGGCCGACTTGCTGAGGATCGAGCCCCGCGCGCCGTTCGTGCCCATGATGAGCCCGGTCCGGCGCCGGTTGGCCGGGGCGCCAGGCCCACAGTTGGCGTTGACGTAGTAGTGCATGAGCGACTCGGCCGTGTCGGTCCGGCTGTCGTAGGCGCGGCTCTGTGTGGCGGCGTCCCCGTTGGATGGCTCGGGCCAGGCGAGCATGTCCGCGAGGATGATCGTGTCGTCCACGCCCTCGACGGTCAGCGTGCCGAGAGGGTCGGTCGCGGTGACGGCGGTCTCCGTCTTCGTCACCGGCCCCGAGAACAGGACATCCGTAGGGCCGGTCACGATGATGCCTGCGCCGGGCGTGGACAGGACGGCGGCGAGCGGATACTCCGCGTTGATCTGGAGCTTCCACGTCCCGACGTTGTTGTGGATGTCCTCGGCCTCCATGGTCAGGAGATCCGCGGGGATGGCGCCGACCCGTGTCAGGGTCTTGTCGCGCACCTCGACGAGGAGATCCTCTTGCCTCACTAGATCACCACCCACTTACGAGGACGCCACGAGCACACGATCTTTGAAGCGGACGTGGTGTTGAGGAGAGAGGCCGTCGCCGTCGATACGCCAGGCGCGACCGACCAGAACTGAGGAGCCGTGGCCAGGGAGGCGTACCGGTTCGCGCCGGTCCCGTCCTTCACGGTGCCTGCGCCCATGTCGACGATGAGCTTCTGTCCAGCCGTGAGCGTCCCCGTCCAGTGCAGGGTCTTGCCGGCGGGGCTAATCGCCTTGAAGTTGTCGCCTGGCCCGGTCACCTCCCATATGGGGAAGGCGGGCACGTCGCCCTCGTTGGAGAGCTGTACGGAGCCGATCGCCTGCGACGAGGCGAGCGGCATGGACGACATCGACGACAGGAACGCGCCTGCCGTTGCTCCGCCGATCGTGACCGTCTGCGGGGACTCGGCGAGGAAGTACGGGGACGGGGCCCGCAGGGTGATGACGGTCTGCGCGTCCCGAGTGCCGGCGCCCGCGTCCAGCTCGCCGCCACCGATCCATGCGACCGGCGTTGACCAGCGCCCGCCCGTGTTGTCGATGTACGTCAGGGTCAGGCCGCTCTCGTCCGCCAGGACCCGCGCGAGGCGAGTCACCAGCTCGGACAGGTGCATCCTGTCCCGTCCCACGATGTCGAGGGGGATGTCGATGTCGCGGGGGAGGACGCGCCGCCCACGGTAGGCGGCGCCGTCCCCTGCGCCTTCGAGCCACTGAACGGAGAGCTGGGGCAGGCCCAGGCCGGTCACCCCGGCGAGGGCCTGAAACCCCAGTCCATCCGCCTCGAACCCGTCCAGGTTGAGCCTGTCCGAGGCCGAACTCAGTTCCAGCTTCACCAGCCGACCATCCTTGCCCGCGAGGCAGCCGCGAACAGCTCCTCCTCGGACGAGAGGGAGCTTCCGGAACCTGCGTAGTAATTGAGAACCTTCGTCACGGCCTGGCCCGAGCCAGCCGCCGACAGGCCGCCAGAAACGGCGGCAGTGACCTCGCGAGACGCCCCCGAAGTGGCGCTCGCCGCGAGCGCGTGGGTTGCACGCTCGACCCGCCCGCGCTCGTCCTCGACACCCAGGCCGAAGCCCTTGCCGACGAACGAGCCGAGCTTGCGGAACAGCCGCGAAGGGCTGTGAATGTCCAGCGCCTTCTTGATCGCGGCAACCATCGCATCGGCGATCTTGAGCATTTGCTCCTCGATCGCGTCCTGCTGCGCTTCGAGGCCCCGCACCAGGCCCTCGGCCGCCTGAATCCCCGCGTCGTACATGTAGTGCGATGCGGTGGACCCGGCCTTCGTGGCGTACTTCTCCAGCTCCTTTTGCAGGTCGTTGATCTCAGACACGCCGGATGCGCCCGCGTTGGCGATGGCCTCGGCTGCGGCGAGCCCCGCCTCCGGTCCGGCCATGGCGATCTGATCGAACGAGGTCTGGTTCAGCCCGAGCTTCTTGAGCTTCGCGAGCACGGCCGCGAACCGCTTGGCCTGCTCGACCGCGTTCTTCAGGGAGTTCGAGATCGTCTCGAAGCTGGCGTCCTGGACCTTGGTCACGTCGCCCGTGCTGATGACCTTGTCGCGCACCTTCTCCGCGTAGTTCGCCAAGTCCTCGCGGAGCTTGTCGAGCTTGTCCTGCGCCGCTTCGAGCCGCTTCGCCCCGGCCTCCCATTGCGCGGCCAGCTTGAGAAGCTGAGTCCGGTCCTTGTTGATCCGGTCCTTCAGACCCTTCGAGGCGTTCTTCGGGATCTTCGCCGTCAGCTCGTTGAGCGACTTCTTGACTTTGTCGTACTGGGACTCCAAGCCCTTGATCAGACCCGAGATGATCAGGCGACCGGCGTCGTAAAGAAGCTTGGCGTCCTTCGGCGCCGGGCCCTTCCAGTCGGTGAGCTTGTCCGTCAGGCCACCGAGGGTGTCCCTCACCGAACCGAACATCGACTTCAGACCGTCGATCAGACCGGTGATGATCTTCTTGCCCGCCTCGACGAGCAGAGACTTCGCATCGGAGAAGATCTGCTTGACGTTCTTCGGGATGTCCTTGACGAACTTCACGCAGTCGTCGATCTTCTGGGAGAAGGTCTTCTTGACCGCTTCCCAGGCGGTACCCGCCTCGGTCTTGATCGTCTTCCAGGTGTCGCTGAAGAACTTGACGATCGCCCGCAGAGCGGCGCCGGGGGCGTCCTTCAAGGCCGTGATGAACGTATTCCAGTTCGTCTTGACCGAGGCCCAGATCGAGAGCGCGGTTCCCTTGATCCCGTTCCAGATGTTGTCCCAGAGAGACTTCAGTCCGGCGAGGATCTTCTTTCCGACGCCCAGGATTCCGACATTGATGAACACCATGAAGGCGCCCTTGATCATGTCCCAGAGGCCGGAACCGATCTGCTTAATGCCGTTCCACATCCGGTCCCAGTCGCCGGTGAACAGACCGGCGAAGGTGTTCCAGATGCCCATAATGACGTCGAACGTTCCCTCGAAGAACGTTGCGACGCCTTCCAGTGCACCGACGAGCGAGTCGAGGAGAATCCCGGCCAGCCACTCAATCGCTGGGACCAGGATCGGCATGATGAAGTCGACTACAGCCTTCAGCTTTTCCAGGAGAGGCTGAACGGCTTCCATCACCTTGGCGAAAGCCTCGGAGATCTTCGGGAGGAATTCGGCGGCGAGGCGCTGCACAACCGGGATAAGCGGCAGGATCGCAGCCGACAGAATCGACATAAGAATCTCGATGACCGGCTGAAGGGCGGCCGACATCGTGGCGAATGCCTCGGTCAGGATGGGGATGATCGGAGTCAGACCCGCAACGAGCGCGTCGATCAGCGGAACGACAGCCGCGACCACGGCCATGATGAGCGGAGCTAGCGCGGCGACCACGCCGCCCAGGGCCTCGCCGAAGAGACCGATCAGGGGCTCGATCGCCGGGGCGAGCATCGTGAACGCCTCGGACAGAGGCGTCAGGACGGCCGCGACCAGCGGGCCGAGCATCGTCAGGAACGAGCCGACCAGGGACAGAAGGGCGCCGAGCGCAGTACCGAGCGGCGCCATCGCCGGGGCGAGGGCGTTCACCGTCTGCTGCATGCCGTCGAAAACGGCCCGGATGCCCTCGGTAACCGCCGGCTGATTCAGCGCGCTAGCGATGGCGCCCACAGCCGTACCGATGATGTTGCCGACCTGCGGGAGAACGCTCGTCAGGAGACCGACGAACTCCCCCAGAAATTCCCTTAGCTGAGAGCCGCCGACAATCCCGATCTCTTCAATCGCCACGTGCGCGGCGTAGAACAGCATCCGCATGGCGTCCTGAACGCCAGAGCTGTCGATTGCCGTGTGAATCCCCGCGAGCGTGCTCCGGATCATCCCGAGCGTGGAGCCGCCAGCCTCACTCGCTGCACGAGCGATACCGGCGAAGATTCCGCCGACCTCGTACAGAATTCCGCCCAGATCCTTCAGGGCTTGGATACCGGCGTCGATCTCCTGACGGAGGCCGGACTCGCCCTTCTTCTCCATCCAGGCGTTTGCCTTCTCGGAGGCATCCACGAACCACTGCGCGAGTCGCGGGAGATAACCAGCGCCGACCTCGCCCAGAATCTTGATCATGTTCGCCCAGGTGGCAGTGCCGCCCGTGGCGATCTCGATCGACTTGGAGAGGTCATCGAACATGCCGCCCAGTGCGGGGGCGACGGTCGACTGAATGGCGGTGGCGAATCCGCCGAAGAACTGGCCGAGCTGCGTAGAGGTTTTCCCGAACCCGGCTTCCAGCTCGGGTATGAGGGTGTCGATCAGCTCTCGGATCGGCGCCTTGGCCTTGGCCCAGAAGTTGTTGCTGATGAGGTTCTGGAGTTCCGAGAACTTGCCCTTGACCTCGGGCAGGACCTTATTAAAGTCCTTGAAGGCGGCAACCGTGACACCAAGCCCGATCGCCATTCCGCCGAGAATTCCCGGCAGGGCGAGGGACGTTGCTCCGATCTGCGCCAGCGAGGCGGACATCGTGAAGAGGTTCGAGGCCGCGCTGATACCCCACGCCGAAAGGCCCGCTATCGCGGTCGCCAGGGTGCCGATGATCGGCGCGTTCCGGTCGAGATTCTTGATCGAGTTACCGAGGCGCTCGAACATGTCGCCCAGGACGCGGGCGCCCGACAGGGCTTGCAGCATCGCGGTAGCCGTCGCGGCGGCCGAGAGCTTCACGCGCGGGATCAGCTCGACGATCCGGTCCCGCGAGAGAGCTGCCAGGTGCGCGATCGACGCCATGATGCCGGCACGCGAGACCTCGGGCTCGATCGTCGACCGCAGCTTCTTGATCTTGTCCTGAAGCTCCTCGACCTCGCGTTCGACCTTGCGCTTCTCCATCGCGTCCAGCTCGGGCGTGATCTTCGCCTTCAGCTCCCGCATCTGCTCGAAGGAGGCTTCGAGTTGACGCTTCGTCTGGGCGACCATCTCCTTGTCGAGCTTCGGCCGGACCCTGATCCCGTCCATCTGGGCTTGGATCTCGTCGCGCGCCTTCTGGGCAGCCTCGCGATCCGCGGTGACCTTGGCCTGGATCTGGGCTTCGAGAACGGCCTTCATCTCGGCCTGAGCGGTCAGGAGAGACCGCTTGTCCATCTTGACCTTGATCTCTTCCCGGCCCATTTCCGCGAGCTGGTCTTCGATCTGCTTCAGCGCGCCCTCGACAGAGGACATCGACTTCTTGTCGACGGCGAGGTCAAGAGTCAGGTGCTTTTCGAGGCGCTTCCGCGCCTTCAGGAGAGACGCCTCGTCCATCTTGACCGAGAGGTCGATCTCCTTGAACTTCTCCAGCTCGGCGTCAATCTTCGCGATAGCGGCCTTGACGGAATTCGTCGAGCGGGGGTTGAAGCGGATCTCCAGGCGGAGGAGCTTTTCGAGCCGCTCCTTCTCAGCTTCGAGTGACGCCTCGTCGAGCTTCACCTTGATGCTGACGGCGCGGAGGTCGGAAAGATCGCGGTCGATCTGCGCGATAGCCGACTTGACCGAGGACTGTGAGTCCTTGTCGACGCGCAGGTTGATGTGCGCGATCTCGCCGAGGCGCTCCTCGAACAGGCCGACGGCCGCGTTCAGTGAGTCCGCGTTGATGTCGATGTCGATGTCGGTCTGGGCGAGTTCGTCGAGCGCGGCCCGGACCTTCGATATCGCCTTGGACACCGACGCCTGCGAGTCGAGGTTGACGCCGAGGCTCAGGTCCGACAGCTCTGCATCGGCGCCCTGGCGGACGCGGCGGGCTTCCTGGATCATCTGCTGACCGGAGGCCCGGAAGGTGATGCGGTGCTGGTTCGCCCTCTGCTGGTACGCCTGCGCAGCCTTCTTGACCTCGGACGACATGCCGGTCAGGTCGAGCTTCGTGTAGAAGCGGATCTTCCGGGAGTCCGTCGACTTGTTGTCGCGGTTGATGTCCCGGACGGCCTGAAGAACATCCGCGCGTGCGCCGGCGGCGTCGGCCTTCGTGCGAATCGTGATCGCGAGATCGTTCTCGATCTTTTCGAGCTTGGTCTTCAGGTCTTGCTTGAAGCCGGTGGTGTCCGGCATGACCTTGACCGCGATCCGACCGACGATATTCGGTTCCGACGCCACGGGCTTACCTCCGCTGGAAGTGCTTGTAAATCTCCGCGACGGTCCGCGGCTTCTTGGCCTGGTCCTTTTTCTTCTCGGCCTTGGTCGCCTTCGGCCTGGGATAGGCGGGGATCTTGGGAGCCTTGCCCTTACCCCACTGGCCGGTCGCTCTGGTGTTTTGGTTGAGCGCGTCGAATAGGTCGGCGGCTATATGCCGGTCCTGACCCCAGCCGAAATGCTCACGGCCGCCGGACGCGAGGGCCATCGTGAGGGAGGTGTCGGGAAGCCTCTGAATCAGGAGAAGGACGAGCGCAGGAGAGGGCCCCCGGCCCTCGATTACGTCGGCGAGGTCGACGCCGAAGTGAAAGAGGAGATCCGGGTAGAGGCCCTCTGCGTATTTGTCGATCAGTCCTGCGAGGCCGAGGCTTCCCCCACCTGAGTGCTCTCGCCGTAGTGACCGAAGATCTCGGCGAGGATCGCGAGGTCCCCATCCACGGCTTCGAGGAGCTTCTCGGCGGCCTTCTCCGACTCCGCGATGGTGCGGATGGCCTGAGCCAGAAGCTCGGCCTGGTCGGACTCCTCCTTGCCCATCTCTTCCTGAAGGGCCAGGAGCGCGTCACGCCGAGCCTTGGGCAGGCGGAGCGGGTTGAGGAGACGAACGGTGTCCTCGCCGAAGGTGATGTCGGTCGAGCCGTACTTGCGCTCTGCGGCGGCGCGGATGTCGTCGAGGGAGAAAGAAGCCATGGGGGTGCGGACCTCCAGAGTGAGAAGACAGGGAAAGGGCTGCGGACCTGAGAGAGAAGGGGCAGACCCGGCGCGGGCGGGTCCGCATCACACCCGCGCCGGGAGCCATCAGGCGGCCTGACCAGCGACCCAGGCAGTTCCGTTCCAGTACGCCTTCGAGGCGTCGCCGAGAACGACGTGCTGACCCGTGGTCCAGGCGGTGGACGGCGAGGCGATGACGCTCGACATCGCGGCGAGGTTGGCCGGGGCGTCCGCGCCAGCCGGGGTGAAGGAGCCCGGCGAACCGGCGGTCGCACCCGTGGCGAGGATGCCGCCCAGCGGGGTGATCGCGTACGTCCAGACGTTCGAGCCGTGGGCCATCGGCTTGATGCCGAGGGGCAGGCCCGCCAGGGACTCGGTGTCCGAGATCGCCATGTCGTCCGCGCGGTAAATCTCGGCGCGGGGTGCGTAGAACGCGAAGTGGTTGTCGCCATCGACGAACACGGCGAGGAAGGCGGACTGGGTGGGCTCCGGGTCGGTCGGGACGCCCACGCTGCCGTCAGGCAGGATCGGCGCGTTGGCGCCGAAGTACAGCTTCAGCGCGGCCGTGTCGAACTGCTGGAGCGTGAACGTCATGGTCTCGGTGCGCGCGCTGTACTTCGTGCGCAGGGACTTGTTCTGAAGCGACCCGATCGTGGTCGCCTCGCCGCCCTCGGACGTGATGCCGAAGATGTCTTCGAGGCTGGTGTGCCCGACGTTCTGCCACGGGGAAGTGGGTGTCAGGAGATCCGCCGGCATCGCCGTTCCGACGGGCGCGGTCAGGTAGTTACCGGACCCGACGACAAGGGTTGCGTCATCGTTGATCGCCAAGGAGAAACGTTCCTTCGTTTGGGCATGAAAAAAGGCCCGGACCCCCGAAGGGGTCGGGCCTTTCGTCTGCTGCGCTTACTGGGGGAGATAGGGGCGAGTCCGCGGCTTGCGGATCTGCACGTCGTAGATCGACTCGTAACGCCAGATCCCCGTGGGGAGGTCGGCGTACTGGACGGGGCCGGTAGCGGTCGCCCAGTCCGTAGCCCGCCTCGGCGCGGAGTTGAGGTCCACGCGGATGATGTGGCCGAGGCGCGGATACACCTTCTGGTTCAGCCAGGCGTCGCGCATCACGACGCGGACGGCCTCGCCGAGAATCGCCGCGTCCTCGTCCCCGTTGGGGTCGGGCGCGAACGTGTTGATCACGATGCGAGCCGCATCCGTGAAGCGGGTGTCGCCCTGCCACTCACCCCAGGTCGGGTCGCGGCGGACCAGGACGAGAGGGAACTTCTCGTGCAGGTCGACGAGGGACTTGACCCGAACTCCGGGCAGGCCCTCGCGTAGCACAGCGAGAAGGAGATCCTCGACTGGCGACAGCTCCGCCATGGCCTTGATGTGGTCGGGGAGTCCTGCCATCAGTCGAGGTGCACCTTCCCCTTCCGCTTCTTCGGGAGGTTCGCGGCGCGAGCCAGGATGAACAGGCCCTCAGAAGCCGGGATCACGTCGAGGTACGTGGTTCCGTCCTTGCGCTTCTTCACGACGTTCGACTCTGCGCGGCCGTACTCGATCGACAGGGCGGCGTCCTTGCCTCGCTCGTCGTCGAGGATCACGTACTTGTCGATCCGGCCGTCTTCCACGTCGATCGTGGCGTGGCCTTCCTGTCGGTGCTGGAGAAGCAGGGCCTCGGCTCGCGCGGCGACCTCGAAGCGGGCCTCGTCGAGCGTGTCCTGAACACCGCGCAAGCGGGCGATGTACTCCTCCAGCTTCTTACCGCCCACCTTGTCTTCGATCTCTGCCATCAGGGCCGCTCCCGAATGTCGATCGACCAGTGCCGTGTGCGGCGGTCGCCGTGGTGGTAGGCGGGCGGCGTCACGATGTCCCACATGCGGCCCTGGTACTCGACGCGGGACCATAGGGTGACGCCCTCGACATGGGCGTCCACGATCATCCGCGTCACGTTGATCTGCTGCTGACCGGGGACCTCGGCCTTGCCCGAACGCTGCGGGATGAAGGCGGCCTTGACCGTGACGGGGTTGTCCTCGTCCACGGCGATCACCGTGTTGCCCCGGTTGTCGACGACTTCCTTCGTCCGCCACACGCGGGCCGTCTGGCCTCGCCTGCGTTGCACGCTCACCAGGGGCTCACCTCATCCCCGAACAGGGGGAAGGGGTCGCCGTTGTAGTCGACGGGTACGTATCCGGCCGCGTCTCGTGCGGGGAGCTTCGTGCCCCAGGCGGAGACGGCCGCGCTGTAGATGCCGCGCTTGCGCCCGGCGAGGTCTTCGAGGAGACGGATCTCGTCTCGCGTGAAATACACGCTGCCGGCGTCTCGGCCGTGAGCGTCCGACCAGGCCAGCGTCTCGTCACCGGCCCGGCTCTGCGTGTAGCCGTTGGGGTTGCGCAGGTACCGCGCCGCAGCCTTCAGGACCAGGGTGCGCACCAGGCGCGGAACGGTCTCCTCAGGCCACTCGCGCCCGTAGGTGGCCGCAAGGTCGGAGGCGTCTTCCAACGCCCCGGCCGCGATCCGTAGTTCGTCGGGATCGAGGTCCCAGTCGAGGCGGCCCTTCAGCTCGTCGAGGTCTGCATAGGACACTCAACCCTCCTCTCTGCCACCCGGTGTTCAGGTGGATTCTCAAACGATCCGTTCCAGTTTCTTCAATCAGCTAGACGGCACGTTCATCTGGCTGAAGGATGTGGGCGTGACCGGGGACGTGTTCAGAGACGTATTCAGCCAAGCGGTACGCGCACGCAACGCCGCAGGTATGACCTACAGCCAGATGGAGGCGAAGACCTGGGAAGTCGGCGGGAAGGAGGAGAGCCGATCCTCGGGATGGTGGAACAACATGGCCAACTACCACATGGACACCCCTCCCGCGCCGAAGTACATCCCTGGCATCGCGGAAGTGCTCAAGATGTCGGAACGCGAGGTAAAGGAGCTGATCGCCGAACAGTGGTACGGCGTCCGGCCGGACGACCGGCTGCCGCGACGGCTGCGCACCCTCGTTGCGACCGCTCGCCGCGTGGCGAGGGTCGACCTCGTTCTGTTGAACGATGTTGCTCGGGCCCTTGGCGACAAGCACTCGGCCGAAACAGAAGTCGAGGAACTGAAGGAAGCGTCCGTCGCGGCAGAGGAGGACAACTAGGCGTTGGCCGGGTCGGTCTCGGCCTTCATGCCGGTCGGGGTCCAGACCTTCGCGTCAGAGACGCCGGTGATGGTGGCCAGCTCGGATGCGGCGGCCGGGTAGTTGGACGAGCCGTCGAGCGTGAGCTTGATGCCCCGGACGAAGTGCTCGCCGGTCGAGACGATCTCCTTCTGGTTCACGTTGTCCCAGCCGACCAGGACATCGGTCACGGAGCGGAAGCCCGCGTACGTGTTCACGACCGAGCGGTCCTGCATGTACAGCGGGTCGTAGTCGCGGACCCAGCGCAGGGCGATGTTCTCGAAGCTCGTGGTCGCGCCGTAGGGAACGGACTGCGGAACCGAGGGGGCGCCGGACAGGAAGATGAACGCGCTGGACGCGAAGGCGTACGCGGTGTCGGCCGGGATGGTCTGGTCGACCACGATCCGGAAGCCCATGCGGTCGCCGATGCTCGCGGTGCGAAGCGCGGACTCGGCCTCGCTGTCGCCGACGTTCTGCGCGAGGTTCAGCTTGTCGTCGTTCAGGAGCGCCGACTCGAACTCCGTGCCGACCAGGAGGTAACGCCCCTCCTTCGGGGCGTGGAAGGCGTTCAGAACGCGCCGCGCCTCGATCAGCGCACCGCGAAGGTTCTGCTGCGAGTTGCCGATGGTGACGTTGTACGTCTGGCCGGTCAGAAGGTTGACGGCCCGGCGCTGAAGACCCCGAGCAACCGCCTTGGACTGCGGGCGCAGGAGCTTCGACCAGTTGTCGATGTCGAAGTCGTTCTGCTCGTCGGTGAGCTTGACCGCCGAGTAGACGTTGCCGCCGAAGGTCACGGCGATGGTCCGCTCCGCGTACTCGTCGAAGACGATCGGGCTGGAGCGGTCGTTTCGCCACGCGTAGTCGTGGAAGGGCAGGATGCCTTCCACCTTCATTGAGATCGTGTCGTTCTCGGCGCCCTTGAACTGGTCGACGCCCTGCTTCTGGAAGAGGTTCGGGATCAGGAGTTCCTGTTCCAGCATCCCGACAGCCGCATTGACGAGCTTCTGCGGCTTGACTACCTGGTGCTGAGGAGTGGGCAAGGGGAGCTACCTCCGGGGGCATGAGAAAACCCCCGGCCGAGTCAGCACGGGGGTTGAGTAAGGGGAGTCATCGGGGGCGCTAGAAGCGCCGAGTGCGCCGCGCGAGCTTGCGCGGGTCCATCTCTCCGTCGTCCTCGTCGTCGGACGGAGTGAGGCCGCCACCCAGAGCGGGCGGGGCGGCAGGGGTGAGGAGTGCCTGAAGGGCCTTCGCGTCGGCTTCCAGCTCCTCGGGAGTCGCACCCTGAAGGCGTCCGGCAAGCTCGGCAGGCAGGTCGAACTTCCTGGCCACGGTGGCGACGACGAGCGACCGCTCCAGCTCGGCGTTCTTCGCCTTCACGTCCGCGAGCGCGGCCTCGACTTCCTCCGGGGTCTTCGCCTCGGAGAGCTTCGTCTCGGCGTCCCGCAGTCGAGTGCGGTAACCGGCCGCCTCGTTGCGGACCTTGGCCAGCTCCTTGCGGGCCCAGTCGGGCAGCTCGTCTTCTGAGCTGCTGGACTCGCCGCCGGCACCGGCCTTGGCCTCCGGCTTCTGCTCGTCGTCCGGCTTCTGGCCGGGCGGAGTCTCGCCGGGCTTCTCCTCGGTCGGCTTGTCGTCAGGCTTCTCTTCGGGCACTTCACGCCTCCGGGGCTGTGTCAGTGGACTGCCGCGCCTCCTGGGCTGCGGCTCTCTGCTTGCTGCGGATGAAGCGGCGCCATACGGTCACCGCGGCCTTTCCGCTATGGCCCTTCGTGACCTCCGGCCACAGGGCCTCGTACTGCCGCGAGAGCGCAGTCAGCTCGCTCGACTGGTACTGATCCCGGTTCCAGACCGGCATCGCGTAGCAGTGGCAGTTGTCGTGGTACTTGTCGCCGTCGTTGAACAGCGCGGACTCGCGGCTCTTGTAGACCGGCCCCCGGCTGATCAACATGGCGCACCAGCCGCACGGCGTTCCCGTGCGGGACAGGCGCACGTACCCGAGGGCCCGCCCGTCGCGGCGCATGTGGTTCCAGTTCGTTGACCGGGCGCCGTTCATCGCGACGCGGGACGCGGCTGCGGCTTGCTGGGCGCCCGCCTGGCGGTGCGCTTCCTCGGGATCTGAATCCTCGAGAATCAGCCGGCGGTCGAGGTTGGCGGTTCCGAGGGCTTCCAGCGCGATCCGAAGCTCGGCCTCGGCCTGGCGCTCGATGCGCTCCTCTTCCTCGCGAAGCCCTTCGAGGTCCTCGACGAGAACCCGCTCCCATTCGGGCGCGTCCTCGTCGTCCTCGTCGGGCTGGGCAGGCGGGGCTTCCCCGTCCTCGACGGTCGCGGCCCCGCCCTGTTCCGTGGGCGGCTCGTAGGTGCCTGCCAGTTCGGCGAACTCCCTGCGCAGATCCGCCAGGGTCACGTACGACGGTTCAGGGTGGTAGGGGTCGGCGACGGTCCGGCCGGTCTGGAGCGCTCGGGCGAGCCGGTAGTAGGCCCGCGCGAGGTCCCGGCTCTGCCGGCGTCTGCTCATCACGAGCGTGATTGCCTTACGCAGCCAGGCCCCAGCCGTAGCCGCCCGCCGCTCGGGCGGAACGTCCTGCCACAGGGCCAGGGCCTCAGCTGTGGTCCTGGCCCCTATCTCCGTCAGCGCAACGTGGAAGGCGGCTGCAACCTCGTCGGTCTCAGCCATCCTCGACAGGGCCATTACGCGGCCACCGCCACCGAATCCGCGGTGACCGGTTTAGGCTCGGAGGTCGCCCGCGTCAGCGCGGAAGCGAGCTGACCCACGGAGTCTTCCTCGTCCGCGAGGTCGTCCCACTCGTCCAGCTCGGTTTGCGTGACGTTCGGGACGCGCTTCCATAGACCCTTCGCCGGGATGCCGAGCTGCTCGCGCAGCTTGCCCAGCGCGTCAGCGGCCTGGGCCAAGGAGCGCTGTTCCATGTCGCGCCAGATGACCTCGCCCTTGAAGTCGTCCACACCGGCCGCGCCTTCCAGCTCGGCGGCCAAGCGGAACACTCTCTCCCACGCTTCGCCGAACACGGTCCGGAACTCCTGGATCTTGCGGGAGAGCGCCGTCTCGGCAGCCTGCAAGGCTTCGGCCGAGAGGTTCGCGATCTGCCCGAGTAGGTGGTGCGGGGGCACCTGCGCGACGGCGCTGAGGTGCCGGATGCTCATGTCGATCGAGTCGATGAACCCGCCGAGCGGCGTCTCGTCGAGCGATCCAAACTTGACATCCGGATCTTCCGCGAAAAGGAAACGCTTCGCGTTGTGGTTCATCGGCAGGGGGATCGGATTGCCCTGCTCGTCGTAGACCACCTCGCCCGTCTCCGGGTCACGCTGGACCGGCGGGGCCATGCCCGTAACCGTCCGCACCTTCGTGCTGCCGTAGGACTGTGCGAGCAACAGATCGAAGATGGTCTGATTGATTCTGTTTTGCAGCGGGATCATCGGCTCGATCACGCCGACCGTGCGGCCTTCGAGGTCGACCGATGCGGCGAAGCGAGTGACGGGGCACTCGCTCGCGCCGTGGCGCTTGCCCTTGGCGACCTTCACGCCGTCCGCGTCGTCGAGGGACTTGAAGCGGACCGCGTACTCGAAGCGGCTGTCCCACATGCGGGCGGTGCCGACGGATTCGCCGGACGGCCAGGACGTGACGGTCAAGGCCGCATACGGGGTGTCGTCGTTCGCCGGGTCCTCGTACAGGGCGGCCGTCCGCAGCGCGGACAGGCCCTTCGTCAGGACCACGCCCTTGACGCGCTCGGTCAGCGTGAACGAGTGACCGTACGTGAGAGCGCCCTTGTAGATGGCCGACTGCCGGGCGTCGAGCCGGGACCGCTGCCAGTGCTCCCACTGCGGGGAGGTGAGGTCCGTCGCCGAGCCCTTGCCCTCGTCGTCACCCGCGCGGTAGCCGTCCACATAGAGGGCCTGCGCCGGGGTGTTGACCAGGAGAGGCGTCCAGTTCGAGATGGCCCGCTTCGCGAGGAGCCGGTACTCGTCGTCAGCCATGGCAGGCATGTACGGGTCGTCATGCTTGCCGTGGAGATAGCTGTCGATCCGGGTCAGCCGGTCTTTGTCCCGGCCAAGGATGGCGAGGAGCTGCACCGCCAGGGAGGCGGGCGAGGGGTCGGCCATGGTTCACCACCCTTGGTTACATGTTTACACCGCTACAGGAAGAACCCTCGGCCGGTCCGCTTACGGACCTTCTTGCCACGGGCGCGAAGGTCGACCAGGGCCTCGTGCGCGAGCATGAGCGCCGCGTAGGCGTCGACCTTCTTGGGGCTCTCTCGGCTTTCCTTGCCGAAGCTGACCCCGTAGTTGTTCGTCCGGCGCCGCGCGTTCAGTACGTGCCGGCGGAGCTTGCGGTCGCCGTCGTGGGAGACCTTCCGGTCGAAGATCGACCTCATGAGGCGCTCGTTCGCGAGGGTCGACGCCTTCAGGCTGGTACGCATGTCCCAGCCGATCGCGTCTTTACCGGGCGCCTTCACGGCCAGGCCCTCGCCGTACGTTGCCGACCACTCGGAGATATAGGACTCCCAGAGCGCCACGTCGGCGTAGAAGCCCTGCACCTCGAACAGACGGAAGGCGTCGTGCACCGCCGAGTCGACCTGAGCGCGGGGGACTTCCCAGTCCTTACCCTGCGGCCCGTCCGGCTTCTCCCACAGGCCGAGTACGAAGGCGCACATATCCGTGACGCGCAGAGCCACCAGGGCTGTGCTGTCGTCGCGGAGGCCGCCGTCGAACCCGAGCGTGATCTCGTCGCCTGGTCGGAGCTGCTTCTCGTCGTCCCGCAGGACATCCCACTCGGCTGGGCCGAAGAGGGCGTCCTCGCTCGCAACGATCTGGTTCAGCCACATACGCCGCGAGCGGCTGGGCGCGATCGTCGTGTCGAGGATCGACTGAAGGATCGTCTCGACTCGGAGCCACACCGCGTCACCGCGGATCTTCGGCAGGACGATCCGAATCGCTTCGGGCGTCAGGGGAGTTGCGGGGTGAGCCTCGATCGAGTCGTACATGAAGCCGATGTCGGCCGCACGGCCTTCGAGGATCTTCTCGTACGCCTCGCGCATCTTCTCGGCCACGGAGTCTTCGCCGGGAAGGTAAGCGTTCGTGATCGCCAGATACCGCGAGTCCTTCTTCGTCGCGTTACCGTCGATCGTCTCGTACATGCGGTCGCCGTTGTTGCCGGTCACCCAGTGGTGCGTCTCGTTCAGCACGGTGAAGGTGACTCGGCCGCCTTCGAGGGCGCGGAACGAGCTGGTGACCGCTTCGAGTCTCTGCCGGCCACCGTTCGCACGGATCAGCTCGGCCCCGGCCTTGATGCCGTACGTCTCGATGAGCTTGTCGCTCATGAGGCTCGGCATCAGGGTCATCGTGTTACGGGTCTGGTCGCGGCTGACGGCCGCGATCTGCACCCACGCCTGCGGGTGGGGCACGCCGACCGGTTGTCCGTCCGGGCCCCAGTGCGAGAAGCGGCTTGGGCCGACGAACTCGACGAGGCTGATCACGGCGAGAAGCGGGTCCTTGCCCCAGCCCTTGAGTCTCTGGAGCACGCCCTTGCGGTACGTGAACCGCCCGTTCTCGTCGACGGCGTACCAGTGGAGGACGAAGCGGAGTTGCTCCTTGGTGAACTTCCAGGAGCCGCCGCTCTCGGCCTTCAGGTACTCCGCGCACCAGCCAGCGATCTGCCAGCCCAGCGTGCGCTGCGGCAGCTTCCACTGACCGGACGCGTCCTTCACCCACGTAGGCCCGAGGAACGCGGGCTCCAGGGCTTCGATATCTTCGGTAGTCAGGGCGACTATGGCAGCTCGCCCCCTTGCACTACTTGAAAGTGCGGCACAACCAGGCCGAGGTCATGCTCGTGTCATGGCCACCGATCCGTACACACGCGCTGCGCTTGAAGCAGGGCGTCACGAAGAGACCAAGCAGGTCTCGCAGATCGATGCGCTTCAGGTCTCTGCAACCGCCTTGCTCGGCTTTGAAGGGGCCGCGGTGGCACTTGTGAATTCCGACACGTGGTGGAATACGATTTCCGCATACTTCCTGTTCGCCAGCATCGTCGTCCTGATCTTCAACCTCGTGGGACTACGGCTCAAAAAGCCCCTGCTGCGACCGGCGATTCAGGGCGTCAGCCACGAGAAGATCCAGGACCTGCTGGACAACCATCCGACCCGACTGGAAGACAAACTCCTACAGGCGTCGCTGAACGCCCTGAAAAAAAACAAAAAGCACCAGATCAGAGGGCGGCAACGTACACTGACGGCAGCGGTCGTCGCACTCGCCGTTGCGGCAGCCTGCCGAGCTGCGGGCGCGATCTTCGGCTAGGAGTGCCAACATGAACCGAATCATGAAGACGGAACACGAAATAGCCCACCTACTGAAGGGCATAGTGAAGGGTTACGGCGTGACACACGTCAGGGAATCGGAGCACGACGAGCCGAGAGACGACGTCGTCGCTAGGATCGAGATCATCCGCGATGGGGACGGCTACGTAACGCAGACGATCAAGCGGAACGCTGCTGGAGATGTCATCGAGACCATAGACGCCGACGACGATCTTATCGCCGGCACTGGGATGCGCTGATCTCAGGCGTCGCCACGCTCTGTCACGCCCAGAGCCTTCTTGTAATCCGCGATGGCCAGGACCGCGGCCGACGTCTCGTCCGACTCGGGCTCATGCAATTCGATGCGCACACGGCGCCGGTCGCCCTCGGCGACGAGGAGCCGCTCGAAGGCGCCGTAGATGGTCTGGAGCATCTGACCCGACCTCTTTCCGGACTTCTTGTAGAAGGAGAGGTCTTCGCAGAGGGAGTAGGCGAGGGCCCAGTCGCTCGCCTGGTAGAAGTCGGCCTGGCCGGACTCTTTCAGGGAGTCCCACAGGCGCTTCGCGATCGGGTGCCAGGAGCGGTCGCCGTTCGGCACCTTTGTGGGGCGGGCGACGCCGCGCGTCACGGACTGAACGTCGCCGCCCTTACGCTCGCGCGGGCGAGCCAGGTCGGCTTCACGGTTGGGTACGGGGCCGGGCATCAGACTGTCCCGCCCGTCAGCAAGTGGGCGGAGAGCCATGCCATGAACGCGACCAGGACGAAGCGGCGCAGCCGGGTTGTCCGGTCCGGCGCGGTGCCCTTCGCGGTGTGAAACCACTTCCAGACATGCTCGGACAAGGTGTCGCCTGGCTGCTTCCGGTACAGGGCGACGCCCTCGATCACGCAGAAGGCGGCGATCCAGGCGACCCATGCGGCAGTGAACACGGCCACCCCCTACATGAGGCCCGGATGGGCCTCCGTCCGCTTGAAGCGCTTGTCGATCCGGCGCCGTCGTGCGGCGAGTGCGAGGGCTCCCTCGCGAGAGGATTTGACCTGGTGGTGAAACCCGCAGAGCGCTCGTAGGTTGGTCTCTCGATGGTCATCACCAGGCACGATGTGATCTACGTCCGTGGCCGGTTCCTCGCAGCGCTGCCCGTACTGATCGCGGGCGGTGCAGCGGTGTCCGTCTCGCCGTAGGACGCGGAGTCGGATTCGCGGCCAATCCGCCGGCAGGCGCTCGCGCCTGTCCGACGAGGACCAGTTCGGCATTCACACCCCCAGGTCGAGGAGCGCGGCGAACGCCGCCGAAGCCTGCTGGGGGACCACGCCGTTGCCGAGGATCTGGAGCTGCTGTCCGCGCGTCAGGCCGGGTACGTCGGTGACGTATCCGCGAGGCAGGCCCATGAGCCACTCGACCCACCGAGCGCTGACGCGCGGGCTGCCCTGAAGGCCGATCTCGGTAGGCGAGGGAGCGGCCCGGCCGGTCACGCCCTCCCAGCGCCGAATGCCGGGAAGGTACTCGCCCCACCAGGAGGCGGGGGAGTGGGGACCGTCGATCTCAGGCTCGGGCTCGCGGCCTTCACGGAGCGCGATCGAGTAGGGGAGGACGAAGCTCGCCTCGTCGTCCAGCGTGGGGCCGTGACCACCAGCTCGGCGTTCGTCAGGGTGACGGGGCCCGCCGTTCGACCCCAAGTTCGCAGTCGGTGTCTTCAGGGGTCGCGATGCAGAACCAACGGTCTCTGAGGTGTGGAGCACCAGCTTCGGAAGCTCGTACGCACACCCACCGTGCGCTGTACCCGATCGCGGCCAGGTCGGCGATGACGACTTCGAGGCCGCGCGTCCGGAGGTTCGAGACGTTCTCCAGGAAGAGGATTCGGGGTCGTATGACGCGAACTGCTTCAGCGACGTGGACCCAAACTCCAGAGCGAGCGCCTCGTATGCCAACCCGGTTCCCCGCAATCGAGATGTCCTGGCAGGGGAACCCTGCGGTGATCGCATCGACCCGGCCGACGAGCTGAGCCCAGTCGATCTCGCGGATGTCGCCGAGGTTGTTGGGAGCGTCCGGGTATCTCTCGGCCAGGACGGCGTTCGGGCCGGGCGCACTCTCGGCCACGTACACGACGCGGCCGTTCACGAGAGGGGCCACAGCCATACCCAGGCCGCCGTACCCAGCGCAGAGTTCGAGGAGTCTCAAGCAGACCCCCTCGCGCGAAAGACGTACGTACGTACTCGCGTCCTTCGTCTTCGTTCAGGAGGCCCCCTTCGGGGGCCAAGCCTGCGACCTGCGATGTACGTACGGCGTCTTCATGCAGGCGAGCCCCGACAGGGGCTCAAGCCTTGCGAGCCTCGCGACTTACGTACTTACACTTACAAGTCGCTAAATGATCTTGCTTCCGGAAACGGGAAATCCTGTGACCTCACTCACACTCCGGCGGCGCCCGAAGGGCGACGGAGAAGGAGTGCAGCGGCGAAGGAGCAGTGCCGCCCGGAGGGCGGACAGCGGGAAGACGGCTTGCGGCTGTGGCGGCCGGTAGGCCGCCCCTTCGTGAAGACGCGAAGACGTACTTCAGTCTGGCGAGCGCCACTGCCCCTGATCGGCCGATGTCGCGTGATCTCCTGACAGATGGGAGCTGAGTCCGGTAGATGTGTGCATGTGACTGACTCCACGCCCTGCGAGCCCGCCCCCGAGGACAGCAAGCCCACGTCCTTCACCCAGAAGGCGAAGGGGCTGTACCAGAAGCACAGGGAGAAGATCCATGCCGTCGGCGGCGTGGTCGTCAGCGCGGCCCTGACTGCCGCAGTCGCCCGCCTCATGGAAGGGCGGGACGCTGAAGACGCCGACGATCAGGGGCCGTTCCTCCCTCCTGAAGCCGCGAGCGAGCCCCGTCAGTCCTCCCCCAATCCTGACCGCGACCCCTTCCTCCGAAGGCTCCCTCCCGGTCAGCGCGCCAGCGACGAGGCCAGGGCGAGGTACAGGGAACTGACAGGGGACGAGCTTCCTGATGGTTACACCGTGGTTCGCCGCTGGATGTACGGAAAGGCAGCCTGAACACCTGGACGGAGCCGCCGCGGCCTCCCATTCCTGTGCAGTTCCGGCGGAGGCACTGCAGAACGCTCGCGCCGCCGCTGACCTGCGGGTATGAGGCTGCCTGACGAGGCGCGAGGGGGGCCTCGTCGACCTTGGAACCGTGGCAGAATCCGGGCTGCTAAGACCCGGCGGCCGGGAAGCCAACGCCGGCCGGGTCGTACCCCCACCCCCCGGGGCAAGGGCAGGCAAGGCGTGTCGAGAGCGCGCACGCGGGCACCAGGTCGGCGTTCCAATTCAATACGGCCATGCAGGGGCATGTGATGCCGCATCGGGCCGTAAGGGGTAGCAGCTCATCGAACGTATGTGATGACGTATGCGAGCACACGTAGGGCAACAGCGCACATAGCGGCACATGAGCGGGCCGGGCAGACATGCCCGGACGCTGGGCCGCTGTCTGCCTGCCTCACACGTACGTACGCACGGACAGGCAGCACAGGGCAGGCCAGAGACAGGGCAGGAGTGGACGCGCCCCCGTCGGATCGTGTTAAGGTGTAGCCACATCGAATGAAGTCCCGGCAACGACGACCGGCAGGCGCCCACAGGCAGGCAGAAACCGCAGCTCACGCAAGGGTTGCGGAGCGAACCAGCCAGAGTGTTAAGATGTAGCCACACCCGAACGGAACGGGTCACAAGATCCGGGAAGCTCGCAACCGGGCAAGGGTCCGGGCGTCGCGAAAGGGATCGCGGCGCTGACCAGCCCAAACGCGAAACTCCAGCCCGACGGTGCAGTAAAATTTGAACCGCGCTGAGCCAACCGGCTCGGCGGAACTTTCCGGCTGGTGTAAAGTTGAAGCCAGTCGCCCAGGGAAGGCACGGTCCACATGGAGTACGTGTTCAGCGACACCGACCGCCAGTACGGCAAGAAGGTTGGGGTCAAGCGCTCGGAAGGTGACTTCCGGTGCTACCAGTGCATCGACTTCAGCTTCTACGAGCGGGAGGTCTCCGAGCCGGACGCCGGGGAGAGGTGCACCTACTGTGCCGGCTTCGTCTTCATTACCTCGGAGGTCATCGCCCAGTTGGAGGTGCCGAAGCCCGTCCGTCCGGTCAACCTCGCGAAGCGTGAGGTCCAGCGGTTCGACCTGCTGACGATCGCCTACAACCTGGGTCGCCGCGTCGAAGAGGTGTCGTACGCACTCGACAAGGCCCGGCAGCAGAACGACGCACTGCGGGCGGAGATAGCGCGCCTCAAGGGCGAGGGCACCGAGCGGGAGACCGGTTTCGCGGAGACCGCCGCCTTCTAGGGCTGGTGTAAACATTGACCCGGTCGCCCCTTCCCATACAGGGAGAGGGCAGGGGCGGCCCCTCTCTCGAATGCGAGGACGCATGACTGCCATCGTTGCCCCCTCCGAGGCCCGCTGGTACCTGATGCTGATCGTCGAGGACGACCAGGGCGAGACGACGTACATCGACCACTACCTCGACGACGAGCCCGCCGACGTGTGGGAGTTCATCCCCGAGGGCTGGGACCTGCTCGAAGACGAGTCCCAGGAGATCATCCGAGGCGCGTACGACTGCGAGTGTTGCGGGTCGCACATCATGAACGCCCGAGAGTGCGACACCTGCCGTGACGGCGAGTGCGACCCGGCCGAGTCGTGGCACTGCTTCACCGGCTACTGCGATGGCTCCGGGTGCACCTTCGAGGGCGAGTGCGAGCCGAACCATGAGGTGCGGGTCTGGCGCGAGAACGGCGACCTGGTGGGCCTGTGGGAGGTCGAGGCGCAGGCGAACGGCCGGGTCCTGGTGACGCAGCGCGAGGGATACGAGCGCGACGCCGAGTCCCACTTCACCTCGCTGTGGTCGGCCTGGCAGTACGCCCAGGGCTGCGCCGAGATGCATGCACAGACGCTCCGCGACGAGTGCGAGTGCGGCGAGGACGACTGCGGCGTCCTGCACGAGCACGGGATCTCCGTGCAGGAGGTTACGAGCAACTCGGACCTTGCGCGGGCCTGATCTTCCCCCAGCTGCCCCTTCCCCCACAGGGAGAGGGGAGGGGCAGCCACCTCCAGAACGCAAAGGCGAAACGCCCTCCGGGCGTCAGCGGCAGGCGGGACCTGCCCTCTGACGATGCCAACCGGCGTCAGTCCATCTACCTCGAATGCGAGGACTCTATGAAGCCCGTAGTCCGATCCGCGGTGCAGTCGGCCGCGACCCTCGTTGAGAAGCACCGCGAGGTCGTGGTCCTCGCCCTCTCAACCGACCGCGAGGAACTGCGCCTCTCCGCCCGCCGGTTCCGTGAGAAGGGCATCCACAACATCGCCAACGAGCGCGACGACGAGGCCGGACTCGCGGGGTACGTCGGTACCGCCCTCACGAACCTCGTCGCCACCCCGGCCTTCTGGGTTGAGCACCACTGGCAGGCGATCTTGGCGGCCGTCGTCCGCCGCGAGGCCACCGACCGCGCACTCGTTTCCTCGGTCCTGAAGTGGCTCCCGACATACGAGGGCCCGACCGATGCCCCGGTTTTCAAGGTCCAGTCCTGGCAGTACAGGGCGGCCACGAAGCGGGCCGAGGCCCTCGCTGAGGTCAAGGCCGGACTCACGGCCGTACGCAACGCACTGCGCGAGGTCGGCGAGCTGGCCCCGTACGAGCCCGCCACCTGACCTCCACCTCTCCCGGCCGCCCCTTCCCACACAGGGAGAGGGCAGGGGCGGCCCCTACCTCGAACGTGAGGACTCCATGAACAAGCAGGACTGCGACTTCTGCAACCTCGCCGGCACCGCCGCATGGGTTTACGTGCTCGGCCCCGACCGGCCGATCGTCGGCCTGGCGAACGGCCTCGGCGACGTGGCCCTGATGGACGACGACGGCACCTGGCGAGCCTGCATCGCGTGCTCGTCCCTGGTCGACGCCGACGACATGACCGGCCTTCTCGACCGCGTGATCCTCCACCTCGGGGCGGTACTGCCCCTGCGGGACCGCGAGTTCCGCGAGACGTGGATTGCCTTCGTGGCCGCCCAGTACGCGGCCGTTATGCAGCCGACCGCGGTCAAGATCCCGGCCTAATTCCTTCAACAGCACGGAGTGTAAACATGAACCCGAATAGTGATCCGAAGCTCGCCAAGATCCGCGCGATACTTGCGAAGGCCGAGGACCCGGCTGCCACGCCCGAGGAAGCGGAAGCGTTCTTCGCGAAGGCCGCCGAGCTGATGGCTAAGTACGGGATCGAGCGGGCGATGCTCGCCGACGCCGACCCTGACCTCGACCGGCCGGGCGACCGAGTGATCGTCGTCGAGGGCACGTACTCCAACGACCGGATCTATCTCCTCGGCTACATCGCCGACGCCCTGAACTGCCACGGCATCACAAAGGACAAGAACCGGGGGAGGACCGAAGTCCACCTCTTCGGCTACGAGTCCGACCTCGACCGAGTTGAGCTGCTGTTCACCTCCCTGTGCCTCCAGGCGTTTAACGGCATGCGCCAGGGCCGCCCCGCCTACGGGGAGAAGGTGGTCACCTACCGGAAGTCGTGGCTCGCCGGGTTCATCCTGACCGTCTACAAGCGGCTCCAGGAGATTGAGGCCCGCGCCCGGCAGGAAGCCCCGGCAGCCGCTTCGGGTCGCTCCGCCGAGCTGGTCGTCGCAGACCGCAAGACCGTCGTCCTGGCGCGCTTCAACGCCGCATACCCCAACGCCCGTAACGCGGGCCGCACCACGCGGCGACGCGGGACCGGATACGCCGCCGGACAGGAAGCCGCCAAGCGCGCGGACCTGGGACAGACCCGCGTCGGCCAGCGGCGCCGCGCCCTCACCGCCTGATCTCCCCCCATCCATCACCGCTTCCTGACGCACGCGGCCCCTCCCACAGGGAGAGGGAGGGGCCGCCCAGAAAGGCTACCCGTGATCACGATCATCTGCGCCGAGTGCAGCAAGGCCCCTCTCGGCGTCCAGCCCTCCGGACTCTTCCGCTGCGACGACTGCGGTTCCGAGATCACCGTCCTCGATCTGGTCCTCGACCCCGGCGAGGTCTGGGCCGTCGACTCCGCTAGCACCCTCTGCTACCTCCCCGAGCCCGATTCCATCTGACCCGAAGGCCCCGACATGAAGAACCTGCGCGACCACATCGAGCTGACCGACGAGAAGGCAGAGATCGAGGACGACATGCAGTACGCCGTGACCTTGGAGTTCGGCCCGTACCTCGGCTACCTCGCCAACTACGGCCAGAAGATCCGACTCCTCTCCAGCGAGTACCGACAGCACGAGATCGCTCACCGAATCCTCGAACGCCACGCCGACGAGACCCTCGACCGCCTCAACGGCAGCTGATCTCCCCAACTCACCTGAAAGGCAGGACACATGACCACCGGCCCGTTCCTCTCCTCCCATCTGCGTGCCACCCCGCGCAACCTGGAGAGCCTCCAAGCCGCTTGGGCTCGTATGCACGAACTCGGCTACTCCCCCCGCACCACCCCGGTTGCCGAGCCGGAAGGCTGCACCCGCACCCGGTGCGCGGGCGCCCACCACGGCTACCCCGGCAGCGAACACCGCTGGGCCCTGGTCGACGAGCTATGCGGCGCCGAGATCGAGGTCTACTACTCGCACATGCGGGACCGGAAGGGCGCCAACTCCGCACCGCCGCGACGCCATAAGGGCTGCCCGTACTCGGGCCCGGCGAACGCCATCAAGCGCGCCGCCCGCTACATCGAGATCGGCCGCCCCATCCCCGCGTGGGACACCGACGCCCGTGCCGCCGTCCCGACCGACTGACCAATCTTCGCACCCATCACGGGCCGCCCTGGCACACAGGGAGAGCCCAGGGCGGCCCACCCCGAACCCTCGAAGGAGTCCACATGTCCGACGTTCTTGCCACTACCGACGACGGCCGCTTCCGTGTGCGTCTGGTCCGCGACGAACACGCGGAAAACCCCCGCAACGACGCCGACACCCTCGCCCACGTGATCACCATCGACACCCACCTCGGCCAGTACGGGCCGGTCGACAAGGACGGTGGCCCCCTCGCCCACGCCTGGCGTCGCCTGGCCTGGAACCAGTGGAAGGGCGTAGAGACCTTCACTCGCTACGTGGCGATCATGCACGGCGGAATCGTCCTCGAATCCAGCCCCGATAACGGCCCGCGTTCCCTCTGGTACATGACCGGCGAGGAGATCTTCGACCTCGACTGCGGACTTCTCTCCGAGGGATACATCGAGGCGGAGATGCGGGAGTACGAGGCGTGGCTCTCCGGGGACGTGTGGGGCTTCGTCGTCGAGGAGGCCGCCGACCCGGACGACGACGAGACCGAGTGGCAGCACGTCGACTCCTGCTCCGCTTTCTACGGCGGTCCGTACGCCCGAGGCCAGGCCCGCGATGCCCTCCGCTTCTACGCCGGACGTTCCGCCGGCACCTCCGTCTGACCACCTACACCCCGGAGAAGGGAATCACTGCAATGCGCATCCCCCTGGTTGGCTTCGCCGGGACTGCCCGGTCCGGCAAGGACAGCGCCGCTCAGGCCCTCCTCGACGCCGGATGGCAGCGCAAGGCGTTCGCTGACAACGTGAAGGCCATGCTGTACGCCCTCGACCCGATCGTGGTCGACGAGAGTTGCTGCGAGTGCGCCCAGAGCCTCCGCTACGAGGTCGACACGTACGGATGGGACACCGTGAAGGAACTGTTCCCCGTGGTCCGCACTTACCTTCAGCGCCTCGGCACCGAGGGCGGCCGGGGGGTCCTCGGCAAGGACGTGTGGGTAAACGCCCTTCTCGGCGACTTCGAAACGTGGGGGCCCACCGTCATCACGGACGTGCGGTTCCCCAACGAGGCCGACGCGATCCGGGCCCGTGGCGGGCTAGTGGTGGCGATCGAGCGCCCCGGCTTGGAGCCGATACGCGAGGCGGGCCACGTCAGCGAGAACGCCCTCGCCGGGTACCTGTTCGACGACGTGATCCGCAATGACGGCACCGTGGGGCAACTCCACGACCGTGTGATGCAGCTCATCCCGCGGGAGCCTTCTGTAAACATGGAACCACAATGTTAAGGTGGAGCCATGAGATTGACCCCACGGAAGGAAGAGGTCGAGGCGGTTAAGGCGCTCTTGGAGGACCCCACCTTCGAGAGTGCCGACCAAATGGCCAAGGCAGTGATCAAGCAAGTCGGCGAGATTCTCCAGATGCGTGACTGGGTCGCACTCGTACACACGTGGAAGGACGGCAGTCGCGGCCTGAACTGGGCCCCGTTCGGCAACGAGGCAGAGGCGAAATCCTTCGCCAACAAACTGTCGATCGGGGGGACCTGCCACCTGGTCAAGCTGTACGCCCCCGGCATCATGCTCGCCAACGTCGACGGCAAGAAGGGCTGGAAGGGGTGGTGCTTCCATCCGGAGTGCGGCCACGCACCCTTCACCCACTCCCTTGCCAGCGCCGCCCGAGGCGCGTGCCAGATCCCAACCTGCCCGTGCGGCAAGTTCCAACAGAAGTAGGAGACGCCCCAATGAAGACCGTCGAGTTCCACACCTGCGAGTGCTCCGAGAAACGAGCCTTCGCTGACCGTCGGTCCGCAGAGAAGGCCCTCGGCCGAGCCCAGGCCAAGCGCGACCGCCAGGCCCAGCGCTGGGAAAATCGCCACCCGATGAACCGCGAGAACCGCATTTACCAGTGCGACTACGGCATGTGGCACCTCACGAAGCAGTCCCGCCGCTCCTACGAAGAGGGCGCCGCACGCCTTGCCGCCTGAATGTAAACATGTAACCAGGAGGGGCCCGTGACCGCTGGCGGAAGTAATCGGCTGCTGACGCCGGAGGAAGTCGCCGCGTGGCTCAAGGTCAGCGAGACCACCGTCAAGAACAAGTACCGGTCCTGGGGGCTGAAAGCCCAGAAGGTTGGTCGCCTTCTGCGATTCCGGGAACGGGACATCGTCGCCTACCTCGACAACCACTACGGGTGAGGGCAAAGCCCTGCCCCTGCAAGGAAGGGAGGCCACATGGCCACTGTCTTTCAGAAGTGCAAGACAGACCCGACGAATCAGAACTACCCGTGCGAGAAAAGCCGCTGCGGCCACAACTGGACGGTCCGCTACCGAGAGCCTGGCGGCAGGACCGCCCGCCAGAGAGAGAAGACGTTCGCCAAGAAGACCGGACCCGACGGAGCTGACGCATTCGCCTCCAAGGTCGAACACGACAAGGGGATGGGGATCTACCTCGACCCGCAGCGAGGTGCGATAACCCTGCGTGCTTGGGCAAAGGAGTGGCTCGAACGGCAGGTCATCGGCGAAGGCACCATACGGAACTATGAGGGGTTCACGAAGAACCACCTCGTTCCGCACCTCGGCCGCAAGACCCTGGCGGGGCTCGCGAAGGCCGACTTCGAACGCTTCGTCTCTGCCCTGCACCGAAAGGGTGAGGGCATGGCCGCCTCGACGATCAACGACCGCATGAAGTTCGTGACGGCAATGCTCGATGCCGCCGTCGTCGAGAAGCGCATCTCCGAGAACCCCGCGAAGGGCGTCAAGATCCCCCGGACGAGCTCGCTTGCCGTGGACGAGGACGAGATTCCGACGCTAGAAGAGGTCGAGCTCCTGGGGAAGTGCATCTCGCCTCAGTATCGGCTCACGATCTACTTGCAGGCGGGCGCTGGCCTGCGCATCAGCGAGACCCTGGCCTTCGCGAGTGAGTGCCGGCGGACCGACTTCATCCGCGTCCGTTGGCAGGTGAGCTCGAAGGCGAACCGAGGAGACTGTCGGACGACGTTTGTCCCGCTGAAGCACAGGGCCGAGGGTGAGTATCGCGACATTCCCATCGCCCCCTTCCTTGAGGAAGAGATTGACGCCCACATGGAGCAATGGGGCCCGATCCCGGTGATCTTCAAGGACAGGGCGGGGAAGGATCGGCAGCTCGACGTTCTCTTCGCTCCCCGCGAGCGCGGCAAGGGCACCATGCCCACTGCCTCGACGTACGGCTACCACTTCAAGAAGGCGTGCAAGGCAGCCGGGCTGGTTGATGCGAACGGCAAGCCGAAGTACACCCCGCACTCCCTGAGGCACTTCTTCGCCTCGACGGCGTTGGCGAACGGCATCCCGATTCACGAGGTCTCGCGCTGGCTCGGTCACAAGTCGATCAAGACGACCGTGGACATCTACGGGCACCTCGTGCCGGGAGCCTGGCACCGCTGCCGTGAGGTCATGCAGAATGCCATGCGGCCTGTGCCGGTGGAGGTCCCCAGCGAGGCGCCTCAGGTGCCCGAGGGATACGACGAAGCGGCGTAGGTGCTGACCTTGGTTCCCCGTGCTGATTCTGTGCTGACTTGGATCCTGCAGAGGCACGTTTCCGCAGGTGAGAGCGTTGTGGTAGACGTTCCGCTTCAACGTGTAGCGGATGACATGCCGCCGCATCGCTGATCTGGCACATGTGCAGGTCAAGAGGGGTCCGACTCTCCGGGGTCGGGCCCCTGATCTTTTCCCGTGCTGGAATGGCGCTGGGACAGCTGACCCCTTGTCACCTGCCCCCGCCCCTGCTCATCCCTGGCCGGGTCCACTACGACGAGACCTGCGACCCAGGCCCGATCACCCCGTACGGGGCTGCGAAGGCCGCGGCCGAGACGATTGTGCGGCTCCGGCCGGGAGATGGTGCTCGGGCCGCTGAACCCTGCCGCGGTGGGGCGGATGCTCGGGCTGGATCCGGCGGAAGCCTTCGACGCCGCGCTGGTCACCGGCGGGCTGCCGCTGATCTGCGCGGAGTGGCCGCATGGCGCGGGGCTGTGGGACTTCCTCGGCGAAGCCCTGACAGACCCCGTCTCGGCCCTGCTGGTGTCGGCCGAGCGCTCGTTGGCTGCCGAATTCCGCCCGCAGGCTCAGGCGCGCACGGTGCTGGCGGCTATCGGCAGTGGCGAGCGGACCTTCACCAACATCGCCCGTGCGGCCGGCGGAATCGGGCCACGCCGCTGCAGCGAGCGCTGGAGCTGCATACGGACAAGCGGATCGTCGCCGCTGAGCTACCCGTATCGCCGCGTCCGTCGAAGGACCGCCGTTACCGGGTGACAGATCCCTACCTGCGGTTTTGGCTGCACCTGCTCGGCCCGTCCATGGAGGAGATCGAGCGAGGGCGGGGCGATGTGACCTTGGCGCGGATCCGGGAGAGCTGGACCAGCTGGCGCGGCCGGGCGATCGAGCCGCTCATCCGCGAGGCGCTCGCCCGGATACTGCCCGACGGCCGGCTCCCCGCGGCCCCCGCTGTGGGCGGCTATTGGACCCGCACCAACGACGTCGAGATCGACATCGTCGGGGCGGATCGCGCCCCCGTTGCCAAGGAGCTGCTCTTCGTCGGCTCCATCAAGTGGCTGGAGCAGTCGCCCTTCGATCGGCGCGACTTGGCAGCTCTCCATCGACACCGGGCAGCCCTCACTGACGAACCCCTCGACTGTCCGGGGCTCGATGCTGTTTACGGCCCCGGCGATTTGCTGACCGCCTGGCCGCTGTGAGCAGCGGACTGTCGGCGAGGTGATGTGCGCTGTCCGACGGGGGTGACGGACTTGGTGAGCGCGATCAGGCCGCAGACGTTGCGGATTCCACCCGCGGGTGCAAGGGGCGAGTCCGGCCCGGAACCCCTACCCGTCGGACGGCGACAGGTGGGTGCACAGGCATACTTCATCCGGACTCATGGTGATGGAGGTGCGGAACCTTGAAGCTCGCCGAAGCGCTGGCGCTGCGTGCGGACGCGGTACGTCGGGTGGAGCAGTTGCGCGCCCGCGTCGTCGACAACGCCCGGTACCAGGAGGGCGAAGCGCCGGCCGAGGACTCGGCGAGCCTGCTGGCGGAGGCGGGAGAGACGCTGGACGCACTCGAGTCGTTGATCCGGCGGATCAACCGGACCAACGCCCAGGCGGTCATCGACGGGGGCGGCACCCTCACCGATGCGCTGGCGCGGCGGGACGTGCTGCGCCTCCGCCACGCTGTCATCACTTCGGCGGCCGACGCGGCCGCCGGCCGTGACCAGCACGGTATGGTCCGGCAGTTGAGATCCGAGCTGAAGATGCTCTCGGCACTCCCGGTCGCGGAGTTGCGCGCGCAGGCGGATGTGCTGGCCCGTGAGATCCGCGAGATCGACGTCCTGATCCAGCGGTCGAACTGGGAGGTCGATCTGCTGGACTGAGCGGTGCCCGGTGTGGAGCAGGTAGTCGTCACGGAGGCGTGCACAAGCCGCGGGCCGGCGGTCAATTCGGCCCTCGCCTGGTGCGTGGAGAGCAGCGCAGGGGTTCGATTCCCCGGATCACACAGCAGCTCAGCACAGCGCACAGGTGACCGTGCACAGCGCACAGTTCACCACCATGTGCAGATCCGGGACGGTGAGGGCGGGATCGGGGTATCTCCACATCACGCTGCCGAGCGGCTTCTGTCGCCTCGCGGCTCCGGGCTCGTGGCGGCATGCCGCGCGCAGTCCAAAGAATCGAGCTCCGCTCCGCGCGGTGACGGCCATCGAGAGGGCCGCTGTGCCCGTTCCGCCGTTCTGCGCGTACGCGCAGTGTCCGGACGAGAGCATCCCGGCCGGCCGTTGCTCGGCGGCGTCCCCGGCACACGTTCTGAGCAACTGGCCGAGTAGGTCTCCGAGTTCCAGGCCGGCGACATGGTGTTCAACGACGTCGTTCGCGTCCCTCAGCGTTTCGGGGTTCGACCGTGAGCCTCGCGCCGCCGCGTACGACGCGGAGGTCGCCCGCGCGGATAGTGACCGCAGCCGGCAGTGGCGCGCCCGGGCCGCGAATGGCTGCGGGAGCCGCCGGCACGCCGAGGCGCTCGGCTTTACCGGAGCGGCTGACGGCGGGAGCTGATCGGCGCCGGTCCGGTCGGGAGAGTGACCGCGGGGGTCAGGGGCGATCCGGGGGTGAAGCCCTTCGGCCGGTCGAGCTGGGACGGGTACCCGGTGCCGTGGGCGTCCAGCCGGACGCCCACCTGAGGCGGCGGCCCTCCAGTTGGCCGGGCGGCCGGGCGGCCGGGCGGCCGGGCGGTCCGGCGCGGCGATCGGCGTCGCGCCCGGCCGGTCGGCGAGCTCGACCGCGTACGTCAGCGGTGACCAGCACAGGCCCTGGACGTGGGTCGGGCGGTCGCTCGCTCCAGCGGTGTCGACGCCGTCGACGGTGAGCCGCCGTGAACCCTTCGTCACCCGTGCCGCCCGCGAAGTGCAGCCGACAAGTGGAGCGGTGTTGTGACCGGGCCCACGCGATGCGTTTCCGTGAGTGGGTTGTGAATTCCAACCGACCACGGAATAGTCGCTGCCATGGACGGTTCGGAATTCCAACTCAGGAGGTTGTCGTGCGGGACGCGGTGATCGTCGAGGCGGTGCGTACGCCCGTCGGCAGGGGGAAGTCAGGAGGTGCGCTGCACGAGGAGCGGCCCGTCGATCTGCTCGCGCGCACCCTCGTCGCGCTCGTCGAGCGGGCCGGGATCGACCCGGGGCTCGTCGACGACGTCATCGGCGGGTGCGTGACACAGGTGGGGGACCAGTCGTACAACATCACGCGCAACGCCGTGCTCGCCGCCGGGTTCCCCGAGAGCGTGCCGGGCATGACCGTCGACCGGCAGTGCGGTTCCTCGCAGCAGGCCGCGCACATCGCCGCGCAGGGCGTCATCAGCGGGGCGTACGACATCGCCATCGCCTGCGGCGTCGAGTCGATGTCCCGGGTCCCGATGGGGTCCGCCGTGCTGCCGGGCAGCGATCCGTTCGGGCTGCGGCTCGCGGAGCGCTACCCGGGCGGGCTCGTCGGACAGGGCGTCAGCGCCGAACTCATCGCAGCCCGCTGGAAGATCTCCCGCGAGGAACAGGACGCGTACGCCCTGGAGTCGCATCGCCGTGCCGCCGAGGCCTGGGAGCGGGGGGAGTTCGACCGCGAGGTGGCCTGGACCGGGCAGCGGGACGAGAGCGTACGGCCCACGACGTCCGCCGAGGCGCTGGCAGGGCTCGGGTCCGCGTACCACGACGCCGCCGTCGCCGAGCGCTTCCCGGAGATCGGATGGCAGGTCACGGCGGGCAACAGCTCACCGGTCAACGACGGAGCCGCGGCCGTGCTCGTCATGGGCGCGGACGTGGCGGAGCGGCTGGGGCTGCGGCCGCGTGCCCGCTTCCACTCCTTCGCCGTCGCAGGCGACGATCCGCTGCTGATGCTCACAGCGATCGTCCCGGCGACGGAGAAGGTGCTCGCGCGGGTCGGGCTGTCGATCGGGGACATCGATCTGTTCGAGGTCAACGAGGCGTTCGCGTCGGTGGTGCTCGCCTGGCTGCGCGAGACGGGTGCGGACCACGCGAAGGTGAACGTGCGCGGGGGCGCGATCGCCATCGGGCACCCGCTGGGCGCCAGCGGGGCCCGCATCATGACGACGATGCTGCACGCCATGGAGGACCGGGGCGCCCGCTTCGGCCTCCAGACGATGTGCGAGGCGGGGGGCATGGCCAACGCGACGGTCCTCGAGCGCCTCTGATGCAGCGTGGGCACGGCCGGCCCACCGGGATTCCCCGGTGGGCCGCCGCCTTGACGGGCCGCGCCTCCATCGCGCCGGCGGGGCTGCCGGTCGGCCCGCCGTACGCCTCTGTCGCGCCGCCGCCGGGGCTTCACACGTACCCACGCCTCAGTCGTCGCCGACGAACCCCGTCTTCAGGCCCGCGCCGCACAGGGGCACCACCGCCGTGCGGTCGGTCCACGAACCGGCCGCCGCCCAGCACGCCACGCCCGTCGACTCCACGAACAGGCCCCGTGCCGCCAGGTCCTTCTGCGCCGCGCGGATCTCGGGCTCCGTCACCGTCAGGAACTCGCCGCCCGACTCCCGTACCGCCCGCAGGATCTGACGGGCGCGCGGCGGGCGGGAGATCGCGATGCCCTCCGCGAGCGTGGGCGTCGCACGGGCCGGAGCGAGCAGGTCCTGCGCGCCCGCGCGGAACGCCGCCGCCAGCGGGGAGACCGCCTCCGCCTGCACGGCGACCAGGGCGGGGCGGGCGTCGATCAGTCCGTGGGCGAGCAGTTCGTCGAGCGCGAGCGCGGCGCCGAGCAGCAGGGTGCCGTTGCCGACGGGCACGACGACCGCCTCGGGGAGCCGGCCGCCCAGGTCCTCCCAGAGCTCGTAGACATAGGTCTTGGTGCCGTGCAGGAAGTACGGGTTGTAGACGTGGCTCGCGTAGAAGACACCGGGTTCGCCGGCCGCGGCCCGCGCGGCGGACGCCGTGGCCTCGCGGTCGCCGCGGACAACCTCCAGGCGGGCGCCGTGCGCCCGGATCTGCTCGGTCTTCTTCGCGGACGTGCCCTCGGGGACGTACACGGTGCACCGCAGGCCCGCCCGCGCGCAGTACGCGGCGACGGACGTGCCCGCGTTCCCGCTGCTGTCGGCGATCACCCGGCGCGGCCCCAGCCGGCGGGCCAGCTCCGCCAGCATGACCGCGCCCCGGTCCTTGAAGGACAGCGTCGGCATGACGAAGTCGAGCTTCGCCGACACGTTCGCCGTGAGGGGAACGAGCGGGGTCCGGCCCTCGCCGAGCGTGGCCGCGGGCGCGGACAGCGGAAGCGCCTCTTCGTAACGCCACAGCGAATTCACGCGGCCCGCCAGCGCGGAACGGGGAACGGCCGAGGCGGGGAAGTCCAGGTCGAGGGGGCTCCGGCAGGCCGGGCAGCACCAGATGTCAGAATCGACCGGCCAGTAACTCGTGCAATCGGGACAGCGGTAGGACGTCATGGGCCGCCAGCATGGCAGCCCTGTGGTGCCTGATGGCGGCTGTGTGGCGGTTGCGTTTCACTGCCGTCCGTCCTCTTGTGCGATTCCTATGGATCCGCCAATCTTTCGCTCGGCGGACGGACAAGGGGGGTAGTCGCATTGAGACCGAATCGTTGGCATGCCCCTGTCGTCCTTCTGTCATGACCCCCACAGCAACGCACCACCTATGAGGAGGACCCCTCACATGTCTGTGATGCGTGACTCGCGGCGAAGACTCGCCGCGGCCAGCGCCATAGCCGTCGCCGCGCTCTCGCTCGGCACGGTCTCCGCCCTTCCGGCCGTCGCGGCCGCCGCTGCGCCGGAAGGCGTCATCGAGAACGCCGGCGCCCCCGGCGCCATCAAGGGCAGCTACATCGTCACGCTCGACGAGTCCGAGGCAGACGCGGGCTCGAAGGCGGGCAAGGCTCTCGCGGCCGAGTACGGCGCGAAGATCAAGCGGACGTTCGACGCCGCGCTCAACGGCTACTCCGTGCAGCTCACCGAGGCGCAGGCCAAGAAGTTCGCGGCGGACCCGGCCGTCGAGTCCGTCGTGCAGAACCGCGTCTTCACGATCTCCGGCACGCAGCCGAGCCCGCCGTCCTGGGGCCTCGACCGGGTCGACCAGAGGGCGCTCCCGCTCAACCAGAGCTACACCTACCCCGACACCGCGGGTGAGGGTGTGACGGCGTACGTCATCGACACCGGCGTGCGCATCTCCCACAGCGACTTCGGCGGCCGCGCGTCCTACGGCTACGACGCCATCGACAACGACAACACGGCACAGGACGGCCACGGTCACGGCACGCACGTCGCCGGCACCGTCGCCGGGTCCTCCCACGGTGTGGCCAAGAAGGCCAAGATCGTCGGCGTCCGCGTGCTCGACAACTCCGGCTCGGGTACGACCGAGCAGGTCGTCGCCGGCATCGACTGGGTGACGCAGAACGCCGTCAAGCCGGCCGTCGCCAACATGAGCCTCGGCGGCGGCGTCGACACCGCCCTCGACACGGCCGTGCGCAACTCCATCGCCTCCGGCATCACCTACGCGGTCGCGGCGGGCAACGACGGGTCCAACGCCTCCAACTACTCGCCCGCGCGGGTGACCGAGGCCATCACCGTCGGCTCCACCACCAGCACCGACGCCCGTTCCAGCTTCTCCAACTACGGCAGCGTGCTGGACATCTTCGCCCCGGGCTCGTCGATCAAGTCGACCTGGAACACCAGCGACACGGCGACGAACACCATCTCCGGCACCTCGATGGCGACGCCGCACGTCGCGGGTGCGGCCGCGCTGTACCTGGCCGACAACAGGACCGCGACCCCGGCCCAGGTGTCCTCGGCCCTGACCGCCGCCGCCACCTCCGGCGTGGTGGGCAACCCGGGCACCGGCTCGGCCAACCGCCTGCTGTACGTCGGCGGCGGCAGCACCACCCCGCCCGGACCGAAGTTCGAGAACACCGGCGACTACGCGATCAACGACAACGCCACCGTCGAGTCGCCGATCACCGTCAGCGGTGTCACGGGCAACGCGCCCTCGAACCTCGCCGTCTCGGTCGACATCAAGCACACCTACATCGGTGACCTGAAGATCGACCTCGTCGCCCCCGACGGCTCGCTCTACAACCTGAAGGCCTACGGGTCCGGCGGCAGTGCGGACAACGTGATCACCACCTACACGGTGAACGCGTCGTCCGAGCCGGCCAACGGCACCTGGAAGCTGCGGGTGAGCGACAACGCGCGCTACGACACGGGCAGGATCGACGTCTGGGCGCTGCAGTTCTGAGCTCAGCCCTCGTAGGGATCTGACAATCGGGAGGGGCGGCCGTTCGCGGCCGCCCCTTTCTCCGTGTCGGGGTGTCCCGAGTGTCCGCCGCCTGCCGGCCGGCAGGCGTCCCGTCGCGGGGCGCACGGCTACCCGGGCTCCGAGGAGGCCGATGCGGACGTCCAGGAACGCTGCCGGGCGATCAACGACGCGTACGTCGCCCCCGCCGCGGTTCCGTCGAACGCCGAGCTGTACTACTACGTCCCCACCAAGGACAGTTGGCGGACCGGTGGCCGCACCCTGACCTGCGCCTGTGCGGCGACCGAGGGCAAGCTCACGGGAAGCCTGCAAGGCCGCGCGGCCGCCGACGATCCGAGGGCGACGGGGCCGGGATCTGAGCGCGTTCGGAACCCGGACGTACCGGCGGTAAACCGCCGTCGACCGGCAAATCATCACATCGAGTGAAACTTTGGCCCACACTTGCGGTCAACGACTAACGGTTGCCAGTCTGTTGCTGTCTGTCAACCTGTTGGGAGTGGCCAGTGTCATTCGGTGAGCAGCCCGCCTACTTGCGCGTTGCGAGCGATCTGCGGGAGAAGATCGTGAACGGCTCGCTGCCGCCGCACACCCGGCTTCCCTCGCAGGCGCGCATCCGCGAGGAGTACGGCGTCTCGGACACCGTCGCCCTCGAGGCCCGCAAGGTGCTCATGGCGGAGGGGCTCGTCGAGGGCCGTTCCGGATCCGGGACGTACGTGCGCGAGCGACCCGTTCCGCGGCGGGTGGCCCGTTCCGGGTTCCGGCCGCCGTCGGGCGCGAGTCCGTTCCGCCAGGAGCAGGCGGAGGGCGGTATCCGGGGTACCTGGGAGTCCAGCAGCGAGCAGGAGGGCGCGAGCCCGGAGATCGCCGCCCGGCTCGGCATCCAGCGCGGCGACCGGGTCATGCGCACCCGCTATCTCTACCGGGACGCGGGTGAGCCCATGATGATCTCCACCTCCTGGGAGCCCCTGGAGGTCACGGGCCGGACGCCGGTGATGCTCCCCGAGGAGGGACCGCTCGGCGGATGCGGTGTGGTCGAGCGCATGGCCGCCATCGACGTCGTCGTGGACAACGTGGTGGAGGAGGTCGGCGCGCGGCCCGGCCTCGCGGAGGAGCTGCTCGCGCTCGGCGGCGTACCGGGCCATGTGGTGATGGTGATCGAGCGGACGTACTACGCGTCGGGGCGCGCGGTCGAGACGGCGGACGTGGTCGTGCCGGCGGACCGTTACCGGGTCGCGTACCACCTTCCCGTGAAGTGAGGGTGTCGGCCCGGTCGGTGACGGCGCGTTCCTCGCCTTCGTGGCGCTGGAGGCGGTCGGCCGTTCCCATGCGGCCCGATCTGTTCGCTGTGTTGTTCCCTGGACGCCGCATGCGGTGACGCGTGCCGCAAGGAACCGGCCCGGGAACCGGTCCTGATGCCCCTGCCCACGGTGCGGGCCTGCTGAGGGAGCCCCGGCCGGGCAGCGCGCGATCGGGCCTTTCAGGCGGAACAGGGGGCGTATCCAGCCGGATGCGCCCCCTTCGCGTACCTCTTTGTGAAAACCCGTATCCGCTCAGTGAAGGTCAGGCGTACGCTTGGGCATATGCTGAGTGGGGTTTCAAGCATCAACTTACGGGCAGGCAGGGCGAGTCGAGGAGGGTCGCGATGAACGACGGCGGCGCCGCGCTCCCCTGGCAGGTCGTCCGCCAGGACGACAACGGCAACCGCTATCGCGTCGGCCGCTACGCCACGCGCGACGAGGCCCAGCAGATAGCGGACACCCTCGACGGCCGGGGCCACAAGCAGCTCTACTCGGTGGAGCGCGTCGGGCCGACGGGCCCCTGACAGCCGGCCGCCCGCGAATGCCGCAGTACGCTCCGGCACATGAGTGATCGCGTGGTGGTGGCCGGAGCCGTGTACGACCGGGGGCGGCTCCTCGCCGCCCGGCGCAGCGCCCCCGAGGAGCTGGCGGGCCGTTGGGAGCTGCCCGGCGGCAAGCTGGAGCCGGGGGAGAGCCCCGAGCAGGCGCTGGTGCGCGAGCTGCGCGAGGAGCTGGGCGTGGAGACCGAGCCGATGGAGCGCATCCCCGGCGAGTGGCCGCTGAAGCCAGGCTATGTGCTCCAGGTCTGGACGGTGCGGCTGGTCTCCGGCCGCCCCCGCGCCCTGCAGGACCATGACGAGCTGCGCTGGCTCGCGCCCCACGAGAGCGACGACGTCGACTGGCTCGACCAGGACCGGCCCGCGGTGGCGGAGGCCGCGCGCCTGCTGCTCTCGCGACCGGGGAACGGCACGACGCGGACCTGAGACGCGACCGGGCCCGGCCACGGATACCAGAGGGCCGGCGCGCGCCCGCGCCGCGGAGCCCGGCCGGCCGGGGCGGTGGTCACGCCAGCAGGCCGAGCAGCGTCCCGCGCGCCCGGGCCGGGCCGAACTCCGCTGTCAGGTGCGGCAGCGCCGACCGGACCAGCCGCTCGCACAGCGCGTCGTCCCTCATCAGCCGGACGATCTCCGCGGCGAGTTCCTGCGCGGTGTCGCCGATCAGCACCTGGGCGTCGTGCCGCAGGCCCATGCCCTCGAAGGCGAGGGATGTCCCGGCGACCGGCCGGCCGTGCTCCAGTGCCTCGCCGACCTTGCCCTTGACCCCGGCCCCGTACCGCAGCGGGGCGACCGCCACGCGTGCGGCCGCGTACAGCGGGGACAGGTCCTCCACCCAGCCGTGCACGGTGACCCCGTCCCCCGCCAGCGAGAGGACGGACTCCGGCGCCGCACCGCCCACCAGGTCCAGTTCCGCCTCCGGGATCTCCCGGCGGACCAAAGGCATGATGTCGCGGGCCAGCCACTGCGCGGCGTCCACGTTCGGCTCGTGCAGGTAGTGGCCGACGAACAGCACCCGGGAGCCGGCCGCCGTGCCCGGTGCGCCGTCCGTGACCGGGACGTGGATGTTGGAGAGCACCCGTACGTCCGCCTCCGGGACCAGTGAGCGCAGTGCGGCGCGCTCCTCGCCGGACACGACGAGGGTGACGTCGCACGTCCGGGCGAGGAACAGCTCCAGCGCCCGCGTGGACTCGGCCTGGGCCCGCAGCGCGAAGCGGTCGGTGCGGCCTTCGCGTTCGGCGAGGTCCGCGGCGCGGCCGAGGCGGCGGAAGTGGAGGTCCACGGTGTCGTACACCACCGTGCAGTGCGGCGCCGCGTCCCGTATCTCCCCGAGCAGCTGGATCGCGGGCTGCGGACGGCACAGCAGCGCCAGACCGATGCGGTGTCCCTGCTCGCGCAGGAACCGCAGCTGCCGCGCCCTCCCTCCGAGGACCGCGACTCCCAGCTCCTTCAGCCTTGTGGCGTACGGAACGTCGGTGTGGCCGTCCAGCGGGAAGACGATCACCTGGCGCCCGAGCCGTACCAGTTCCTCGATCATCCGGGACATCCGTACGGATCCCGAGTCCTGGTCCGGTGAGGGCAGCTGGTGGTCGACGACGAGGACGACGCCGGCCGTGCCGGGTGCCCGGTGCGCGTCGCTCATCGGCGCTCAGCCTGCCAGCAGCACGGTGAACAGGGCGGCGTCCAGGCCCTTGAACACCTCGCCCCAGGGGCCGTTCTCCGTGTGCTCCCGCACCAGCCGGGCAGCCTGCTCGGTGACGGCCTTCTTGTCCTCGTCCGGCAGCAGCGCGGGAAGGGCGCCGATCCCGTTGAGGATCATCACGAGCAGAAGGGTCGGCTCGTCGGGCTCCTGTCCGCCGACGACGGCGTCGCGGATGCGGTCCACGACGGCCTCTTCGTGCGAAGGGTCGCCGGAAGGCCATGAGTTGGTGTGAACGACCCCGAGGAAGCGTCCCTCCTCGTGCCGTACCAGGCCGCGGTCGGTCAGCGCGTCGAGCAGCGGGCGCCAGCACGCGTGGCCGATGTTCTCCGCGGCCCAGCCCAGCTTCCTGTCCTTGTCGGCGAGGACGGACAGGGCCTTGTCGAGCACGGCGTCACCAGTGGCCGCGGTGTCGCGCACGACGGGCCGGGCGGCCTTCGGGTCACCGGCGGGGACGTCGACGGTCACCTTGCCGGTACGGATCAGGTCCAGCAGGATCGCGCTGCCCACCGCGCGGTGGCGGCGGCCGAGGTCGACCGTGCTCCGGCCGGATTCGTTGTCGAGGAGCAGCAGGGCGAGGTCCTGGGCGAGGACGGACATGGGTGCCTCTTTCCGTTGGGTGGAGGGTGAATGAGACAGGGGCGGCGGGTTCAGACGGGCCGCTTCATCGCGTGCTCGCGCCGGTTGGCCATGACCGACCCGGACTCGCGGCGGGCCATCCGGCGCAGCACCATCGGCGCGACGAGCAGGCCCACGACCGCCCAGGCGCCGAGTACGCCGACGGTCTCCCAGTGCCGCCACGAGTCGCCGATCTCCGCCGTGACGGCCGAGTCGGGCAGGAGCGCGGCGCGGGCGGCCAGACCGAGCCAGTACAGCGGGAAGACCTCGGCCACGTGCTGGAGCCAGACGGGCAGGTGGGACGCCGGGTAGAAGATGCCGGAGATCGACGCGAGTCCGAACAGCGGCAGCATCACCAGGCCGAGGTTGCGGGGGCTCTCGATCAGCGAGCCCAGGATCGCGCCGACCGGCAGCATGGCGAGCAGTCCGAGAGGCAGCACCCAGGCGAGCGCGGTCCAGACCCCCGGGTCGGAGGCCGAGACGTCCGGCAGCATGACGATGCCGGTCAGGGTGACGACGGCGCAGGCGAACAGGACGGTCCCGGAGACGGCGACCAGCTTGCCGACCAGGTAGCTCGGCATGCCGTTGGGCAGGGCCTTGAGCCGCAGCAGGGTGCCGTCCTGGCGCTCCACGATCAGCTGCTGGGTCAGGCCGAGCATGCCGTTGAAGGCGACGCACATGCTCATCAGGCTGGGCAGCAGGAATCCGGCGACGGACATGCCGGTGCCCGCCAGTTCGTTGTCCCGGAGCATGTGCAGCGGCGCGAGCAGGCCGGCCAGCCAGACGAGGTTGCTGATCAGATCCTGCCTGGTCGTGGCCATCTGCTGCAGTTCGCGGCCGCCGCGGCGCAGCCCCTCGCGCAGCGTGTTCCGCAGCGGGCTCACGGGCGTGGTGGGCCCCTGAGCGGCGTCGGGCGGGGAGCCGGCGGGACGGGCGTATCCGGCAGGACGCGTACGGGTCGTCGGGCTCATCGCACCGCTCCCTCGAAGTGGCGGGCCGCCTCGTCCTCGCGACCGGCTTCGGCCTCCCTGACCATGGCCAGATAGACGTCCTCCAGGCCGACGCGCCGCACGTCGAGGTCGCTCACGTCGTCTCCGTACTCCTCGAAGAGCCGCCGGACGAAGCCGGTGACGTCGGATGTGCTGTGGCGGTGGGCGGTGCCGCCGCTGGTCCAGGTCACCTCGGCGTCCACGCCGACGCGGTGGGCGAGTTCGCCGACGGTGCCCTGCGCGATGATCCGGCCGCCGACGAGGATCAGGACGCGGTCGGCCAGCTTCTGCGCTTCCTGGAGGTCGTGCGTCGTGAGCAGGATCGTGTTCCGTGCCCGGGCCAGGGACCGCACCAGCGCGTGGAACTCCTGGCGTGCCTCGGGATCGAAGCCGACGGTGGGCTCGTCGAGGAAGAGCACCTCGGGGCGGCCGACGACGCCGAGCGCGATGTCGAGGCGGCGACGCTGCCCGCCGGACAGGCTCGTGATGCGCCGGCCCGCCTGCTCCGTCAGCCCGACGAGGGCGAGCAGTTCGTCGGCGTCCCACGGCCCGGGGTGTCCGGGAGTGGAGTACGGCCCGTAGAACGCGGCGAAGTGGCGCAGCAGTTCCCGGACGCGCCACTTGCCGTGGTCGCGCCACGACTGGAGGACGATCCCGAGGCGGGAGCGCCAGCGCTCGTCTCCTTCGGCCGGATCGCTGCCGAGGACCCGCACGGCCCCGGAGGACCGGTCCCGGAAGCCTTCCAGGATCTCGATGGTGGTGCTCTTGCCCGCGCCGTTGGGTCCCAGCAGCGCGACGACCTCGCCGCGGCGGACCTTGAAGTCCACACCGCGCAGCACCTCGTGGCTGCCGTACCGCATGTGCAGGTCACGCACATCGATGACGAGTGGTGTGGTGCTTCCGGTCGCCGGGGCGGCCGGCTCGACGGTCTCCGTCACCGGATCTCCCCCTGTTCCGTGCTTGTTCTCGTTCTCTTCGGGTGTGTCAGCGGGCCGTGACGGTCCGTCGTGTCCGCGAGCCCGGTCCGTCCTCGAGCACCGCTTCGACGACGTCGGCGGCGGCGCGGGCGCCACCCGCGGCTGCCATCTCCGCCCGGATGTCCGACAGGCGGGCGGCTGCCGACGCATCGGCCAGGAGGTCCCGCACCGCCGCGGCGAGGGACGCCGTGTCGGCGGTCCCGGGCGCGAGGACGCGGCCGACGCCGAGGGCCGCGACCCGTTCCGCGGTCACGAACTGCTCCACGGCCTGCGGCAGGACGACGAGCGGAACACCGTGCGCGAGACCCTCGAGCACGCTGCCGGTGCCGCCCGCGGTGACGAACACGTCGGCGTGGTCGAGCACCCTCATCTGCGGCACCCAGGTATGGACCTCGACGCCGTTCTCGCGGGCCAGGTCCCGCAGTTCGTCCGTCGTGGCGGCGTGGCCGGTGGCGACGACCACGTGCCGGCCGTCACCGAGGCCGCGCAGGGCACGGACGCATGCGCGGAAGATGTCCGTGCGCCGGTTGTACGTCGTCCCGAGCGAGACCAGCGCGGTCTTCCGCGCACCCGGCGGCGGGGACCAGTCGCCGTGCGCCCGCCGCTGTCCGGCGACCGGCCCGACGAAGACGTGCCGGTCGCTGATCTCCTCCGGCCGGAACTGAAGCGACCGCGGCATGGCCACCACGCACGGCACCTCATGTGCCAGTGCCGCCGCGCCCGTGCCCACCGCGGGTCCCGCGACAGCGTCGGGGAAGGCGTGCGTCGGCGAGAACTGGACCTCGCCCGCGCCCCAGCGGCGGGCCAGCAGCGGGGCGTGGCCGGTCACCGTGTCGTACACGACGAAGTCGGGGACGTCCTGTGCGTACGCCCCGGCCAGCTGGGGGAGTGCCGCCGCGCACTCGCGGTCGAAGGCGGCCACGGCGAGTGTGCCGTCGTCCTCGGCGGGCAGCCAGTCGCCGAAGGCCCCCCGCAGGGAGGGGAAGGTGGAGCGGTAGCCGACGGCCTCGGCGCCGGTCTCCTCGACCAGCGGGACGAAGTCGTCACCGGTGGCGAAGGTGACCCGGTGGCCGCGTGCGGTCAGTTCGGCCGCGAGGCCGAGCATCGGGTTCACATGGCCGTGCAGTGGCACGGACATCAGGGCGATGTGCGCGCCCGGGGCTTCGTGCATGGACAGCTCTTCCCTTGTGTGCGGTGCGTGCGGCGCGGTCCTCAGCTCTCCGTGCCGCCCGGAGCGGTCGCGGCCTCCGCGATGATCCGCAGATGTGCCAGATGGGCGGCCAGGGCGGTACGGCCCTCGGGGGTGAGGCTCAGCCAGGCCCGCACGCGGGAGTTGAGCGGTTCCTTGCGCAGCGTCACGTACCCGGCCGTCTGAAGGATCTTCACCTGCTTGCTGAGCACGGAGTCGCTCAGACCCAGTTCGTCCCGCACGGCGGAGAAGGCGAGCGAGTCCACCGGCGCCAGCATGGAGCAGATCCGCAGCCGGTTGATCGGGTGGATCACCTCGTCGAACACCGGCTGGATCACGCCCGCAGCTCCTCGGTCACGGCCCGGTCCAGCCTGCGGCCGGCGACCACCGTGGCGACCAGGGCGACCACTCCGCACGCCGCCATGGACCACCGCAGGTCCGCGCCCCATTCCAGGACGAGACCAAGGGCGATGAGTGTCACCAGGAGAGGGCCGAGGACGGAGGTGATCCGGCGTGCCCCGGGCGTGGCGTAGTAGCGGTTGAACGACACGCCCGTGGCGTGGCCCGCGGCCATCGTCAGCAGCGTCGGCCCCAGCGAGATGCCGAGCACGACGCCGAACGGGATGAGGTCCCAGTCGATGCTGACCGAGGCGAAGGCGAACAGGAAGCAGCCGCCGACCGCCGGGTAGTACCACCGCGGGGCGGCGGCTCGGGCGGCGACTCCCGCCCTGGCGGCCCCGGCCTGCGCGAGCGCTTGTCGCGCCTCCTCCGAATTCATCGCGTCCCCTTCCGTCCGGCAGCGGCCCCCTTCGGCGATCCGCCACTTTCCATGGTGGAAACAGTAGCCTTCTCTTTCCGGAGTGGCAAGGGGAGGAGCGTGCTGTCCGACGCCCTGGCCGGAAGCTTGGGCGTGTCACCGGTCGGCCTCCAACTCGCCTGCCAGCGCCTGCTGTTCGACGTCTCCCAGGGCGACGACGGTGTTCGTTACGGGTACGAAGAGGGCCTTGGCCGCCGACGCCACCTCCTCGCCCGTTGTCGCACCGAGGAGCTGGGGCCTGCTGATCACCCACTCCAGTCCTCGGCCGGAGATCATGGTGTGCCGCAACGCGTCCGCCAGCAGCCCCGGTGAGTCGAAGGCCGTCAGCAACTGGGCGCCGCAGTACCGCCGGACGACATCCAGCTCGTCCCGCGTCGGCGGTACGGCCGCCAGAGCGGCCGCCTCCTCCCGTACGTCGTGCAGGGCCTGGGCCACCTCGGCGCGTGGCGCGGTCACCCGGACCAGGGCCCGCGCCCGGTCGGCGACGACATCCCGCGCCGCGAACATCACGTGCCCGGCACGGCCCAGCCGTCGGCAGCGCTCGGCCAGCCGCGCCCCGTAGTGGCCGCCGAGCAGGGCGGTGGCCAGATAGCGAGCGGGGACGTCGTCGCTGTGGGCCGGTTCCGGTGCGCACAGGGTCATGCCCACGGCACCGCCCGCCGACGGCTCGCGCACGACCAGCACCACAGGTGCGTCCGCCGTACCGGGGGGCCCGGTCCCGGTCGTCGGCGCGTCGGCCCTCTCCGCCGCGGCCGACGAGGCCCAGGGGCCGAGCAGCCGGGCGGCCTCCTCCGCCGCTCGCTCCGGCTCCACGTCACCGACCACGACGAACACCGTGCCCTTGGGCGCCAGCATCCGGCGATACAGGGCGGTGGGCGGAAGAACGTCGTCCGCGTCGCCGCCCAGCCAGTGGAGTCGCAGCGCCTGGTCCATCCGCTGCTCCGGCGACAGGCGGGGTGCGACGGCGGCGGCCGGGGGGAAGGCGTCGGGCAGCGGCGGTGGTTCGAGCAGGTCCGCGACGATGCGCAGCAGATTGCTGTACGCCTCACGCGGTGCCCATCCGCCGATGTCCACCCACTGGCCTCCGGTGGACACCCGCAGCTCGCCGCCGAGGCGCCGGGCGCGGGCGGACGCCCCGGTGGCGGCGTCGGCGCGGCGCAGCAGCCACGCGGACTCGGCCGGCCTGCGCCAGCCGTCGGGGCCGAGCGGCACCCTCAGCCGCACCTCCACCAGGCCGGCGCGCCGGTCCGGCACGGCCAGCACCCGCGGTCCGCCCGCCAGGACGGTCTCCTTCGCCCCCGTGAAGCGCGGCCCGACGGGCTCGCCGGGCGGCGGCAGAGGCCGCGGCCCGAGGGACGTGCGCCCCAGCTCGACGGCGCCGCGCGGGGCGAGGGCCTGGGCGGTGCTCGTTCCAAGCGATGCACAGAGAAAGGCAGTTGGCGCGCCGCCGACCTTCGCTTCCCGCGCTGATGCGCTGCGCACGGGTGCGTCAACGGCCGGCACGGCGGGCGCCGGCGTGCCTGGTGCGGGTGCGTCCTGCCCCGGTTCCCCCTGTGCCCGTACGGTGGGTGGGCGTCGCGCTGCCGGTGCGGCGGGAGCGGCGTGCGTTGACGCGCCGGGCGCTGGTGCGACCTGCGCCGGCGCGGCGGGTGTGGTCGCGCTGTGCGCTGTTGGTGCGGCGGGCGTTGCGGCGGGCGTTGTGTGCCTCGGTGTGTCGTGTGCGGGAGAGCCCTGCGCCGGCGCGGCGGTGGCCTCGGACAGTGGCGCGCCTTGGGTCAACGGCGCAGGCGTTCCGGGCCTCGGCGCGCCCGCCGCAGGCGTGGCCGACGTCGCCGCGGCCTGCGCAGGCGCGGCCTCCGTCCGCGTCGGTGGCTCCGCCCCCTCCGCCGGTACGGCCTCCGGCTCCAGCACCAGGACCGCCCGGGGTGCGGCGGCCAGTGCGGTGGCCGCTTGCGCGAGGTCGTCGGAGGCGATCGCCTCGACCAGTCCGGGCAGCTCGTCGACGAGTTCCGCGCGGCCGAACAGCAGCTCCAGCCGGCCCAGCGCACGGCAGCGCTGCTGGAGGTCGGCGTGCTCGCGCCGCAGGCGCGAGGCGAGGGAGCGGACCGCCCCCTCGGCCGCGCCGGCCACCGTCCGCGGGTCGCCGTGCCGGGCCCACCACGCGGTGAGCCGGTCGGTGAACTCGCCGGCCGTCAGTCCCCGCGGCAGCAGCGACGTGACCACCAGCGCGTCGGGCCCCCGCGCGTCGAGCGGACCGAAGAAGCCGCAGCCCGCGCTCACGGGTGCCGCGAGTTCCTGGGCGGCCGAGCGCTGTGTCAGCTCTGCGAGCACCATGTGGGCCAGGTACGCGCCGGGTCGTGCCGCCGGGTCCGGCAGCCGGTGGCCGACCGCGACCGCCGTACGGGGCACCCCCGCGACCGTGCGGCGCAGCCGCCGCTCACCGGTGGGCAGCGGCTCGTCGAGCGGCGGCGGCTCGGCCGTCGCGCGGCGGGGGATGTCGCCGAAGTGCCGTTCCACCAGCGGCCAGACGTCCTCGGGCCGGTGCGGACCGACGACCGTCACCACGGCGTTGGACGGGGTGTAGTACGCCTCGAAGAAGCGCGCACAGTCCTCGACCGTGACCCGGCCCAGCTCCCGCGCGTCGCCGTAGCCGTCGTGCGCGCTGGCGAAGTCGCGGAACATCACCTGCGGCAGCAGCGGCCACGGCAGCCCGCCGTACGGCCGGCCGTCCCGCATGTGCTCGATCTCCCGTGCCACCTCGGCGAGTTGGGCGGCGAGCTGGCCGGGGGTGAAGCGGGGCGCCCGCATCCGGTCGGCCTCGCGGAACAGCGCCTGCTCCAGCGCCTGCGCGGGCACGGTCTGGAAGTAGTCCGTGTAGTCCTGGTGCGTCGTGCCGTTGGCCGCGCCCGCGAGCGGGTGCAGCGCGTCGTAGAAGGCACCGTCCGGGAGGCTTTCGCTGCCCCGGAACATCAGATGCTCGAAGAGGTGGGCCATGCCCTCCTGGCCCGGACGCTCGGAACGGAAGCCCGCTCCGTAGTGCACGGCGACGGCCGTACGGGGCGTGGGCCAGTGCGGGGCCAGGACGATGCGCAGCCCGTTGGCCAGCGTGCGCCGGTGCGGGCCGCCCGCCGCGCCGGCGTCCGGTGTCGGGTGAGGGCTGGTCATGTAAGTGCTCCTGACAGCGGTCAGAGGTCCAGCAGGAACATCACGAACCCCGTGTACTTCTCGAAGTTCTTCTCGTCCCAGCCGACATAGGCGGTGTAGTCGTGCAGATGCAGCAGGACGCGCAGGGCCGCCAGGCGCGGCCAGGTGTCGCCGAGGTCGCGGCCGTAGCCCTCGAACAGCGCGTTCAGCAGGAGGGGCCAGGCGGGACCGCTGTCGCCGCGGTACCACTTGAGTTCGACGAGTTCGCCCAGGGTCCAGCCGAGGTCCAGGTACCACGGGGCCAGGCAGACGTCCTCGCCGATCAGCATGTCGGCGGCACCCGGCGATGTGCCCTCCGCGGGGACGAGGGAGCCGAGGGCCGGCGCGCCGTGGCACAGCACCCGGTCCCCGTCCGCCGCGATGCGCTCGCACAGCTCGTGGAGCGCCGCCATGCGCACCTCGCCCAGCCGGGGCCGCAGCAGCGACTCGGCGTAGGCCGCGCGCGGTTCGGGTGAGCGCCCCGCCAGCCAGTCGGTGAACCGGTCCAGGCCGCGGGGCGCGGTTCGGAGCGCGTCGGCGGCCGAGGGCGGGACGGGGGTGTCGTGCAGGGCCCGCAGCGCACGGCCGAGGCCCCGCAGCAGCTCCGCCAGGCCGTCGTCCGGGCCGTGGTGGAGCAGCCGGCCGGCGGCCGACTCGGGGCCGCGCACCCGGTAGACGCGTCCGGCGCCGTCGCCGGTGACTGTGCCGGGCGCCCACAGGACGTGCCGGCCTGCGCACCCCGCCGCGATCAGCGCGTCGAGGTCCGGGACGGGGGCGGCGAACGGCGCCGGCGCCTGCGGGCCGGGGCGGCGCACCCATGTGTAGCCGCCGCCCTCCGTGCCGCCGGTCACCCGGGTGCGCAGGAGTCCGGTGCCGAAGTCCCTGCCAGCCGCGGCCCGTTCGGGTGCCGCGGCGCCGGTCTCCGTCGCTGTCGGGCCCGCTGCCGTGCTGTTCATGCCCCTGCCCCCGCTCCTGCTGTCGACCCGGCCTCGGCCCCGGCGCCGCTCGCCGCTGCCGGCGTACGGGCGGACGCCGTCCGGCCCCCGTGCACCGCCGCGTCGGCGCCGTCGGCCAGCAGGGCCGCGTACGGGGTCGTGCCCGGGCCGTCCGCCGCGGCGGCGCGCTCCCTCTCCCGGGCCGTTCTGCGGTCCTCGATCCGCCGCACCACATCGCTGATCGGCGGCGGTACCCAGCCGTCCTCGCGCCCGGTGGTCAGGCTGTAGCCCGGGACGGGCGGCACCAGCACCGCGTTGGGGCGCGCCGCGAGCGCCGCCCAGTGCGCGCGGAACGCGGGGCTGTCGAAACCGCCGGGCGGCAGCGACGGCGCGACGGCCACCAGCGCGTCGGTGCACTGGAGGGCCAGCAGCGCCGGGGTGTCGGCGAGGCCGAGCGCGAGCCGTGCCGTGAAGTGGAACGTCGACGGATAGACGAGGACCGCCTCCGCCCACTGCGCGTACTCCACATGGCGGGCGTCGTCGCATTCCTCCCACGCGTCGGTGTCCACCCCGCCGTCCACCCGCAGACCGAGCGAGAGCGGGGTGACGAAGCGCTGCGCGCTGCGGCTCATCACCACCCGCACGGTCAGCTCGGGGTAGCCCTGGCGCAGCCAGGTCAGCCACTGGGGCAGTCCGGCCGCCGTCGTCGAGCCGGTGACCACCAGCAGCAGCCGGCGGATGCCGAAGGGCGGCACGGTCAGCGCGTCGGCGGTCGCCTCGGGGCCGCCCGCGTCCGGTCCAGACGCCTTCGGACCGCCCCGCCCGGCGGGTCCCGGGTGCGGCCCGTGCCCGCCCGGTGTCGCGGGCACGGTCATGCCGCGTCCACCAGTCGCAGCAGCTGCTCCAGTTCCCGCAGTGCCGCCGTGCCGCCCTGTGTCAACGCGACACCCGTGACGTTGAACACGATCTCGTCGGCCCCGGCGTCGGCGAACTCCCGCAGTTTGTCGCGCAGTTCGCTCTCGTTGCCGAACAGGAACGCGTTTCCGCCGACCAGCGCCTTGCCGCTGGCCTCCGGGTCGGCCCTCATGTCGACGTCGATGCCGGACCGGCTGAGCATGTCGGTGTAGTGCGGCAGGCTCATGTGGCCGGAGTTGCCCGCCAGCGCCAGCTTCGTCGCGTCACGCTCCGGCCCGTCCAGCGCGACGGGCACCATCGCCACGACCCGCGGCATCGCACGCCCGGCTCGCTCCGCACCCGCGCGCAGGGCGGGGACGACCGTGTCCTTGAGATAGGCGGCCGGGGTCAGCCAGGTGATGGCCACGTCGGCCACCTCCCCGGCGAGCTCCGCCATCCGGGGGCGCAGCACCCCGAGACCGATCTCGACCGGGGGCAGCGGCAGCCGCGGCAGCACGGCGCTGCAGCTGTAGAACTCGCCCTCGTGGTCGGCCTTCCCGTCGGTGAGCAGCCCGCGCAGGATCGTGACGTAGTCGCGCACCGCGCCGAGCTGGCTCCGGTACGGCGAGCCGAGAATGCTGCGCTGCAGCACCTTGGCGCCGGGACCGTAGCCGGCCACCACCGAGTGCCCCATCGCGGCCGCCAGGCTCTGGGCGCGCAGGGCCGCGTCGTACGGATGGCAGAAGGGCATCAGCGACACCGAGGTGCCGACGGGGACCCGGAAGCCGGTGGCGGCGGCGTAGCTGAACGCCTGGTGCGTGTCGCTGGCCGTGCCCTGGCCCTGCCAGAGCCGGACGGCCCTGCTCCACTGCGCGAGCGCGGCGAACGGCAGCAGCTGCTCGGGCCGGGTCGGGACGAACGGAACGAGAAACGAGTGGTCTGTCATGCCGGCATTCCCGCCTTCACAGTCGTTCGGCCGCCGTCCCCGGCGGTCAGCATCTGGCCGTGCACCAGCTGGGCGTACGCCGGGCACTCGTGCATCAGGGTGGCGTGGTCGCCCTCGCCCACGGTGCGGCCGGCCTCGAAGACGATCACGTGGTCGGCGTGCTGCACGGTCGAGATCCGGTGGGCGACGACGAGCAGGGCACGCTCCCGGGAGAGTTCGTCCACGAGGTCGCGGAGCTTCTGTTCGTTGATGCTGTCCAGCTGCGACGACGGCTCGTCGAGGAGCACCAGGTCCGCGTCGGTGAGCATCGCGCGGGCGATGGCGAGGCGCTGGCGCTGGCCGCCGGACAGGTCGACGTTGCCCGCGAGGACGGTGTCCAGGCCCTGCGGTGTGCGGCCGAGCTCGGTGGCGAGCCCCACACGGTCGAGGACCCGCAGCAACTCCTCGTCGGACACCGCCGACGGATCGCGGCCGAGGGTGAGGTTGGCGCGGATGGTGTCCTGGACGAGGGTCGAGGACTGGTCGACATACGCCATCCGGCCGCGCAGTTCCGACAGCGGCCACTGCGACGTGTCCCGCCCGAAGATCTCGACGCTGCCGCTGTCGGCGGTGGCGAACCGCTGCATCAGCTCCAGGCTGGTCGTCTTGCCCGAGCCGGACAGGCCGACCATCGCGGTCAGGCCCCGCGCCGGTACGTGGAAGTCGGCGCCGCGCAGCACCGGATTGGCGCCGTAGCTGAAGTGCACCTGGTCGAACCGGACGGCGGGGGCGGCGGAGCCCGCGTGCTCATCGGCCTGGGGGGCCGGGCCGGCGTCACCGTCCTGCTCCCTGTCCTTGGCGAACAGGCTGGTGAAGCGCTCGCGTGCGACGACGCCCATCTTCAGCGCGGTCACGGACGAGGCGATCATCATCAACGGTCCGGTCAGCTGGAGGAGATAGAGCAGGAACGCCACGAAGTCGGCCAGCGACAGCCTGCCGTCGAGCATCCGCGCACCGCCGCCGGTGATCACCGCGACCAGGGCGATCTGCTGCCCCAGCGTGATCGTCGGCATCATCAGCGCTTCCATCCGCGCCGCGGCGATCTCCCGCCGCGCCACGCCCTCGGCATGCTCGGCCAGGTCGTCGCCGACCTGCCGCTCCGCCCGGTACGCCTTGATCACCTTCACGGCGTCGGTGGCGGCGATGTAGCGCTGGGCCAGGCCGCTCGTGGCCTCCTGCACGGCGACGTAGCTGTGCCGGAGCCCCTTGACCACGGCGAAGATCAGTGCCGCGGCGACCAGGAACGCCCCGAGCGTGACGAGGAGCAGCATCCAGTCGATGAACCCCATGATCACCAGCGTGCCCACGGTCGTCAGCGCGGCCATCGGCAGCTGGACGGGGCCGGCGTCGATGAGCTTCTTCACCCGCGCGGTGTCCGCGGTGATGCGGGCCACCAGGTTGCCGCTGCCCTCCTGCCGGATGTCGGGCACCCGCATGCCCAGCGTGTGCCGCATCGTCCGCACCCGCAGCCGGCAGATCATCTGCTGGCCGAGCCGGGACAGCAGGAACGTCGCACCGGCTCCGGCGAGCGCGGAACCGAGGCCGAGCCCGACGAGGAGCCAGGTGTAGGCGCTCAGCCCGTTCTCGTCGAGCGAGGCGATCAGTTTGCCCACGGCCCAGGGCAGCGCCAGCGTGGAGGCGGTGGAGAGCAGGGCCATCAGGGCGATCAGGGCGAGCTGGCCACCCCGGTCCGCGGCCAGCTCCCGCATGATGCGGAAGTCCCGGTCGGGCGCGGGCGCGCCCGCCTTGTGTGTCGTCGTCCGGTCAGCCACGGTCGCCGCTCCTCTCCCGGCACGCGTCCGCATCCCCGGCGGTGACCGGGCCCGGACGGGGGGTCAGCTCCAGCAGGGACCGGAGGCCGGTGGTCGGGCCCCGCCAGGTGATGTCGAGCCCGGCTCGGTCGCAGAGCCTCTCCAGGTCCGCGACGGACCGCGAGGGCGCGGGCATCATCGAGCGGTACTGGAGTTCGGTGGCGGGTCCGTGGGCCGGCATGGCCACGTCGGCAAGCAGCACCTTGCCGTTCGTACCGGCGGCCTCGCGGCAGCGTGCCAGGATCCGTACGGCGTCGTCGTCGGCCCAGTCGGCGAGGATCGCGGAGAGCAGATAGACGTCGGAGCCCTTGGGCAGCGGGTCGAAGAAGCTGCCGACGACGGCGGTCGCGCGGTCGGCCACGTCGCTGCGTGCGAACCGGGCGCCGGCCTGCTCGGAGACGTTCCTGAGATCGACGAGCGTGCCCCTCAGGTGCGGGTGCGCCCGCAGCAGCCCCATCAGGATGGCGCCGAGGTGGCCGCCGACGTCCACGACGCTGGTGACGCCGCTCCAGTCGTAGTCGGCGACGATGTGCTGCGCGCCCCAGCCCAGCGGCTGGTCCTGGGTGGCGTCCACGGCGCGGGCCTGCTCGGCCCATTCCGCCGCGAAGGCGGGGTCGTTGTTGACGGTTTCCCAGTAGCCGCCGCCGGGGCCCGCGGCGTGCGCGGGCTCGCCGGTGCGCACGGTGTGGTCGAGGTGGAGCAGGGCCTGGGTGCCTCGGCCGATCATGCTGTCGTTGCGGAGCACCTGGCGCAGGCTGGTGGGGTGGTCGCTCAGCAGCGGCTCGCCGAGCGGGGTCAGTGCGAAGTGCCGATCGCCGTCCTCGGCCGAGCTGGTCAGCAGGCCGGTGTCGACGAGGTGGCGCAGCAGCGAGTCCGTGACGTCCGGTTGGGTGCCCGCCTTCTCGGCGACGGCGGCGGAGGTGGTCGCGCCGGCGCGGATGTGGTCCGCGAGGCCGAGTGTGGCCGCGGCGCGGATGGCGGCAGGTGTCAGCAGATCCGCCAGGGACAACAGTTTCTCGTAGGGCTGGGGCTCTGCCATCTTTCGCCGCCTCAGGGTAGAAATTGGGGTTGGGCGGCGTGTGTGGGCCGGTCCGTGGCCCACACACGCCGTTTCACGCGGGACGGACGGCTGTCAGCAGCCGTCGTCGATGGTCTTGGAGACGACCTGGCCGCTCATCCAGCTGATGCTGGCCGTCACGGCGGCGCAGCCCCAGGTGGTGGCGGGGGCGTCCGAGGCCGCCGACAGGTTGATGTCCTCGGGCGAGCTGTAGGCCTCGTAGCCGGACAGCAGCTCGACGATGGAAGATGCCTTCTCCATGCTCTTTCTCTCCCTCAGGGGTGAGCGGATGAATGGGAATCGGTGTGCTGTGGTGCATGTGGTGCGCCCGTCGTCGGCCTGTTCGCGTTCGCGGGCGCGTCGGCGCAGGCCGAGTCAGCAGGTGGCCTCGTAGGTGATGGCGCTGAGGAAGCTGACCGCGGCGGACGCGCAGTACCAGGTGGTGGCCGGGGCGTCGGCGACCGCGGTGACGTCGAGCTCGCTCGCGTCCATGTAGGTCTCGTAACCGGCGACGAGGTCCATGATGCTGTCGGTGCTGTTCATGACAGTCCTTTCGTTTCCGAGTCGTTGAACTCAAGGCTGAGAGCGTCGGTGACGCTCCCAGTGATGGGTTCAGCGCCCGGTGCCGTACGCCCGGAGAGTGGTGCCGGCCACGCTCCGGGCGGCCGCAGGACGTTGCCGTGCCTTCGGTGCGGCCGGCGTGCGCCACTCAGGCGCGTGGCAGATTGCGCGCGGGGTGGGCGGGATCGATCCCGGCCTGCGTGAACTGCTCGGCCACGGTGCGCTCGGCCTCTTCGCGGACATCGGCGCTGTCCACGAGCGCGCTCGCCAGCACGCTGGCGCGGTGCTGCCCGAAGCTGAGGCCCTGCCTGCCGGAATGGGGATCGGCGGGCTCCCAGGCGGTGGCCACGCCCGGGCACAACTCCTCGGTGAAACAGGAGACATCGGTGCCGAGACCGGGCAGTTCCCGGACCCGTCGGGCCAGTTCGGGCGCGGCGTGGGCGTACTCCGCGTCCAGGTAGACCACGACCGCGTCGCGCCGCGGGTAAAGCTCCGGCGCGGAGAGCACCTTCGCGCGGTAGGGGAGCCCGCGGTCCTCCAGGAACGTGAGCGTGGCGCCCCACACCCGTACGGCGTCGTCGACGGTCCTGACGTTCACGTACACCCGCAGCACGTCCCGGTCGCCCTTGCGCGGGACCGAGCCGTCGACCAGGAAGAAGCCGGGGGAGAGGCCCGCGCGGACGGAGGGCATGGTCAGTTCGACGACCTCCCCCTCCCTCACCTCCGTGTTCCGCAGCGCCGCTTCGGGCGCCCAGAACCTGACGCCCTCGCGCTCCACGAGGACCCGGACGTTCCCCTTGTCGTCCGACTCGGCCGATGAGCGGGCCAGTGCGCGGGTGGCGATTTCCTTGTGCGGCACGGCGGCGGCCAGCCGCACCTCCAGTTCGTCGTCCCTCAGCCGGGTGGGCACCTTTCCGTGTCCTTGACCCGAATGGAATACGTCGTAAATGGCCTCGGCGAGCAGTCGCCGCAGTTCCCGAGGGGTTTCCGCCTCGATCTCCCGCTCGCCGACAACGGCCTTCGAACGGTCCGCGGACACACTGATCCGCTGCATGACCGCGCGTACGTCCGACGACAGCAACTCGTTGGTCCCCCGAATTTCCACGGTCACTTCACATCCTCGAACCCGAGCGTCAACGCGAATTTCTCCGGATTCGCCACGGCTGCTCGTCCGACGCCGGCCGCGGCACGCTGAATTCCCGTGAGGCGCGAAGAGGAAAGCGCGCCGGCGACAAGTCGGTCGAGCAAATGCCATCCGGCGAATGCGGTCGCGCGCACGGCCAGCCCCTCGTCGACCACGGGCAGTACTTCGCGGTAACCCCGCCAGAACTCCCCCACGAGCGGGAGAAGGCGCTGCATCTTCGCCACGCCGCGCTGGATGATCATGTCGTGGGTGAATTCGACGTCGGTGAAGACGTCGTCTCCCCTGTTCGTGACGACGTCCAGGACGGACCGGTAGATCCATTCACCCGCGAAAGCGCCGACGTCGCGGGCCGGGTCCGCCAGCCGGAATTCCTCCCAGTCGGCGACGTAGACGGCCTCCGGGCGCACCAGCAGCTGGTCCACGCGGAAGTCGCAGTGCGACGGCACGCGCGGCGAGTCCGCCTCCATGTCGCGCAGCCGCTCGAGGGCGCGGACGAGGACCGCGTCGTTCTGCAGCAGGCGCCAGGCCTCCAGCTCCCCGGCGCTGGAGCGGGTGTACACGGACATGGGCAGTCCGCGCAGGAAGGCCACCGGGGGAAACGGCGGCGGCACGCTGTCCACCTCCATCGCCGTGGGCGGCGGGGTGCCGTGCAGCCGGCCGATGATGCGCCCCACCCGGTACGCGTGGTCACCGGTGAAGACCTCGTCCACCATCAGCTGGGCGCCGTTCTGCGCGTCCATGACCCGCTCGAACGCCACGATGTGATGCTCGGTGTCGGTCCCCAGCAGCGCCGGCCGGAAGAGCTCCGGCGGGCGGGCGGCACCCGCGTACTCCTCGAAGGCGAGCATCCGCCGCATCCGCGCCCTGACATCGGGCTCGGCGCCCGTGAGGCGTTTGACGAACACGTCCCTGCCGCCGGTGGTGATTCCGGCCCAGGCGTCGTTCCTGCCGATCGGAGACGTGACCGACTCCCGCACCATGGTGCCGAGACCGAGATCGACGAGCAGTCTGTCGACCTCCGGAGTGGCGTCCAGATCAATGGACGCCACTTCTTTTTGCATGACAGCCATCTGCATTTCCCCTCGAAGCATGGCTGAATCCCCGTTGGGACACACGCGTGTCCAGGTGCGGCTTTGCAGGCCGCATAAAGGATTCTCGTCGGCCGGTGTCAGCCGACGTGAATGCGCGACGATGTCGCGGAATGACGGCGTGATCGGAAACGGCATGGTTCTGCCATGCCGCGGCCGACGGCCGGGAAGGTCGTGCGTCGTCAGAGATGCCGCGAACGCGGCGGAAATGGTCGTGTGCCCGATCCGGGCATGCGGGGCGCGATCGAAGCGCGTCCCCTGTGAATCCCCCGTGCCATTGTTGCTGTCCTGTTCCCCGTATTGCTTCAGGTCCTGCAATCGTCCGGCTATACCGGTCGGCGATGGCCACAACCCTAGGCAGCAAGTGATCCAGCGCACAAGTTCGGAACACCATACTGTGATCCAGGTCACATGGATGTCTTTACTCCCTATTTACATGGATGCATTCTTCGGCGGCGGGCCGGAATTCTGCGCCCCGATAAGGGGTGAAGAGTCGTTCGTGTCCGTCGCGGGTCGGATGTCCGGCACGGGCACAGGTGTCCCGAGCGCGAGGTGCCGGCGGCCCGTGGGTGACTGGAGCATGACATTCCGGCGTTTGGGCCGGCGTTTGGGGAGAGGGTGCGGGGCGCGTCGGACGCCGCGCGGCGCGAGGGGTGCGCCGTACGGGCCACCGTGCCCCGGATCCCGCCCGTACCGCGATACTCGGCACCGAATATCGGGTATGTCCTGATTGACACCATTAAAAGGGTCATTGCTCCCGTGTTCGGTCTGGGGAAGTGATCGGCGTGACCGGCAGCGAAGGCGACAGCGCCGAATGGACCTTCCCGGCGCAGCCGAACGCCGTGCGTGCCGCGCGCCACGCCGTCCGCGAGACCCTCAGGGCGTGGGGCCTGGACACCGCCGTCGGCGATGTGACCGTGCTGCTGGTCAGCGAGCTGGTGACCAATTCCCAGCGCTACACCTCGGGCCCGATCGGCCTGCGGATGGTCCGCCCCAACGGCGACGGCGCCGCGCCGACCCTGCGGGTGGAGGTGTCGGACCCGCTGCCGGATCCCCCCACCGAGCGGTCCGCCCACCCCGACGACGAGGGCGGCCGAGGTCTTCAACTGGTGGCCTGCACGGCTCGTCGCTGGGGTACCCGGCGGGGCAGGACCGGCAAGACGGTGTGGTTCGAGCTGGCCCTGACGGGTTAGGAGTCTGGAGGGACGACGATCACGGGGGCTCGGCCGAAAATGAACGAGACCTCTCTGTGATCGTGAACGCCGTGCCGGTCGGAGCCGTAGTGCTGAATACTGCGGTCATGGCCGGTCCGGTGCGGTGAGCTGGAGGGGACGGTCGCGTGAGCGAGATACCTGGGACGGCGAGCGGTGCCATGTGGCAGAGCAGCGCGCCTGGCTCGATCTATGACTACATCAAGGTCGCATCGTTCTCGATCGGCCCCGATGGGCTCGTCGATCAGTGGAGCAAACGCGCCGCGGAGCTCTTCGGCATCACTGCCGAGGAGGTCAGGGGCAAGGACCCCGTCGATGTCTTCATGCCGGCCGACCTCAGACCACGAGGTCACCGCAAGGTCGCCGAGATCCTGGACGGCAAGGAGTGGACGGGCCTCGTCCCCTTCCGTGTGCCGGGCCAGGACCGTACCCACGGGCTCGCCGAGATCTATGTGATGCCGAGCGAGACCGAGCACGGCGAACAGGCCGCGCTGTGCATCGTCGTCGACGTACGGGCGCTGCGCCGGATCGAGAGCGATCTCGCCGCATCGCAGGCCATTTTCGGTCAATCCCCCTTCGGCTTCCTGCTCTTCGGCACGGACCTCACCGTGCAGCGTGCCAACCAGCGCTTCGCCACCGTCTTCGGCGGCGCGGTCGAGGAGCACCGCGGACGCACCGTCGACGACTACCTCTCCCGCCCCGAGGCCGACCGGATGAACGCCGCCCTGCGCCGCGTCCTGGAGACCGGTGATGCCGTCACCGACCTCCAGATCGTGGGCACGGTACCCGGCAGCACCGACCGCAGGCACTGGTCGATCAACCTCTACCGGGTCCACGGCGGATCGGGCCGGCCCGTCGGGGTCGCGGGACTCGGCACTGATGTCACACGGCGTCACATGGCCGCACGCGAGGCGGCGAACGCCCGGCGCAACCTCGCCCTGCTCAACGAGGCGAGCGCGCGGATAGGCAACTCCCTCGATCTGGAGACCACCGCCCGGGAGCTGCTCGACGTCGCCGTCCCCGGCTTCTGCGACCTCGCCTCCGTCGACCTCTACCAGGGCCTGCTCACCGGGGACGAGGCGCCGCCCGGACAGTTCGCCGCCGTGCACGCCGAGAGCTTCGGCGGGGGCAGCGCCGAACTGCGCCGGGTCGCCTTCGCCAGCGCCGTGTCCGACGCGCCCCTGATGACCACACCGGACTGCGTGCCCGAGGGCGGCGGCCCCACCGAGGTCGGCGAGGTCCACCGCTACCCTTTCAACTCGCCCTGCGCGAGCGCCCTTCGGACCGCGAGCCCGCAGAACATCCCCGGGCGCGACGGCAGCCTCGTCCAGTCCACGCTCGCCGTCCCGATGGTGGCGCACGACACGGTCGTCGGCCTGGTGCAGTTCGCCCGCGCCAAGGGCAGTGAACCCTTCGGGGACCGGGACCGGGCGCTCGCCGTCGAGCTCGCGGCGCGCGCGGCCGTCTGCATCGACAACGCCCGCCTCTACCGCCGGGAGCACGAGCGCGCGCTCATCCTGCAGCGCAGCCTGCTCCCGCCCGGCGACCCCGAGGCCGCCGGCCTCGACATCGCCTGCCGCTACCTGCCCGGCACCACGGCCACCGAGGTGGGCGGGGACTGGTTCGACGTCATCGAACTCCCCGGGCACCGCACCGCGCTCGTCGTCGGCGACGTGATGGGCCGCGGGCTGCGGGCCGCGGTCGCCATGGGCGAACTGCGCACAGCCGTACGGACGTTGGCGCTGCTCGACCTGGAACCGGCCGAGGTGCTCTCCGCGCTCGACGAGATCGCCCGCGGCCTCGGCAGCCCGGGCAGCCCCTCCCAGCTCCGCCGCTCCACGGGAGGCGCCCAGGTCCCGCACCAGGCCTCGCCCAGGTCACGCGAGGCGGACCTCTCCGAGGTCTACCTCGCCACGTGCGTGTACGCCGTCTACGACCCGGTCACCCGGCGCTGCACCTTCGCCAACGCCGGCCATCTGCCACCCGTCCTCGTCGAACCGGACGAGGAGGCGCTGCTGCTCGACGTACCGCCCGGGATGCCGCTGGGAGTGGGCGGCGAGCCCTTCGAGGAGGTGGAGGTCGAGCTCCCCGAAGGAGCCCTCCTCGCGCTCTACACCGACGGCCTCGTAGAGTCCCGCGACCACCCCCTCGACGAGGGCCTGCAAGCCTTCCGCACGGCGCTCACCGATCCGGGACGTCCGCTGGAGGACGTCTGCGACCACGTGCTGAGCACGCTGGACACGCGGCACGGAGAGGACGACATCGCCCTCCTCATGGCCCGTGTCCAGGGCCTGCCGGCCGAGTCCGTCGGCGACTGGCGCCTGCCGCGCGAACCCCGCTCGGTGGGCCGGGCCCGAGAGCTGGCCCGCGGGCAGCTCGTGGCCTGGGACCTCGAGGCGCTGGTCGACACCGTCGAGCTGCTCGTCAGCGAACTGGTCACCAACGCGCTGCGCTACGGAGAGGGCGAGATCAGGCTGCGCCTGCTGCGCGACCGGACGCTGGTCTGCGAGGTCTGGGACGCGGGCCTGGTCCAGCCCCGCCGCCGCCGCGCCCGCGACACGGACGAGGGCGGCCGCGGCCTGCAACTGGTGGGCCTGCTGAGCGCGTCGTGGGGCTCCCGACGGACGCCCCGGGGCAAGACGGTCTGGTTCGAACTCCCGCTCCCGGACGGCGGGGGGTCGGCGGAGCCCACGGTGGAGCAGCTGCTGAGCATGTTCTGACGGGGCGGGCGCCGTTTCCCCACCCGGCCCCACGGCCTGGCGGCCGTGGGCGGGGGCCCGGCGAAGCCAGAGCAAGTGCCCCCAGCGGGGCTGCTTTGCAGCCGTTCGGTGGTCCGCGCAGCGGCCCCGCCCCCTACCGTGACTTCAGCGCCGCCAGCCTCGCCTCGATCTCCGCGCGGTCGCCCATCGCCTCCAGCTCCTCGAACTGTGCGTCCAGCGACGACGCCGCCAGTTCCTGCTTGCCCAGCGCCCGCGCCTCCTCGCGGCGGACCTTGTCCTCGAAGCGGCTCAGTTCGCTCGTCGGGTCGAGCACGTCGATGCTCTTCACCGCGTCCATCATCCGGTTCTGCGCCTGCGCCGACGCCGCCCGCGCCACCAGCTCGTCCCGCTTCGCCCGAAGCTGGGTCAGCTTCGACTTCATCTGCTCCAGTCCGGACCTCAGCCTGTCCACGACCTCCGTCTGCGCGGCGATCGTCGGCTCCGCCGTACTCGCCTCCCCCTCGGACCGCAGCTGCCTGCCGAGCGCCACCTTCGCCAGGCTGTCGAACCTGTCCGCGTCCGCCGACTGCCCCGCGGCGCGCAGCTCGTCCGCCTTCCGGCTCGCCGCGAGCGCCTTCCCGCCCCACTCCTCGGCTGCCTCCACGTCCTCCCGGTGGTCCTGTTCCATCAGCCGCAGGTTGCCGATGGTGGCCGCGATCGCCTGCTCCGCCTCGGCGATGTTGTCCGTGTAGTCGCGGATCAGCTGGTCGAGCATCTTCTGCGGGTCCTCCGCCTGGTCCAGCAGCGCATTGATGTTCGCCTTGGCCAACCGGGCGACCCGTCCGAGGACGGTCTGCTTGGTCATCGCACTCTCCTTGAACGCCGTACGGTCGGGATCGGAGCAGGGTCAGAAACGGCCACCGCCCATCCGACCCCGCGTGCCCCCGCCACCGAAGCTCCCGGGCGCCCCGCCTCCGAAACCGCCCCCGAAGCCACCACCCCCGCCCCTGCCCCCGCCGCCCAGCATTCCGCCGAGGATGATCCCGCCCAGCACGGCACCGCCCAGTCCGCCCCCGCCTCCGAAGGCGCCCCCGAAGTCCCCGTGACCCGGGTGACCCCGTACGTCGTTCTCCGCCAGCGACTGCGCCTGCCGCGCCAGCGCGTCCGCGTTCTGGGCCTCGGCCAGCGCCGTCCGGGCGTCACCCTCGCCCAGCGCCCGGGCCCGTTCCAGCCGACGCTGCGCCTCCGCGAGCCGGGTGCGGGCCTCGCTGCCGACCGCGCCGCGGTGGGTGGCGATGTAGTCGGCCGCAGCGTCGGTCGCCGCGCGCGCGCCGAGCAGGGCGTGGTCCAGCAGCGCGCGGGCGCGCAGCGTCCCCTGTTCGCCTTTCCGTACCTCCGCCAGAGCCTCGTCGAGCCCGGCGTCGGCCTCCTCGACCCGCCGCAGGGCGTCGATGGGGTCGTACGGCCCCGCGTCGAACTCCTGCCGCACCTCGGCCGACACCGTCTCCGCGCGGGCGACCCGCCCCCGCAGCGCGGCGGTGGACACGCCGCCCGCGGTCCCCTCCAGCAGCCCGCGGGCCTCCGCCAGGTCGGCCTCGGTCTCGGTGAGCGCCCCGGGGAGCTTCCCGGCCGCCTCCGCCAGCTCCTGCGCCCGCCGGTCGACCGCGTCGACGAGCCGTACCGCCTGGGCGACCGCGCCTTCGGCGGCGCGTACGTGGACGGCGGCCGTGCCGCTGTCACCGCTCTCGACGGCCTCGCGCGCCCGTCCGAGACCGTTCGTCGCGAACTCCAGGCGGTCCTTCGCCTGCTCCACGTCGTCGGAGACCGGAGCGGACGCCGTCGGCGCGTACCGCTCGCGCATCACGCCCAGAGCGGCCTCCGCGCTCACCATGCGCCCGCCGACGTCGTCGAGGGCGGCCTCGGCCGCGGCGAGTGCCTGGGGGGCATTCTGTTCGAGGGCGCGCAGCCGGTCGAAGTCCTCGGACTCCGCGTCCAGGCGGCGGTTGGCCTCCGCGCATCTGGCGAGGATCTCGTCCAGCATCCGGCGCCGGGTCGCGTCGTCCTCCGGACTGGCGTCGTCGAGCTGTTGCCGCAGCCGGAACGCCGCGGTGAGTTCGTTCCTCGCGTGCTCGACGGCCGCGGTGAACGGCCCGGCCGCCTCCTCACCGAACTGCGCGACGGCGAAGCCCAGTTCCTCCTGGCTGGTGCGCAGCGCGTCGTCGGTGTCCACGAGGGCCCGCTTCGCCGCGGCGTCGAGTTCGGGAAGCGGTCTGTGCCGCGGTTCCCCCCAGCCTTCCTGACCGCCCTGCGGAGTGGTACGGGTCGCCGTGCGCCGCCGGCGCCTGGCGTACGCGTAGGCGGCCAGCGCGGCGGCCCCGCCGAGCACCGCGACCGGCAGCACCAGGTCGCCCGCGCCCGTCCCGGCGCCCTGGTCCGAGCCGGGATCCGCGACGCCCGGGGTGACGGAGACCTCGGGCGCCGGCCGGCCGGCCAGTACGGCGCCGTAGCCCTCGGCGGCGCCGATCGCCGCGCCCGCCCAGTCGTTCTGCCGCAGCGCGGGCTCGACGCCCCTCGCGGCGACCTCGGCGAGCTGGGGGTCGGTCAGGCGTGAGGCGGCGTCGACCCAGTACGCGTACTGCCGGTCGTGGGTGGCGACGGCGAGCAGGACGTCGCTCTGTCCGAGGCCGTTCCGGCCGGCCGTCTCGCCGGCCCACTGCTGTGCGCCGAGGCCCGAGAAGTCGCGGACGTACACCACGAACAGCTGGAGCCGCTGCTCGTCGTAGAGCCGGTCCAGCGCCTGTACGACCTGCGGCTCCCGGTCGCCCAGCGCGCCCACCCGGTCGGTGATCTGCCCCTGCCGCGACAGTTCGACGGGGTCGTCGGCACGGACACCCGGGGCGGCGGGCACGACCAGCCACCACGCCGCCACCAGCACGGCGAGGGCGGTCCGGGTGGCTCTTCGTGTCACATTGGGGAGGCTATGCCCGGTACGGAACGCCCGCGACCGCACGCCCGCCGCGGGAACCCCTCAGAGAAGGCCTGGGCATCACTCGATCGCATCATCCTTGCGCCGCCGGATCCTGGCCCCCAGCCACACCAGCGGGTCGTACTTGCGGTCCGCCGCGCGCTCCTTCAGCGGAATCAGCGCGTTGTCGGTGATCTTGATGCCCTCCGGGCACACCTCCGTGCAGCATTTGGTGATGTTGCAGTAGCCGAGGCCGTGGTCGTCCTGGGCCGTCGTCTTCCGGTCGAGGCCCGAGGCGGACGCCGCGTCCAGCGGGTGCATGTCCAGTTCGGCGACGCGCATCAGGAAGCGGGGGCCGGCGAACGCCGCCTTGTTCTCCTCGTGATCGCGCACCACATGGCAGGTGTCCTGGCACAGGAAGCACTCGATGCACTTGCGGAACTCCTGCGAGCGTTCCACGTCGATCTGCTGCATCCGGTACTCGCCCGCCGCCACGCCCGGCGGCGGCACGAAGGAGGGGACCTCGCGCGCCTTCTCGTAGTTGAAGGACACGTCGGTCACCAGGTCCCGTACGACGGGAAACGCCCGCAGCGGGGTGACCGTGATCGTCTCCTCGGGCGAGAACACCGACATCCGGGTCATGCACAACAGCCGCGGCCGGCCGTTGATCTCCGCGCTGCACGATCCGCACTTGCCCGCCTTGCAGTTCCAGCGGACCGCGAGATCGGGAGCCTGGGTGGCCTGGAGGCGGTGGATGATGTCGAGGACGACCTCGCCGTCGTTCACCTCGACGGTGAAGTCCGTGAGCGCCCCGCCGTCCTGGTCGCCCCGCCACACCCTGAAGCGGGCGTCGTACGTGCTCATTCGGTCAGCTCCTCTTCGGCGAGGTACTTGACCAGCTCCTCCTTCTCGAAGAGGCCGAGCAGGTCGGGTCGGATGGGCTCGGTCGTCGTGCGTTCCAGGACGATCCGGCCGCGCTCGGGGTCGGTGGCCGCGACGTCACCGCCCGGACCGGCGAGCCGGCACACCAGGTTCACCCGGCGCCAGGAGCGCTCCATCGCGGGGCAGTCCTCGCGGGTGTGGCCGCCGCGGCTCTCCGTGCGCTCCAGCGCGGCCCGTGCGATGCACTCGCTGACGAGCAGCATGTTCCGCAGGTCCAGGGACAGGTGCCAGCCGGGATTGAACTGCCGGTGCCCCTCGACCCCGGCCCGGCGCGCCCGCACCCGCAGCTCGGCGAGCTTGTCGAGCGCCTGCTGCATCTCGCCCGCGCGCCGGATGATCCCGACCAGGTCGTTCATCGTCTGCTGGAGTTCCTGGTGGAGTGCGTACGGGTTCTCCGGCGTCGCCCCGGGCTCGGCCCCCTCCGCGCTGAACGGGCGCAGTGCCTCGGCCGCCGCGGCGTCGATCTGGGCCCCGTCCACGACCGGGCGGACGGCCTGGCCCTCGGCGTACTCGGCCGCGTACAGCCCGGCCCGCCTGCCGAAGACCAGCAGGTCGGAGAGGGAGTTCCCGCCGAGCCGGTTGGAGCCGTGCATCCCGCCCGCCACCTCCCCGGCGGCGAACAGGCCGGGGACGCCCACCGCGGCGGCGGTGTCGGACTCGACGGCGATCCCGCCCATCACGTAGTGGCAGGTGGGCCCGACCTCCATCGCCTCGGCGGTGATGTCGACGTCCGCGAGCTCCTTGAACTGGTGGTACATCGACGGGAGCCGGCGCCGGATGACCTCGGCCGGCATCCGGGTCGACACGTCGAGGAAGACGCCGCCGTGCGGGGAGCCACGGCCGGCCTTCACCTCGGCGTTGATGGCGCGGGCCACCTCGTCGCGGGGCAGCAGCTCGGGCGGGCGACGGTTGTTGTCCGGGTCGTCGTACCAGCGGTCGCCCTCGTCCTCGGACTCGGCGTACTTCTCCTTGAACACGTCGGGGATGTAGTCGAACATGAACCGCTTGCCCTCGGAGTTGCGCAGCACCCCGCCGTCGCCGCGCACCGATTCGGTGACCAGGATGCCCTTCACCGACGGCGGCCAGACCATGCCGGTCGGATGGAACTGCACGAACTCCATGTTGAGCAGCGGGGCCCCCGCCAGGAGGGCCAGCGCGTGCCCGTCGCCGGTGTACTCCCACGAGTTCGACGTGACCTTGAAGGACTTGCCGATGCCGCCGGTGGCCAGCACCACGGAGGGCGCTTCGAGGGTGAAGAAGCGGCCGGTCTCGCGCTCGTAGCAGAAGGCCCCGGCTACTCTGTCGCCCTCCTTCAGCACGCGGGTGACCGTGCACTCCTGGAAGACCTTGAGCCGGGCCTCGTACTCCCCGAACTCCTCCTTGTCCTCCTGCTGCAACGATACGATCTTCTGCTGGAGCGTGCGGATCAGCTCCAGGCCGGTCCGGTCGCCGACGTGCGCGAGGCGCGGGTACTCGTGGCCGCCGAAGTTGCGCTGGGAGATCCGGCCGTCCTTCGTGCGGTCGAAGAGCGCGCCCCAGGTCTCCAGCTCCCACACCCGCTCGGGCGCCTCCTGGGCGTGCAGCTCGGCCATCCGCCACTGGTTGAGGAACTTGCCGCCGCGCATCGTGTCGCGGAAGTGGACCTGCCAGTTGTCGTGTTCGTTGACGTTGGCCATGGAGGCGGCGATGCCGCCCTCGGCCATGACGGTGTGCGCCTTGCCGAACAGGGACTTGCAGACGACGGCCGTACGCGCCCCCCGCTCGCGCGCCTCGATGGCGGCGCGCAGACCGGCGCCGCCCGCGCCGACCACGACGACGTCCCACTCCTGCCGTTCGAGCTGTGTCATGTCGGTTGGCACCTTCCCCTAGAAGAAGCGCGGATCGTCGAAGGCGCCCGACGCGACGAGGTAGACGTAGAGGTCGGCGAACGCGACGCTGAACAGCGAGGCCCAGGCGAGCTGCATGTGCCGGGCGTTCAGTGCGCCGACCCAGCTCCACAGGCGGTAGCGCACCGGGTGCTTGGAGAAGTGCCGCAGCCGGCCGCCGACGATGTGCCGGCAGGAGTGGCAGGAGAGGGTGTACGCCCAGATCAGCACGATGTTCACCAGGAAGACGAGCGTGCCGAGGCCCATGTGTCCCCAGGTGTAGTGCTCGTCGCGGAAGGCGAGCACGGTGTCGTAGGTGAGGATCCCGGCGACGGGCAGGGCGGCGTAGAAGAAGTACCGGTGGATGTTCTGCAGGATCAGCGGGAAGCGCGTCTCGCCGCTGTACTTCGTGTGCGGCTCGGCGACCGCGCAGGCCGGCGGCGAGGCCCAGAAGCCCCGGTAGTAGGCCTTGCGGTAGTAGTAGCAGGTCAGCCGGAAGCCGAGCGGGAAGATCAGGATCAGCAGGGCGGGGGACAGCCCCCACCAGCTGCCGAAGATCTCCCAGTTGGGTCCCGCCCGCATCGGCACGCAGTTCTCGGCCAGACACGGCGAGTAGAACGGCGATACGTACGGCGCCGCGTAGTAGTCGGCGTTCGCGAACGCGCGCCAGGTCGAGTAGACGATGAAGGCGAGCAGTCCGGCGGTGGTGAGGGCCGGGGCGAGCCACCACCGGTCCGTCCGCAGATGGCGGGGGCCGATGGCGGCGCGCGTCCGCCCGTGCACGCCCTTGTGGATTTGTGGTGGTTCGGTACCTGTGGCCAACGAGGACTCCGGGTGGAGTGGGATCGGGTGAGGTCCGGGGGGTGCGTGCCGGTCAGGGTGCGTGCCGGTCGCGCGCGCCCAGCCCCTCGTCGTCCGTGTCCGTCCACAGGGCGTGGTTGTAGGGGGTGTCCGGGATGGTGACCAGCTCGGGGCGGCTCGGCTCCTTCGGTCGGCCGCCGGGCTCGGCCCGGCCCGACACCCGCAGCTGATCGACGGTCCGCTCCAGCTGTCCGACGCGCTGGACCAGCTCGTCGATGCGCTGCCGCATCGCCGTCATCTCTTCCTGCTGGGACATGACGTGTCCTCACTTCCGCAGGGTGCGGTGGCATCGCTCATGCGCCTGAGAGTGTCGCGCGTCACATCCCCGCTTGTGAAGGGACGTGCAGGGGATTCCCGGCGCACGCGCTGTCGGCGCGCCCCTCGTGGTTGGTGTCTCGCTCCCCCATTTTGTTCCTTTATGCACGTCGGTGCGGCATTCGCGGTTGACCCGCGCGGGTGACCTTCCGCGAACCTTCGCCGTGTCGGCGGCGGCCCGCCGCCCTCGTCCACTTCAGTGGGGGGAATAGGTGTGATCATCTCCAAAATCGACAAACCAGGACTAAGAGGTATAAGCCATGTCCCAGGTCGAGGCCCTCCGCGGGCGGACATGCTCCCGAAAGCTCCGCTCCGTCGCGCTGCTCACCAGCGGTGTGCTCGCCCTGCCCGTCCTCGCCGGCTGCGGCTCGGGCGACGACGAGGACACGGGCAAGCCCGTGGCCCAGGACATCGCTCCGGCCGGACGGGACAAGACGGCCGACGGCGGCACCGTGCGGTGGGCCGTCGACAGCGTGCCCGCCACGCTGAACGCGTTCCAGGCCGACGCCGACGCCACCACGAGCCGGATCGCCGGAGCCGTGCTGCCCGCACTGTTCGTCCTCGACGAGAACGGCCGCCCCGAGCGCAACCCCGACTATCTGGAATCGGCCGAGATCGTCGAGCGCGAGCCCAAGCAGGTCGTCCTCTACAAGCTCAACCAGCAAGCCGTGTGGAGCGACGGCCGCGAGATCGGCGCACCCGACTTCCTCGCCCAGTGGCGCGCGCTGAGCGGCAAGGACTCCGCGTACTGGACGGCCCGCAACGCCGGCTACGAGCGGATCGAGCGGATCGAGCGCGGCAAGGACGACCTCGAGGTCAAGGTCACCTTCGCCAAGCCCTACGCGGACTGGCGGGCGCTCTTCACGCCGCTGTACCCGAAGGAGGTGACGGCGACGCCGGCCGCCTTCAACGACGGCGCCCGTGCCAGGCTCGCGAGGACGGCCGGACCCTTCACGGTCAAGAAGATCGACCGCAAGGCCGCCGCCACGACCCTGGTCCGCAATCCGCGCTGGTGGGGGCGGCAGGCCAAGCTCGACACCCTGGTGTTCGCCGCCGTGCCGCGCGAGGGGCGCGTCACCGCGCTCACCTCCGGCACGCTCGACGTGGCGGACGTCGACAGGTCCGCGGCGGAACGTATCTCCTACGCCGCGAAGGACGCCGGCCGCGGCGGCCGGCCGCTCGCGCACGGCCCCGGCTCCGACATCACCCCCTCCGCCGCGCTCAGGTCCTGGGCGCAGGCGTACGGCTCCGACGAGAACCTGGCCGAGACGGCGCGGGCGGCCCGCGAGCGCACCGCGAAGGCGCAGGCGCAGTACGCCGCGGAGCAGTCGGTGCTGCGCCGTTTCCAGGTCCGCAAGTCGCTGGAGCCCGCCTACACCCAGCTCGCGATGAACGGTGAGTCCGGGCCGCTGTCCGACGACCGTGTCCGGCGCGCCGTCGCCCGTGCCATCGACCGCAAGGAACTGGCCGAAACCGTGCTGACACCGCTCGGACTGCCCGCCGACCCGCCCGGCAGCCATGTCGCGCTGGCCGGGCAGCGCGCGTACAGCGACAACAGCGGTGCGCTCGGCGACCAGAACACGCAGGAGGCGCAGGCCCTGCTCGCCGACGCCGGCTGGACGCCCGACGGCGCCCTGAAGACCTCCGGGCCGGCCAAGGCGGGCGGCGAGGCCACCGGGTCGGGGAAGAACAAGGACGCGCAGAAGCCCGGCCAGAAGTCCTCGGGCGCGGGCGACAGCGCCTCTGACGAGGGCCTCTACATCGGCGGGGACGACAAGCCCCCGGCCGACGCCCGCCTGCGCGACCCCGCCGCCTCCGGCAGGCACGTCCTTGCCCCCGCCCCGGCCGCCGCCCTCCAGAGCCTCGTCATCGAGCGCCAGGCGCGGTCGCTCTCCGAAGGCGACGGGACCGGGGGCCGCCGCACGGACATCACGGCACGGGAGGACGACGGCACGGCCGGGGCCTACGCCCCGCGCGGCACGGCCGCCCCCGATCCGGCGTCCGCCGGAGGGGCCGTCGGCAAGAACGGCAAGCCGCTGAGCCTGCGCTTCGTGCTCCCCTCGGGCCCCGGCTCGGAGGTGGTGCGCACGGTGGGCGAGAAGATCTCCGAGATGCTGCGCCGCATCGGCATCCGCACCGAGATCAGCAAGGTCTCCGACGACAGCTACTTCACGGACCACATCGCGTCCGGCGACTTCGACCTCGCCCTCTACTCCTGGCCTGCGAGCGCCTACCCGGCGACCGACGCCCGCCCGATCTACGCCAAGCCGCGTCCGGCGTCGGATGGCTCGCTGCTGGTCGAGCAGAACTACACCCGCGTCGGCACGGACCACATCGACCAGCTCTTCGACCACGCGGCCGGCGAGCTGGACGAGGACGCCGCCCGTGATCTGATGCGCCGGGCCGACGCCCGCATCTGGGCCGCGGCCGGGTCGATTCCCCTCTACCAGCGCCCCGAGCTGGTCGCGGTGCGCTCCGGGCTGGTCAACGTCGGCGCCTTCGGCTTCGCCACCCCCGTCTACCAGGACATCGGCTTCAAGAAGGCCGGGGCCGAGGGCGCCGCCGCGCAGTAGGGCCCGTCCCCGGGCCGTCCGCCCCTCGGCCGCCGGGCACCCCTTGTCCCGCCAACCTCAGAAGTCCCTCAAGTCCCTTGCCCGCCGGTCGCGCCGGCGGGCAAGCTCGTGCCGCCTCCCGACCCAGCTCCGCCCGGCGCCGACAGCAGCCGGCGTGCTCCCCGAACAGCGCGCTCGCAGCCCGGCACCCGTACGACGCCTCCCGTTTCTCCGGCTGTTGCCGGTCACACCCCCGCGCGCTGCTCCTCGGCGTGATCCCCGCCTCCTTCGGCCTCCCCCATCCGTCCCGGAAGCCTGTTCGTCCGGCGTGCCCGTACCATGGGAGGAGCCGTGGCGTGTCCGCCCGGCGGGCGTACGAGGAAAGACGCCGCATCCCACGATCGAGAGAAGCGCCAGCCAGCATGCCCACGCGCCACGACATCCGTAACGTCGCCATCGTCGCCCACGTCGACCATGGCAAGACCACCCTGGTCGACGCCATGCTGAAGCAGGCCGGTGCCTTCGCCGCGCACGCCGCCGAGCACCTCGACGACCGGATGATGGACTCGAACGACCTGGAGCGTGAGAAGGGCATCACGATCCTGGCCAAGAACACCGCCGTCAAGTACCACCCCAAGGACGGCGGCGACCCGATCACCATCAACATCATCGACACCCCCGGCCACGCCGACTTCGGCGGCGAGGTCGAGCGCGGCCTGTCGATGGTGGACGCGGTCGTGCTCCTCGTCGACGCGTCCGAGGGCCCGCTCCCGCAGACGCGCTTCGTGCTGCGCAAGGCGCTTCAGGCCCGGATGCCGGTCATTCTCTGCATCAACAAGACGGACCGCCCGGACTCCCGGATCGACGAGGTCGTCAACGAGACGTACGACCTGTTCCTGGACCTGGACGCCGACGAGGACCAGATCGAGTTCCCGATCGTCTACGCCTGTGCCCGTGACGGCGTCGCCTCGCTGACCAAGCCGGAGGACGGCACCGTCCCGGCCGACAGCGAGAACCTCGAGCCGTTCTTCACCACGATCCTGTCGCACGTCCCGGCCCCCGAGTACGACGAGGCCGCCCCGCTGCAGGCGCACGTCACCAACCTCGACGCCGACAACTTCCTCGGCCGTATCGCTCTGCTCCGTGTCGAGCAGGGTGAGCTGCGCAAGGGCCAGACAGTGGCCTGGATCAAGCGGGACGGCACGATCTCCAACGTCCGCATCAGCGAGCTGATGATGACCGAGGCGCTCACCCGCAAGCCGGCCGAGGTGGCCGGCCCCGGTGACATCTGCGCGGTCGCCGGTATCCCGGACATCATGATCGGCGAGACGCTGGCCGACCCGGAGAACCCGATCGCGCTGCCGCTGATCACCGTCGACGAGCCCGCCATCTCCATGGTCATCGGCACCAACACCTCGCCGCTGGTCGGCCGGGGCGGCACCGGCAAGGGCGCGGACGCCAAGGCCGCGGTCAAGGACCGCAAGGTCACGGCCCGTCAGGTCAAGGACCGTCTGGACCGCGAGCTGATCGGTAACGTCTCGCTGCGCGTGCTGGACACCGAGCGCCCGGACGCCTGGGAGGTGCAGGGCCGCGGTGAGCTGGCGCTGGCGATCCTGGTCGAGCAGATGCGCCGCGAGGGCTTCGAGCTGACCATCGGCAAGCCGCAGGTCGTCACCAAGGAGATCGACGGCAAGGTCCACGAGCCGGTCGAGCGCATGACGATCGACGTGCCCGAGGAGCACATGGGCGCCGTCACGCAGCTCATGGGCGTCCGCAAGGGCCGCATGGACAACATGTCCAACCACGGCTCCGGCTGGGTCCGCATGGAGTTCGTCGTCCCGTCCCGCGGCCTGATCGGCTTCCGTACGGAGTTCCTGACGAACACCCGCGGTACGGGTATCGCCCACTCCATCCACGAGGGCCACGAGCCGTGGTTCGGCACGCTGACGACCCGTAACAACGGCTCGCTGGTCGCCGACCGGTCCGGCTCCGTCACCGCCTTCGCGATGACGAACCTTCAGGAGCGCGGCGTCCTCTTCGTCGACCCGGGCACCGAGGTCTACGAGGGCATGATCGTCGGCGAGAACTCGCGCTCCGACGACATGGACGTGAACATCACCAAGGAGAAGAAGCTCACGAACATGCGGTCGTCCTCGGCCGACTCGTTCGAGGCGATCGTCCCGCCGCGCAAGCTGTCGCTGGAGCAGTCCCTGGAGTTCTGCCGCGACGACGAGTGTGTCGAGGTGACCCCGGAGGCCGTGCGTATCCGCAAGGTCGTGCTCGACCAGAAGGAGCGCGGCCGCGCCGCCTCGCGCGCCAAGCACGGCTGACGCAGCAGCCCTTGACCGACGGCCCGGCCCCCCGCAGACAGTGTGGGGGGCCGGGCCGTTTCGTCAACTCGTTTTAACGGTCCGAGTGTCCGCATATCGGCCGTCGCTCTCCGGAACATGTGTTAACGGTCCGTTTCGCGGGTGTCTGTCTGTGCTCGCTTTGTCCGGATTTCGATCTGTGAACGCCAGCTGATGTTGTCAAAACGAGACCCTTTAAGTGTGGTTTACCGCCCGGACGTACTTAATAGTTGGCTCCATTGAGCTCGGGTCAATGGGTCACGCGCTGTGGGGAGCGCCGACTCACGAGCACACTCGGGGCATTGACACAGCGTCGTCAGGGGTGTCGGCGCAACTTCCAGTGCCCTTCTTGTAGTGACAAGTGGACTCATGAGGAGGAACCCATGCGCGGTGCCAAGAGCGCCAAGTGGGTCGCGGGTGCGATCGTCGTCGCCCTGTCGGCAACTGCCTGTGGCGGCAGCGACAGTGGCTCGGACAAGAACAACGCCTCGGGCAAGCCCGCGGGCTACGTCTCGATCGACGTCGGTGAGCCGCAGAAGCCGCTGATCCCGGCGGACACCAACGAGAGCCTCGGCTCGTACGTGATTCAGTCGCTCTTCACCCAGCTGCTGGACTTCGACGCCAAGGGCAACATCGTCTACACGAACGCCGAGTCCGTGGAGACGGAGGACTCCAAGACCTGGACCGTGAAGCTCAAGTCCGGCTGGAAGTTCCACAACGGCGAGGCCGTCACCGCGCAGTCCTACGTGGACGCGTGGAACTGGTACGCCAACGTCAAGAACCAGCAGCAGAACAGCTTCTGGTTCAGCGACATCGCCGGCTACGCCGACGTGCACCCCGAGAAGGGCGACCCGAAGTCCGACAAGATGTCGGGTCTGAAGGTCGTGGACGACACCACCTTCACGATCGAGCTGACCGAGAAGGTCCCGTACTTCAACTACAAGCTCGGCTACGCGACGTTCGCGCCGCTGCCCAAGGTCTTCTACGACGACCCGAAGGCGTTCGGCCAGAAGCCGATCGGCAACGGCCCGTACAAGTTCGAGAAGTGGACCCACAAGAAGCTCATCCAGGTCGCCGCGAACCCTGACTACCAGGGCCCGAACAAGGCGCAGAACAAGGGCATCCAGTTCAAGAACTACGCGACCGTCGAGGCCGCGTACCAGGACGTCGTCTCCGGCAACCTGGACATCATCCGCCAGGTCGGCCCGACCGACCTGCCGAAGTACAAGCAGGACCTCGGCGACGGCGCCATCGAGCAGCCGTACGCGGCGATCCAGACGCTCGTCCCGGCGTTCTACACCGCGACGTTCAAGGAGATGGACCCCAAGGTCCGCCAGGGTCTGTCCATGGCGATCGACCGTGAGACGATCACCAAGACCGTCCTGAACAACACCCGTACCCCCGCGACGAGCTTCACGCCGCCGCAGGTCAAGGGCAACCAGGACCTGGGCACGGACGTCTTCACGTACAACCCCGCCAAGGCGAAGCAGCTGGTGACCGAGGGCGGCGGCGTCCCCGGCAACAAGATCATGATCCAGTACAACGCCGACGGTGGCCACAAGGAGTGGGTGACCGCGGTCTGCGAGTCCATCCGCAAGGCGACCGGCGTCGACTGCGTCGGCGACGCCAAGCCGGACTTCGCCACGGACCTCGAGGCCCGTGACAACGACCAGGTGAAGTCGATGTACCGCGGTGGCTGGGTGGCCGACTACCCGGTCAACGTGAACTTCATCAAGGAGCTCTACAACTCCAAGGCCGAGGCGAACAACGGTCGCTTCAAGGACGCCGAGATCGACAAGATGATGGCGGAGGCCGACAAGGCCAACTCCCTGGAAGAGTCCGTGAAGGGCTACCAGGAGGTCGAGAAGAAGCTGCTCGAGAAGATGCCGGCGATCCCGCTGTGGTACTACCGCATCAACGGTGGCCACGGCAAGGGCGTCGACAACGTCCAGGTCGACTTCCACGGCGACCTCGAGCTGACCGGAGTCACCGTCAAGTAAGCGCCACGCGCTTGACGGGCCCAATCCCCACTCGGCCATAACCCGCCGCCGTCGGTCATCCGGCGGCGGCGGTTGTCCGGGGGTGCCCTGCTGCACTCAGGGACGCCCCCGGGCGTGTCAACCCCTCACGGAGGCACCTATGGGGCGCTACGTCGCACGACGACTGCTCCAGATGATCCCGGTGTTCATCGGGTCAACCTTTCTGATCTTCGCCATGATGTACGCGCTGCCCGGAGACCCCGTCAGAGCGCTCATGGGAGAACAGCAGTTCGATCCGGCGATCCTCGAAGCGAAGCGGCACGAACTCGGTCTCGACCTGCCGCTGTGGCAGCAGTACCTGAACTACTTCACCGGGCTGCTGCAGGGCGACTTCGGTACGGAGATCGGCAGCGGGCTCCCCATCGCCGACACCATCAGCATGGCGTTCCCGGTCACCCTCCGGCTGACGCTCTTCGCCTTCACCTTCACGGTGGTCGTCGGCATCGGCCTCGGCATGGTCGCGGGCCTGAAGCCGGAGTCGGTGCGGGACCGCGGCCTTCTCGGCCTCACCCTCGTACTGATCTCGATGCCCTCCTTCGTGCTGGGCTACCTGATGCAGTACCTGTTCGCCTTCCAGTTGAAGTTGATCACCCCGACCGTGCAGGACTCCGAGAGCTTCGGCGACCTGTTCCTGCCGGCGATCGTCCTCGGCTCGCTCTCCCTGGCCTACGTGGCCCGTCTGACCCGCACGTCGATGGCGGAGAACCTGCGAGCCGACTACATGCGCACCGCGGTGGCCAAGGGCCTGCCGCGCCGTCGCGTCGTCGGTGTCCACCTGATGCGCAACTCCCTTGTCCCGGTGGTCACCTTCCTCGGCACGGACATCGGCAACCTGATGACCGGCGCGATCGTCACCGAGGGCATCTTCAATGTGCATGGCGTCGGCAACGCCATCTTCCGGGCTCTTGTCAGCCGCGAGGGCGCGACGGTCGTGGGCATCGCCTCGCTGATCGTCCTCGTCTACCTGCTCTGCAGCCTGCTCGTCGACCTGCTCTACGCGGTCCTGGACCCGAGGATCCGGTATGCCTGAGAAGACCGCAGCCACCGCGGCGTCCACCGAGACCGAGAAGGTCACGACCACCGCCGCCGCCCCGGACACCGCGCTCGTCGCGGGCGCCCCCAAGCCGGACAAGGCGCGCAGCCTGTGGTCCGACGCCTGGGGCGATCTGCGCCGCAACCCGCTGTTCCTCATCTCCGCCGGGCTGATCGTCCTGCTGCTGGTGATCGCCGCGTTCCCGGGTCTGTTCACTTCGGCCTCGCCGCGTGACGCGGACCTCGCGAAGCACTACCTGCAGCACCCCAACTGGGGTCACTTCTTCGCCCCCGACTGGTTCGGCTACGACGGACAGGGACGCTCCATCTACGCGCGTGTCATCTACGGCGCCCGCGCCTCGATCATCGTCGGCGTCGGCGTCACCCTGCTGGTGAGCGTCCTCGGCACGATCGTCGGCATGCTGGCCGGCTACTTCGGCGGCATCACCGACACGCTGCTGTCCCGCGTCACCGACATCTTCATGGGCATCCCGTTCCTGCTGGGCGCGCTCGTCGTGCTCACCACCTTCGACGACCGTGCCATCTGGGTCGTGATCCTCGCCCTGGCCTTCCTCGGCTGGACCCAGATCGCCCGCGTCGCCCGCGGTGCGGTCATCACCATCAAGCAGGCCGACTACGTCGTGGCGGCCAAGGCGCTCGGCGCCTCGACCACGCGCATCCTCTTCAAGCACGTGCTGCCCAACGCGCTCGCCCCGATCATCGTCGTCGCGACGATCGCGCTCGGCGGCTACATCGCCGCCGAGGCCACGCTGTCCTTCCTCGGTGTCGGCCTCGCCGACCCGACCGTCTCCTGGGGCGTGGACGTCTCCAGCGGCCGGGAGCAGCTGCGCAACGCGCCATACGTGCTGATCATCCCCTCGGTGATGGTCTCGATCACGGTGCTCTCGTTCCTCATGTTCGGCGATGCGGTACGCAACGCCCTCGACCCGAAGATGCGCTGAGGGAGGCGTACGTGACCAGTATCGACAGTCCGCTGGACAAGACGACAGCCGTCCCCAGGCCCCGGAGTTCCGGGGACCACGAGGGCCATCTGCTCGAAGTACGCGACCTGCACGTGGAGTTCCACACCCGTGACGGTGTCGCCAAGGCCGTGAACGGCGTCAACTACAGCGTGGACGCGGGCGAGACGCTCGCCGTCCTCGGCGAGTCCGGCTCCGGCAAGTCCGTGACGGCCCAGGCCGTCATGGGCATCCTCGACATGCCGCCCGGCCGCATCCCCCAGGGTCAGATCTTCTTCCGCGGCCAGGACATGCTCACCATGTCCGCCGAGGAGCGCCGGAAGATCCGCGGCCGGAAGATCGCCATGATCTTCCAGGACGCGCTGTCCTCGCTGAACCCGGTGCTGTCCGTCGGCTACCAGCTCGGCGAGATGTTCCGGGTGCACCAGGGCCTGTCCAAGAAGGACGCCAAGGCCAAGGCGATCGAGCTGATGGACCGGGTGAAGATCCCCGCCGCCAAGGCCCGGGTCGGCGACTACCCGCACCAGTTCTCCGGCGGTATGCGCCAGCGCATCATGATCGCCATGGCCCTGGCCCTCGAGCCGGACCTGATCATCGCGGACGAGCCGACCACCGCACTGGACGTCACCGTGCAGGCGCAGGTCATGGACCTGCTCGCCGAGCTCCAGCGCGAGTACAACATGGGCCTGATCCTGATCACCCACGACCTCGGCGTCGTCGCCGACGTCGCGGACAAGATCGCGGTCATGTACGCGGGCCGGATCGTCGAGACCGCCCCCGTGCACGAGCTCTACAAGCGTCCGGCGCACCCCTACGCCCGGGGACTTCTGGACTCGATCCCGCGCCTGGACCAGAAGGGCCAGGAGCTGTACGCGATCAAGGGCCTGCCGCCCAACCTGCTCAAGATCCCGGCGGGCTGCGCCTTCAACCCGCGCTGCCCGAAGGCGGACGACATCTGCCGCACCGAGATCCCGGCCCTCGCGCCGGTGACCGAGCAGGACGGCACCGAGCTGCCCGGCCGCGGCAGCGCGTGCCACTTCTGGAAGGAGACGATCCATGGCTGAGCTCAGGAAGACGGACGAGGCCGTGGACGCGACTCCCAACGTCACCGAGGTCGAGACGGTCGACGCCGCCACCACCCAGGAGGCGGTGGCGGCGATCGAGGCCCCGGTCCAGCGCGGTGAGCCGATCCTTCAGGTGCGCAACCTGGTCAAGCACTTCCCGCTTACCCAGGGCATCCTCTTCAAGAAGCAGGTCGGCGCGGTCAAGGCCGTGGACGGGGTCTCCTTCGACCTGTACCAGGGCGAGACGCTCGGCATCGTCGGCGAGTCCGGCTGCGGCAAGTCCACGGTGGCCAAGCTGCTGATGACGCTGGAGACCGCCACCGCGGGCGAGGTGTTCTACAAGGGCCAGGACATCACCAGGCTGTCGGGGCGCGCGCTCAAGGCCGTGCGCCGCAACATCCAGATGGTGTTCCAGGACCCGTACACCTCGCTGAACCCGCGAATGACGGTCGGCGACATCATCGGCGAGCCCTTCGAGATCCACCCCGAGGTGGCCCCGAAGGGCGACCGGCGCCGCAGGGTGCAGGAGCTGCTGGACGTCGTGGGTCTCAACCCCGAGTACATCCACCGCTACCCGCACCAGTTCTCCGGTGGTCAGCGCCAGCGCATCGGCATCGCCCGCGGTCTCGCGCTCAACCCCGAGATCATCATCTGCGACGAGCCGGTCTCGGCGCTGGACGTGTCGGTGCAGGCGCAGGTCGTCAACCTGATGGAGAAGCTGCAGGACGAGTTCAACCTGTCCTACGTCTTCATCGCGCACGACCTGTCGATCGTCCGTCACATCTCGGACCGGGTCGGCGTCATGTACCTCGGCAAGATGGCCGAGATCGGCACGGACACGCAGATCTACGACCACCCGACGCACCCCTACACACAGGCGCTGCTGTCGGCCGTCCCGGTGCCCGACCCCGAGGCCCGCGAGGGCCGCGAGCGGATCATCCTCACCGGCGACGTCCCCTCGCCGGCCAACCCGCCGTCGGGCTGCCGCTTCCGCACCCGCTGCTGGAAGGCCCAGGACAAGTGCGCCACCGAGGTGCCGCTGCTGGCGATCCCCGAGCGCTTCCAGGGCTCGGACTCCCCGGCCGCGCACGAGTCGGCGTGCCACTTCGCCGAGGAGAAGGACGTCGTCCACGCGGTGCACTAGTCATCCGCGCACACGAGGGCCCCGTCTGCCGCACCGCGGCGGGCGGGGTCTTCTCGTAGAGAAAACCGAACCGATGAACGCCGTCGGCCTCGTCGAGATCGGCCGCCCGGAGACCGACCTGCACGCTCTCCCTGTGCGAGGCGCACGCGATGACCCCGCACCACGCCGTCGACACGTGGGGTGTCACCCTCCCGGTGACCGCACCGACCACCCGGACGCTCTGAAAGTGCGTTAGATCCGCTATGGGGTGATATATCGGTCCTAAGCCATGCTGAGGACACGGGAGGAACCCCATGCGTCGAGCCACGCCCGCCAAGTGGGCCGCATGCGCGGTCGTCGTCGCCCTGGCGGCGACGGGCTGCGGCGGTGGGAGCGACAGCGGAGGCAGCGGCGCCGACGGGATCGTGAAGTCCTCCTGGACCGACCCGCAGAACCCGCTGGAGCCCGCCAACACCAACGAGGTGCAGGGCGGCAAGGTCCTCGACATGATCTTCCGCGGCCTGAAGAGATACGACCCGAAGACCGGCGCGGCCACGGACATGATGGCCGAGAAGATCGAGAGCACCGACTCGAGGAACTTCACGGTCACCCTCAAGGACGGCTGGACCTTCAGCAACGGCGAGAAGGTCACCGCCAAGTCCTACGTCGACGCCTGGAACTACGGCGCCCACATCAGGAACAACCAGAAGAACGCCTACTTCTTCGGCTACATCGAGGGCTACGAACAGGTCCACCCCGAGAAGGGCGAGGCCACCGCCGAGACGATGTCCGGACTGAAGGTCGTCGACGACCTCCGCTTCACGGTCGAGCTCAGCCAGAAGTTCTCCACCTGGCCCGACACCCTCGGCTACGCGGCCTTCGCCCCGCTGCCCCGCGCCTTCTTCGACGACCACGACGCCTGGGTCTCCAAGCCGATCGGCAACGGACCGTACACCCTGAGCTCCTACAAGAAGGGATCGATGGCGGAGCTGCGCCGCTGGGACGGCTACAAGGGTCCGGACAAGGCGAAGAACGGCGGCATCGACCTCATGGTCTACACCGACAACAACACCGCCTACACGGACCTGATCGCGGGCAACATCGACCTCGTCGACGACGTCCCGGCCGCCCAGCTCAAGAACGTCCGGGCCGACCTCGGGGACCGGTACATCAACACACCGGCGGGCATCCTGCAGACCCTCGCCTTCCCCTTCTACGACAAGGCGTGGAACACCCCTGACGGGGCCAAGGTGCGCACCGGTCTGTCGAGGGCGATCAACCGCGAGCAGATCACCGACACGATCTTCCAGAAAACCCGCACCCCCGCCAAGGACTGGACCTCCCCGGTGCTGGGCGCCGAGGGCGGCTTCGACGACACCCTGTGCGGCGAGGCCTGCGAGTACGACCCCGCGGCGGCGAAGAGGCTGATCCAGGAGGGCGGCGGCATCCCCGGCGGCCAGGTGAAGATCACGTACAACGCGGACACCGGCTCCCACAAGGACTGGGTCGACGCCGTGTGCAACTCGGTCAACAACGCCCTCGGGAACGACAGGGCCTGTGTCGGCGCACCCGTCGGCACCTTCGCGGACTTCCGCAACCAGATCGGCGACCGGAAGATGCCCGGCCCCTTCCGGGCCGGCTGGCAGATGGACTACCCGCTGATCCAGAACTTCCTGCAGCCGCTCTACTACACCAACGCCTCCTCCAACGACGGCAAGTGGACCAACGAGAAGTTCGACGACCTCGTCGACCGGGCCAACGCCGAGAGCGACCAGGCCAAGGCCGTCGAGACCTTCAAGGAGGCCGAGAAGGTCGTGCGGGACGAGATGGCCGCCATCCCGCTCTGGTACCAGAACGGCAGCGCCGGCTACTCGGAGCGGCTCTCCCATGTCGCCCTGAACCCGTTCAGCGTTCCCGTCTACGAAGAGATCACGGTCAACTGACGGCGGAAGCCATCCGGCCCGGCGCACCGCCCGCGCCGGGCCGTACCCCTTCCCACGACGACCCCAGGAGCGCCTCATGGGACGCTATGTGATCCGGCGTCTGCTGCAGATGATCCCGGTCTTCTTCGGCACCACGCTGCTGATCTTCCTGATGGTCAACATCATGGGCGACCCGGTCGCCGGCCTCTGCGGCGACCGGCAGTGCGACCCCGCCACGGCCGCCCGGCTGCGCAAGGAGTTCGGTCTCGACAAGCCCGTGTGGCAGCAATACCTGACCTACATGGGCAACGTCTTCACCGGAGACTTCGGCACCGCGTTCAACGGGCAGAAGGTCACCGAGCTGATGGGCGACGCCTTCCCGGTCACCATCCGGCTGACCCTCGTGGCCATCTTCTTCGAGATCCTCATCGGCATCACCCTCGGCGTCGTCACCGGGCTGCGCCGCGGCCGCCCCGTGGACTCCGGCGTCCTGCTGATCACCCTGGTGGTCATCGCCGTGCCCACCTTCGTCACCGGTCTGATCGTCCAGCTGGTGCTCGGCATCGAATGGGCCGTCATCGACCCGTCCGTGTCCTCCGACGCACGCCTCGACGAACTCATCGTGCCCGGCCTGGTGCTCGCCTCGGTCTCCCTCGCGTACGTCACCCGTCTCACCCGGACCTCGATCGCCGAGAACTCGCGTTCCGACTACGTCCGCACCGCCAAGGCGAAGGGCCTTCCCCGGGGGCGGGTCATCCGCCGTCATCTGCTGCGCAACTCGCTGATCCCGGTCGTCACCTTCATCGGCACGGACGTCGGCGCCCTGATGGGCGGTGCCATCGTCACCGAGCGCATCTTCAACATCCACGGCGTCGGCTACCAGCTCTACCAGGGGATCCTCCGCCAGAACACGCAGACCGTCGTCGGCTTCGTGACCGTGCTCGTCATCGTCTTCCTGCTGGCGAACCTGCTCGTCGATCTCCTGTACGCCGTTCTCGACCCGAGGATCCGGTATGCCTGAGCAGCAGCCCTTCGACGACAGCGCCATCGCGTCCACCGGAGCGGGTGGCGGGACCGACCTCGCGATGAGCGAGGGCGAGACCCTGGAGAGGACACCGGGTGGCCCGCTCGGCGCCGGGCCGTCCGGCAAGCCGCGCAGCCTGTGGTCCGACGCCTGGCGCGACCTGCGGCGCAACCCGGTCTTCGTCGTCTCCGCCCTGGTGATCCTCTTCCTGGTCGTCATCTCCCTGTGGCCCTCGCTGATCGCCTCCGGCAACCCGCTCACATGCGATCTCGCCAAGGCCCAGGAGGGCTCCCAGCCCGGCCACCCGTTCGGCTTCAACGGGCAGGGCTGCGACGTGTACACGCGGACCGTCTACGGCGCGCGGACCTCGGTCACCGTCGGCGTCTGCGCCACGCTCGGGGTCGCGCTGCTCGGCTCCGTACTGGGAGCGCTCGCCGGGTTCTTCGGCGGGTTCTGGGACGCGATCCTGTCCCGGCTCACCGACATCTTCTTCGGCATCCCCGTCGTGCTCGGCGGCCTCGTCCTGCTGTCCGTCGTCCGCTCGACCACCGTATGGCCCGTCGTCGGCTTCATGGTGCTGCTCGGCTGGCCGCAGATCTCCCGTATCGCCCGCGGCTCGGTCATCACCGCCAAGCAGAACGACTACGTCCAGGCCGCGAGGGCCCTCGGCGCGTCCAACACCCGCATGCTGCTGCGGCACATCGCGCCCAACGCCGTCGCGCCGGTGATCGTCGTCGCCACGATCGCCCTCGGCACCTACATCGCGCTGGAGGCGACGCTCTCCTACCTCGGCGCCGGACTGAAGCCGCCGACCGTCTCCTGGGGCATCGACATCTCCTCGGCGTCCCCCTACATCCGCAATGCCCCGCACATGATGCTCTGGCCCGCCGGGGCGCTGGCGGTCACCGTGCTCGCGTTCATCATGCTCGGCGACGCGGTGCGCGACGCCCTCGACCCCAAGCTGCGTTAGGAGGTGTCCGCCGTGTCCGTCACATCAGCCGCGCCGGCCGAGTCGGGGCCGCTGCTCGACGTACGGGGCCTGTACGTCGAGTTCCGCACCCGCGACGGGGTCGCCAAGGCCGTCAACGGCGTCGACTGCTCGGTCTTTGCCGGTGAGACGCTCGCCGTCCTCGGCGAGTCCGGCTCCGGGAAGTCGGTCACCGCCCAGGCCGTCATGGGGATCCTCGACACGCCGCCCGGCAGGATCGCGGGCGGCGAGATCCTCTTCAAGGGGCGGGACCTGCTGAAGCTGGGGGAGGACGAGCGGCGGACGGTCAGGGGCGCCGAGATGGCCATGATCTTCCAGGACGCGCTCTCCTCGCTCAATCCCGTCCTCAGCGTCGGCGACCAGCTCGGCGAGATGTTCGTCGTGCACCGGGGCATGTCCCGCAAGGACGCGAAGGCCAAGGCGGTCGAGCTGATGGAGCGGGTGCGCATCCCGGCCGCGAAGGAACGCGTCGGCCAGTACCCCCACCAGTTCTCCGGCGGCATGCGTCAGCGCATCATGATCGCGATGGCGCTCTCCCTGGAGCCGGACCTGATCACCGCCGACGAGCCGACGACCGCCCTCGACGTCACCGTGCAGGCGCAGGTGATGGACCTGCTCGCCGAGCTCCAGCGCGAGCTCGGCATGGGGCTGATCCTGATCACCCACGACCTCGGCGTCGTCGCCGACGTCGCCGACAGGATCGCCGTGATGTACGCGGGCCACATCGTCGAGACCGCCCCCGTGCACGACATCTACAAGGCGCCCGCCCACCCGTACACCCGGGGTCTGCTCGAGTCGATCCCGCGCCTGGACCGGAAGGGCCAGGAGCTCTACGCGATCAAGGGCCTGCCGCCGAACCTGATGCACATCCCGCCCGGCTGCGCCTTCCACCCGCGCTGCCCGCTCGCCCGGGACGTGTGCCGCACCGACGAGCCGCCGCTGTACGAGGTGAACGAGGAACGCGGGAGCGCGTGCCACTTCTGGGAGGAGGCCCTGAATGGCTGAGGCGATCCTGGAGGTCCGCGACCTGTACAAGCACTACCCGCTCACGCGCGGCGTCCTGTTCAAGAAGCAGGTCGGCGCGGTCAAGGCGGTCGACGGCGTCGACCTCGACCTGCTGGCGGGCGAGACGCTCGGCATCGTGGGGGAGTCGGGCTGCGGCAAGTCCACGCTCGCCAGGATGCTCGTCCACCTGGAGCGGCCGACGGCCGGTTCGATCCGGTACAGGGGCGAGGACGTCACCAGGCTGTCGGGGCGCGCGCTCAAGGCCGTGCGCCGCAACATCCAGATGGTGTTCCAGGACCCGTACACGTCGCTGAACCCGCGTATGACGGTCGGCGACATCATCGGCGAGCCCTTCGAGATCCACCCCGAGGTCGCGCCGAAGGGCTCGCGCCGACAGAAGGTGCAGGAGCTGCTGGACGTCGTCGGGCTCAACCCGGAGTTCGTCAACCGCTATCCGCACCAGTTCTCCGGCGGCCAGCGCCAGCGCATCGGCATCGCGCGCGGGCTCGCGCTCCGGCCCGAGATCATCGTGGCCGACGAGCCGGTCTCCGCGCTCGACGTGTCGGTGCAGGCGCAGGTCGTCAACCTGCTGGAGAGGCTGCAGAGCGAGTTCTCGCTGAGCTACGTCTTCATCGCCCACGACCTGTCGATCGTGCGCCACATCTCCGACCGGGTCGGCGTGATGTACCTCGGGCGCGTGGTGGAGATCGGCAAGGACGCCGAGATCTACGACCACCCCACCCACCCGTACACCCAGGCGCTGCTCTCGGCCGTCCCCGTCCCGGACCCCGAGGCGCGCGAGCACCGGGAGAGGATCATCCTGACCGGGGACGTGCCGTCACCGACCAACATCCCCTCGGGCTGCCGGTTCCGCACGCGGTGCTGGAAGGCACAGGAGCGCTGCGCACGGGAGGTGCCGCTGCTGGCCGTGCCCGCCCATCTGCGGACCGCCGAGGGGCCCGTACAGCATCCGTCGGCGTGCCACTTCGCGGAGGAACGGCATGTGGTGCCGGGCGGGGACGAGCCGGACGGCGGCGGGGCGACGCTTTACACGTCCCCCTGACCCAATGCCAGGAACGGTTGAAGGGACTGTGGCAACCGCTGTCTCTGTGAGGACCCGGCGAGGGAACAAACCGCACGAGAACGCCTCTTGAGCGAAGGTGTGGTGGATCGACGTGGCGACGTGCTCGACAGGCCGTCGGAACGAGGCCCAAAGCATGCGGAATGCCCACCAAATTCGTTAACACGCAGGCAACTTGACTGTCGCAACTCCGATATACGAACGCGTCACGCTGAACAGCGTACGGCCGTGCGGGTGCCGTTGGGCCGGCCGGGGCCTCGCCATGTGGCCCCGGCCGGCCCCCCGCCCGTTTCCGGCCATGTCCCGTGTGGGCCCCGTGTGCCCTTGTCCGCCTTCCGTGCTGCTGGGCACGGCCGGCGCGGTGACGGCCGCATGGCAGGTCCGCTGGGCGTACACGTCGGGTGCCGACGCCTACCTCGACCGCTTCACCGGCGGTGAAGGGACGCCGGTGCGGCTGCTGGAGACACCGTCGGCATGGCTTGCCGTCCTCGTCGCCGCCCTCGCGCTGGTCGCGGGACCGAACGCGCCGACCCGGCCGCCGTCCCCGCCCCCGGACCGGTGGACGGGGACGGCGGCCGGGGCAGAACGCCGTCAGGCGAGGCCCAGCGACCGCTTCAGGAAGTCCACCTGGAGCAGCAGCAGGTTCTCCGCGATCTGCTCCTGCGGGGTCATGTGCGTCACGCCCGTGAGGGGCAGCACCTCGTGCGGGCGTCCCGCGGCCAGCAGCGCCGACGACAACCGCAGGCTGTGGGCCACCACCACGTTGTCGTCCGCCAGACCATGGATGATCATCAGCGGGCGGTGCGGCGTCTCGGCCACCGTCAGACCGTCGTCGGTGACCAGGGAGTTGGCGCCGTACACCTCGGGCTGTGCGGCAGGGTCGCCCAGGTAGCGCTCCGTGTAGTGCGTGTCGTACAGCCGCAGGTCCGTCACCGGCGCGCCCGACACCGCCGCGTGGAAGACGTCCGGGCGGCGCAGCACGGCCATCGCCGCCAGGTAACCGCCGTACGACCAGCCGCGGATCGCCACCCGGTCCAGGTCCAGCGGATGCGATCCGGCCAGCGCGTGCAGCGCCTCGATCTGGTCGTCGAGCGTCAGCGTGAACGCGTTCTTGACCGCCTTCTCCCAGGCGGGGGAGCGGCCCGGCGCGCCCCGCCCGTCCGCGACGATCACCGCGAAGCCGTGATCGGCGAACCACTGCGAGGTCAGGTACGGGTTGTGCGCGGCCAGCACCCGCTGGCCGTGCGGCCCGCCGTACGGATCGAGCAGCACCGGCAGCGGACCGTCCGACTCCCGGTAGCCGGACGGCAGCAGCACCGCGCACGGAATCCGGTGCCCGCCCGCCTCGACGAGCCGCGGGCGGGCGGTGAGCACCGGCCGCTCCGCGTACGACACGACCTCCGCGATCTGCTTGCCGTCCCGCAGCACACGCACGCTCGTGCCGCTCGCCCCGGTGACCGAGGACGCGAGAACCGTGACCCCGCCCGAGCGGACGGCCGCATGCACGCCCGGCCCGTCCGAGACGCGCTCCACCCCCAGCTCGTTGACCCGGTACACGTGGATCTCGCCGATCTCCGGATCCGCGGCCTCCTCGCCCGCCGCCGCCGACACGAGGACATCGCTCTCGCCGATGTCGAGCACGGCGTGCAGCTGCAACTGGGCCCCCGTCAGCACCCGGTCGCCCACCGCGAGCACCCGCGCGCCGCCCTCGTCGGCGATCCGCACCAGCATCCCGCCGCCGAAACCGTGCGCGTACGACGACTCGGGCGCCCACGCGGGCGCCCCGGGGAACAGTTCCAGCCACGCAGGATCCTCGTCCACGTGCACCGTCCGCGTGCCTCCCGTCTCCGGGTCGACCGCCAGGTGCAGCTGCGTGCACTGGTCGCGCGACTGCACGAGCAGCAGCGGCGGGCCGGAGGCCGACCAGTGCACGCGCGCGAGGTACGGATAGCGGACCCGGTCCCACGAGACCTCGGTGCGCAGGCCGTCCAAGGTGACGAAGTACAGCCGGACCTCGGCGTTGGGCGTCCCGGCCGCCGGGTACGCGACCTTCGCCGGTTCCCGGTCCGGATGCGCCGGGTCCGCGATCCACCAGCGCCGCACCTCCCGGTCGTCGGCGCGGGCCACGAGCAGCCGGTCGGACTCGGGCGACCACCAGAAGCCGCGTGAACGCCCCATCTCCTCGGCGGCGATGAACTCGGCCAGACCCCAGGTGACATTCCGGTCCTCCGGTTCGGCCAGCGCGCGGTCCCCCTCGCCCTCGGCGCCCGTCACCCGCAGCGCGCCCCGCGCGACGTAGGCGATGTGCCGTCCGTCGGGGGAGGGCCGGGGGTCGATCACCGGCCCGGGGGTGGTCAGTTCGCGCGCGGTCCCGGCCCGCAGCTCTGCCGTGAACAGCCGCCCGGACAGGGCGAACGCCGCCAACTCGACCGCTTGGTCCACCGCGTAACCGACGATGCCCGCCGACCCCTCCCGGCTGCGTTCACGCCGCGCCCGCTCCTCGGGCGACAGGTGCTCGGCGGAGCCGCCGAGAAGGTCGCGCGGGTCGGCGGCCGGCCGTTCCGCGGGGGCGGCGCCGTCGAGGTCGAGCACCCAGAGCAGGCCGGTCCGGTCCGTGCCGGACGCCGACCGCAGGAAGACCACCCGCGAGCCGTCCGGCGAAACGGTGAAGGACCGGGGAGCGCCGAGCGTGAAGCGCTGGGTCCGCGCCGACTGACGCGGAAAGGAGAGCTGCTGCGTCGCTGTCATGGCACCGAACCTAAGGCACCGGGACCGCGCGTGTGCGCCCCCGTGTGCTGCCGTGCACCGATCGATGCGTAGGCACGGATAGTTATGATCCGTAGCGCAAGGTGGGTATGAACCCCCCCGGCACATGCAACTGGCCCGTCCCGACCGAATATCTGTGGAGGTGAACCGCCGTGGCACTCTCGATTTCGGCGGTGGTGCTGCTGGCGATCGTCGTCTTCCTGCTGATCCGGAAAGCCGGGTTGAAGGGCGGACATGCGGCGGTCTGCGTGTTGCTCGGGTTCTACCTCGCCAGCTCCTCGGTGGCTCCGACGATCACGGAGCTGACCACGAACGTGGCGGGAATGATCGGGGGCATCAAGTTCTGAGCAGGGCCCTCGACGGCGGGGGCCTAGTCTGTCCGGTATGAAGGATGTTCCCGCCCGTCGTCTGCTCCTGGTGCACGCGCACCCGGACGACGAGTCGATCAACAACGGGGCCACGATGGCCCGGTACGCGGCCGCCGGCGCCCAGGTCACCCTGGTGACCTGCACCCTCGGCGAGGAGGGCGAGGTCATCCCGGCCGATCTCGCCCATCTCGCGCCCGACCGGGAGGACCGGCTGGGCCCCTACCGCGTCGGCGAACTGGCCGCCGCGATGAAGGAGCTGGGCGTCACCGACCACCGCTTCCTGGGGGGACAGGGCCGGTTCCGCGACTCGGGAATGATGGGTGTCGAGCAGAACCACCGCGAGGGCGCGTTCTGGAACACCGAGGTCGACGAGGCCGCCGCACACCTCGTGGAGATCATCCGCTCCGTGCGCCCGCAGGTGATGGTGACGTACGACCCCGACGGAGGGTACGGCCACCCCGACCACATCCAGACCCACCGCGTCGCGATGCGCGCCGCCGAGCTGGCCGCCGAGCCCGCCTACCGGCGCGACCTCGGAGCTCCGCACGTCATCGCCAAGATCTACTGGAACCGGGTGCCGAGGTCGGCCGCCGAGGAGGGATTCGCCCGGCTGCGCGCCGCGGGGGCGGACTTTCCCGGCATCGCGGATATCGGCGACATTCCGGGCGTGGTGGAGGACTCCGAGATCACCACGGAGATCGACGGCACCGCGTACGCGGAGCGCAAGGCGGCCGCGATGCGCGCACACGCCACACAGATCGCGGTGGACGGCACGTTCTTCGCGCTCTCCAACGACCTGGGGCAGCCGCTGTTCACCACCGAGTACTACCAGTTGGCCGCCGGCACTTCCGGAGCGTCGGCCGGCGAGCGCGAGCACGACCTCTTCGCGGGCATCGAAGAGCCCGGGGAGCAGGAAGGGCTCGCGCAGAACGCGGCATTTGGGAAGCTCTCACGAGGTGAGGATCCTGAGGGGACTTCGGGGGTGACCACATGAGCGGAACGACCGGAAAGGGCGGAACGCGCGGGCGCGCCGACACGACCGGAAAAAGCGGAACGAAGGGACAGAGCGGGAAGGCCGGTTCCGGCGGTGCGGCCGGTCAGGGCGGTGCGCAGGGGCCGGGCGGGGGCGCCGCCGGCTCCTTCCTCGCCCGCCCCCCGCGGCCCGGCCGTGCCGTCGCGTACCTCGGTCTCGCGCTCCTCGGCGCGGCCGTCGGCATCGCGGGCTCGCTCCTCCAAGGCGCCTGGTTCCCGGGCGGTTTGGCGCTCGCGCTGGCCGCCACGGCCGCCTTGTTCTACGGCTCGCTGCGGGTGACCGGGGGGCAGCTCGGGGTGGCCGCGTCCGCCGTCGGCTGGCTGCTGTCCATCGTCGTCCTCAGCGTCGGACGCCCCGAGGGCGACGCCATGTTCACCTCCGGGATCGGGCCGCTCGTCTACATGCTCGGCGGCATGGCCACGGCTGTGATCTGCGCCACCCTGTCGCGACTGCCGCAACAGGGCGGCGGGCCGGGCCGACTTGGCGGGCAGCCGTAACCCGTACCCCCAGCACGCAGCCGGTTCGGCGGCCCCCTAAGGTAGGTCGACCGACGGGCCGGGGAGCCCCCGAACCGGCCATGCCCGTATGGCCCGCCGAAGGGCCGCCGGGGGCCGCTTCCCGCAGTCCCCGGGTCTGCGTCGTTGGTGGCCAGTATGGTGGTGCGCGCCGCCGAGCCGCCCGCAGCAGTAGCTATCCAGTAAGAACGGGCGGCGAAGCCAACCGGGAGAACCTGCTTTGAGTCGTGAAACTGACAGTTCGTCCTCCGGCCCCCAGGGGCGCGGTGGAGCCGCGTACCCCTCGGGAACACCGCCGTACGGATCCCGCCAGTATCCGTCGCTGCATCCGACGCAGGACGTTCCGGACGAGGGCGCCGCTTCCCCGCGGCAGCCGGAGGAGAAGAAGACCGAGACCACGCTGACGACGCGGATCCGGATCAACATCCCGGGGTCGAGGCCGATCCCGCCCGTCGTGATGCGTACACCGATGGGCGACACCGACGCCGCCGCGCGCAACGGATCGGCGGCCGACGCCGGTGCCGACACCGGCGAGCGCGAGAGCGAGCGCACCGGGAGCGTCCCGCGGCCCGCCGCCTCCCAGGAGACGACGGAGGCTCCGGCGGCCGAGGAGAAGCAGGCGGCGAGCGACTGGTTCGCGCCGCGCAAGTCCGCTGCACCGGCACCGGCACCGCAGGGTGGCCCGGCGGCCGGCGGTCCGGGTTCCGCCGACGGCGGGCCCCAGGGGCCGGGCGCGGGCGACGGCGCACCCCGCAAGTCGGGACTCGCGGCGCTCGCCGAGGACGCCGGTGCGCCTCCCCTCCCCACGCGCCCGCGCGGCGGCACCGGCACGCCTCCAGGCACCGGCACGCCTCCCGGCACGGGCACCCCGTACTTCTCCGACGGCCCCCGGCCCGGCCCCGGCGGCGCGCCCGGCCCGGGCGGTCCAAGCGGCGGTCGCGGCCAGGCAGGCCCCGGTCAGGAGGGCCCCGGCCAGAACGGCAACAGCTTCGCCCCCGGCCGCAACACGCCCCCGCTGGGCGTGCGTCCGCCGGGCGGACCGGGTCGTTCCGGCCCTGCGGGCCCCACGTCCGGCCCCGCCACCGGCGCGATGACGCCCGGCGGAATGCCCAGCGGCCCCGGCGTCGCTCCCCGCATGTCCGACGACACCGCGGTGCTCACCCCGCAGAAGCCCGCGCCCGGACCGGGCGGCGGCCACGTCTCCGGCGACACGCTGACCAGCGGCATTCCCGTCGTCCCCGAGGAGCACCGCTCCCCGTTCCCGACGCTGGGCGGCCCGCACGGGCCGGAAGCCGAGTTCTCCGCGCCGGAGTTCCCGGCCGGCCCCGGCGGCGGCCCGGCGGGGCCGGCCGGACCCGTGTCCACCGCGGAGCCGCGGCCGGCGCCCCGGCCCGCGCCCGCGCCCGCGAAGAAGGGCCGCTCCAAGCTGGTGCTCGCGGGCGTCGGCGTGATCGCCGTGCTCGGCATCGCGTACGGCGCCGGTCTGCTGCTCAATCACTCGGACGTGCCGAAGAGCACCACGGTCCTCGGGGTGGACATCGGCGGCGGCACGCGGGACGAGGCCGTCAACAAGCTCGACGCGGCGCTCGGTGAGCGGGCCGGCACGCCGCTCCAGCTCTCGGTCGGCGGCAAGAAGGCCGAGCTCGCCCCGGACAAGGCCGGCCTCTCCCTGGACAGCCAGGCGACGGTGCGCGCCGCCGCGGGCAGCGACTACAACCCGGTGTCGGTGATCGGCTCCCTCTTCGGCGGCGAGCGCGTCGCCGAGCCGGTGATCCTCGTCGACGAGGAGAAGCTGAGCGTGGCGCTCGCGGACCTCGCGGGCACGTCCGGTTCGGCCACCGACGGCACGATCCGTTTCGAGCCGGGCAAGGCGGTCGCCGTGCCGGGCAAGGCGGGCCAGTCCCTGGACGTCGGCCGCTCGATGATCTCGGTGAAGGACGCGTACCGCGCCCAGGTCGAGACCGGCAGGCCGAACGTGGTCGAAGTCCCGGTGACCACCCGCGAGCCGACGATCACGAAGGCGGAACTGGACCGGGCGATGAAGGAGTTCGCCCAGCCCGCGATGTCCGGCCTGATCACGATCAAGGCAGGTGACAAGTCGATCCAGTTCGGGCCGGCGAAGTCCCTGCCGAAGATCCTCTCCATGAAGCCGATCGACGGGAAGCTGGTCGAGGTCTACGACAAGCGGGCCATCGAGGAGCTGCTGGACGGTGTCTTCGACGGGATCATGATCACCAAGGGCGACGGCAAGCAGCACCAGGTGTCCGCCGACGACGTGGCCCAGGCGATGGGGCCGGCCCTGCGCGGCAAGACCCCCGCGGAGCGCACGGCCGTGATCTCGCTCGACCCGAACTGAGCGATCTGAGCGAAACCGCCGGTCGAAGCCCCTGCCCGAGTCGGGCAGGGGCTTTGTCGCGTGCTGAGCGGCCGTCCACTCGCGGGGGACTGCGCCTCGGTCGATGCCGTCATGAAGTCACCGCGGCCGAACGGTAGTTGACCGGTATGCGGTGGAGGGGCAGCGAAGTGAGGCACAACCCTCCACTCGTGAAGAAAACCTTGTCCCGCCCCTTGCCGCCGGCATTCGTCGCTCATACGTTCCCTGTCGCGCCCCCCACACGGAACGTCCGCCGTGGTGAACCCTCGGCGGACGTCGACAAGGAGGACTGGCACCCCGTGAAGACACGAACTGCCGCCGCCCTGATGGCGATCCCCCTCGCCGTGGCCGCCCTGCCCGCTACCGCGGAGGCCGCGACCCCCTCGGACGGCCCTCTGGTCGAGGTGGTCCGGGCCACCGGCAAGGCCGTACCCGGCCACTACATCGTCACCCTCGAGTCCGGCACGAGCGCCGCCGGTCTGGCCCGCCTCGCGGGTGTGCGGACCCAGCACACCTACGACGCCGTCATCGACGGCTTCGCCGCCGCACTCACCCCCGGTCAGCTGACCGCCCTGCGCAAGCACCCGTCGGTGACGCGCATCGAGGAGGACCAGGAGGTCCGTGCCGGCGCCACCCAGAACAACGCCACCTGGGGGCTGGACCGCATCGACCAGCGCACCCTGCCGCTGTCCACCACGTACGGCTACACCACCACAGCCTCGAACGTGACGGCGTACGTCATCGACACCGGCATCGACCCGGGCCACCCGGACTTCGGCGGCCGGGCCGCGATCGCCTACGACGCCACCCTCGAAGGCACCGGCCTGGACTGCAACGGCCACGGCACCCACGTCGCCGGCACCATCGGCGGCTCCGCCTACGGCGTGGCCAAGGGCGTCAAACTGCGCGGCGTACGCGTTCTCAACTGCGCCGGCATCGGCACCAACGCCGACGTGATCGAGGGCATGGACTGGGTCCGCACGCACGCGGTCAAGCCGGCCGTCGCCAACATGTCGCTCGGCGGCGGCTTCTCCGCCACCGTCAACAGCGCCGCCACCAGCCTCAACAACGCGGGCGTCTTCCTCGCCGTCGCGGCGGGCAACGACGGGGAGGACGCCTGCGCGACCTCCCCGGCGAGCGCCTCCGGCGTGATGACGGTCGCCGCATCCGACAAGACGGACACCGCGGCCTCCTTCACCAACCACGGCTCCTGCGTCGAGACCTACGCACCGGGTGTGGGCATCACCTCCGCCTGGCTCCTCGGCGGCACCAACACCATCAGCGGCACCTCGATGGCCAGCCCGCACGTCGCCGGCGTCGGAGCGCTCTACAAGGGCGCCATGGGCGACGCGGCCTCCTCCACGGTGAACAGCTGGATCACCACCAAAGCCACCAAGGGCGCGATCAAGAACAACCCGGCGGGCACCCCGAACCTGCTGCTCTACAAGAACACCCTCTGACCGCGGCCCCCGCCCCCCGGCCGGCCCGGCCCACCACGACCGGGCCGGCCAGAAGGGCGGTCCCGCGCCCCGGGAAGACGGGCCGCCCCGTCAGTTCAGCATCGCCCGTGCCGCCCGGGCCCGGGCCCTGACCGCCTCCGCGGTCGTGGGGTCGACCGCGGACACCACGTCCGCGTACGCCTCCATCTCCGCCGCGCCCGTCGTGAACTCGCCGCGCTGGACCAGCAGGCGGGCCCGTTCGTAGCGGATCCGGGCCGGGTGGGCGGGGAGAAGCAGGAGCAGGTCGAGCGCCCAGAGGGCCACCTCCGAGCGTTCCGGGCGGGGCGCCGCCCAGGCGCGGATGTTGTTCAGGACGCGCGACACCACCGAGAGCGGGTCCGCGGGCGTCAGCATCGAGGGGGTCAGCGGTGCGCCCGTCGTGCTCGTGACGAGGAGTTCCGTGTCCTGCGCCGTCAGCAGCCGGCCCGCGGCGAACGGGTCCGCGAGGACCTGTGCGTCGGCCTCGCCGAAGCCGACCACGAAATGGCCGGGCAGGGCCACGCCGTACACGTGCCCGCCCGCCCGTCGGGCGACCTCCGTCCAGACGACCGAGAGCAGGATCGGCAGGCCGCGGCGGCGCCGCAGCACCTCGTGCAGCAGCGAGGACTCCAGGTTCTCGTAGTCCCCCGGGCTGCCGTGGAAGCCCTCGCGGCCGCCGAGCAGGTCCGCCAGCGCCCGCGCCCAGGCGTGGGGCGTGGTGAGCCCGTACGGCAGCATCCCCGCGAGACGGTCCAGCTCTATCTGGGCCTCGTCGATGCCGGCCTCGTCCAGCGCGGGGTCCGCCTGCGTGCCGATGAGCAGGCACAGCAGGGCCAGGTCGGGGCGTTCGGCGCGGGCCTCCTCGGCGAACCGCTCCCGCCAGGACTGCCGCCGGGAATCGTGCTGCATACGCCTCTCGTACCCGTCTACGCCGCTCGGAAGTGGTGGTAGTGGTGGTGGACCGCGAAACCCATGCCTCCGTACAGCGCACGGGCCGCCTCGTTGTCCGTCTCCACCTGCAGCCAGGCGGCCGACGCGCCTTCCTCCAGCGCCCGGCGGGCCAGGGCCGCCATGACCGCGCGGGCGAGCCCCTGACGGCGGTACTCGGGGTCGACCTCCACCGCCATGAAGCCCGCCCAGCGTCCGTCGACCACACACCGGCCGATCGCCGCGGGCACCTCCCCGGTGCCGGGTACGGTGGCGAACCACACCGAAGGGCCGCTGCGCAGGACCTGGAGCACATGGGGGCCCGGTACACCTGACCGCTGGTAGCGCCGCAGCCAGGTCTCGTCGACGGTGCGAGCCAGCTCCACCCGCGTGACGTCCGCGTCCAGGTCGCCGACCGGCGCGAGGCCGCCGACCTGCGCCTGTGCCGACACCTCGCGCCGCCACCCGCGCGCCTCCAGCTCGGCGCACAGCTCCTCCTGTGTGCCCGCCGCGCCGGTCGCGGTCTGCACGTACGCCGGGAGACCGCGCCGTCCGTACCAGTCGCGCACCCGCTCCAGCGCCGCGTCGAGCTCCATCCCGGGGTCACCGAGGGGCAGCACCGAATTGGCGCGCCGGGTGAAGCCGGACGACGCCCGCAGCTCCCAGTCGCCGAGCCGCTCGCTCTCCACCGGCTGCCAGGCCCCGGCCATCACCCGCGCGAGCTCCTCGAAGCTGGCCGCCGGACCCCGCCGCCGGGCCGGGGCCGGGGGCACGACCTTGCCCGCGACCAGGGACGATTCCGCGATGTGGACGGTCTCGCCGGTCCGCCGTGTGATCAGCAGCACACCGCCGGTCCATGATGTGAGAACACCTACCGTGTCGGTGAACTCGTGTCCCGGGCCACCGGGCGCGTCCACGGTCCGGACGGAGACTCGTTTCCCCACGTCATCAGGTGTAATACGGACCTTGAGTCGTCCGCCGGCAGTGAATTCCACAGCTCTGCGAGCCCCTCCTGTTCGGATCGTTGCCAAGAACGGAGATACTAGGGGCGGGCATCGACGACGCCGCGCTCCCGCGCAAGCCAGCCCTTACCGAGGAGGAACGACAGCGTGACCTACGTCATCGCGCAGCCTTGTGTCGACGTCAAGGACAAGGCGTGCATCGAGGAGTGCCCCGTCGACTGCATCTACGAGGGCTCCCGGTCCTTGTACATCCACCCGGACGAATGCGTCGACTGCGGTGCTTGTGAGCCGGTCTGCCCCGTGGAGGCCATCTTCTACGAGGACGACACGCCGGAGGAGTGGAAGGACTACTACAAGGCGAACGTCGAGTTCTTCGACGAGCTCGGTTCGCCCGGTGGTGCCTCCAAGCTCGGCCTGATCGAGCGCGACCACCCCTTCATCGCCGCGCTGCCCCCGCAGAACGGCTGATCAGCCGCCAGGACTGATCCGCCCCCGCCGGCGGATCGGCCGCTGAGCCGCTGATCCGCCGCGGGACGGCAGCTCCGATCCGCATCCTCCGGTCCCGTACGGCTCGTCGTCCGTACGGGACCGAGGCGTTTGACGCCCACGTACCAGAAAGCGAGCGCCGCCGTGGCCTCAGTCTCTTCGCGCCTCCCCGTCTTCCCCTGGGACAAGCTCGAGCCGTACAAGGCGACGGCCGCCGGCCACCCCGACGGGATCGTCGACCTCTCCGTCGGCACGCCCGTCGACCCGGTGCCCCCGCTGATCCAGCAGGCCCTCGTGGCCGCCGCCGACTCACCCGGCTACCCCACGGTGTGGGGCACGCCCGTGCTGCGGGACGCGCTGGTGGGCTGGGTGGAGCGCCGGCTCGGGGCGGTGAACGTCGAGCACACCAACGTCCTGCCCGTCGTCGGCTCCAAGGAGCTGGTGGCCTGGCTGCCCACACAGCTCGGCCTCGGCACGGGGGACACGGTCGCCCACCCGCGGCTCGCCTACCCGACGTACGAGGTGGGCGCGCGCCTGTGCGGCGCGGAGCCCGTCGTCTACGACGACCCGACCGAGCTCGACCCGGCCGGCCTCAAGCTGTTGTGGCTGAACTCGCCGTCCAACCCCACGGGCAAGGTGCTGGCCAAGGACGAGCTGACCCGGATCGTCGCCTGGGCGCGCGAGAACGGCGTGCTGGTCTTCAGCGACGAGTGCTACCTGGAGCTCGGCTGGGACGCCGAGCCGGTGTCCGTGCTGCACCCGGACGTCTGCGGCGGCACGTACGAGGGCGTCGTCGCCGTCCACTCGCTCTCCAAGCGCTCCAACCTGGCCGGGTACCGTGCCGCGTTCATCGCCGGTGACGCGGACGTGCTCGGCGAACTGCTCCGGATCCGCAAGCACGGCGGGATGATGACCCCGGCCCCCGTGCAGGCGGCGACCGTCGCCGCGCTCGGCGACGACGCGCACGTCTTCGAACAGCGCGCCAGATACGCGGCCCGCCGCACGGCGCTGCGCTCGGCGCTCGAGGCGCACGGCTTCCGCATCGAGCACAGCGAAGCCAGCCTGTACCTGTGGGCGACGCGCGACGAGCCGTGCTGGGAGACCGTCGGGTACCTGGCGGACCTCGGCATCCTGGTCGCGCCCGGCGACTTCTACGGAGAGGCGGGCGAGCGGTTCGTACGGGTGGCGTTCACGGCCACCGACGAGCGGGTCGAGGCGGCCGTGAAGCGTCTGGGCTGAGCCCTCACCGTGCCGGTGCGCCGTCGGCGCACCGGATCTGCGGAAGGGCCCGGGAGTAGTGGCTCCCGGGCCTTCGCGTGCACCTGCCGGCCTGCCGGCAGCCGACGCGTCGATGCGCCGAAGCACCGGCCGGCCGGAGGCGGATCAGCCGCCCAGCGGCAGACCGCCGAGCGTGCCGGTGGGCAGCCCGCCACCGCCGAGCGAGTCGGCCGGCAGACCGCCCTTGGTGGCGCCGCCGATCAGGCCGCCCGCCTCGCCGGCGGTGTCAGCGGCGGCCTTCCTGGCGACCGGAGCGGCCGTCCTGGCGGTCTTGGTGACGGTCTTGGCGACGGTCTTCGCCGCGGCGGGGGCGGCCTTCTCGACCGGCTTGCCGCCGACCTGGCGGGCCACCTTGGTGGTCTCCTTCGAGACGCCGCCGACCGTGCCGTCGACGTTGTCCGAGTCGAGGGCCGTCAGGCCGCCGACCGGGGCCTGGGGGAGTTCCACGGCGCCTGCGGAGCCGGCCGCACCGACCACGGGAGCTGCTCCCGCCGCGATGAGCAGCGCGGCACGGGCGATCCGACGGGTCAGGGGGAGGGACATGATGCTCCTTGAAGCGAGAGGACGTTCGGACTGTGCGTGGTGCGTGATGGTGCTGTCCGGCGTACGGACGTCCTGACAACCGCAAGGAGGGCGGGGGAAGTTGCGGTGCCCCCAGGTAAAGAATTGGTAACGCGTCGCATAATCGGTTTCGCGGGAAAACGGGCAAACATTGCCATGTCCGGTACGCTGGTGAACCGTCACTTCCCTTGGCGCGAAAGGGATTTCGCGCATACTCCCGGCTCGGCGCGACAGGGGCTGTGCGCCCTCCGCGGGACGGGAGTGGAATGCCTCCTTCGAGGGAAGCGACGGACTACTGTGCGAGCCGAATGCGGACGTCGCCCGTGACCTGATCGGCGGTGCCGCCGCCGGACGCGCCCGCGCCGGCCCTGCCGCCCGCGCGGGACGGCTCCTCGCGCCAGCCCTGCCCGGACTGCGCCGTGCTCCACACCCGGCCCCCGTACGAGACCTCCGCGATGCGCAGCGCGTCCGCACGGGCCACCGCCCAGTGCGCCAGCTCCCAGCCCCGCCGGGACGCGCCCTCGTCGTCCGCCGCCGCCGTGGACGGCACCGGAACGGCAAGCTCCGTCATGTCCTGCGCGCCGGCGCTCCCACGCCCCGCACCACCGCGCGGCAGCACGTCGGACCCGAAGGCGCGCACCAGCTCCGACCGCAGCCTCACCGGATCGCCGGACCGCCCGCCCTGACGGGACTCGCAGGTCAGCGTGGCCGCGGCACGGCCCGTGAGCGCCGCCGCCAGCAGCGTGGCGTCCGGCTCGTGCTTCGCGTACGCCTGCGGGAAGCCGCTGCGCTGGACGCGCTGAGCGGCCACGGTCAGCGGCAGACGCGAGTATCCGGGCACCTCGGCGAGGTGGTCGTAGAACTTCCCGGCCGCGTACACCGGGTCGAGGATCTGTTCCGGCGTGCCCCAGCCCTGCGAGGGACGCTGCTGGAACAGGCCGAGCGAGTCCCGGTCGCCGTGCCCGATGTTGCGCAGCGCCGACTCCTGGAGCGCGGTGGCCAGCGCGATCGTGACCGCGCGCTGGGGCATGCCCCGCGTGGTGCCGACGGCGGAGATCGTCGCCGCGTTGTCCGCCTGCTCCGCCGAGAGTTCGTAGGACGTGCCGCCGTCCTCCGCCGTGCGCACGACGCAGCGCGGCGGGCCGCCGCCGTTGACGTACTGCACGACGACGTAGCCGACGAGAGCCAGCAGCACAAGGAACGCGGCCGCGAAGCGAAGGAGGCGGCCGCGCCGGACGGGGGAGGCGGTCTCGGACACGACGCCCACGGTACTGGAGGTGGGGTTAGGGTCTGAGCCATGCCCGAAACCGTGCTTGACCTCACCCTGGACGGCCCGGCGCTCACCGCCGCGCTGGTCGACCACCGCTCGGTCAGCGGGGAGGAGAAGCCCCTCGCCGACGCCATCGAGCAGGCCCTGCGCCTCCTGCCGCACCTCACCGTCGACCGGCACGGCAACAACATCGTGGCCCGTACGCACCTGGGGCGGGCCGAGCGCGTGGTGCTCGCCGGGCACATCGACACGGTTCCGGTCGCGGAGAACCTGCCCTCGCGTCTCGACGAGAACGGCATCCTGTGGGGCTGCGGCACCAGCGACATGAAGTCGGGCGTCGCCGTCCAGCTGCGTATCGCGGCCACGGTCCCCGAGCCCAACCGTGACCTCACGTTCGTCTTCTACGACAACGAGGAGGTCGCAGCACACCTGAACGGCCTGGGGCATGTGGCAGACGCCCATCCCGACTGGCTCACGGGTGACTTCGCGATCCTGCTGGAGCCCTCCGACGCCCAGGTCGAGGGCGGCTGCCAGGGCACGCTGCGGGTCCACCTCCGCACGGAGGGCGAGCGCGCCCACTCCGCGCGCAGCTGGATGGGTTCCAACGCCATTCACGCCGCCGCCCCGATCCTCGCCCGACTCGCCGCGTACGAACCCCGCCGACCGGTGATCGACGGGCTCGAGTACCGCGAGGGCCTCAACGCCGTCGGCATCGAGGGCGGTGTGGCCACCAATGTCATCCCCGACGCGTGCACCGTGGTCGTCAACTACCGCTACGCCCCCGACCGCAGCATGGAGGAGGCCGAAGCCCACGTCCGTGAGGTGTTCGCCGACTGCGGAGTGAGCGAATTCGTGGTGGACGACCACACAGGCGGTGCGCTGCCCGGACTCTCGCACCCCGCCGCGGCCGCGTTCATGGCCGCCGTGGGCGGCACCGCGCAGCCGAAGTTCGGCTGGACCGACGTCTCACGGTTCAGCGCTCTCGGCGTCCCGGCCGTCAACTACGGACCGGGCAACGCGCTCCTCGCCCACAAGCGGGACGAGCATGTGGCCGTCGCCAAGATCACGCACTGCGAGGAGCGGCTGCGAGAGTGGCTCACCGCCTGACCCGCCCCGGCATGCGTCCGTGGCTCTGCGCGGCGGCCGTGCTTCCCGACATCGAAGGCCGGCGGATCGCTCTCATTTCGCCCTTCGTAACGTCCGCCGACCTACCCTGGCCCGAAGAAAAATGATGTTCGGCGGAGGGAGCAGGTCATGAGCAGCAACTCCGAGGGTTTGCGCGCGCTGGAGGAGCAGCGACTGGGACCGGTACTGCGCCGCAGGGAGCAGGTCCAGCCGACGACCACCGACCAGCGGCTGCTGGACACCGAAGGCGACTCCCAGTGGGTGCACACGGACCCCTGGCGGGTCATGCGCATCCAGTCGGAGTTCGTCGAGGGCTTCGGCGCGCTCGCCGAACTGCCCAGCGCCATCAGCGTCTTCGGCTCCGCCCGTACCCGCCCCGGCACGCCGGAGTACGAGGTCGGGGTGCAGCTCGGCCGGGCGCTGGTCGACGCCGGCTTCGCCGTGATCACCGGCGGCGGGCCGGGCGCCATGGAGGCCGCCAACAAGGGCGCGCGGGAGGCCAAGGGCATCTCCGTCGGCCTCGGCATCGAGCTGCCCTTCGAGCAGGGCATCAACCAGCACGTCGACATCGGAGTGAACTTCCGCTACTTCTTCGTCCGCAAGACGATGTTCGTGAAGTACGCGCAGGGCTTCGTCGTCCTGCCCGGCGGTCTCGGCACCCTGGACGAGCTGTTCGAGGCGCTCACCCTCGTCCAGACCCGCAAGGTGACCCGCTTCCCGATCGTCCTGTTCGGCAGCGAGTACTGGCGCGGCCTGGTCGACTGGCTGCGCGGCACCGTGGTCGCGCAGGGCAAGGCGTCGGAGCGTGACCTGCTGCTCTTCCACGTCACGGACGACGTGGAGGAGGCCGTCGCCATGGTCACCAAGGAGACCGGCAGGTAGCGCCCGTACGTCGCCGGTGTGCCCCCGGACGTCCCCGGAGCGCACCGGCGGCCTGCGGTCAGGCCAGTCCCCGCCGGGCGACCGCCGGAGGGCGGTGGCCCGCGATCGACGCCACCATGTCCAGCACCTGCTTCGTCTCGGCCACCTCGTGCACCCGGTAGACCTGCGCCCCGAGCCAGGCCGAGACGGCGGTCGTCGCCAGCGTGCCGAGCACCCGCTCCTTGACCGGCTTGTCGAGCGTCTCGCCGACGAAGTCCTTGTTGGACAGCGAGACCAGCACCGGCCAGCCGGTCGCCGTCATCTCACCCAGCCTGCGGGTCGCCTCCAGACTGTGCCGGGTGTTCTTCCCGAAGTCGTGACCGGGGTCGATCATGATCCCGTCCCGGCGTACGCCCAGCTCGACGGCCCGCTCGGCGAGAGAGACCGTGACCCGCAGGATGTCCGCCATGACGTCGTCGTACGCCACCCGGTGCGGGCGCGTTCGGGGCTCGGCGCCGCCCGCGTGCGTGCACACCAGGCCGGCGCCGTACCGCGCGGCGACCTCGGCCAGGCCGGGGTCCACCCCGCCCCACGCGTCGTTCAGCACGTCGGCGCCCGCCTCGCACACGGCCTCGCCGACGTCGTGCCGCCAGGTGTCGACGCTGATCACCACGTCCGGGTGCCGTCGGCGGACCTCCGCCACGAACCCCACCGTGCGCCGCGCCTCCTCCTCGGCGCTCACCTCCTCGCCGGGGCCCGCCTTCACCCCGCCGATGTCGATGATCGCCGCGCCCTCGGCCACCGCCTGCTCGACCCGGGACAGCGCGGGCTCGTCGCGGAACGTGGCGCCCTGGTCGTAGAAGGAGTCGGGCGTCCGGTTCACGATCGCCATGATCACCGGCTCGTGCGCGTCGAACTCGCGCCGTCCCAGCCGCAGCATCCGCTGTTTCCTCCTCAGATCGTCCGCCCTGCGACCCTACTGTCAGTGTCCCGTGGCACGATCGGCACGGGAGTTTTTCCGCTCGGGGTGTTCCCAGGTCGTCAGGGGAGAGGGTCGCTCGTGTTCTTGTTCTTGCTGATCGCGATGGTCGTGGTCGTCGCCGCGGTCACGCTCGCCGTCGTGGGCGGCGGCGACAGCGCGGCCCTGCCCGAGGTGGCGCCCGAGCAGCTGACCGACCCCCTCCCGCTGAACCGCCCGCTGGGTCGCGCGGACGTGGAGGCCCTGCGCCTGCCCGTGTCCCCGCGGGGCTACCGGATGGACGACGTCGACGAGGTCCTCGACCGGCTCGGCGCCGAGCTCGCCGAGCGGGACGCGCGTATCGCGGACCTGGAGTCGGCGCTGGCCGGCGCACAGGCGACGGCCGCCGGCCGCCGCGACCTGTTCGCCAAGCCGGACGAGGAGACGGACCGATGACCGGCGGTGCCGTGCCCGGCCCCGACGGCGCTCTGCGCTGCCCCTGGGGCCTGTCCACCGAGGACTACGTGGCCTACCACGACGAGGAGTGGGGCCGTCCCGTCCACGGCGACGACGCCCTCTTCGAGCGGCTCTGCCTGGAGGCCTTCCAGTCCGGTCTGTCCTGGATCACGATCCTGCGCCGCCGGGAGGGCTTCCGCAGCGCCTTCGACGGCTTCAAGATCGCCTCGGTCGCGGCGTTCACCGACGCCGACAAGGAGCGCCTCCTCGCCGACGCCGGCATCATCCGCAACCGCGCCAAGATCGAGGCGACCATGGCCAACGCGCGCGTGCTCGCCGAATGGCCCGCCGGCGAGCTCGACGCCCTGATCTGGTCCCACGCCCCCGATCCCGCCCGGCGCGCGGCCCCGCGGACCCTGGCCGACGTCCCGCCCGTCAGCGACGAGTCGACAGCGCTGTCCAAGGCCCTCAAGAAGCGCGGCCTGCGCTTCATCGGACCGACGACCGCCTATGCCCTGATGCAGGCGTGCGGCCTGGTCGACGACCACCTCGCCGACTGCGTGGCCCGCGGCCCGCGCCCCTAGGGCCTCTCGTTTGGATCATGCCGGGCTCGCGGGGTCTGGCACGCACGCTCGCCGCGTTGTCGTCGGTCGCCATGGCTCCGCCATTGTCTCCCTCCTCCGCCTTGCGATCGCACGCACCAGATCCCGCTCACTGATCCGGCCTGATCCGAACGAAAGACCCTAGCGCCCGAGGTACTTCGGCTTCTCCTTCGCCAGGAAGGCCTGCACGGCGATCGCGTGGTCCTCGGAGGCGCCCGCCTTCGACTGCAGCTCGTCCTCCTTGTCCAGCGCCTCGCTCAGCGAACGGCTCGACCCGTACGCCAGCGACTCCTTGAGCGCCGCGTACGCGACCGTGGGTCCCTCGGCCAGCCCCCGGGCCACGGCTGCCGCCTCCGAGGCCAGCTCGTCCGCCGGGACCAGCCGGTTCGCGATGCCCCAGTCGTACGCCTCCTGCGCGGAGAACGACCGCGGGAACAGCAGCAGGTCGGCCGCACGGCTCTGGCCGATCAGCCGGGGCAGCGTCCACGACACCCCCGAGTCCGCGGTCAGCGCCACGCCCGCGAACGACGTCGTGAACTTCGCCGTGTCCGCCACGATCCGGTAGTCGGCGGCGAGGGCGAAGCCCAGGCCGGCGCCTGCCGCGACGCCGTTCACGCCCGCGACGACCGGCTTCGGCATCTCGGTCAGCGCGCGGACGATCGGGTTGTAGTGCTCCCGCACCGTGCTCATGGTGCCGCCGCTGCCCGACTCCCGGTCGGCGGCCAGCAGCTCCACGTGCTCCTTGAGGTCCTGCCCCACACAGAACGCCTTGCCCGTCGCCGTGAGCAGGACCGCGCGTACGCCGGGGTCGGCGGCGGCGGCAAGGACGGCGTCCCGCAGCGCGACCTTCGCCTCGACGTTCATGGCGTTCATGGCCTCGGGCCGGTTGATCGTGATCGTCGCGAGTCCGTCGCTCACGTCGTACAGCACGGCGTCGGCCATGGTGGGTCCCCTTTGCGGTTCTGACGGCAATGTCGGGGCCCAGCATGGCGGAGATCGCCGGACGGGGACATGTGACCTGCGTCAAAGAAACCTTGTCGCGGCGGCGTCGGAGCGCGGCGAAGTATCGCAGGCCGATCGCCGAATTGGGTGGTTTTGCGAGAGCGCGTTGCGTAAGCGATGCCGACTGATGTTGGTCTTTGGGTCCCGCCATGCGGGATAATGGCCTGGAAGCAATGTGTTCGATGCCGGTGACACAGCACCTGTCATGGGGCCGCCGGCTGCGATGAGCTGGTTTCAGGAAGGGGAACGAGCATGGCGGCCATGAAGCCGCGGACGGGCGACGGCCCGCTCGAGGTGACCAAGGAGGGGCGGGGCATCGTCATGCGCGTTCCGCTCGAAGGCGGCGGTCGGCTTGTCGTCGAGCTGACTCCGGACGAAGCGGACGCACTGGGCGACGCCCTGAAGAAGGTCGTCGGCTGACGCGCCCTGATTCTTCGCCTGCCCCGGCACGTAAGTGCCGGGGCAGTGCGCTTTCTCCCCCGGGCCGTCTGCCGCGCGGAGAGGGCGCGGACCCGGGGCCGCCCCGGGGCGCGGCCGCCTGGAGCGCGCAGCGGTCACCCCGTACAGCGGCCCCGTTCGCCGGAGCGCGCAGCGGTCAGCCGCGGCGGACCGCGCAGAGCAGGCCGTCGCCCACCGGCAGCAGTGTCGGCAGCAACTCGGGACTCTCCCGCACCGTACGCAGCAGCTCCCGGACCCTCAGCACCTCCGACGGCTGCGCCGCCGAATCCACGGTGCGGCCGTCCGCGAACACGCCCTCGAAGCAGACCAGCCCGCCCGGACGGAGCAGGCGCAACGATTCAGCGAGATAGTCCAGCGACTCCGTACGGTCCCCGTCGCAGAAGACGAGGTCGTACCCGCCGTCGGCCAGCCGTGGCAGGACGTCCAGCGCGCCGCCAGGGATGAAACGCGCGCGGTTCCCCGCGAAGCCGGCCGCGCGGAACGCCTCCCGGGCGAACTGCTGGCGCTCCGGCTCCAGGTCGACCGTGGTCAGCACGCCGTCGGGCCGCATGCCCTGCAGCAGGTAGATCCCCGAGACACCGGTCCCGGTCCCGATCTCGGCCACGGCCTTGGCGTCGGCGGTGGCGGCCAGCAGGCGCAGCGCGGAGCCGGTGCCGGGCGACACCGAGGGCAGCCCTGCCTCCCGGGCCCGCTCGCGGGCCCAGCGCAGAGCGTCGTCCTCGGCGACAAAGGCGTCGGCGAACGCCCAGCTCGTCTGCCGGTTGGCGGTAATGACCCTCTCCTGTCCCCGTAGTTGGCGCGACGCTGACTGTATCCGCTGCACCCGGGAACCCGCAGATGGGACCGGACGTTGAGGAAGGACGGGGAGAGTGCGTGGATCGGGGCCGGACGCAGGACCCGGATCCACGGACCCAAATCCACGTAAAGATTCTTATCCGGAGCTAACGGGCGAGGTGGCTATGGTAGGGGCTCCGCTGGACACCACCAGAGCTGACAGGGGAGGTGCGGCTGCACCTGCGGATCGGGGAGGAGTGCTCAGGCGTTTCCTCAGGTCGGTGGGTGAGCCCAAATCCGTGACCAACACCGCTGACCGTTCCGTGCCCGCCGACTCCGTAGCCACCGCGACCTTCGCATCGGATGCGGAATCGCAGGCGTGGACCCCTCCCACCTGGGAGGAGATCGTCAGCACGCACAGCGCTCGGGTCTACCGCCTGGCCTACCGCCTCACGGGCAACCAGCACGACGCCGAGGACCTCACCCAGGAGGTGTTCGTCCGCGTCTTCCGTTCGCTGTCGACGTACACCCCCGGGACGTTCGAGGGCTGGCTGCACCGCATCACGACCAACCTCTTCCTGGACATGGTCCGCCGCAAGCAGCGCATCCGTTTCGACGCCCTCGGCGACGACGCGGCCGAGCGCCTGCCCAGCCGTGAGCCGTCCCCCCAGCAGGTTTTCAACGACACCCACTTCGACGCCGATGTGCAGCACGCGCTGGACACCCTCGCCCCGGAGTTCCGCGCCGCCGTGGTGCTCTGCGACATCGAGGGGCTGTCGTACGAGGAGATCGCCGCGACCCTGGGCGTGAAGCTCGGCACCGTCCGCAGCCGTATCCACCGCGGCCGCTCGCATCTGCGCAAGGCCCTGCAGCACCGGTCCCCCGAGGCCCGTGCCGAGCAGCAGCGGTCCCTGGCGGGTGTCGCCGGCCTTGCCGTGGAGGTCGGACCGGCGTGAGTGGCACCAGTCCGACCCCCGCGGAACAGCATCTGGGGGACCGGCTCGCCGCACTGGTCGACGGCGAGCTGAAGCACGACGTGCGCGACCGCGTCCTCGCGCATCTGGCGACCTGCCCCAAGTGCAAGGCGGAGGCGGACGCCCAGCGCCGCCTCAAGAGCGTGTTCGCGCAGTCTGCGCCGCCGCCGCTGTCCGCGGGGCTGCTCGCGCGCCTTCAGGGCCTGCCTGCCGACACGGGCGTCGACGACGACCGCGACGGTCCGCTCGGCGGCCGCCCCTCCGACGGCGTCCTCGGAGCTCTGAACCCGTCCGCGGGACATACCCGCGAACCTGGGGGGGAGACCTTCGGGTACGTCCCCGGGGGCGCGCACGCGGCGATCCTGCCGGGTGCCGGCAGCGGCTTCCGAATCCACGAGGTCGGCCGCGCGGACGCTGAGCGTTCCCCGTGGCGCGGCCGACGCTTCGCGTTCGCCGCGGCCAGCGCCGTGTCCTTCGCCGCCATCGCACTCGGCGGAGCCGTCCCCCTGGACGTCTCCGGTGAGACGAGTTCCCGCGGCCAGAGCGGTGGCAAGGTGACCCCCGTGCGCACGGCGTCCGCCGGGCCCGCCGGCGCCTCCTCCGGGGCCACGACGACAGGCGGCGCGGTCTCCCTGCGCGGCGTGGAGAGCGACCGTCGCCGGAGCACGACGGGTACGCCGGCCAAGCCGGACACCGGTCCGTTCCACGCCGTCCCGCCCACCGCACCGCCGAGTCCGCAGCAGGCACACCCGTACACGGCAGCACTGCTGATGTACAACTCCGCCGCCCTGCCGTCGCTGATACAGCCGACGGTGTCGGCGTTCCCGCTGGCCATCGGGTCGGTCGCGCCACCGAGCGCCACCCCGGCCCCCACGCATCTCGCGGCTCCGACGGCCCCTGGCTCGTCAATGGCGCCTCCGCGCTGACGGCAGGACGCACCGGTCCCTGCGCAGGGATTCGCAAACCTGGTTGAATCCTGGGTGCGTGCCCCGCGGGGGTACCGCAGAGGCCGGCAGTTTGCGGGGAGAACATGGACGACGGGAAGCCCACCGGATCGAAGGCGAAGTGGTGGAGCCGCCCCAGCGCGGTGCGGATGACGCCTTCCGGGCCGGAGCGGTCCGAGCCGGCCGACGCGCAGCCGTCGGCCCCCGCGCCCGAGGCAGGCCGGGAAGCGGCGGTGGAGGCCCCGGCCCCGACGACGGCGGCTCCGCCGCAGCCCGTAGAGCCGCCCCCGTCGGACACGGTGGTCGCGCCGCAGTCCGCCGAGCCCGTCACCGCGGACACGGCCGTCGCCCCGGCACCGGCCGTCGAGCCGGTGACCGCCGAGACGGCCTTCGTCCCCGCACCCTCCGTCGCCGACACCGTCGTCGCGCCCGCAATGCCCGTCGCGACGGCTCCGTCCAGGCCGACTCCGCTGCACGAGCCCGACCCGTACAGCACCCCGCCCTACGGCGGCCCGGGCCCGTGGGCCCCCGCGCCCCCGGTGCAGCGGCCGGTCCCCACCCCCGCGCAGGGCACGCCCGTGCCGCCGCAGTACACGGCGCCGCAGACCGTCCCGCACCCGGCGCAGCCGGCGCCGCACGCCGCCCCCTCCGCCCCGCTGCCGCCGGCGCAGCACGAGCCGGCCGCCCCGCACGCGCAGCAGCAGATGCACCACCACCCGCGGCCGGCCGCCGACGAGCGGCCGCAGCCGCTGAACTCCGTGTGGCTCCAGTACGACCCCTGGAGCGCACCGGGCCGGCCGCTCACCGAGCCCGGCGAGCCGGTCGCCAAGAAGCGCAGGCGCGGTCCCCTGCTCATCGGCGCGCTCGTCATCGCCCTCGTCGCGGGCGGCGCGGGCGGGGCCATCGGCGCGTACGTCGAGCGCAACGGCGGCATCGCCCAGGTGGAGCTCCCCCAGGCGGACCGCGAGAGCGGGGACCGCGCGCCCGACAGCGTCGCCGGCATCGCGGCCAGCGCCCTGCCCAGCGTCGTCACGCTGCACGTCAGCGGCGGCGGCGAACAGGGCACGGGCACCGGCTTCGTCCTCGACCGGCAGGGCCACATCCTCACCAACAACCACGTCGTCGATCCGGCCGGAGCCTCCGGCGACATCACGATCACGTTCAGCGGCGGGGAGACGGCCGAGGCCACCCTCGTCGGCAAGGACAGCGGGTACGACCTCGCGGTCGTCAAGGTCACGGGCGTCTCCGGACTGAAGCCGCTGCCGCTCGGCAACTCCGACAACGTCCGGGTCGGCGACCCCGTCGTCGCCATCGGCGCACCGTTCGACCTCCAGAACACCGTCACCTCCGGGATCATCAGCGCCAAGGAGCGCCCGATCACGGCCGGCGGCGAGAAGGGCGACGGCAGCGACGTCAGCTATGTCGACGCACTGCAGACCGACGCCCCGATAAACCCGGGCAACTCGGGCGGACCCCTCGTCGACAGCAAAGCGCGGGTGATCGGCATCAACAGCGCGATCAGGGCAGCCGACACCGGGGCGGGCGCCGAGGGCGGCCAGGCAGGCTCGATCGGACTCGGCTTCGCGATCCCGATCAACCAGGGCAAGCGCGTCGCGGAGGAGCTGATCAACACCGGCAAGGCCACGCACCCGGTGATCGGGGTCAGCCTCGACATGAAGTTCACCGGCGACGGGGCGCGCGTCGGCGAGCGGGGCAAGGACGACACCCCGTCGATCACCCCCGGCGGCCCGGCCGACAAGGCCGGCATCAAGCCGGGCGACGTCATCACCAAGGTCGACGGTCAGCGGGTGCACAGCGGCGAGGAGCTCATCGTCAAGATCCGCGCCCACCGGCCGGGCGACCGGCTGGAGCTCACGATCAGGCGCGGCGGGGAGGAGCGGACGATGACGCTGACCCTCGGTTCGGCGGACAACTCATGACCATCTGCGCGGTGTCCGCACGGTACCGGGGCGACAGTTTCGCCGGGTACCGTGGTTCGGGTCCGGACCCCATCCGACCTGCGGGCCACAGAACACGAGGAGCAGCAGGGTGTTCAATGACATAGGCGGACTGGAGCTGGTGGCTCTCGTGATCCTCGCCGTGCTCGTCTTCGGCCCCGACAAGCTGCCGAAGGTGATCCAGGACGCCGCCCGCTTCATCCGGAAGGTCCGCGCGTTCTCCGAGAGCGCGAAGGAGGACATCCGCAGCGAACTGGGGCCGGAGTTCAAGGACTTCGAGTTCGAGGACCTCAACCCCAAGACGTATCTGCGCAAGCAGCTCGCGGAGAACGAGGACCTCAAGGAGCTGAAGGAGCTCCGCAGCAGCTTCGATCTCAAGAAGGAGATCAACGACGTCACGGACGCCGTCAACGGGAAGGAGCCGTCCGGCGTGTCAGAGGGCTCCGTCCCGGCCGCGGTGAACGGCTCGCCCTCAGGCGGCCCCGACCTGCTGAAGAAGCGCGACAACGCCGATCGGGACGAGCGGCCGCCGTTCGACGCGGACGCCACCTGAGCACGCCCGAGCACCGTCATCCCCTGCGCGCGGGGGCGGGGTGGCTATTCTCTCCATCTGTCCGGCAGTGAGGACGCCCGAGGGGGGCGGGTCCGCTGAAGGAACGAACGACAGAGGAGGCGGCCGGATAGATGGCGACGACGAGCCGGGTGACGGCGCAGGACGCGGCCGGCGATGAGTCGGTCCAGGGCGGCAGCGGCCCCCGTGCGACGCAGGGGGGAACGGCTGCGGCGGCTGCCCGGCGTACGGCCGACGGCTTCTTGAGCGCCGGCTTCCCCTGGTACGGGCTGGACGAGGTCTTCACCGGCCCGCGTCGGCTGATGCAGGTGGGCACCGCGGCGGACGGAACCGTTCAGCACGGCGCCATCGGTCACGGTGACGAGCCGTCGATACGGTCCGAGGCGGCCGGAGGGGAGAAGGAGCGCTTCGCGGTGGTCGTCACGGTCGCGGCGAGTCCGCTCCGGCACAGCGGCGACGGCACGGGCGTCCTGGACGCCACGACGGCCTCGTCCGCGGCCTGGCTGGCGGGCTCGGGCCTGCTGGCGCACACCTGGCCGCCGCAGCTGGACCACTCGCTGCGCGACGACTGGCTGGACCAGCAGACGGAGACGGCGTTCGAGCTCGCGGACGATCTCGCGGGCCCGGCGTGGTCGACGCTCTCGCTGCCGGTGGACGGGGTGCCGACGCCGTTCCACTACCGAGAGTCGGAGTTCGGCTGGGTGCTCGCCGGGACGACGGACAACGGGGTGCACATCGGGGCCTACGGGCGCGGCATGAGCGCGTACGGGCTCGGGTTCTCGGTGATGGACGTGTCCGCGTACGTGGACTGACCGGGGCCGGTGCCTTCGCGTCCGCGGCGCTCGGGCTGCCCGCCACGCGTCCGGCATCCGGGCGGTCACCGCGCCCGGACCCAGCGGCTTCCGGGCCGCGGCGGGCATCGGCTCCACCAGTCGCGCGGCGGCCCCGCACCGTAGACCTCCGGGCACATCGCGCCTGGCACGGGACGTGGCGAGGCTGCCCCGGGGCATACGCCGACGGGCTGATTCCCTCCAGGAATCAGCCCGTCATACGTCGCGCGGAGGCGCGGCGGATCAGAACTTGTTGCGCGGCGTGATGCCCAGGCTCATGCCCGACAGACCACGCTGGCGGCCGCCCAGCTTGCCCGCGATCGTGCGCAGCGCCGAGCCCGCGGGGGAGTCGGGGTCGGTCAGCACGACCGGCTTGCCCTCGTCGCCGCCCTCGCGCAGGCGTACGTCGATCGGGATCGAGCCCAGCACCGGCACCGTCGTGCCGGTCGTCCGCGACAGGCCCTCGGCGACCCTCTGCCCGCCCCCGGTGCCGAAGACGTCGACCATCTCGTCGCAGTGCGGGCACGGCAGGCCCGACATGTTCTCGACGACGCCCACGATCTTCTGGTGCGTCTGCACCGCGATGGAACCGGCGCGCTCGGCGACCTCGGCGGCCGCCTGCTGCGGCGTGGTGACGACGAGGATCTCGGCGTTCGGCACGAGCTGGGCGACCGAGATCGCGATGTCGCCCGTGCCCGGCGGCAGGTCGAGCAGCAGTACGTCGAGGTCGCCCCAGTACACGTCCGCGAGGAACTGCTGGAGCGCGCGGTGCAGCATCGGGCCGCGCCACACCACCGGCGCGTTGCCCGGGGTGAACATGCCGATGGAGATGACCTTCACGCCGTTCGCCGACGGCGGCATGATCATGTTCTCGACCTGGGTGGGACGGCCGTCCGCACCCAGCATCCGCGGCACGCTGTGGCCGTAGATGTCGGCGTCCACGACACCGACCTTCAGCCCGTCCGCCGCCATCGCGGCCGCCAGGTTCACGGTCACCGAGGACTTGCCGACGCCGCCCTTGCCGGAGGCCACCGCGTACACGCGGGTCAGCGAGCCGGGCTTGGCGAACGGCACCTCGCGCTCGGCGGTCGTGCCCCGCAGCGACGCCGCCAGGTCCTTGCGCTGTTCGTCGCTCATGACGTCGAGCGAGACGTCGACACGGCTGACGCCGTCGACGCGGGCGACCGCGTCGGTCACGTTCTTGGTGATCGTCTCGCGCATGGGGCAGCCCGAGACGGTGAGATACACCGTGACGGCGACCGTGCCGTCGTCCCCGATGTCGACCGATTTCACCATGCCCAAGTCGGTGATCGGTCGGTTGATCTCGGGGTCGTTCACTGTCGCCAGTGCCTCGAGCACCGCGTCTTCCGTAACCATACGGACGATGGTACGGCGCTGCCTCCCGCCTCGGGAAAGCCCTGTCAGCGGTCGCCTTCGTCACGGTGCCCGGGACGCTCGGACGGGAATACGGTGCGCCGCTCCTCCAGCTCCTTGATCAGATCCTCGAACTCGGAGCGGATCCAGTCCCGCGTCGCGACCTCGCCGAGGCCCATGCGCAGCGCCGCGATCTCCCGTGTCAGGTACTCGGTGTCGGCGATCGACCGCTCGTTCTGCTTGCGGTCCTGCTCCAGATTGACCCGGTCGCGGTCGTCCTGCCGGTTCTGCGCGAGGAGGATCAGCGGCGCCGCGTACGAGGCCTGCAGGGACAGCATCAGCGTGAGGAAGATGAACGGGTACTCGTCGAAGCGCAGGTCCTTCGGCGCGCCGATGTTCCACACGACCCACGCGATGATCGTCAGCGTCATCCAGACGAGGAACCGGCCCGTGCCGAGGAAGCGCGCGATCTTCTCCGACAGCCGCCCGAACGCCTCGGGGTCGTACTCGGGCAGCAGGCTGCGACGCGGCGGGCGCGGCAGGTCGAGCCGTGCACGGGTACGCGACGCGGCGCTCGCGCCCGCCGGCATGCGCTCGCGCGCCTCGCTCCGCTCGGTCGATCCGAACTCGCCGCCGCTACCCATGGGCGGACTCCTCGAACTCGGTCTCGCGCCAGTCCTCCGGCAGCAGGTGGTCGAGCACGTCGTCGACGGTGACGGCACCGAGCAGCGAGCCGCTCTCGTCGACGACGGGCGCGGCGACCATGTTGTACGCGGCGAGATAGCTGGTGACGGCGGGCAGCGGGGTGCCTGGGGACAGCGGCGGCAGGTCGTTGTCGACGATCGAGCTGACGAGGGTGAACGGCGGGTCCCGCAGCAGCCGCTGGAAGTGCACGGTGCCCAGGAACTTGCCCGTGGGCGTCTCGTCCGGCGGCCGGCACACGTACACCTGCGCGGCGAGTGCGGGGGAGAGGTCCGCCTGGCGGACGCGGGCGAGCGCGTCGGCGACCGTGGCGTCCGGGCGCAGCACGATCGGCTCGGTCGTCATCAGGCCGCCCGCCGTGCGCTCCTCGTACGAAAGCAGCCGGCGCACGTCGGCCGCGTCGTCCGGGCGCATCAGCGTGAGCAGCCGTTCCTTGTCCTCCTCGGGCAGTTCGGAGAGCAGGTCGGCGGCGTCGTCGGGGTCCATGGCCTCCAGCACGTCGGCCGCGCGCTCCTCCTTGAGCTTGCCGAGGATCTCCACCTGGTCGTCGTCGGGCAGTTCCTCCAGTACGTCGGCGAGCCGGTCGTCGTCGAGCGCGGCGGCCACCTCGGCGCGCCGCTTGGGGGAGAGGTGGTGCAGCACGTTGGCCAGGTCGGCGGGGCGCAGCTGCTCGAAGGTGGCGAGCAGGCTCTCGGCGCCCTGCCCGTGCTCCTCCAGCGAGAAGCCGGTGACGGCGGACCATTCGAGCGTCAGCGTCTCTCCCTTGCGGCGCAGCGCGCCGCCCTTGCCCTTGCGTACGAAGACCTTGTCGATCTCCCAGTCGCGGCGGGCGGGCAGCTGCTGGATCGACACGTCGAGGACCGTGGCCTCCTCGCCGGTCTCCACGAGGCGCACCCGGCGGTCGAGCAGTTCGCCCAGCACCAGGCGTTCGGTCGGGCGCTGCTCGAAGCGGCGCATGTTCAGCACGCCGGTGGTGATGACCTGGCCGGATTCCACGCCGGTGACCCGGGTCATGGGCAGGAAGATACGGCGGCGGCTGATCACTTCGACGACGAGCCCCAGCAGCCGGGGCGGACGCCGTCCGACGCGCAGCATGGCCACCAGGTCGCGCACGCGGCCGACCTGGTCGCCGTTGGGGTCGAAGACGGGTACGCCCGCGAGGTGCGAGACGAAGACCCGGGGGGCGCCTGCTGCCATGGCCCCTCCTTCACCGGGAATGCCGTTGTTCGACTGGTTCAGGCTAGCCCGTCCCGTTCGTCGTCGCCCCGTCTCACGTCCGTCCGGCTCCCTGCAAGACCCCGTTCCCGGCACAGGTACGCTGCGGTCTGCCATCCCCCCAAGATGAGAGGCAGGGCGCTGGTGACTCCCCTCCTTTCGGCCGGCCGGGCACGTCGTGCCCTGCTTGCCGTCGTGCTGTGTGCCGGGCTGACCACCGGGGTCACGGCGTGCGGCGAGGATCCGGACGCGGGCACCAACGGGATCGGCAAGCTGACGGCTCAGGAGATCGAGAACAAGGCGCGGGTGGCCGCCGACGGGGCCACCGCGGTGCGGCTGTCGGGCACGTTGGTCAGCAAGGGCGGCACGTACAAGCTGAACATGCGGCTCAAGCAGGACGGCGGCACCGGGTCGGTGACGTCGAAGGAGAACACCTTCGAACTGCTGCGCATCGGCGACACCCTCTTCCTGAAGGCCGACGCCGGCTTCTGGAGCCACGCTGACGGCGAGGACGGCGAGGAGCCGAGCGGCTCCGACGAGGAGGTCGCGGACAAGCTCGAGGACAAGTACGTGAAGGTGCCGCAGGGGGACCCCTCGTACAAGCAGTTCCGCGGCTTCACGGACATGGACGTGCTGCTCGACGGGCTGCTCGGCATGCAGGGCGAGCTGAGCAAGGGGGACCGGACCCAGGTGGGGGGCATACGGGCCATCAAGGTCCTCGCCGCCAAGGGCGAGGGGGGCGTGCTGGCCGTGTCGCTGACAGGCAAGCCGTACCCATTGCAGTTCACGCGGGCGGGCGGCGCGGGGGTGCTCACGCTCGGGGACTGGGACAAGGACTTCGAGCTGGCCGAGCCGTCGGAGGACGAGATGCTGGACTACGGCGGCCAGCTGCCGAAGACCTCGGGCGACTAGGCCTCTCGTTTGGATCATGCCGGGCTCGCGGGCCTGATCCAAACGAAAGACCCTAGCCCTCCTCGACGACGTCGAGGACCCTCGTCACGGGCGTGCCGATCAGCGCGGGCGCCTTCTCGCGCGACGGCCAGACGTCCGTGACGAGCGCGTCACGGAAGCGCTCGGCCTCACCGGCGGTGGCGAACTCGAGGTCGACGACGATGTACGCCGGATTGTCGACAGGCTGCTGGACGCGGTATGCGCGCACGCCGTGTTTCCGGCGGAAGGCGGCGTACCGGTCGAACGCGGCCTTCCAGGTGGTGAGGTCGGTGATCGTGTGCTCGATGTGCAGCGTGACCATGCTGCCCTCCTCGTCCGCTCCCTTCCATGGTGCCGGGCCGGGCACCGAACGGCTGCTCGGCCGCGTGAAGGAGCACGAGGCCGGCGTCGTGTGCCCGCGCGGCAGATCATGTGCGGCTCGGCGCACACCTCGCGGGCCCGGCACACCGGCACGCAACGGCGCGGCTTCGCCGCGCGCGTCATGCACCTGTGGCCTCTCGTGCGCCGTCGCGCCCGGCCGGACCGCTCACGTGCAGGTGTCCGGCGGGTGCGGTCCGCACCCCGGCTGATCGCGCAGCCCGTGTCGCCGGGCGGTCGCGTCGGTGGCTACGGGCAGACTGCCGGCGTCCGGGGGAGACGTCCCTCCGGACGCGGGGACGTAGCTGCCGCAGGGCCGGGCTAGCCGCGGTGGGCGCGGCGCTTCAGGAGGAGCCTCGGCAGGGCCGCCGGGATCGGGCGGCGGGTGACGGCGGGACTCGGCAGCGGCGGCGCCGACAGGGACTCGTCCGGGAGCTCGGTCGTCGTGCCACGCGGCTCCAGCCGCAGGACACGGCACTCGCGTGCCCAGCGCTCCGTCATCCGCTCCGCGTCGGGCGCGTTCAGCCGCTTGCCCTTGAGCTCGCCCACGGCCCCCTCCCACGCCTCCGTGCCCGGCGCGAGTTCGCGTACGGCGGCCGTCCACGTGACCAGACGGCCGCCCTTGTCCTTGCTGCGGACGGTGACCTCGGCGGTCCCGCCGTCGGTCAGGCCGGGCAGCGGCTGCTCGCCGGGGCCGTCGCCGACGACGTGCGCGGCGCCCTCGTGCCACACGTGCCACAGGGCGCGCGCCGGGCCGTCGCCACGCACCCAGATGAGGCCGGACTTCTTCGTGGCCTCCTCGACGAGCGCCTGGTCGAGATGGGATGTCATGCCTGCAGCCTATCGACCGGCCGGCCGGTCACAGCCAGCCGTTGCGCTTCAGAGTGCGGTGGATCATGAGACAGACGCCGGCGATCCCGGTGAGCACCATGGGGTATCCGTACTGCCAGTGCAGCTCCGGCATGTGGTCGAAGTTCATGCCGTAGATGCCGCAGACCGCCGTGGGCACGGCGATGATGGCCGCCCAGGAGGTGATCTTGCGCATGTCCTCGTTCTGCGCGACGGTCGCCTGCGCCAGGTTGGCCTGGAGGATGGAGTTCAGCAACTCGTCGAAGCCGATGACCTCTTCCTGCACCCGGGCGAGGTGGTCCGCGACGTCGCGGAAGTACTTCTGGATGTCCGGGTCGACCAGCCGCATCGGCCGCTCGCTCAGCAGCTGCATCGGCCGCAGCAGCGGCGACACGGCCCGCTTGAACTCCAGCACCTCCCGCTTGAGCTGGTAGATCCGCCCGGCGTCGCTGCCGCGCGGGCTGCCCTTCGCGGGTGCGGAGAACACGTCGATCTCGACCTCGTCGATGTCGTCCTGCACCGCCGCGGCGACCGCGATGTAGCCGTCGACGACATGGTCGGCGATGGCGTGCAGCACCGCCGACGGCCCCTTGGCCAGCAGCTCGGCGTCCTTCTGCAGACCGTGCCGCAGCGCGCGCAGCGAGCCCTTGCCGCCGTGCCGGACGGTGATGACGAAGTCCCGTCCGGTGAAGACCATCACCTCGCCGGTCTCCACGACCTCGCTGGTCGCGGTCAGTTCGGCGTGCTCGACGTAGTGGATGGTCTTGAAGACGGTGAACAGGGTGTCGTCGTACCGCTCCAGCTTGGGCCGCTGGTGGGCGTGGACCGCGTCCTCGACGGCCAGCGGGTGGAGCCCGAACTCGGCGGCGATACCCGCGAATTCGGCCTCCGTCGGCTCGTGCAGCCCGATCCACGCGAAGCCACCGCTCTCGCGTACCTGCAGCATCGCCTCGTGCGGCGTCTGGCAGGCGGCGCCCTCCAGCCGCTTGCCGTCGCGGTAGACGGCGCAGTCGACAACCGCGCTGGAGGCGGACGGGTCGCGCGTCGCGTCGTACGTGCTGTACGGGGTGTTGCTCTTGCGCAGGGCCGGGCGGACCGCTGCACGCAGGTCACGGATCATCGACATGGCTGGCTCCTTCACGGAGAGGCCGTCGGCGAATGGCGTGGCACAGCCCGGAATGGGGACGTGAGACATACGTCCGCAAAGCGGGCGGCACCGCAGGGTCGCGGTGACGGCGTTCGCTACAGACAGGCAAAAACGAAGTGCTCTTCCGTGTGCGAATTGCCGTGGGCCCGTGCGGGAAGGCCTCAGCTCACCGGTCCGCGGATCGCCTGATCAGACGTGGCGCGAGGAGCGGTGCCGTGCGGAAGAGCTGCTGGTACTGCACGATCGACTTCGATCCACCGCAGCCTCACCTCCTCCGGCCGGTCCCCCTTGGGGGATGACGTGTCGTCGGGACCGGAGAGCGTGCCTCCGGCTGCTGTCGGAGGGTGATCCCCCGGCGTACTGCCCGACCAGCGGCCAAGCCTATCAGCCGACTACGGGTCAATCCCTGTGTTTGCCCGTTCCCTACGCGTTTTATGCTCGCGAGATGAACGATGTTCTTGCTCTGGTCGAGGCCCGGCTGCACAGCGCCCTCGGCGAACCGGACGCGCGCGCCGCGGTCACCTTCCTCGGGACGGAGCGCATCGAGGTCCTGCGCTTCCGCGGTGACGGTGAGGACGTCGTGAGGTATGTCACCCTCGGCATGTCCGCCCAGCCGATGACGGACCCCACCGCGGCCTTCGCCGACCCGGTCGCGGGTCCGCGCGCGGAGCTGATCCTCTCGGTGCGGGCCGGACTCGCCGACACGGACAAGGTGCTGCGGCCCCTCGCCGTACTGGCCGCCTCGCCCCAGGTCGAGGGCGTCGTCGTGACCCCGGGCGCCTCGCTCGACGTCGGCGAACCCCTGTGGCCGGGCGCGCCGTTCAGCTCGGTGCTGGTGGCGGAGCCGGGCGGTCTGGTGGAGGACCTGGAGCTCGACGAGCCGATGGACCCCGTGCGGTTCCTCCCGCTGCTGCCGATGACGTCCAACGAGGCCGCGTGGAAGCGTGTGCACGGAGCCGCGGAGCTCCAGGAGCGCTGGCTGGCCCGCGGCACGGACCTGCGCGATCCGCTGCGCAGGTCCGTGGCCCTGGACTGACGGCCCAAATCGGGCCTGGCTGAGGTCAGTTGGCGAAGGCGGTGGCGCCCTCCTCGGTGACGTGCCGGGACGCCGACTCCTCGGCCTCACGGGTGAGCAAGGTGCGCCGGGTACGGGCGATACCGCGTCGAGCAGCGGACCGCAGGCCATGCCGAGACCGAGCGCCGATGCGCACAGCAGGATGGCCGCCGCGCTGCCGCCTGCGGCGGCGCCGGCGATGACGGCCGGCGAGGTCGACACGGGCAGCGCGATGCCGAGGTCGGGCCCGGCCCGCCCGGAATCCGACGGAGCCGGAGGTCCCGGACGGGGAGGCTGTTTCTCCATCCGGATGCGTGTGACCTGCAACAGCAAGTTAGGCACGCTAATTAATGTAGGTTGCGCCCATTTCTGTCGCCCGGAGGCACGCTCCGGACGGGTGATCGTCCTTGACGCGGCGTCTGCCGGGGAGGACCGTTGACCCCTATGAGGGGCGAACCCAGTTGCCCGAAGTGCGGTGGCCGGGTGAGGGCGCCCGGTCTCTTTGCCGACTCCTGGCAGTGCGATGTGCACGGCGCCGTGCACCCGCTGCAGCCGGTGATCCCGCCCAGTGTAGAGGCCCTCGGCGTCGTGGTGCACCGCGCACGGGTCCCCGTGTGGATGCCCTGGCCGCTGCCGGTCGGGTGGCTGTTCACGGGCGTCGCCTACGCGGGCGACGACCGCAGCGGCGGCCGGGCCACCGCCGTGGCGTGCTCGGGCCCCGGGCCCCTCGGCGGCATCGGTGAACTCCTGCTGATCGCCGAGGAGCTGGGCGTCGGACTCGGCGCCCGGTACGCGGGCATCGACGGCCCCGACCCCGGCTCGCACATCCGCGTGGACAGCTCGCCGCAGGTCAAGATGCTGGCCGCCGGCCGTCCGACCCCGCTGTGGCATGTGGCGGGCGCGCCGGAGGACCGCGCGGTGTTCGCCGGCGAGGCGCGGGGGCTGTGGCTGTGGGCCGTCGTGTGGCCCGAGCAGTCGGGGCTGCTGATGTACGACGAGCTGGTGCTGACGGACCTGCGGGACGCGGGCGCCGAAGTGGAGCTGCTGCCCTGCGGGGCACTGTCGCCGCGGCTGCTGTCGTAGGCGCGACGCACGCCGCGTTCGCCTCCATGAGGTAAGGGGTCGTGGCGGAGGGGTCGCCTTACGGCTGGAGCCCGTGCATGGCGCGGACAGGACGTCCGGGCCGGTTATCCTGGATCGTCCCCTTGTCCGTCCCGAGCCCCCGGAGTCACGCGTGCGCATCGACCTGCACACCCACTCCACGGCCTCGGACGGTACGGACAGCCCGGCCGAGCTGGTGCACGGCGCCGCCGCTGCCGGCCTGGACGTCGTCGCCCTCACCGACCACGACACCACCCGCGGGCACGCCGAGGCCGCCGCCGCCCTCCCCGAGGGGCTCACCCTCGTCACGGGCGCCGAGCTGTCCTGCCGCCTCGACGGCGTCGGGCTGCACATGCTGGCGTACCTCTTCGACCCGGAGGAGCCCGAACTGCTGCGCGAGCGCGAGCTCGTACGCGACGACCGTGTGCCGCGCGCCCGGGCCATGGTCGGCAAGCTCCAGGAACTCGGCGTCCCCGTCGAGTGGACGCAAGTCGCCCGTATCGCCGGTGACGGCTCCGTCGGCCGCCCGCACATCGCGGAGGCCCTGGTCGAACTCGGCGTCGTGGACTGCGTGTCCGACGCCTTCACGCCCGCCTGGCTTGCGGACGGCGGCCGGGCGTACGTCGAGAAGCACGAGCTCGACCCGTTCACGGCCGTCCGCCTCGTCAAGGCCGCCGGCGGGGTCACCGTCTTCGCGCATCCGCTCGCGGTCAAGCGCGGCCGCACGGTGCCCGAGAGCGTCATCGCCGAACTGGCCGTGCACGGACTCGACGGCATAGAGGTCGACCACATGGACCACGACGAGGCGGCGCGCGCACGGCTGCGCGGCCTCGCCGGGGAACTCGGTCTGCTGACGACCGGCTCCAGCGACTACCACGGCAGCCGCAAGACCTGCCGGCTCGGCGAGTACACCACCGACCCGGAGATCTACGGCGAGATCACCCGCCGCGCCACGGGCGCGTTCCCGGTGCCGGGTACGGGCGGAACGCGCCCGTAGACCCGCCGCCCTTCGTACACCCCTCTCCCGCAAGGCCCTTCACCGTGTTCGACGCTGCCGTCTTCGGCTCCCTGTTCCTCACCCTCTTCGTCATCATGGATCCCCCCGGGATCACCCCGATCTTCCTCGCCCTGACCTCCGGACGCGCCGCCAAGGTGCAGCGCCGGATGGCCTGGCAGGCCGTCGCCGTCGCCTTCGGCGTGATCACCGTCTTCGGCATCCTCGGCCAGCAGATCCTGGACTACCTGCATGTCTCCGTGCCGGCGCTGATGATCGCCGGTGGACTGCTCCTGCTGCTGATCGCGCTCGACCTGCTCACGGGCAAGACCGACGAGCCCAAGCAGACCAAGGACGTCAACGTCGCCCTGGTGCCGCTCGGCATGCCGCTGCTCGCCGGCCCGGGCGCGATCGTCTCGGTCATCCTGGCGGTCCAGCACGCGGACACCGCCGGCGAACAGCTGTCGGTGTGGGCGGCGATCGCCGCGATGCACGTCGTGCTCTGGCTGACCATGCGCTACTCGCTGGTGATCATCCGCGTGATCAAGGACGGCGGTGTCGTACTGGTGACCCGGCTCGCGGGCATGATGCTCTCCGCGATCGCCGTGCAGCAGATCATCAACGGCATCCGGCAGGTGATCCAGGGCGCTTGAGGCCGAGACCCCACGACGCGCCGCGCCCCCGTACGGATCTTCTGTACGGGGGCGCGTCGCGTAAGGCTCGTAAGGGTTACGAAGCCGAGGTTTCGGCAGGCCGGATGAGGATGCGCTGGCCGATGGAGGCGGCTTGCTGCACGATCCGGTTGACGGAGGCGGCGTCCACGACGGTGCTGTCCACGGCGGTGCCGTCGACGTCGTCCAGTCGCATGATCTCGAAGCGCACGGCTTCTCCCTTCGTCTGATCCTCCTGAAGGAGAACTGCTGACAGACGGAATTCTCCGTCTGGGTACACAGGTCCACAACGCAGTGCATCCTGCAAACATTCCCTACGCTAAGGAAATTTTTCGGATGCCTAACTACTGGCGGGTAGTGCTCCGGACACGGACAATGAGCCTCGTATGAACGACGCCGAAATCGCCCGCATCGCCGCCCGCCTGGAGCGCACCAACGAGCTCCTGCAGCGGATGCTCGCCGAGGTCGCGACGACCCCTTCGACCCATGCCATCTTCGTCGACGCCGGTTACGTCTATGCTGCGGCCGGGTTGCTGGTGGCGGGCACCGAGGACCGGAGGGCCTTCGACCTCGACGCCGAGGGGCTGATCGAGGCCTTCATCGACAAGGCGCGCACGATCTTCGCCGACAGCCGCCTGCTGCGGGTGTACTGGTACGACGGCGCCCGCCGCCGGATCCACACCCCCGAGCAGCAGTCCATCGCGGAACTGCCCGACGTCAAGGTGCGCCTCGGCAACCTCAACGCGAACAACCAGCAGAAGGGCGTCGACTCCCTGATCCGCTCCGACCTGGAGTCCCTCGCCCGGCACCGAGCCATCAGCGACGCGGCCCTCATCGGCGGCGACGAGGACCTCGTCTCGGCGGTCGAGGCGGCGCAGGGCTACGGCGCACGCGTCCACCTGTGGGGCATCGAGGCCGCCGAGGGCGGCAACCAGGCGGAGCCGCTGCTCTGGGAGGTCGACAGCAGGCGGACGTTCGACCTCGACTTCTGCCGCCCCTACATCACCCGCCGGCCCGTCACGACCTACGAGAACGAGGGCGCGCCACCGCCCTCCCGTGACGAGGTGCGCCTCATCGGCGCCCGGATCGCGGCGAACTGGCTGGGGGAACGGGGCCGTGCCGCGATGGCCGAGCTGTTGCCCGGCCACCCCTACCTGCCGGGTCCTGTGGACCAGGACCTGCTGATCGAGGCGGAACAGCTCCTCCAGCGGTCACTGCGCGGACACGCGGTCCTGCGGCGTGCGCTGCGCGACGGCTTCTGGCAGCACCTGGAGTCCCAGTTGTGAGAGATCGGTCACTGCCGGTCCCAGAACCGCAGCAGGGCCTCCGCGGTCTCCCGGGGGCGGTCGGTGTTCGGGGAGTGCTCGGCGCCCGCGACGACGGTCCGGTGCGCGCCGAGCCGGCGCGCCATCTCGTCCAGCAGCGGGACGGGCCAGGTGTCGTCACGTTCCCCGGACAGCACGTGCTTGGGCAGCGGCCGCACCGCGGCGAGCTCGTCGATCCGGTCCGGCTCGGAGGTCAGCTGCCGTCCCGTGGCGAGCAGTTGGGCGGGGTTGTGGCGCAGCCAGCGCCGCCGCAGGTCCTCCCGGTCGCCGTTCCGTGACGCGTCGAGATCCTCCGGAGCGACCGCCTCCATGGCCTGCATGGCCGACCAGACCTCGTCCATCGTCATCACGCCGAGCGCGTCGGCGAGCAGCTCCACACGCTGCCGCTGGGCCGGGCTGACCTCGGCGGGGCCGGAGGACATCAGGGTGAACGTCAGGAACGGCGAGGCGTCCAGGAGTACGGCGGCGCGAGCGATCTGCCCGCCGAGCGAATGCCCGACGAGGTGCACGCTTCCGCCGGCTGCCGCCGCCTGCGCCAGCACGTCACGGGCCAACTCGCCCTGGGCGTAGGCCTTCTGGTCCCGGGGGCCGTCGGTCTCGTACTGGCCGCGCCCGTCGACCGCGACGGCCCGGTAACCGGCGTCGGCGAGCGGTTCGAGCAGGGCGATGAAGTCCTCCTTGCTCCCCGTGTACCCGGGCAGCATCAGCACGGTGCCGCGCACAGTCCCGGCGGGCGGCCGCGCGTCGAGCACGGCGAAGTCACCGCGCACGGTCGGCAGAAGGAGGGACCGGGCACAGGCGGGCGGTACGAAGGTGGGCGGCCGGCTCATGGTCCCGAGGCTAGCGCGGGGCCGAGGAGGTGGCGTCCGCGGGACGGGGCCGTACGGCGGGCTCTGTGGCGGAGCCCACATGAGGCTCCCGTCACGGGAAGGTGCGGGGCGGGGAAAGGCCGACGGCCCGGCCCCCTTCCGGGGGCCGGGCCGTCTCGTCGTGCGGGTGGCGTCAGCTCTCGGGCTGCGCCACGGCCTTGCGCGTGCGGGTGCGGCGCGGCTTGGGCTCCGCCTCCGCCTCGGCCGCCGTACCGGCAGCCGCCGTGGCCTTCGGCTCCGCCGCCTTCCGCGTACGCGTGCGACGGGGCTTGGCCTCGGGCTCGGTGCCTTCCGCCGTCTCGACCGCCTTGGCGGCACGGGTACGGCGGGGCTTGGCCTCCGGCTCCGCGGCCTCGGCGGTCTCGGCGGCCTTGGTGGCGCGGGCCCGGCGGGGCTTGGCCTCGGGCTCGGTGCCTTCCGCCGTCTCGACCGCCTTGGCGGCGCGGGTGCGGCGCGGCTGGGCCTCCGGCTCCGTGCCCTCGGCGGTGTCGACCGCCTTCGTCGCACGCGTGCGACGGCGCGGCGTGGGCTCAGCCTCCGGCTCCTGGACGGCTACCGCGGCAGCCGGCTCGACCTCGGCCTCGGGCGTGGCGGCCCGCGTGCGGCGGCGACGCGGCTTCTCCTCCGCGGGTTCCGCCGTCTCCGCCATCGTCGCGGTCTCCACGACCACGGTGGACGCCGACGCCTCGACCGCCTGCGACGCACGCGTGCGGCGGCGCGGCGGACGGGGTGCCTCCTCCGCCTCGATGGCGGGCTCGGCAACGGTGACGGCGGCCTCGACCGTCTCCACCGCGGCCGTCGCCGCCGGCGACGCCTGCGCGTTCACTCGGGTACGGCGACGGCGGCGCGGCGTGCGCGGCTGCGTCGGCTCCTCGGCCGGGCCGGCGGACTGCTCCGGCACGGACGGCGCGTCCACCTCGGCCCCGCCGCGCGTGCGCCGCCGCTGACGCGGCGTACGCGTACGCTCCGGGCGCTCCTCGCGCACGGCCGTCGGCGCGGACCGGCGGCCGCGGCCACCCGTCTCGCCCAGGTCCTCGAGCTCCTCCGCCGCGAGACCCGCGCGGGTGCGCTCGGCGCGCGGGAGGACGCCCTTGGTGCCCGCCGGGATGTTCAGCTCCTCGAACAGATGCGGGGACGTGGAGTACGTCTCGACCGGGTCGGGGAACTTCAGGTCCAGCGCCTTGTTGATCAGCTGCCAGCGCGGGATGTCGTCCCAGTCCACCAGCGTCACGGCGGTGCCGCTCGCGCCCGCGCGGCCGGTGCGGCCGACGCGGTGGAGGTAGGTCTTCTCGTCCTCGGGCGACTGGTAGTTGATGACGTGCGTGACGCCCTCGACGTCGATGCCGCGCGCGGCGACGTCGGTGCACACCAGCACGTCCACCTTGCCGTTGCGGAAGGCCCGCAGCGCCTGCTCGCGCGCGCCCTGGCCGAGGTCGCCGTGGACCGCGCCCGAGGCGAAGCCGCGCTGGGCCAGCTGGTCGGCGATGTCCGCGGCGGTCCGCTTCGTACGGCAGAAGATCATCGCCAGCCCGCGGCCCTCGGCCTGCAGGATGCGGGAGACCATCTCCGGCTTGTCCATGGAGTGCGCGCGGTAGACGCGCTGCGTGATGTTGGCGACGGTCGCGCCCTCGTCGTCCGGCGCGGTGGCGCGGATGTGCGTGGGCTGCGACATGTAGCGGCGGGCGAGGCCGATGACCGCGCCCGGCATGGTGGCCGAGAACAGCATGGTCTGACGGCGCGCGGGCAGCAGCTGGATGATCTTCTCGACGTCGGGCAGGAAGCCCAGGTCGAGCATCTCGTCGGCCTCGTCGAGGACGAGCGCGCGCACGTGCGAGAGGTTCAGCTTCTTCTGGCCCGCCAGGTCGAGCAGGCGCCCGGGGGTGCCGACGATCACGTCGACGCCCTTCTTGAGCGCCTCGACCTGGGGCTCGTACGCCCGGCCGCCGTAGATGGCGAGCACGCGGACGTTACGCACCTTGCCGGCGGTCAGCAGGTCGTTGGTGACCTGGGTGCACAGCTCACGGGTGGGGACGACCACGAGCGCCTGCGGGGCGTCGGTCAGCTCCTCGGGCCGGGCCCGGCCGGCCTCGACGTCCGCGGGGACGGTGACGCGCTCCAGCAGCGGCAGGCCGAAACCGAGCGTCTTGCCGGTGCCGGTCTTGGCCTGGCCGATGACGTCGGTGCCGGAGAGCGCGACGGGGAGCGTCATCTCCTGGATGGGGAAGGGGGAAACGATACCGACGGCCTCGAGGGCCTCGGCGGTCTCGGGGAGGATCCCGAGATCCCGGAAAGTCTTGGGCTGCGTAGTCAGGGTGTTGCCTCTTCTGTGAGACGCGGCGCGAGGCGAACGCTGGGGGGTCGTACCGCACCTGGGTACTGGGCCGGCCGTGGATTGGCCGGATGGCGCGGGACCACTGCCGTCGCTCGAGCGTCGTGCCGCTGGAGGGGGCCCCTCATCTGCGGTCGCACGCAACTGTGTACGCACTGTCCGCGTGGAGGGCGGTCGGGTCGGAGCCGATCGGGCCACCGACCGGGCATCCTCATTCATCAGACGGCCCACTGAGCAGATAAAAAAAGCTGATGCTCAGCAGGCGCATTACCACTGTACCCCGGAATCGCGCATGTGTGTTGGGGCAATTCCCAGGAAACGTCTTCGGGGCACGGCTGACCAGGCCCTTCCCCCGATCGGCGGGCGGGCTATTGTGCGCTCCATGGAGACGCCTGACAACGCCACTGAACACACCGGGATCGCCGCCCAGGACTGGGCCGCGGCCTCCGCAGAACCCCAGTACCGCGCCGCTGTCGTGGACCTGCTGGGCGCGCTCGCGTACGGCGAGCTGGCGGCCTTCGAGCGCCTCGCCGAGGACGCGAAGCTCGCGCCCACGCTCGGTGACAAGGCGGAGCTGGCGAAGATGGCCTCGGCGGAGTTCCACCACTTCGAGCAGCTGCGGGACCGGCTGACGGCCATCGAGGCGGAGCCGACGACGTCGATGGAGCCGTTCGCCCAGGCACTGGACGACTTCCACCGCCAGACCGCACCGTCGGACTGGCTGGAGGGCCTGGTCAAGGCGTATGTGGGCGACTCGATCGCCAGCGACTTCTACCGCGAGGTCGCGGCCCGCCTGGACAGCGACACCCGGGCCCTGGTGCTGGCCGTCCTCGACGACACCGGTCACGGCAACTTCGCCGTCGAGAAGGTGCGCGCCGCGATCGAGGCCGACCCGCGCGTCGGCGGCCGGCTCGCCCTGTGGGCGCGGCGGCTGATGGGCGAGGCGCTGTCCCAGGCGCAGCGGGTCGTCGCCGAACGCGACGCGCTCTCGACGATGCTCGTGGGCGGTGTGGCGGACGGCTTCGACCTGGCCGCGGTCGGCGAGATGTTCTCCCGGATCACCAAGGCGCACACCAAACGGATGGCCGCCCTGGGGCTGGCCGCCTGACCGTCCGGCCTCACGCGGACGCATCCGGCCGGCCGGATGCGTCCGCGTCACGCTCGTGCGGTCGGCCTCGGTGCCGCCTGAAGCGGCCGGCCTTCCTGCCCGGCCGCCCTTCCTCGCGCGGCCGGTCGTCGTCGTCCTTCAGAAAGGGAACGCGCGGTGCAGTCTGCGTGTCGAGGGGCGCAGCAGCAGCGACAGCAGCACGGTGCCGATCGCCGCGGAGCCGATCAGGGTCACCAGCTCATGGCCGGGACCGAGCGCCACATGCGTCACATAGGCGCCGAACATTGCGCCCAGCGTGCCCGTGGTGAACACCGCCCGGCGGGACGGGAGCCGTTCGGCGAGGTGGCGCGTCGCGGCCCAGGAGAGGGCCAAGCCGATCAGGACGGAACCGAGCGCTTCCAGGAGCACTGCTGATCACCTCACGGACGCCGGCGCGGCAGGAACGGTCACAGCCCGTACTACCCCGGGGCAACGGATCACAACCCTCCCCTGAGTAGGCGAAAAAGGGCCCTGAACAGGGGAATCCGGCATTGGGGAAGAAAGGGGCGAGGGCCCGGCGGGAAACCGCCGGGCCCTCCTTCGATGTGATCGACCCCGTGCCTACAGGGCGCCGAATCCCACACGTCGCGTCGTCGACTCGCCGATCTCCACGTAGGCGAGACGGTCGGCCGGCACCAGGACCTTGCGGCCCTTCTCGTCCGTCAGGCTGAGCAGCTGCGCCTTGCCGGCCAGCGCATCGCCCACCGCGCGCTCGACCTCCTCGGCGGACTGCCCGCTCTCCAGAACGATCTCCCGGGGCGCGTGCTGCACGCCGATCTTGACCTCCACGGCTATGTCCCTCCGAACGGTCAGTTGCGTTGCGCGATCAACGCGCCGTACGCAGCACACATTAGCCGGGACACGGGACACGGCAGGCGCGGGTGGGGAACGCCAGGAGCGAACAGCTTCAGTGCTGTTCGGCCGGGTGCTGCTCGCTGCCGTGCAGCGGGAAGCCCGCGATACCGCGCCACGCGAGGGACGTGAGCAGCTGCACCGCCGTGTCCCGCGGGATGCCGGAGCCGCTGGAGAGCCAGTAGCGCGCGACGACCTGGGAGACACCGCCGAGGCCCACGGCCAGCAGCATCGACTCCTCCTTGGACAGGCCGGTGTCCTCGGCGATCACGTCCGAGATGGCCTCCGCGCACTGCAACGAGACCCGCTCCACCCGCTCGCGGACCGCGGGCTCGTTCGTCAGGTCGGACTCGAAGACGAGCCGGAACGCGCCGCCCTCGTCCTCCACGTAAGCGAAGTAGGCGTCCATCGTGGCCGCCACGCGCAGCTTGTTGTCCGTCGTCGACGCGAGCGCCGTGCGGACCGCCTGGAGCAGCGACTCGCAGTGCTGGTCCAGGAGCGCGAGGTAGAGCTCCAGCTTTCCGGGGAAGTGCTGGTAGAGCACGGGCTTGCTGACGCCGGCCCGCTCGGCGATGTCGTCCATGGCGGCCGAGTGGTACCCCTGAGCCACGAAGACTTCCTGGGCCGCGCCCAGGAGCTGGTTTCTGCGGGCTCGGCGTGGCAGGCGTGTGCCCCGCGGGCGCGCCGCCTCTGTCTGCTCGATGGCTGTCACGCCGCCTCCCAATGTGTTGAACAAGCACAGTTCTTCCGTACGCGCTGTGCGCCGCGCCGCCATCGTACTTTTGGGTAACGACGGAGTGCGTGGTGCGGACGCAGAATTTCACGGACCGGACAGTCACGGAAGCTGCCTGTTCGCGGGCAATACGCGGACATACCGGCGACAAGCGCGGCAGGTCACCGGTAGTCGTCCTCGTCGAGCGCCACCACGCGCGCCTGTTCGGCGGCGTCCGCCTCGTTCGCGGCGTCCGGATCGGCGCGGTTCACCTGATCGTCCCGTTCCGGGCGTACGTCGGTGTGCTGCTCGGCGGCGTCGGCCTCGGGGACCTCCGAGTCGTCGGTCGTGGCGGTGTCGTCGTCCTCGGTGAAGGTTTCCGGTTCAGTGGGATCGACTGTCATACCGCACCGCTTTCCCTGGAATGCGCCCTTTAGTACGAGCCTAGGAGTTCCTGATGGCGGGCGCTACGCGGTACGTGCCGCATCTGTGACACCGAACACACGAGTCATGGCGTGATCGTCTCGTAACATTGCCCGCATGTCTTCGACCGAGCTGCCGGGCACCGCCGCCGCGAATGCCGCGGTGGCCCCCAAGGTCGCGACCGTCCGTGTCGCCGAGGGCGAGAGGCTGCGCTCCGTCACCCTGCCGGGCCTCACCCTGACCGTCCGTTCGCGCCCGCCGGCCACCGCCGGGCTGCCGCCCGCGCTGTACGTGCACGGCCTCGGCGGCTCGTCGCAGAACTGGTCGGCGCTGATGGCGCACCTCGAGGACGTGGTGGACGGCGAGGCCGTCGACCTGCCCGGTTTCGGTGACTCGCCGCCGCCGGACGACGGCAACTACTCGGTCACCGGGCACGCCCGCGCGGTCATCCGCTTCCTCGACGCGAGCGACCGCGGGCCCGTCCACCTGCTCGCCAACTCGCTCGGCGGCGCCGTGTGCACCCGGGTCGCGGCCGTCCGTCCTGACCTGGTGCGCACGCTCACCCTCGTCTCGCCCGCGCTGCCCGAGCTGCGCGTGCAGCGCTCCGCGCTTCCCACCGGGCTGCTCGCCCTGCCCGGAGTGGCCCTGCTGTTCGCGCGGCTGACGAAGGAGTGGAGCGCCGAACAGCGCACCCGCGGGGTACTCGCGCTCTGCTACGGGGACCCCGCACGGGTGACGGAGGAGGCGCTGCGCAACGCGGTCGAGGAGATGGAGCGGCGCCTGCGCCTTCCGTACTTCTGGGACGCGATGACCAGGTCCGCACGTGGCATCGTCGACGCGTACACGCTCGGCGGACAGCACGGGCTGTGGCGTCAGGCGGAGCGCGTCCTCGCGCCGACCCTGCTCGTCTACGGGCGCAAGGACCAGCTCGTCTCGTACCGTATGGCGCGCAAGGCGGCAGCGGTGTTCCGGGACTCCCGGCTGCTGACGCTCCCGGACGCCGGGCACGTTGCGATGATGGAGTACCCGGAAACGGTCGCCCAGGCATTCCGGGAACTGCTCGACGACTGCAGTGGGAGCTGATCCGGGGCGTGGGACGACACAGTCGCAAGGGCCCCGTACCCAAGGGCGCCGGCTCCGGGGGCGCACCCGGTCCGGCCTCCGGGGAGCGGGAGGCCGCCGTGGCCTCGCCCGGCAGCGGTCGGCGCAGGCGGTCGGCGGGCTCCGGCCCCGAGCAGCACACCTCCGCCGGGACCGGACCCTTCGCCGGACCGGCCAGGGGCGGGCACCCCGAGCACCACGAGTCAGGCGGCGGCTGGGGCGACTGGCAGACCGGTACGCAGCAGCAGGTGCGGACCGTGCCGCCGCCCGCGGCGGTGGGCGGACCGCGCATACCGGGCCCGCGCCGGGAGTTCGTCGAGGCCTTCGACGCGCCGGCGGCCGGCCCGGCCCCCGACCCGTACGGGCCCGCCAGCGATCCGGCCCCCGAGGCCGAGGCGCTCGGCGCCGACGAGGCCGGGGAGCCTTTGGCCAAGGGCGGCAAGGGACGCACGTTCACCGGCGTCGCGGCCGCCGCCGTGGCCACGGTCCTCGCGGTCGTCGTCGCCGGTCAGGTGGCCGCCGACCGGCACGACAGCGCCGGAGCCCGGTCGTCGGAGCAGGACCGCCGGGCCGTGCAGGAGCGCCCCGGCCGGTCCGACGGCAGGCCGGCACCCGCCCAGGAGGCGGCGCGGCCGCCCGCGTCCCCGACATACGCGCAGCTGATGACCCGGCAGTTCCCCATCGACCCCGAACTGCGGGCGTCCGGGGAATTCGAGGCGGTGCCCGGCCTGGACAGGGCGCCCGGCAAGGGGCGCAAGATCCGCTATCGGATCGACGTCGAGAAGGGGCTCGGCCTGGACCGGGGCCTGTTCGCCCGGGCCGTCCAGGAGACGCTGAACGACGAGCGGAGCTGGGCGCACGGCGGGGCCATGACCTTCGAGCGCATCTCGTCGGGCCGGCCCGACTTCGTCATCACTCTGGCGAGCCCCGGCACGACCGCCACCTGGTGCGCGAAGTCCGGTCTGGACACGACCGTCGACAACGTCTCGTGCGACTCCGCGTCGACGGAGCGCGTGATGATCAACGCGTACCGGTGGGCGCAGGGCGCCGAGACGTTCGGGCCGGGCGCGATGCTCGCCTACCGGCAGATGCTCATCAACCACGAGGTCGGGCACCGGCTCGGCCACAACCACGTGAACTGCCGGACGCCGGGGGCGCTGGCGCCGGTGATGCAGCAGCAGACGAAGTCGCTGGACATCGGCGGCGTCGAGTGCAAGCCGAACCCCTGGGTGCACCCCGGGGAATGAGGCCGCGCGGAGCTGGCCGCAGCATGACTCTGCGTGACGAAAACGCACTGTAGCGCGACAGAACGCTACCTGGGTGCGAAAGTTACGGGCGTTCACCCCTTCTGGTGGTGCAATGGACAACCGTCCGTCGCGCCACCGCCACATCCGCATAACGTCGTCCCGCCGAGAGCCGCCGGAAACCAACGGCGGCCGCCCACAAGGGAGATCGGGGGTGTACGCGTGCGGATCGGATTGCTTACGGACGGTGCCTATCCGTATGCGGCGGGTGAGTCCGGGCTCTGGTGCGACCGGCTGGTACGCGGTCTCGCGCAGCACGAGTTCGACGTCTACGCGCTCAGCCGCAGCGCCCCTCAGGAGGGACCGCCCGCTCTGCCGCCCCAGGTGCGCCAGGTACGCACGGCGCGTCTGTGGGCGCCCGCGGACGACGGCGTGCGCCACGGGCGGCGCGAACGGCGGCGCTTCGCCGGACACTTCGGGGACCTGGCGGCCGCGGTCTGCGCCGGCGGCGACGGCTTCGCCGACGGCCTGTACGGTCTCGCGGACCTGGCCCGCGACCACGGCGGACTTCACGCGGCCCTGCGGTCCGAAGCCGCCCTGTGCACTCTGGAGTCCGCCTGCCGCGCGCCCGGCGCACACCGCGCCCTCCGGGGGGTGACCGTCGCCGACCTGCTCAGTGTCGCCGACCGCCTGGAGCACGCCCTGCGCCCCCTGTCGCTCGACTGGTACGAGGACGACGCCCTCGCCTCGGCCGACCTCTGCCACGCCGCGTCCGGGGGACCGGCAGCGCTGCCCGGCCTTGTGGCCAAACGCTTCTGCGGAGTCCCGCTGCTGGTCACCGAGTACGGCGTCCACCTGCGCGCGCAGTACCTCGCCGGGCGCGAGGCCGGACTGAGCGGTCCCCTACGGGCCATGCTCGCCGGGTTCCACGGACAGCTCGCCGCCGAGCTCTACCGGCAGGCCGCCGTCATCACCCCCGGCAACGGTCACACCCGGCGCTGGCAGGAGAAAAGCGGTGCCGACCGCGCCAGGCTGCGCACGGTTCACCCCGGCATGGAGGCGGACCGGTTCGCGGCCGTCGGCGAGAGCGACGACGCGGGGGACGGACACACCCTCGTCTGGGTCGGCAGGATCGAGCCCGCCAAGGACCTCATCGCCCTGCTGCACGCCTTCGCGGAGGTCCGCAAGGAGGAGCCGGCCGCGCGCCTGCGGCTGTTCGGCGCACCGGCGCAGGGAGAGGAGGCCGCGACCTACCTCGCCCACTGCCGGGCCCTGGCCGCACAGCTCTTCCCCGACGAGGCCGCGGGCGCGCACGCCGTCGGGGACAATCCGGTCTCCTTCGAGGAGATCGGCGGCCCCGAGACACCCGAACTGGCCGACGCCTACGCCGCCGGCGCGGTCGTCGTCCTCTCCAGCGTGGTCGAAGGCTTCCCCGTCAGCCTGGCGGAGGCGATGTTCTGCGGCCGGGCCACGGTGTCCACGGACGTCGGCGCGGTCGTCGAAGTCATCGGCGGCACGGGGCTGGTCGTGCCCCCGCGCAACCCGCGGGCGCTCGCGGACGCGTGCCTGGCGCTGCTGCGCGACCCTGAGCGCCGGGCGCGACTGGGCGCTGCCGCGCGTGCCCGCGCGCTCGAACTCTTCACCGTGGAACAGAACCTGACGGCATTTCGCGGCATTTACCTGGAGCTGATCTCGCACTCGCCGGTGCAGCGGGAGGCCGTCGACGCCGACGGGGAGCCGCTGCCCTTTTCGCACCCGGCCGAAGCGCACGTGCCGGGCGGCTGGACGGGCGGCGCGGGCACGCACACGCCGAGCTGGGCGACGGCCCCCGGACCGGGGCTCGTCGGCGAAGGCTCGGCACCCGAGGCCGGGAAGGAGGCAGGCCGGTGAACGCGTCACGCGTCACGGGGAACACGGCCCCCGAGGAGCCGACGGCCCTGCACCAGGACCTCGGCGTCGGCCTGGAGGCCGCGGCCGGCGACGACCACGCGGTGTGGGCCCGGGCGGCCCTGACGGCACTCGACGACATCCGCGCCGAATCCGCGCCGGGCGGCGTTCCGGAGGCCGGCCCCGAGCCCTCCTCCGCGCGGGACCGGGCCGGCGTGGAGGGCGAGGCCCTCGGCGGGATCCGTCCTGCCGAGCCCCTCGGCCGTCCGGCACCGACCGGCATGCTCCGGGAGGCCGCCGGGGACAGCCTGGGACGTGGCGAGTCAGGCGCGCCCCCTGGCGCCGTCGACCGGACGGTCGCCGGTGGTCCGGGGGCGGACGCTCCGCGCCGGGCCCTTGGTGACGACGGTGCCGCGAGCACCGGCGGGTCCGCCCCGGACGGCGCGGCCACTGGCGGCGCGGCCGGGCGGGACCGTTTCCGCAGTGCCGGCGCCCCCGTGCGGGGCGGGTCCACGAGCGGCGCCGTGCGACGCGGCGGCGTCGATCCCGTCAAAGGGCTCATCCACCGGCACCGCGAATTGTGCGAACAGGCCGTCGACCCCCTGGAGATCGCCGCCGGCCTCGAGGCCCACGGGCTGACCGACCGCACCGCTGCCCGCTTCCGGCACCGGGACGTGTTCTCGCTCGCAGAGGAGATGTTCGCGCGGGCCGAGCGGGTCCCCGCCACCACGGACGACCGCCCGGCGCGCGCCGCCGATTCGCGCGCCGGGCGGGCCGGGCCGTACCTGACGCCGCTGCTGCCGGGCGTGGTGTGCGCCCTCGCGGTCGCGGGCACCGCCGCCACCGAGGGCGCCGCCCGGCTCGCGTCCGGCGCGATCGGCGCACTCGCCACGGGCCTCGCGCTCCTGTTCGCGCTGCGCAGCGGCCCTCTGCGCGCCCGGGGCCGTACGCTCCCCGCCGCACGCCTGTGGACACTCTGGCTGCTCCTCTACGCGGCAGGCGGCCAAGCGCTGACGGCCGAGGTCGTCGCCGGCGGCCCCGACGGCCTGTGGCCCCTGACCCCCGCCCCCGTCGTCGCGCTCGCCCTCGCCGTCGCCCCGGCCGCCTGGTGCGCGGACCTCTTCGCCGCACGGGCGCGCCGCAGGCTCGGTCCCAGCTGCGGACTGGACGACTTCGCCGCCGGGACACGCCCCCTGCTGCTCGCCGTCCTCCTGCTGTACGTCGCCGCGCTCGGCGCACTCGTCGCACTGACCGGGCTCGTCCTGCCCGGCGCGGGGACGCTCGGGCCCGCCGCGGTCCTCGGCACGCTGCTCTTCCTGGCCCGGCTGCTCGTCGTCCACGGCTTCCCGGAGCCCGCGTCGGCCGCCCTGGCCGCCGCCTGCGCCGTCGAGGTCGCGGCGCCGGCCCTGCTGCTGTCGGGCAGGCTGCCCGGCCTCGACCTCGTCGCACGTCCCGTGGAGGCGCTCGTCGGGGCGTGGGGCGTGGCCGCCGTACCCGTACTGGCCTGCGGGGCCACCGCGCTGGGCCTTGCCGCCCACGCGTTCGCGGTGCTCGCCCGGGCCTCCGCCCACACCCGCTGAACACCCGCACACCGGTGGAACAGGCCGACGTGTCCCGCGGAGCCGACACCGCGGACACCCGGCGTCCATGGCATCGAACGGCAACACCCGAAGGAGACTGCGCATGACCCCGAACCACCCGCACACGGCCCGTCGGCACCGAGGAGCCGCACGATGAGGGTGCTTCTGCTCGGTGCCAACGGATTCCTCGGCCGGTTCGTCGCCGACCGGCTTCTCGCCGATCCGGCCGTGCACCTCACGACGCTCGGCCGCGGCGACGACGCCGATGTGCGCTTCGACCTCTCAGGCGGCAGCCCCGGCGCGCTCACGCGCTTCCTCGGCGCCGTCCACCCCGGTGTCGTCATCAACTGCGCGGGCGCCACCCGCGGCGGTGCCCGCGAACTGACCCGGCACAACACCGTCGCCGTCGCCACCGTCTGCGAGGCGCTGCGCCGCAGCGGCTGCGGCGCACGGCTCGTGCAGATCGGCTGCGCCTCGGAGTACGGCCCGTCCCAGCACGGCTCGTCGACGGCGGAGGACGCCGTGCCGCGCCCCGGCGGCCCGTACGGGGTCAGCAAGCTCGCCGCCACCGAGCTGGTGCTCGGCTCCGGACTCGACGCCGTCGTCCTGCGGGTCTTCTCGCCCGTGGGGCCCGGCACCCCGGCCGGCTCCCCGCTCGGCCGCCTCGCCGAGGCGATGCGCCGGGCGATGCAGCAGGGCGACGGGGAGCTGAAGCTCAGCGGCCTCGGCGTGCAGCGCGACTTCGTGGACGTCCGGGACGTTGCGCGCGCCGTGCACGCCGCCTCCCTGTCCGCCGCGCAGGGCGTCGTCAACATCGGCACCGGTCGTGCCGTGAAGCTCAGGGACGCGACGACGACCCTCGCCCGCGTCGCCGGCTTCGCGGGCGCGCTGCACGAACTGGACGCGCCCTCGGTCCGCCCCGGTATCGGCGCCCCGCGCACCGAGTCCGTCGTCGAGCACCTGGCCGCCACACCCTCCCCGTACCCCGACGGATGCGGCGGCTGGCAGCAGGCCGACGTGCGCACCGCGCGGGACCGGCTCGGCTGGCGGCCCCGCATCAACCTCGAGGAATCCCTCGCCGACATCTGGATGGAGGCGGCATGCCGCATCTGACGAGTTCCGGAACCACGCTCTCGGCCACCGGCGCGGACAGGCTGGGCTTCGGCATCCCGGGCTGTGCACATCCGCTGCTCGCGCCCGTCGAATGGGCCGAACTGACCCGTCCTGGGGCCCCGCTGCACTGGGTGGTCCTCAATGTCGCGGACGGTCCCGGCGCTCTGCCCGACCCGCACTGCCTGGAGGCGGCGGGCCGGCTGAGGAACGCCGGGGTCCGCGTCCTCGGGCATCTCGATCTCGCGCGCGGGGAGCGCTCGTTCGGCGACATCGTCTGTGACGCTCAGCACTTCGCCGACTGGTACCGGGTCGACGGCTTCCTCCTGGACCGCTGTCCGGTCGAGCGCGCGGAGCTGGCACAGGTGCGGCGCACCACGGCCACGCTGGACGCCATGACGGGAGGCGGGCACCTGGTCCTGGGGCACGGCACGCACCCGTATCCCGGCTACGCGGAGGCGGCGGACCAGTTGGTCACGTTCTCGGGGCCGTGGACCGATTACCGCTGGTCGCAGGTGGCGGAGTGGACGGCGGACTACCCGCCGGAGCGGTTCGCGCACTTCGTCCACGGGGTGCCGCGCACTCACCTGGAGGAGGCCACCCGGATCGCACGCTGGCAGGGCGCCGGGACGATCTTCTTCACCGACCGGGGATCTCCGGATGCAGGAAAGGGGCAAAGCGGGCCATACGAGGCGCTGCCCGGCTACTGGGACGAAATCGTCTCGCAGATCGGACCGGGTGTCTCGGAATGAGAAGGGCCGTGGCAGTGTTACCGGAAGAACAACCGTACTGATACCGATCTACGGAGTCCCCGTGTCGCTGCCACCCCTGGTCGAGCCAGCTGCTGAGCTCACCGTCGACGAGGTCCGCAGGTACTCCCGCCACCTGATCATCCCCGACGTGGGGATGGACGGGCAGAAGCGGCTGAAGAACGCCAAGGTGCTCTGTGTGGGCGCCGGCGGCCTGGGTTCGCCGGCCCTCATGTACCTCGCCGCGGCCGGTGTCGGCACGCTCGGCATCGTGGAGTTCGACGAGGTCGACGAGTCGAACCTGCAGCGTCAGATCATCCACAGCCAGGCGGACATCGGCCGCTCCAAGGCCGAGTCCGCCCGCGACAGCGTCAAGGGCATCAACCCGTACGTGAACGTCGTCCTCCACGAAGAGCGGCTCGAGGCCGAGAACGTGATGGACATCTTCAGCCAGTACGACCTGATCGTCGACGGCACGGACAACTTCGCGACCCGCTACCTGGTCAACGACGCGTGCGTGCTGCTGAACAAGCCCTACGTCTGGGGCTCGATCTACCGCTTCGACGGTCAGGCCTCCGTCTTCTGGTCCGAGCACGGCCCCTGCTACCGCTGCCTCTACCCGGAGCCCCCGCCGCCGGGCATGGTCCCCTCCTGCGCCGAGGGCGGCGTGCTGGGCGTGCTGTGCGCGTCCATCGGCTCCATCCAGGTCAACGAGGCGATCAAGCTGCTCGCCGGCATCGGTGAGCCGCTGGTCGGCCGGCTGATGATCTACGACGCCCTGGAGATGCAGTACCGCCAGGTCAAGGTCCGCAAGGACCCGAACTGCGCGGTCTGCGGCGAGAACCCGACCGTCACCGAGCTCATCGACTACGAGGCCTTCTGCGGCGTCGTGTCCGAGGAGGCCCAGGAGGCGGCGGCCGGTTCGACGATCACTCCCAAGCAGCTCAAGGAGTGGATCGACGACGGCGAGAACATCGACATCATCGACGTCCGCGAGATCAACGAGTACGAGATCGTCTCGATCCCGGGCGCGCGTCTGATCCCGAAGAACGAGTTCCTGATGGGCAGCGCCCTCCAGGACCTGCCGCAGGACAAGAAGATCGTCCTGCATTGCAAGACGGGTGTCCGAAGTGCGGAAGTCCTCGCGGTGCTCAAGTCGGCGGGCTTCGCCGACGCGGTGCACGTCGGCGGCGGCGTGATCGGCTGGGTCAACCAGATCGAGCCGGAGAAGCCGGTCTACTGACCAGCACGGTGCAGGGGCCCCGGACCGCGTGTGCGGTCCGGGGCCCCTGCCGTTGTTCGCTCGGTAAGACCTGCCGCGCCTCATGCCTCTCGCCGGAGGCGCGGGCGCGGCCTCACGACGTGCAGGTCGTGCCGTCCGCCGGGACCTTGCCGTCGAGCAGGTACGCGTCCACCGTGCGCTTCGCACAGGATCCGCCGCCGTACGCCCCGTGCCCCTCGCCCTTGTTGGTGACCAGCACACCGACGCCCGCACCGAGCTCGTCCGCCATCCGGCGCGCGCCCTCGTACGGTGTCGCCGGGTCACCCGTCGTGCCGACGACCAGGACCGGCGCGGCGCCCTTCGCCGAGACCTCGGGGGTGTCGGACGCGCCGGGGACCGGCCAGTCGGCGCACCAGCCCGCCAGGTCCCAGGCGAGGTAGGGCCCGAAGACGGGGGAGACCTCGGTGAACTCGGCGAGATGGCGGGAGCGGACCTCGTCCCCCGTCACACGGCCCTTGGCGTCCGCGCACGATATGGCGCGCTGCGAATGGTCCTGCGTGCCGTACCGTCCGTCCTCGTCGCGGTTGTTGAACGAGTCGGCCATCAGCAGCAGCTGCGTGCCGTCCCCGTTCTCCGCCGAGTTCAGCGCGGACGTCAGGTACTTCCAGCTGTCCTCGGAGTACAGCGGCATGATGATGCCGGACACCGCGAGGCTCTGGGTGAGCTCGCGGCCGCCGTTCGCGGGCAGCGGTTCACGGTCCAGTCGGCGCAGGAGCTTCACCACGCGCGCGGTGCCCTCGGCGGCGCCGATGCCGCGGCTGCGGAAGTAGTTGTCCAGCGCGCGCTGGAAACCGCGGGCCTGGTTGCGCGAGTGCGCCACGTAGTCGGCCGAGGGGTCGACTACCGCGTCCAGCGCGAGCCGCCCGGTGTTCCGGGGGAACAAGTGGGCGTACACGCCGCCGAGTTCGGTGCCGTAGGAGAACCCGAAGTAGTGCAGCTTCTCGTCGCCGAGAACCTGGCGGATCAGGTCCATGTCGCGGGCGGCGCTCACCGTGCCGACATGGGGCAGCACGCGGCCGGACCGCGCCGCGCAGCCCGCACCGAAGGCAGCCGAGTCCGCGAGGTACGCCTTCTCCTCGGCAGGCGTGTCCGGGGTGGAGTCCAGCGCCAGCGACGTCGCGGTCTCCTTGTCGCCGCGGCACACCACCGCGGAGCTCTCGGCGACGCCGCGCGGGTCGAAGCCGACCAGGTCGTAGCGCTGGTGCAGGGCGCCGTAGCCCTTGGCGGCGTTCGGGAGCGCGGCGACACCGGAGCCGCCGGGACCGCCGAAGTTGAACAGCAGCGAGCCGATGCGCCGGCCCGGATCCTTCGCCACGGAGCGGATCAGGGCGATGCCGATGGTCTCCCCGGTGGGGTCGCCGTAGTCGAGCGGCGCCTTGAGCGTGGCGCACTGCCACTCCCGGCCGGGCCGCTCGGCGTAGCTTCCGTAGGCCTTGACCGGAGCCTCGCAGGCGCCCCAGTCCAGCCGCTGGCCGGTGAGCGACGCGGGCAGCGTCACGGCCTGAGGGCCGCTGTCCGCGGAGGCGGAGGCCGAGGCGGGTGAGGACGCTGCGGCGTTGTTCCTGCCGTCCTGCGTGTCCTGGCCCGGGCTGCCGCATCCCGCGGCCGCACCGGCCAGCAGCAGGACCGCGGCCGCCGCGGCCCCCGCACGGACTCGGTTCCTCATTCCGGCCCCCCAAGGCGTTCGAAGACAGTTTCGACATCCTAGGGGGCCTCGGGACCGGTCTACCGGCAGACCGTCCCGTCCTTCGGGACCCTGCCGTTCAGCAGATAGGCGTCGACGGCGCGGTCCACGCACGCGCTGTTGCCGTACGCGCCGTGCCCCTGCCCCCGGTAGGTGATCTGGACGCCCACGCCCTTGCCGAGGGCCTCCTTCATCGCCTTGGCCCCTTCGTAGGGAGTGGCCGGGTCGCCCGTGTTGCCGATGACGACGATCGGCGCGGCGCCCGGGGCGGAGACGTCCGGGTGCGACCACATGCCCGGCACCGGCCAGTCGGTGCAGCTCATCAGGGCCCAGCCCAGGAAGTCGCCGAACACGGGTGACGCCTTGTGGAACGCGGGCAGCTTCGCCTTGGTCTGCTCCAGCGTGTACCGCTCCTTGGAGTCGGCGCAGCCGATGGCCATGCCGGCCGCTTGGATGTTGCTGTACGTGCCGGTCTCCGAGCGGCCGGTCAACGCGTCGGAGAGCGCGAGCAGCAGCGCGCCGCTGCCGCCCTCGGCCTCGTCGAGGCCCTGCTCCAGCAGCTCCCAGTACTCGCGGGAGTACAGAGCCTGCGCGATGCCGTTCAGCGCCTGGCTCTGCGTCAGCTTGCGTTCCCCGATGCCGGCGATCGGCTTCCTGTCCAGGCCGTCGAGGAACCCGATGATCCAGTCCTGCATCTCCCCGACGGTGGAGCCGGGGAGCCGGCAGTCGTCGCCTCGGCTCACGCAGTCCTTGAGGAAGTTGGTCAGCGCCAGCTGGAAGCCCTCGGCCTGGCCGAGGGAGCCCTGCTCGGAGTTCTCGCTCGGGTCGACCACGGCGTCGAACACCGCTCGCCCCACCCGCTGCGGGAACAGGTGGGCGTACACGCCGCCGAGTTCGGTGCCGTAGGAGATCCCGAAGTAGTGCAGCTTGTCGTCGCCGAGGACCTGGCGGATCAGGTCCATGTCGCGCGCGGCGTCGACGGTGGCGACATGGGGAAGCTCGTTGCCCGAGTTCTCCTCGCAGGACTCGGTGAACGACTGGACGCCCTCGACGAACGTCTTCTCCTCGGACGCGTCGTCGGGCGTCGAGTCCTGGGCCACGTACGCGTCCATCTCGCGGTCGTCCAGGCACTCCACGGGCACGCTGCGGCCGACCCCGCGCGGATCGAAGCTCACCAGGTCGTAGCGGGTGTGCAGGGTGCCGTAGTCCTTGGCGGCGGCGGGCAGGGTGGCCACGCCGGAGCCGCCGGGGCCGCCGAAGTTGAAGAGGAGGGAGCCGATGCGGTTCGCCTGGTCCCGTGCGCGTGCGCGGATGAGCGCCAGTTCGATGGTCTCGCCGTCCGGCTCGTCCCAGTCGAGCGGCGTGTCCAGGAACGAGCACTCCCAGACGGTGCCCCCGGGCAGCGGAGACGGCTTCGTCCCGCCGCCCTCGGCCTCGGAGGGCGCCGGGCACGGCTGCCACTCCAGCACCTGGGCGGCGAGATCCTTGGGGCGGTCCTCGTCGTCCCCCCCGCCGCCCCCGCAGCCGGCGGCAGTCAGCAGGACGGCGACGGCGGTGGCGACGGCGGCCGTACGAGCCGCTGTACGAGTGGTCGGCATGGGGCCATCGTGCGACGGCGCGGCTTGCTCCGCACGGGCGAACGGTCCATGCGGGTGGCGGACCGGTCAAGGCACCGTACGGGTGGCCCCACTGCTCCCTACGGGTGATTCCCGGGCGGTCCGGGGGAGGGCCGCTGTCAGAGCGCACCCTTGCGTGTGAGGTGGTTGAAGGCGAACCACCCGGGCAGCACCGGTAGCCAGAGCGTCATCGTGCGATACAGCAGCACGGCGGGTGCGGCGACCTCCGTGGGCACCCCCACCAGCAGCAGGCCGCCCACGAGCGCGCCTTCCACGGCGCCCACACCGCCCGGTGTCGGCGCGGCCGACCCGAGGGCGTTGCCCGCGAGGAACACCACGGCGATGCTCGCGTAGCTGAGCGGCTGGTTCCCGCCGTCGAACGCCCGGATCGACGCGTCCAGACAGAGCACGAAAACGCCGGTCAGCAGCAGCATCCCGCCGATGCCGGTGAGCAGTTTCACCGGCCGCTGGAGCACGTCGAGCATGCGCGGCACCACTCCGGCGAACAGCGACCGCAGCCGCGTGGCGACGAACTTGCGCATGAACGGGATCGCCGTCACGACCAGCACCAGCACGGCGACCGTCAGCAGGCCCGCGATCACGGTCCTCGACGGTGTGAAGGAGGCCGTCCGCTCCGTCCCGGTCAGGTAGCCGAAGGACAGCAGGAGCAGGATGTGCGCGCCCAGCCCGAAGAGCTGCGAGGCGCCCACGCTCGCCACGGCCAGTCCCGGCCGCACCCCCGAGCGCTGGAGGAAGCGCGTGTTGAGCGCCACACCGCCGACCGCGGCCGGTGCCACGATCTTGACGAACGACCCGGCGACCTGCGCGAGCACGGTCCGCCCGAACCCGACCCGCTCGGGGACGAAGCCCAGCAGGCTCATCGCCGCCGCCACATAGCTGAGCGCCGAGAACCCGAGGGCAGCGGCGACCCAGCCCCAGTGAGCCTTGTCGAAGACCGTGCCGAAGTTGATCCCCGCGATCTGCGACAGCAGGAAGTACGCAGCGACGGCACCGGCGATGAAGCTGACGAGCGTACGGGGCCTGATCCGCTCGAGCCGGACCGGCTCCACGGGGGCCTGCGGGCGGATCAGCAGCACCTGGCGGCGGATCTGGGAGAGCAGGTCCTCCTCGCGGGCCTCCTCCATCGCCTCGTCCAGGGCCCGTTTGTCGGCCTGCCTCTCCGCGCGCTCGACCCTGCGGGCCGCCTTGCGGTCGTCGGCCGCCGCATGTGGCGTACGGGCCTTCCGGGCCGCCGCCGAGGCCTCCAGCGCCGCCTCGCGCTCGCGCTGCGCCCGCTCGCGCGCCTGCTGGCGCAGCGTGGCACGGGTGGAGCGGGTGAGCGCGATCGGCTGGAGCAGCGGCAGACAGTCGGCGACCTTGTCGGGGCCGAGCACCTCCACGGCCGCGGCGACCGCCCGCTCGGCGCCCACCCGCAGACCGAGTGTGGTCAGCAGCTGGGCGATGTCCATGCGCAGGACCACGTCCCCGGCCGCGATTTCGCCGCCCCGCAGGTCCGTCAGGACCACCCGGCCCGCCTGGTCCACCAGGATCGCGTCCCCGGCGAGCCGGCGGTGCGCGATGCGCCGGGACTGGAGCGCCTTCACCTGACGCCAGGCGCCCAGGACCACCTCGTCGGTGATCTCCTTGTCCTCCAGCGCGTCGAGCACCCGCCCGCCCTGGTGCTCGTACACGAGCATCACGGCGTCGGGACCGAGCTCGGAGGTGGCGATGAGCCTGGGCGCGTTGGCGCCGGCGGCGATCGCCGCGTACGCCAGCAGCGCCTCCTGCTCCAGGGCCTGGCGCAGCGACTGGATGGACCGGCGCGTGGTGATCGAGCGCAGGGTCAGACGCCGCCACACCCGGTAGAAGAAGCCGTGCGCCTGCTGCTCGCGGTCGACGACGGTCACGTCGAGCGGGGGGCCGTCCTCCAGCGAGACGAGATAGCGCCGGCCGCGGTCCTGGTCGGCGTTCTCCGGGGTGTCCTCGGCACGCATCGCGGACACCGGGCGGAAGCCGACGTGGCGCAGGCCGGCGAGCAGGTTCTGGCCGGTGGGGCGGACGTTCGGGGAGCCGACCGCGTAGAGGGTGCCGTACGCGACGGTCCAGCCGAGGAGGACGGTCAGGATGATCGAGAAGGGCGTGGTGTACCCGGCGACCAGCATGGCGAACGCGTCCAGCAGCAGGACGACCCACAGCACCACGCGCCAGCGCGGCCTGCGGGCCATCCCCACGGCGGTCATGTACGCGATGACGGGCGCGAGGTAGCCGTGCACCGGGTCCGTCAGCCCGTTCGTCTGCGGCTGGGTCAGCGCGTCCTGGAGGCTGCCGGGGGCGCTGCGGGAGACCCACAGGTCGGTGGCGAGCGTCACGCCGTGGGCCAGGACCGCGGCGAGCACGCCGTCCGCGATCCGCAGGCCGTCCCGTTTGACCAGGCGTTCGATGGCGAAGGCGACCGGGACGAGCAGCACGGCGATGCTGGACACCAGGCCCGCGAGCTTGACCAGCAGGTCCGGGGCCTGACCGGTGCCCTTGCTGATGTCCGACTCGAGACCGGTGGTGGTGCCCTGGGCGAAGGCCGCGACGGCCAGGACGACGGCGATCGCCAGGATGCCGACCAGCAGCCGCATCAGGTCCGAGGGGCGGTGGACCCGGGCGGCGAGCAGCGGCTCGTCGCCGGAGACCCGGTCGGCCCGGCTCACGTCGGCACGGGTCGAGCCGTGGGGTCCGCCGGCGGGCTCGCCGGCTACCGCGTCCGCGGGCGGGGTGGCACCGGCTCCCGCGTCCGCGGGCGGGGCGGGCGGGGTGATGCCCGCGGTGGTGTCCGGAGGCGTGGTGGCGTCCGCGCCGGCCGGGGCGTCCGCGGGCGTGGCGGAGTCCGCGCCGGCCGTCGGTTCCCCGTCCGCCGCGGGCTTCGCGGCGTCCTGGCCGGTCGGCGGAGCAGGCAATTCCGGATGCGGCTCGCGCTCAGGGCCGCCTGCCGCCTTCGAGGGCTGCACGCCCTGCTCCTTCGCCGTCTCGGTCTCTTCTTGATCTCGTATCACCAGTCACCGCCCGCACGATGGTGGCACGACCGGACGACAGAGGGGGGCATCAGGGTGTATCGCGGGGGCGTCGGGGCCGCGAGATGCTCCTCTTTGCCGCCTGTGTGCCGGTTCGCACCCTCTCCGGGGCGCTGTCGGTGGCATGCGGCAGGATGGGTCGGATGGACGACCGGATGGACGAGTTGCCGCAGTACCCCGCATACGCGGAGCGGGTTCTGGAGGTCGCCGAGCTGATCCCGCCGGGCCGCGTGATGACGTACGGGGACGTCGCGGAGTGGCTCGGCGAGGGCGGACCCCGCCAGGTCGGCCGCGTGATGGCGCTCTACGGCGGCCCCGTGCCGTGGTGGCGCGTCGTGCGGGCCGACGGAGTCCTGCTGCCCGGCCACGAGCTGCGCGCCCTGGACCACTATCGCGCGGAGGGCACACCGCTGCGGGACGCGTCGCGCGTCGCCGAGGGACATCTGCCGCGTCTCGATATGAAGCGGGCGCGGTGGGACGGCGTGGAGCTGCGCGACGCCAGCCCGGGCGTCGCCGTTCCGGGAGATGTGCCTCACAGCGAAGGGGCTCACAACGGGGCTCACATAGGACAGCTTCCGCCAAACGGCGGCGCTGCGGGCGGTCCGACGACCGTACGGGGTACGTGACGCGACCGCTGCCCGCACGGCGCGGCAGGGCGTAGCGTCCCTTGCGCGCGGCCCGCGCCGCACTCTCCTCATCAGCACACCCACCAGGACCGGCGATCCACGTGAGTTCCTCCTCCACAACCGGGCGTCCGGCGTACCCGCACCAGGTGCGCCGGAGGGCCCCGGGCGCGTACCGACTGGTGCGCACCCCGCCGGTCCCCGTGGAACCCCCTCACCTGGACGCGGCGCAGCGCGCCGTGGTTGACCACGGCCACGGGCCGCTGCTCGTCCTGGCCGGGCCGGGCACGGGAAAGACGACCACGCTGGTGGAGGCGGTCACCGCGCGGATCGCCCGGGGCGCGGACCCGGCGCGCCTGCTCGTGCTCACCTTCAGCCGCAAGGCCGCGGTCGAGCTGCGCGACCGCATGGCGCTGCGGCTCGAAGGGGCGCACGGGCCGCAGGCGACCACGTTCCACTCCTTCTGCTACGCCCTCGTGCGGGCCCACCAGGACGCCGACCTGTTCTCCGAGCCGTTGCGGCTGCTGTCCGGACCGGAGCAGGACCTCGCCGTACGCGAACTGCTCGCCGGCCAGATCGACCTGGAGCGCCACGGGATGGCCGGGGTGCGCTGGCCCGACGAGCTGCGGGCCTGCCTCACCACGCGCGGTTTCGCCGACGAGGTGCGGGCGGTGCTGGCGCGCAGCCGCGAGCTCGGACTGGGACCGGACGCCCTGTCGCGCTTCGCTGCCCGTACCGGCCGTCCCGACTGGGGCGCGGCGGCGGCCTTCCTGGCCGAGTACCTCGACGTGCTCGACATGCAGGGCGTACTCGACTACGCGGAGCTGGTCCACCGCGCGGTGCTGCTGGCGGAGAGCGTGCTGTCGCCCAGGGACCTTCCGTACGACGCGGTGTTCGTGGACGAGTACCAGGACACCGACCCGGCACAGGTGCGGCTGCTGCGGGCGCTCGCGGGCGGTGGCCGCACGCTGGTCGCCTTCGGCGACCCGGACCAGTCCGTCTACGCCTTCCGCGGGGCCGATGTGAACGGCATCCTCGACTTTCCCGACGCCTTCCGGCACGCGGACGGCAGGCCGTCGGACGTCGCCGTGCTCACGACGTCCCGGCGCAGCGGGGCCGTGCTCCTGGAGGCGACGCGCCTGCTGACCCGCCGCATGCCGCTGACCAGGCTCCCGGCGGACAAGGTCCGGGCGCACCGCGACCTGGCGGCGGTCCGGGAGGGCGGCCGGGTGGAGGCGTACACCTACCCGACGGCGTCCACGGAGCTCGACAACATCGCGGACATCCTGCGCCGCGCCCACCTCGAGGACGGGGTGCCCTGGCACGAGATGGCGGTCCTGGTCCGCGCGGGCGGCCGCACGATTCCGTCCCTGCGGCGGGCCCTGACGTCGGCGGGCGTCCCCCTGGAGGTCGACGGCGACGACATCCCGCTGCGCCACGAACCGGCGGTGGCCCCGCTCCTGACGGCGCTCCGAGCGGCGGCGACGGTGGCGGCTCGCGGCCCGGCCGCCGACCGCGCACCGGCCGACACGGACGCGGCTGCCGCGTCGCCCGCCCCCGCTGCGGACGCGCCGGACGCGGACGCCCCCGCTGCGGACGCGCCGGACGCGGACGCCCCCGCTGCGGACGCGCCGGACGCGGACGCCCCCGCTGCGGACGCGCCGGACGCGGACGCCCCCGCTGCGGACGCGCCGGACGCGGACGCCCCCGCTGCGGACGCGCCGGACGCGGACGCCCCCGCTGCGGACGCGCCGGACGCAGATGGGCTGGGAGCCGTCGCCGAGGGCGTGCCGGTGCCTGATGACGACCCCCACGCCGAGGGCGCGGGCGGAGCGGCCGCTGCTGTGCCCGCCGTCAGCGGCGGTGCGCCGCGGGCGGAAGCGGTGGTGGGCGGTTCCGGTGGTCCGGAGAGGGCCGGGGCGGACGCGAGGGAGCCCGTATGCGCCGGGGAAGCACCCGTCCCCGGCGGTGACGCCCCGCAGGCGGAGGGCGCGGGCGACGGGCCGGCGGCCGGTGACGGCTCCCACGCCGAAGGGGCTGGGGCCTCATCCGGTGACGACCCCCACGCCGAGGGCGACGGCGGCCCCGGCGAAGTCGGCTCGTGGCTCGACACCGAGACCGCGCTCAGCCTGCTCACCTCGCCGCTCGGCGGCATGGACTCCGCCGACCTCCGGCGCCTCGGCCGCGCCCTGCGCGACGAGGAGCGGGCCGGGGGCAACCGCCTGCCGCCTCCCTCCGACCAGCTCATCGCCCGCGCGCTCGCCGAGCCCGAGCGCCTCGTCGCGCACGATCCCGCCTACGCCCGCGGCGCCCAGCGGCTCGGCGCCCTGCTGCGCAAGGCCCGGGAGCTGCTCGAAGGCGGCGGCACCGCCGAAGAGGCGCTGTGGCTTCTGTGGGACGGCACCTCCTGGCCGCAGCGCCTGGAGCGCGCGGCCTTCCGCGGCGGCGCGGCCGGCCGCAACGCCGACCGCGACCTCGACGCCGTCTGCGCCCTCTTCGAGACCGCCGCACGCGCCGAGGAACGCACCGGCGGTCGCGGCGCGCTCAACTTCATCGAGGAGCTCGACGCCCAGGACATCGCCGCCGACACCCTCTCCCGCAGACAGGTCCGCCCCGACGCCGTACGGCTGATGACCGCGCACCGCTCCAAGGGCCTCGAGTGGAGTCTCGTCGTCGTCGCCGGCGTACAGGAGGGCCTGTGGCCGGACCTGCGCCGCCGCGGTTCGCTCCTGGAGGCCGACCGCATCGGACGCGACGGCCTCGCCGAGCCCCTCACCCCCGGCGCGCTCCTCGCCGAGGAGCGCCGTCTCTTCTACGTCGCCGCCACGCGCGCCCGCGACCGGCTCGTCGTCACCGCCGTCAAGGCCCCCGCCGACGACGGCGACCAGCCCTCCCGCTTCCTCACGGAGCTCGGCACCGAGCCCCGCGACGTCACCGGCCGCCCCCGCCGCCCCCTCGCCGTCGCCCCGCTCGTCGCCGAGCTGCGGGCCACCACCGTGGACCCGGACGCCTCCCCGGAGCTGCGCGACGCCGCCGCCCGCCGTCTCGCCCGGCTCGCGGCGCTCACCGACGACGAGGGCCAGCCCCTGGTGCCGTCGGCGCACCCGTACCGCTGGTGGGGCATGTTCGACCCCACGCACAGCGCCGTACCGCTGCGTGACCGGGACCGGCCCGTCACCCTCTCGGGCAGCGCCCTGGACCAGCTCGCCAACACCTGCGCGCTCCAGTGGTTCCTGGGACGCGAGGTCAAGGCGGACTCACCGGCCACCGCCGCCCAGGGCTTCGGCAACGTCGTCCACGTCCTCGCCGACGAGGTCGCGTCCGGCCGCAGCCCCGCCGACCTCGCCGTCCTCATGGAACGGCTCGACTCCGTCTGGGACGCCCTCGTCTTCGACGCGCCCTGGAAGTCGAAGCAGGAGAAGGAGCACGCGCGCGTGGCGCTCGAACGCTTCCTGCGCTGGCACGTCATGGACCGCGGCGGACGGACCCCCGCGGCGACCGAGCACGACTTCGACGTGGCCCTGGAGGCGGGGGAGTACGAGGTGCGCATCCGCGGCTCCATGGACCGCGTCGAACAGGACGCCCAGGGCCGCGCCTACGTCGTGGACTTCAAGACCGGCAAGCAGTCGCCCACCCGGGACGAGGTCGCCCGTCACCCCCAGCTCGCCGTGTACCAGCTGGCCGTCCGCGAGGGCGCCGTCGACGAGGTCTTCGACGGGCGCAGACCGGAGCCCGGCGGCGCCGAGCTCGTCCAGCTGCGCCAGCCCGCCGCCAAGAAGGAGGGCGGCGACGCACTGCCCAAGGTGCAGGCGCAGGAGGCACTCTCGGGGGAGTGGGTCGGCGAACTGCTGGCCACAGCCGCCGGCCGGGTGCTCGACGAGCGTTTCACGCCGTCGACCGGCCAGCACTGCACGCACTGCGCGTTCCGCGCCTCGTGCAGCGCTCGGCCGGAGGGCCGCCAAATAGTGGAATGATCGGTGTTCTTGTCGGCATTTACTCCCTTTGCCTGCATCCAATGAAGGTCCACAGCAGCCGGTACGGGCTGCGGCAGGCGGATCTTCGAGGAGCGACACATGGCGGCCACGAGAAAGTCCCCGACCATGGCGATCGCGTGCGTGAGCGCGATCGCCGCACTGGCGGGCTGTTCCCAGGACGGCGGCGTCGAGGCCGGGCACGCGGCGGGCGAAGGCCGGGTGCCGGTCGCCGCGACGACGGGTGCGACAGGTGACTCCCTGAAGGGCCTGAGTGCCGATCAGATCGCCGAGAAGGCGGTGAAGACGACGAAGGCGGCCTCGTCGCTGCGCATGAAAGGCGCGATCGGGGCCGACGACGGGGAACGGGTGTCGGTCGACCTCGCCATGGACGCGAAGGCCAACTGCACGGGCCGCCTGGGCATCGAGAGCGGTCGCGCCGACCTCCGCAGGCTCGGCGAGGTGCTGTACATGAAGGGTGACGAGGCGTTCTGGCGCGCCTCGTTGAACCGCCGCGCCTCCGCCTCGCCGGACGGCGATACCAGCGACACCGTGATCGAGCTGATGAAGGGCCGCTGGATCAAGATGCCGTCCAGCGCCGTCGAGGAGATGCGGGGCGTGTGCGACCTCGACGAGATGCTCGCCGAGCTGGACGAGGAAAAGGCGGATCGTACGGGCATGACGCTCGGCAAGGACAGCGAGATCGACGGCGTACCCGTGGTGACCCTCGTGAAGAAGAAGGGCCGGGAGACGACGACCGTGTACGTGGCGAAGGAGGGCAAGCCGTACCTGCGGAAGGTCGTCAAGACGGGCGGCAGCGAACCGGGCACGGTCGCGCTGTCCGACTTCGACAGGCCCGTGAAGGTCAAGGCGCCTCCTGCGAACGAGGTCCTCGACCTGGGGCAGCTCGGCGGCAACACACAGTTCGGCACGGGGACGGGCGCGGACGTCGAGTCTGCGGGACCGGGCGCGGCAACCGGTACGGGCGGCGCTGCCGGCGACACCGGCACCGAGGGGGCGGGCCGGGCCGCCGGCACGGATGCGGACGACACCGACTCCGGATCCGCTGCGGACACCCGCCCCGGCACAGACACCGGTTCCGGTTACGGCGAGGGCGAGGGCGAGGGCGAGGGCGAGGGCGGGGGCGGGGGCGACGGTGCGACCACGCCCTGACCCTCGCCTCCGCTCCCGGCCCAGGCGAGACCGCCGCTGTCGGTGGTCCCCATTAGCCTCTTTGAGGTGACCGCACGCATCACCGACCCCGAGCAGCTCAAGGAGCTCCTCGGCATCCCGTTCACCCCGGAGCAGACGGCCTGCATCACCGCGCCGCCCGCCCCGCAGGTCATCGTGGCCGGTGCCGGCTCGGGGAAGACGACGGTGATGGCGGCGCGCGTGGTGTGGCTGGTCGGCACCGGCCAGGTCGCACCCGAGCAGGTCCTCGGCCTCACGTTCACCAACAAGGCGGCGGGCGAGCTCGCCGAGCGCGTCCGGACCGCGCTCGTACGGGCGGGGGTGACGGACCCGGACGCGATCGACCCCGACAACCCTCCGGGCGAGCCCCGCATCTCGACGTACCACGCCTTCGCCGGACAGCTGCTGACCGACCACGGCCTGCGCATAGGGCTCGAGCCGTCGGCGCGGCTCCTCGCCGACGCCACGCGCTACCAGCTCGCCGCGCGCGTGCTGCGTGAGGCACCGGGCCCGTACCCGGCGCTCACCCGGTCCTTCCCCTCGCTCGTCAGCGACGTCCTCGCGCTCGACGCGGAGCTCGCCGAGCATCTGGTGCGCCCCGAGCGGCTCGCGGCGTACGACACGGAACTGCTGGGCGTCCTGGAGACCGCCAAGCTGAGCAACGCCGACCTCCGCAAGGTCCCCGAGGCGGCAGCGGCCCGCCGCGAACTGCTGGATCTGACCGTCCGCTACCGGGCTGCCAAGCGCGAGCGCGATCTGCTCGACTTCGGCGACCAGATCGCGCTCTCCGCCGAGCTGGCGCTCACCCGGCCCGAGGTCGGCACGATCCTGCGGGACCAGTTCCGGGTCGTCCTGCTCGACGAGTACCAGGACACGTCGGTCGCGCAGCGGCTGCTGCTGTCCGGGCTGTTCGGGCAGGGCACGGGGCACGCCGTCACCGCGGTCGGCGACCCCTGCCAGGCGATCTACGGCTGGCGCGGTGCGTCCGTGGCCAACCTGGACGACTTCCCGCTCCACTTCCCGTTCTCCGACGGCAGCCCCGCCGCCCGCTTCTCGCTCAGCGAGAACCGCCGCAGCGGAGGCAGGCTGCTGCACCTGGCCAACGACCTGGCGGCTCCGCTGCGCGCGATGCACGAGGGGGTGGAGGCGCTGCGGCCCGCGCCCGGCGCCGAGCGGGACGGCCTCGTCCGCTGTGCCCTGCTGCCCACGCACGCCGAGGAGATCGACTGGCTCGCCGACTCGATCGCCCACCTGGTGCGCACCGGCAAGGAGCCCGGCGAGATCGCGGTCCTGTGCCGTACGGCCGGCGACTTCCCCGAGATCCAGGCGGCGCTGGTCGCCCGTGACGTCCCCGTCGAGGTGGTGGGCCTGTCCGGGCTGCTGCACCTGCCGGAGGTCGCCGACCTGGTCGCCGTGTGCGAGGTCCTCCAGGACCCGGGCGCCAACGCCTCGCTCGTACGCCTCCTGACCGGTCCGCGCTGGCGGATCGGGCCGCGCGACCTCGCGCTGCTGGGCCGCCGGGCACGGCTGCTGGTGCACCGGACCGGCGCCGACGACGACCCCGACCAGCGCCTCGCGGCGGCGGTCGAGGGCACCGACCCGGCCGAGGTCGTCTCGCTGGCCGACGCCCTGGACACCTTCCTGGAGCCGGGCGGCAGGGAGGACGACGGCCTGCCCTTCTCGGCCGATGCGCGGGTGCGGTTCGCCCGTCTCGCGGCCGAGCTGCGCGATCTGCGGAGGGCGCTGGCGGATCCGCTGATGGACGTCCTGCACCGGGTGCTGTCCGCCACCGGACTCGAGGTGGAGCTGTCCGCATCCCCGCACGCCCTCGCGGCACGCCGGCGCGAGACCCTCGCCAACTTCATGGACGTCGCGGCCGGGTTCGCCGCGCTGGACGGCGAGGCGACGCTGCTGGCCTTCCTCGGCTTCCTGCGGACCGCCGCGCAGTACGAGAAGGGCCTGGACAACGCCCTCCCGGGCGGCGAGAACACCGTCAAGGTGCTGACCGCCCACAAGTCGAAGGGCCTCGAATGGGACGTCGTCGCCGTGCCGGGCCTCGTCGCCAGGCACTTCCCGAACGACCAGGCGCGCGAGTCCTGGACCTCGCAGGCCAAGGTGCTCCCGCACGCGCTGCGGGGTGACGCGGACACGCTCCCGGACGTGCAGTCGTGGGACGCGCGGGGCCTGAAGGCGTTCAAGGAGTCGATGAAGGACCACCAGTACACGGAGGAACTGCGCCTGGGGTACGTGACCTTCACCCGGCCCCGCTCCCTCCTCCTCGGCTCGGCGCACTGGTGGGGCCCCAGCCAGAAGCGCCGCCGGGGCCCTTCGGCGTTCCTCCAGGCGCTGTACGAGCACTGCGTGCAGGGCCACGGCGAGATCGAGGCCTGGGCGGAGGAGCCCGAGGAGGACGCGGAGAACCCGGCGCTGCGGGCGGCGGACGCGGACCACGCCTGGCCGCTGCCTCTGGACCCGGCGTCCCTGTCCCGCCGCCGTGAGGCGGCGGAGACGGTGCTCACCCACATGGCGTCCCTCGCGGCGGCACCGCCCACGCCTGCCGCTGACCCGGCCGGTCCGGACGCGCCCGACGACGGAGAGTGGCCCGAGGAGCCCCCGGCCGACGAGGAGGAGCCCCTCTACGACGAGCCCCTCTACGACGAGCCCCCCTACGACGACATGGACACTGCGCCGCTCGTCCCTCACCAGCAGGACCGGTCGCCCGAGCACACGCCCGCGCCCCATGATTCCGGCGACGGAGCCATCGCGCCGCCCGCGTCGCATGGCGAGTCCGGCGGACCGGCGGCCGCCCTGCCCTCGCGCCGTGCAGCGGACGCGACCCGGGGCGTGAGGGCGTCGGCCCCCGCGTTCGACGGCCTGCCGCGCCGGGGGTCCGGGGGCCTGCCCCCGGTTCGGGGAAGGGACGAGGCGGGGGACCTCACCCCCGAGGACGCCCGCACCGTCGCCTCCTGGGACCGCGACCTCGACGCGCTCACCGGCGAGCTCCGCCGCACCCGCGCCTCCACCCGTGACGTCCTGCTGCCGCGGTCCCTGTCCGCCTCGCAGCTCCTGCGTCTCGCCGCCGACCCCGACGGCTTCGCCCACGACCTCGCCCGCCCCATGCCCCGGCCACCGCAGCCCGCCGCGCGGCGCGGCACCCGGTTCCACGCCTGGGTGGAGTCGCGGTTCGAGGAGCTGCCGCTGCCCATGCTCGGCCCGGACGACCTCCCCGGGACCCCGGGCGCCCCCGGAGCCGCCGCCGACGTGCACGACATCGCCGACGAGCAGGACCTCGCCGCGCTCAAGGACGCGTTCGAGCGCACCGAGTACGCCCGCCGCACCCCGTACCGGGTCGAGGCGTCGTTCCAGATCACCCTCGCGGGCCGCGTCGTACGGGGCCGTATCGACGCGGTGTACCGCACCGGGGAGCACACGTACGAGATCGTCGACTGGAAGACCGCCCGCGACGGCGCCGCCGACCCTCTCCAGCTCGCGGTCTACCGCCTCGCCTGGGCGGAGCAGCAGGGCGTCCCGCTGGACGCCGTCTCCGCCGCGTTCGTCTTCGTCCGCAGCGGGGAAGTCGTCCGACCCGGCACGCTCCCCGACCGCGCGGGGCTGGAGCGCATCCTGCTGGGTGGGACGGCCGGCGAGCCGGAGCCGGTGGCCCGTTAGGCTCAGGAGCATGAGCGAGACCCCGGACAGCGCTGTCCGTACGTACATCGAGCAGCACCGCACCGCCTTCGTCGACGACCTCGTCGAGTGGCTGCGGATCCCGTCCGTGTCGGCGCAGCCCGACCACGACGACGACGTACGGCGCAGCGCCGAGTGGCTCGCGGCCAAGCTCGCGGAGACCGGCTTCCCCGTCACCGAGGTCTGGCCGACGCCGGGTGCTCCCGCCGTGTTCGCCGAGTGGCCGTCCAGCGACCCGGACGCGCCCACCGTGCTGGTCTACGGTCACCACGACGTGCAGCCCGCGGCCCGCGAGGACGGCTGGCGCACCGACCCGTTCGAGCCGGTGATCGAGAACGGCCGCCTGTACGCGCGGGGCGCCGCCGACGACAAGGGCCAGGTGTTCTTCCACACCCTCGGCGTACGCGCGCACCTCGCCGCCACCGGCCGCACGGCACCCGCCGTCAACCTCAAGCTGATCGTCGAGGGCGAGGAGGAGTCGGGTTCTCCCCACTTCCGTGCCCTCGTCGAGGAGCACGCGCACCGCCTCGCGGCCGACGCCGTGATCGTCTCCGACACCGGCATGTGGTCCGAGACGACGCCCACGGTCTGCACCGGCATGCGCGGCCTCGCCGACTGCGAGATCACTCTGTACGGCCCCGACCAGGACATCCACTCCGGTTCGTTCGGCGGCGCCGTCCCCAATCCGGCCACGGTCGCCGCCCGCATCGTCGCCGCCCTGCACGACGAGGACGAGCGGGTCACGGTCCCCGGCTTCTACGACGGCGTCGCGCCGCTGGGCGACGCCGAGCGGGAGCTGTTCGCCGAGCTCCCCTTCGACGAGGAGTCCTGGTTGCGCACCGCCAAGTCCCACGGAACGCTCGGCGAGGCCGGGTACACCACGCTGGAGCGCATCTGGGCCCGCCCGACCGCCGAGGTCAACGGCATCGGCGGCGGCTACCAGGGCGCCGGCGGCAAGACGATCGTCCCGTCGTCGGCCTTCGTGAAGCTGTCGTTCCGGCTGGTGGCCGGGCAGCAGCCGGACAAGATCGAGCGGGCCGTCGCCGACTGGGTCGCCGCCCGCGTCCCCGCCGGGATCCGCCACGAGATCGTCTTCGGCGCCGCCACCCGCCCGTGCCTGACACCGCTGGACCACCCGGCCCTGCGGTCGGTCGTCTGGGCCATGGGCCGCGCCTTCGACGGCGAGAAGATCCGCTTCACCCGCGAGGGAGGTTCCGGCCCGGCCGCCGACCTCCAGGACGTTCTCGACGCCCCCGTCCTGTTCCTCGGCATCTCCGTACCGTCCGACGGCTGGCACGCACCCGACGAGAAGGTCGAGCTGGACCTCCTCGTCAAGGGCGTGGAAGCCTCCGCCCACCTGTGGGGCGACCTGGCCGCCGCACTTCGCTGAACCGACACCGATCACCCGGGGGAGTTGGAAGAACACCGTGAGCACCGACAGCTACGCCGCCGCAGACCGCCCCATCGCCCTGACCGCGCCGAGCGGCATCGACCGCGAAGCGCACAACCGTCTCGACGAGGCATGGCTCGCTGCGGCATGGAGCCACCCCACGACCCGGGTCTTCGTCGTCTCCGGCGGCCAGGCGCTGATCGACGAACCCGCCGACAGTACAGACGGCCGCACCGAGCTGGTCATGACCCCCGCCTTCGAGGCACCGGTCACCGAGACCCACCGCTACTTCCTCGGCACGGACGAGGACGGGGTGCGTTACTTCGCCCTCCAGAAGGACTCGCTGCCCGGCCGCATGGACCAGTCGGCCCGGCCCGCGGGGCTGCGCGAGGCGGGCCTGCTGCTCAGCCCGCGGGACGCGGGGCTGCTGGTGCACGCGGTGGCGCTGGAGAACTGGCAGCGGCTGCACCGCTTCTGCTCGCGCTGCGGCGAGCGCACGGTCATCGCGGCGGCGGGGCACATCCGCCGCTGCCAGGCGTGCGGCGCCGAGCACTACCCGAGGACCGACCCTGCCGTGATCATGCTCGTCACGGACGACGAGGACCGTGCCCTGCTCGGCCGCCAGGTGCACTGGCCCGAGGGCCGTTTCTCGACGCTCGCGGGCTTCGTGGAGCCCGGCGAGTCGATCGAGCAGTCCGTGCGGCGCGAGGTGCGCGAGGAGGTGGGCGTCACCGTCGGTGACGTGCAGTACGTCGCCAGCCAGCCCTGGCCCTTCCCCTCCAGCCTGATGCTCGGCTTCACCGCACAGGCGACCTCGTCGGAGATCACCGTGGACGGCGAGGAGATCCACGAGGCGCGCTGGTTCTCCCGGGAGGACCTGCGGGCCGCGTTCGAGTCCGGGGAGGTGCTGCCTCCGTACGGGATCTCGATCGCGGCCCGCCTCATCGAGCTCTGGTACGGCAAGCCGCTGCCCAGGCCCGGGGATGTGCTCTGACGGTCCGGCCCCGGCTGTCGCGCGCGGCCGGGCACGGGGACGTGCTAGGGCCTCTCGTTTGGATCATGCCGGGCTCGCGGGCCCTGGCACGCACGCTCGCCGCGTTGTCGTCGGTCGCCATGGCTCCGCCATTGTCTCCCTCCTCCGCCTTGCGATCGCACGCACCAGCCCCCGCTCACTGATCCGGCCTGGTCCAAACGAAAGACCCTAGGCGCCGATCTTCTGCTTGACCTGGGCCAGCGACGGGTTCGTCAGCGTGGAACCGTCCGGGAACAGGACGGTCGGCACGGTCTGGTTGCCGCCGTTGGCCTTCTCGACGAAGGCCGCCGACTCCGGGTCCAGCTCGATGTTGACCTCGGTGTACGCGATGCCCTCACGGTCCATCTGGCTCTTCAGGCGGCGGCAGTATCCGCACCAGGTGGTGCTGTACATCGTCACAGTGCCCTGCATCGTCTCTCGTGCTCCTCAGCTCGCGGGTGCGTGTTCACCTCGCCCTAGAACGTAAGCGACCGGCCCTGCGATTCCCGAGCCTGCGGACGACGGTGCCGGTGGGCGCCGATGCCAGGTCCGCAAAGCCGTGCCGGCGGGCACGCGGCCTGTGCCGGTTCGTACGACGAATACCCGGTCCCTGTGGACAACCGCCGCACCCGTCTCCCGGGACCTGGCAGCATGGCGGGGTGACAGCAGCAACGCACTCCTCTCTTTTCCCGCAGGTCCCCGAGTCGGCCGACGCGGTGCTCGACGGGCTCGACCCCGAGCAGCGCGAGGTGGCGACCGCCCTGCACGGCCCGGTGTGCGTGCTGGCCGGCGCCGGCACGGGCAAGACGCGCGCGATCACCCACCGCATCGCGTACGGCGTCCGCGCGGGGATACTCCAGCCCGCCAGCGTGCTCGCGGTCACCTTCACCAACCGTGCGGCCGGGGAGATGCGGGGCCGGCTGCGCCAGCTCGGCGCCGGCGGCGTCCAGGCCCGCACCTTCCACTCCGCGGCCCTGCGCCAGCTGCAGTACTTCTGGCCGAAAGCCGTCGGCGGCGACCTGCCCCGGCTTCTGGAGCGCAAGATCCAGCTGGTCGCCGAGGCCGCCGCTCGCTGCCGCGTTCGCCTCGACCGGAACGAGCTGCGGGACGTGACCAGCGAGATCGAGTGGGCCAAGGTCACCCAGACCGTGCCCGCCGACTACCCGGCCGAGGTCGCCAAGTCCCTGCGGGAGGCTCCGCGCGACCCGGCGGAAATCAGCCAGATCTACGCGATGTACGAGCAGCTCAAGCGCGACCGCGCGGCCATCGACTTCGAGGACGTGCTGCTGCTCACGGTCGGCATCCTCCAGGACCGGCACGACATCGCCGAGCAGGTCCGCCGCCAGTACCAGCACTTCGTGGTCGACGAGTACCAGGACGTGAGCCCGCTCCAGCAGCGCCTGCTGGATCTGTGGCTCGGGGACCGGGACAGCCTGTGCGTGGTCGGCGACGCCAGCCAGACGATCTACTCGTTCACCGGCGCCACCCCCGACCACCTGCTGAACTTCCGCACCCGCCACCCCGACGCGACCGTGGTCAAGCTGGTCCGCGACTACCGCTCCACACCCCAGGTCGTGCACCTGGCCAACGGACTGCTCGGCCAGGCCCGCGGCCGCGCCGCCGAGCACCGTCTCGAGCTGGTCTCCCAGCGCGATCCCGGCCCCGAGCCCGCCTACGTCGAGTACGGGGACGAGCCCGCCGAGGCCGAAGGCACGGCCCGCCGCATCCGCGATCTGATCGCCGCGGGCGTGCCGGCCGGCGAGATCGCCGTTCTCTACCGGATCAACGCCCAGTCCGAGGTCTACGAGCAGGCCTTGGCCGACGCGGGCGTCCCGTACCAGCTGCGCGGCGCGGAGCGCTTCTTCGAGCGCCAGGAGGTCCGCGAGGCCGGGGTCGCCCTGCGCGGCGCCGCCCGGGCGGGGGGCAACGACTCCTTGCTCGACGACGCGGAGGACCTGCCCTCCCAGGTCCGGGCCGTCCTCTCCACGAAGGGCTGGACGACCGAGCCGCCCGCGGGATCGGGCGCGGTGCGCGACCGCTGGGAGTCCCTCGCGGCACTGGTCCGCCTCGCCGAGGACTTCGCCCGCGCCAAGCCCGGCGCCACGCTCGCGAATCTCGTCACCGAGCTCGACGAGCGCGCCGCCGCTCAGCACGCCCCCACGGTCCAGGGCGTCACCCTCGCCTCCCTGCACTCGGCCAAGGGCCTGGAGTGGGACGCGGTGTTCCTGGTCGGCCTGACCGAGGGCATGATGCCGATCACCTACGCCAAGACCGACGAGCAGGTCGAGGAGGAGCGCCGGCTGCTCTACGTGGGCGTCACCCGCGCCCGGCTCCACCTGTGCCTGTCCTGGGCGCTGTCCCGCGCGCCGGGCGGCCGCGCCTCCCGCCGCCCGAGCCGTTTCCTGAACGGCCTGCGTCCCGGATCGGCCGCGCCCGGCAGCCGCGGGGCCGGTGGCACGGGCGGTGTCGAGCGCGGCAGCGGTGGCAAGCGCAAGCGGCGTGGGCCGGTGTTGTGCCGGGTCTGCGGCAAGACCCTCACCGACGCCGGTGAGATGAAGCTGATGCGCTGCGAGGACTGCCCCTCGGACATGGACGAGGCCCTGTACGAGCGGTTGCGCGAGTGGCGTTCCGACCGTGCCAAGGAGCTTGGCCAGCCCGCGTACTGCGTCTTCACCGACAAGACACTGATGGCGATCGCCGAGGCGGTTCCGGGCACCGAGGGCGAGTTGGCCGGCATCTCCGGGGTCGGCGGCCGCAAGCTGGAGCGCTTCGGCACCGATGTCCTGGCCATCTGCGCAGGTGAGGAGCCGATGGAGGCCGACGAGGAGGACTGATGCAAACTCGTCGAAAAAATAGTTTGCGCCCGCCTAGGCAAGCCCCATAGGTTCTTAACCACGCGAACGGCGGCTTCTCTGAAGCCCTGTCCTCGTGCTGTACTTATCCGAATACCGCGACCGGCTCGCCCGGTCCCCGAGACGCCGAGAGGAGGCGATTCCAGTGATCAGCATCAAGACCAGCTTCGTCAGCACCGCCAAAATGACCGATCGCTCGGCCGCCTCCGCCTGCTCGCTCGGCTTCTCCTCGGCGTTCATCGGCACCGGTATGTCCGGCGACTTCGCCGCGCTTCCCGTGTCCGGCCTGGGCGGTCTCCCCGTCCTGGAGCGCAATGAGCGACCGACCAAGGCACTGGAAGCAGGAGTAGCAGTGGCAGAGGCTCGGGCCTATGCCTTTGCGGCGGCCAGTGCCAAGACCCAGCAGCAGACGACGCATCACCACTCGACGTGGGCCTTCCGTGGGCTCGAACCCTGGAGTGATCCAGCCTGATCCAGCATCAGGCCGGCGCCTTCAGGGCCGCGGAACCCCACCCGGGATCCGCGGCCCTTCTGTTTTCCCCAGCGGGATGACAGAGCGAAGGGGCCTCGGGACCAGAAGCACCCGGTACCAACAGCCAACCGGCCGACCGGCCGGCACGACAGACGAGGAACAACACACCGTGCAACTCGAAGCGCACGCCCCGTCCGTACCGCCTTCCCAGCCGATCTCCCCGCCCGCCCTTCCCGAGGACTCCACCTTGACTCCCCTCACCGCGCTGACCGCGCTCGACGACGCCATCGAGAACCTCGGCGTACCCGTCCCCTGCCGCTCCTACGACCCGGAGGTCTTCTTCGCCGAGTCGCCGGCCGACGTCGAGTACGCCAAGTCCCTCTGCCGTACCTGCCCGCTGATGGAGGCCTGCCTCGCCGGCGCCAAGGAGCGGCGTGAGCCGTGGGGCGTCTGGGGCGGAGAGCTCTTCGTCCAGGGTGTCGTCGTCGCCCGGAAGCGGCCGCGTGGTCGCCCGCGCAAGAACCCGGTCGCGGCATGAGCACCGCAGGAACCATCGACCGACCCCTCACGCACGATCCCCATAAGCAGGCCCCGATGACCTCTCCCGCCAGCGAGCCGTCAGGCTCCGCCACCCCAGCTGTCACCACCATCGGCGCGAACGCCTCGCGTCAGAACAGGACCCGCGAAATGCAACTCATCCCAGAAGCCCTGGCTCGTGCGCATATGCACGAGCGCCGGCGCGAAGCCGATGCGGAACGCCAGGCCGTGCGCCTGGTCGCCGCCCGGCGGATGCAGCGCCGCGCCGAGCGCGTGTCGATGCGCGCCCGCCGCGCACTGGCCATGGCCGTCATGAACTGACGGCACACGCTGTCCCCGCGGGGGCCGGTCCGAACGGACCGGCCCCCGCGGTGCGTTGCCGGCGCGGACGGCCGGGGGCGGCGGTATCGTCGCCGAGGTGGACCAGGACAAGACGCCGCAGCCCGGACAGCAGGGCGCACAGGCACCGGGCGCGGAGAGCACCGTGTGCTCCAGATGCGGTGCGACCGCCGAGGGGACGCCCGCGACTTGGACCTTTTCCGTGGAGAACGGAGTCCGCCTCTACCTGTGCGAGGACTGCGCACGGGCCAATATCAGGGCGATCGAGGGCAGGCTCGACTCGGCCTGGTGGTGACACCGCGCGCCGCCCCCCGGCCGCCGCGC
>NZ_JABZEE010000027.1 GCF_013387495.1 Streptomyces sp. PKU-EA00015 | reverse complement strand
CGGGCCCTGCGGGGCGGCCGGAGGACCGGCGGGCGGCGGCGTCGCCGAGGAGGGGGCCGAGGGAGCGGGCGGCCGCGCGCCCGGCCCGGCCTGCGGGTCGAGCGCCGGAGCGACCGCCGTAGCCGGCAGCCGGCTCCCGCCCGACATGAGCGCCGTCGGAGCATCGGGGCCGACCGGCGGCGGGGTGGCGTCGCCGTCCACCGTCACCGGCGGCGCGAACACCGTCGCGGGCAGCGGCACGGACACGTCGTCGCCACCGTCCGTGCTCGTGTCGGTCCAGCCGGTGCTCCCGGCCGGACGTGCGGGCACACCGTCGGACGCCGTCGGCTCGTGGTCGGCGCCTCCCGCGCTCGGCCACGCAGGGCCGCCGCGCGGGGCGTCCCCGTCGTCCGCAGCAGCGCCGGCATCCGGCCACGGCGTGGCGGTCGAAGGCGCCGACGAGGAACTCCCCGTCTCCTGCGAGGAGTTGCCGCCGGACGAAGCGGAGTCGTCGTCGCCCGTGGCGGGGGTCCCTCCCAGGCCGGGGACACCCGGAGAGGACGGCACACCCGCGGGCGCGGGCGACGCGTCGGCGTCCGTGCCGGACACCGCCGCACGCCGGTCCGGGATGCCCAGCTTGTCCGCCGCCTCCTGCAACCACTCCGGCGGGCTCAGCAGGAACGACGTCTGGTTCAGATCGATACGCTGCGGCGGCTCCGCCGCGGCCGGGACCGCCGCGGCCACCTGCGCCCCGTACTCCTCCTCGTACCGGCGGATCACCTCACCCACCGGCAGCCCCGGCCACAGCGTCGCCTCACCGCTGTCCCGGGCGATCACCAGCCGCTGCTCCCCGCCGTCCGAACGCGCACCGCCCTCGCGGTCCTCCGCCCACACCACGAAGCCCAGCTCGAACTCCCGCACCCGCACCTCGCGGTGCTGGTACGCGGGCACATCACCGTTCACCCACTCCTCGGCGCGCTCCTGCGCCTGCGCAAACGTCACCATCGGACCGTCACCCCTCGCCCGGAACCGGAACGGCCCGCGCGAAGCCGCCGTCCACCATCAGATTCGCCACGGTCTCCAGCTCCGGCGGATTGCCGGCGAGCCGCCGCAGGAACGCGTCGAAGTCCTCGCCGCACGGCAGCAGCAGGCGATCCACCCGCTCCTGCACGTTCCAGCCGGCCTCTTCGCTGACGTCCCGCGCGTCGTCGTACGCGCAGAACCACACCGACCCGACGTCCGACCCCCTCACCTTCACCGCGAGGATCCCGCCCTGGACGAAGGCGACGCCCAGATAGTCCTTCGTCAGATGGTCGCGAAGACACTTGTTGACGTACACCAGGTCGTTCACCGCGGCCTCGTCGCGCACCGTGAAGAACGGCTGGTCCACCAGCAGCCCCAGCTCCGCGTCGAGCGCCGCGCCCACCGGCGCGCAACCGCCCGCCGCCTTCAGGAAGGAGCGGTACGGGCCGGGCAGCCGGTAGCCCAGGTCCTCCTCGACCCCCTGCAACTGCTGCTCGGTCACCGACACCGCGTTCCTCGGCAGACCGAAGTGCGCGGGCCGCGTCTCCTGGAGCGGGCGCGTGCCGCGCTTGCCCTGGTCCACCGGAGCCGTCGCCAGACCGCCGTGATGCCGCAGCAGCGCCTTCACCTCGACCGGCACCAGCTCGAGCCGGCGCGTGCCCGGCACGTGGTGCCAGGTCCAGCCGTGCGGCGTCGCCACCGCGGGAACCGTGTCCCACAGCGCGTGCCCGTCCGCGTGCAGCGCCGCGTTCGCCGACACGAAGTCGGTGAGCCGCAACTCGTCCACGCCGAAGCCCTCCGGGGGCTCGGCGATCTCCGCCGCCGCGCGCGCGTACGGCGAGAAGTCCGGGAAGCCGTTGTCGTCAATGCGCACCCCGTGCGGATGACGCGCCGCCCGGACCGGATCCGGGAAGTGCACGACCTGCCCGGCGTAGGCCGCATTCGGTGGCGCGGTACGCGCGCCGGCCCCGGGGCCCATTGCTGCCCCCAGGCCCTGCCGACCTGTCGTCATGGCGATTTGCCCCCTGTGGCGTCTGGCTGGTTCAGCACAGCCTATGCGGTACGGCAAGACGGGCTGCCGACGCTCCACTTCCGTAACGAACAGTCACTTTCGAGTGACCCAGAGCCCATCGGCGACACGTTTCAGCTACCCAGCTTCCACACCCCGCGCCCCATTTGGCAGGCTGTTCCCTCGCCACTCGGGGGAGTGCACGGGAGGGACCGAAGCGCCATGCGAACAGCGCGACCACGCACGACCGGTGATCCACGCCTCAGCTGGAGCAGCGACGACACCGCACGCCCGCCCGGCCTCCGCCACCGCCGCGACGGCATCCTGCCCGCCGTCGCCGCGGCACTCTCCGTACGCGGCGAGACCCTGACCTGCACCGCCGGCAAGGGCGACCAGCCACCCACACTCCACCCGCTCGTACAGGACTTCCTCGACACCCTCACCAGCGGCCAGCGCGAACGCTTCACCGGCCGGTGCCCCGAGGCCATCCTGCTCTCCCGGCACCTCGCCTCCGCCGAGAACCAGCGCTCCAAACGCGCCCAGCGCAAGCCCCTCACCCACAGCGAGGCCCGCCGCGCGCTCAAGCACTCCAAGCTCACCGCACGACGCATCCGCGAGGACGGCGACCCGCTCCACGGCAGCTACGCGCCGCCCTGCCGGTCGTGCACCGCGATGCTGGACCACTTCGGCGTACGCCCCGTCGACCCGACCGCACCCGAGAACGGCTGACACCCACACCGATGCCCGACCACCTCAGCACGACCCGGTTCCCCGTCGCCGTCGACGCAGCACTGCGCGAGGCGGGCTGGCAGCCCGGCCGGTGGGACATCAAGCAGGCCGAGCACTGGGCCGACACCCTGCGCGCACACGCCTCCCCCGCCGGCCACCGGCACAGCGTCTTCCCCGCCGTCGTCGAGGCCTGGGCCGAATTCGGCGGGCTGACCGTCACCGCCCCCGGACCCGGCCGACAGCACGCCCCCGCCCCGTTGCACTTCGACCCCCTCGCCGGCCTCCACCTCGCCCGCACCCTCTCCGACCTGGGACGCGCCCTGGACACCGAGATCTCACCGCTCGGGAGGGAAGGAGACCACCAGGCGGTGCTCGCCATGGACACCGAGGGCCGCGTCTACAGCATCGACCACACCGGCGACTGGTACCTGGGCCCGGACCTCGACCAGGCGCTCACCACGCTGATCACCGGCATCCAGCCCGCCCGCCTCACGACCGGGTAGCGCCAGGCCGGGCGGCACCTCCACGTCTCGGTCAGACCGCCTCGACGCGGTACGGGAGAACCGCCGAGACCCGGAAACCGCCGACATCCGTCGGGCCCGAGACGAACACCCCGCCCAGCGCCGTGACCCGCTCGCGCATCCCCACCAGTCCGTTCCCCCCACTCGGCAGACCCGGCGCCGACGCGACGCCCGCCGCATCCGGAGCACCGTTCTCCACCTGCATGGCGACCTCGGCCTCACGGTGCGCCAGCCGCACCCTCACCTTCGCGCCCGCCGCATGCTTGTGCACATTGGTCAACGCCTCCTGCACCACGCGGTACGCCGTCTGCTCCACCTCCGGCGCGTAGCCCCGCGCCTCCCCCTGCACCGCGAACTCCACCACCATGCCCGCCTGCCGGGACTGACCCACCAGCACCTCGATGTCCGCCAGAGACGGACCGTCCTGCGCCGCCGCAGCCGCGGCCGCAGCGGCCGCCGCCCCGACCGCCGCCAACGGCACGGGCTTGTCGGCCGCACGCCGCTGCCCCTCACCCGCACGCAGCACCCCGAGCATCTCCCGCAGCTCCGTCAGCGCCTGCCGGCCCATGTCGCCCACCAGCGCGGCATTCCTCACCGCCTTCTGCGGATCCTTCAGCGCCACCGCCTGCAACGCCGCCGCGTGCACCACCATCAGGCTCACCCGGTGGGCCACCACGTCGTGCATCTCACGCGCGATCCGCGTCCGCTCCTCCTGACGCGCCCACTGCGCCCGCTGCTCCGCACGGTCCGCCAGCAGCGACAACTCCTGCTCCAGCGAGTCCGCCCGCTCCCGCAAGCTCTCCATCAGCCGACGCCGCGCCCCTATGTAGAGACCGAAGAGCACCGGCGGAGCCGTCAGCCCCAGCGACATGAAGCCGGCCATCAACGGCACGTACCAGGCGCCGAAGTCCCCGCCCTGCACGTCCTGGCGCACCCGCACGAACGTCACGATGAACGTCGCCGCCAGCGACATCCCGGCCAGCGTCGCCGTGATCCGCCGCGGCACCTCCGAGGCGGCCAGCGTGTACAGGCCGACGACGGCCATCAGATAGCCCATCTCCGCCGGCGTCGTCGCCACCGACACCAGCACCACGGCGATGGGCCACCGCCGCCTGAGCACCAGCACCGAACCGACGGCCAGTCCGAACAGCACCCCGAACGGCACCGGCAGCGCTGCGTGCTCGGCGAACACGACCCCCTGCAGCGCGCATTCCACGGCGGACACGGCCGCCAGCCCCACGTCGAGCACGGCACTGCGCCGCCGCCCCCACCACAGCCACGCCCGGGCGGTCGAACCCGTGGCGTCCTGCTCTGCCCCCGTTGCGGTCATGGCTCCCAGACTACGGGCGGGCGCGAGTCATTTTCGCGGGAGTGCGGGAGCACGAAGCGTGCGCACTTCCTGGCGAAATGCACCAGAAACCCTCGAACTGATGAATCGACCAAAGTTTCGACCCGGACGTCCGCATTCCGGACGACGATCACCCCATGACACGCACCGCCGGCATGTACGCCGACTTCGAGGCCCTCCGCACACAGGCCATAGCCCTGCGCCGCGAGGGCCTCAGCCTCCGCCAGATCCGCGACCGCCTCCGCATCGACAACAACGACCTCCTCCACCGCCTGGTCAAGGGCGAGCCCCCGCCGGAATGGACGAAGCGCCCGAACGCCAAGGACGACCTGCGCGCCAGGGCCCGTGAACTCCGGCTCCAGGGCATGACCTACGACCAGATCCAGGTGGAGCTGGGCTGCTCGAAGAGCTCGATCTCCCTGTGGGTACGGGACCTGCCGAAGCCTGAGCGCAAGCGCTCCCGCGAGGAGGCCTCGGCGATCGCCCGCCGCGGGTGGGAGGTGACCTTACGGCGGCGTGAGGCAGAGCGCAGGGAGACGAAGTCCAGAGCAGCGCTCGACATCGGCGCGCTGTCGGAACGGGAGCTGCTCCTCGTGGGCGCGGCCCTGTACTGGGCAGAGGGGACGAAGGACAAGCCGTACGCCCGTCGGGAGCGAGTGACCTTCGTCAACAGTGACCCACGAATGATTCAGGTGTTCATCGCGTGGCTGGACCTCGTCGGAATCGAGCGAGAACGCCTCAGGTTCCACGTCATGATCCACGAGTCGGCCGACGTCACCGCCGCCGAGCAGTATTGGGCGAACCTCATCGGCGCCTATCCGGCCGCGTTCGGCAAGACGACCCTCAAACGCCACAACCCCACGACCGTGCGGAAGAACACCGGCGAGGACTACCGGGGCTGTCTGGTGATCCACGTTCAGAGGAGTGCCGACTTGTACCGTCGCATCGAGGGCTGGTGGTGCGGCATAGTAGGGGCTGCATCCGCAGCCGATCAACGAAATCGGACATAGCGGTAATCCCGGGTCGTCTAAGGGCAAGACGTCAGATTTTGGTTCTGATCATGGGGGTTCGAGTCCTCCCCCGGGAGCTGCATGCATGGTTCGGGTCCTGACCTCCCCGGTCAGGACCCGCGCTCGTTTCTCGCCTGAAACCCCCCGGTATCCTTCGGATGTCCACCACCCGAAGCCGAAGGGCATACCCGTGAGCGCCAATCGCCCGGCAGCCGTCGTCGTTCTTGCAGCGGGTGAGGGCACCCGCATGAAGTCGAAGACTCCCAAGGTCCTGCACGAAATCGCCGGGCGTTCGCTCGTCGGACACGTCGTCTGCGCCGCCCGCGAGCTCGAGCCCGAGCAGCTCGTCGTGGTCGTCGGCCACGCGCGTGAGCAGGTCGAGGGGCACCTCGCGGAGCACTACGCGGGGACCCGTACCGCCTTCCAGGCCGAGCAGAACGGCACCGGCCACGCCGTGCGCATGGGTCTCGAGGAGCTCGGCGGGGAGCTGCGCGGCACCGTGATCGTCGTCTGCGGCGACACCCCGCTGCTGTCCGGGGACACGCTGACCGCCCTGGCCGCCACGCACGCCGCCGACGGCAACGCGGTGACCGTGCTGACCGCCGAGGTGCCTGACTCCACCGGATACGGGCGCATCGTGCGCGACGACGCGACCGGCGCCGTGACGGCGATCGTCGAGCACAAGGACGCGACCGACGCGCAGCGCGCGATCCGCGAGATCAACTCCGGTGTGTTCGCGTTCGACGGGGTCCTGCTGGCCGACGCGCTGAAGAAGGTGCGGACGGACAACAGCCAGGGCGAGGAGTACCTGACCGACGTGCTCGCGATCCTGCGCGAGGCGGGGCACCGGGTCGGCGCCTCGGTCGCCGCCGACCACCGGGAGATCCTGGGCATCAACAACCGCGTGCAGCTCGCCGAGGCGCGCCGGCTGCTGAACGAGCGGCTGTTGGAGCGGGCGATGCTGGCGGGTGTCACGGTCGTGGATCCGGCGTCGGTGCTCCTGGATGTGACGGTGACTTTCGGCCAGGACGTCGTCGTGCATCCCGGCACGCAGCTGCTGGGCGCCACGCATCTGGCGGAGGACGCCGAGGTCGGCCCCAACTCGCGGCTGAAGGACACCGTGGTGGGCGCGGGCGCCCGGGTGGACAACACGGTGGCGGACCGCGCGGAGATCGGCGCTGCGGCGACCGTCGGTCCGTTCGCGTATCTGCGCCCGGGGACGAAGCTGGGCGCCAAGGGCAAGATCGGTACGTACGTCGAGACGAAGAACGCCGTGATCGGCGAGGGCACGAAGGTGCCGCACCTCTCCTATGTCGGTGACGCGACGATCGGGGACCACTCCAACATCGGTGCGGCGAGCGTCTTCGTGAACTACGACGGCGAGAAGAAGCACCACACGACGATCGGGTCCCACTGCCGTACGGGCTCGGACAACATGTTTGTGGCTCCTGTCACGATCGGGGACGGCGCGTACACCGCCGCCGGGTCGGTGATCACGAAGGACGTGCCGCCGGGCTCGCTGGCCGTCGCCCGTGGCCAGCAGCGGAATATCGAGGGCTGGGTGGCTCGCAAGCGCCCGGGCAGCGCTGCCGCGCAGGCCGCCACGGCGGCAACGGAAGGCGTCGCCGAGGGGAACTGACCGGAAACGGCTGCGTCGAACTCGGCGTACCGTGATACGTGCACACAAATTCGGCTGGCTCGCGCCCAGGATCTTCGCGGCCAGAGAACACGTCTGAGGAGACAGTGCTGTGACCGGGATCAAGACGACCGGCGAGAAGAAGCTGATGCTCTTCTCCGGCCGCGCCCACCCCGAGCTGGCCGAGGAGGTTGCGCACCAGCTCGGTGTCGGCCTCGTCCCGACGAAGGCTTTCGATTTCGCCAACGGCGAGATCTACGTTCGTTTCCAGGAGTCGGCCCGTGGTGCCGACTGCTTCCTGATGCAGAGCCACACGGCTCCCATCAACAAGTGGATCATGGAGCAGCTGATCATGATCGATGCTCTGAAGCGGGCTTCGGCCCGGAGCATCACCGTGATCATCCCGTCGTACGGCTACGCCCGTCAGGACAAGAAGCACCGCGGCCGTGAGCCGATCTCGGCCCGTCTGATCGCCGATCTGCTGAAGACCGCCGGCGCGGACCGCATCCTCACGGTGGATCTGCACACGGACCAGATCCAGGGCTTCTTCGACGGCCCGGTGGACCACCTGTCGGCGCTGCCGGTCCTCGCGGACTACGTGGGCGCGAAGGTGGACCGGAACAAGCTGACGATCGTGTCCCCGGACGCGGGCCGCGTGCGTGTCGCGGACCGCTGGTGCGACCGCCTGGACGCGCCGCTGGCGATCGTGCACAAGCGCCGTGACAAGGACGTCGCCAACCAGGTGACGGTCCACGAGGTCGTGGGCGAGGTCAAGGGCCGGGTGTGTGTGCTGGTCGACGACATGATCGACACGGCGGGCACGATCTGCGCCGCGGCGGACGCGCTGTTCGCGAACGGCGCCGAGGACGTGATCGTGACGGCGACGCACGGCATCCTGTCGGGCCCTGCCGCCGATCGCCTGAAGAACTCCAAGGTGAGCGAGTTCGTGCTGACGAACACGCTGCCGACTCCGGGTGAGCTGGAGCTGGACAAGATCAAGGTGCTGTCGATGGCACCGACGATCGCGCGTGCCGTGCGCGAGGTCTTCGAGGACGGCTCGGTGACGAGCCTGTTCGAGGAAGAGAAGTAGGACACGGCAGAGCCGAGGAGGGGCCGTTCCGCACTGCGCGGGGCGGCCCTTCCGCTTGTCGGCGTGGTCCGTGGTGGTCCGTGGGCGGCCCTTCGTGTGATCCATTTGGGCGCCAGGCGGGTGCCGCGTAGACTGTCGTAGTTGCTCGGCGAGGGAGGCCGCACTTCTGGTGCGGCGGTCCGTTATCGACGCGCTCTTCGTAGCAGGCCTGTCGTGGCCGGGTGACCGCCACCAGTTTCCGCATCTACGAGGAGTGCACATGTCCGAGGTGAAGCTCGCCGCAGAGCTCCGTTCCGAGTTCGGCAAGGGCGCCGCCCGCCGTATCCGCCGTGACAACAAGGTCCCGGGCGTTCTGTACGGCCACGGCTCCGACCCGGTCCACGTCACGCTGCCGGGCCACGACCTGCTGCTCGCTCTGCGTACCCCGAACGTCCTGCTGTCCCTGGAGATCGAGGGCAAGAACGAGCTGGCCATCCCGAAGGCCGTGCAGCGCGACCCGCTGAAGGGCTTCCTGGAGCACGTCGACCTGCTGCTCGTGAAGCGCGGCGAGAAGGTCAGCGTCGACATCCCGGTCCACACCGAGGGTGAGCTGGCGCCGGGCGCCTTCCTGGTCGAGCACGTGCTGAACGCCCTGCCGGTCGAGGCCGAGGCCACCCACATCCCCGAGTCCGTCTCGGTCTCCATCGAGGGCCTGTCCGCCGGTGACTCCGTCCTGGCCAAGGACATCACCCTGCCCAAGGGCACCACGCTGACGGTCGAGGACGACACCGTCGTCCTGCAGGTTCTGGCCGCGCAGGCCGAGGAGCCGGCCGCCGAGGCCGAGGGCGAGGGCGAAGAGGCCGCCGAGGCCTGAGCCGTAAGCTCTGCTTGAGGCTTTTCACGGGGTGGCGGGCTGCGGCCTGCCACCCCGTTCTTCCTGTTCGGGCCGGTGACGAGGAGACGCAGCGCAGATGTCCGACGTGAACGCACCCTGGCTGATCGTGGGCCTCGGCAATCCGGGGCCCGGTTACGCCGCCAACCGGCACAACGTGGGCTTCATGGTCGCCGACCTGCTGGCCGAGCGGATCGGCGGCTCGTTCAAGCGTGCGCAGAAGGCGCAGGCGCAGGTGCTGGAGGGCCGTATCGGCGCTCCGGGTCCGTCGAACCGGCGGGTGATCCTGGCGAAGCCCATGTCGTACATGAACCTGTCCGGCGGTCCGGTGACGGCGCTGCGGGACTTCTACAAGGTGCCGACCGCGCATGTCGTGGCCGTCCATGACGAGTTGGACATCGACTACGGCACGCTGCGGCTGAAGCTGGGCGGCGGGGACAACGGCCACAATGGGCTGAAGTCGATGACGAAGGCGATGGGGCCGGACTACCACCGGGTGCGGTTCGGGATCGGCCGGCCGCCGGGCCGGATGCAGGTCGCGGACTTCGTGCTGAAGGACTTCTCGTCGGCCGAGCGCAAGGAGCTGGACTACTTCGTGGACCGTGCGGCGGACGCGGTGGAGTGTCTGGTGATCGACGGGCTGGAGCGGGCGCAGGGGACGTACAACTCCTGAGACCTGGGTCTCCTCCTGCCGGTCCGAGGTTGACCCGCGGCAGCCCTATGGCCAAGGATCGCGGGCCATGAAGCGGAACTCCTCCGGCCGGATGCTGACCCACGCCCGTAAGGCGGCGATGGCACTCGTCGCCCTGCTCCTCCTGGTCGCCGGGTTCTCGTCGTCCTGGGGCAATGCGCAGCACATCCTGCTCTCCAAGGGCCGCGAGCACGGCACGCTGACGGTCGCCCGCTGCGGCGACGAGGTGTGCACGGGACCGTACGTGCCCAAGGCCCCGGCGCCGGAGCGCGACCGGGTGACGATCGACCGTTCCGTCGCGGTGAAGAAGGGCGTGACGCTCGCCGTCGTACTGAAGCCGGGTACGGGCGAGGCGGTGCGGACGGGGCCCGCGGGCGGCCTCCATGCCTGGTTGCCCCTGGGCGGTGCACTGCTGCTGGCGGCGCTGGTGATCGGCGGCGGACTGCGGCTGACGCGGGTGGCGTGGGTGTCGGCGTCTGCGGGCGGGGCGTTGCTGGTGGCGTCGTTCCTGGTGCTGTAGGGCCGTCAGGGGCCGTTGAACACTCGCGAGTTCACCTGATCGTTATCAGGACTATCGAGGGCGAATCAGCATCTCTGGTGCAGATGCGGAACAAGAGCCCTTGACTGGCGCGTGGGTTCACAGGACGCTGAGCCGCCCCCCACGCCATCTTCCCTCTCTCACGATGGACACCTATATGCGCATCCTTCGTCCCACCGGCGCTCTGGTGGCTGCCGCAGCGCTCTCGCTGTCGGCCGCTCCCGCCGCTTTCGCCACGCCGCCCGGCGACAACGGCACCGTGAAGATCCACGACTCCGCGACCGGCGAGGAACTCCGCAAGAACGAGCCGAAGGTCTGCGAGTTCTACCTCGACGCCTTCGGCTTCGACGCCGGCCAGCAGGTCCAGTGGCACATCGAGGCCTGGGCGAACAACGACCTGGCCAAGGGCGAGACCGTGAAGTCCGGTTCGCTCACCCTCGACGCCGACGGCCACGAGCGCACCGTGGACATGACCCTGCCCGACGGGCAGTACAAGCTGTTCTGGAACTTCGACGGCGAGCACGGCAAGGCCAAGCACAAGGTCTTCAAGTCCGACTGCGAGGACGACAAGCCGGGCGACGACAAGCCCGGTGACGACAAGCCGGGCGAGGACAAGCCGGGCGAGGACAAGCCCGGTGAGGACAAGCCCGGTGACGACAAGCCGGGCAGCGAGCCGTCGAGCACGCCCGACACCTCGGCCCCCGCGGCCCCCGCGCCGAGCGGTGACGACACGTCCGGCGACCTCGCCGAGACCGGCAACGGCGCGCCCCTCGGTGTGCTCGCGGGCGTCGCTGCCGCGCTGGTCGCCGGTGGCGGCTACCTGCTGGCCCGTCGCCGTACGGCCCGTCAGCACTGACACCTGACATGAGGATGCCCCTCGCCTGAGTTCAGGCGAGGGGCATCCTCATGCCGTGCGGCGTCAGCCCGTGTTGCGCAGGCCGGCCGCGACGCCGTTGACGGTCAGCAGCAGGGCGCGGGCCAGCAGCGGGTCCGGCTCCTCGCCGCGCTCGGCCGCGTCGCGCTGCCGCTTGAGGAGCGCGACCTGGAGGTAGGAGATCGGGTCCAGGTACGCGTCACGGATCGCGAACGTCTGGCGCAGCACCGGGTTGGAGCCGACCAGTTCGTCGTTGCCGGTCACCTTCAGCACCTCGCTGACGGTGAGTGCGTGCTCGGCCTCGATGACGTCGAAGACGTGCTTGAGGTGGTCGGGCACGAGCGTGTCGACGTAGTGGCGGGCGATCCGCAGGTCGGTCTTCGCGAGCGTCATCTCCACGTTGGCGATGAAGTTCTGGAAGAAGTGCCACTGCTCGTGCATCTCGTCGAGCACGGTGTCGAGACCCGCCTCGCGCAGCGCCTTGAGGCCGGAGCCGACGCCGAACCAGCCGGGCACGATCTGCCGCGACTGCGTCCAGCCGAAGACCCACGGAATGGCGCGCAGACCGTCGAGACCGGCACCGGAGTCGGGACGGCGCGAGGGCCGAGAGCCGAGGTGGAGCTCGGCGAGCTGGTCGACGGGGGTGGAGGCGAAGAAGTACGCGGGCAGGTCCGGGTCCTCGACCAGCCTGCGGTACGCGTCATGGGCGGCGTCGGAGACGGTGTCCATGGCCGCGTCCCAGCGGGCGAGCGCCTCGTCGGACTGGCGGGGGGCGGTGTGCAGCGCGGAGGCCTGGAGGGTGGCGGCGACCGTCAGCTCCAGGTTCTCCCTGGCCAGCGAGGGGATCAGGTACTTGTCGGAGATGACCTCGCCCTGCTCGGTCACCTTGATCTCGCCCTCGAGGGTGCCCCAGGGCTGGGCGAGGATCGCGTCGTGCGAGGGGCCGCCGCCGCGGCCGACGGTGCCGCCGCGGCCGTGGAAGAGCCGGAGGCGCACCCCGTGGCGGTGGGCGACGTCGCGCAGCCTGCGCTGGGCGCGGTGGATCTCCCACTGGCTGGTGGTGATGCCGCCGAACTTGGAGGAGTCGGAGTAGCCGAGCATGACCTCCTGGACGTCGCCGCGCAGCGAGACGAGTCGCCGGTAGGAGGGGTCGGCGAGCATGCCTTCGAGGATGACGTCGGCGGCCTTGAGCTCGTCGGTGGTCTCCAGCAGCGGCACGATGCCGATCTTGGCCCAGCCGGCGTGCAGGTCGATGAGTCCGGCCTCGCGGGCGAGGACGGCGGCGGCGAAGACGTCGTCGGCGCCCTGGCACATGGAGATGATGTACGACTCGATGACCTCGGGCCCGAAGCGTTCGAAGGCTTCCTTGACCGTGTGGAAGACGCCGAGGGTCTTCTCCCCGGCGGCGTCCAGCGGCGCGGGCGTGGGCGCGAGCGGGCGCCGGGAGCGGAGCTCCTTGGCGAGCAGCTTCTGCCGGTACTCGCGCGGCATATCGGCGTAGCGCCAGGACTCCTCGCCCAGCCGGTCGAAGAGCTGCCCGAGGGCGTGGTGGTGGGCGTCCGCGTGCTCGCGCACGTCCATGGTGGCGAGCTGGAGGCCGAACGCGGACAGGGTGCGGATGACGCGGTCCATGCGGCCGTCGGCGAACAGCCCGCCGCGGTGCTCGCGCAGCGAGGTCTGGATGAGGGCGAGGTCGCTGATCAGCTCGGCGGTGCCGAGGTAGTCGCGGCCCTCCTCGTGCGGGGTTCCCTTGGCGAGGCGCTCGCGGGTGTTGACGAGCTTCTGGCGGATGCAGGTGGCCTTGAGCCGGTAGGGCTCCTCGGCGTTCAGCCGCTTGTAGCGGGGGCTGATCTCGGGCAGCCGCTCCAGGTCGGTCTGCAGGGAGGCGAGCAGGTCCTCGGTGGCCCCGGCGTAGCGGATGGAGTTGGACAGCAGGCTGCGCAGGTAGTCGATGACCTCGATGGCGTCGGTGATGCCGTGCTCGTGCTGGAGGATCAGCACGTCCCAGGTGACGGCGGGGGTGACGTTGGGGTTGCCGTCGCGGTCGCCGCCGATCCAGGTGCCGAAGGTGAGCGGGCGGGTGCCGGGCGGCAGGTCGACGCCGACGCGCTCCAGCTCGGCGGCCAGGTCCTCCAGGACGTCGCCGACGGCTCCGGCGTGCAGCTCGTCGAGGTAGTAGATCGCGTTGCGCGCCTCGTCGGCCGGCTCGGGGCGTACGACCCGCAGCTCGTCGGTCTGCCAGATGAGGTCGATGTGCTCGGCCAGCCGCAGGTCGTGGCGGCGCCGGTCGGCGGCGATGCCGGGGTTCTCCAGCAGCTCGGCGATGCGGCGGAGCTTGTTCAGCACGGAGCGCCGGGCGGCCTCGGTGGGGTGCGCGGTGAAGACCGGGCGCACGTTGAGGTTGCGGACGGTCTCCCGCAGGTGCTCGGGGTCGGCGTCCTTGAGCCGGTCGGCGGTGCGGGCCAGCAGCCCGCCCTCGGCCGCGCGGCGCTCGCGCATCTCGTGGCCGCGGTGCACCTGCTCGGTGACGTTGGCCAGGTGGAAGTACGTGGAGAAGGCGCGGACCAGCTTGGCCGCGGTCTCCAGGTCGGTGTCGCCCAGCAGCTCGGCGGCTGCCTCACCGTCGGTGCGCGTCAGGGCGCGGACCCGCTCGACGAGCTCCAGGAGCTCGGGACCCTCCTGGCGGACGAGGGTCTCGCCCAGGAGATCGCCCAGTCGGCGGATGTCGGCACGAAGCTCGGCGCTGGCGGTGGGGGACTGGTCGGCACTGCTCACAGGTGCGGCTCCTTGCAGTGTTTGAGCACGTCTGGAGGGGTACTGGAGGCTTGCGGACCGCGCTGTCCGACGACACCAAGGATAGGTGTCCATTTCCCTGACGTTGTCCGCAGGTCTCTTGCCCCGCCGCCGGGCACTGCCATACTTACGTTGCCGTAGGTTACGGAACCGTAGCAACGGCAGTATTCGTCCCCTCTCCCCACCCCCAGGGAACCCTCATGACCACAAGCCCCGATCTGCTGGACGGCACCGCTCAGCCGTCCGCCGACGCACCGTCCGCCACGCTCGGCGGGGACAGCAAGCGGTCGATCGAGCAGATCGCCCTGCTGCTGTTCATCACGGTCCCCTTCCTCGCCCTGCTCGCCGCGGTCCCGCTGGCCTGGGGCTGGGGCGTGAGCTGGCTCGACCTCGGCCTGCTGGTGGCGATGTACTTCATCGGCTGCCACGGCATCACGATCGGCTTCCACCGGTACTTCACGCACGGCTCCTTCAAGGCCAGGCGCCCGCTGCGGATCGCCCTGGCGATCATGGGATCGCTGGCGGTCGAGGGCCCGCTGGTGCGCTGGGTGGCCGACCACCGCAAGCACCACAAGTTCTCCGACGCCGACGGCGACCCGCATTCGCCGTGGCGGTTCGGCGAGACGCTTCCCGCGCTGATGAAGGGCCTGTGGTGGGCGCACATCGGCTGGCTGTTCGACGAGGAGCAGACGCCTCAGCACAAGTACGCCCCCGACCTGATCAAGGACCCGGCGCTGCGCCGCATCTCGCGGGACTTCGTCTGGTGGACGGTGATCTCGCTGGCGATCCCGCCGCTGGTGGGCGGTCTCGTGACGATGTCGTGGTGGGGCGCGTTCACGGCGTTCTTCTGGGGCTCGCTGGTCCGCGTCGCGCTGCTGCACCACGTGACGTGGTCGATCAACTCGATCTGCCACGCGGTGGGCAAGCGCCCGTTCAAGTCGCGCGACCGCTCGGGCAACGTGTGGTGGCTGGCGGTGCTGTCGTGCGGTGAGTCGTGGCACAACCTGCACCACGCGGACCCGACGAGCGCGCGGCACGGGGTGCTGCGGGGCCAGGTGGACTCCAGCGCCCGGCTGATCCGCTGGTTCGAGCTGGCGGGCTGGGCGTACGACGTGCGCTGGCCGCAGCAGTCCCGTATCGACGCCCGTCGCGCGGACGCGGACGGTGAGGACGCCCGCGGCAAGCGCGCCACCGCCGACGCGGCATGATGGACGGCGTGGCGAGTGACGGCAGTACGAGCAGCACGGACAAGAACCGGTCGCCCGGCGGGAGGCGGGCCCGCCGGGTGCGGATGACCGGCGCCGAGCGCCGGGAGCAGTTGCTGGACATCGGACGCACCCTCTTCGCCGAGAAGGGCTTCGAGGGCACGTCGGTCGAGGAGATCGCGGCCAAGGCGGGTGTCTCCAAGCCGGTCGTGTACGAGCACTTCGGGGGCAAGGAGGGCCTGTACGCGGTCGTGGTGGACCGTGAGATGCGCCAGCTGCTGGACATGGTGACGGGCGCACTGACGGCCGGCCATCCCCGGGAGCTGCTGGAGCAGGCGGCGTTCGCGCTGCTGGACTACATCGAGACGTACACGGACGGTTTCCGCATCCTGGTCCGCGATTCGCCGGTGGCCCAGTCGACGGGTACGTTCGCGTCCCTGATCAGCGACATCGCCACGCAGGTCGAGGACATTCTCGGCATGGAGTTCAAGAACCGCGGTTTCGACCCGAAGCTCGCCCCGCTGTACGCGCAGGCGCTGGTGGGCATGGTGGCGCTGACGGGCCAGTGGTGGGTGGACGCCCGCCGCCCGAAGAAGGCGGAGGTCGCGGCGCATCTGGTGAACCTGGCGTGGCACGGCCTGGACGGTCTGGAGCAGAAGCCGCGCCTGATAGGTCACCGCAAGAACTGACGCGGCGGCGTCCCGCTGCGAAGTCC
>NZ_JABZEE010000026.1 GCF_013387495.1 Streptomyces sp. PKU-EA00015 | reverse complement strand
GGTCGCGGCGCATCTGGTGAACCTGGCGTGGCACGGCCTGGACGGTCTGGAGCAGAAGCCGCGCCTGATAGGTCACCGCAAGAACTGACGCGGCGGCGTCCCGCTGCGAAGTCCCCCGGCGCGAGCAGCGGCCGGCCCCCTCCGGCGAGAGGGGGCCGGCCGCTGCTCGCGCCGGGAGGCACCGCGCCGGAAACAGCGTGGAAATCGAGCGGTTCTCCGTACATCCCTTGATCCCCCTGGACTGTCTATACCGGTGCCTCGTCCCGACGACGAGGCGTGAACCGACTTTTCCCCGAGGGGGGACTTTGACTTCAGTGGAATCCGGCCGCCCCGCCGTCGTGCGCCGTACGGCGGCGCGCCGCGTCGCGGCCTGCACCGCGCTGGTCGTCTCGGCGGGCATGCTGCTCGCCGTTCCGGCGCAGGCGGACGACGCCCCGGCGTCGCGCAAGCCGGTGGAGCGCACTGCTCCGACCGTCGAGAGCATGCCGAAGTCTCCGATCATGCAGTCCGGCGCGGCGAAGGCGCCGTCGGCCTCCGTGGCCGGTGTCGCCGAGGCCGCGGCGCCGGCCGTGCCGCGCAGTGACCTCGACCGCGACGGCTTCAGCGATCTGCTCCAGCGCACCGTCGACGGCCAGTACTGGGTGACGCCGACCGGCAGCGAGGAGACCTACCCCTACCTGCTGGGCGAGAGCGGCGAGACGTTCAAGGACGCGTTCACGGTCGCGGGCATAAACGCGGCCGACCCCACCCGTCCCACGGTCTTCACGCTGTCCGCCGACGGCCGCCTCTCGTCGTACGTCAGCCACGACGCCTACGCCGACCTGCAGTGGTCGGGCACGGGCTGGCAGCAGTTCAACAAAATCTTCTCGCCCGGCGACCTGACCGGCGACGGAGTCGGCGACGTCCTCGCACGCAACTTCGCGGGCGAGCTGTTCCTGTACCGGGCCCAGCCCGGCGCGGCCGAGCCGTTCGCGCCGAAGGTCCGCGTCGGCTCCGGGTGGGGCCAGTTCGACCAGCTCGTGGGTGTCAACGACGCCGACGGCGACGCGATCGCGGACCTGTTCGCGCGCAACCCCGCCGGTGAGCTGTTCTTCTACGGCGGCACCACGGCCGAGCAGCCGTTCAAGCCGCGCGTGAAGATCGGCACCGGCTGGGGCGTCTACAACCAGCTGTTCAGCGTGGACGACATGAACGGCGACGGCTTCGGCGACCTGCTGGCCCGCAGCGTGTCCGGCACGCTCTACCGGTACATCTCCACCGGCACGGGCGCCTTCCAGGCGAGGACGCAGCTCAGCACCGGCTGGAACCACGTCTCGCAGTTCTCCGGCGCGGGCAACAACCCGCACTGGGGCAAGAACGAGGTCCTCGCCGTCAACACGTCCGGTGTCATGTACGCGTACTACGGCATGAACAACGGCCAGCTCAGCCCCCGCGAGGAGGGCGGCCCCGGCTGGGGCGGCGCGAAGCTCACGCTCACCTCCTCGTTCAACGACGACGGCTACGGCGACCTGCTCGAGATCTTCGAGGACGGCACGCTGTGGAACTACGACGACTACGTCGGCGACAGCGAGATCGGCAGCGGCTGGGGCATCTACAACACCCTGGTCGGCCCCGGCGACCTCTCCGGCGACGGCAAGGGCGATCTGCTGGCCCGCGACAGCGCCGGTGTGCTGTACCTGTACCGGGGCAACGGAAACGGTTCGGCGTTCGCCGCCCGTCAGAAGATCGGCACCGGCTGGGGCCAGTTCACCGTGCTCGCCGGCGCCGGTGACATCGACGGCGACGGCCGCGCGGACCTCGTCGCGCGCGCCAAGGACGGCAGCCTGTACCTGTATGCGGGTACGGGCACGGCCACGGTGCCGTTCAAGGCGAAGAAGCTGATCGGCACGGGCTGGAACCAGTTCAACAAGTTCGTGGCGCCCGGCGACCTGACCGGTGACGGCCGCGCCGACCTGCTGGTCCGCGCGTCGGACGGTGTGCTGTACCGCTACGACGCCGACGGCAAGGGCGGCTTCAAGCCCAAGGCGAGGGTCGGCTCGGGCTGGAACACGTACCGCACCCTGCACTGATCCCGCTGCCCCGGCAGCACGGCGCCCCGCCGCGGTTCTCCCGCTGCGGGGCGCCGTCGTACGCCCGGCCCCCTCAGCCGGCCGGCTCCCGGAGCTCCAGGCGGTCGCCCACCGGGGCCTCGGAGCAGAACCGCTCGTGTCCCGGCAGGTCCTCGTCCCCCACGGCCTTCGCACCCAGCCTCTCCAGCCTTCGCGCGTACGTCTCGATACCGGTGACGAGCAGCCCGGGATGCGCCGTGCCCGGCACGTCGCCGTGGTACGCGCGCGGCGCGTCCTTTGCGCCGGGCGGGGCGGCGAGCTGGACGTGGCCGACGGCGGCGGGCATCACGCCACCTTCCGGGCGAGGGCGAAGACGCGGCGGAACGGGAACACGGTGCCGTGCGGCCCCGGCGGATACGCCTTGCGCAGCAGGTCCCGGTACTGGCCCAGGAACTCGCGCTCGGCCTCCGGGTCGTCGGCGAGCTCGGTGAGGACGGGACGCAGCGCGGTGCCCTTCACCCAGTCGAGCACCGGGTCCTCGCCGCCGAGCAGCTGGAGGTAGGTGGTCTCCCAGGTGTCCGTGTCGCAGCCCAGGTCGGCGAGCCGCAGCAGGTACTCGGCGGGCTCCAGGATGTGCACGTAGCGCCGCCCGTGGTCGCCGAGTCGCTCGCGCCACTGCGGGGACGCGCACAGCTCGCCGAGCAGGGCGTGGCTCGGCGAGGTGAAGTTGCCGGGCACCTGGAAGGCGAAGGTGCCGCCGGGCGTGAGTCCGTCGATCCAGACGGCGAAGGACTCGGGATGGTTGGGGACCCACTGGAGCGCCGCGTTCGAGACGATCAGGTCGTACGGCTCGTCGGGGGTCCAGTGCGCGGCGTCGGCGAGACGGAAGTCCAGCCAGCCGCCGCCGGGTGTGGTGCCGGCGTGGTCCTTCTCGGCCTGGGCGAGCATCTCGCGGGAGAGGTCGAAGCCGGTGATGTGGGCATCGGGCCAGCGGTCGGCGAGGAGCGCGGTGACGTTGCCGGGGCCGCAGCCGATGTCGGCGATCCGGGCGGGGCGGCTGCCGGAAGGCAGCTGGGGTATGCGGGCGAGCATGTCCAGGAAGGGGCGCGTGCGGTGCCCGGCATGGCGCAGGTACTGGTGCGGATCCCAGGTGGGTACGGAAGGCATGTTCGAGTCCCCCTTGCAGGAACGGACGGCCAAAAACGGAACGGTTCCGGGCCGACCCTGCCCAATAGTCAAGCAGAATATATCTTGACGTCAAGAGACTTCATGTCGACAGACCAACTACACTGATCGACATGGAGGACGAGGTCGATCGACTGGTCGCAGCATGGCGCCGAGAGCGCCCGGACCTCGACGTGGAACCGCTCGAGGTGCTCAGCCGCGTCTCCAGACTCGCCCGCCATCTCGACCGGGCCCGCCGGCTCGCCTTCGCCGAGCACCAGCTGGAGCCGTGGGAGTTCGACGTGCTCACCTCGCTGCGCCGGGCCGGCGCGCCGTACCAGCTCTCCCCCGGCCAGCTGCTCACCCAGACACTGGTCACGTCCGGCACGATGACCAACCGCATCGACCGGCTCGCCAAGAAGAATCTTGTCGAGCGGCTGCCCGACCCCAGCGACCGGCGCGGCGTCCTGGTGCGGCTCACCCCCGAGGGCCGCGACCGGGCCGACCAGGCGCTGGCCGGACTGCTCGCCCAGGAACGGGCGATCCTGGCCGAGCTCTCCCACGCCCAGCGCGCGGAACTGGCCGCACTGCTACGCCAGTTGACCGCCCCGTTCGACAACATCCCCGGCTAGGTCCACCGGACCGACACCCGCCCTGCGCGCCAGGGCGACCGCGGCGAGGGTGGAGTGCACGCCGAGCTTGCCGAGCACGTTCTGCATGTGCGTCCGGACGGTGTGCGGTGACAGGAAGAGGCGCTCGGCGACCGCTTTGCGCCCCAGGCCCGCCACCATGCAGCGCAGTACCTCTTGTTCGCGCGGGGTCAGCGACTCGACCAGCTGCTCGCTCTCGGTGCGGTGCTTGCGGGCCGCGGTCAGCTCGCGCAGCACGCCGGTGAGCAGTGCGGGCGACACATGAGTCTCGTCCCGCAGCACCCCGCGGACCACGCCCAGCAGCCGTTGCAGCGAGCAGTCCTTCGCGACCCAGCCCGACGCCCCCGCCTGGAGCGCGAGCGCCGCGCGGGCGGCGTCGTCCTTCTCGGCGAGCACCACGGACCGCACGGCGATCTGACGGACACGGACACCGGCGACCAGCGAGATCCCGTCCACCAGCCCGTCGTCGGCGCCGGCCACCGAGCGCGGCGCGGGCACCGGAGAGATGCCGAGATCCGCGTCGACGAGCATGACGTCGAAACGCCGTCCCTCGGCCGCGGCCCGCTCCAGGCAGCGCAGCGCGGCAGGCCCGCTGCCCGCCGCGGCGACCTCGACGTCGGGCTCGGCGGCGAGAGCCGCGGCGAGCGACTCGGCGAAGATTCGGTGGTCGTCCACCACCAGGACCCGGATACGGACCACAAGCACCCCCAGTGCCGGAGGACGGATCGGCGCGGATACGACGCCCGGAGAAGGAGGTACAGGAAGTCGCCCGGCCGCCGCCGTGCTCTGACTGATACCCCGCCCCGGACGCCGTACCCTACGGCTTCGCCCCCTGATCGACACCGGCCCCCACCGGTGCTGAGCATCAGGGTACGGACGGGCGGCCGCGACGGAAGCCCCTTTGCGGAAATGACCGTCCCGGGCCCGTCCTGCATCGCGACCGCTGCCGGTCCGTGCCGGGCCCGAACGCACCCCCCGGGCCGGGGGCGCGTTCGGCTCGAGCGCTTCAGGACACGCGCCGCGCCCCCACCGACGGGACCGCCGTGAAGACGCGGGGCCCGTCCAGGGACCGTGCCGCGAACGCCTCCTGGACCGACTTCGCCACCAGGTGCGCCGAGGACGACTCGACCAGCACGATCGCCGAACCGCCGAAGCCGCCGCCCGTCATCCGCGCGCCGAGCGCCCCGGCGGTCAGTGCCGTGTCGACCACCAGGTCCAGTTCGGGGCACGAGACCCTGAAGTCGTCGCGCAACGAGGCGTGGCCCTCCGTCAGGACCGGACCGATCGCGCGGACCTCGCCCGCCTCCAGGTGTGCCATCACGCGCTCCACCCGGTGGTTCTCCGTGACGATGTGACGGACCAGGGCGCGCACCTCCGGGTCGTCGAGGAGGGCCAGGGCGTCGTCCAGCCCGTCGAACGGGACGTCCCGCAGCGCGTCGACGCCGAGCGCCGCCGCGCCCGCCTCGCAGCCGGCGCGGCGCTTTCCGTACTCGCCCTCGCTGTGGGCGTGCTTGACCCGGGTGTCCACGACGAGGAGTTCGAGGCCGTGGGCCCTCAGGTCGAAGGGGATCTGGCGCAGCGCGAGGTCACGGGTGTCCAGGTGCAGGGCGTTGCCCTCGACGCAGCAGGCCGAGGCCATCTGGTCCATGATCCCGGTGGGGGCGCCGACGTAGACGTTCTCCGCCCGCCGGCACATGCGGGCGATGTCGCGGGAGTCCATGCCCAGTGCGTACAGGTCGTTCAGGGCGAGCGCGGTGGCGACCTCGATCGCGGCGGACGAGGACAGTCCGGCGCCGGTCGGCACGGTGGACTCGAAGTGGATGTCGGCGCCGCCCACCGCGAGGCCCGCCCAGCGCAGCGCCCACACGACGCCCGCCGGGTAGTCGGTCCAGTCGCCCGAGCGCGCGGCCGGGGCCAGGTCGTCGACGCGCAGCTCGACAGGATCGCCGGCCACGTCGGCGGAGTGGAGCCGCAGCACGCCGTCGTCGCGGCGCGCCACGGTCGCCACCGTGGTGTGCGGCAGCGCGAAGGGCATGACGAAACCGTCGTTGTAGTCGGTGTGTTCACCGATCAGATTCACCCTGCCGGGGGCTGCCCACACACCGTCGCTCATGAGGCGTTTTCCCTCCTGCGGGCGAATGCCCATGCGTCGGACACGATGCCGGCCAGGTCCGAGCGGCTCGGTCGCCAGCCCAGGCGTTCCTGGGCGGCGGCTGCGGAGGCGACGAGGACGGCGGGGTCACCGCCTCGCCGCTCGGCCATGACCTCGGGCACCGGGTGGCCGGTGACCTTGCGCACCGTCTCGATCACTTCGCGCACGGAGAAGCCGTTGCCGTTGCCGAGGTTGCAGATCAGGTGCTCGCCGGGCTTCGCCGCGTCGAGCGCGAGCAGATGGGCCTCGGCGAGGTCGGCGACATGGATGTAGTCGCGGACGCAGGTGCCGTCCGGCGTCGGGTAGTCGTCGCCGAAGACGGAGATGGAAGCGCGCCTGCCCAGGGCGACCTGGAGGACCAGCGGGATGAGGTGCGACTCGGGGTCGTGGCGCTCGCCGCAGTCGCCGTAGGCGCCCGCGACGTTGAAGTACCGCAGGGACACCGCGGCCAGCCCGTGCGCCGCGGCCTCGCCGCTGATCATGTGGTCGACGGCGAGCTTCGAGGCGCCGTAGGGGCTCGTGGGCGCGGTCGGGTCGGACTCGGTGATGGGGGTCGAGACCGGCTCGCCGTACGTCGCGGCGGTGGAGGAGAAGACGAGGGTGCGCACGCCGGCGGAGCGCATCGCGGACAGCAGCGCCATCGTGCCGCCGACGTTGTTCTCCCAGTACTTCTCCGGCTTGCCGACCGACTCGCCGACCTGCGAGAACGCGGCGAAGTGCAGCACGCCGTCGTACGAGGCGTCGAGATGGCGGGCGGCGTCCTGGATGCGGCCCTCGACGAACTGCGCGCCCGCCGGGACGCCCTCGCGGAACCCGGTGGAGAGGTCGTCGAGCACGGTCACCTGGTGGCCGGCCTCCAGGAGGTGCTGGGCCACCACACTGCCGACATATCCCGCACCGCCTGTGACCAGGTACTTCTTGCTCACTTAGCTCGCTACCTCTCGCAGTCGCTCGGCCGCGGCTTCCGGCGGCACGTCGTTGATGAACACGCTCATACCGGACTCGGAACCCGCGAGAAACTTCAGCTTGCCGGAAGTGCGGCGGATGGTGAAAAGCTCGAGATGCAGGGCGAAGTCGTCCCGCCCGTCCGCGGTGAACGGCGCCTGGTGCCAGGCGGAGATGTACGGGGTCGGCGGTTCGCCCGGGCCGAAGATCCGGTCGAAGCGCCTCAAGAGTTCCAGATAGATCTGCGGGAACTCTGTGCGCGCGGCCTCGTCGAGGGCACGCAGGTCGGGCACCCGGCGCTTCGGATAGAGGTGCACCTCGTAGGGCCAGTGCGCCGCGTACGGCACGAACGCGACCCAGTGCGCGCCCTCCAGCACCACGCGGACCTCCTCGGCCAGCTCGCGCCCCACGACGTCGTCGAACAGGTTGCGCCCGGTCACGGTGCGGTGCCCGGCCGCGGAGCGCAGCATGAGGCCGGTGCGCGGGGTGACGAAGGGATAGCCGTAGATCTGGCCGTGGGGGTGCTGGAGGGTCACGCCGATCTCCGCGCCGCGGTTCTCGAAGCAGAAGACCTGCTCGACGCCGGGCACTTCGGCGAGGTCGGCGGTGCGGTCGGTCCATGCCTCCAGGACGAGTCCGGCCTGCTCGGCGGTGAGATCGGCGAACGCGGCGTCGTGGTCGGAGGTGAAGCAGACGACCTCGCAGCGGCCGAGGTCGCCCGCGAGGGAGGGGAAGCGGTTCTCGAAGACGGCGACGCCGTAGTCGGCGGCGGGGATTTCGCTGTGGCGCCCTTCGCGCGAGGGGCACAGGGGGCATTCGTCGGCCGGCGGGTGGTAGGTGCGGCCCTGCCGGTGCGAGGCGATGGCGACGGCGTCGCCGAGCAGGAGGTCGTGGCGAATCTCGGAGGTGGTGGAGACGGCGTCGAGGGGCCGCGGGTCGACGGCGTCGCGTACGACGTCGTCCCGGGCGTCGTAGTAGAGCAGCTCACGACCGTCGGCGAGCCGGGTCGACGTCTTCTTCACACGGAGCTCCTCACCACTTTCGTTCAGCAGAACCGAACATAACTAATCACGAGCCAACAGAGGGCGTCAATGACCGCCCACCCCGAGGGGACACCTCTGCCCGAAGATCAGGTCCAGTCCGGTGAACCAACCAACAGAATCAAACAAAGAATCCCATCGCGACCGTCAGTCCCGTTCGAGGCCGGACGGCGCACCGCCGTGCGCCGCCCGGTCCAGCAGGCCCGTCCGGGCGGCCAGGGCCGCCGCCTCCAGACGGGAGCCGACGCCCAGCTTCATCAACACGCGCTGCACATGCGTGCGCGCGGTGCTCGGCGCGATGCCCATCCCGGCCGCGATCAGCCGGGTGTCCTCGCCCTCCGCGACCCGCACGAGCACCTCGACCTCGCGTGCGGTGAGCAGCGAGAGGAGCCGCTGGCCCTCGTCGTCGGGCTGCGCGGCCGGGTTGAGGAGGTCGGCGAACGCGCCCTGGAGGAGCTGGGGCGCCACCACCGCCTCGCCCGAGCGGGCCTTCACCAGCGCGCGCTCCACGCCTTCGATGCGCTCGTCGTGGCGCACGTAGCCGGACGCCCCCGCCGCGAACGCCGCGGCGATGCCCCGCGGGCTGGGCACCGGGCCGAGGACCAGCACGGCCACCTGGGGGCGTTCCCGCTTGATCCGTACGACCGGGTCGAAGGCGCCCGGCGCGGCAGGCGCCTGGGTGCCCAGCAGACAGACCTCGGGCGCCCTGGCGACGACGAGTTCGGCCGCCCCGGCGGCGGGCGCGGCCGCCGCCAGCACCCGGTGCCCGCGCAGTTTCAGCGCCGAGGCGAGCGCCTCCGCGAGCAGTCTGTGGTCGTCGACCACGATGAGCCGCACGCCCATCGAGCAACCCTCCCCGTTGGAGCAGGCCCCCCGGCCTCCTGACCCGGCAAGCTACACGCTCGTACCCACGAGCGCGCCCCCAACTCGGCAGAAGCGCCCCGGAATGCCGAATTCGTCGGTAAACAGGGCCACTTGTACCGGCCCGGCCCCCGGCGACAAACACCGCGGCCCGGCCCGTCGAAGCGACGGGCCGGGCCGGACGGCGTTCTCGTACGGGTCAGTCGGCCACGCTGAAGGCGACCGCGAGGTACTTCTTGCCGAACTGCGAGTCGTTCTCGCGCGGCTTGCTCATCAGGTCCTGCGAGACGAAGAACCGGCCCGCCGCGTAGTCATACTCGGCGCCGGTCTCCGGGAAGCTCGTCTCGGCGTCGCGCACGGCGCGGTCGGAGGGGTTCTCCAGCAGCACCGTCTGCTTGAAGGTGGCACCGTCGATGCTCACGACCTGACCGCCCTTGTTGTAGGGGGGCCACTTGTAGACGATGAGGTTGCCACCGTCCATGCGCAGCGGCAGCGAGTGGTAGCCGTCGCCGGCGTCGGCGCGCTCGGGCGTGCCCTTGCCGGTCGCGAGGTCGAAGGCGACGATCTCGTTGGTGCGGCCGAGTGCACCGCCGCCGTCGTGCTCGGTGGTCGGCAGGTAGAGCCTGTCGTTGCCGACGAGCACGAACTGGCAGCCCTCGACGCCGTCGCTGGCCGAGCAGCGGGCCAGGTACTGGTCGCCCGGAGCCGCGATCTTCGCGCGCAGCTTGCCGGTCTTGCCGTCGATGGAGAAGAAGTCCGAGATGCCGAACGTGCCCGTGTCGCCGACGTCGGCGGCGACGACCAGCGGGTCGCTGGACACGACACGGGCGTCCTCGACGCCCGCCGGCATCTTGTACGACGACAGCGGGGTGCCGTTGTCCGCGTTGAGCGTCTGGACGCTGGCCGTCCGGTTGCCGTAGTCGCCGCAGGTGCGGACCGCGACGAGCGTCTTGCCGCCGGCGTAGCCGATGTCACGGCACTGCTGGGCGTCGACCTTGGGCTTCCAGCGGACCTCTCCGGTGGTCAGGTCGAACGCGGCACCGCCGTAGAGCCCGCCCGCGGCGACCGTGTTGCCGCTCTGGGTGACCTGCTCGAACTGGCTCTTCGCGTCGCCGTCGCCGGGGACCGACTTGCTCCACAGCAGCTTGCCGGTGTTGAGGTCGAGGACCCCGACCTCGGTGCACTTCTCGTAGAACTTGGGGGCGGTGCGCTTCTTCGCCTCGAAGAGGATCGCCGTCTTGTGGTCCTCGGTCATGTGGCGCGAGGCCGCGCACACCTGGCCGGCGAGCGGGGTGGTCCACAGGACGCTGCCCTTGGCGACGTCGTACGCGACGACCGAGTTGACGCCCGGCTTCACGTACGCCTTGTCGGTGACCCAGGAGCCGGGGACGGCCGTCAGGTCCTCGCGCGCCGGCTCGGGAAGCTGGAAGGCGACCTTGGCCTTGGTGTTCGCCCCCGCCTTCTCCTTGCCGGCCCCGTCCGGGGCGGGCTTGGTGTCGCCGCCGCCACCGCCGCCGGACGCGCCGCCCGAGGAGTTCTTGGCCTCGTCCTTCTTGCCGTCGTCACCGGTGCTCGCGTACACGATGCCGCCGACGACGATCAGGACGATGGCCACGCACGCGGCGATGATGATCTGCATCTGCGTGCTGAGCTTCCGGCCGCCGCCGCTGCCACTGTTCTGCGGCGGCACGTACTGCGGCTGCATGGGCTGCGTCGGGTAGCCGTAGCCCTGCTGCGGGTAGCCGTAGGGCGGCGGGGCCTGGGGCGGCTGCCCGTACGGCGGCTGGGCGGGCGGCGGGGTCTGCGGGTAACCGTACGCGCCGTCCTGCGGCGGGTTCGGCGCGCCGAACCCGCCTGCCGGCGGCTGCTGCGGAGCACCGAACCCGCCCTGCGGGGGCTGGTGCGGCGGCTGGCCCGGCGGCGGACCGGGCGGCTGGTTCGGCGGGGGCGGCGGCTGCGTCATGGGGTGCTTACCTCTGGGAACGGTACGGCTGAAGAGCGGACAAGGGTTCAGGGACGACGGTCACGGTCACTGGCCGAAGGCCATCATGGTCTTCGTCTCCTTCTCCTCCTTGTCGTTGCTCGCGCTCACCCGCCCGGCGGCGATGAAGAAGCGGCCGTCGGCGTAGACCGTCTTGGGCGAGTAGAAGGTGTTCTCGATCTGCGCGGTGGACGCCGGGTGCTGGAGCAGCATCTTCGGCGCGCCGCCGGTGGGGGCGATCGTGGCGACCGTGCCGCCCTTGTCGTAGGAGGCGCCCATGTAGACGAGGACGTTGCCGCCCTCCATCCGCAGCGGAGTCATCTGACGCTCGGCCGGGGCCTTGGAGCGCCACTTGGCCTTGCCGGTGTCGAGATTGAAGGCGACGACCTCGTTGGCGGTGCCGTAGCCCGTCTCGGTCGCCATGTAGAAGGTGTTCGCGTCGGCGGCCACGCCGGTGCAGCCCTCGAGGTTCTGGCCGAAGACCACGAAGGCGCCGCCGCAGCGGGGCTGGTACTTGTCCGTGCCGCCGTCGATCTGCGAGCGCGGCTTGCCGTTGTCGGTCAGCGCGATGATCGACCACTTCTTGGGCTCGCGCTGGGTGAGGGAGACGACCAGCGGGCTCGCCGAGTACACCTTGTCGATCTCCCAGCCCTCGGGAGCGTTGTAGGTCCACTTGGCCTTGCCGGTGACCGGGTCGACCTCCTGGAGCTGCTGCTTGGGCTTGTCGTAGTCCGACGTGGGGCAGCTCGCGCCGGCCAGCAGGCGGGGTCCGCCGGCGAAGGCGAAGGGCTTGCAGTCGCCCGACGGCTTGCCGAACAGCTGCTTGCCGTCGGCGAGGGAGTAGCCGTACGAGTTGCCGCTGCCGCCGACCGCCAGTGTGTTGCCGCTGATGGCGAGCGTGAAGTCGGACAGGCCGGCGAAGCCGGAGACCTTGGGGATCGACTTCTTCCAGCCTGCCTTGCCGGCCTTGAGGTCGACCATCTGCAGGTCGTTGCACTTGGCCTTTTCGGTCAGGCCGTCCTCGACCCCGAAGACGATCTTCCCGTCCTCTGAGGCGTTGGCGGGCGCGGAGCACACCTTGGTGCTCACCGGCACGCTCCACTTCTTGGTGCCATCGATGACCGAATACCCGGCGATCTCGCGGTACATGGCCTTGACGACGGTGTCGCCGACCACCCACGGGCCGAACACGTCGGAGCCGTTGCGCGGCAGGTCGACGTCGTTCTTGGTCAGGAAGAGGACCTTGGCCTCACCTGCCTGGCGTCCCGCGTTGAGGTCCTCCTCGCCGTCGCGCGCCCCGCCGTCGCCGTTGCCGTCGCCCTGGTCGACGGTCGGCGAGCCGGTCGGCTTCGGGTCGTCGCTGGACTTGCTGACGTTCGGCTTGTCCTGCTTGTCGTCCCCGGCGACGGCGAAGTACGTGCCACCGCCTATGAGCAGCAGCGCGGCGGCCGAGGCGGCCACGATGATGCCGGTCTTCCCCTTGAAGAAGTTGCCGGAACCGCCGGACGGCGGGGTCGGCGCACCCGGGTACTGCGGCTGCGTCGCGTAACCCCCGTACGGGCCGGGCTGGTTGTACGGGCCCGGCTGCTGGTTGTACGGGCCGGGCTGCTGGGCGTACGGGCCGGGCTGGCCCGCCTGCGGGTATCCGTAGCCGGGCTGCGGAGCGCCCGCGGGGGGCGTCGGCGGGGCGGGCGGCATCTGGGGTGGCTGGGCGGGCGGCTGCGGGACGCCCTGCGGGTCCTGGGGAGCTCCGAAGCCCGGCTGCGGCGGCTGGTTCGGCGGCTGTGTCATGGCGTACTACCTCTGGAGTGTTCGGTGCGAGTAGGGGTGGGGGATGTCCGGATGACCCAGACCGCGTTCACTTGCCGAAAGCCATCATGGTGTTGGTCTCCCGCTCCGCCGCGTCGTTCAGTGCCTGGACCATGGGGGCGACGAGGAAGAGCCTGCCGTCCGCGAAGACCGCCCGTGCATCGGAGAAGCCTTCGGCGTCCGTCTTCGGGAGCCTGAGCAGGACCTTGCGCTCCCCGCCGGACGGGGCGACCGTCGCGACAGCGCCGCCCGAGTAGAGCGAGGGTCCGACGTGGTGCACCACCGTGCCGTCCTCGGCGGTCATGGGCGTGATGGTGCGGTCGTCGCCGGCCGACGAGACCCCCGTGCGCCTGCCCGTGTCGAGGCCGAACGTCACGACCTCGTGGCCGCCCTTGGTGGCCAGGTACACGGCGGCCCCGTCGGCCGCGGCGCCCGCGCACCAGCCCTGGATCTCGCCGCGCAGCTGGATCGCTCCGCTCCCGCAGCGGGGCTCGAACTCGTCGTCGCCGAAGGCGATCCGCGAACGCAGCCGGCCGGTGTCCGTGAGCACGAACACCTTCTTGTCGACGACCTCGCCCGCCATGTCCTCCTTGTGGGCGAAGAAGGCGACCGGGGCGACCGAGAAGACCTTGTCGACCTTCCAGTCGGCGTCCAGCGTGTACCGCCACGCGGGTCTGCCGGTGGCCGGGTCGATCCCCTGGATCTCCTCCTTGGCGACCTCGTCGGCGGCGGTGGGGCACTCGGCCGCGGCGATCAGCCGGGACCCGCCCGCGAAGGCGTAAGGCAGGCAGCCGGACGACGGCATGGCGAAGAGCTGACGGCCGTCGGTGACGGAGAACCCGAACGAGGTGCCGGTGCCGACGGCGGTGACCGTGTTCCCGCTGAGCGCGAGCACCAGGTCGGAGAAGCCGGTCATGCCCTTGGGCTTGGGCACGGTCGTGCGCCAGCCCGCCCTGCCCGTCTTCGCGTCGATCATCTGCAGGACGCTGCAGTCGGACTTCGCCGTATGGCCGTCGAGCACCCCGATGACGATCTTGCCGTCGGGCGAGTCCTGCGGGGCGGCCATGCAGAGGTCGGAGTCGAGCTCGACGGTCCACTTCTTGGCGCCGTCCGTCACCGAATAACCCGTGACCTCGCGGTACATGGCCTTGACGACGGTGTCGCCGACCACCCACGGCCCCTGGGCGAAGGTGCCGTCGCCGGGCAGGTCGGTCTCGTTCTTCGTCACGAACAGGACGCGGGCGTCACCGGCCCTGCGCTGGGCGTTCGGGTCCTTCGCCGCGTCGTCCTGCCCGCCGGAGGCGGTGGGCGAGCCGGCGGGCTCCGGGGCATCGCCCGGGGCGCCGGCGACGGACGGCGTCTTCTCGTCGTCGCCGCTCAGTGCCGCGTAGGTGACGCCGCCCGCGACGAGCAGTCCGGCCACCGCCGCGGCGACGACGCGGCCCGTCCGGCTCGCCAGGAAGCGGCGTGGTCCACGTGGCTGAGGCGGCACCTGGGGCTGCGTCGGGCAGGGCCCGTACGCGGGCGTGGCGTAGGGCCCCGTCTGCGGATAGCCGTACCCGGTCTGCGATGCAGGCGTCTGCGGCGCCTGCGCGGGCGGAGGGGGATACGCGCCCCCCTGCCACTGATGGTGCGCGGCGCCGAAGCCCCCCTCAGGCCCCTGTCGATCAGGCGGCTGAGTCATCAGCGCCTCCCCCTTCTCCTGCGGTCCGCTGCCCGGCGGGCACCCCCACGGCTTTCGGCGTGGTCGGCGGTGCCCCGGCCCCCGTGGCCCCCCGGCGGGCGGCCGGAAAGCGCAGCCGGACGCGCTTCTTTGTATCACCCACGACGAACGCGGAACGGGCTCGGTCCGCCCCTGTTCCCAAGGGAGGACCGGCCCGTGATGCTGTTGTTACGCGGTTTCCACGGCTTCTCTACGAGCGGCTTCTAGGCGTCTTCCGCCAGTTCGAGCCAGCGCATTTCCAACTCGTTGCGTTCGCCCGCCAGTTCGCGCAGCTCGGCGTCCAGCTTCGCGACGCGCTCGAAGTCGGTCGCGTTGTCGGCGATGTGATCGTGCAGCTTGCTCTCCTTCTCGGAGATCTTGTCGAGCTGTCGCTCGATCCGCTGCAGTTCCTTCTTCGCCGCACGCGCGTCCGCGGCCGACTTCTCCTTGCCTCCGGCGGCCGCAGGGACGGCCGGCGGTGTGGGCACGGACGCCTCGACCATGCGCGCCCGGCGCTCCAGGTACTCGTCGATGCCGCGCGGCAGCATCCGCAGCGCGCCGTCGCCGAGCAGCGCGAACGTGCGGTCCGTGGTGCGCTCGAGGAAGAACCGGTCGTGGGAGATGACCACCATCGAACCGGGCCAGCCGTCGAGCACGTCCTCCAGCTGCGTCAGCGTCTCGATGTCGAGGTCGTTCGTGGGCTCGTCGAGGAAGAGGACGTTCGGTTCGTCCATCAGCAGGCGCAGCAGCTGGAGGCGGCGCCGCTCACCACCCGACAGATCGCCGACCGGCGTCCACTGCTTCTCCTTGCCGAAGCCGAACTGCTCGCACAGCTGACCCGCGGTCATCTCGCGGCCCTTGCCGAGGTCGACGCGGTCGCGGACCTGCTGCACCGCCTCCAGCACCCGCAGTGCCGGGGGCAGTTCGGCGACGTCCTGCGAGAGGTACGCGAGCCTGACCGTCTTGCCGACGACGACGCGGCCGGCCACGGGCTGCCTCTCGCCCTCGGTGCGGGCGGCGTCGGCGAGGGTGCGCAACAGCGAGGTCTTGCCCGCGCCGTTGACGCCGACCAGACCGATGCGGTCGCCGGGGCCGAGCTGCCAGGTCAGGTGCTGCACCAGCACCTTGGGGCCGGCCTGGACCGTCACGTTCTCCAGGTCGAAGACCGTCTTGCCGAGCCGGGCGCCGGCGAACTTCATCAGCTCGGACGTGTCGCGCGGCGGCGGCACGTCGGCGATGAGCTCGTTCGCGGCCTCGATGCGGTAGCGGGGCTTGGAGGTACGGGCGGGGGCTCCGCGCCGCAGCCAGGCCAGCTCCTTGCGCATCAGGTTCTGCCGCTTGGCCTCCTCGGTCGCCGCGATGCGCTCGCGCTCGGCCCGGGCGAAGACATAGTCGCTGTAGCCGCCCTCGTACTCGTACACGGCCCCGCGCTGCACGTCCCACATGCGGGTGCAGACCTGGTCGAGGAACCAGCGGTCGTGCGTGACGCAGACGAGCGCCGAGCGGCGGGCCTGCAGATGCTTCGCGAGCCAGGCGATGCCCTCCACGTCGAGGTGGTTGGTGGGCTCGTCGAGGACGATCAGGTCCTGGTCGGCGATGAGGAGCTTGGCGAGCGCGATACGGCGGCGCTCGCCGCCGGACAGCGGCCCGATCACGGTGTCGAGTCCCTGCGGGAAGCCCGACAGGTCGAGCCCGTCGAACAGCCCGGTCAGCACGTCGCGGATCTTGGCGTTCCCGGCCCACTCGTGGTCGGCCAGGTCGCCGATGACCTCGTGGCGGATGGTGGCCTCGGGGTCGAGCGAGTCGTGCTGGGTGAGCACGCCGAGCCGCAGCCCGCCGCTCTGGGTGACACGGCCGGTGTCGGGCTCCTCCAGCTTGGCGAGCAGGCGGATGAGCGTGGTCTTGCCGTCGCCGTTGCGGCCGACGACGCCGATGCGGTCCCCCTCGGACACGCCGAGGGAGACGGAGTCGAGCAGGGCGCGTGTGCCGTACACCTTGCTGACTGCCTCGACATTGACCAGATTGACGGCCATTTTTCTCCTGCCAGGGGGAACGATCGACCTCCCAGCCTACTTGGCACGTGCTCCGGCCCGTTCCACCAGCAGCCAGCCGCCGAGCGCCAGGGCGACCGCCACGGGTGCGCTGACCGGCACCGCGACGAGCGTCGCGGTCCTGCCCTCCAGCAGCCCCCCGAAGCCGACCATGGACAGTCCGAGGACGCCGAACAGGCACAGGGTGATCCCCGTGGCGGCGACGGGCCCGGTGCCCGGAACGGGCGCACCGGCGCCGTGTTGCGCGGGCCGCTCGAAGCGGCGGAAGACGGCGACGAGGCCGGCGGTCGCCAGCGAGGCCGCGGCGATCCGGAACGGGGCCCCCGCCCACCAGGCGGCGCCCGCGGGCTCCGGCAGTTCCAGGCCCGCGGCGATCATCGCCCCGTACACGCCGAGCATGGCGGTCAGGTGCCACAGGAACGCGGTCATGGCGACTCCGTTCGCTGCGACGACGCCTCGCCAGACGCGGGGGCGGCGCAGCAGGCGGGCACCCGGCCCCTTGAGCAGCTCGACGGCGCCGACCAGCCACAGCCCGTGGCAGAGCAGGGCGAGGGTGGGCGGAGCCATGTTCGAGATCTTCTCGCCGGGCATCCCGACCATGGAGAGCGGATACGGCCCGAGGGCGACGAGCGCGGCGGCTCCGGCGAGACCGGCGGCCGCGAGGGGGGCTGGCCTGCGGATACGGCCGTCCGCCCGCAGGAAGCCGAGCTGGTGGACGGCGAGCCAGACGAAGGCGAAGTTCAGGAACTCGACGAAGGGGACGTCCGCGGCGAACCGCAGCACGTCGACGGCGGCCGCGGCTGCGGCGAGCGCCCCGAAGGCGCCCCAGCCGAAACGCTCGTGCAGCCTCAGCAGCGGCGGGGTGAACGCGACCATCGCGAGATAGATGCCGATGAACCACAGCGGCTGGGCGACGAGCCGCAGCGCGACCCCCGTCGTCCCGCCGCCCCCGCCGAGCAGTTGCACGGCCAGCGCGGCGGTGCCCCAGACGAGGACGAAGGCCATGGTCGGCCGCAGCAGCCGCTGGAGGCGTCCGCGTAGGAAGACGGAGTACACGGCCCGGTCCGGGTGCCGGCGCCGCAGCGACCGGTACGAGAGGGCGTGCGAGAACCCGCCGACGAAGAAGAAGACGGGCATCACTTGGAGGACCCAGGTGAGGACCTGCAACTCCGGCACGACGGCGAGCAGGTTCCCGACCCCGTCGTCGGTCACGGCGGCCATGAGCCAGTGCCCGCCGACGACGACGCCGAGGGAGGCGACGCGAAGGAGGTCGACGTAGCGGTCGCGGGTGACGGGGGTGGCGGCGGCGAGTTCGGTGACGGTGGCCATGCGCTTACGCTCGCGCGGGGCGGGGCGTGGCGGGAGGGCGCATGTACTCAGGTACGGCGTGAGTACGGGGTCGCCTGCGGCGGGCTTGTTCCCCACCCCGCCCCTTCCCGAACCGGGGGCTCCGCCCCCGGGCCCCCGCGCCTCAAGCGCCGGCGGGGCTGGATTTCGCTGCGCGGAATCAGCCCGTCTGGGGGTCCCTCCCACGGCCGCCAGGCCGTAGGGGGAGATTGAGGACACCGCGCGAAGCGCGGTACGGGGCCCGGGGCTTGCCCCGGTTTCGGGATGGGGGTACCTCCCACGGCCGCCAGGCCGTAGGGGGAGGGCGGGGTGGGGATAGGCGCCCCGCGCAGCGGCCTCGCACGCGCCCGGCCCCCGCGCCCCCCGACGCCTCAGGCCGACACGATAGTCGCGCCCGCCGCCGGCCCCGTCGCCACCCGCGCCGCGCGGCACGTGCCGGAGACCGTCAGCGCCGACGCCACCGCCTCCGCCGCGTCCTCGTCCTTCGTCAGGAACGCCGTCGTCGGGCCCGAGCCCGAGACGAGGCAGGCGAGCGCCCCGGCGGCCATGCCCGTCGCGAGCGTCTCGGCCAGCGACGGGCGCAGCGAGAGCGCCGCGGGCTGGAGGTCGTTCACGAGCGCGCCCGCGAGTGCCGCCGCGTCGCCCGTGCGCAGGGCGTCGAGCAGCGCGGGCGAGGCGACGGGCTCGGGCACGGCGACACCCGAGTTCAGCCGGTCGAACTCGCCGAACACCACCGGCGTCGACAGCCCGCCGTCCGCCATCGCGAACACCCAGTGGAACGTCCCGCGGACCTCGAGCTCCGTGAGCCGCTCGCCGCGGCCGGTGCCCAGCGCCGCGCCGCCCACCAGGCTGAACGGCACGTCGGAGCCCAACTCGGCGCAGAGGGAGAGCAGTTCGTCCCGCGACGAGCCGAGGCCCCACAGCGCGTCGCACGCCAGCAGCGCGCCCGCGCCGTCCGCGCTGCCGCCCGCCATGCCGCCGGCGACCGGGATGTCCTTGTCGATGTGGATGTGCACGTCGGGCGAGATCCCGTGGCGGGCCGCGAGGAGCTCGGCCGCGCGGGCCGCCAGGTTCGTACGGTCCAGGGGGACCTGGTCGGAGCCGGGTCCGGCGCAGGTGAGGGTCAGCGACGGGGTCGGGCGCACCGTCACCTCGTCGTACAGCCCCACGGCGAGGAACACGTTGGCCAGGTCGTGGAAGCCGTCGGGACGCACCCCGCCGACCGCCAGCTGCGCGTTGACCTTCGCCGGCACCCGTACGGTCACACTCACTGCTTCGCCTCCGCGATCCGCGCGAACTCCTCCACCGTCAGCGCCTCACCGCGCGCCTGCGGCGAGACTCCGGCCTCCACCAGCGCCGCCTCCGCGGCGGCGGGTGATCCGGCCCAGCCCGCGAGCGCGGCCCGCAGGGTCTTGCGGCGCTGCGCGAAGGCCGCGTCGACGACGGCGAAGACCTCCTGGCGGGAGGCCGTCGTGGCGAGCGGCTCCTTGCGGCGCACCAGTGACACGAGGCCGGAGTCCACATTGGGGGCGGGCCAGAAGACGTTGCGGCCGATCGCGCCGGCCCGCTTGACCTCGGCGTACCAGTTGGCCTTGACGGACGGGACGCCGTACACCTTGTTCCCCGGCCGGGCGGCGAGCCGGTCGGCGACCTCCGCCTGCACCATGACGAGGGTGCGCTCGATCGTCGGGAAACGTTCCAGCATGTGCAGCAGGACCGGGACGGCGACGTTGTACGGCAGGTTCGCGACGAGCGCGGTCGGCGCCGGACCGGGCAGCTCCCGCACGTGCATGGCGTCGGAGTGGACGAGCGAGAAGCGCGACGCCTTCTCGGGCAGGCGGGCGGCGATCGTCGTCGGCAGGGCCGCGGCGAGCACGTCGTCGATCTCGACGGCGACGACCCGGTCCGCAGCCTCCAGCAGCGCGAGGGTCAGCGATCCGAGCCCGGGACCCACCTCGACGACCACGTCGTCGGGCTCGACCTCGGCCGTGCGCACGATCCGGCGGACCGTGTTGGCGTCGATGACGAAGTTCTGGCCGCGCTGCTTGGTGGGGCGTACGCCCAGCGCGGCGGCCAGTTCGCGGATGTCGGCGGGGCCGAGGAGTGCGTCGGGATCAGTGGTGCTCACCGATACAGCCTACGGCCGCAGTGCGGCCACGGAGTCGCCCCCCGCTGCATGTAGAGCTTCTTCGCCCGGTACGTCTGTTCCGCGGGGGACGCGTCCTGCGGGCGTCCGCTGCCGCCCAGGGAGCGCCAGGTCCCGATGTCGAACTGGTACAGCCCGCCGTAGTTCCCCGAAGGGTCGACCGCGCCGGGCCGGCCGCCCGACTCGCAGTCGGCGAGGGCGTCCCAGTTCAGGTCGTCGGCCCCGCCCACGGACGACGGCAGCTGCCGGGTGCCGACCCGCACCTGTTCGGTGACCGGCTCGCGCACGAGCTCCTCGGAGAGCTTGCGCGGCTTCTGGCGCACGCCGTTGACCGTGCGCAGCGCGTACGTGACCCGGCGCGCGCCCGGCGCGCCCTGCCGCACGACGATCTCGGTGCCGGCGAACAGCTGCGGGTCACGGGTCCTCTCGACGGCGTACGGGACGGGCTCCTCGTGGACCTCGCGGGTGCCGGTGATGCGCAGGACGGTGACGGTCTGGCCGTCGCGCGGGAAGCTCTCGGGCGGCACGGAGGTGGTGTCCTGTCCGTGCAGCGTGATGCCGGCCTCGGCGAGCGCCTCGCCCACGGTCGGCGCGTTGGTGCGGATGGTGCGCTCTCCCCCGTCGGCCATGAACGTGACGGAACGCTCGGTGCGCACGTCGAGCGCGAGCCCGGAGCGCGGGACGGCCGACGAGCGGGAGACGGACACGAACGCTCCCTCGGCGCGGACGCCGAGCTGCCGCAGCGCCGCCTCGACCGTGCGGGCGGTGGTCCACACGGTGCGGCGGTGGCCGTCGAGGGTGAGGGCGAGGGGGCGGCCGTAGCGGACGACGACCTCGTCGCCGTTGTCGAGGTCGGCGCCCGCTCCGGGCGCGACGATGTCGTGCGGGCTGACGGCGAGACCTTCCTCGTGCAGCAGTTCCCGGACGTCGTCGGCGAAGGTGTGCAGGGTGCGGGGGGCGCCGTCGACGGTGAGCCGCACGGACTTGTCGGCCGCGACGAAGGCGGAGGTTCCGCCGGCGAGGAAGGCGACGACAAGGGCCTGCGGGACGAGTCGGCGCAGGGTGTCGGGCCGCTCCGCCGCGCGGCGGCGCCGCCCGCGCGCCCGTCCGCCCGTGCCGGACGCCCCCGTGCCGCGCGTTGTGTCCTCGTACGGGGCCGGCATCCGGCGTGGCAGCTGCGGCCCGGACCCGCCCGGCCCGCCGTGCGCCGGTGCCGAGGGGGCGGGAAGGCCGCTGCCGCGCAGGTCCGCGTTCGGCACGGTCGGCGCGTACGCGGCGGCGAGACGCGCGTCCACGATCGTCGGCTCCGGCGGAGCGTCCGCACCCGCTGCTTCGGCCTGCGGGGCGGCCGGGACGTCCGGCCCGCCGGCGAGCACGGCCCAGGGCGCCTGGCGGCGACCGCCGCGTGCGGCACGGTGACTGCCCTGCGCATTGCTCACGACGCTCCAGAGGATGTCCGGCCCGACACGTGGCACCGGACAGTATCGGAGCGTTCGTCACTCTCCAAAGCGGCACGAACACGCAGCGTCGCGAGAGGCTGGTGCGCCCGATCGGTTCAGTAATCGAATGCGCGCGCGGTGTTCGCCGCGATCGCCGAGGCCAGCGTGTCCTCGTCCAGCCCCTTGACCTTCGCCATGGCCCGCAGGGTGACCGGAACGAGATAGGGCGCGTTGGGCCGTCCGCGGTACGGGGCCGGGGTGAGGAACGGCGCGTCCGTCTCCACCAGGACGAGTTCGGTGGGGGCGACGGCGAGCGCGTCGCGCAGCGGCTGGGCGTTCTTGAAGGTCACGTTGCCGGCGAAGGACATGAAGTAGCCCGCGGCCGCGCAGGCTTCCGCCATTTCCGCGTCGCCCGAATAGCAGTGGAACACGGTGCGCTCCGGCGCGCCTTCCTCCGCGAGAATGCGCAGAACGTCCGCGTGGGCCTCGCGGTCGTGAATGACGAGGGCCTTGCCGTGCCGTTTCGCGATCTCGATATGCGCGCGGAAGGAGCGCTCCTGGGCGGCCATTCCCTCGGGCCCCGTACGGAAATAGTCGAGACCCGTTTCGCCGACGGCCCTCACCTCGTCGAGGGCCGCGAGACGGTCGATCTCGGCGAGCGCGTCGTCGAGCGCGGCGTCCCCGCCCGCCTCCCTCGCCCCCTGCCGCGACCACCCCCCGGGATCCCCCAGCACGATGCGCGGCGCCTCGTTGGGGTGCAGTGCGACCGCGGCGTGGACCTCCCGGTGCGCGGCGGCGGTCTCGGCGGCCCACCGGGATCCCTTGATGTCGCAGCCCACCTGGACCACGGTCGTCACGCCCACCGCCGCGGCCCTGGCCAGGGCCTCCTCGACGGTGCCGTCCTGCATGTCCAGGTGGGTGTGCGAATCGGCGACCGCCACCCCGAGCGGTTCGGGCAGCGGCGGCGGTGCGGACTTCGAACTCATGGGCGCGATCCTACGAGGCGCCCGCCCTCGGCCTCACGCGCGGTGGCGGCTCACTCACGGCTCACCTGCCGCTCGCGCACGGCTCACTTGCGGTGGTGGAAAGGGTGGAGCAGGTCGGAGAGATGCCAGTGATGCGCACGCACCGGGCCCGGGGGCTCGCCCTTCACGGGGGCGCCCCCGGCCGGAGGCTCGGCGGCTTCCGTGGCCGCGCCCTGCGCTTCGGCGGGCGACGCCGTGGGCACGGGGTGCGCCCGCGGCTGGCCGTACATCTCCGCCATCATGTCCCTGACCGAGGAGACCTGCCCCGCCCGCATGATCCGGACCCGGTGCCTTCCGCAGTTCACGCAGGTCGGGGCCTTGAGCGGGGAAGGCACCCGCACGCCGCCGGTCTTGTAGACGACGAAGGCCCGGCCCGCCCCGTCGGTGTGGTGCTCGATGTCGTACGACTGCTCCCAGCCGTGCCCGCAGTACATGCAGGCGAAGGAGTAGTCCTCGTGGCCGGCGGCGGTGCCGGTGCCTGTGGTCTCACTCATGCCAGCTCCTCTCCACTGATCCAGTGGACGCCTGTTCCGGCGGGAGCGCATCAGCGCCGGTCGAACAATGGAAGGCTCTTTGACTTCCCTTGCCGAAAGGGCCGCTGCAGGCTCTGGGCTTTGCCTTTCACCATAGTCCTTTACGTCTCACTGGGCCGATCGAGTCGCGTTCTTGGCAGCGACGACGGCATCGAACACCTCGCGCTTGGGCAGACCCGCTTCGGCGGCCACCGCGGCGATCGCCTCCTTGCGCCGCTCCCCCGCCTCCTCTCGCACCCGCACCCTGCGCACCAGTTCGTCGGCGTCGAGTTCGGCGGGGCCGGTCTCGGGGGCGCCCTCGACGACGACGGTGATCTCGCCGCGCACGCCCTCGGCCGCCCAGGCCGCCAGCTCGCCGAGGCCGCCGCGCTTGACCTCCTCGTACGTCTTGGTCAGCTCCCGGCACACCGCCGCGCGCCGGTCGGCGCCGAAGACCTCGGCCATCGCGGCGAGCGTGTCGTCGAGGCGGTGCGGCGCCTCGAAGTAGACGAGGGTGCGCCGCTCGTCCGCGACCTCGCGCAGCCGGCCGAGGCGCTCGCCCGCCTTGCGGGGCAGGAAGCCCTCGAAGCAGAAGCGGTCGACGGGCAGTCCCGACAGGGCGAGCGCGGTCAGCACCGCCGAAGGCCCCGGAACGGCGGTGACCTTGATGTCCTGCTCCACCGCGGCGGCGACGAGCCGGTAGCCGGGGTCGGAGACGGAGGGCATGCCCGCGTCCGTGACCAGCAGCACCCGCGCGCCGCCGACGAGCGCCTCGACGAGCTCGGGGGTGCGCGCCGACTCGTTGCCCTCGAAGTACGACACGACCCGCCCCTGCGTGTGCACGCCGAGGGCCTGGGTGAGCCGGCGCAGCCGCCGCGTGTCCTCGGCGGCGACGATGTCGGCGCCCGCCAGCTCGGCGGCGAGCCGCGGCGGCGCGTCCGCGACGTCGCCGATGGGTGTCCCTGCGAGTACGAGCGTTCCTGTCACAAAGCCATCCTCCCAGGACGGGAGGCACCACTCGCACAGCCGTGTTCCCTACGATGGCGCGGTGACCAGTACCGCTCCGCACACCATCGAGGGCAAGGACGCAGGCCAGCCGCCGCCCGGCTGGCAGCAGCGGCTGCGCCGATTCGGCTACACGCCCCGGCCCGTGATCGGCCTGCGCGAACGCCTGGTGCCGCCGTACACCCGCCCCTCGGGACGGCTGTGGGCGGTGCTCGGCCTCCGGCCGGGCGACGTGGAGCCGCTGCTGAGGATCGCCGCCTGGGGCGGTCCGGTCCTGGTGGCGCTGCTCGCCGGAGTGCTGCGGTTCTGGAACCTCGGCAAGCCGCACGCGGTGATATTCGACGAGACGTACTACGCCAAGGACGCCTGGGCCCTGATCAACCAGGGCTACGAGGCGAGCTGGCCGAAGGATGTCGACAAGACGATCCTCAGGGACGGCTCGTCCGTCCCGATCCCCGACGACCCCGGCTATGTGGTGCACCCACCGGTCGGCAAGTGGGTCATCGGGCTCGGCGAGAAGATGTTCGACTTCACGCCCTTCGGCTGGCGCTTCATGGTCGCCGTGCTCGGCACGCTGTCGGTGCTGATGCTGTGCCGGATCGGGCGCAGGCTCTTCCGCTCGACGTTCCTGGGCTGCCTGGCGGGTCTGCTCCTCGCCGTGGACGGCCTGCACTTCGTCATGAGCCGTACGGCGCTGCTCGACCTGGTGCTGATGTTCTTCGTGCTCGCGGCCTTCGGCGCGCTGCTCGCCGACCGCGACCGCTCACGACGCAGGCTGGCCGCCGCGCTCCCGGCGGACGCCGACGGCGTGCTGCGCCCGGACGCCAAGGTCGCCGAGACGCTGCGGCTGGGGTGGCGGCCCTGGCGGCTGACGGCCGGCGTGATGCTGGGCCTGGCGGCGGGCACCAAGTGGAACGGCCTGTACATCATGGCCGCGTTCTGTGTGATGAGCGTGCTGTGGGACGTGGGCTCGCGGCGCACGGCCGGCGCGGTGCGCCCGTACGTGGCGGTGCTGAAGAAGGACCTGGTCCCCGCGTTCTTCTCGACGGTGCCGGTCGCGCTCGTCACGTACATGGTGTCGTGGACCGGCTGGCTGGTCACCGACAAGGGCTACTACCGGAACTGGGCGAGCACCGGGGACGGCAGAAAGAGCAGCTGGGGCTGGCTGTTCCCGGACTGGTGGCGCAGCTTCTGGCACTACGAGACGCAGGTCTACGAGTTCCACATCGGCTTGACCTCCGGCCACACCTACCAGTCGAACCCGTGGAGCTGGCTGGTGCTGGGCCGCCCGGTCTCGTACTACTACGAGGACCCGGCCGCGGGCACGGGCGGCTGCCCCAAGGGCACCGCCGACAAGTGCGCGAGCGAGGTCCTGGCCCTGGGCACGCCGCTGCTGTGGTGGGCCGCGTGCTTCGCCCTGTGCTACGTACTGTGGCGCTGGTTCTTCCGCCGCGACTGGCGCGCGGGCGCGATCCTGTGCGCGTTCCTCGCGGGCTGGGCCCCCTGGCTGCTCTACCAGGAGCGGACGATCTTCCTGTTCTACGCGGTCGTCTTCGTGCCGTTCCTGTGCCTGGCGGTCGCGATGATGATCGGCGCGATGCTGGGCCCGCCGGGCTCCGACGAACGCCGCCGGACGGTGGGCGCGATCGGGGCCGGCGTGCTGGTGCTGCTGATCGTGTGGAACTTCATCTACTTCTGGCCCATCTACACGGGCACGCCGATCCCGATGGAGGACTGGCGCGGCCGGATGTGGCTGGACACCTGGGTGTAGCTGTGACGACGACGGGCCCGGCACCTCTCGGTGCCGGGCCCGTCCGGGTCGTTGCCGGTCGTTGTCAGTCGTCCCGGCTCGTCCCCGGTGTCATCCACCTGTGTTCGCAGCAGCGTCCACGCACTCCTGGAACGTGTTCTGCTGGAGGCACTTGGGGAGCGACGCGTTCCACTGGGTCAGCTGCTTGGTTGCCTCGGTCCGCTGCGTAGCGTTCGAACTCTGGGCCTCCTTCAGCGTGGTGTTCACCTTCTTCGAGAAGTCCGTCGCCGCCTTCTGATCCGTCGGCTTCGTACCGGACTGCAGAGCCGACACCAGGATATCCGCCGTCGTCTTCACGACATTCGTCGCGGTCACCTTCACGCTCGTCGGCGCATTCGAATTCACCACGTCCACCAGGACATCCGTCGTCGTCTTCACGGTGTTCGTCACGGCTATCTTCACCGCGGGCGACGCCTTCGACTTCAGACAGCCCTTCAGGACATTCGTCGTCGA
>NZ_JABZEE010000025.1 GCF_013387495.1 Streptomyces sp. PKU-EA00015 | reverse complement strand
TGGGCCTCCTTCAGCGTGGTGTTCACCTTCTTCGAGAAGTCCGTCGCCGCCTTCTGATCCGTCGGCTTCGTACCGGACTGCAGAGCCGACACCAGGATATCCGCCGTCGTCTTCACGACATTCGTCGCGGTCACCTTCACGCTCGTCGGCGCATTCGAATTCACCACGTCCACCAGGACATCCGTCGTCGTCTTCACGGTGTTCGTCACGGCTATCTTCACCGCGGGCGACGCCTTCGACTTCAGACAGCCCTTCAGGACATTCGTCGTCGACTTCACGGTGTTCGTCACCGCCACCTTCACGGCCGTCGACGCATTCGAATTCACCACGTCCACCAGGACGTCCGTCGTCGTCTTCACCGTGTTCGTCACCGCTATCTTCACCGCCGACGGCGCATTCGAATTCACCACGTCCACCAGGACATCCGTCGTCGTCTTCACGGTGTTCGTCACCGCCACCTTCACGGCCGACGGCGCATTCGACTTCAGCACGTCCACCAGAACGGTCGTCGTCGTCTCGACGGTGTTCGTCACCGCGATCTTCACCGCGGACGACGCACCCGACTTCAGCACGTCCACCAGAACGGTCGTCGTCGTCTTCACGGTGTTCGTCACCGCGATCTTCACCGCGGACGACGCATTCGACTTCAGCACGTCCACCAGGACGGTCGTCGTCGTCTCGACGGTGTTGGCCACCGCGATCTTCACCGCGGACGGCGCATTCGACTGCTGAAGATCCACCAGGACATTCGTCGACGTCTCCACGGTGTTCGCCACCGCCGCCTTCACCTCGGGCGGCGCATTCGACTTCAGAACGTTCACCAGGACATTCGTCGACGTCTCCACGGTGTTCGCCACCGCCGCCTTCACCTCGGGCGGCGCATTCGACTTCAGAACGTTCACCAGGACATTCGTCGACGTCTCCACGGTGTTCGCCACTGCCACCTTCACCGCAGACGGAGCGTTCGACTGCTGGATGTCCGTCAGGACCTCCGTCGACGTCTCCACGGTGTTCGTCACGGACGCCTTCACCTCGGACGGCGCAGCGGCCTTTTCCACGTTCGCCAGGACATCCGTCGACTGCTTCACGACGTCCGCGAGCGCGACCCTCTCCGCCAGCGGTGTCGACGTGTCCTCGATCACCTTCAGCGTGTTGTTCAGCTTGCTCGCAGTCTCCTTGAGCGCTTGGGGGGCGTCCTGCTGGGCCGTCAGTTCCTGGACATCCTGCTTGAGCTCGGGCGTCACCTGCTGCAGCTCCGCCCTCTGCTGCGCAGGCGGTGGCTGCTCCTCCTGCTGCGCCGGCGGAGGCTGCTGCTCCTGCTCCTCCTGCTCCTCCTCCGCAGGCGGGGGCTGCTGCTCCTGCTCCTCCTGCTCCTCCTCCGCAGGCGGGGGCTGCTGCTCCTGCTCCTCCTGCTCCTCCTCAGGAGGCGGAGTAGGCGGAGATGGTTGAGCGGGTACTGCGGCAGTGACTTCAGCGAGCGCTTGGGGCGCTGCCTCAGCACTCGCCAGGCCCGGCGAGAGCGCAAGCGCCGCAGCCAGGCAGGAGGCGCCGACGAAACGAAAGATGTTGTGCTGGGCAGTTCTGGACATGGTTGTTCCAACCGTGCTTTCCAGGTGCTTTTCTGACCCTGCGAAACGCGGCCCTGAGGGCGGCGGCGGCCTGTGGTCACGCAGATGCACTGCTCAACGACGCACAGGCGGTACGAAAACCACTCTTCCCTCATTCGGCGCATCTCGCAACGCGAGGGCACCGTGCCGCGGACGACGGCGACACTCGGTTCGGGCTGACGTCGCAGTCCCATAACGACCCCTCCCCCGTCATCCCCGTCCCGTAGAGTGCACCTGACTCGCGATCTTGAACGTGTTCAGGATGCGCACTCTGGGGAGGGGGCTGCGGTCATGCGCAGTGGAGCGAAGGTCGCCGTCGTCGGCGGCGTGTTCGCCGTCGTGGCGACGGGTGTCGGCTACGGGGGATGGAACCTGTACAACGGGCTCACCGGGAACGGCGGGGAGGGCGGCGTCACGACCCGGTCCGCCAAGGAGACCGGGCCGCCGAGCGCGGACGAGGTCGAGAGGACCGCGAAGGACTTCCTCACCGCGTGGGCCGCGGGCGAAGGACCGGCCGCCGCGCAGCTCACCAACAACGCGGCGGAGGCGGAGCCGTTGCTCACCGGCTACCGCGAGGACGCCCATGTCACCAAGGCCGTGATCAAGCCCGGCGCGGCCGTCGGCGCGAAGGTGCCGTTCACGGTCGAGGCGACGGTGGAGTACGAGGGGACGTCCAAGCCCTGGTCGTACTCCTCCGAGCTGACCGTCGTCCGCGGGCTGACCACCGGCAGGCCGCTGGTCGACTGGCAGCCGTCCGTCGTGCACCCGCAGCTCACCAAGGGCACCTCGCTCGCCACGGACACCGCGTCCGCCCCGCCGATCAAGGCGGTCGACAAGGACGGCTCGGAGCTGACGAAGGAGAAGTACCCCTCGCTCGGCACGGTCCTGGACCAGCTGCGCGAGAAGTACGGCGCGAAGGCGGGCGGCAAGCCGGGCGTCGAGCTGGTCGTCACATCGGCGGACGGCAGCGTGCCCGACACGACGCTGCTCACGCTCACCAAGGGTGAGGAGGGCACGCTCCGGACCTACTTGGACGCGGGCGTGCAAGCGGCCGCCGAGAAGTCGGTGAAGCAGTTCGGCAGGGCGTCCGTCGTGGCGGTCGAGCCGAGCACCGGCCGGATCAGGGCCGTCGCCAACAGCCCGGCGCAGGGCTTCAACACGGCGTTCGGGGGCGCGCAGGCGCCGGGCTCGACGATGAAGATCGTGACGGCGGCGATGATGCTGGACAAGGGTCTGGTCAGCGGTCCGGGCTCGTCGGTCGAGTGCCCCGCGACGGTCACCTGGGAGCGCGAGTTCCACAACCTCGAGGACTTCTCGCTCGGGACCACGACACTGCAGCGCGCCTTCGCCCGCTCCTGCAACACCACCTTCATCAAGCCGGTCAAGCCGCTGGGACAGAGCGCAGGGTCGGCACTGGGCGAGACGGCCCTGAAGTACTTCGGCATCGGTGCAGAGTGGCAGACCGGAGTGAAGACCTGGGACGGTGCGGTCCCCGCCTCGACGGGCGCCGAGACGGCGGCTTCGTACATCGGCCAGGGGAAGATCCAGATGAACGTCCTCAACGTCGCGTCCATCGCCGCGACCGTCAAGGGCGGGGCCTTCCGGCAGCCGGTGATCGTCCCGCAGGACCTCGACGACCGTGAAGTGGCCACCGCACAGCCGCTGCCCGCGGGCATGGCGCAGACCCTGCGTCAGTTGATGAGCGCCGGAGCCGCCGGCGAAGGCACCGGGGCCCGGGCCATGGCCTCCGTGGGCGGGAACAAGGGCGCCAAGACCGGATCCGCCGAGGTCGACGGCCAGGGCGACTCCAACGCCTGGTTCACCGGGTACGCCGACGACCTCGCCGCAGCCGCCGTCGTCGACTCCGGCGGGCACGGCGGCGACGCCGCCGGTCCGGTCGTCGCGCAGGTGCTGAACGCGCGGTGACGATGAGGTGAAACACGGTCGCATGGCCCGTACAACCACCGCTAGCGTGCGGGCCATGAGCACTCACGACCCCGCCGACGCCCACCCCCGATTCGCCGAGGCTCTGCGCGAACTCGGACTCGAGGACACCGCACGCCGTTTCCCGGACGCGACGCTCCCCCGTAGCCCCAAGGGCACGGGAGGTGCCCCCATCGCTGCGCAGGCGGCAGAGGCCATCGGCTGCGACGTCGGCGAGATGCTGATCGCCCACGCGGGCGGCACGGTCGTGGACGTCCGCGAGCGCACGGCGTGACGGTTCTCGTCGCCGCCGCGGTGCTCGCCGCGGCGGTCACGCATGCCGGCTGGAACGCCCTGGCGCACGGGATCAAGGACCAGCTCGTCGCCTTCACCCTGATTGCGGGCGGCGCCGCCGTCATGGGCGCGGTCATGGCGTGCTTCGCCCCGGTGCCCGCGGCGGGAGCCTGGCCCTACCTCGTCGCGTCCGCGCTGCTGCACGTCGGCTACCAGGCCCTGCTCATGCGGTCGTTCAGCCTCGGCGACTTCGGCCAGATGTATCCGATCGCGCGCGGCACGGCCCCGCTGGTGGTGACGGTCGCGGCCGTGGTGTTCGTCGGCGAGCATCTGGGCGCCTGGCAGGCGGCCGGTGTCGGCGTCGCGTCGGCGGGCCTCGTCGGTGTCGCGCTGTGGGGCATCAAGGGCTCCGGCACACGCCCGCACTGGCCGGCGATCGCGGCCGCGCTCGCGACCGGGTTGTCGATCGCCGCGTACACGGTGGTCGACGGCCTGGGCGTGCGCGCGTCCGGCACGCCGGTCGGCTACATCGCCTGGCTGATGGTCCTCGAAGGCCTCCTGGTCCCGGCCTACGCGGTGTACGCCCGCCGGGGCGCGCTGACCGCCCAGCTGCGGCCTCATGTGGGGCGCGGACTGCTCGGCGCGGCGATGTCGATCGCCGCGTACGGACTGGTGCTGTGGGCCCAGACCCGCGCCCCGCTCGCGCCGATCGCGGCGCTGCGGGAGTCGTCGATCATCGTCGGCGCGGCGATCGGCGCGCTGCTGTTCAAGGAGCGGTTCGGGGCGCCGCGGATCGCGGCGGCGTGCCTGATGGTGCTGGGCATCGGCCTGATGCTCAAGGCGGGCTGATGCTCACAGCGGGCTGATACGCGGAGCCGGCTGACGCGCGGTGCCGACTGATGCGCGGTGCCGGCGAACCGGGCGGCGCCTCGCAGGCGTCCCTGCCGCCATGGGGATGATCACACACGGGATACGCCAGCTGCTCCGTTTCGGCCTGCTGGAGGCGCGCTGCTGCGCCTTCGCCGTCGCTCTCGTCGGCGGCATCGCCGTTTCGGGGCAGCTGCCCGACCTGCCCGTCGCCCGCTACGACCTGCTGCTGCTCTACGGCATCGCCCTGGCTGTGATCGCCAGGAAACTCGGCTGGGACAGCGCCCGCGACACCGCCGTGATCGCCTGCTGCCATCTCGTGGGGCTCCTCTTCGAGTTGGTCAAGGTGCGGATGGGCTCCTGGACCTACCCGGAGGAGGCGCTCACGAAGATCGGCGGCGTACCGCTGTACGGCGGGTTCATGTACGCGGCCGTGGGCAGCTACCTCTGCCGGGCCTGGCACCTGTTCGACCTGCGGCTGACCGGCTACCGGCCCCGGGTCATGGCGGTGCTCGCGGCCGCCGTCTACGTGAACTTCTTCAGCCACCACTGGCTGCCCGACGCGCGCTGGGTGCTCGCGGCGCTGCTGCTGTGCGCGACCGCGGGGACGTGGGTGCGGTTCCGGGTGGGGGAGCGCGACCACCGGATGCCGCTGGCCCTGGCGTTCGTGCTGATCGGCTTCTTCCTGTGGGTCGCCGAGAACATCGCGACGTACGCGGGGGCCTGGAGCTATCCGGACCAACTGACCGGCTGGCAGCCGGTGTCGGTGGCCAAGTTCGGGGCGTGGGCGCTGCTCATCACGGTCACGTTCGTGCTGACGGCGGGGTCGGCCGGCCGTTCGCTGCCAGGCTCGCGTGCAGTCGCTCGAAACCGGAGTTGACGGCGAGCAGGCCGCCGTCGACCCGGAGCGTCGTGCCGGTGATCCAGGCCGCGTCGCGCGAGGCGAGGAAGGCCACTGCCGCCGCGATGTCCTCGGGCTCGCCGACACGGCCGAGAGGGTAGACCTCGCGCAGGGCGTCCAGTTCGGACGCGCGGTCCTGCCAGGCCCGGGTGCGGACGGTGCCGGGGTTGATCTGGTTGACGCGGACGCCGCGCGCCGCCGCGTCGGCGGCGAGGGTGCGGGTGAGGGAGGCGAGACCAGCCTTGGCGGCGCTGTAGGCGTGACCGCCGAAGGACTGCTCGGCGTTGACGGAGCCGATGTTGACGATCGCCCCTCGGCCGCCCGCCTCCAGATGCGTCAGTGCGGCGCGGCAGCACCGGAACGCCCCGGTCAGGCAGATGTCGAGGTCACGGGCCCAGTCGTCGTCGGGCAGGTCCTCGAACCTCTCGGTGTCCCGGGTGGCCGAGAGCGCGTTGTTGACCAGCACGTCGAGGGTGCCGAAGCGTTCCACGGCGTGCGCGACGGCCGCCTCGACCGAGCCGCGGTCACCCACGTCGCAGGGGAAGGGCTCCGCACCGTCGATGGACGCGGCGGTCTCCTCGGCGGCGTCCGTGTCGATGTCGGTGACGAGCACCCGCGCGCCCTCCGAGGCGAGGCGCCGGGCGGTCGCCGCCCCGATGCCGCGGGCGGCTCCGGTGATCAGTACGCCGTGTCCCTCGAAGCGATTCACAGGGCCGAACGTACCGCCCTGATCAGCGCCTGCGCACGAGGATCGGCCGTAACCCCCTTGCGCATGCCGTTCGTCGCGTAGCCCAGCGCGATGCCCGACTCCGGATCGGCGAAGCCGAGGGAGCCGCCGCGGCCAGGGTGGCCGAAGGAGCCGGGGCCCAGCAGCGGCGAGGCGGGCCCGTGGAGCATGTAGCCGAGGCCGAAGCGGGTGGGGACGACGAGCACGCGGTCGGGTCCGGCGGACTCCTCGGTACGGGCGAGGGTGAGGGTGGCCGGGGCGAACAGCCGGGGCCCGCCGTCGACCGCGCCGATGGTGGCGGCGTAGAAGCGGGCGAGTGCGCGGGCGGTGGAGATGCCGTTGGACGCGGGGAGTTCGGCGGCGCGGAAGGCGGGGTCGTTCTCGTCGGGCGCCGGGTCGATGGCGCCGAAGGCACGGCGGGTCAGGGAGGCGGGGTCCCGGTAGGCCTCGGAGACGGAGCGCTTGGGGCGGAGCTTGAGGCCGCCGCCCTGGGCGGTCTCCGGCTCGGCGACGGGGCCGAGGCGGCCGACGCGGTGGGCCTCGTCGGCGGGCAGGCCGATCCAGAAGTCGAGGCCGAGCGGGCGGGCTATCTCCTCGGCGACCCAGCGGCCCATGGTCCGGCCGGTGACGCGGCGCACCAGTTCGCCCAGGAGCCAGCTGTAGGTCTGCGCGTGGTAGCCGTGCGCGGTGCCGGGCTCCCAGGCGGGGGCCTGGGCGGCGACAGCGGCGGGGCCGCTCGTGCCGTCACCGGCCTCGGCCGGGGTGAGCGGCCGGTCCAGCACCGGCAGGCCGGCACGGTGCGCGAGCAGGTGGCGGACGAGGACGCGCTCCTTGCCCGCCGCCTTGAACTCCGGCCAGTACGTGCCGACCGGCGCGTCCAGGTCGATCTGGCCGCGCTGGTGGAGCAGGAGGACCACGGCCGCGGCGACGCCCTTGGTCGCCGAGCGGACGACCTGGGCGGTGTCGACGGCCCAGGGTTCGCGGCCGTCCACGTCACGGGCGCCCGCCCACAGGTCGACGACCTTGCGGCCGTCGCGGTAGACGGCGACCGCGGCCCCGCGCTCGCCGCGCTGCTCGAAGTTGCGTACGAAGGCGTCCGCGACCGCTTCGAAGCCGTCCGCCACCGTGCCCCGGACGTCCACCACATGTGCTCCTTCACTGCCGTCCATCCCCCCATGGTGCAACGTGGTCCAGACCGGCCGGATGCCGGGGCGGCACTCCCCCTCGGGGCACCTCCCAGCGGTAGCTGGGGGACTTCGGCCCAGGAGGTGCCCCCATACGGGGCGTCAGCTCGGGACGGCGCCGTCAGCTGAGGACGATGGAGACGTCGATGTTGTCGCGGGTGGCGTTGGAGTACGGGCAGACCTGGTGCGCGTCGCCCACGAGCCGTGCGGCGAGGTCCTGGTCGACGAGCGGGAGGGAGACGTTGAGAGCGACCGCGAGTCCGTATCCCCTGGCCCGGTTGGGCCCGATGCCGACCTTGGCGGCGACCGTGGAGCCTGTGAGGTCGAGACCGGCGCGGCGGCCGACGAGCACCAGGGCGTTGTGGAAGCAGGCGCTGTAGCCGGCCGCGAAGAGCTGTTCCGGGTTGGTGCCGTTGCCGTCGCCGCCGAGCGCGGGCGGCATGGCCACGCGCAGGTCGATCCGGCCGTCGTGGCTCGTCACATAGCCGTCCCGGCCGCCGTGGGCGGTGGCCTCCGCCACGTACATGATCTTCGTGGGCCGGGTGTCGGCGGTGGCGGAGATGTCGGCTGTAGTGGCCTGCTCGCTCATGGTGCTTCCCCGTGGTCAGTGCGCCGCTGCATTTACATCGCGCACAATGTATCGGAATCCGGGGGCAGTTGTTACTCCGGGGTAGACCGGATCAGCCGGGGTCCGCCTCCTGGGCCAGCCGGTGCAGTTCGGCACGCAGCCGCGCGATCTCGGGCCCCTCCAGACCGGTGCTGCGCATCAGCTGCCCCGGCACCCGTTCGGCCCGCTCGCGCAGCGCCCGGCCTTCGTCGGTGAGCACCAGCAGCACGGAGCGCTCGTCGGCCGCCGAACGCTCGCGGCGCACGAGCCCCGCCGACTCCAGCCGCTTCAGCAGCGGCGAGACGGTGCCGTAGTCCAGCCGCAGTGCGGCGGCCAGCTCCTTGACCGGGACCTCGCCGCGCTCCCAGAGGACCAGCATCGCCAGGTACTGCGGATACGTCAGGCCCAGCTCCGCCAGCAGCGGCCGGTAGGCGGCGGTCACCGCGCGCTGCGCCGCGTACAGCGCGAAGCACAGCTGGTCGTCGAGCAGCAGTGATGCGGTGGCCGTGGTGGCCCTGGTCTCGTCGGTGCGGGTCTCGTCGGTGCGGGTCTCCTCGGTGCGGTTCACGCGCCCATTGTCACGGACTTCGGGTCGAAGCCGAAGGGCAGCTCCAGCCGGTGGCTGCGCATCAGGTCCTCGTCGCCCAGCAGGTCCTGCGTGGCGCCGTCCGCGGCGATCACGCCGTCACTGAGGACCACCGAGCGGGGGCACAGCTCCAGCGCGTACGGCAGGTCGTGCGTGACCATCAGGACCGTGACGTCCAACGAGCGCAGGATGTCGCCCAGTTCACGGCGGGACGCCGGGTCGAGGTTGGACGAGGGCTCGTCCAGGACGAGGATCTCCGGCTCCATCGCGAGCACGGTCGCGACGGCGACCCGGCGGCGCTGTCCGAACGACAGGTGGTGCGGCGGCCGGTCCGCGAAATCCGCCATGCCGACCCGCTCCAGCGCGTCCGTGACCCGCTGCTCCAGCGCGGCACCGCGCAGACCGGAGGCGGCCGGCCCGAAGGCGACGTCCTCACGGACGGTGGGCATGAACAGCTGGTCGTCCGGGTCCTGGAAGACGATGCCGACCCGGCGGCGGATCTCCGCGAGGTTCTTCTTGGCCACCGGCAGTCCGGCGACGGCGACCGTGCCGACCCCGCCGGCCAGGATGCCGTTGAGGTGCAGGACGAGGGTCGTCTTGCCGGCGCCGTTGGGGCCGAGGAGGGCGACCCGCTCACCGCGCCCGACCGTCAGGTCGACGCCGAAGAGGGCCTGGTGTCCGTCGGGGTACGCGTACGCGAGCCCACGCACCTCCAGCGAGGGGATCGTCTCCGGCGAAAGGGTCGTCACAGCATCCATCCCAGCAGACAGACCGCGAGCGCGGTCGCGGGCAGTACGGCGGCGTACGACCACTGGGCAGGCGTGGCGCGCACGTCGTCCAGGACCGGCATGGTCCCGGTGTAGCCCCGGCTCACCATGGCGAGGTGCACCCGCTCACCGCGCTCGTAGGAGCGGATGAACAGGGCGCCCGCCGTCTTGGCCAGCACACCCCAGTGGCGCACGCCCCTCGCCTCGAACCCGCGCGAGCGGCGGGCGATCGACATGCGCCGCATCTCGTCGGCGATCACGTCGCCGTAGCGGACCATGAACGAGGCGATCTGGACCAGCAGCGACGGCAGCCGGAGCCGCTGGAGGCCGAGCAGGACCGAGCGCAGTTCGGTCGTCGAGGCGAGGAGCACGGAGGCGGCGACACCGAGCGTGCCCTTGGCGAGGATGTTCCACGCGCCCCACAGGCCCGGGACGCTCAGCGCCACCCCGAGCACCTCCGTCCGCCCGCCCGGGACGACGAACGGCATGAGCAGGGCGAAGGCCACGAACGGGACCTCGATCAGCAGCCGCTTGAGCACGAAGCCCGCCGGGACGCCCGCCACCGCGGCGACCGCCGCCAGCAGCAGCGCGTACCCCCCGAAGGCCCACACGGCCTCGCGCGGCGTCGAGACGACGACGAGCACGAAGCACAGGACGGCGACCAGCTTGCAGTGGGCGGGCAGGGCGTGGACCGGCGAGTGCCCGTGCCGGTAGAGCTTGTGGGCGTGCCCCGCTCCCATGTCAGACGGAGCTCCGCACGCGGGTGTCCTGCTCGCTGTCCGCACGGCGGCGGCGCACGACGCAGAAGACCCCGGTGCCGACGGCGACCGTCGCGCCGACGCCGATGACACCGGCGAGGCCGCCGGAGAGCCGGGCGTTCGTGATGTCCTCGACGCCGTAGTCGGCGAGCGGCGAGCCGGCCGCGGCGTGCTCCTCGACGGTCTTGTCGATGCCCTTGTCGGCGGCGACCTTCTCCAGGCCGTCGGGGCTGGCCGAGGCGTAGAAGGAGACGAACCCGGCGAGGACGAACGCGGTCACGAGGCCCGTCAGCCACACCTTGCGCGGCGACCGGGCGGCCACGGGGGCCGGCTCGGCCGGGGCGTCGACGAGCTCGCCGCCGACGCGGAGCTTGAGCGGGGCCGCAAGGCCGCGTGCGCCGTACACGAGGTCCGGACGCACGGCGAGCACGGCGCCGACGGTGAGGGCGGTGATCGCGGCCTCGCCGACGCCGATCAGGACGTGGACGCCGACCATCGCGGTGAGGACCGAGCCGATCGGCACGTCGGTCAGCCCGCCGACCGCGTAGAGCAGGGTGAACGCGGCGGCGGCGGCCGGCACCGAGACCAGCGCGGCGACGAAGGAGGCGACGGTCACCGAGCGCCGGCTGCGCGGCAGGACCGTGACCAGCCCGCGGAACAGCCCGTACGCGACCAGGACGGTGACGACGCCCATGACGGTGACGTTGACGCCGAGGGCCGTGAGGCCGCCGTCGGCGAAGAGGATGCCCTGCATCAGCAGCACGACGGCTATGCACAGGACGCCGGTGAACGGCCCGACGAGGATGGCCGCGAGCGCACCGCCCAGCAGATGCCCGCTGGTGCCTGCGGCGACCGGGAAGTTCAGCATCTGCACGGCGAAGACGAACGCGGCGACGAGGCCGGCGAGCGGTGCCGTGCGGTCGGCGCCGGCCAGCGCGACGGCTGATCCGCCCAGCTCGCGGCGGGCGCCGCGGAGGCTGACGGCGACCGCGCCGGCGGCGGCGACTCCGGCGGCCACCGAGACCGGCGCGTTGATGAATCCGTCAGGGACATGCATGGCGGGCTCCGCTTCGGACAGATGAATAACCGTCCCATGATAGGTCGCTCTTGCGAACGATATGCAAGAGCGCACAGATCACAGATGAACAGTGCAGTCGACAAGCGGAGCGAGCACGCCAAGGGAAATGTGGGACATTGGATGACAAAGAGGACGAGTGTGAGGAGCAGGCCATGTCCCCCGCCGTCATGGAACACGCACGAGGCCGGATCGTCACCGACGCTCCTCAGTACCGCGCCGTACGCGTCTCACTCAGTTACGACCCCACGGCGGACCCACAGGCCGTGTGCTTCTCGTTCCCCAGCGGCAGGGAGTGGACCTTCCCGCGCGAGGTGCTGGAGAGCGGGCTGAACGCGCCGGTCAGACGGGGGGACATCGAGATCTGGCCGTGCGGCCGGGTACAGGCGGTGGTCGAGTTCCACACGCGCGACGGGGTCGCGGTGGTGCAGTTCGACGCGAAGACGCTGAGCCGCTTCCTGCGCCACACGTACGCGGTGGCCGCGACGTCCCCGGCGCCCGTGGCCCCTCCGGCGTCCGCACAGGCCCCCGCGGCTGCGCCTTCGGCGCCCCCGGCCCCTGCCTGACCGCCCGCGACACCCGACAGCGGCCATGCGACGCAAGGTGGCCGTACCCGCCCGGTCCGGCGGATACGGCCACCTGTCACGACGGCTCCCGTCCCCACGGCGCCGTCGCGTTCCCGGGGGGCCGCTGCGGTGCGATGCCCACCACCGCCGCACGGACCCCCGGAGCAATCGGGGATCAGACGCGGACCAGTTCCCGGTCCTCGTCCGGATCGCCCGGCGTGTCACCCAGCTCCTTGTGGAGCTTCTCGCCCTCCACGTCCACGTTGGGCAGCACCCGGTCCAGCCCGCGCGGCAGCCACCAGGCCTTGTGCCCGAGCAGGGCCAGCACCGCCGGCACGATCGCCATACGGACCACGAAGGCGTCGAAGAACACCGCGATCGCGAGACCGAAGCCGATCATCTTGACCATCTGCTCGCTGGAGCCTATGAAGCCGGAGAAGACCGCGATCATGATGACGGCCGCCGCGGTCACCACCCGGGCCCCGTGCCGGAAGCCCGTGACGATGGCTTCGCCGGGTCGCTCGCCGTGGACGTACGCCTCCCGCATGCGCGTGACCAGGAAGACCTCGTAGTCCATCGCGAGACCGAAGACCACACCGATCATGAAGATCGGCATCATCGACATGATCGGGCCGGTCTGCTCGACGCCGAACAGCGAGCCCAGCCAGCCCCACTGGAAGACCGCCACGACCGCGCCGAGCGCCGCGACGACGGAGAGCAGGAAGCCGAGAGCGGCCTTGAGCGGCACGAGCACCGACCGGAAGACGACCATCAGCAGCAGGAACGCGAGGCCGACGACGAGCGCCAGGTAGGGCAGCAGCGCGTCGTTCATCTTCTGCGAGAAGTCGATGTTCATCGCGGTGGCGCCGGTGACCAGGACCTCGTCACCGCTCCTGTCGCGGATTTCCTGGACCAGGTTCTCGGTGGCGACCGAGGACGGACGGTCCTTCGGGACGACGGTGATCACCGCGGTGTCACCGGTCTTGTTGAGCGTCGGCGGGGTCACGACGGCAGCGCCTTCGAGGCCCCTGACAACCTCGGCCGTGCGGTCGGCGGCGCTCTTGTCGCCGTCGACGACGACCATGAGCGGACCGTTGAAGCCGGGACCGAAGCCCTCGGACAGCAGGTCGTACGCCTTGCGCTGCGTGGTGCTGACCGGCTGCGAGCCGTCGTCGGGCAGGCCGACCTCCAGCGAGGCGGCCGGCACGGCCACGGCGCCGAGGCCGACGACGCCGGCGAGCAGGACGGCGACCGGGCGGCGGATCACGAAACGCGCCCAGCGGGTGCCCGCGTTCGGCTTGTCGGAGACCGGCTCGCCCTTGCGGACCTTGCGGCCGAGGACCCGCTTGCCCGCGAAGCCGAGCAGCGCCGGGATCAGCGTGAGGGCGATGAGGACGGCGATGACGACGGTGCCCGCCGCGGCGAAGCCCATCTTGCTGAGCATCGGGATGTTGACGACGGCGAGGCCGACCAGGGCGATGACCACGGTCAGGCCGGCGAAGACGACCGCGGAGCCCGCGGTGCCGACGGCGCGTCCGGCCGCCTCCTCGTGCTCGCGGCCCTCGGCCAGCTCGGCGCGGTAGCGGGAGACGATGAAGAGCGCGTAGTCGATGCCGACCGCCAGGCCGATCATCATCGCCAGCGTCGAGGTGGTGCTGCCGAGGTCGAGGACGCTCGCCAGGGCGGTGATCGTGGAGATGCCGATGCCGACGCCGATGATCGCGGTGAGCAGCGGCAGTCCGGCGGCGACCAGCGATCCGAAGGTGATGACCAGCACGATCCCGGCGATGACCACACCGATGATCTCGCCGACTCCCTGCTCCGGCATGGTCTGGAGCGCGTCGCCGCCGATCTCCACCGTCAGCCCGGCCTCGCGCGCCTCGGTGCCGGTCTCCTCCAGCGCCTCGCGCGTGGCGTCGGTCAGCTCCATGGAGGTGACCTTGTAGGTGACGGAGACGTACGCGGTCGAGCCGTCCTTGGACACGGCGCGCGCGGTGTACGGGTCGGTGACCGAGGCGACCTGGTCGGAGCCGGACTTCAGCTCGGAGACCGCCTTCGCGACCTCGTCCCTGGGGCCGGCGTCGGTCATCTTGCCGCCGTCGGGCGCCTTGAAGACGACCCGGGCGGTGGCGCCGTCGGCGCTGCCGCCGGGGAAGCGCTCCTCCAGCAGGTCGAAGGCCTTCTGGGCCTCCGTGCCCGGGATCGAGAAGGACGAGGACGTGGCGGTCGGCGCGGAGGCCGCGCCGGCGCCCGCGAGCACGAGCAGGGCCACCCACAGCAGGGCGACGAGACGGCGGCGCCGGAAGGCGGTCCGTCCGAGTGTGTAGAGGAACGTGGCCACGAGGGCTACTCCCGTGTGTGAGGTGAACAGGGCAGGGGAGCCGGCCCGACGACGAGAGCGGCGCGCGTCAGGTGGTGCGGGGTGAGCGGATCGTGCTGGTGATCCGGGGAGGCCGGCGGAGTGGGGCTCCGCCGTGTCAGGCGCCGAGGGCGGGGAAGACCACGGCGTCGAGGTAGTCGGTGAGGAAGGCCCGGTCGGGTGCGCGGTCCTCGATGAGCTGCCGGGCGACGACAGCGCCGAGGAACATGTGCGGGACGTATCCCAGGGCGGGGTTGTCCGCCCTGATCTCGCCCCGGTCCACAGCCCGCCGCAGCAGCACGTCGAGTCCGGTGATCTCCGGCTCGATGAGCAGCTCGCGCAGGGCCTCGTGCAGATCGGGGTTGGAGTGGACCGCCTGGGCCAGACCCCGCATCAGCGCGGAGTCCTTCTCCATGCGGCAGTCGTCGGTGCGGGCGAGCATCGCGTGGAAGTCGCCGCGCAGCGTGCCGGTGTCGATGTCGCCGACGTGCACCGGCTTGCTGTGCCTCAGCGCTCTGGCGACCAGCTCGGGCTTGCTCCGCCACTGACGGTAGAGCGTGGCCTTGCTGGACCGCGTGCGTCCGGCCACGGCGTCCATGGTCAGGGCGTCGTAGCCGACCTCGCGCAACAGGTCGAGCACCGCTTCGTACAGCTCTGCCTCGCGCTCGGGGGTGAGCCGGCTTCGCGTCATGTCGGCCTCCCTCGATCGCTGCCGAACGAAACTGTTTCGTACACATCGAAGGTACCCCAGTCGTCGAACGAAACGAAACCGTTTCGCTTGTGGGCTGGGTCACGCCCCGTCGGACCGTGATCGTCCGGCTCCACGAGTTGCCGCGCCCCCCGGGCGCGGAAAGCATGGGTGGGGTGAGTGACGACGCCGCGTATCTCCGCTTCCCGCACCTGCACGACGACTTGCTGTGCTTCGCGGCCGAGGACGACCTCTGGGTCGCGCCCCTCGTGCCGGACGGTCAACGGCCGGGCCGCGCCTGGCGTCTGACCGTCGACCGGACCAGAGTCGGCCATCCCCGCTTCTCCCCCGACGGCAGCCACATCGCGTACACGAACTGGCGCAGTCTCGATCCGGAGATCCATCTCGCGCCGGTCGACGGCGGCCCCGCGCGGCGGCTCAGCTACTGGGGCTCGACCGACACCCGGGTCTGCGGCTGGACGCCCGACGGCCAGATCCTCGCCGTGTCCTCGCACGGCCAGCCCTTCTCGTACTTCTCCTGGGCCTACAGCGTCCCGACCGACGGCGCGCCCGGCGGACGCCTGCCCTGGGGCCCGGTCGCCGACATCGCCGTCACGGACGTGGCCGACGGGCCCTCCCACGCCGGCGGCGCCGGCTGCGAGCGGCGCACGCTGCTGCTCACCGGCAAGCCCCCGCACGAGCCCGCCGCATGGAAGCGGTACCGGGGCGGGGCGACGGGCCGGCTGTGGCTCCACGGCAAGCGGCTGCTGCCCGACCTGGACGGACACCTCGACTGCCCGATGTTCATCCGCGGGCCGGGAGCCGACCGGTGGTCGCCGGAGGAGGGCGGCCGGATCGCGTTCCTCTCGGACCACGAGGGCGTCGGCAACCTGTACTCGTGCCTGCCCGACGGGACCGGTCTTCAGCGTCACACCGACCACGACGCCTTCTACGCCCGGCACGCCTCCAGCGACGGCCGCAGGATCGTCTACCAGTGCGGCGGCGACCTGTGGATCGTCGACGCGCTCGCCCCGGACTCCGTCCCCCGCAAGCTGGAGGTACGGCTCGGGGGCCAGCGCGCCGGCCGACGCACGTACCAGGTCCCGGCCGCGGGCAACGTGGACGGCCTGTCCGTCGACGAGACCGGCCGGGCCAGCGCGGTGGGCGTCCGCGGCAGCCTGTACTGGCTCACGCACCGCGACGGGCCTGCCCGCACGATCGCGGACACCCCGGGCGTACGGGTGCGGATTCCGGCGATGCTCGGCAACGGCCAGGTCGCGTACGTCACCGACGCGGAAGGCGACGACGCCATCGAGATCGCGTACCTGCCGCGCGCGAGCGGCGACCGCGAGCCGCGGCGGCTGGCGCAGGGCGAGCTGGGGCGCGTGCTGGAGATGGCGCCGGACCCGGACGGGGAACGGATCGCGGTCGCCTCGCACGACGGCCGGCTGCTGCTGGTCGACGCGGCGGAGGAGGGCACGGGCGAGGTCACGGAACTGGTCAGGTCCGACAACGGGCCGGTGCGGGACCTGGCGTTCTCGCCGGACGGCGGCTGGCTGACCTGGTCGCAGCCCGGCATCGGCCGCTCGCTGCGCCAGATCAGGATGGCGCGAATCGCCGAACCCGGGGCCCGCACGATCGTCGACGTCACCAACGGCCGCTTCGAGGACGAGAACCCGGTCTTCACGCGCGACGGGCGCTACCTCGCCTTCCTGTCCTGGCGCGGCTTCGACCCGGTGTACGACGTGCACACCGGCGACCTGTCGTTCCCGCTGGGCTGCCGCCCCTACCTGGTGCCGCTGTCGTCGGCGACCCCCTCACCCTTCGCGCTCACACCGGAGGGCCGGCCGGCCGCGGGCGGGCTCGACCCGCTGGAGGACTCCGGCGACCACACGGCGATGGTCGAGGTCGAGGGCCTGGAGAACCGGGTCGTGCCGTTCCCGGTCACGGCCTCCAAGTACTCGGCGCTGCATCCGGTGAGCGGCGGCGGCCTGGTGTGGCTGCGCTGGCCCATCTCCGGCGCGCTGGGCGAGACGTTCGCCAACCCTGCCGACGTGTCGGGGCGTCCGACGCTGGAGCACTTCGACCTGTCCAAGGCGCGCAGGACGGAACTGGTCGACCACCTCGACTGGTTCGCGGTCAGCGGCGACGGCAGCCGGCTGGTGGTCGTCGACGAGGGCGAGCTGCGGGCCGTACCCGCGACGGAGACCGGCGACGGCGACTCGACGGTCTATCTCGACATGCGCCGCATCCTGCACGAGGCGGACCCGGCGTCCGAGTGGCGCCAGGCGTACGGGGAGGCGGGCCGGCTGATCCGGGACTACTTCTGGGAGCCGGACATGTGCGGCATCGACTGGGACGCGGTCCTCGAGCAGTACCGCCCCCTGGTCGAACGGGTCGCGTCCCCCGACGAGTTCGCCGACCTGCTCCGCGAGGTGCTGGGCGAACTGGGCACCTCCCACGCCTATGTCACCCCGGCACGGCGCAACGAGGGGCCGCCGCACTACCAGCGGGCGATGGGACTGCTCGGCGCCAACCTGGTGTGCCGCGACGGCAGATGGGTGGTCAAGCGCATCCTGCCCGGCGACTCGTCCGACTCCAAGGCCCGTTCGCCGCTGGCCGGTACGGGCATCCGCGAGGGCGCGGTCCTCACCCACGTCGACGGGCGGCCCGTGGACCCGGTCGCGGGCCCCTACCCGATGCTGTCGGCGGCGGGCGGCACCACGGTCGAACTCACCTTCCTGCCCGCGGAAGCCGCGGAGGAGAGCGAGGCGCATCCGCGCCGGGTCGCGATCGTTCCGCTGATCGACGAACGCCCGCTGCGCTACCAGGACTGGGTGGCCAAACGGCGGGAGGTCGTACGCGAGTTGAGCGACGGCAAGTGCGGCTACCTGCACATCCCCGACATGGGCGGCTCCGGCTGGGCGCAGTTCAACCGGGACCTGCGCATGGAGGTGTCGCGTCCGGCGCTGATCGTGGACGTGCGCGGCAACGCGGGCGGCCACATCAGCGAGCTGGTGGTCGAGAAGCTCACCCGCAAGATCCTCGGCTGGGACCTGACCCGCAACGCCGAGCCCGTCTCGTACGCCTCGAACGCACCGCGCGGCCCGGTCGTCGCGATCGCCGACGAGGCGACGTCCTCGGACGGCGACATGATCACCGCCGCGTTCAAGCTCCTCAACCTGGGGCCGGTGGTGGGCAGCCGCACCTGGGGCGGCGTCGTGGGCATGACGGGCCGGCACCGGCTCGGCGACGGCACGGTGATCACGGTGCCGATGAACGCCGCGTGGTTCGACGCGTACGGCTGGTCCATCGAGAACCACGGTGTCGAACCGGATCTGAACTCGCTGCGCACCCCGCTGGACTGGGCCGAGGGCCGCCACACCGACATGGACGACGCGGTCCAACTGGCCCTGGACATGCTGAAGTCCGCGCCCGCGGCGCTTCCGCCGGACTACTCGTCGGCACCCGACCTGCGCCGCCCGCCGCTGCCCCCGCGGGAGCGGTGACCGCCGCCCCGGCAGACGGCGAAGGCGCACCCGCGAGGAGCGGGTGCGCCTTCTCGTGTACGCGGCTGTACGCGGCGTGTCAGGCGTCGTAGTCCTGGTTGAACCGGTCCAGGGCCTCCTGCATCGCCTCCTGCGCGTCCCGTGCGTCGTCGGGCCCCGTCCCCCGCTGCGGTTCCCTGTCACGGTCCTGGCTCACGCGCTTCGACGGCCGCTCGCCCCGGCCGCCGCCCTGCGCCTTCTGCTGCGCCCGATCGGCGCTCTCCTGCGCCTTTTCCTTGGACTGGTCCGACATACCCATGAGACGTCACTCCCGGAAGGATGAGGAGGCCGGGGGCGGGCACACCCCCGAGGGGACCGCCGCCCCCTGACCTCGACCAGCCTCGCACGCAGGCACATACCGCGCATTTCGATCAGCGGCGGCTGCCATGCTTCGTGACGGCGCCCGCCGCGCGGGCCGACTCGTCCGCCGCTCCACCCGCTCCCACCAGGCCCTTCGAGACGTCGGCGAGCCTGGGCGCGAACCGCCGCACCTCCCGCTGGCCGACGGTCCCGATGACGGCGGGCAGGTAGCCGCGCACCGACTGCATGCCCCGCAGCCACCACTGCGCGTACACGTGCGCCGAGCGGCGTTCGATACCGGCCACGATGCGGTCCACGGCCGGACCCAGCGGATACGTGCGGTTCGCCGGCCACGGCAGCCGCTTGCGCAGGTCGCGCATCACGTCGTCCTGGTCCGCGCCGCGCACCATGTCCGTGTCCGTCCAGGACAGGTAGCCGACGCCGACCGTCACACCCCGGTAGCCGACCTCGGCACGCAGGCAGTGCGCGAACGCCTCCACGCCCGACTTGGACGCGCAGTACGCGGACATCATCGGCGCCGGCGTGATCGCCGCCAGCGACGCGATCTGAAGGAAGTAGCCACGGCTCTCCACCAGCACGGGCAGGAACGCCCGCCCCGTCACCGCGCTGCCGACCAGATTGACCTCGATCACGCGCCGCCAGGCCACCGGGTCGGAGTCGACGAACGGACCGCCCGCCGCCACGCCGGCGTTGGCGACGACGATGTCGACCTTGCCGAAGCGCTCCTTGACCTCCTGCGCGACCCGCGCCATGGCCTCGTGGTCGGTGACGTCCGCGTACCAGTGGTCGCACTCGGTGTGGAGGCGGGCCGCGACCTTCTTCAGCTCGTCCGGTTCGAGGCCGACGAGCGCGACCTTCGCCCCGCGGGCCGACAGCTTGCGGGCCAGCAGCTCTCCGACGCCGCGCGCCGCGCCGGTGACGACCGCGACCTGGCCTTCCAGGCTGCGCCTGCTCATGCGACCTCCTCCTTCGTGGTCAGGTACGTGCCGGCCAGCTCGCGGATCTTCCCGGTCACCGCCTCGGGCGCCTCGACCGGTGTCATGTGTCCCATGCCCGCGAGTTCCACCAGCCCGACGCAGTGCGGCAGGTCGAGGGCGAGCCGCTTGGCGTGCACCAGCGGCGTGAGCCGGTCCACCGTGCCCGCCACCACGACGGTCGGCACGGTCAGCGCCCGTACGCCCTCGTCGAGGTCGAGCTCGCCGAGCACGTGCGACCACGCCACGCGGGCCGTCCTCGGACAGGCGTGGACGATGCGGGCGCACGCGTCGACCCGCTCCGGCGACGAGCCGGGGGCCATGGTCGCGTACTTGAGGATGCGCCGGGACAGCGGCGTGACCGGCCCGAGCGGGGCGCGCGCACCGAGGATCAGGTGCGTGAGCCGGGTGCGCAGCGGACCGGGCCGCATGGGCACGACCAGCGACTCGGCGGTGAGCCGGGCGGCTCCGGTGCTGCACAGCAGCGCCGCGGCGGCGTGCTCGCGGAAGCCGGGACGCCGGGACGCGGCCATGATCGTCATGCCGCCCATGGAGTGTCCTGCGACGACGGCTCTCTCGCCCGGGGCGAGGGCCGCCGCGAGCACGGCCTCCAGGTCGTCGGCGAGCCGCTCGGTGCCGACGGGCCCGGCCGGGGTGCGGCCGTGACCGCGCTGGTCGTAGACGACGACGCGGTGGTCGGCGGCGAGGTCGCGTATCTGGGCGGCCCAGAAGAGGGTGGAGCAGGTCCAGCCGTGGGCGAGGACGACGGCCGGCGCGTCCTCGCGGCCGTGGACCTCGACGTGGATGCGGGAGCCGTCGGCGGAAAGCGCGGTCAGTTCGCGGTCGGCGACGGGGGGCGCATCGGTGCGCCGAGCGCTCCGGAGCAGGCGGCTCATGCGACGACCTCCGCGTCCTTCGTGTCCTTCGCGACCTGGGCGTCAGCGGCCGCGGCGGGAGCCGGGACCTTGCGGGCGCGGATCACCTCGTACTCGTCGAGGTCCACCCGCCGCGTCGCGCTGCGGAACTCGGTCGTCGTGCCCGGCCAGATGGTGGTGTTGCGGCCGTTGGCGTCGAGGTACCAGCTGGTGCAGCCGCCGGTGTTCCAGACGGTGCGCTTCATCCGTTCCTGCACGCGCCGGTTCCAGGCGTGCACGGCGGAGGGCCGGGCGGCGAGGACGCTGCCCTCGCCGAGCAGGGCGAGCTGGCGCAGATAGTCGGCCATGTAGTTCAGCTGCGACTCGATCATCAGGATCATGGAGGAGTTCCCGAGCCCCGTGTTCGGGCCGATGATCGTCATGAAGTTGGGGAAGCCCGCCGCGGACGCGCCGCGCAGCGATTCCATGCCGTCCTTCCACGCCTCCGCCAGCGTGATCCCCTCGGCGCCGACGACGCGTTCGGCGATCGGCATGTCGGTGACGTGGAACCCGGTGCCGAAGATGATCGCGTCGACCTCCGTCCTGGTCCCGTCCGCGGCGACCACGGTCGACCCGTGCACCTCGGTCAGCCCGGAGGCGACGACGTCCACATTGGGCTGCGCGAGTGCCGGGTAGTAGGTGCTGGAGAGCAGGATGCGCTTGCAGCCGATGCGGTACGAGGGCGTCAGCTTGGCGCGCAGCGCCGGGTCCTTGATCGCCTTGGCCATGTTGGCCTTGGCCAGCCGCTCCACGATCCCGAGCTCGCCCGGCCGCTTGGTGAACGCCTGGACCTGGAGCTCCCGAATGCCCCAGAGCAGGCCGCGCCGCGCGGCCCCGGTGAACGGCAGCCGACGGTGCAGCCAGCGCTCGGCCCCGGAGATCCTGCGGTCGATGCGCGGCATGACCCACGGGGGCGTGCGCTGGAACAGGGTCAGCCGGCCCACCTCGGGCTGGATCGCGGGCACGATCTGGATCGCCGACGCCCCGGTCCCGATCACGGCCACGCGCTTGCCGGTGATGTCGTAGTCGTGGTCCCAGCGGGCCGAGTGGAAGACCTTGCCCGGGAAGCCGTCCAGGCCGGGGATGTCGGGCGTCCTCGGGTCGGACAGCGGCCCGCTCGCGGAGACGACGACGTCCGCGGTGAACCGGCCCCGCGAGGTCTCGATGTCCCACCGGAGGGCGTCGCTGTCCCAGCGCGTCATCAGCACCTCGTGCTTCAGGCGCAGATGGGAACGGAGCCGGAAGGTGTCGGCGACGTGCTCCAGGTAGGCACGGATGTGCTCCTGCCCGGAGAAGGTGCGCGGCCAGTCGGGGTTGGGCGCGAAGGAGAACGAGTAGAGGTGGGAGGGCACGTCGCAGGCACAGCCCGGGTAGTCGTTGTCCCGCCAGGTGCCGCCGACCGAGTCCGCGCGCTCCAGGACGACGAAGTCGGTGATGCCTTCGCGGCGCAGCCGGACCGCGGCGCCGAGGCCACCGAATCCGGATCCGATCACCGCCACTCGTACGTGCTCGTGCTGCTCGGTCATACCGCTGCCTCCCGCTGAAACCGCTGAACGTCCCGGATCGCCGTACCGCAAAGAAACTGCCAGCAATCACTGGCATGGTTGGGAGGGTAGAGCAGCGGCATACCGAGCGGTAGGGGTCGGCGCCCACAAGTTACCGGTGGTACAACATAGGCTGCTGCTGTGACTGAGGCGCGCGAGTACCGCATGGAGGAATTGGCCAAGGAGGCCGGCATCACGGTGCGCACCCTGCGCTTCTACCGCGAGCGCGGCCTGATACAGCCACCTCGCCGCGAGGGCCGCATCGCCTGGTACGACGAACATCACCTGGCCAGGCTGCGGACGATCGCCGCCCTGCTGGAGCGCGGCCACACGCTCAACGGCATCGCGGACCTCGCGACCGCGTTCGAGAGCGGCCGGGACGTCGGCGAGGTCCTCGGCCTGGGCGAACCCACCGAGGAGACACCGGTCCGGCTCACCCCGGAGGCCCTCGCCGACTACTTCGAGGGCGAGGTCACCCCGGAGAACTTCGCCAAGGCGCTGGAGCTGGGCTACCTGGCGACCGACGGTGACGAGATCGTCCACATCAGCCGCAGGCTCCTGGACGTCTCGGCCGAGCTGGTACGGGAGGGCGTGCCGCTCGCGGCGGTCCTGGAGACGGGCCGCCGGGTCCGCACGCACGCGGACGCGCTGGCGGAACTGTTCATCGACATGCTCACGGCCCACAGCGCGGAGTCCGAGCTGGAGCGCCTGCGCCCGCTGGCCAAGAGCGTGGTCGACGCGGAGCTGTCGATGGCGATGGACCGGCGCCTGCGCACGCCGTCACCGGGCGAGGAGCACGAGAGCCGCGAGCACCCGGCCCCGGCCGGCCGGCCGGACGACGAGCCCGGCCGCCCGGACGCCGCTCAGAGTTCGTAGACGGCGCTCACCGGCGCGTGGTCGCTCCAGCGCTCGCCGTGCGTCGCGGCCCGCTCCACCCACGCCTTCACGGCCCGCTGCGCGAGACCGGGCGTCGCCACCTGGAGGTCGATGCGCCAGCCCGTGTCGTTGTCGAAGGCCCGCCCACGGTAGGACCACCACGAGTAGGGGCCCTCCTGGTCGGGGTGCAGGGCGCGCACCACGTCCACGTAACCGGCCTCCCCGTACACCCGGGTGAGCCAGTCGCGCTCCTCGGGGAGGAAGCCCGAGTTCTTCCGGTTGCCCTTCCAGTTCCTGAGGTCGGCCTCCTGGTGGGCGATGTTCCAGTCGCCGCAGACCACGACCTCGCGGCCGTCCGCGGCCGCCCGCTCCCGCAGCTCCTTCAGGTACGGCAGGAACTCGTCCATGAACCGCGTCTTCTCGTCCTGCCGCTCCGTGCCCACCTCACCGGAGGGCAGGTACAGGCTCGCGACGGTGACTCCGGGGAGGTCGGCCTCCACGTACCGGCCGGCGCCGTCGAACTCGCTCGACCCGAAGCCGATCCGCACCCCGTCCGGCTCGCGCCGCGTGTACAGGGCGACCCCCGCGCGTCCCTTCGCGGCGGCCGGGGCGTGCACCGTGAACCACCCCTCGGGGCTGCGCACCTCGGCCGGCAGCTGGTCGGCCTCCGCGCGCACCTCCTGGAGGCAGACCACGTCGGCGGAGGAGCCCGCCAGCCACGGGCCGAAGCCCTTCTTCGCGGCGGCGCGCAGCCCGTTCACATTCACGGAGGTCACGGTGAGCATTCCGGCAGCCTACCGACCCGGCCGGCCGGCCGGGTCGGTCCGCCGCCGCACCCGCTCCGGTGCGCATCCCCGTACGCTTTTCCGCATGCAGCTCAGAGCCATGGCGTTCGACCACCCCGACGCCGTCAAACTCAACGACCAGGTCCAGCTCGAGTACGTCGAGCGCTACGGGGACGGGGAGGGCGACGCCACCCCCCTCGACGCCTCGATGTTCGAGCGGCCGAGTGGCCTGTATCTCATCGCGTACGACGTCCACGAGCGCCCCGTGGCCACCGGTGGCTGGCGGACCCAGGACGAGAACCCGATGGGGTACTCGGACGGCGACGCCGAGCTGAAGCGCATGTACGTGGTCCCCGAGGCCCGCGGGCTCGGCCTCGCCCGCCGCATCCTCGCCGCCCTGGAAGAGGACGCCCGCGCCGCCGGCCGGATCCGGATGGTCCTGGAGACCGGCGACATGCAGCCCGAGGCGATAGCGCTCTACCGGTCCAGCGGCTACGAACCCTGCGCGAAATTCGGCCACTACCGCTGCTACGAGAGCAGCCTGTGCATGGCCAAACCTTTGACGCGCTCCTGACATAGCCGCGCCTTTCGTGGCACCCTGCCTCACGCACGTCCTTCCGCACCGCCTCGTCCCCCACCCCGCCCTCGTGCGCCACCGGGCGGGCACGGCAGAAGGAGACCTGCGTGAGACGCCATCGCACCATCGCCGGCACCGTGCTGGCCGTCACGGCCCTGTTCGCCGGGGCCCTGTCGGCCGCCTCCGCCGCCGCGGCCCCCGTTCCCTCTCCTCCCACCTCCACGCCCGCGTCCTTCGCCCCGAAGCAGGCGCCGACCGGCTTCTGGACCGCCGAGCGCATGCGCGCCGCCACCCCGCTCGACCTGATCCGCACCGTCCCCGGCTCGGTCAAGGCCCCCGCGCCCGGCGGCGAGAAGACGGTGATCGCGCCGACCGCGTTCCCGCAGCCCGGTGGTCCCTGGACCGGCGGCGGAGCCGTCGTGAAGACGTCGGGCCGGGTGTTCTTCACCTTCCAGGGCCGTACGGCGTCCTGTTCCGGCAACTCGGTCACCAGCCAGAACGGCAGCACGGTCATCACCGCCGGCCACTGCGTGAAGTACCAGGGCTCCTGGCACACCAACTGGGTCTTCGTCCCCGCCTACAACAACGGCCATGCCCCGTACGGACAATGGAGCGCGACGAAGACCCTGGCGACCGACCAGTGGGCGGCGAGCGAGGACATCAACTACGACGTGGGCGCGGCCGTCGTCGCCCCGCTGAACGGCAGGACGCTGGCGCAGACCGTCGGCGCGCAGGGCCTGCAGTTCAACGGCGGTTACAACAAGGCGATGTACGCCTTCGGCTTCCCCGCCGCCGCCCCGTACGACGGCAGCAAGCTGATCCACTGCAGCGGCAACAGCTCGAAGGACTTCCTCTTCTCGCAGGACCACAGCCTGGGCTGCAACATGACCGGCGGCTCCAGCGGCGGTCCGTGGTTCACCTCGTTCAGCGAGGCGACCGGCACCGGCCTGCAGGTCTCGGTGAACAGCTTCGGGTACACCTTCCTGCCCAACCGGATGTTCGGCCCGTACTTCGGCAACGAGGCCAAGGCGGTCTACGACAAGGCACAGGCCTCCTGAGCCCCTGTCCCGCACGGCCGGACCGGCTCACGGTCCGGCCGCACGGGGCCTGGCGGCCCCGGGTTCACGGCCCTCCGGCGGCCGCGCGCCCCAGCGCCACCGCGAGCAGGTTCGTCGCTGCGGCGGCGCCCGCGGCCAGAAGATCGTTCCCCGCCGCGCGGATGATCGTTGCCCACATGAGTTGCGCTTCAGTCCCGCGGCAGTGAGTCATCCGGAGCGTCAGCCGTGGACTTCGAGGGTCAGGTGTGGCCAAGCTGTGGCGAGTCGCGTCAGTTCATCGGCGGTCGGGGCGCTCGCGGCACGTAGGGACTGATTGGGCAGGAACCGGACGGTGGTCCCGGTCGCGCCGTCATGGGCGATTGGCGTCAGGCCGGTGACGGGGACGCCTTGTTCGTATCGCTGGGCCCAGGCTCCGTTGTGGCGGCGGTTGGTGTGGATCAGCTGGTTGCTGAGTGCGGCGACGACGGACATGCCGCGCCTGGGGTGTCCGTTGGGCAGTATCTGTGCATCGGGGTGGTCGAAGAAGCGCAGGTCCCTGGTCGCCATGATCGGCTTCTTCACGGCTTCGCCGCGGTCGTCGAGGCGTGTGTCCGTGCCGCGCCCGTCATCGCAGACGGAGACGGAGCCGTCGGCGTGGAGAGTGACGCGGCAATGTCCGCCGTTGTTGCGTTCAGCCTCATCAGCCGCATAGGCGACGACTTCGAGGATCAGGTGCCGGATGCCGTCAGGGGCGAAGAGGGCCGGGTTCCGGCGGATGTGTTGAAGGTGGTCGACGTCGACCGTGCTCGCCCAGTCATGCGTCGTGTTCTGCCAGGTGCCCCTTGAGCGCATCTCCATCCGAGAAGTATGCAGACGATGCTCGCGGATGCGTTGCGACGTAGTTGCTGTACTTCGCTGCTGTACGACGCCGAAGAGCCCCGATCGGATCTCTCCGATCGGGGCTCTCAGCTGCGGTGGACCTGTGGGGATTTGAACCCCAGACCCCCTCGATGCGAACGAGGTGCGCTACCAGACTGCGCCACAGGCCCTTGCAACGAGTGAAACTCTAGCATCCCCATCGGGGTGCTTGGAAATCCGTTCCCCCCTGGTCACGGATGCCGCCGGGGCGGCGTCACTCGTTGGCCGCGCGCGGCCGGTCCTCGTCCGCGTACTGATCGAAGAGCGGCGTGCGGCCGCGGTCACGGGAGCGGCGTTGCTGGGGAGGCCGCCGGCCCGCCGGCGGCTCCGCGGTCGGTGCCGGCGCGGCCGGGGTCGTCGGCTCCGCGGCCGAGGAGCGGGCCGCGCTCCACGTCTCCGGATCGCTGACGTCCACACCGCTCGACGCGCGCGGGGCGACGGGAGCGGTGACGTACGTCGGCAGCGGCACGGGAACGGGGTCCCAGCTGTCGCCGGTCGCCGGGCCGCGCTGGCGCTGCTGATCCACCCACTCGGCGTGGTCGGTCTGCTCGACCAGCGCCCGGCGCCCGGCCTCCTGCGGGGAGAGCCTCGGCGCCGGCTCCGGCTCGGCGTGCGCGGCGGGCTCCTCGTCGGGCTCCGGCGCGCCGACGGGCGGCTGGTGGCGGCGCGGCCGGTTCTCCCGCAGCCGCTGTGCCGCGGCCTCGGCCTGCCTGCGGTCCATGACGTACGCGAAGCGCCGCCGCTCCTGGGTCCGCAGATGCACGATGTAGATGCTCAGCAGGACGGCCGGGGCGCCCGGCGCCCACAGGAAGCCGAGTCCGCCGATCGCCGCGACGACCGCACCGGCGGTGAAGGCGACGAACAGGACCGACGTCGTCCGTCTGCGGCGGGCCAGTACCTTGCTGCGCCGGGCCCGCTCGACGGCGGCGCGGCTCTGCCGCTGCCGCGGGGCCGGGCGCCGGGCCGGCGGACGGCCCGGAGGGTCGGCGTCCGAGGTCGCGCCGGACGACGCGTCCTGGCGCACTTCGGTTCGGGGCGCGGCGAAGGCCCGGACGTCCACAGAACTCAGCCGGTCCGTGGCGGCATCCGGGTCCACGTCGTGCTCGGGCCCCTCTGCGGTGCGTTCCCGCAGCTCCTTGGCGTACCGGCGCTCCATCCCCGCCCGGCCGGACAACAGCCGGATGGCGGTGGAGAAGCGTTCCGTGGGACGGGCTTCGTTGAGCTCGTCCTGCCTGCGGAGCCACATCGGCACCAAGTAGGCGGCCCAGGCCCCGACGATGACTGCGTAGATGAGGCCGCTGCTGCTCACGCATCACACCGTAGAGGGATTCGCGCAAGGGCATCCGCCAATTGGCCCGGTGTGTCGCACGATCTGGCTGATACAACCGACTTTTTTTGTGATTACTCAGACCAGTTCGCGTTCCGCGACAACCGGGCGGCGATCAATTTCGAACACTTATTTTATTTCCTGTGCCGTCCCGGATGCCGTTCCGGGTGTTCCGGGTGCCGATCCAGGTCGTGCCTGGTGCCAGCGGGTCAGAAGTCCCTCCGGGACTTCCTCGACCGTCAGCGCGAAGACAAGATGGTCACGCCACGCACCGTCGATGTGGAGATAGCGGGGCCGCAGCCCCTCCTCGCGGAATCCGAGTTTCTCCACGACCCGGCGGCTGGGCACGTTCTCGGGCCGGATGCACACTTCCATCCGGTGCAGTCCCACCGTACGGAAGCAGTGGTCCACGGCGAGAGCCACCGCCGTGGGCATCACGCCGCGGCCCGCGACGTCCCGGTCGACCCAGTACCCGACATGGCCCGAGCACATGGAGCCCCAGGTGATCCCGGCGACGGTCAACTGCCCTACGAGACGCCCGCGGTACTCGATGACGAACGGCAGTATCCGGCCCGCGTTCGCCTCCGACCGCAGGTGGCGGACCATCTGACGGAAGGTCGGGCGCTGCGTGGCCGGGCCGCCCGGGGCGGGCGGCGGGATCGTGGCCTCCCAGGGCCGCAGCCAGTCGCGGTTGCGGCGGTTGACCTCGCGCCAGTTCCGCTGGTCGCGCATCTTTATGGGGCGCAGGACGACATCGCCGTCCGCGAGGACCACGGGCCAGGTCACGTTCATGACGTCGGTGACGACTGGTCCGCCGGACGTGGATGGTCCCCGCCGCGGATCTGGTCCACTGCATGGCGCAGGACCCCCTCCAGCACCGCCAGCCCGTCGCGCACTCCTCCTGTGGAGCCCGGCAGGTTGACGATCAGGGTGTGGCCGGCGACACCGGCGACGCCGCGCGAGAGCACGGCGGTGGGCACCTTGTCCCGCCCGTACGCCCGGATCGCCTCCGCGATGCCGGGGACCTCATGGTCGAGCAGCGCGCGTGTGACGTCGGGTGTGAGGTCGGTGGGCGAGATGCCGGTACCGCCCGTGGTGAGGATGACGTCGTAGCCGTCCTCTACCCCCGCGCGCAGCGCCTCGCCGACCGGGTCGCCGTCGGGCACCACGCGGGGGCCGTCGACGGCGAAGCCGAGGACGGTGAGCCTCTCGGCGATCAGCGGGCCGCCCTTGTCCTCGTACACCCCGTCGGAGGCGCGGTTGGATGCGGTGACGACCAGGGCCCGGTACGGCGCGGTGGCGTGGGCGGCGGTGGTCATGACTGTGCTCCCTCGCGTGTCCAGTCGCCGGACTTGCCGCCCGTCTTCTCCTCGACGCGGATGTCGGTGATCACGGCCGCCTTGTCGACCGCCTTCACCATGTCCACGACGGTGAGCGCGGCGACGGAGACAGCGGTGAGGGCCTCCATCTCCACGCCCGTGCGGTCCGTCGTCTTCACGGTGGCCGCGATCTCGACCGCGTCGTCCGTGACCGACAGGTCCAGCTTCACGCCCGAGACGGCGAGCGGGTGACAGAGCGGGATCAGGTCGGGCGTGCGTTTCGCGCCCATGATCCCGGCGATCCTGGCCGTGGCGAGCGCGTCGCCCTTCGGGACGCCCTCACCGCGCAGCAGCTCCACGACCTGCCGCGATACGAGGACGCGCCCGGTCGCCCGCGCGGTGCGGGCGGTCACGTCCTTCTGGGAGACGTCCACCATGCGGGCGGCCCCCGCCTCGTCGATGTGCGTCAGCCTGCCTTGCGTACTCATCTGCTGTGGCGCTCCCGGTCCGGTCCCCTCAGGGCCTTGTGTGCGCAGACACGCTACCGCCACGCAGCGCCTCTCACCCCAGGAGGACCACGTCGACCTCGGCGCCGGGCTCCACGGAGGTGTCGGTCTCCGGGACGATGATCAGGCAGTCGGCCTGCGCGAGGGCCGCGATCAGGTGGGAGCCGGAGCCCCCGACCGGGGTGACGCTGCCCGCTCCGGCGTCGTAGGTCCCCCGCAGGAACTGTCGCTTGCCGGCCGGGGACGACAGTGCCTTGTCCGCCTTGAGCGCGGCTCTGACCTTCGGGCGGTGCACGTCCGGCAGGCCCATCAGCGTGCGGATCGCGGGCCGGACGAACAGCTCGAAGGACACGTAGCTGGACACCGGATTGCCCGGAAGGGCCAGCAGAGGCGTGTGGTCGCGGCCGATGGAACCGAAGCCCTGCGGCTTGCCCGGCTGCATCGCAAGCTTGCGGAAGTCGATCCCGCTGCCGGGCACGTCCTCGTCACCGACGTCACCGACCGAGGCGAGCGCCTCCTTGACCACGTCGTACGCGCCGACGCTCACACCGCCCGTGGTCACCAGCAGATCGGCGCGGATCAGCTGGTCCTCGATGGTGGCGCGGAGCGTCTCGGCGTCGTCGGTGACCGCGCCGACCCGGTAGGAGATCGCGCCGGCGTCGCGGGCTGCGGCCGCCAGAGCGAAGCTGTTGGAGTCGTAGATCTGGCCCTCGGCCAACTTCTCGCCGGGCTGGACCAGTTCGCTGCCGGTCGACAGGACGACCACGCGCGGGCGGGGACGCACCCGCACGGTCCCGCGGCCGATCGCGGCGAGCAGCCCGATCTGCGGCGGGCCGAGCACCGTACCCGCGGCGAGTGCGAGATCGCCCGCCTGCACATCGCTGCCGCCGGCCCGCACATGGGCCCCCTCCTGGGCGGGCCGGTGCACCCGGACCTCGCCGCTCGCGCCTTCGGGGGCCTCGCCGGCCGGGCGCATCGTGCTCGCGGCCCCGCCTCCGGCGCCGCCGTCGGTCCACTCGACGGGGACGACGGCCTCGGCTCCGGGCGGCAGGGGCGCGCCGGTCATGATGCGCGCGGCCTGGCCGGGGCCGACGGTGGGAAGCTCGCCGCTGCCGGCCGCCACGTCGCCGATGACGGTGAGCACGGCGGGGAACTCCTCGCTCGCACCCGCCACATCGGCGACCCGGACCGCGTAGCCGTCCATGGAGCTGTTGTCGAAGGGGGGCAGCGCGACCGGGACGGTGACGTCCTCGACCAGGACACAGCCCTGCGCGTCCGGCAGCTGGAGCTCGATCGGGTCGAGCGGCCGGATCGCGGCGAGGATGTCCTCCAGGTGGTCGTCAACCGACCAGATCGTGCTGCTCACGGTCCTACATCTCCTCGGTCACAAAGCTGCGAAGCCAGTCCCGGAACTCCGGGCCCAGGTCTTCACGTTCGCACGCGAGTCTGACAATGGCACGCAGATAGTCGCCACGGTCACCTGTGTCATAGCGGCGGCCCTTGAAGATCACCCCGTGCACCGGGCCGCCGGAGCGTCCCGCCTCCTCCACGGACTGCTCCGCCTCGGCGAGCTTCTGGATGCCGTCGGTGAGCTGGATCTCGCCGCCGCGGCCCGGCTCGGTCTCGCGCAGTATCCCGAAGATCGCGGGGTCGAGGACGTAACGGCCGATGATCGCCAGATTGCTGGGGGCCTCGGCGGGGTCGGGCTTCTCGACCAGGTCCGTGATCTTCACGACGTCGCTGTCACCGGTGGGCTTCACCGCGGCGCAGCCGTACATGTGGATCTGCGCCGGGTCGACCTCCATCAGCGCGACGACGCTGCCGCCCTCACGCTCCTGGATCTCGATCATGCGCGAGAGCAGCGGGTCGCGCGGGTCGATCAGGTCGTCGCCGAGGAGGACGGCGAAGGGCTGGTCCCCGACGTGCGGCTCGGCGCACAGGACGGCGTGACCGAGCCCGCGTGGGTCGCCCTGGCGCACGTAGTGCATGGTGGCGAGGTCGCTCGACTCCTGAACCCGCGCGAGGCGTCCGGCGTCGCCCTTGCGGGAGAGCGCCTCCTCCAGCTCATAGTTGCGGTCGAAGTGGTCCTCGAGGGGGCGCTTGTTGCGACCCGTGATCATCAGGACGTCGGAGAGGCCGGCCGAGACCGCCTCCTCGACGACGTACTGGATCGCGGGCTTGTCGACCACAGGCAGCATCTCTTTGGGAGTGGCTTTCGTGGCAGGCAGGAACCGGGTGCCGAGGCCTGCGGCGGGGATGACAGCCTTGCTGATCCTGGAGTGCGACTGAGTCATGCGGAGCACCATATCCGCTGAATATGGGCGGAAGATGATGCTCCGGTTAACTTCATCCTCATAGAGACGTATACGAGAGGTTTACAGACGACCAATGGGCAACGAAATGTCCGGAAAGACTGTGCTTCGCGCCGAACTCCTCGGGGCGCGACGGCTTCTGTCCGCCGATGACGCGAGCGAGGCGGCGGCCGCTCTCGCCCGGCACGCGCTCCTGCTGCCCGAGCTGGCCGAGGCCGGCACCGTCGCCGCATACGTCTCCGTCGGACGCGAGCCCGGCACGCGTGCACTGCTCGACGCGCTGCTCGGGCGCGGCACGAGGGTCCTGCTTCCGGTCCTCCTTCCGGACAACGACCTCGACTGGGGCGTCTACCGCGGCCCTGGTCACCTGGTGCCCGCCGGACGCGGCCTGCTGGAGCCGGACGGCGAGCGGCTGGGCCCTTCGGCCGTCGTCGGCGCCGACGCCGTGCTGCTGCCCGGGCTGGCCGTCGACGCCGAGGGTATGCGGCTGGGGCGCGGCGGCGGCTCGTACGACCGCGTGCTGGCCCGGCTCGCCATGGCCGACGCCGATCCGGCCCTCGTCGTGCTCCTCTACGCGAACGAGGTGGTCGCGCGGGTCCCGGTGGAACCGCACGACCACCCCGTCCACGCCGTGGTCACGCCTCAGGGGGTGCGCCGCTTCACTGGGCCTGCCCGCCCGGCGGGACGAGCTTGAGCGTGTCGACGGTCGCGGCGTCCACCGCCTGGGCGCCGTAGACCCAGTCGAGCAGCTCGCCCTCGGCCCACTTGTCGGTCTGGTCGGTGTAGTGGGCGCTGTAGGCGTGGCCCGACGCCCCGGTCAGATTGATCCACCGGGACTTGTCCCACTCGCCGACGGTGACGACCATCCGCATCGACGGGACCCACACGACGCCGTAGCCGCCTGCCGCGTTCCAGCCGGTGGCGTTGACCGCGGCCTCGCCGCCGCCCAGGTTCCACGGGCCCCGGTTGAGCACGAACTGCAGGAAGCCCGGCCCTTCGGTGCCCAGCGTCTGGTTCCTCAGCGTCAGCTGGTGCAGTCGGCCCCAGGTCCAGCTGGAGGCGTCCTTGCCGAGCTCCGCGGTCAGCTCCCAGCGGGCGTCCTCCATGGCGCGGGCGAGGAGCCCGTCACGGGTGTCGGTCGCCTCGTCCGTACGCGTCTCCGGCGTGCGCCACCACTCGTTGCCCTCGTCCTTGAGCAGCCGGCGCACCACCTCGTACCAGCGGTCGCCGCCGTCGGGCTGCGCGGAGTCGCCGTCCCGCTGGCCGCATTCGCGCACCCGCTCGGTCAGGTCGTCGTCCGGCGCGGTGCTGTCGGCGGGCAGCACGTTCAGACACTCGCCCTCGACCCGGAGCTCCTTGGGGAGCTTGTTGCCGAACGCCAGCTTGAGCACGTTGCGCCACACGGCGTTGAAGTACGCGGCGGCACCGGAGTCCGGTTCCTGTGTGTAGTCCCAGCCCTCCAGCAGCTTCTGCGCCTCGCGAACGTACGGGTCGGAGACGTCGATCTTCAGCAGGTAAGGCGTCAGCAGCTTGGCGATCTCGCTGCTGTTGTCCATCTGCATGGTGCGCATGTCTTCGGTGGAGACCTTGCCGCCGCCCCGGATCTTGGACTCGATGAGGTCGTTGATCCGCTGGCTCCGGGCGCCGTAGCCGTAGTCCTCGGTGATCAGGTACGGGTACTTCTTCGCGTCGACGACCGCCTGGTTCGCGGTGACGATGTAGCCGCGCTCCGGGTTGTACTCGTAGGGCAGCTCGTCGAAGGCGATGTAGCCGTCCCACTTGTACTTCGGGTCCCAGCCGGGCGCGGGCGTCGTGCCGTCGCCCTCGGCGCGCAGCGGGATCTTGCCCGGCGCCTGGTAGCCGATGTTGCCCTTGGTGTCGGCGTAGACCAGGTTCTGCGAGGGCACCTCGAAGTCGCGGGCGGCGCGGCGGAAGGACGGGAAGTCCCTGGCCTGGTTGAGCTCGAAGACGGCGTCCATCGACTTGCCGGGCTGCAGGGCCGTCCACTGCAGGGAGACCGCGTAACCGGTGCCGCGGTCGGGTGCGGCGTTGGACACCGGAGCCCGCTCGCCGACCTTCTCCAGTTCGTCGCTGCGGTCGGAGACCAGCGGGCCGTGCTCCGTGGAGCGGACCCTGATCGTCTTGTCGGAGCCGCCGGCGACCTTGATGACCTCCGTGCGGGTGGTCAGCTTCTTCTCCCGGCCGCCGACGAGATAGTTGTCCCCGCTGAGCTTCTCCAGGTAGAGGTCGGTCACGTCGGCGCCGAGGTTGGTGAAGCCCCAGGCGATGTCCTGGTTGTGGCCGATTATCACGCCCGGCATACCGGAGAAGGTGTAGCCCGCGACGTCGAACGAACACCGCTCGGAGACCGTGCGGCAGTGCAGGCCCATCTGGTACCAGAGGGACGGCAGCTGAGGCGCGAGGTGCGGGTCATTGGCCAGCAGGGGCTTGCCGGTCGTCGTGTAGGCCCCGGAGACGACCCAGGAGTTGGAGCCGATGCCGTTGCCGCTGGGGCCGAGCAGTGCGGGGATCGCGTCGAGGGTGTCGGAGAGCGCGCCCAGCTGGGAGTTCAGCCCCTGGCCCGCTCCGGCCGCGCTGCCCGCGCCGCCGAGCGCCTCACCGCTCCCGTCGGAACCGCTGCCGGCCGCACCGTCGTCCGCCGAGCCGGAGGGCTTGGCGGCGGGGTCGTACTTGCCGGTGACCGGGTCGATCCCGCCCCGCCGCACTATCGGCTCGTTGCGGTCGTAGGGGTACGGCGGGTACAGGTCGCGGATCTGCTTCTCGCTGAGCCTGCTGGTGAGCAGCGAGCGGTCGATCTCCTCCTGCATGTTGCCGCGCAGGTCCCAGGCCATCGCCTTGAGCCAGGCCACGGAGTCGACCGGCGTCCACGGCTCGGGCTCGTAGTCGTTGGTGAAGGCCAGGGCCGCGTACTCGACCGACAGTTCCTCGGCCGAGCGGCCCTTGAGGTACGCGTTGACGCCGTCCGCGTACGCCTGGAGGTACTTCTTCGTCTCGGGCGAGAGCTTGGTGTCGTACTCCTGCTGCGCCACCCTGCGCCAGCCGAGCGTGCGCAGGAAGGCGTCCGTCTCGACCTGCCCCGAACCGAACATCTCGGAGAGCCGGCCCGCCGTCATGTGCCGGCGGACGTCCATCTCCCAGAAGCGGTCCTGCGCCTGGACGAAGCCCTGGGCGCGGAACAGGTCCTCGTCGCTGTCCGCGTAGATCTGCGGAATGCCGTGGCCGTCGCGTTTGACCTCGACCTGGCCGCCGAGGCCCGCGAGTTCGATCGTGCCGTTGGTGGTGGGGAACGAGGCGCGAACTGTACTGACGCTCCAGTAGGCCCCGTAACCGACACCCGCGACGAGCGCCAGCACCAGGACGAGCACGAGCAGTCGGGCGCGTCGCCCCTTCTTCTTCTTGGGGGAAGAGGCGGTTGTGTTGGCGGGCATCGCTGTCCTTCGAGGGGCAGGGTGGTCCTGGGAATGCTGAGGCAACTCTAGGCGCAGCGCCCCACCGGCCCAGACGCGGTATCCACAAGGCCGTCCCCGCAGTCGGACAAAAAGATCATCGCGCCATCAAGGAAACGTTAAAGATTAGGTAAGGTAACGAAGTGTCGCCACCGGTACGAAGATCTCCGGTATGAGGGCGCGAGGGGAAGGATCGGCCACTGACTGTCCACCAGCTCAACGAACTCCTGCTCATCTGCTCGCTCGTCCTGCTCATCGCCGTCGCTGCGGTGCGCATCTCGTCCCGCAGCGGGCTGCCCAGCCTGTTGCTGTATCTCGGGATCGGGATCGCGATGGGCCAGGACGGCCTGCTCGACGTCCACTTCGACGACGCCGAACTGACGCAGGTGATCGGTTATGCCGCACTTGTGGTGATCCTGGCCGAAGGTGGCCTCGGCACCAAGTGGAAGGAGATCAAACCCGCACTGCCCGCGGCCGCTGCGCTGTCGACGGTCGGTGTCGCGGTGAGCGTGGGCATCACGGCCGCGGCCGCTCACTACCTCGTCGGCCTGGAATGGCGACAGGCGCTGATCATCGGAGCGGTCGTGTCCTCCACGGACGCGGCGGCGGTCTTCTCCGTCCTGCGCAAGGTGCCGCTTCCGGCCCGGGTGACAGGCGCCCTGGAAGCCGAGTCCGGCTTCAACGACGCCCCGGTCGTCATTCTGGTCGTGGCCTTCTCCTCGGCCGGCCCGATCGACCACTGGTACACCCTCGTCGGGAAGATCGCGCTGGAACTGGCGATCGGCGCGCTCGTCGGACTGGCCGTCGGCTGGCTCGGCGCGTTCGGGCTGCGCCACGTCGCACTGCCCGCGTCCGGCCTGTACCCCATCGCCGTCATGGCCATCGCCGTGGTCGCCTACGCGGCCGGCGCCATGGCGCACGGCAGCGGCTTCCTCGCCGTCTATCTCGCCTCCATGATCCTCGGCAACTCCAAGCTTCCCCACGCGCCCGCGAACCGCGGTTTCGCCGAGGGCCTCGGCTGGATCGCACAGATCGGCATGTTCGTTCTGCTCGGACTGCTCGTGACGCCGCACGAGCTGCTGCGGGACTTCTGGCCCGCGGTGGTGGTCGGCCTGATACTGACGGTGCTCGCCCGCCCGGTGGGAGTCCTCGTCAGCCTCATGCCGTTCCGCATCCCGTGGCAGGAGCAGGTACTGATGTCCTGGGCCGGCCTCCGCGGCGCCGTGCCCATCATTTTCGCGACGATCCCCATGGTCTCCGGCGTCGAGGGCAACGACCGGATCTTCAACATCGTCTTCGTGCTGGTCGTCGTCTACACACTGGTCCAGGGCCCGACGCTGCCGTGGCTGGCCAGGGCACTGCGGCTCGGTGATCCCTCCGAGGCCGCCGACCTCGGCGTCGAGTCGGCCCCGCTGGAGCGGCTGCGCGGCCATCTGCTGTCGGTGGCCATCCCGGACAGCTCCAAGATCCACGGCGTGGAGGTCGCCGAGCTGCGGCTGCCCTCCGGTTCGGCGGTCACTCTCGTGGTGCGCGAGGGCAAGACCTTCGTGCCGCTCCCGTCGACCGTGCTGCGGCACGGCGACGAGCTGTTGGTCGTGGCCACCGATCCGGTCAGGGACGCCGCGGAGCGGCGGCTCAGGGCCGTCAGCCAGGGCGGAAAGCTGGCCGACTGGCTGGGCACCGGAGGCGGCTCCAGGTGACGGTGGACCGTGGACTGCGCAGCCTTCTGTGGCCAGGAGCTGTTCAAACCCAGGAATAGACGGGGTGATCTCTGTCATTTCCCAGGTGGACGTGGCAGGAATCCCTGTACCATGAAGGCACACTGATCGACCAACTCTGCCTGACGCAGAGCTGGCGCGACCGTATGGCGGCCGCGGCGTCCCCCGAGCGGACCCCGGTATCTACCGCAGTTCCGCGCAAGAGGACAGCTCTCGGCGGCTCCCGACACCCAGGGGAGCGCTACCAGGCGGCAGAAAGGCAAGGGGCCGTGGCGTCCACGGTCGCTTCTGGCAGGCGTCCTGGTTACGGACAGCTGCTCCGCACCCCCGGAGTCTGGACGTTCCTGCTCCCCGGTTTCGCTGCCCGGCAGCCCTTCGCGATGCTCACGATCGGCATCGTCCTGCTCGTCCAGCACACCACCGGTTCCTACGGCAGCGCCGGTGCGGTCGCCGCCGTCACCGGCGTCTCCATGGCGCTGTTCGCCCCGCAGAGCGGAAGGCTCGCCGACCGCTTCGGCCAGCGCGCGGTCCTGCTGCCTGGGGTCCTGGTGCACACCGTCTCCGTCGCCTCGCTGACCGCACTGGCCCTCGCGGGCGCTCCGCTGTGGGCCCTGTTCGCCGCCGCGGTGCCCACCGGTGCGTCGGTGCCGCAGATCGGACCGATGGTGCGGGCCCGCTGGGCCGCCCGGCTCCAGGGCTCGCCCCTGATGCAGACCGCCGCCGCCTTCGAGTCGGTGACGGACGAGTTCACCTTCGTGGTCGGCCCGGTCCTCGCCACCGCCCTGTGCACGGGCGTGCACCCCGCCGCCGGCCTGATCGCCGAAGCGGCGCTCACGCTGGCGGGCGGCCTGCTGTTCGCGGCCCAGCGCCGCACTCAGCCTGCTCACGGCCACCAGAGCGCCGAGCTGCGCGCGGAACGTACGTCCGCGCTCTCCGTACCCGGCGTGCGGGTGCTCGCCGTCGCGTTCCTGGGCATCGGCGCGGTCTTCGGCGGCATGCAGGTCTCGCTGACCGCCTTCACCGAGGAGATCGGGCAGCCGGGCATGAACGGTCTGCTCTACGGTCTCTTCGCCGCGGGCAACATGCTGGCCGGCATCACCGTGGGAGCCGTCGCCTGGAAGAGCGGACCGCGCCGCCGGCTCGTCGTCGGCTACGCGGCGCTCACGGTCGCCGCGTCCCTCCTGTGGACGGTGAACTCCGTGGCTCTGCTGGGCACGCTCGGCCTGGTCGTCGGCCTGTTCATCGCACCAGCCCTGATCAGCGGCTACACACTGGTCGAGTCGCTGGTGCCCGCGTCCGCCCGCACCGAGGCCTTCACCTGGCTGACGGGCGCGGTGGCGCTCGGGCAGGCGGCGGCCGTGACAGCGGCCGGACGGCTTGCCGACGGCTACGGCGCGAGCGCCGGATTCGTCGTCCCGCTCGTGGGCACGGGGCTGGCGCTGGCCACCCTGCTGACACTGCGGTCACGCCTCGCGCCGACGGCCGGCGGGCGGGTGGCCGCACGTGGGATCGGTCACCGAGTGCCGGTGACGGTGGACTGATCCAGCGGAATACGTCACTATGGATCGTCGTTAGCACTCATCGAGTGAGAGTGCCAGGAGGAAGACAAGTGCCGACCTACCAGTACCAGTGCACCGAATGCGGCGAGGGCCTCGAGGCGGTGCAGAAGTTCACCGACGACGCCCTGACCGTATGCCCGAGCTGCGACGGACGCCTCAAGAAGGTGTTCTCGGCGGTCGGCATCGTCTTCAAGGGCTCCGGCTTCTACCGCAACGACAGCCGTGGCTCGTCGTCGAGCAGCTCGCCTGCCTCGTCGAGCTCGAAGTCGTCCGAGTCGAAGTCGTCCGAGTCGAAGTCGTCCGAGTCGAAGTCGTCCGAGTCGAAGTCGTCCTCGACCACGACCTCGTCGTCGAGCTCCGCTTCGTCCTCCTCGACGAGCGCCTCGAGCGCCTCCGGCTCCGCCGCCTGATCCTCACGATGCGCCGACCCCGCCGTGGCAGTGGCCACGGCGGGGTTCTTGGCGTTTTCGCGTCCGGCTACTGTGATCGCCATGGCGACCAACGCGCACCCGAACGCAGGCTCCGACAGCGGTTCCGGTTCTCCTGACGGCTCCGGCTCCGCCCGCGCCGAGATCGGCGTGATCGGCGGCTCCGGCTTCTACTCCTTCCTGGACGACGTCACCGAGATCCAGGTCGACACCCCCTACGGCGCTCCCAGCGACTCGCTGTTCCTCGGCGAGATCGCCGGCCGCAAGGTGGCCTTCCTGCCCCGCCACGGACGCGGCCACCACCTGCCGCCGCACCGCATCAACTACCGGGCCAACCTCTGGGCGCTGCGGTCGGTGGGTGTACGCCAGGTGCTCGGACCGTGCGCCGTGGGCGGCCTGCGGCCGGAGTACGGCCCGGGCACACTGCTCGTGCCCGACCAGTTCGTGGACCGTACGAAGTCCCGGGCCCAGACCTACTTCGACGGGCTGCCCCTGCCGTCCGGTGAGGTGCCGAACGTCGTGCACGTCTCGCCCGCCGACCCGTACTGCCCGCGGGGGCGCAAGGCGGCCCTGGAGGCGGCGCGCGCACGCGACTGGGAGCCGGTGGACGGCGGCACGCTGGTGGTCGTCGAGGGGCCGCGCTTCTCGACCCGTGCCGAATCGCGCTGGCACGCCGCGATGGGCTGGTCGGTGGTCGGCATGACCGGGCACCCGGAGGCGGTGCTGGCCCGTGAGCTGGAGCTCTGCTACACGTCGATGACCCTCGTCACGGACCTGGACGCGGGGGCGGAGGCGGGCGAGGGCGTCTCCCACGAAGAGGTCCTGAAGGTGTTCGCCGCCAATGTGGACCGGCTGCGGACCGTGCTGTTCGACGCGGTGGCCGCGCTGCCGGCGAACGAGGACCGCATCTGCACGTGCGGGAACGCGCTGGCGGGGGTCGATCCGGGCATCGAACTGCCGTAATCACCCTCAGGGGTTGCCGAGTTGTCCACAAGCCGGGGGCTGTCCACAGGCTTCGGCAGGGTGGGGCCGGAAAGCGGATCGTGAGGAGCGGTCGGACACGGGCAGCAGGCCCGGTCCACGCCCCATGACAGGCGGTGTTCGGCATGTCGCTGTACTCCTCTTCCGGTCCCGGCTCCTCTTCGTCCTCCGGCCCCGGCTCCTCCTCCGCTCCAGGCTCACTCACCGACGCAGACAACACTTCCGGTCCCGACTCCCTCGCCGGCCCCGCGACACCGTCGGCCACTTCCGCCGTCTCGGCGCGGGCGTCGTCCACGCCGCCTTCACCGGACTCGCCGGCCGACCCGTCGGGTCCGGTGACCGCTCCGCAGACCGCTCCGTTCACGCTCCCGCAGACCGCTCCGTTCACCCTCCCGCCGACCGCTCCGTTCCCTCTCCCGACGGCCGCTCCGTTCACCGTCCCGGCGGGATTCTCCATGGCGTCGTCGCCGGCTCCGGAGCCCCTCGGTGTGCCGCAGTTCGCGCCGCTGCGGGTGCGCGGTGGCAGCCGTCGGCTGCGGCGGGCGCTGCGCAGGCAGCGGCGTGCGATGGCCGCCGGGCTGGCGGTGACGGCCGCGGCGCTGGCCGCTTCGGGCGCGCGTGGCCCGGACGATCCGGGCGGCGGGTCGGGGCCGCATGGCCAGGCGACCCCGGGCACGGGGGCCTTGGCGGCCGCTGCTCCGGCGCGTGAGAGCCGCCCTGGTGACGTTCTGGTGTCGGCTCCCGTGCGGATCGCCGACGCGGCGACGGTCCGGCTGCTGCGGCCGGGAGACCGGGTCGATGTGATCGCAGCCGCCGATTCGCCGCCGGGTGGGGATTCGCCGGCGAAGGTCGTGGCCTCCGGAGTCCGGGTCGCCGCAATCCCGCGAGCGGGCGAGGACCCGGCCGGCGGCGGCGCGTTGATCGTACTGTCCGTTCCGCGAACCACCGCCGCCACGCTGGCCGGAGCCGGGGCGACGTCCCGACTGGCGGTGACAGTGTGCTGACGTTCGGCACACCGACTCGTACTGACGCAACGCCAGGTTGCCTGTCGGCGAGTGCGGATTGGACAGGGCGGCCGGGGGCTGACGTAGGTTGCGCAACTGTCCCCCTGCCCTACCGCACATGTGAAAAGAGGCTCATTCGTGAGCGAGAAGAAGCCGAGCCTGCTCGAAGGCTTCAAGGCCTTCCTGATGCGTGGCAATGTGATCGACCTCGCGGTCGCCGTCGTCATCGGTGCCGCGTTCACCAACATCGTCAACGCTGTGGTGAAGGGCGTGATCAACCCGCTCGTCGGAGCGTTCGGCACGAAGAACCTGGACTCCTACAGCTCCTGCCTGAAGGCCCCCTGCGAGGTCGTCGACGGCGAGATGCAGGGCATCCAGATCATGTGGGGATCGGTGCTCGGCGCCACCCTGCAGTTCCTGATCACCGCGGCCGTCGTGTACTTCCTGATGGTGCTGCCCATGGCGAAGTACCTGGCACGCCGCGAGGCACTGCGCAAGGCGAAGGAAAGCGTGCACGAGACGCTGGAGGTGACGGAGCTGGAGGTCCTGAAGGAGATCCGCGACGCTCTTGTCGCCCAGCGCGGTGGGGACACCGGGGGCTCGGCGGGGTCTGCGGCACCCGGCGAACGCGGCTAGACACCGCGGGAACCGCGAGCCACACGGCAGGAACCGCGAGCCCCGAGGGCTCAGATGTGGTGGGGCGGCTTCTCGTCGAGGAAGCGCGCGAGATCGGCGGCGCTGTCACCGCTGACCTGAGGCCGCTCACCCCACCCGCGGTCCGTATCGTCCGAGGATTGCTGGTCCATCGGATCGTCGAAGATCAGCTCCGGCTTGGAGTGCTGCCGGCCGGGCTGCTTCGCATCTCGCGGTCCGGGGGCGGGGGCGGTGCTCATACCCCCAGGGTAAGGCGGCCGGGGCCCCTGCGGTCAACGGTCTCTGGCAGCCGGCGACCACAGCGCGAGGCCCACGAGGAACGACAGGCCCAGGAAGCCCGCACCCCACCAGGCGGTGCCCGTCTCCCCCTTCATCCACTCGTCGACTACCACGCTCAGGCCCCACAGCTGCCCCACGACGACGGTGCTCGTCGGCGCGAGCCGCGCGGACCGGCCGGGCGGCCAGGCCTGGCCGGAGGCGTCGGCCCGGCCGGCGGGACCGGTTCCGGAAGAGCCGTCAGCCGCGCCGGGCGGATCGTTCGCGTGCGGAGGGCCTTCCGCATAGTTCGGGTCAGGCGAGCCTGCCCCCGAATTCGCCTCGCTCAGGCCTTCTCCCCCGTGCCCGCGGTCGTCGCCCCGGGGCAGTCGAGCAGCGCAGCGCGCTCGGGCGACGTCCCGGCGAACTGCCGGCGCCGAAGCGCGGCTGCCCGGTGCCGTCGCCGCGCCAGGGCGGTGCGGGAGGCACCGGCGGCACGGGCGGCGGCTCGGACGGGGGCACCGACGGCTTCGCCGGTACAGCGGGGGCTTCTGGCGGCTCGGTCACGAAGCCACGCTAGGGCGGTTTGCTCAGATGAGCCCGTTTTGGTGGACAGGGGGGTGAGTGGGGGCCTCAACAGATGACGGAGTGACCGGATCGGCGGGCGTGCGCGTCCGACCATCGGCGAGCGGACCGTTCTGCTGTGCTTTGCCCATGATGTCCACACCTGCTCCGGACAACGGGTCCGCTCACCTCCATCACACCAGGCCACTACGGCGGATGACGGCCCGCAGCCGGGAGGAGGGCCACCGCACCACGACCCCGCTGGAGCTCTTCTTCGACCTGTGCTTCGTCGTCGCCGTCGCCCAGGCCGGGCTCCAACTGGTGCACGCCGTCGCCGAGAACCACGCGGCGACGGGAGTCGTCGGTTACCTGTACGTGTTCTTCGGCGTCTGGTGGGCGTGGATGAACTTCACCTGGTTCGCCTCCGCCTACGACTGCGACGACGTGCCGTACCGGATCGCCACCCTCGTGCAGATCTCCGGTGTCCTTGTCTACGCGGCGGGCGTGCCGCGCGCTTTCGTCGACAACGACTGGACCGTCGCCGTCGTCGGCTATCTGGTGATGCGCGTGGCGCTGACCGCCCAGTGGCTGCGCGCCGCCGCCTCCGAGCCGTCCGGCCCCGCCCGGCGCACCGCTGTGCAGTACGCGGTGGGCCTCGTGCTCTGCCAGGCCGCGTGGGTCGCGCTGCTGTCGGCTCCGGAGGGCTCGCGGCGCTGGCTGTTCCTGATCGTCGTGGTGGGCGAGCTGCTCGTCCCCGTGGTCGCCGAGCGGAATCACCAGACGGCCTGGCACCCGCATCACATCGTGGAGAGGTACGGGCTGTTCACGCTCATCGTGCTCGGCGAGACCATGCACGCGGCCACCACGGCCGTCCAGTCCGCGCTCGACGAGAACGACGCCCTCGGCGAGCTGCTGCCCATCGCCGCGGGCGGGCTGCTGATCGTCTTCTCCGCGTGGTGGATCTACTTCGCCGTCCCGGCGCACGAGCGGCTGGGGTCCAACCGCCAGGCGATCCCCTGGGGTTACGGCCATCTGATGATCTTCGCCTCGGCAGCCGCGGTCGGCGCGGGGCTGGAGGTCGCGGTGGAGGAGGCGGTCGGCAAGGCGCACGTGTCGGTCACCGCCGCGTCAGCGGCGGTGACCATCCCCGCCGCGACGTTCTTGGTGACGGTGTGGCTGCTGCACGTCCGCTACTTCAAGCGCGGCATGGCACAGCAGCTGCTGCTGCCGGTCGGCGCGCTGGCGATCCTGGCGTGCACGTTCGCGGGCCACTGGGCGGTGTTCGCCGCCGGACTGGCCGCGGCGGCGACGGTGGCGGTCGGCGTGACGCTGGCTGCCCGCTCATCGCACCCCTTGACAGCCGGTTGACCAACTACGGTGGGAGCCATGGGCGTCGACGAACTCACGGAACCGGGGGCCGGCCCCGGCTCGGGCAGCGGCGGATTGACGGATGTGGCCGGTCTGCGGGTCGGGCATGCGCAGGTACCGGGCGAGCGCGCGCTCAGCGGCACCACCGTCGTGCTCGCGCCGGCAGGTGGCGTGGTCGCCGCCGTGGACGTACGCGGCGGCGGGCCCGGCACCCGGGAGACGGACGCCCTGGACCCGCGCAACCTCGTCCAGCGCATCGAGGCCGTCGTGCTGACGGGCGGCAGCGCCTTCGGGCTCGAGTCCGCCGCCGGAGTGATGGCGTGGCTGGAGGAGCAGGGCCGGGGCGTACGGGTGGGGCCGGACCCCTCGCAGGTCGTTCCCGTCGTGCCGGCCGCGTGCGTCTTCGACCTCGGCCGCGGCGGCGACTGGCACGCCCGGCCGGACGCCTCGACCGGACGGGCCGCCGTGGAGGCCGCGGCGGCGAGCGCGGAAGGCGCCCCGGTCGCCGAGGGAGCGGTGGGTGCGGGCACGGGTGCGGTGATCGGCCGGTTCAAAGGCGGTGTAGGGACCGCGAGTTGTGTCCTGGAGTCGGGGATCACCGTGGCGGCGCTCGTCGTCGCGAACGCGGTCGGCTCGGCGGTCGACCCGCGCACGGGCGCACTGTACGGCGCGTACGGCACCGAACGCACCGACGAACCGGAGCCCGCCGTGCACGCGGCGGCCCAGTCGCGGCTGGCCGAGGTACGCGAGAAGAACGGGCCGCCGCCGCTGAACACCACCCTCGCCGTCGTCGCCACCGACGCCGACCTGACCCGCGCCCAGGCCCACAAGCTCGCCGGCACCTCGCACGACGGCATCGCGCGCGCCGTACGGCCGGTGCACCTGCTCAACGACGGCGACACCGTGTTCGCCCTGGCCACGGGCGCGAAGCCGCTGGACAAGGCCGACCCGCTCGCCCTCAACGACGTCCTCGCAGCGGGAGCGGACATGGTGACCCGGGCGATCGTGAGGGCCGTGCGGGCGGCCGACGGCGTCGACGGACCCGGCGGTGTCTTCCCCTCGTACCGGGAGCTGTACGGCACCGAATGACGTCACCGCGCGGCCAGTTGGGAACGTCCGTACGAAACGGGAACTCCGGCCGCTCGGCCCTTCGTTTTACCGGAACCCTGAACGCGTTGTCAGACCCAAGCGCTACGTTTAGCAATCAGCAAGTGACGTGTGGCGACGGCCTGGAGACACCCTCTTGAACGATCCGATCGATCCGTACGAGACAACCGAGACGCACCTCGAGCGACTCCTGGGTCGGGCGCTCAACTCCTTCGAACTGCCCGACGCGACGGTCGAGCGGCTCGGATCGGCGCTGACCCATGCCAGTTCGCTGCACTCCTCCCACCACGAGGCGGGGCTGCACCGGGCGACCTATCGCCACACGTACCTGCTCGGCGACGGCAGTTCCCTCACCCTGTGGGAGCTCGTCCACAGCAACAGCAATGACGGCGGCACCGGGCGCGACGGCGCCCGTGACAGGGAGCAGCACGAGCTCTACGCGGACGAGTCCGAGGCCCGGCTCGCCGCGTCCCGCCTCCCGGCCGGCTTCCCCGGGTTCGCCGCGGACGCCCCCGGTCCCGGATTCTGCCTGGACGCCGACCTGGAGCTCCTCGCCTCGCTGATGACGCCGCCCCCGCCGCCGCCCCCGCCGATGTACGTCCCCGACGACTCGGCCGACCACGCCCGCCGGGTGCTGCGCCGCGCGGAGAACGAGAACCGGCCCGGCGAGGAGACCGCGCGCCGGTTGCGGGCGGCGTTCGCACACCACATCACTCAGGTCTTCGGACGGCAGTTCCGGGTGGCGGGCAAGGACGCCGGTTTCACGCTGTACGAACACGCCTTCCTGCTGCTGGACGGCACGGAGACGAGTCTGTGGGAGGTCGAGCACACGGCGACGCCCGACGGCCGCCACATGTGCGAGGTCTACGAGGCGGAGCACGCCGCGCGCGAAGCGATGGAGCTTCGCGCGCGGGTGCGGTAGCGGCCCGGCTCAGGCGGCGACGGACACCTTCTCCGCCGACGCCGCCTCGGCGGACGCGGCGGCCTGATCCGGCTTGCGTGCGCCCTTGAGCAGGAGCACCAGGCCCGTGCTGACGAGCGTTCCCGCGACGATGGCGAGCAGGTAGAGGAACGGGTTCCCGATCAGCGGCACGACGAAGATGCCGCCGTGCGGGGCGCGCAGCGTGCACTCGAAGAGCATCGACAGTGCGCCGGTGACCGCGCCGCCCACCATTGCGGAAGGGATGACCCGCAGCGGGTCGGCCGCAGCGAACGGAATGGCGCCCTCGGTGATGAACGAGGCGCCCAGCACCCAGGCTGCCTTGCCGTTCTCCCGCTCGGTCTTCGTGAACAGCCGGCCGCGCACGACCGTGGCCAGCGCCATGGCGAGCGGCGGCACCATGCCCGCTGCCATCACCGCGGCCATGACCTTGAGCGAGCCCTCGGTCGGGTTGGCGAGTCCGCCGACCGCGAAGGCGTAGGCGACCTTGTTGAGCGGGCCGCCGAGGTCGAAGCACATCATCAGGCCGAGCAGGACGCCCAGGATGACGGCATTGGCCCCGGACAGGCCGGACAGCCAGTCGGTCAGCGCCTGCTGCAGCTCGGCGACGGGCTTGCCGACGACGAGGAACATCAGGAAACCGACCACGATCGAGGAGATCAGCGGGATCACGACCACCGGCATGATGCCGCGCAGTGGCTTGGGCACCTTGAGGCGTTGGATGGTCATGACCGTGAAGCCCGCGAGCAGACCGGCGATCAGGCCGCCGAGGAAGCCGGCGTTGATGGTCAGCGAGATGGCACCGCCGACGAAACCGGGGACGAGACCGGGGCGGTCGGCCATGCCGTACGCGATGTACCCGGCGAGCACGGGCACGAGGAAGCTGAACGCCAGCCCGCCGACCTGGAACAGCAGCGCGGCCCAGCTCGTGTGGTCGGCCCACACGAAGTGCTCGGCCACGGACTTGGCGTCGGAGATCTCGTATCCGCCGATCGCGAAGCCGAGGGCGATGAGCAGACCGCCCGCCGCGACGAACGGCACCATGTAACTGACGCCGGACATGAGCCACTTGCGGAGCTTCGTGCCGTAGCCCTCGCCGGGTTCGCCCGCCCTGTCCACGGGGGCCGCCGTCCGCGCCGCCGCGGTGACCTCGCCGCGCTCGGCCTTGCCGCGCACCTCGGCGATCAGCTCGGCGGCCCGGCTGATGCCGGCCTTGACGCCGACGTCCACAGTGGGCTTGCCGGCGAAGCGCTCCTTGTCCCGTACGGGCACGTCGTGCGCGAAGATCACACCGTCGGCGGCGGCGATGACGGTGGGGTCGAGCCGGGCGAACCCGGCGGAGCCCTGCGTCTCGACGACGACCTCGACACCGGCGGCACCGCCGGCCTTCTCCAGGGCCTCGGCCGCCATGTAGGTGTGGGCGATGCCGGTGGGGCAGGAGGTGACGGCAACGACACGGAACGGGCCGCGCGGCGCGGAGCCGGTGGCCGCACCGTCGTCCGCGGCGGTGGCGCCTGCGGCGTCCGTCCGCCCGGTGCCCGCGTCCGGTCCGGCGGCGTCGCCGCCGCTCTGCGGGGCCGTGGTCGCCGTGCTCGCCGGCGCTCCGGCGCCGCTCGTACCGGCATCGGACGCGTCCGCGCCCGAGTCGGACGACCCCGCGACCGAAGCCGCGGCCGCGCCATCGTCCGACGACGGTGCGGCGCCCGCCTCTCCCGCGACCGGCGCCTTGGCCGGCGGCGGTGCGTCGCCGCGGATCAGGGACGCCGTTGCCGACCGGTCCGTCGACGTGCGCAGCGCGCCGGTGAAGGACTCGTCCATCAGGCGGCGGGCCAGCGACGACAGGATCGTCAGGTGGGCGTCGTCCGCGCCCGCCGGTGCCGCTATCAGGAAGATCAGGTCCGCCGGCCCGTCCGGCGCACCGAAGTCGATGCCCGCCGCGCTGCGGCCGAACGCCAGCGTCGGCTCGGTGACGTGCTCGCTGCGGCAGTGCGGGATGCCGATGCCGCCGTCCAGGCCGGTCGGCATCTGCGCCTCGCGCGCGGCCACGTCGGCGAGGAAGCCGTCCAGGTCGGTGATCCGGCCGAGCTCCCTCATCCGTTCGGCCAGCGAACGGGCCGCCGCTTCCTTCGTCGCCGCGGCCAGGTCGAGGTCGACCAGGTCCGCGGTGATCATGTCGCTCATCGCGGGCTCCCTTGTTCGGTGAGGACTCGGTCCAGGGGGATGTCCGCGGTCACGGTGACCGCGGACGGGTCGAGGTCGGCGGGGGCTGGCATCACGCTGCCCGGCAGCTGTACCGCCGCCGCGCCGTGGGCGACCGCCGCCGCCAGTGCGCCGCGGCCCTCCCCGCCCGCGGCGAGGAATCCGGCGAGGGAGGCGTCCCCCGCGCCGACGTTGCTGCGCACGGCGCTCACGGCCGCCGAGCCGAAGTACGTGCCCGCATCGGAGACGAGCAACTGGCCGTCGGCGCCCAGGCTGGCGAGTACCGACCGCGCGCCGAGCCCGAGCAGCTCCTCCGCCGCCTTGACCGCTTCGCCGACGGTCAGCAGCGGGCGGCCCACGGCCGCGGCGAGTTCGTCGGCGTTCGGCTTGACGACGTCGGGTCGCACGGGCAGCGCCGCCAGCAGCGACGGCCCCGACGTGTCGAGGGCGACGCGCGTGCCCGCGGCGTGCGCACGGACGACCAGTTCGGCGTACCAATCGGGGCCGAGGCCGCGCGGCAGGCTGCCGCAGCAGGCGATCCAGTCCGCGGCCTCGGAGTGCTCCCGGACCGCGGCGAGCAGCAGCGCCGACTCGACGGGGCTCAGCTCGGGACCGGGGGCGTTGATCTTGGTGAGGGTGCCGTCCGGTTCGGCGACGGAGATGTTCGAGCGGGTGTGCCCGGCCACCGGCACGGACACGACCTCGATGCCCTGGCCCACGAGCAGGTCGGCGACGAGCGCGCCTGGCGCGCCGCCGAGCGGCATGACCGCGACCGTGCGGTCCCCGGCGGCGGCGACGGCCCGCGACACGTTGACGCCCTTGCCGCCCGGGTCCATCCGTTCGCCGGTGGCGCGCAGCACCTCGCCGCGGTCCAGCGACGGAACCTCGTAGGTGCGGTCCAGCGACGGGTTCGGGGTGACGGTCAGAATCATGCGCGTACGACTTCCGTGCCCGCGGCCTCGATGGCCGCGGCGTCCTTCGGGGCGAGCCCGCTGTCCGTGATGAGCAGGTCGACGTCCGAGAGGTCGCCGAACCGCGCGAAGTGCTCCTGTCCGTGCTTGGCCGAGTCGGCGAGCAGGACGACGCGGCGCGCCGCGGCGATCTGGGCGCGCTTGACGGCGGCCTCGGCCAGGTCGGGGGTGGTCAGCCCGCCGTCCGCCGAGTACCCGTTCGCGCCGATGAAGACGACGTCGGCGTGGATCTCGCTGTACGCCCGCAGAGCCCAGGCGTCGACGGCGGCGCGCGTACGGTGACGTACGCGGCCGCCGACCAGGTGGAGGTCGATGCCGGGGTGGTCGGCGAGACGCGCGGCCACGGGCAGGGCGTGGGTCACGACCGTGAGCGAGCGGTCCAGCGGGAACGCCGCGGCGAGGCGGCCGACGGTGGATCCGGCGTCGAGGATCACGCTGCCCTCCTCGGGCAGTTCTCCCAGGGCGGCCTGGGCGATGCGGTCCTTCTCGTCGGCGGCGGTGGACTCGCGCTCGGCGAGGTCGGGCTCGAAGTCCAGCCGCCCGGCCGGGATGGCACCTCCGTGCACCCTCCGCACCAGCCCGGCGCGGTCCAGGGACTTGAGGTCGCGCCGGATGGTCTCGGCGGTCACCTGGAACGACTCGGCGAGCGACAGGACGTCGACGCGTCCGCCGTCCCGGGCGAGCCGCAGGATCTCCTGTTGGCGCTCCGCTGCGTACATGTGGTTCTACATCCGATCCATGCCCGAACCTGTGGTTTCACCACGAGGCTACGCCCGGATTTCACCAAAGTAAACAGACTCGGGCATTAGAACTGGACGGCATCCGGACAGGCCGATGCCCGCGCCACCATGTCGTGGCGCGGGCATCGGAACTCCGGCTTCGTTCTCGGAGCACCGGCTCGTTTCGGGAGCGCCGGCTTCGTTCTGGGAGCGCCGGGCGGTCTCAGCGCGCGAGCACCGGCTCCGGCTCGCCTTCCTGCGTACCCTCCACCTGCTCGGCCGACTTCCCGACCGGCTCCGGGGCGTCGTCCTCCGCGCCCGCCTCCAGGTGCTGCTTCGGCCGCGCCGGCAGCGCGAACATCACCAGGAAGATCGCGCCGAGCACCGCCGCCACCCACCACAGCGAGTGCTGGAAGGCCTCGGCGAACACCCTGCCCGCCGCGCCCGGCCCCGGCCTCTCCTCGTCGATCGTGCCGAAGAAGACCACCGACACCAGGCCGAGGCCGAGCGCGTTGCCCATCTGGGCGGTCGTGTTGATCAGGCCCGACGCCGAACCCGCGTGCTCGCGCGGCACCTCCGAGAGCACCGCGTCCGTGAGCGGCGCGACGATCAGGCCCATCCCGACACCCATGACGACCAGGGGCAGGATCATCTGCCAGGGGGCGATCGCCGTGCCGTACCGGCCGGCCTCCCAGATGTAGATCAGCAGGCCGGCGGCCATCGTCACCGCGCCCGCCTGCAGCACCTTCCGCCCGAAGCGCGGCACCAGCAGCTGCACCGACATCCCTGCCGCCGCCGAGACGGCGATCGAGAACGGCACGCCGGTCAGACCGGCCTTCAGCGGGCTCCAGCCGAGCCCGATCTGCATGTACAGCGTCCAGACCAGGAAGAAGATACCCAGCACCACACCGAACGTCAGCTGCACGGCGATTCCCGCGGCGAAGCTCTTCACCTTGAACAGCGACAGCTCGACCAGCGGGGAACCGTCCTTGCGGGTCTTGTACTTCTCGTACGCCACGAACACGGCGAACACCAACGGGCTGGCCGCCATGCACACGTGGCCCCACAGCGGCCAGTCCAGCTCGCGGCCGCGGGTGAGCGGGTAGATCAGCATCAGCAGGCCGAGGGTGGCCAGGGCGACGCCCACGAGGTCGAGCCGGAGCGCCTTCGGAGCACGGGACTCGGTGATGAACTTCCGTCCCAGGATCAGACCGGCGATGCCGACCGGAAGGTTGATCAGGAAGATCGGGCGCCATTCGAGGCCGAAGAGGTTCCACTGGGTCAGCAGCGCGCCGAGCAGCGGCCCGGAGACCGCCCCGAGGCCCACGACCGCGCCGAACAGGCCGAACACCTTGCCGCGTTCGTGCGCCGGGAAGGTGACGTGCACGATCGCGAGGACCTGCGGCACCATCATGGCCGCCGCGGTGCCCTGCAGGAGGCGGGAGGCGACCAGCATCTCCTCGTTGGGGGCGAACCCGCAGAGCGCGGAGGCGATCGTGAATCCAGTGATGCCGATCAGGAACAGCCGCTTGCGGCCGTAGATGTCACCGAGTCGGCCGCCCGTGATCAGACCGGCGGCGAAGGCGAGCGCGTAGCCCGCGGTGATCCACTGGATCGCGCCGAACGAGGCGCCGAGATCCCGCTCGATGCTGGGGATCGCGATGTTGACGATGGTGACGTCGACCAGGTCCATGAAGGCCGCGGTCATGACGATGGCGAGAGCGATCCATCGCCTGCGGTCCGATGCCGTACCCGTTACGGCGGGCTGCTGTGAACTCATACGAGGATTCTGGAGTGCATATAGGTCAGGTCACGTCCTAGATGAGCGCCATCCTGGACAGCATGACGGACACTCCGGCACGACTCCTCAACCTGCTCTCGCTTCTCCAGACCCCGCGCGAATGGCCCGGCAGCGAGCTCGCGGACCGCCTCGGCGTCAGCCCGCGCACGATCCGGCGTGACATCGACCGGCTGCGGGACCTCGGTTATCCGGTGGAGGCGACCAAGGGCGCGGTCGGTGGGTACCGCCTGGTCGCGGGTGCCGCGATGCCGCCCCTCCTGCTGGACGACGAGGAGGCGGTGGCCATCGCGGTCGGCCTGCGGGCGGGTGCGGGCCATGCCATCGAGGGCATCGAGGAGGCCTCGGTGCGGGCGCTGGCCAAGCTGGAGCAGGTGCTCCCGTCCCGGCTGCGGCACCGCGTGACCACCCTCCAGGCGGCGACGCTCCCCCTGACCAGGGGCGACGGCGCCACGATCGATCCGCAGACGCTGACGGTCATCGCGGGCACCGTCACCGGGCGCGAGCGGCTGCGCTTCGCGTACCGCGCGGGTGACGGAGCCGAGACGCGCCGGCAGGTGGAGCCCTACCGGCTCGTGTCGACGGGGCGCCGGTGGTACCTCGTCGCGTACGACCTCCAGCGCGAGGACTGGCGCACGTTCCGCGTGGACCGGGTGACGGAGCCGTTCGCCACGGGGTCGCGGTTCGCTCCGCGGGAGGCTCCCGTGGGGGACGCGGCGGAGCTGCTGAGCCACACGATGTCGCGGCAGCAGGAGCACGACGTCGACGTGAGCTTCCGCGCCCCGGCGTCGTTCGTCGCGGCCCGGCTGCCCGATCACCTGGGCGCGCCTGTCCCGACGAGCGAGGACACGTGCCGACTGCGGACCCGGTCGGTGGACTCGGTGGAGTGGCTGGCGCTGCGACTGGCGCTGGTGGACTGTGAGTTCACGGTGCACGGACCGCAGCCGCTGCGGGATTACGTGACGGATCTGGCGACCCGCCTGACGAGGTCCACGGCCTGACGCGGGCGCTCAGGGGCGGAGCGGACGGCCCGACGCAGGTCCGGAACCTGGGGAGGGGACGGCCCGTCGCGGGGCCGGCACCTACGGAGCGGGGCCCGACGCGGGTGCTCAGGGGCGCAGTGCACCGCCTCGGACGCGCGGCGGCGGACGGTCCTGGTGGATGCCAGGATCGTCCGCCACATGCCCTCTTCCGCACCCGGCGGCCGGTGACTACGCCGCCGCGTCGAAGCCCGTGTCGCGGGCCATGCGCTTCAGCTCCAGCAGCGCGTGCTTCTCGATCTGACGGATCCGCTCACGCGTCAGGCCGTGCTCCTTGCCGACCTCCGTCAGTGTGCGCTCCCGGCCGTCCTCGATGCCGTACCGCATACGGATGATCGAGGCGGTGCGGTGGTCGAGCCTGCCGATGAGGTCGTCGAGCTCCTCGCTGCGCAGCAGCGTGAGCACCGACTGCTCCGGCGACACCGCCGACGTGTCCTCCAGCAGATCGCCGAACTGGGTCTCCCCGGCGTCGTCCACGGACATGTTCAGGCTGACCGGGTCACGGGCCCAGTCCAGGACGTCGGTGACGCGCTCCGGCGTCGAGCCCAGCTCCTCCGCGACCTCGGCGGCCTCCGGTTCCCTGCCGTTCTCCCTGTTGAACTCGCGCTGGACACGGCGGATGCGGCCGAGCTCCTCCACCAGGTGGACGGGGAGCCGGATGGTGCGGGACTGGTCGGCTATGGAACGGGTGATCGCCTGGCGGATCCACCAGGTCGCGTACGTGGAGAACTTGAAGCCCTTCGCGTAGTCGAACTTCTCGACCGCGCGGACCAGGCCCGCGTTCCCCTCCTGGATCAGGTCGAGCAGGGGCAGTCCGCTGCGCGGGTAGCGCCGGGCGACGGCCACGACGAGGCGCAGGTTGGACCGGATGAAGACGTCCTTCGCCCGCTCGCCGGCCGCGGCAAGCGCCTCCAGCTCCTCACGCGTGGCTCCGCCGGCCTCGCTCTCCACCTCTCCGTCGAGGATCTGGCGGGCGTACACACCCGCCTCGATGGTCTGGGACAGCTCGACCTCCTTGGCGGCGTCGAGCAGTGGCGTGCGCGCGATCTCGTCGAGGTACATGCCGACCAGGTCGCGGTCGGCGATCTCCCCGCCCACGGCGCGAACGCTGCTCGCCCTGTCGGTCCCACCCCCGGAGCCGGAGACCTGAGCGGTGTCCCCAGCGTCGGACTGGCGACGGGCGACGGCACGGGTTGCCATGCGAGCTCCCTTGCTGAGTAGGTCACGACACCCTCCCGGGTGCCCTGCATCCGAAGGAAACAACGACTGGAATCAGGACAGAATTCCCATCAGGTGCATCGATTTCCGCGATCATGCAGTACCCTGTGCCGCCACGAAGGGGGAGGACGGATGCCGCCGGAGCGCAGGGACGTGCAGGTCAGGGCGGGGGCAGAGGCCGACCTGGCCACGCTCACCGACATCTACAACCACTACGTCCGTGAGACCGCCATCACGTTCGACACCACCGAATTCACCCCCGGACAACGTCGTCCGTGGCTGCACTCCCACCCTGAGGACGGCCCACACCGCCTCCTGGTTGCGCAGGACGCGGCCCGAGGCGTCCTCGGCTACACCACCAGCAGCCCCTTCCGCCCCAAGCAGGCCTACTCGACCTCGGTCGAGGTCAGCGTCTACCTCGCGCCCGAGGCCGTCGGCCGAGGCATCGGCACGCTCCTGTACAAGGAGCTCTTCGCAGCACTCGAGGGCGAGGACGTGCACCGGGCGTACGCGGGCATCACTGGGGGCACCTCCGCCGAAGGCAGGGGGACGAACGAGCCCTCCAACAGGCTCCACGCCCGCTTCGGCTTCCGGCACGTCGGGACGTACGAGCAGGTGGGCCGCAAGTTCGGCCGGTACTGGGACGTGGCCTGGTTCGAGAAGCCCCTGAACTGAGGGGCGAGGGGCCCGTGTCGGCGCGTCAGCCGAACTGCACGGAGCGCTTTGCCAGCCCCATCCAGAAGCCGTCGATCATGCTCCGGCCGGTCCCCAGTTCGTCCTGCGCCGCGCCCAGAGTGACGAACAGCGGGGCGAAGTGCTCGGTGCGCGGGTGGGCGATGCGGCCGGCGGGGGCCTTGTTCTCGAAGTCCAGCAGGGCGTCCACGTCGGCGGCGGCCAGCGCCCGCCGGCCCCAGTCGTCGAACTCAGTCGACCAGCCGGGCGTCCCGGCGTGCCGCAGCGCGGCCAGGTTGTGGGTGAAGAAGCCGCTGCCGATGATCAGTACGCCCTCGTCGCGGAGCGGGGCGAGCCGCCGCCCGATCTCCAGGAGCTTGCCGGGGTCGAGCGTCGGCATGGAGATCTGGAGCACGGGGATGTCCGCGCCGGGGAACATCTCGACGAGCGGGACGTACGCGCCGTGATCGAGGCCGCGGTCGGGGACGTCCTGCACCGGCGTACCGGCGCGGCGGAGCAACTTACGCACGGACTCGGCGAGTTCGGGGGCCCCGGGAGCCTCGTAGCGCACCTGGTAGTAGTGCTCGGGGAAGCCCCAGAAGTCGTAGACGAGAGGGACGGTCGCGGTCGCGCCGAGCGCGAGCGGAGCCTCCTCCCAGTGCGCGGAGACCACGAGGATCGCCCTGGGGCGCGGCAGGCCGGCGGACCAGGCCGCGAGCTCGCCGGGCCAGACCGGGTCGTCGGCGAGTGGCGGGGCGCCGTGGGACAGATAGAGGGCGGGCATGCGCTCCGCGGCGGGGCTGACATTCATGGCGGCTGACTCCCGATCTCATTGAACTTTCAAGTTCAGCTCACGACACTACTCCTGCGGGCCATTTAGTTCAACTTTCAAGAACCAGGCCGGTACAGTGGGATACATGAACAGGGCATCCATGGGCGACAGCGAGTCCGAGCCGCGCTGGCTGACCGAGGCGGAACAACGCGTCTGGCGTTCCTACCTGCATGCCACCACTCTCTTCGAGGACCATCTCGACCGCCAGTTGCAGCGGGACGCCGGCATGCCGCACGTCTACTACGGCCTGCTCGTCCAGCTCTCCCAGGCACCGCGCCGCCGCCGCAGGATGACCGAGCTGGCGATCGACGCGAAGATCACCCGCTCCAGGCTCTCCCACGCCATCGCCCGGCTGGAGAAGAACGGCTGGGTGCGCCGCGAGGACTGCCCCTCCGACCGGCGCGGCCAGAACGCCGTGCTCACGGACGAGGGTTTCGAGGTCCTCAAGCGGGCGGCGCCCGGACACGTGGAGGCAGTGCGCCAGGCGATGTTCGACCGGCTCACGCCCGAACAGGTGCGGCAGCTGGGCGAGATCATGCAGGTCATGGCCGAGGGACTCCAGCCGCAGGACACGGGCGCGGACCTGCCCTGGCTGCGCTGAGCGGATCCGGCACCCGAGCTCGGCCCGGCACGCGCGCGCTCGCACACGGACAGGGGCCCGGCCCGGGTCGATCACCCGGGCCGGGCCCCTGCCGCGCGGCCTCTCGTATCCGCCTCAGTGGGCGACGACGGGAATCCTGACCTCGTCCTCGACTCCGTCACCCTCGCCCGAACCGGCGGTGGGCGAACCCGCCCCCGGGCGCCCGGAGTTGATGAAGGTCGCGGCGATCGCGGCCGAGACCGCCAGGATGCCGACCGCCCACCAGATCGCGGACGAGAAGCCGTGCACCATGCCCTGGAGCTCCAGGAGCTTCGGGTCGGCCGCACCGGCCGCGTGCGAGGTGATGTACGAGGTCGTGGCGGACGCGGCGATCGTGTTCAACAGCGCCGTACCGATCGCTCCGCCGACCTGCTGCGAGGTGTTGACCATCGCGGAGGCGACACCGGCATCGGCCGGGTTCACACCGTGCGTGGACAGGGACATGGCCGGCATGAACGCCGTACCCATACCGAGGCCCAGCAGCAGCTGCGCGGGCAGGATCAGGCCCGCGTACGAGCTGTCGATCTCCAACTGCGTCAGCATCAGCATGCCGATGGCGGCCACGACGAAGCCGGGGGCCATCAGCAGCCGCGGCGGCACACGGGTCATCAGCCGGGCGCCGATCTGGGTCGAGCCCGTGATCATGCCCGCGATCATCGGCAGGAAGGCGAAGCCGGTCTTGACCGGGGAGTACCCCTTCACGACCTGCAGGTAGAACGTCAGGAAGAGGAACAGCCCGAACATCGCGATGATCGCGAGGCCCAGCGAGAGGTAGACGCCGCCCCGGTTGCGCTCGGTCAGGACGCGCAGCGGCAGCAGCGGGGAGCCGACCTTCGCCTCCGTGACGACGAAGGCGGCGAGCAGCACAGCGGAGGCGACGAACATGGCCACGGTCAGGCCGTCGGACCAGCCGGCGGACTCGGCGCGGGTGAAGCCGTAGACCAGCGCGACCAGACCGAGGGTCGACAGAACGACGCCGGGGATGTCCAGCGACGAGCGGTTGCGCGCGCCTTCCGGCTCGCGGATGACGAGGTACGCGCCGACGGCCGCGATGATCGCGAACGGGATGTTGACGAAGAAGGTCCAGCGCCAGTCGAGGTACTCGGTGAGGAAGCCGCCGAGGATGAGGCCGACCGCGCCACCCCCACCGGCGATCGCACCGTAGATGCCGAATGCCTTGGCCCGCTCCTTGGCGTCGGTGAACATCACCGCGAGCAGCGAGAGCGCGGCGGGCGCGAGGAGCGCGCCGAACACGCCCTGCAGGGCGCGGGCGCCGAGCATCATCGCCTCGCCGGTCGCCGCGCCGCCGAGCGCGGAGGCGGCGGCGAAGCCGAGCAGGCCGACGACGAAGGTCCGCTTGCGGCCCCACAGGTCGGCGATGCGGCCGCCGAAGAGCAGCAGACCGCCGAAGGCGAGGGCGTAGGCCGTGATGACCCACTGCCGGTTGGCGTCGGAAATGCCCAGGTCCTGCTGGGCGGTGGGGAGCGCGATGTTCACGATCGTCGCGTCGAGGACCACCATCAGCTGGGCGAGGGCGATGAAGACCAGAGCTTTCCAGCGGCTCGGATCCGGCAGGGACGAGTCAGGTGTTCCGGGTGTTTTCGGCATGGGGTTGGCCACCTAAGGAGTACGAGAGGTCACGCGAGGTGCGTCATGGCGTCAAAAGGCCCGCGGGCAAAGGGGTCTCGGCGTTGAGACCCCGGAGGCGGGGTGAAGTCGTCGGCCGGGTCGGGCCCGGCCCGGCACCACCGGATCGACACGCGGCGGTGACCGCGAGGCGAGGGCGATGCCGACATCGGCGCTACGGCGTCAGGAGCTGCTCCGCAGGTCTTCGAGGGTGGCGGCCGCGCCCGGCAGCTCGGAGCGCGCGGGCGCTTCGAGGCCGTCCAGGAACAGCTGCAGATGGCGGTGGACGAACCGGTCCATGTTCAGGCACGCGGTGCCCGGCAGGGGCCGGGTGAGCTGGGAGAGGGCGACCATCAGGTCCCCGACCGCGACGTCACCGCGCATCCTGCCCGCCGACTGGGCCCGCTCGACGAGACCGTGCACGGCCTCCTCCAGGAGCTCGCGTCCGGCGTGCAGATCCGGGTGGTCGGCGTCGAAGGCTCCGGAGAGCATCGGGCACAGCGCGCCGATGCGCTCGTCGGCCGCCTCGTGGACGAACCGGCGTAGGGCGGCGAACGGGTCGGTCTCCTCGGCCGTCGCCGTCGTCGCCCGCTCGGTGGTGCGGGACATCACAAAGATGACGACCTCGCGGACGAGGACCGCGCGGTCCGGGAAATGGCGGTAGAGCGTGGCGTTGCCGACGCCGGCGCGACGGGCGATCTCGTCGAGCGGGACCTCGGGCCCGTACTCGACGAACATCTCGCGCGCGGCCGAGACGATCCGCTCGCGGTTCCGCAGGGCGTCGGCCCGCGGGCGCGACATGCGGCGCGCTTCGGTGGCGGCGGGGCTCACGGCTCCCCCTTCCTTCCGGTCTCTGTGGATCCGGCTCCTTTTGCCCGACGGGCCTCGCCGGGCCTCGATGAGCCTCGACGGGCCTCGCCCAAGCGGGGAGCCCTTCCCCGTTTCGCGGGGACACCGGTGCAAACGGGGAGAGGTTCCCCGCTTATTTCCCTGCCGGCATGTGAGCTGAGTCACTTCCTTCCGGGATGGAACGTGCCGCCCGGAAATACCCACGATCGGACCACCCGGCGCGCGGCCGACCGGAGGCCGACACAGGCTGACGGACAGAGCGCAGCGAGGGTCCGGCCTGCTGCCGCGGACCCGAAGGCGAACGCATGCAGCAGCCCCGCCCACGGATACGCACCCGGATACCCACCCGGAGCACCCACCGCCGGCTCGGGGGGCTCGCCGCGTTCGCCGCCCTCACCCTCGCGGCGCTGGCCACGGCGAGTTCGACGATTCCCGCGCCCTCCAAGGCGTCGGCGGGACCGGTGGCCGCTCCGGACGCTCCCGGGCTCGGGCCCTGCCGCATCCCCTCGGTGTCCGGCGTGCAGATGTCGGAGGGGATACCCACCCCACCCGGCTACACCCGCTCCACCGGCGAGGTCAGCGCCCTCAACCTCATGATCGACTTCTCGGACGCGGTGGGCGAGGGGTCGGCGCTCGACCGTCTGGCGGAGTTCTTCCCCCAGACCTCCGAGTGGTTCGGCACCAGCTCGTACGGCCGGCTCAGCTACCGCCCCCACGCCCCGGTGAGCGACTGGCTGCGGATGCCGCTGCCGTTCGCGGCGTACGGGATAGACCGCGGGTCACCGTACGAGCCCGCTTACCGCAAACTCGTCGAGGACCTCGTGAAGGTCGCCGACGCGAAAGTCGACTTCAGCCGGTACGACCTGGTCAACGTGCTCGTCACGCCCAACGCCGGCCCGTCCGCCCTCGACACCGTGCTGTCCGTGACCTTCTCCGGCAACGACGAGGCTCCGTACGCGGACGGGGTGCCGCTGGCCAACACGTCCTTCGTCTACAGCCGCCAGGACGACGGCTCGGGATCGTACGCCCGGACCGGGTACCGGGTCCTGCCGCACGAGAACGGCCACGTCTTCGGCCTGCCCGACCTCTACACCGCGGGAGGCGGCGGCGCCGCCGGCCACTGGGACATCATGTCCGAGGACTGGGGCGCCAACAACGACCTGCTGGGCTGGCACAAGTGGAAGCTGGGCTGGCTCGACAACGACCAGGTCCGCTGCGCCTCCGCACCGGGCACGACGGAGTACGCGCTCACGCCGCTCGCCACCGCCGGCGGCTCCAAGCTGGCGGTCGTGCCGCTGGGCGAGGACAGCGGTTACGCGGTGGAGGTACGGACCCGGGCGGGCAACGACGACGCCGTGTGCGAGCCGGGCGTGCTGATCTACCGGGTCAGGTCGAGCGTGGACACGGGCCAGGGCCCGGTGACGGTGGTGGACAGCCAGTCCGGCAGCGGCGGCTGCACCCGCAGCCCCAACGTCCACGCGGAACTGTCCGACGCGCCCTACCGGCCGGGCCAGACCTTCACGGACGCCGAGAACGGGGTGCGCATCTCGGTGGTGGGCAAGAAGAAGGGCGACGTGTACCGGGTGCGGATCACGCGCTCCTGAGCCGGCCTCCGTGTGCTTCAGGTGGCCCCGAACCCGGCCCTCAGCTCCCGCTTGAGGATCTTGCCGGTCGGATTGCGCGGCAACGGCTCGCCGCGCAGCACCAGATGCGCGGGCACCTTGAACGCGGCGAGCACCTTGCCGACGTGCGCCCGCAGGTCCTCGGCATCGGCCGTGGCACCGGGCCGCAGCTGCACGACGGCCGCGACCTCCTCCCCGAGCACCGGATGCGGCACCCCGAGAACGGCGGCGTCGGCGACATCGGGATGGTCGTGCAGGACGCCCTCGACTTCGACGCAGTACACGTTCTCGCCGCCGCGGATCACCATGTCCTTGATCCGGTCGACGACACTGACGCGCCCGTCGCGGACGGTCGCGAGGTCTCCGGTCCTGAACCAGCCGTCGCGGAACGCCTCCGCGGTCGCCCGCTCGTCGCGCCAGTAGCCCCGCACGACGCCCTGGCCCCGCAGCCACAGTTCGCCGACCTCGCCCTCGGGCAGCGACTCGCCGCCCGGCCCGGCGATGCGGACCTCGACGGCGGGCGCGGGGCGGCCGACGCTGCCGGGGTGCGCGCGGTAGGCGTCGCCGAAGTTCGCCAGCACTCCCCCGCTGGTCTCCGTGAGCCCGTACCCGTTGCGCGGCTCGATCCGCCGCCCGTACGCAGCAGTCAGCCGCGCCACCAGGTCCGGCGGGGCGGCGGCCCCGCCGGTGCTCAGATTGGTGAGCGTCTCCAGGCCTGAGCCGGCCCGCTCGGCCGCATCCAGGAGCTGCAGCGCGGTCGTCGGAACACCGGAGTAGTGGGTGACCCGGTGCCGCTCGACGAGCGCGAGCGCCTTGCCGGCGTCCCACTTGCGCATCAGGACGAGAGTGCCGCCGACGCCCATCATCGCGTAGAGCGTCGTGAACGCCGCGACGTGGAAGAAGGGGAAGGTCATCAGGGTGACGGGGGCCGCCCCCTGCCCCGGCACCAGTCCGCGCCCGAGCGCGGCGGCCGTGGCGTGGTAGCGCGGATGCACGGTGGCCCCGGCCTGCGCGAGATGCGTGGCGACGGCGCCCTTGGAACGGCCGGTGGTCCCCGACGTGTAGATGATGGTGGCGTCGCTCTCCGCCGCCACGTCCACGGCCGGCGGCCCGGCGAGCGGGTCGGGCGCGTCGAAGTCCTCGTACCGCTCGATGCCTTCGGCGGTCGCGCCGTCGTGGTGGAAGACGACGGTCGGGGCGCCGTTCGCCCGCCGCCACGCCTCCACGCGGGGCAGCCGCTCGCCGTCGACGAGGAGCACGGCGGGGGTGCAGTCGTCGAGCGCGTACGCGAGCTCCTCCTCGGTCCACCAGGCGTTGAGCGGCACGGCGACGAGCCCGGCCAACTGCGCGGCCCAGAAGGCGATCTGCCACTCGGGGTGGTTGCGCATGGCGATGGCGGCCCGGTCGCCGGGCCGTAGCTCATGGACGTCGGTGAAGCGGCGCGCGAGGGCACAGGCGGCGGCGAAGAACTCCCCGTACGTGTACGTCCGGCTCTCGGCGATCAGGAACGGCCGCTCCCCGTAGGCCCACGTGGCCTCGACGAACTCCCGCAGCGTGCGCGGCCCGGCCGCGTACTGCAGCGCACCGTCCTCGCCCCGCACGACGGCGAAGGGCGCACCGGGAGCGGTGAGCCCGTCACGCACGGCGTCGGCCATCTCGGGCTGCGGCACGGCTCGCCCCTCTCCAAGCGCTTGCTCAGTACGCCGGCGACGCTATGCCGCGCCCTGTACCCCGTCAAGGCCGAGCTGAGGCGACGGCACGGGCGTGAGCTGGGGAAAGGGGAATCCCACCGAGCCGGAGAGCTTATCCGCTAGGCTAGGCGCCGGATCTCACGCAGATCCCCGCCTTCGTAGCTCAGGGGATAGAGCACCGCTCTCCTAAAGCGGGTGTCGCAGGTTCGAATCCTGCCGGGGGCACAGTGTCTGACCAGCGCGTTCGCCCTTCCGGGGCGGGCGCGCTGTTCATCGTAGCCATGGCATTAACCATGAATAGGTTCCCGAACCATGGCGAACAAGACATCCAAGCGACGTCAGCGCGGCAGCATCCGACCCAACGGCGCCGGCTTCCAGGTCCGGGTCTACGCAGGCCGGGACCCGCTCACGAAGAAGGACATCTACCTCCACGAGCAGGCGGAGACAGAGCCGGAGGCGGAGAAGGCCCGCACCCGGCTCCTCCACCAGGTCGACGAGAACCGCCACCCCAAGACGCAGGTGACCATGGCATTCTTGCTCGACCGCTGGCTCGGTGTCGCCGAGCTCGACGAGACGTCGTACGAACGGGTCGAGGGCATCATCCGCAACTACCTCAAGCCCACGTTCGGCGAGCTCAAGGCGAGCAAGCTGACGGCCGAGATGCTGGAGCTGTTCTACGCCCGTCTCCGGCAATGCCAGGACCAGTGCGAAGGCCGGCGCAAAGGCAAGACCGACCCCAAGACGAAGCAGAAGCACGTCTGCGAGCCGCTCGCCGCGAACTCCGTCCGCAAGATTCACTTCATCCTGCGCCCGGCGCTCAACCGCGGCCTGCGCTGGGGATACGTGACGACGAACGTGGCGGCCCTCGCCGAGCCGCCATCCCAACCCAAGCCGAACCCCGACCCGCCCACTCCCGAAGAGGCAGCCCTGGTTCTGAACACTGCCTGGCAGCGGGACCTGGACTGGGGAACGTTCCTGTTCATGACGATGGTCACCGGCTCACGCCGCGGCGAGATGTGCGCTCTGCGCTGGTCGGACATCAACCTCGACCGCCTCGAACTCTTCGTGAAGCATTCCAACAACGGTCGCAGAATCAAGGACACCAAGACCCACCAGCGCCGTAAGCAGGCTATCGACGTGATCACGCGTTCCGTCCTTGCCGCCCACCGAGCCCGCGCCGAGGAACGCTGCAAGGCACTCGGCGGTGAACTCGCCCGTGACGCTTTCGTGTTCTCCGGTGATGCTGACAGCACCGCCCCGCTCGTGCCGTCGAGCGTCAGCCAGCGATACCGCCGCCTCGCACAGAAGCTGAAGATCCATACCCACCGTCTGAAGGACCTGCGTGCGTACAACGTGACCGAGCTCCTGGGCGCCGGTGCCGACGTACGAACGGTCGCCGGCCGCGTTGGGCACGGCGGTGGAGGAGCGACCACGCTCAAGTACTACGCAGCCTTCCTGGCCACCTCCGACCGCCAGGCCGTCACCGCCTTCGCCAAGCAGCTGCCGGTGCCGGAAGGGCTACTCGCCGACCAGCCGGTCACCACCGTCATCAACGGGCTCCGCCTGCTCTGCGAGTGCGGCAACGAATCGCTGTGGTCGATGCTCGTGGTCACTGAGGACGGCGCCGAGGCCCTGTGCGGCCAGTGCGAGGCAGCCGTCCAGGCCCGCCCGGACGCGACTGTGGGCCCCATTGGCAAGACCATCAAGGTTGAAGCGGCCCCGCCCCGCGAGATCGCTCCCTGGGAAGTGATCGCAAAAGAACTCGCGGACGCCATCAAGGACGGCACGATGCTCCCCGGCGAGGACGTGCCCACGGTCGGTGACATCGCGCAGGCCCACGGTGTCTCAGTCGGTACCGCGCACCGGGCCTTCACCCAGCTGAGGACGGACGGCCTGATCGAGGTCAGCCGGGGCCGCCGAGCCGTCGTCCGGCCTCGGTACTGGTGAGCTCGCATATTCAACTGTCGCGAGTTCGTGGTGGGGTCCAGCCTGTTGGTGACCGTAGGTGTGGTCCAGCGGCATAGCGGCTCCAGCTGCCTCCGGCATCGGAGGCGAGTCTGGTTGTGGTGGCGTGGTGATAGCCGAGGGCCTCCCCGGCGCCCTCGCCGGCCAAGAGCACGCGCACACGCCCCGAGCCGCAGAGACACGGCGACTTGATTGATGCTCGGGCATGAAGTGGTGCGCGACAATCCAGCGGGTGACTAGTGATAAGGCACAGTTCGCTGGCGTTCTCGCGCAAGTAATCCCGGTGGCAATTCTTGCTGTAGTTGTAGAGGCGCGGAACGGCCACGAGACGCGGGCAGAGTCAGCGCTTGCGGCTCCGGCGGGTGGTGCTCCGGCGCCTGCGGCTCCGACAGGTGGTGCACAGCCGCGGTTGGCGCGGCGATTGTGGGATGCAGCCTGGCGGTTTATGACTGGGCACCCACTCCGACCGACATGGAGATCGCCCGTGGGTTGCGGTGGGAGGCCACCGTCATCACCGCGCTGGTATTCGTTGAGATGGCCGCATTGATCACTGCGGCTGGCTCGAACAACCCTGTCCTCAACTGGCTTGCGGGGAGGCCAGGAGCCGTTGGCGTCGGCGTGTTGCTGGTGCTTGTAGGACAGCTCTACATCGACAGTATCGCCGAGGCGTATCGGGTTAAAGGTACTCTCACTCACGACCAGGCCGCGAGCATTGAGAGACTAGCCAGGGTTCTGCTCAGATGGTCGATCGCTGTTGCGATCGTGGCGGTCATCTTGTTCTACACCAAAATCTGGTGAGTGGACTACCGAGGTGCATACGCCGTCAGCTCGGCGGAGCTCGCCAAAGACGATCTTGTTTACGGCGCAGTGTACGTCCGGATTGACATCGCCGCGTCGAGCATATTCCGCTGCTCACCCACCGCGCCGTATTGAACCTCACCGGCTACCACTCTCCGTCACTCGCATCTGATGCGAGAAAAACGCATCGGACGCGAGTCGGACGCGTGTGGTCAGTGGGCGCCGAATCGATCGCTCAGGTACCGCAGGACCCTTCGGCGGGCTGCGTCGTCCAGGTCGCTCAGGGAGTCGATGCACTCCTGCAGGCTGTCCAGCTCGTCGCGGGACTGCTGTGCTGGCAGGCCGACCTGAGCCCGGAACTCCTTGGCGAGTTCGGACACCCAGCCGACCGACCAGCCCGTGTTCTGGGCGAGGCGCCGTACGGAGGTGCCGTCGGTGACGCCCGTCCGTACCGCTTCCGTGGCGGCTTCCTGCGTCATCTTCGCGGGCGGAAACGGGATCGTGGCCGTAGGGGGAGGCATGGGGCGACGGTAGGGGCGTTGCCGACCGTGCCGGGCGGAATGTCGCTCGGATGAGGGCGAGCCGTCCGTTTCATAGGTGGTGGTGTGGGGTGGTCACGGTGGCGCGGTGCAGGTGAGCAGGGAGGGAGCACCGTGCAGCGAGTGCTGTGCTTATGTCCCGGCCTCGTCACAGAGACACTGAGGGCGCCTCTAAGACGCCCGGGGTGGGCACCGTGGACGCATGGAGCAGTGGGATTGGGGAACCGTGCCCACGTGGTTCAGCGCGCTGCTGACCGGTGGGTCGCTGTTACTGGGCTTCTACATCCTCTTGCGGGACCGCAGGAAGGAGGAGCAGGAAGAAGCCCGGAAGCTCGTGTGCCACGCCGAGACATGGGCAACCGACGACGGCACGCAGGTCAGGTTGTGGGCACAGAACACCTCAGACAGACCGTTCTTGTACGTGTGGCCAATGATCTGCACCGTCCACACGCGGCCGGGCGGCGTGTGGACCATGCGCACCCGTGGAGGGCAAACCGACGAACACGCCGTAGCAGACGCAGACGCAGGGCCCCTTATGCCGGGCGAGCGTTTGCTACGAACCTGGCTAGAGCCGGACGAGGAGGAGCTGGTTCGATCGCCTGCCCGCCTCTCCGTCGTCTTTAAGGACTCAGACGGCATCGAGTGGGTGAGAGTTCTCCCTGACCAGCGGCTGGTCCGTACGTCAGTCGCCTTCCGCAAGATGACTGTCATGCGAGCGATTCGTGCTCGGCTCAGGGGCTTGCGGCTGCGTTGACTGCAGCCTGGCCTCACTCGACCTCCAGAGGCTCCGCGGCATCCCGGAGCCCAGGGTCGCACCGTTTCATAGGTGGTCGCTCGTGAAACACCGTGAGCCGGGGTGATCACGCTGCATGGCTCTTGTTTCATGGGTTGTTTCAAATAGCTTAGACGAGTGAAACAGACACATGAAACATTGATCGCGTGAGCGACGACTTCCAGCGCGTTGAAGCGCACGACTGCCCCATGTCCACCTGCGCCGCCCCGGCGGGCTCCCCGTGCCGCACCAGCAAGGGACGGGTGGCGATCCAGTACCACACCGCACGCTTCCGGCTCGTGCCCTCGCTGGCGAAGGCGTTGAGCGTCCCTGTCCCCGCCGTGAGGAAGCCGGGTACGCCCTGGGTGGAGCTGCCGCGCCCGGCCGGGGCCGGCGCCGAACCGGTCGGCCACGTCCGCATCGGCTACGCCCGAGCGTCGACCGCCCGCCAGTCCATGGACTCCCAGCTCGACTCCCTGGCGGCAGCCGGGGTCACCCGAGTGTTCTCGGAGAAGATCTCGACCCGCGCCACCAAGCGCCCGGAGCTGGAGAAGGCGGTCACCCTCGCCCGCGAGATCCGCGCTTCCGGCGTTGGCGTGACGCTGGTCGTGCACGAGCACAAGCGGCTCGGCCGCGGCATCGACCTCGCCACCCTCGCCGAGGAGCTGCGTGCCAGCGACGTTGGTCTGGAGTTTCTCACCGGCGAACTGCAGGGCAGCCACGACCCAGGCGGCGTCGTCTTCACCGTGCTCGCCGCGCTGTCAGGCATGGAGCGCGAGTACATCCGTGACCGGACGCTGGAGGGCCACGAGTCGGCGAGGAAGCGTGGCAAGGCGATCGGCGGTGCGAGCGTCACCGACGACGACATGCTCGGCATGGCGCTGCACCTTCGGGGCCAGGAGCTGAGCCTGCGCGAGATCGCGGCCCGGCTCGTCATCACCAAGGGCGCCCGAAAGGGGCAGCACCCCTCCCCGGCGACCGTCATGCGAATGCTCCGCGAGCACGACGAACGGACGGCCATCACGGAGCCCGTGGCGGCGCTGGAGGCCGCTGAGACCGCCTGAGAGCACCACAGGGCCCCGGAGCCGTCCACGGGCGGTCTCGGGGCCCTTCTGCTTGTGGCACTGTCGCTTCCCCGGCCGCGACGAGCCCCGCTATGGGCCTGCGACGAACAGGCCTTCGGGACCCCGTCAGCGCGCCAGTCTGCGGCGTGCCGTCTCTGCGGCATGGGACGCGGCTTCGATCAGCCCAAGTTCGCCGGCGAGCGTTTCCACAAAGGCATCGACCGCCTCGATCGCGCGGCCCTCCATGGTGTCGGGCTCTGCGAAGTACGCCACGAACTCTCCGGCGCCGATGGTCGCCATGGCGGGCCGACGGGCCTGGTAGTCGGCCCACATCGGTCTGTAGACGGCGCGCACTCGGTCGAGCTCGGTTTCGTCGATCTCCTCGTGCCGGAGGCGGCGGATTGTTTGCTGGCGGGCCTTCCACATGGCGATGTGGTGCTGGACGGAGACCGGCCCGAACGGGCCGGGAACGGCTCGTTCGATCCTCGGCATGCCCGGCTGGACTGGCCAGGGCGAGTACAACTCCGTGAGGACCGCGGTCAGTCTGTCGATGTCGATCCGCCCGGTCCGCTCGCCCTCTTCGAGGACGAGCTGGGCGGCGCGCCGTTGCTTGAGGGTGGCTGAGGGGTGGGCAAGTTGCTCGACGATGGCGCGGACGTTCTGGCTTCGGCGGACGGCGGTCGTCTGGCCGGTGGCGCGCGCATGGGTACGCCAGGCTCGGCGCGCCTGCGGGGTGAGCACGATCGTGTCGTCGATCAGCCACAGGTACAGCACGACGCGGATCAGGGAGCGTTGCGGGATGCGCCCCAGCAGGGAGCGCTCTCGCGCCTCGAGAAGTCTGGTGAACAACTCGCGTTGCTCAGGCGGGAAAATCCGCGGATCGCTGCCGTACGCGCTGGTCTTGCGCGGCTCGGGGTTGGCGAGCATGCCGTCCTCGACCCAGGAGGTCACCATCCTGGGACTGGCTTTCACGCCCAGTGCGAGCGCGTCGGCCACCAGATCGGCCGAAGTTCCCTCGACCCACGTGGTGGCCCGACTCCCGTTCATGGCACCGAACTTACATCGAGATTCGAGACCCGGAAGCTGCATTCAGCGCACGCCAGCCATAAGGCTTGGGGCAAGCAGAAACTGCGCCCCGCACCGTATCCCTGCCAGGAACACGCGGTGCGGGGGCAGCCGACTCATCCCCTGAACGGAGACCGTCATGTCCCACCGTACGCACCGCCCCGCCCCGAAGCGGCGACGCGCCCGCCACCGTCTTGTCCAGGGCCTAGGGCAAGCAGCGTTCTACGCCGCTGCCGCCACGTTGGCCGGCGGGCTGGTCCGCGAGCTCCTCCACCTGGTCCACATGTCCGTCTCCTCGTGCTGACCTGAGCACCAGAGAGATGCCGCGTCCGGCCGAACAGCGGGCCGGGCTGGAAGCAGGGCAACCGTAGGCCAAGTGACAGAAGGGCCGGTCCTGCGGCTAGGGGACCGGCCATTTCTGTAGACAGGCCCAGATCGCCCACTCGGCGCTGTCCTGCATCTCGATGCCGAATCATCGTCACGAAGAAGGACTTCTCAAAGATCACCCCTTTGACGCCCACCGCAGGTGGGAGGGCACACACGACCCCTGGTGGCTGTTCCCAACTCCGGTGGTGGAACGTGGTGTCGCACTGCTCTGCGTATCCTCGCTACAGCGAGTGGCGGCATGACAAACGGCGAGCCCCGCAGCTACACCGAAGCTTTGGTCGGCGCGGTGTAGCAGGGGGCTCACCGGACGGTGCGACCGCTCTCGTGTCCTGGGATGGAACGCGAATTAGATGGGAACTAAGTGGTCACTCCTGAGGACGAAGGTACCTCTTCGTCAAGCTTTACGCGTCATCACGGCAGTCCGCAGCAGGGTGACGACCCCGGTCCTCTTACCTCTTCGTCAAGCTTTACGCGTCATCACGGCAGTCCGCAGCAGGGTGACGACCCCGGTCCTCTTACCTCTTCGTCAAGCTTTACGCGTCATCACGGCAGTCCGCAGCAGGGTGACGACCCCGGTCCTCTTACCTCTTCGTCAAGCTTTACGCGTCATCACGGCAGTCCGCAGCAGGGTGACGACCCCGGTCCTCTTACCTCTTCGTCAAGCTTTACGCGTCATCACGGCAGTCCGCAGCAGGGTGACGACCCCGGTCCTCTGCTGACGGCGCACGCCACCCTCGTGTTCGTCGCCGCGTCGGTCATCGGCTTCGTTGTCGGATGGCTGACGTACGTCAGCGCGGGTACCAACACCGCTGCGGCTGTGCTCGCAGGTCTCATGGCTGGAGGGGTGAGCGCGCCGATACTGCACAGGCTCATCGGCCCCTGAGGCCCTTGTCCCGAGAAGCCCCGGATCGGTTAGGTCCGGGGCTTCACGGTGCCCCGCCAGCGTTCTCTCTTCGCGATGTTGAGCAGCTGCTCGCGCGCAACGCGCGTGCGCGCGTAGGACGGTCCAGAAAGTCCAGAAACCTCGCGCGGCCCCTCAGTTGAACGGATCACCTGCTACATGCTCCGCCCTCTGAACTGGTCCGGCTGCCGGTGCACGGCGGCGGCCGGCTGGTGCTGAGCAGCCTGTATCGCCTGCTGAGTCTGCTGGTGGGCGCGGCGCGCGGTGACCTCCCGGTCGTACAGCTCCGGGTGCTTCTCGGCGATCGTGGCGCGCAGGGCCTTCTCGGCGCGGGCATCGGCGGCCTGGGCTCGGTGACTGGCGGCGTGCTCCCGGAACTCGCCTGCCTTCTGGGTGGCGCGGCCGACGTCGTCGCGGTCTCGCTTGTCCATGTTGTGGCCGCGCCGTTCGGCGACGGAGCGCATCTCCACGAGCCTCTCGGCGACCTTCTCCACGTGGTCGGGCACCGGCGTCCTCACCACACCGAAGCTCTCCGCGAAGCGGCTCTGCTGCACCACGTCCCATGCCTCCCGCAGGGACTGCCGGGCGTCCCTCTTCGCGTCGGCTTCCATCTGGAGGTACGCGGCGCGCTCCCCAGACAGGCGCTGGGTGAGCTCGCGGTACTCCTTCAGCGACGTCCCCGCCAAGCGCAGCGCGATACGGCCCTTGCCCTCGCTCTCTGCGACCTTGGCCAGCTGCCGGGCGCGGTCAGCGGCGTGGCGGGCCGCAGCGAGCTCGGTCTCCAGATGCCCCCGGGCGTCCGCGACATGGGCGTGCGCTTGGTCGAGGACCTCCCTGGCTTCGGCGGCTTCGAGCTGCCCACGGGTGGGCTGGCCGGTGGCCTTCTCGTGGTCGAGCCGCGCGGCGAGTGTCCGGGCCTCGGTCTCCGCTTTGGCGGCGGCGGCCTCGAAGTCGGCGGCGAGCCGGTCGCCCTCGGCGATCAGCTGGTTCAGCTCCTGCGGGGAGACGCGGCCGTAGATGCGCTTCGTCAGGGACGGGACTGCGCGTTCTTCGGCACCGGCTTGGATGCGGGCGAGCAGCTGCTTGGCCTTCTCCTCCGAGCGGCGGGCCTGCTCCTCGCGCTGGGCTTCGTTGTGCGCCTGACGGGAGGACAGGGACACGGACTTGGAGCGGGCCGCCCGTGCCATGTGGGCCTGACGGAGTCTGCGCTCGGACTCGGCACGGGCCTCCTCGGCGGACAGGTCGCGCTGGAGCGGGAGTTGAGCTGCGGCCGGCGGCTCGCGCAGGAGGTCGGAGACCATGCCGTCGGGCCGGGACTGCCCCAGGAAGCGGGCGAACGCGTCGATGGCGCGCTCCAGGCGCTCCTTCTCCGTGCGGGACTCCCCGAGCCGGGCCCGGGTCCGCTCGTCCTCGAGGACCGCCAGCGGCAGCCATAGGTGGTTCTGGCGCCGGGCCCGGGTGATGCCGGGATACGTGGCGAATGCGTTCGCGCCGTGCCCGTACATGAGCGACGTGTTGCACGTCAGGCCCTGGCTCGCGGCGATCGTCATGGCGTAGCCGAGGGACAGTGCCCCGCCGGTGACCTTTTGCGGCGTCAGCCAGCCGGACTCCTCCTGGTAGCCGCCGGGGCTCTTGGCGTCCTTGACCCGCCAGGTGATCTCGACACGGTGGTGCTCGTCCATCGCCGTGACGACGGCCCGGTAGCCGTTGAGCATGTCCGGGCCTTCGCCGCGGCGGCTGCGGTAGTCGTTCTCCCGGACGCGGACGACGTCACCCACGGCGAGGGTGAGGGTGTCGCCGCCGGGCAGCGCATAGGTGTGCTCGGCGCCGAGTTCGCCGGCCTCGCGGCGGATCGCCTGCGCGCCGAGGTTGAGCGCGTCGACGTCGCTGTTGCGGGCGGCGAGCACCACCATGTTGGCGATGAGCTCGTGCGGGTCGGCCCACTGCTGCAGCCGCAGTTCGTCCCACGCCATGAGGATCTGGGAGCGGGCCTCGTCGGCTGTCTCAGCGGGGTGCACGCGCCCGCCGTCGGCGAGCATCCGCAGCGCCAGCTCGTGGTCGCCGGAGCGCCAGACGTCCAGCGCGGCCCGCTCGGCGGCGTCCTCCTGGCGGCGGTTCTCGGTGAGGGTGAGCCCGTGGACCAGGCGGTGGACCTCCTTGAACCAGCCGCCCGGACCGATCGCCTGCAGCTGCAGGTGGTCGCCGATGGCGACGACCTTCGTGCCGGTGCGCGCCGCCTCGGTCATCAGCACGGCCGCGGCGCGGTCGTCGACCATCGTCGCCTCGTCCACGACCAGGACGTCGACGCCGCGCAGCCCGTTGCCGTTCTCGAGCTCGCCGAGCCAGGCCGCCACGGTCTTGGCGGGGATGCCGGACGCGTCGTGCAGCTGCTGGGCGGCGACCGCGGCGAGGGTCGCGCCGGCGTACGTGGTGCCGGTGGCGTCCCAGCCGATCCGACACGCCTCCATGAGCGTCGACTTGCCCGCGCCCGCGACGCCGACGATGGCGTCAATGCCGTGCCCGGCGGTCAGCACCCGGGTCACCGCGGCGGACTGTTCCTCGGACAGCTCGAACCCGACGGCGACCTGGAAGACGTCGATGGCGGCCGCGGCTTGGTCGCCAGTGAGCTGCACCGTGCCGCTGTCGAACCGCTCCAGCGCCTGGACCCGGACGCTCTCCTCGGCATCGAGGATGTCCTGTGTGGTGTAGCGGGCGATGGACGACATGACGGTGGACCCGACAGTGGGCACGCGCACCGCGTAGCCCTCGACCTCCAAGACGTCGTCGCACAGCCGCTCAAGGCTGTCCGGGTCGGCGTCTATCCCGTACTCCAGCGTATTCGCCACGGCCGCCAGGAGCTGCGCGCGGCTGAACGTCTTGTCGTTCGCGGTCAGCCCGGTCTTGGGGTCGAACACGACGGCCGCGATGTCGCCGGGCGGCGGGACGTGGGGTCCGGTGCCGGGCCCGTCGATTCCGGCGCCGCCGTCCGGGCCGGGCGGACCGGGAGCGGCCGCGGCGACCACCGCGTCGACGTCGCCGACAACCGCCTCGGTGCGCTGGCGCCAACTGTCGCGCATCGTGGAGGCGTCGACGTCGACCTTGTCGCGCTTGGTCGCCATCGAGGCGGCCTGCTTCTCCGCCCGGGAGGCATCGGCGCCGGCCTTCTCGTCCACGATCGCGGCCCGGCGGCTGAACGCGTCGCGCAGCTCCTCGGGGACACCCCGCACCTCCCATGCGCCGGTGCGCTCGTTGCGCTCGCGCCGCACGCCGAAGTGCTCGTAGGTGAGGGAGCGGACGCGGGCCTTGAAGTAGGCGTCGGCAGCCGATGCGTGGCGGTACAGGTCCTGGCCCGAGTTGGCGATGGACCGCCACTCGCCGTCCTCGCACCGCGCCATGTTGGGGATCGTGACGTGCAGGTGCAGGTGTGGGTCGCCCGGCTCACCGGCCCGGATCGGGCGGGCGCTCTGGTGCTCGACCGACCAGGCGAGCAGGCCGCCGGTTGCCAGCCGCACCGGCTCTCCGTCCTTGCCGCCGACCGCGTACCCGGCCCACCGCTCCAGCTGGCGGAAGGTGTCGCGCTTGGCCTCGTGGACCAGTCCGCGCAGCTCCTGCTCGTCGAGCGCGTCCATGAGGCCCTGCAGCACGCTGTCGCTCTTGGGGAGGTCCAGGACGAGGTCCCAGCCGCGGACCCGGTCATCGACCCGAAGGTCCTTGTGCTCCCATGCAGTCGCCAGTTCGCTCTCGCCGTAGACGTCGGCGGGGTCGAGGCCGGCCGCGCGCGCCAGCTTGTGGAGCGTGACAACCTGCATCCGGTGGGCCTCCCCGAATCTGCGGACGTTGCGCTGCTGCGCCTCGAACACCCGGAGCTGCTTCGGCTTGCCGTCGAACAGCTCGGCGGCCGGGACGCCCTTCTCCTCCGCTGCCTTCTCGACCGCCTCGACCAGGCGGGCGGTGGTGAGCTGAGCCTTCTCGTGCGCGCGGACCGACGTGCGCGAGGTGACCAGCCGGGCCCCGGTTTCTGGGTGGCAGCCCGCCATGATGCGCCGGGCGGCGGCCTTGCCCTCCTCGTCCAACACCGCGCCCTCGACCAGCCCCAGGGCCTCCAGACCGCTGCCCATCCACACCAGAGCGGCCCCGCCCTCCGGTCGCAGCCGGTAATCGACGGCCAGGTCCCCGGCGTCGTCCAGGACGGCCGTCTTCCCCTCGCTGGCTTCCACGACGGCACATCCGGCCTGCTCCTTGAGCCGGTACTCGACCTGCTCGTCCGCCACGATCTTCGTCAGCCAGGCCACAGCCGCCCCTCCCCCTGCCGCGCACCTTGTGCGCTTGTGCTTCCCCGGCATGCCGGGGTTCCCCGCAGGGGAACCCCCTTTGTCCTCATCAGCTTTTGGATCACACGTACGTGGCCGCGCTCAGCTACTGCACACGTGGCACGCTCAAGGGGACACTCAGCGGGCCGACCGGCCATGTTGCCGGGGATCATGTGGCGTCTCGTATCGGTTACTGAGCCTCGCCTCGAATCTCTTCCGGGCGAGGTCTCGTTCGCACCGTGTCGCGCTCGAGCGAAGCGGTTCTCACCATCAGGTCGTCGACCCGACGGGTCAATTCATTGACATTGGGCAGAACTTCGGCCCATTGCTCAGTGGACATCATGGCTACCTCCGGTGATCCTTGATGCCCGGATGATGTCCCTGGTCACAAGCCCACAACGGCCAAGACCACCGAACGCCTCGCAGGGCGGGAAGCGATCTGTCTGGCTTCCCGCGAGGCGGGCGCCTGAGGCACCACGACGCCCGCCGGCAACGCGAAGACGACTTCCTCGGGACGTCTGGTGCCGGCCTCGACGCCGTCCCTCACGGGGCGGCTCACGTCTGCGTTCTCGCGCATCACCAGCCACGTTCCGTAACTAGTGGAGGCGTGGTCGGCACTACCGAAGGCCCAACCCGATAGGGATTACAGGGAAAATCGCTGACCTGGGGAAACCCTGGCAGGGAAAACGACAGGGTCGTTACAGGGATTACAGGGAAACGAGATTTCCCCTGTAATCCCTGTAACGGCCCTGCGCTCTCTGACAGGAGCAAGGTGCCTGGTCAGCGATTTTCCCTGTAATCCCTGTCGCCTCGCGAACGTCATCCCCGGCCGGCAGGCACGTCTCACACAGGCCGTCACTCTGAGCTACACAGATGGTGTGCGCTGACGTGATGCCTTTCCAGCTTCCGAACCCGGACAAAGTACCCGGCCCCCGTCCCGCGAAACGGATCCTGAACTCAAGCACCGCCGAACCGGATCGCCCTCTGATCGACCTGAGAGGCCCCAATCACCCACGCGGCCGAGCTGATCGAGACGGCACATGACTCTCTCCATCTCCCAGCCGTCGACACCGAGCTGTGAAGGCGGACCTGCCCGCTCGGCGGGAAATCGAGAAGAAAGCTTCCCGTCCTGCGGGTAATCCGACGCTCGCCGCCGTTCCACCCTTGTAAGTCCTGTCAGCCTCAGGAGATCAAGGACCGAGAACCGGGTCGCCAAGTGTTCACGCACCTCGCGCACCCCTCTCTGACACCCGAGATATCCCCTGAGTACAGGAGTATCGATGGACGACCTGGCTGGTCAGCCCGATCCCACGGTGAAGCTACAGCGCATCAACGGCAGCTATAAGCCCAATCGGCTCGCACTCCCCATCGCTGAGGCTGCTGAGCAACTCGGCGTCAGCTACCAGACGCTGTGGCGCGCCATCCGCGAGGGCGAGTTCCCCGGCATCAAGATCCGCGGCCGCATCCTCGTACCCATCAAGGCCATTGAGCTGCTGATGGAGTCCGTCACCAAGTCCGGGCAACTCGTTGACGTGGCCGAGTGGACGGCTGCTTGGCGAGCCGAGACTGCCGTTTCCGAGGTTGCCTGAGATGGCCACCCCGCGAAGGAACTCTGCGCGCCTTGCCGCATCGTCCAAGCCCGTTGCGGCTTCGTTCGACTGGCGAGCGCAGATGGCGGAGAGGGCCGCGCTAACCGCTCCCCGACCCGACAACAACACGGAGCGGCAGACCCCATGCGCCGACCAAGACACCGACCTGTTCTCCCCCACGAGAACGCCACGGCGGGCATGGAGCACGGTCGCCGCCCTGGTCGAGCAGGAGGGACGACGTCCCGCCGAGTCAGGCGTCGAAGTCGTACTCCAGGATGTACGAAGCCGAATCCAGGACCATCTCGTTCACTTCGACGGCCCTACCCCCCTCAGCGAAGGCCGTGCGACAGATCTCGATCACCGGCGTCCCCATGGAGAGGTCGAGCTGTCCAGCCTCGCTCTGTGCAGGCATCCGGCAGCGGATCTCTTCACGGAAGTGGACCGGCTTGTGACCGAGTTCAGCGAGGCGCGCATATGTTCCGCCCGGCCCCGTGTCCTCTTGGAGGATTGCCGATCCCGCAACAAGCTCGGCCGACAGGTATGACCTGGCGAGCAGCACGGGCTTTCCATCCAAGACGAAGCGCCGGCTCCGGACACAAGCATCCGCACCTTGCGGCAGATCGAGCACAGCCGCAACCAGGTCGGGTGCTGGCCGCACTCCGACTTCAAGCTGGTCGACCACCAGCTGCCGATTGTCGACATCGACTGCCCAGATTGACCGTCCCGCGCCCCAGTTCTCTTGCGCGAGACGCTGAATCCCTCTACGCCGGAGGGGTCGGAAAGCACGGACGAAGACGCCAGCCCCCTTGCGGGCCTCCGCGACGCCTTCGCTCCGCAGCACCCCGAGCGCCTGCCGTGCGGTCATGCGGGCCACTTCATAAGTGGCCATGAGGTCATTCTCGCCAGGCAGCCGGTCGCCGGGGGCATAGACCCCGTCCTTGATCGCCCGCTTCAGGTCATCGGCGATCCGCTGGTACTTGGGCTGGCGACTGGCGCCCTGGGTGGCCATCGAGCGATCACTCTCCTTCCTCTCTAGACAGCGTACGGGTGATGCCCGTCTGCGCACATCAAGGGATCGCTCACCCCTCACGGGATGCGAACCAGAAGCCGTTGACATCTCTAGAGATGCCAGCTTCACTAGGAAACGTCTCTAGAGATGTCAAACCAAAGATTGGTGTCTCGGAGAGCTCCCTTGCCATGGGAAAGCCCCGGTGAATGCGAGATCACACGGTGCCGCCAGCACCTACCGATCCCTCACCAGGGCCCCACATCACCCCCTGAGCACGCAGGAGGATCGATGCACGACCAGGTTAGTAAACAGGCCGCCCCCGTCGTAAAGCTGCAGCGGGCCGGCCGCGAGCGTCACCCCGGCGCCAAACTCGCCGTGACTATCGCCGAAGCCGCCGACCAGCTCAGCGTGAGCTACCAGACCCTGTGGCGCGCCATCCGTGACGGCGAGTTCCCCGGGATCAAGATCCGGGGTCGCATCCTCGTCCCGATCAAGGCCATCGAGCTGCTGCTGGAATCCGTCACGACGTCCGGGCAGTTGGTCGACGTGGCCGATTGGACGGCTACTTGGCAGGCCGAGGCCACCGTCGCGGAGGTGGTCTGAATGGCGACCCGGCGCCGTACCTCCGAGCGCTTGGCCGCGTCGTCGAAGCCCATCGCGGCTCCGTCCGACTGGCGAGCGCAGATGGCAGCGAGGGCCGCGCAGACCGCTCCTCGTCTCGACATCAGCATCGAGCAGCGGGCCGCGTGCGCTGGCGAAGACACCACTCTGTTCTTCCCGCACGAGACCGATGTGGCGGCCGTGGAGCACGCCAAGGCCATGTGCACGCGCTGCCCCGTCATTGGGGACTGCCTGATGCAGGCGCTGCGTAACCGCGACGAGTTCGCGATCCTCGGCGGCACCACCCCCGCCGAACGGCGCCTGATCCGCCGTCGGCTCGCCGAGCGCTCGCGTGGGACGGGGGTTGCGGCATGACCCCGACGCAGTTTCGCCGGGAGCACGGCGACCCCGCGACCTGGAGCCCCGAGGAGTTTGAGGGATACCTCGAAGCCTGCGACGAGGTGGAGGCCGAACTGAACGCGGCCACCCTCGTGCTGGTGTGGAGCGAGCCGCTGCCCAGGCGGAGCGCTGTCCTGGGACCGGGGGAGCGGCGGTGAGCATGACCGAACGTAGCCCGCTGGGCACCACCGAAGTCTTCGAGGCCGCGGCATTCCGCGTGAGCCGCGTCGTGCGCCGCCTGCTCGCCGAACACCCTGGACTTCCCCTGAAGGAGATCCGCCCCAGCGCGCGAGCCGATGGCTTCGGCGGCACCCGCAGCGCCCAGGTCGAGCTCGACCCCCGTGAGGTGGACGGAGTGCGCGCGTGGGCTGAAGCCCTTGGCGCCGAGGTACAGGTGAAGTTCTACGACACCACTGCTGGTTGCCCTGCCTTCGAGAGCCACAAGGCCACGGTCGAGGTCGACGGCGTCGAGGTGGAGATCGCATGCACCCGCAGCCTGTCGGACGACGAGGCACAGACGTGGCGCACCGGCCAGGACCTGGCGAACGCCGGGGAACCCGGGGGCCAGTCGGGAGGTGCCCGGTGAGCGTCACCGAGTTGCACCCTGATCAGTCCGGCGGGTCGTACGCCGAAGGCCTGGCTCGTGCCGAGCAGCTGCAAGCCGAGGCCGAGGCCCAGCGCATCAAGAACGAGGGTGAGCGAGTCCGCCAGGAGCTGGCGAACGAGCGCGCCCGGGCCAAGGCGCAGAAGGACATCCAGCGCGACCTCGACGACGCGGCCGAGGAACGCCGGCGCCGCGAGGAGACCCGCAGGGAGGAGGCCGCCGCCAAGGCCAAGGCCGAGAAGTCGGCCGCGACCTGGCGGAAGGCCGCGAAGACCATCGCGATCGTGTGCGTCGTCGTCAGCCTGCCGATGCAGGTCATGGCGTTCTGGGACCCGCACGCCTGGTTCCTCGTCGCCGCGCCCTTCGTCCTGGAGGGCGTCGCCTGGGCGCTGCTGTGCGGGGCGCAGGCCGCCATCGACGAGGGCCGCCCGTCCTGGCACTACCGGCTCGGGGCCCTGGTCCAGGCGCTCATCGCCGCCGGCATCAACTTGGCGCACGGCAGTGCCGAGTACGGCATCGCCACCGGAATCGGCGGCGCGCTGTGCTCCGTCATCGGTCCCGCGATCTGGGACCTGCACGAACACGGCCGGATCACCAAGCGCGAGGGCCGCACCCCCCGCTCCGTCCGCCGTGCCGAGCGCCGTACGGCCCGTGCCGAGCTGCTGCGCCTGGACGCGGTCAACGCCGCCCGGGCCGCCGGGGACCCGGCCGCGTGGGAGCGGGCGATCGACCTCGCGACCGCGCTGGGCGAGGTCCGCCCCGGGCGCCGCCGGAGCCCGTTCGGACTGCGACGACCGGAGGGGCCGGAGGTCATCCCGAGCGAGAAGACCTACGCCCGCGCGTGCCTGGAAATCCACGGCGCGGAGCCCGGCTCGACGGCCGACCGGATCGCCCACATGCGGGCCGCCAAGCGCGCCGTCCGCCTCGCCCAGAACGGCCCCCTGGACGCCCCCGAGAAGGACGCAAAACCGCAGGTCGATTCCCAAACGCCCCCCGCCGCCGACGAGCCGTCCACGGCCCGCGTGCAGGCGTCGAAGAAGCCCGGCGAAGACGGCCGCAAGCGCAACGGCGGAACCCCGCCCCGACGCCGCCCCGGCACGGTCAAGTACCACCCCGCCGCCCGCCGCCAGATGGCCGTGACCGCCTCCCGCCCCACCGACTGACACCGCCCCGCGAAGGAGAACACAACCATGGCCCGCACCATCCGCACCCTCGCCCTGACCGGTACCGCCGCGGCCGCCCTCCTGGGCACCGCCGGGACCGTCCACGCCGACACCCCGGAGAAGGCCACCACCGTCGTCCAGGCCGCCGTCGACCGCGCGGCCGGCGCCCCGGTCACCCTCCCGTCCGGCAAGACCGTCCACATCCGCGGCCTGGACACCGCCGCCTACCGCGCCGACGCCGGACACCGCACCACCATCGTCCAGCTCGCCGCAGGCGGCGTCGGCTCCCCGATCCAGCAGCAGCCCGGCTACAACCCGCAGCAGGTCCATACCCAGGCCGGAGACGGCGCCGCGCTCGGCACCGGCGCCGTGCTCGCCCTGGTCCTCGGCATCGTCCTGTTCTTCGGAATCAAGGGCGGCAAGGTCTCCAAGGGCTGGGCCTTCACGTCCATGGCCCTCGGGATCGTCCTCGCCGGAACGTTCGTCGGCCCGCTCGTCACCCAGCTCGGCGGCACCGGCGTGACCGCCTTCGGGAACATCTTCGGCGGCCTGTAGCCCCGGACTGACCACCGAACTCCAGTGATACGGCTCGCACGAGTGCGAGGAATCGCACCCGTGCGAGCCGTGAGACCCGTCGCACTTCAACCCTCGGAGGACACCATGGCCCTTGAGGTCAGCAGCACCCCGCCGGTCAACGACGGCGGCATCGTCGACGCGGAGGAAGTCGGCCGCCTGGAGCAGCTCCGCGGCGTGGCCAAGGCCCGCGCGGCGCAGGCCGGTGTCGTGCTGGAGCGGCAGCGCGCCAACGTCGCCCGGCGTCTGGGCGAGTGGTTCACCACCGCCGACGTCACCGACGAGCACCTCGCCCGCGAGATCGAACATAAGCGCCGCCAGGCCCAGGACCAGGGACAGCGGGAACTCAAGGGCCGCATCAACGTCCTGCGCTCCCAGCTCCGTACCTCCGAGGGAGACACGGCGACCGGCATCGCCATGCAGCTCGCCGGACTTGAGGCCCAGCTCCAACTCCGCCAGGGAGAGGAAGCCGACCGGATGAAGGTCGCGGGCAAGGACCTCATCCGAGCCCGCTGGACCAAGAAGGCCAGCCGCGCCGGCGCCGTGGCGCTCGGAGCCGTCGCGTACCTCAACGGCGTCGCCGTCGAGCCGCTGCTCGCCCTCGCCTCCCTCGGGGCCGCCCCCGTCTCCTGGTGGTACCTGGGCCGCGACTTCGCCGCCGACGAAACGCCCGCGGCCGCCGTCGTCGTCCCCGGCCAGGCCACCAGCCCCGAAGCCGCCGACCCCACCGCGCCGTTCGTACCGGACACGCTCGCCGCCATGGGCCGCGTCAGCCTCATCAAGCCCGAGTCCGGCCGCGTCCAGGGCGAGAAGGACCTCGTCACCGCGCTCATCAAGGCACGGATCATCACCGAGGCCCAGCGGGATGAGACCCACCTCGCCGGAGTCATCCAGCCGTCCGGGCCCGGCTGGACCGCCACCGTCGAACTCCCCCGGGGCGTCAAAGCATCAGCCGCCGTCAGCCGGGTCGAAGAGCTCGCGTCCGCGCTGCGCATCAAGAAGTCCCGCATCGAGATCGCCGCCGACACCAGCAACGACGGCCACGACGGCCGGTTCGTACTCTGGGTCGCCAACGAGGACAACCCCTACGGCAGCCACAAGACCCCGTCCCGGCTCATCGAGATGGAGCGCTGGGACTTCTGGAACCACGGCGTCCCGCTCGGCGCCGACGCCCGCAACACCCGCCACGAGATGCACCTGCTGTGGTCTTCGCTGCTGATCGGCGGCCTCATGGGCTACGGCAAGAGCTACATGGCCCGCCTGGTCGCCGCCGCCGCGGCGCTGGACCCGACCGTCCGCATCATCGTTGTCACCGGCAAGACCGGCCCGGACTGGGCCCCGCTGCGGCACGTCGCCCACCAGTGGATCGCCGGGGCGACGCCCGACATCATCCGCCGTGTCCTCCGGGTGATGGAGCGGACCATCGGCGAGATGCAGGACCGGGGCACCGAGCTGGACCGCCTCTACGAGGAGGACCCGGACACCGTCCCCGAGGGGAAGATCACCCTGGACCTAGCGAAGAAGGGCATGGGCCCGGTGCTCCTGGTCGTCGACGAGCTCCAGGAGCTCCTGGACGGCGCCGCGCTGGTCCAGGTCGCCATCGAGGACGAGCCCGAGGGCGGTGGCCGGCCCAAGTCCCGCTCCGGCCGCGACCTCATGGTGGAGGCCTTCGCCCGCTACGTACGTGTCACCCGGTTCGTCGGCGGCATGGGCGTCTTCATCACCCAGCGCCCGGACGCCGACTCGGTCCCGACCAAACTCCGCGAGGTCTGCGCCAAGCGCGCCAGCTACCGGGTCAAGGGCGACAACAGCGCCAAGATGGTCCTCGGTGACGACGCGGTGGCCAACGGCGCCGCCCCGCACCTGCTCACCGAGGCGTCCAAGGGCGTCGTCGTCCTGGACCAGGGCGGCGAGCAGGGCCACGTCACCCTCAAGGCCGACGTCATCGACCTCCCTGACTTCCGGGAGATCTGCCTGCGCGGCCGCCAGCTCCGCACCGACGCGGGCACCCTGACCGGCGATGCGGTCGAGTACGGCAAGGAGGACGCGGCCGCGGCCGCCGTCGCGCAGCTGCTCGAGGACTGCGTCGCCGTCCTCGACCAGGCTGGATTCGACCGGGCCCGCACCGAGGTCCTCCTCAAGCTCCTCGTCGACCACCGCCCCGCCCCTTACGGGGAGATGACCACCGCTCAGCTCCAGGCAAGGCTCCGCGACGCGGGCGCCGGCCGCACGCAGAAGCTCGGGCCGTGGGACGGCATGGCCAACCCCAACGGCTACCTCCGCGACCAGCTCACCGCCGCCCAGACCGATAAATAGGGCCATACCAACCCAGTCGGCATCCCGGTCACCCCCCGGTCGCCGCCCATATTGCACCGGTTTGTCCTACGGTCGCGCGGACCCCCGACCCGGGCGGCAGACCACCCAGACCGCCCGCGCGACCACCCGGCAAACCAGGACAAACGCACCGCCCACCGGGGGCCACCACCCCTCAAACCGCCCCTCGAACCCTCACAGACCGACCAGCAGGAGGACCGATGCCGCAGAGGACCGGCAGCCGCTACCGCACCGCTGGCGGCCGCACCGTCACCGCCGTTCTCGACCTCCCGCTCCTGCACAACGGCCACCAGTGCGACGACTGCTGGCACACGCACTCCGAGATCGGAGACCCCGAGGGAATCGACGAGAAGGCCCGCGCCCACGCCGCCGCGTGCACCTGGACCGGTGCCACCCGCCGCCCGACGTACTGGGGCCTGTAGCCCAACTCCCCAGGGGCGCTCCCTCCGCCTGGACAGCACGGAAGCGCCCCGCCCGCCCAACCACCGGCACTACCAACCAGGAGGACCCGTCATGGCCAGGGACGTCTACCAGCGCACCGCCAGCGACGCCAAGCGCGCCGGCCGCGAGCTGAAGAAGGGCGACCGCTTCTACGTCGTGCGCAGCGTCGCGACCAACGTCGCCCCGTACGAGGACGACCGCCTCTACAGCGAGTTCACCGTCACCGGCCAGCACCCGCTACTCGGTGGCGCGATGGTCGGCGGCATCTCCGTCGAAGGCATCTGCCTGCGCGAGGGCCCTATCCACCTCCAGCGCCCGACCGGCATCCGAAACATCGCCACCCCCGGCCCGCAGGTCGCAGGCCCCCTCCCCGCAGGCGAGGAGTTCGACCGCCCGCTGGACGCCGACGAGATTGCCCACCTGGAGAAGCTCGCCGACGAGGCCCGCCAGGCCCGGACGAAGCGCAAGTCCAACTGGTGGTGACCTAACCGCTGCCCGATCCGCCCGTCCCGTACGAGCGGTGAGGGGAGCCGGTCAGACCAACCGACTCCGGAAGGAGAACCCGAGATGGCCACCAAGGAAGAGCTCATCGCCAAGGCCGCCGACCTGGTCAACGAGTACGCGGAGAACGGCATGGCCGGTGACCCGCACAAGGTCTGCGACGCGATGAAGGCAGTGCTCGATGCGGGCGGCACCCACGAGGACATCGCCGCCTACAACCGGGCCCGCCGCCGCGAGACCCAGCACCAGTAGCAAGACCGGGGCGCTCCCTCCGCCTGGACAGCACGGGAGCGCCCCACCCGCCCACCTACCGGCACCGAGACCGAAGGAAGGCACCACGAGATGACCACGACCACGACGGCCAGAGCAAGCCGGGAACCGGCCACCGACAACCTGGGGTTGTCGATCGACGCGGACGCACTGGTCGTCGAGATCGAGCGCTACCTCGCCGCTCGCGTCCGTACGACCGCGCACCCGCTGGTCACCAAGACGACCAACGAGCTGGTCGCCGAAGCGCTCGCCCAGCTCGACACCGCCCCGCCGCCCCAGGGCGAGCAGGCACCGCGGTTGCGACCCCCGGCGCGCATCCTGCGCCGCCTGCCGGACTGGGCGCTCTCGCTCCCGCTGATGCGGGCCTGGCACGGAGGCGGCCGCATCATCCCCGCTGCGGAGAACCTGGAGCTGGTCGCGCTGCTCATCGAGCGGCACGGCTGGAGCCAGGGCACCCAGCGGGACGAGAAGGGTCGGCGCTGCATCATCGGCGCCCAGTACGCCCTCCACCGCCTCGGCTACGGCGACGTCCACACGCTCCGCGAGGCCTCCGCCCACCTGCAGGACGCCCTTGGACCCGAGGCCGGCTCCTACGTGGTCTGGAACGACCAGCCGGCCCGCACCCGCGACCAGGTCCTGCAGTTCGTACGCACCGCCGCCGCCAACGCACGGAAGGCAGGCCACTGATGGGCATCAACGTCAGTCACGGCTCCGACCTCTACGGCCAGGAACGGCGCTCAGCCACCACCATTCACAACCTCGGCAAGCACCTCGCCCACGTCCTGCCTGCCAGCGGCTGGGCCGCCATCCGTGCCCTGTTCGACGGCTCCGTCCGCACACCGGTCTCCATCGAGCCCACCCGAGCCCGAGTCATCGCCGCCGTCCTCCGCCGTGGTGCCTCCGAGTGGCGCATGCCCGCGACCGGGAACAGGGGGCGAACCTCTTCGCCGACGCCGCAGACCACGCCGCCGACGCGAACGATCCCTAGGCCTGGAGGTAACTGCGGCCTCACAAGTCCAGCCCTGCACGTAAGACGCGGGGAGAAACCGCTCACCTCCCACAGCGACGGCCTCGCCCCGCAGCACCCCTTTCCCACTGAGCGATGCGAAGGAGTACCTACATCATGTCCGTGCGCAACGAGCTCTGGACGCCCACCATGCTCACCCTCATCGATGAGGAGCACGATCACCGCAGCGCCTCAGACGGCCATTCGCGCTACGGCGCGTACCTCGGGCAGCGTCTCAACCGGTTCCACGAGTACGACCGGCCGGACCAGCCGCTGCCCGTCAACGAGTTCGCTGCCGCGGCCTGGGGAGTCGCGACCTCGCCGGTGATGTCGCCCGGCTACGTCGAGATCCGCCCCGACCTTCGTGGCATCACCCCAACGTTCGCGGAGGATGGCGACGGCAGTCTCCTTATCGACGTACACGTCCCGCTGTACCGCCAGGCGCTGCGTGCGAATCGCGACGTCCCATCCGGCTTGCAGGACTGGAGCGCCGAGCGCCACTGCCTCTCCTCGTACGCGACCTTCTACGAGCCGAGCTCGGAGCGGCCGGCCCTGCTCACCACCACGGTCGTATGCCTGGTAGTGGATGGCAGCTGGGGCCTTGCTCCGCAGGAGCACACCCGCGGTCACGACCTGGTCGCCGACGCCAAACGCACCGTCGCCGCGCTGCGAGGCAAGTCTTGATTCCCATCCGCACCGGCTGGCACGCCAGGCGCCTGGCCATCCTCCCCTTCCACACCACCGCACTGAGAGGAGCGGCGTGAGCACGCCCCAGCACGCCCACGGCGAAAACGTCATCCCGATGACGGAGGCGCCGAACAGCATTGAGGCCGAGCAGATCGTCCTCGGTGCCGTCATGGCCGACGCCGCCGTCCTGCCCGAGGTCGAGGAGGAGCTCGGGCAGGACACCGCAGTCTTCTACCTCCCCGCCCACGAGACCATCTGGCGCGCAATCCTGGAGCTCGTGGCGGCCAGCATCCCGCCAACCCCGATCGTCCTCACCGACCATCTCGCGAACTCCGGCGACCTGCAGCGTGTCGGCGGGGCGCCATATCTGCACACCCTCTACAGGGCTGCTCCAACGGCCAGCTCCGGGTTCTGGTACGCGAGGATCGTGCGGAGGCACGCGAAGCGCCGCCAGATCGCTGAGCTCGGCACCCGGCTGATGCAGGCAGCGCGTGATTCGGGCGAAGACCACGACGAGCTGCTCGCCACAGCACGCCACGCGCTCGATCTCACAGAAGCCGAGGAACGCTGGCCTGCGCCGACACCACTCGGTCAGCAAGGCCCGCTGCCCACCTTCCCAGTCGATGCCCTCCCTGCCTGGGCAGCCGAACAGGCTTACGCGGTCGCCGAGTTCACGCAGACCCCCACCGACATGGCCGCGACCATGGCTCTCGCCGTGCTCTCTACGGCCGCCGGCGGGCGCGTCCATGTCCAGATCCGCGACGGCTGGGTCGAGCAGACGAACCTCTACCTGGTCGTGGCCATGCCCCCGGCCTCCCGCAAGTCCGACGTCTTCGCCGCCATGACCCGGCCGATCTACGACATCGAAGCGGCCTTGCAGGAGGGTGCGCGCGCGTCCATCATCGAGGCCGAGGTCGCCAAGGAAGCCGCGGAAGCCCGTGCCGAAGCCATCATGACCAAGGCCCGCAAGGCCGACGACGCGACCGCTTCCACGTCCCTGGTGGCCGAGGCCGCGGGCCTCCGCATGGAGGCCGAGTCGATTGTCGTCCCGCCCAATCCCCGTCTGACCGCCTCCGGCGACGTCACCCCCGAGACCCTGACCAAGCTCCTGAGCACACACGGCCGCCTCGGCGTCCTGTCCCCGGAAGGCGATCTCTTCGACATCATCGCGGGCCGCTACAGCTCACGCCCGAACCTCGGCGTCTTCCTCCAGGGGCACAAGGGCGAACGGCTTCAGGCCGAACGCATCACGCGTGAAACCGACTTGGGTGAGAAACCTGCCCTCACCATCGGCATCACGTTGCAGCCCCCCGTCCTGTTGGACCTCGCCCAGACGCCCGGGGCTCGTGGTCGCGGCCTGCTGGCGCGCTTCCTCTTCTCGCTGCCCGCCTCGACCCTCGGCTACCGCCAAATCGTCGTCCCACCGGTCCCAGAGCAGGTGTCCCGCACATACCAGTCCCGTCTCACGACGCTGGTCCATACCCTGACGGACCTCCCCGAGCCGGTCACGATCAAGTGCTCGGGCCCCGCCGACCAGGCCGTCATCAAGCTGCAGGAAGCAATCGAGCCCCAGCTACGCCCCGAGGGCGCCCTGGCCCACATCGACGACTGGGCAGGAAAGTACGTCGGCGCCGTGGCCCGCATCGCCGGCCTTCTGCACCTCGCCGAACGTGCAACGGGCCGCTGGGGCGATCCCATCGAGGCCGCCACGATCGAGCGCGCCGTCGCCATCGGCGAGTACTACACCGCTCACGCCCTCGCGGCCTTCGACCTCATGGAAACGGACGCAGACAGCGAGAAGGCTCAGCTGGTGCTCGACTGGATCCGCCGCACGAAGACAACCAGTTTCAAGGCCCACGAACTCGTCACGGCTCGGCGCCGCGCCTTCCCCACGGTGAGCTCGGCAGCTCCGGCGCTGAGGCTCCTCGAGGAGCACGGCTACCTTCGCCGCCTCCACGAGGCGCGAGCTGGAGGGCGGGGACGCCAACCGGCTGCGGTATTTCGAGTGCACCCTTCGGCTACGGGGACCGACGACGCCTCAGTCCGATGATTCAAGGAGCTAGGCGTTGGCACGGCCCCCACCCTCTCTTCGCGAACTACGGGCGGGACGGTCGCTGAGGGCTGCCGGGCTGGCTGCTCGGCTTCTCGGTGCGGTGAGGGCCAGCGTCGGTCATCGTGGTTGCTGTACTCCGCTGGTGTACGGAACGAGCAACGGCCGCACGCTGCAAATGACGCAGCTCGAAGCGCGGGCGTACTGCACTGAGCTCGCAGGCAAGGCGTGGCCCGAGTCAAAGAGCGAAGATCCTACCCTGGACGAGCTGACCAGCTCATATACCACGACGCAGCGGGACAAGGCATTCAAGCAGTGCATGAGCGATGAGGGCTGGCCTCAGCCGTAGGCGTGTCCGTCGCCGAACGATGAACATCTGCTTTGTAAGCGTGGCGCCGACCTCAAAGCGGTCGTGCCAGGTCAACAGGCCCGCAGCGGTGCTGAACCTGTCGGCGGGTGCATGCACCTTTGATGGGGCTCTTTTGAATTCGGCCACCCTGTGATCGGCACCGCCTCACAGTTGCTCGGCTTGATTCCTCAGGCGAACCCTGCGTGGCTACGACGACGTTCAGCGGCCCCACCGAGACGGCTCCAGCTGGCCCCGTCTTGTGAAGCCTCCGTCGGGGCGGCCTGAAACGGCCCCGCCAATGAGCAGCGACGACGGCTGGATGGGGCCATCTCAGGCCAGCCTCACGGTCCTGGATCTTCACGAAACCGGGCCAGCTGGAGCCGTCTTGGTGCAGCCGGTTGACGTCGTCGTAGCCACCTGCGCCGGGCGTCATAGGGAGGGGCGCCCGATAGCAAGCCAGCACCAGGGCCGTGACGGCCCGAACGACACCAGGCACTTCCATTCGGGCGGAGCGGGTGGGGCACGGGTGGTGGGCTGGGGCAGGCATCGTGGCCGGTGGGGAGGGGGGTTACTGCCAGGGGGATGTGGGGGTCCCGTCTGGGTCCAGCCCGTAAGGCCACCGCTCTTCGGCCGGGAACTGCGTCCCGGGCCGCGTCGGGTGGGTGAGGCCGACATTGGCGGCCTGGCGGTAGAGGGTCTCGGCACTCTCCGCGTCCCCCGCCCTCTCCCGCATCTCGGCCAGGTTGATCAGAGCGTAGGCGTCGCCGACGTCGGCGGCTTGGCGGGCCATGGCTTCGGCCCCTTCTCGGTCCCCCGCCCTCTCCCGCATCTCGGCCAAATGGATCAGGGCGATGGTGTCGCCGGCGTCGGCGGCCTGGCGGTAAAGGGTCTCGGCGCCCTCCCCGTCCCCCGCCCCCTCCCGCATCTCGGCCAAGCCGATCAATGCGGCGGAGTGCCCGGCGTCGGCGGCCTCGCGGTAAAGAGCCTCGGCACCCTCCCCGTCCCCCGCCTCCTTCCGCATCTCGGCCAGGTTGATCAGAGCGTAGATATGGCCGGCGTCGGCGGCCTGGCGAGCCATGGCCCCGGCACCCTCGCCGTCCTCGGCCCTCTCCCGCATGTAGGCCAAGAAGACCAGGGCTTCGGGGTGACCGGCATCGGCGGCCTGACGGGCCGTGGCCTCGGCGCCTTCTTGGTCCCCCGCCCTCTCCCGCATCTCGGCCAGGTAGATCAGAGCGTAGGTGAGACCTGCGTCGGCGGCCTGGCAGGCCATGACCTCGGCGCCCTGTCGGTCCCCTGCCCTCTCCCGCATCTCGGCCAGGCGGTTCAGAGCGTCGGCGACGCCAGCGTCGGCGGCCTCGCGGTATAGGGCCTCGGCACTCTCCGCGTCCCCCGCCATCTCTCGCATCTCGGCCAGGTAGAACAGGGCGGTGATGTCGCCGGCGTCGGCGGCCCGGCGGGCCAGGGCCTCGGCGCCCTCCGCGTCCCCGGCCGTCTCCCGCATCTCGACCAGGTAGAACACGGCGTGGGTGTCGCCGGCGTCGGCGGCTTGACGGTAAAGGGCCTCGGCAACCTGCCCGTCCCCGGCCGTCTCCCGCATCTCGACCAGGGAGAACACGGCGTGGGTGTCGCCGACGTCGGCGGCCTGGCAGGCCATGACCTCGGCGCCCAGTCGGTCCCCTGCCCTCTCCCGCGTCTCGGCCAGGCGGTTCAGAGCGTCGGTGTCGCCGGCGTCGGCGGCTTGACGGTAAAGGGCCTCGGCAACCTGCCCGTCCCCGGCCGTCTCCCGCATCTCGGCCAGGTAGAACAGGGCGGTGATGTCGCCGGCGTCGGCGGCCCGGCGGGCCAGGGCCTCGGCGCCCTCCGCGTCCCCGGCCGTCTCCCGCATCTCGGCCAGGTAGAACAGGGCGCCGGGGTGCCCGGCGTCGGCGGCGCGGTAGCGGAGGTGGTGGGCCCACTGGAGGCGATGCCGGTCGTCGGCTGCTCGGGCGAGGTTGTCCAGGTCCTCGGGGCGGGTGAGGTGGGTGTGGGCGGCGTGCCAGAAGGATGCGGGCGGGCACAACTGCCCTCGCGTGGTGCGGCCATGTTGTTCGAGGTAGTCGGCCAGCCTGAATACCGGGCCTGCTGGCGGACTGGGCGGCGTGGGGGGTGGTGGTGTTCCTGGCGGGCGCCGTGTGGGGCGGGCGGTGGTGTGGCGCATGGGCGCTTGCTTGCCGTGGACGGTCTGGGCGAGCTCGGCGAATGCGGCCTCCGCCCAGTTTTCGGAGAGGTCTTCGTGGTCGGTGTCGTTGAGGTAGTCGGGTGCGGCGTCGGTGAGAAAGGAATGGGGCAGGTGCAGGCCGACGCCGAGACGGCGGGCGTCCATCGCCGCCTCCAGCAGCGCCCGGGCCGCCGGGGTGCCGCATGCGTAGCGGCGTAAGAGTTCGGGAGCACCGGCCAGGTCTTGTGTCACCTGTCCGTGGGCGCAGGCCCTGGTGAGGGCGTCGGCCAGCAGGCGGTCCCCGTCCTTCGCCAGGGCGGAGGCGGCGCGCAGCGCCTGCGCGTCGAAGCTGGACGGGATGTAGAGAGTGCGTCCGGCCAGGAGCTCGCGTACCCGGCTGTGTGGGTCCGGCTCGCCGGGCGAGGGCAGCGCCGTGAACTGGCGGTCGTACTCGGGCCACAGGGTGCCCAGCACCACGACTGGCCCCCGCTCCGGATCGGTGAGCAGCGCGTGCAACGCGGCGGCGATCCGCTCGCCGGCCCGGGCGTCGCCAAGGTAGTGCTGGGCCTCGTTCAGCCACACCACCGTCCGCGGCCGGACACGTTCCAAGTCGTCGAGAGCGGCCTCAGCCCGGGTCGGGTCGAAGGGGTGCCACAGCCGCCACTCGAGCTCGGCAAGCGGCTGGACTGCCTCCCAGCAGGCCCTCGTCTTCCCCGTCGAGGAAGTGCCGACCAGGACCACCATCCGGCTACCGCCCGCCTGGGCGTCCTGCACCGCCTGCGCCAGCACCCGGTCATGCGCCCGCCGCACATAGCCTGGCAGCACCCGCTGCCGCGACGAAGGCAGGGCGGGCCCGGCCGGGTGGACCTCCAAGTCATGCGGCTCCCACTCGCCGATCGGCTTACCCGGCCCCGGATCGTCCTGCACAACCGGACCCGCCGCGGCGCGCCGCAACGCCAGCAGCTCCTCCTGTGGCAGCTTCAGCACACGGGCCAGCGCCGCCACCGTCTCCGCCGACGGAACAGACCCATCGGGCCGAAACGCCTCCGACACGGTCGTCCGCCCCAGTCCCGTCTGGACGGCGAGTTGCGACTTGTTCAGTCTGGCGCGTGCCAGCCCGTCGCTCAGCCTGTTGTGCAGTTCGATCATCGCCGCACTGCGGTCGCTCCGCTCGTCGTCATGCACGTGCTCGTCCCCCCGGGGCGGTGATGTGTTCGCCGGTGTTCATCTTCCTCCCGGCGAACCCCGACGCACACAAATTCCGCGACCTTCGACCACGTCAACACCCCTACCTTTCCAGGGAGATTGCCGTGTCAGTCGCCATCGTTCTGCTCACCACCGCTCTGACCTTCGTGGTCGCGCTGCTGGCCGCTGTCGGCGCGGGCAAACTCGCCCGCCTGGACGGCGCCGGCTACCCCGCCGCCCTCAAGCAGGCGGCTGCCGCCTTCGCCGCAGTGATCACCCTCGCTGCCGCCGTAACGGCCGCCCTCGCCGCAGTGTGCTCCTGAACCCCCTCTGTTGGCCGTGACCGATCTCGCCGAGATGCCCTGCACCCCCACCACCCACACACGTGAGCGGCGCCGCAGGCGCATCTGACAGGCCAGGCCGGCCCAGCACTGATCGAGCACCTTCCCGCGCCCCAACTGACCGTGAATGACCGCACGATCTGGCACGCATCTGGCACGTGACTACGGTCGGTCCCCGGATCGCCAAGTGGTAGGGTCACGCTCTTCGCCAGGCTCTCCCTGTGCGGAGTCCCCGCGGTAGGTCGTGCCATGTCCGATCCTCTTGACCTCGATCTGTACGCAATGTGGCGGCACGCGCTCGCCGAGGCTGACCGAGTCTTCGCGTCACCTCCCGAACTCGACCGCCCGGTGGACGGCTGCACGTACTGCACCCCGGAGTCGGAGCTGCACATTCTCGGTGGCGATCCCGCTGCCGTACCGGATGATCTCCTCGGGCATTTCATGCGCGAAGTCGTCAGCCACTGGGACGCGGACCAATACCCCGTCCTGTGGCGTCGCCTCATGCCCCATGCGCTGCGCTATTGGGGGCCCGAGGGCCATGGCGTCGATCCATCCCGGGAAATCGGTCATCTCGGCCAACACGGGGCTAAGTTCGTTGACTGGCCCGCGCCCGAACGTGCCGTGGTAGAGCAGGCCTTCCGAGCGCTGCTGGCCCTCGCCCTGGTTGATGGCACTCCCGGGGACATCGCTGAACTCTTGGAAGGAATCGCCCACGCAACAGGTGATCTCGAGCCGTGGTTGGAGCACATTGCCGGGCTCTCCGGCTCCGAGGCGGACGCGGGCCTCGTCCGCCTCGCCTTCGACTGGGCCACCGACCTTCTCTGGGAAGAGCTTCAGTTCACGTGGTGGTACGACGGCGACCCCCAGGTGATCGCTGCCTGGCTGCCCACCCAGCGCGCCCGCATCGCCACCTTCGCCACACAGCACCCGCGCTGCAAGACCGCGGCGGACGCGCTGATCGCGATCGACCGACTCCAAGCCGGTGGCCACAGCCCATGGCTGTACCCGTACGGCATGAACGTCCTCAGACTGGCCCCATGAGCAAGGCCGGTCGATGTTCTCAGCACAGACGACATAGGCCCCGCGTACCCCCGCTTTAGGAGCGAGGTGGGACGAGCTGGGCGCTGACCTGGGCAACGCGGACTTCGGCGCCTGCGGCCTCTCCGCCCCGATGGCGGCCACAGTTCCCCGTGAGTCCCCGACCCATCTGGCACGCCTGTGGCACGGCTCCGGCGGGTCGGTCGCTGAAGTCCGCTCGGTTGTTCTCGTCTCGCATGGGGTCGACAGAGGTTCCCAGTCCAGGCGAGCAGTGACACTGGACCACATTGGCGCCTGGATACGCAGCTACGTCGGCGGCGATTCAACGCGCAGCCCACCAACCCCGTGGCACAGGACGCAGACTGACAGCATGACTCTCTTATGGAGTGCGCTGGTAGCCCCTGCTGCGGCCGTGCTAACCACACTGATTGGTGTCTTCGCCGGCAGTATGGTCAGCAGGCGAGCCCAAGACCGGCATTGGGCGCGAGATCAGCAGACAGCAGCCTGTGCGCGTGTACTGCGCGAATCGGCCGCCGTGATGGTTGACCTCGGTGAGATGGACGCCGCGCGCCCGCATGGTCTCCCACAAGGTGTCCTCATTCCCACGAGTGTCGACTGGCGCCCGTGGAACGAGGCCATCAGTATGGTGAATCTTGTGGCTGATCAAGACATCGTTGAGGCCGCTCATGCCCTCGATGAGCAGATCTGGCGCATGCACATTGCCATCCGCCGCGGTCCGACTACTGCCGAGGGCTGGGTGGTTATGCGATCCCGCGTTGAATCGGCACAACGTGACTTCGTCACTGTCGCACGGCGCCGACTCTCAGTGGCAGGAGATGGGCTCCGGCGGCTCTCGGGTCGTCCGGAACCAGCAGACCCAGTGTGGAGCGCATATGACGCTTAACGTGAGCGTGTGGGCCGCTAGCATGCGCTGAGGGCTGCTTTGTAAGCCTGGCAGCGCCATCTCAGCCTTCACCCCAGCTCATCCTGCCTGTGCGCGGCGACGGTAGTCACGGGCGTGTGGAAGCTGCTGTGCTCCTCAATCGACCGTGGCTGACCGCTCGATCTGGCACGTATCTGGCACGCGTGTTCAAAGCTCAACGCGCGCCCGCACAACCTCGTTGGCAGGCTCTCAGTAGCGCAGCACGACGTGTGCCGGCCGAAAGGGGAGCGCGCGCAAGCTCAAGCCAGGCCGAGCACGCGCAAGCACCTCCCGATTGGCCCACTAACCATCCTCCGGCACGTACGCGCCTGCTAACGAAGGACTCGAGCTGAGCTGCAACGACCCGCCCGGAGGCAGCGCTTGGTGTCTGGCCGCGTCAACGGGGGCATGAACGAGGTGACCGTCGAGCAGCTGTCCAGCTCTGCCGCACGTTAGTAGGGTGAGCGGCGCTGAGACTGCGACAGTTGGGGGGCAAAGTGTCAGTAGATCAAGACCGTGCCTGGTTTCACAGCCAGTTCCTAGCCCTGTGCATCCGCAAGACTGGCTTTGAGTGGCAAGATTTCGTGACTGACCTTATGCACATGAAGCATGGGCCAAACTTCGTGCAAATCGATCCGTCCGGAAGAGGGGACAAGGGCTGCGATGGTTGGGTCAATGGACTGATGCTGGCATGCTATGGAGCGAGCAGTCCAACCGAAAGATATGTAGCCAATAAGATACGGACAGATTACGAAACCGCGGAAGCACATTGGGGTACTCACATGGAAAGGTGGGCTTTCGTGTATAACAACGCGACGGGTCTGCCTGCCATGGCTGCGGCCGGCATCATGGAGTTGAGGAAGAGTCGACAAGATTCTGCGATCAAGATAGAGAACTGGCCTCCCCAGGTCCTTTGGGATAATTGCGTAGGGGAGGAGATTGAACGAAATAAGCTCTCTCTCATTCTTGGAGCTCCGCCTTCCGAGCATCCTGCCGGCATGTCGTACATCGCTAGATGCGTCGAAACCCTTGCCAGGACTCGCCTGCAAGGCGGCCAGGATGAAGTGCTCGAAGTCCCTTTCGGGAAGATCGAGCATAACAACTTCGGCCCGGAGGTCTCTGACTTACTGAAAACGTTCAAGACTCACACGGGGCATGTCCGGTTCTATTTTTCGCAGGCTTCTCCGGGAGAGCAGGCCCAAGTGTCGGAGAATCTGCGTGCAAGGTACGACGGTCACCGCGCGCGGCTTGAAGAATCTGACGCTGTTTTTCATGCACTTTGTGACGACCTAGTTTCCGAAGCGTTCGGCGGCGGCGGCTTCGGAGACGCGAACCAGCAGCGGAGTGCAGCCATGATGGTTGTCACCCACTTCTTTGAGACATGCGAAATCTTCGAAGCTCCGGTAGGTGGGTGATGCTACTTCCGAGCAAGTCGATTCCCTCCGATCAGGCAATGATTGCAGTAGGCGCGCAGATCCTTGTTCAGCTGGATGAGCCTGGAACAGTCAGTGCCGTTTGGCAGCGTCTTATCGCCTGGCGTCAAGCGCGGTCAATGCCGTCAGCCATGCCATTCTGGTGGTTCGCTCTTTCACTTGATCTGTTGTATGCGACTGGCGCGGTGTCTATTCGGGATGGGGAACTTACGAGGGGCGAACATGTTTCGTAGTCTTTCTAGCGATCTTCCTGACTTCAAGACGGCATCCTTTCGCCCCGGCCTCAATATCGTTGTGGCTGAGCGTACGAAGACTGCCCGTAGGCAGGACAGTCGGAATGCTGTTGGCAAAACAAGCTTTATTCGCGTGCTCGACTTTTTGCTGGGGGCTGACGCACGACCTGACCACATTTTGCGGAGGCCAGAGCTCGAACAAGCTTCCTTCGAGCTTCAGTTGGAGTTGTTGGGTCGTGAAGTCACCGTAAGGCGGACTGGTTCCGATCCGAGCAACGTCGAGGTTGACGGAGCAACGTTCAAGAACACCGCGTGGAGACAGCAGTTGGCTAAGGGGCTCTTTGCTCTTGCGGGGAAAAATGGCGAGCCCTCCTTTCGCTCGTTGATCGCTTTCTACCTTCGCGATGTACAGAACGGCGCGTTCGACAACGCTACTGAAGTGCACAGGAAGCAGTCTGCTGCTGCTTCACAATCTTCTCTGGCGTACCTCTTTGGGCTGGACCTATCTCTGCTTGAGCAGGCGAAAGAAGTGGCCACTGCGGAGAAGAGCCTGAGGGATCTGCGGAAGGCAGCCAAGGATCCTGTCCTGGGAATGACACTGGGCAAGGCGCAAGACCTGGATGCACAAATTCGCACTCTTGGGATTCAGGTGAGCAACCTTGAGCAAGAAATCGGCGAGTTCAAGGTCGTAGATCAGTACGCTCAGCATCGCGCGCGAGCTGATGAGCTCAGTAGGGTAATCCGCAAACTCAATGACTCACTTGTCATGGATGAGCGTCGCCTTGGAGACATTGAGCTTGCAATCAATCAAGAAGACGAGAGCCAGCCAGATCACTCGTACGTCCAGGAGATGTACGACCAGCTGCAAATCACTCTACCTGAAAGCGTGATTCGTCGCTTCGATGAGGTTGCGGCCTTTCATCGTTCGGTCGTGGAGAATAGACGCCGGTACCTCCAGGGTGAGCGCGCGGCCTTGTTGGATGGTCTCGACGAAAAAAGGAGGGAACTGCAGCAAGTCGACACCGAACGCTCTGAAGTGATGCGAATCCTAGATGCGGGAGGCGCCCTGGAGACCTATAAAGAGCTCCAACTGGAGCTGGTTCGTGTACGCGGCAGGATGAATGAGCTGCAACAGCGGCGCGAGACTGTCGACAAATGGGAAAATGCGAATCGCCATTTGCAGCTTCGCTCTGCCGAAATGGAACTTCGGTTCAGTATGGACCTAAATGATCGGCGAGCCCAGATTGACGAAATTGCGCAACTCTACTCCTCGTACGCCTATGAAATTTACGGCAGTGGGCGACCCGCCTCTCTGAGTGTCGAAGCTTCAAAAACTGGTTACCACTTCGTTCCAACAATCGGAGGGGACAGGAGCAAAGGGGTGAAGAGCATGGCCCTTTTCTGCTTCGATTTGACCATGGCGATCACGGCTCGCCGATACGGACGTGGCCCAGATTTCCTTGTGCACGATAGCCATCTCTATTCAGACGTCGAAGGTCGCCAGATGGCTAGCGCCCTGACTCTTGCGGCACGGGTTGCAGAGCGGGAGGGTATTCAATACGTCGTCACTCTCAATTCGGACGACCTGAAGAAGGCTCAGGATGAGGGCTTCCGAGTTGATTTCCATGAATGCGCTCGCCTTACAGATGCCTACGAAACAGGTGGGTTGTTCGGCATCAGGTTCCACTAACGCAACGTGCTCCGGCTGACGTCGGCGGCGTGTGTCGACTACCGAGTGAAGCGTGGCCGGCCTTAAGGTGTGGAGCACCAAGTTTGGAAGACCACGTATGCGGATGGCCGCTGACCTGCGGCGTTGCTGACCTGCAGGGAAGCGACCGTATGGCCGTGGTTCCCCGTGGTTCCCCGCTTGTCTCCGTCCGGTCCGGCACGGATGGGGCACGCGGCAGGGCGTTCAGCCGGGGTAGTCGGTTCGCCAGGGATAGTCGAACGCTGCGACGCCGCCGAACCGCGCCACTGCGGCCCAGAGCCCATCCTCCCCTCGCGAGACCGTGCGCTCGAGCTTGCTCATGCCGTCGCCCTCAGCCCAGCAGAGGTCGTTGGCTATGTAGTGGGGATGCCACTCGCGGACGACCCAGATCAGGTCGAGGTGAGGGTTCCGCACTCCAGGGCGATCTTCGAGGCGGGTTGCTGAAGTCACAGCGACCCATGCCTTCCACGTAGGTTCCGCAGCAGGGCTGGCGGCGACCACGGTGGTTCCACGGCGGAGAGCAGCTAGGAACTCTACGGCGTCCATCCTGGGCTCCGAGCTGGGGGACGGTTGATTGAGGACAGCAGGTTAGAGCCATCGGGGGGCCGACGTCCCAGATGAGGTCGGTGGAATGGCTTTGGGCGGGAGTCTCAATGACGATGTCAAGCCGCTTGCGTGACCGGCGGGGCGGCGGTGAAGGCCCGTCCGTCACACAGCAGCGCCCACAACACGCTCGCCCGTCGGCGGGCAGAGCGATTACGGCCTGGACGTGCTTGCAGCCCTCGCCGCGCTTCTTGAGGTAGAAGTCCCGGTTCGGTCCTTCGCGGATGATGCTGGTCTGCGCGGAGAGTTAGAACACCCTGCGCAGTCGGCGGCTGTAGCGCTTCGGACGATGAAGGTTGCCGGTGCGGCGGCCGGAGTCGCGCGGGACCGGCACCAGCCCGGCCGCGGAAGCTAGGTGACCGGCGTCGGCGTAGGCCGACAGGTCGCCTGCCGCGACGACGAACTCGGCCCCGAGTATCGGGCCCATGCCGGGCAGGGACTCGATGATCTCCGCCTGCGGGTGGCTGCGGAACGTCTCGCGGATCTGCTTGTCGATCCGCTTCAACCGGTCGTCCAGGGCCAGGATCTGCGCCGCGAGGTCGGCGACGATCTGCGCGGCGACGTCCTCCCCAGGCAGCGCGGTCTGCTGGGCCTGCGCAGCCTCCAGCGCGGTTCGCGGCGACCGCGTCGGCGCTTCGGACATTGCGGTTGGTCAGCCAGGCCGTCAGTCGGGCACAGCCGCGGCGGCGGATCGCGGCCGGCGTCTGGTAACCGGTCAACAGCACGAGTGCACCCTTCTGCGCGCTGTAATCGAAGGCTCGTTCCAGCGCGGGGAAGATACCGGTCAGCACGTCCCGCAGGCGGTTGATCATTCGCACCCGATCGGCCACGAGGTCGGTGCGGTGGGCGGTCAGCAGCGCGAGGTCGGCGGCCAGTTGGGCGGGCACGTCAATGGCGGCGAAGTCCCGGCGGTGACGCGCAGTCTCGGCGATGACGTAGGCATCGCGAGCATCGGTTTTTGCTTCACCGCGGTAGGCGCCCGCCATACGGTTGACCGTCCGACCGGGCACGTAGACGGCACGCTGGCCATGGGCCGCCAGCAGGGCCAGCAGCAGCGCGGACGACGTCCCGGAGATGTCCACCGCCCAGTAGACCTCGTCCGCCAGGTCCAGGATCTCGACGAGCGCGGCCAAAATTACCGACTCGTCGTTGTCGATCTTCTTTGACCACAGCGTGGCACCGACCTCGTCGACCACCGCAGCCCAGTGGTGGCCCTTGCCTGCGTCGATCCCGGCCCAGACTCGGGCCCGCCGCTTGCTCACTCGCCCCTCCTCGTTCCGCGCAGCATGCCGTCGGCCCGAGGAACACCCCGCTGTCATCTCCGTAAACAGCGACTACAACGCACATCTCAATCAGCAGCCAGGGCGCCCCGAAGAGCCGGGCGGCCACTCCTGCCGAGTCACACAAGACAAGCTGCCATCAGCCACACCCGGCCCTCCCGGGCCGCCCAACAACTTACGGAGCTGCCATGGGGCGAGAGATCGGGGCCCGTAAGCTTGCCGCGAATCGGGCAGTCTCTAGACCTGCCCGGTAAAGCCTGATGTGGGCCCCGATCTTCGAGGCTCGCCCCATGGTGGCTGCCTAAAACCGTGGAGCCGACCGGCCCCAGCCACAGCGGGCTACCGTCCACAGCATCAGCGGCGCTCGCTCTAGCCGCGCGGCCGGCGGGGCCGGGGCCCGGAGCGGGGCGGAGACAGGAGCGTCGGGGCCCGGCGCTGGAGCCGGGGCCGCGCGCGGCGAGCGGAGCGAGCCGCCTTGAATGAAGTAGAGAAACTCGTACCGCATCAATGGGCTGGGCGGATTCATTTGGATCGCAGGGGGACCAGGAGGATGCCTGCGATGCGGAGTCCGGCCTGGTAGATGGTCGCAGCTCACGACCTCAGGGATTCGTCCTGCGGGTCATAGCAGACGAGTCCGTGATCGCGAGCCAGCGAAGCGGCGTACTCAGACACTTCCCCGGCCTTGCTGTAAGACATGAGCAGATACACGATCGGCCCTGAGGCTTCGTCGATGACTGGTGGCGACGTCCAGACGACGTTGCCGTCGATGCCGTCCGGATATTGCTCGACGAGCGCCTCGACATAGGCCACGATGCGCTGCGTCGGAGGCACGACGACATCGTCCGACTCCAGGTAGCGCTCATAGAGCTCGTCATAGACCGAGCCCGCTCGGCGGTCGTCAAGTGGAGGCTCACCGTCCCACACAGCAAGGTCGTAGCTCACCATCGAATCTTCGCAGGCAGCAGCTCGCCCGCAGCCAGCAGGCCGTGAGATCGAGCAGCTTCCAGGTGATCGATTAGAGAGTTCCTAGCCGTGCTCTTAGCCGTGAAGCACAGACGAAACCTGCACGCCTAGGCACTCAAGATGCCATCCTGGAGAGAGAAGATGCAGGTAGGAGCCACTGGCTACAGATCCTGTTGCTCTCCTAAAGCGGGTGTCGCAGGTTCGAATCCTGCCGGGGGCACAACGCGTTACCGCTCTGACCTGGGTTTCTCCCCCAGGGAGGCGCTCTACTCGGCCTCGGACTCCTCGTCCGGGGCCGTTTGCGTGAGCGGGCGGATCGCCAAGACCCACGCCCGCCGCAAAGTCTCTACGCCCCTCACGCCCTGGCTCCGACCTTCCCGGGCAAAGCGTGAAGCGGCTACCGAGGATGGCGGCAGCCGAGGCACCCACCCGCAACACACAGGACATGGCATACTTGAAGTATGGCAACTCGGAAGATCACTATCACCGTGCCGGAACAGCTGGTGGAATCGATCAAAGAACGTGTCGATGCGCGCGGGGTGTCCAGTTACATTGCGGCCGCCGCCGCTCATCAGGACGCCATGGACCGACTGCGCGAGCTGGCTGAACGCCTCGAAGAAGAGCACGGCGCCGTGACGGACGACGAGCAGCAAGCGGCGCTGGACCGTATCGCCGAGATTGACGGCTGGCACGACGAGCAGCACTCGCATTCAGACGAGGCAGCGTGAACCGCACCACCCGAGCGAAAATGCACCGGCCGCGACAGCGCGTCTTCGTGTTCGACTCCGAGGCCCTCTCCAAGGCGGTTCACGGCGATCGGGAGATGGCCGCGCTGATCAAAACGGCTCCGCGGCTCGACATCCCGATCATCACGTCGGCGCTCACGACCTTGGAAGCATGGGACCCTCGCGGAACGTCGAAGCAGGCGCTGTGGAACTGGACGCTGTCCCGGATCCGCGTCGTGCACACGGACGACCAGGTGATCGCCATGGCGCGCGACATACTGAAGGCAGCCGGTCTACATGGTCACAAGTACGCCATCGACGCCATCCTGGCGGCTGTGGCAGGGCGGGAAGCCGTGCAAGGAGCTGAGGCAACCGTCTTCACGTCCGACACCGACGACATGGCTCAACTCCTCGCGGGACACTCCGTGCGAGTCGAGAAGGTCTGACGAAACGCCGCCCGCACCTCACTCCGACGACTCGCCGGCTCCCCCGACTGACCACTGGCCGTACGCCGATGGGATCCTCCGTTACCTGTGGTCAAGCCGACCGCCGGGACGAAGAAGCCACGCGCTCTCCACAAGCCGCGGGGACACGAGAACACCGGTCCGGAACCAGCCGTCACCGGCCTCGCCGAGGATGGAGGATAGTGGACAGTCGGTCGCGCCGCCGTTACCCCGCAGGCGGCTCCGCGTTGTTGACGGAGGCGATCAGATACGGATCGATCTGAAGCCAGAAGGCGTCACCGTCCCGTTGGACCGCTCCGTCGAATCCCATCGCAGCAGCATGACGCGTCCATGGTCATCCGACAGGGACGAGGCAGCGCCTTGCCTGGCAGGGCGGCACACACGCGCGCGTGAGCGAACAGGCTCGCCCCAACACCCTCTTCAAACGGTGAGCGGCGAGCAAGGTCTCTGAGATAGCGACTAGATCACCGCCACAGGGCCCACGATCCGCCAACTCCCGTAGCCCTAACAGCTTTGGAGAGGATTGCGCACTCCAGGTGCGCAGTTGCTCAGCGTGGCCGCGCACTTCTAGGCTCACTCTCCATCAACCATTTCTCATGGCGCAGTTGAGGGGGCCCCGAGCTCATGTCGTACCCGCCGACCGGTGAGGATCCGTTGCTCGGACGAGCGCAGATTGCCACGCTCGCAGGCGTAGGCCGACCAACCGTAACGGCCTGGGAAAAACAGGAGACCGACTTTCCCTCTCCTCGGCGCTCCAACGGACAGGACTACTTCCGGCAGTCGGAAGTCATGGACTGGCTGGACCGACGGCCGGTGCCGTCCGGGCGGCTCGTCGAAGGGGAGCCCGTCGGCACCACCTACGGGGACCGTGCCAGGCAGGGGCAAGGAGCCGACGCCGCGCGGCACCGTCTTGGCACCGGGTCGTCGTACCGCATGCCGACCGGCGCTGTCGATGAGCCCCGCCCCGAGAACCGGCGGATCGTAGCCGATCTGATGGGCAGCCTCGTCGACCGCGTACGGGGGGCGGCCAGCGTGCTGGACTATCTGAACCTGCTTCTCTGCCTCCACTATCTCCGCGGCGCTGCCCCGGACCGCTTCGACACATTGGCCGCCCGCGCCCGCGCCCTCAGCAGTCTCGACGAGGCAGCCCAGTTGCTCCGGGACGTCGGCCGCCTGGCCGACGAGGACATGCGTGGCCTCGGTGTCCATTCGAGCATGCAGGAAGCATTGGGGCGCCTGGAGCCACGAACTGCTCGTGACCTTCGCAATGTCGTGGATGCGATGAGCCGCCTCACCGAGGACGTATTCGGGCTGATCCTCGACGAGTACGAGCAACGAGCCGCGCTGGGCAGCGGCGAATTCTTCACTCCTCGCCCTGTGGTCCGGCTGATGACGCGGCTGGCCTGCTCAGAATTCGGTCCCGGGGAACCGGAGTCCGTCTACGACCCCTACGCCCGCGACGGCGGGTTCCTCATCGAGGCGATGGCCGCCTGCGCATTGGACAAGGACGGTCTGCCGCGCAAAGAGACGTTGCTGACGTACGGCGAGACCCGGCGCGCCGACACGTGGCGACTGGCGACCATGAATCTCCTCCTTCATGGTGTCTCCCCGGTTCTCGACCTCAAGCGCACAGCCCCCTGGCACGACGGCCCGGAGCGGGCTCCGTTGGAGTCGTTCGACATCGTGCTCACCAACCCACCGTTCAACATGAGCGACCCCGGCCGCGAAGGACGCCGCGAGGGGCAGTGGGCGTACGGGGCTCCGCCGCTCGACAACGACAACCTTGCCTGGGTCCAGCACTGCTTGGCCACGCTGCGCGAGCGGGGCCGAGCCGGGATCATCATGCCCAACAAGGCGGGCAACTCCGGTCACAAGGCCGAGCAGACCATCCGGCGAAACCTGGTGGAGAGCGGAGTCGTCGACTGTGTCATCGCCCTGCCGGCCCAGTTGTTCACCGGCACCGCCGTACCCGTCTCGGTATGGATACTGCGCCACCCCGACAACCCGAGCGACAACACACTTTTCCTCGACGCACGGCACATGGGATCGAAGAACGGCTCGCGCCGGGTCCTCAGCGCCCTGGACGCCGAATCTCTACTCGACGCCTACCGCGCTCACAGGAGCATGGGCGCGGCCGCTCCTCTCCCCGGTTCGACGACTGCGGAACCACACGTGCCCGCCGCCTTGGTATCTCGGGAAGAACTGCGGCGCAACGGCTACTCGCTCAACCCACTTGACCATGTCGAACGTCAAAGTGGCGGAAGGGACGGCTTCGAGCACGAGTTCGTGTCCGCCCAGGAGCGACTGCTCAACGCCGAGGAGCACCTACGGGACATACAGGATGCTGCCGCCCGGCTGCCGTTCGTCGGGGACCATGGACCGCTGCTCCGGAGGAACCAGCCGACATCCACGGCCAACCTGGACTCACTGTGCGAGATTCAGGCCGGACCGTCTTATTCCGTGCTCGGCAAGAAGCAGCGCAGCACCAACGGCCCGGTCCCTGTGGTGTTCCCACGGCATCTGAAGGACCGGCGCATCAACGACGGGGCGGATGAGCGGGTGACGGAGGAGACGGCCCGTCGCCTGAGGAACTTCGAGCTGCGGCACAGGGACATTGTGTGTGTCCGCTCCGGTGCGATCGTTCCGCCGGCGCTGGTGCAGCAGCATCAGACCGGCTGGCTGATGAGCCCCAATGTCATCCGGCTCCGTGTGCCCGAGGAACAGGAGGACCGGGTGCTGCCGGAATACCTGTTCCACTACCTGTGCCTGGACGAGTCCGTCGCCTGGATGCGGGACCGGGCCGCGGCCACCGCAGCCCCGTCTCTTCGGTCCGAATCTCTCGGATCGCTGCAGATTCCGCTGCCGGGCCTGGTCGAGCAGCAAGAAATCGTAGCCGCGCTGAACGGCCTTGACGAGCTGGACCGCGCGCATCTGGCTGTCGCTGCCTCAGTACGGCACAGCCGCATCGCCCTGGCCGGTGCGCTTCTGGGCAAGTCTTCGGAACCCGCCCCTGGTACCTTCCCCCGCCACCGATTCGAGAAAGAAGCGATGCTGTGAACACCCGGCGCCAACCGTCTGCTCCGACGACCCAGCCCACGTTGGCCGCCGAGCCCACGAACAGTGCCTGGATCCCCTGGCTGCTGGTCATGGTGTTGTCCTCTGCCCTCGTCGCGGTATGCGTCGGATTCCTCAAGGTCATCGACGGCGCCCCGGTTTCCGGAGCCCTGCTCTCGGCAGGTGCAGCGTTCGGAGGAACCGCGCTGCTCTGTCTGGCCGTGGTGCCCGTGGTGCAACAGCTGCGTCAGCGCGGCTAGTCAGCCCTTGTAGATCTTGCTGGGCTCGCGTGCGCCCCACCGTATGAGGCACGCCGACGCATGAGCGGTGCGTGAGCGGACCGTCCGGGCTGACGACGGGGGGCCAATCGAGCTGTCCGACTTCAACTCCGTCCGCCTGGACGAAGTCCTGCCCGACGAGGCCGGATGCAGTCACGAGCTGAAACTGACGACCGCCACGGTACGCATAGTGTGCGCGGACCTCAGGGCTGAGTGGGCAAGCGTCGGTGCCTGAGGCGTGCCCCTCGCGTGCCCGATCCGCTGGGGGCGAGGGGGGGAACCACGGGGAAAAGCGGAGCAACCATCGCGCCCTCAGGTCAGCGGACGTACAGGTCAGCCACAGTCCGCATACGCCGTCTTCCAAACTGGTGCTCCAGAACACCCGCGCCCACCGCGACTGACTCTGAGGACGCCCGGAGTTGAGTGCGGCGACTGCGGCCGCGGGACTTCGACCCGAGGGGAGCGATGAGCTCCCGGCGAGGACACCCAACTCCGCTTGGTCGTTAATAGGCAGTTAGCATGCGCGCTCGACAGTACTGGAATCTTCACGCTCTCAGCTCTCGAACCACCGAGGAACTCCACATGGCTAAGATGCCCGATCTCCGTTCAGGCGCCTCAAGAGAGGACTGGTTCACCCAAATCCGCAATCTTCCCCTATGGCAAGCCATACTCACGGCCCTCCCCTTGGGTCTGCTCCTTGTCGGTGGATTGATCGGCGGCCTCATCGGCGCGCTCGGCATGGTCGTCAACCTTAAGATCGCCCGCGCCGCACTGGCCCCCACCTGGAAGGTTCTCTCCATGGCGGGAGTCATCCTCGGTGTCGTGATCACTTACCTCTCGATCGCTGCTGTGCTGGCGGCGGCGTTCTAAGGCATCATCACCCCCAGCAACCTCACCGACACATATCGTGACGGGAAAGGAGTACAGCAACCAATATCGCAACCCCGCCAATCGTTCCCGCCCCCCAACGTCCCTCACAAGCTTCGTATCACCGCTGTGACCGTCCCTGCCCCAACTGCATAGAGCAACAAATTAGAAGGTCCCCGTGCCACAACCGCTCCAGATGGGGCGGGGACTCACGGGGAACTGTGGTTGCCACTGGGGGCCGCAGCCAGCAGACGCCGAAGTCGCTATCCCGCAGGTCAGGCCTCAACTCACCCCACCTCGCTCCTAAAGCGGGTGCCAGCCCACCTGGCCCGGCTCCAACGGGCTGGCTCCCTCCACAACGGGCCGGTGCTGTGGGTCTACAGCTGCCGGCCGACGCAGGCACGGGGATCGTAGAACACGGCGAGCACTCCCGCGCCGACGTTTCCGCACGACCGGCGCACCATAGAGCGGGGAACCGCGATCAACAGCGGTTCAATGCGAGCATACAAAGCAGGGTCCCCGCGGGCCGTTACGCCTGTTCAGAGCCCCAAAGCGCTGGCATCGCCCGTGATTCCCAAGCTCAGAGCCTTGTCGCCTCGGGCCAAGATAGGTTGCGTCCCATGTCAGCGGCCACACGTACATTGTCCCGAGTGCACCCAGACGATGATGAAGGCCGGCGGCCTTGTCTTGTCCGCCCGGGAAGATGATGGCGCGAGAACCTGCCGCATGCTGTGGCGCTGCCCCGCTCAGCACGTCTGGTGGAAGTGGGCGGACCGTCCAGACGACCCGCTGGAGCTCTGTCCGCACCCCCAGCTCTTCCGGGCCTGACATCCACAGCTGACATCAACGAGGGCGCACAGCCGCATCCGCGAACGACCCCACACGGCGGCCGGCCGCCCCGGCGTGCGTGTGGCGCGGCGCCCTTGATCGAACCCCTAAAGCGGGTGTCGCAGGTTCGAATCCTGCCGGGGGCACAACGCGTTACCGCTCTGACCTAGGGCTTCTCCCTCGGGGAGGCGTTCTACCCGGCCCCGGACTCCTCGTCCGGTGCCGTTCGCGTGAGCGGTGGGTGAGCGGATGGGGAGTCAGGCATGGTCTCGACGGTCGGGCCGGAGGCGGACGGATCCCACCAGACAACGTCGGCGCGCATAGCCATCTTTCCTTTCATGAACAGAGTGCCGGCTGACGGCTGCTGCAGGAGTCGGCCGTGCCCGCAGCTCGGCAAGATCGGCAAGTCCCTCACGCCGTGCCTGGTGAAGATCTCAGGTGCGGTTCTGTCTCTGCGGCGGGTGGGGCGGCCAGGGCCCAAGAGCAGGTAGTCCCTGCGCCGCTACCGGTGAGACTGCGGGCGTGCGTCCGGCCAGCCAGGCCGCCAGGTCGCGCACCCGCCCGGTGACCACCGTGCCCGGCCGGTCGCCGACGGACCACTGGCGGCGCACGTCTTCGGCGCCTACGCGCGTGCCTGCCGGTAGACGGTCAAGGAGGAATGCGATGGCGTGAGTTGCCAGACCCTCGGGCCAGTCGTCCGACCGTACGCCGAGGTCCAGGTCGACCATGTGGATCCATGCCTCGCGCCAGCGTGCCCAGACCGTCGCGGCCAGGTCGGCGTTTCGGAAGGTAACCGGACGTTTCCAGTCCTCGTCGCCGGCGTGTGCCCAGGCTGCCTCCAGGCGGGCTGAGTGTGCGGCGAGTTCGGCCCGGTGCTCGGCGGCGCTGCGGCCGGTGGTGGCCTCGTTGATCGCGTTGCGCTCGTCCACGCCACCGTCGTAGGCCGTCACCAGGTCCCCGCACAGGGCATGCTCCGCGAGACGGGCGAACATCCTCGCGTTGTCGGTGAGATGCGCCAGTACATGGCCACGGGACCAGCCTGGAAGGGCGGATGCTTCGGCGAGCTGCTGGTCGGTCACTCCGGCGACGAGTCGTTCCAGGGTGCCGTGGGCTTCGATCACCGCTGCGACAGGTGGTTGCATGGGCAGCCCTTCTACGAGGCGGAAAGTTGATTTACGACTGCGGGGGCCTCGGCGGCGAGGTGTTTGAGGGGCTCACCGCTGAGTCGGCATACCCTGCGAATCTGCAGCCCGTTCGAGCTCAGGTGCGACAGCCGTCGCACCGATCGGTGATCCAGTCAGGGCCTGTCGCTCCGATCACGGGAGCCGGGCCCGGCTGGGGGCATCCGTCCCCAGCCGCGCTCGACCGACCGGCGACATCGGCCGGGTTCGTCTCCTGCGCTGGTGAACAGTGCGGTCAGCATGGGCACGCCGTGAGCGAGTGTCTGGTGCGGCAGGGGTCCGGTGGCGACGAGCGAGGCGAGACCGTGGCCGATGGTCCAGCTCTGCGTTGCCAGTTCCAGCGGGTCGACCTCGCCGCGGAAGCGGCCGTTCGCCTTGGCCCGGTCGATGGCGTGGACGAGGCGGTGCAGGGTTTCGTCCGCGGCGCCGGTGTCTTCGAGGTCGAAGCCCGCATCGAACATGACGCGGTAGAGATCGGGGTTCTCCAAGGCATTCGCCAGGTAGGCGGCCCCCAGTGCGGCGAGGTCGCGTACCGGGTCCGCGGACGTTTCGACGGCCGCGAGTTTGGCGGCCAGGCGCGTGAAGCCTTCTTGCCGCAACGCCTTCCACAGGCCGTCCATGCCGCCGAAGTAGGTGTAGACGGCCATCGTCGACACGTCGGTTCCAGCGACCAAGGAGCGGAGCGTGACCGGTTGCCGCATCCGCAGCATCTGTGCGGCTCGGTTGAGGAGCAGGGTGCGGACCGCTGGGTCTCTCGTCCTCGCCATGGCCCCACAATACATAGCACCGCTATGCTTTCAGGAGGTGCTGATCTTGCCGTCCCAGACGCTAAGAGGAAGAGGCCGTTCATGTCCGTGACGCTGGTCAATCCCGACGGGTTGCCGAAGCCCGAGGTCTACCGGCAGCTGTCGGTAGCCACCGGATCGAAGCTGGTGTTCCTTGCGGGGCAGGTCGCCCGTGATGCCGACGGCCGGCCGGTGGGCGAGGGCGACTTCGCCGCTCAGGTCGAACAGTGCTATCTCAATGTCGCCACTGCTCTGGCCGGGATCGGCGGTTCCTTCGATGACGTGGCGAAGCTGACCATCTATGTCGTCGACTGGAGTCCCGCGAAGATGCCGCTGCTGGGTGAGGGCGTGGGCCGGGCGGCAGCCAAGCTGGGCATCGATCCGGTCAAGCCGATCACCCTGCTGGGCGTTGCGGCGCTGGGGGAAGCGGATCTCCTTGTCGAGGTCGAAGCCACTGCGGTCATCGAATAGCCGTATCGCTGCGAGCAGGGAGACCGTGTGTCCGGCGCTGACATCCCCGAGTGGGCCCTCGCGTCACCTTCGCCAGAACAGGTGGTGCGTCACGCCGCTCGGGCTGGGCACGACCTCCAGGTGGAACCGGTCGAGCAGCTCATCGGGGGACTCCCAGAGTCGTAGTCCGGATCCGAGCTTTACCGGCGAGACCGCCACGTGCATGGTATCGACGAGGTCAGCATCAAGGAACTGCCGGATGGTGGTGACCCCGCCACCGAGTCGGATGTCCTTGCCCTCCGCCGCTTCCCGCGCCCGTTCGAGAACCGTGGCCGGGTCGCCGTCGACGAAGTGGAACGTGGTGTCGGAGAGCATGAACGACGGACGCTTGTAGTGGGTCATGACGAACACCGGCGTGCGGAACGGGGGCTCGTCACCCCACCAGCCGCGCCACTCATGGTCCTGCCAGGGCCCGCGTTGGGGCCCGAACTTGTTGCGGCCCATGATCTCGGCACCGATGTTGCGTGCGAAGTCTCGCGTGAAGTAGTCGTCGAGGCCCCGGCTCCCCCCGGGATCCGTGCGCATGGGCCAGCTCGCCGTGGCTCCGGCCCAGGCGAACAGCCTCTCGGGATGGTCGTGGCCGAACGGCCGCTCGAAACTCTGGTGCTCACCGGCACCGATCCCGTCACTCGAGACGTTGAAGTTCATGACTCTCAGCAGTTGATCCACGTGTTTCCTCGTCAGGTCCTGTCGTGTCGTCGTGTGGCGAGGCGCCGCACATCATCACGTCGAACGGGACGTGGCCGGATCGACAGCGGCCCGTAATTTTTTTCCAGACGGTGTCCTTGAGGTGGACGCGGAAGGCATCGAGACGGCCACGACAAGACATTCGGCAGAAAGCGGGCGTCGCAGGTGGGAATCCTGCCGGGGCACAGCTTCTGACGTGCGTCGGAGCGTCGGACACCCCCTCGGAAGTGATCTTCTGAGGGGGTGTCCGGCAGCCTCACAGCGTGCTCACTCGACGGACATGTCGTCGACGCCGCACTTTCCGTTTTCACACGTCGCCCCGACCTGGAGCACCTTGACCACCAGGAGCAGGTGAACCAGGCCCTCCCGCGCCTCGGGCACCCTCACCGGGCTGGCGTTGAGGAGGCCGAGCAGAGCCTCCAGCCGTTCCCTCAGCAGCTCGAATTGCGCCACGCACAGGCACTTGCCGTCCTCCAGTGCCGCCAGCCTACGGTCGGCCTGCGAAAGAGCGGTGCGTGCGGTTTCGAGGTCCGGAGTCGTGCCGTCGAACGAATCGAGCCCCAACTGCAGCCGGCCGTTCAGCTGGGAGAGAAGCAGCTTGCAGTTCTTCTTTTCGTCGCCCTTGTCCTTGTCCTTGTCCTCTTCCGTGACGACCACGGCGGACGGGGCGTGCTTCGCGTCGGCCGAGACTGTGGGGGCCGCGAACATGGTGGCGGCGGCGACCGCCGCGGTGACGGCCATGATGGAGCCGCGGATCTTGGCAGATATCATCTCGTGCTTCTCCTCAATGCGCTCTGATGCGAGATGAGACGAGCCGCTCCGGATGGAGCGCTTGAGTTCCAAAGAACCCATACTGACTCAGCGCGCAACCGCGACTACTGTCCGTATCGCCGGCCGTTGAGGTCTCACCCTGCGAGAACCGAAGGTCAAGGGCCCAGAAGACCTCTTCAGACCTCGTGGCGCCCTTGTCGTGCAGATCAGTGACGCACCGACCGCCGAGGAGCGACGGCTGAGCGGTCGGGCTGACGTCGCGGTGCGGTCCGGCCGGATCCGGCGGAACGCCACGTGCGGTCAGGAACGACGACGGCCCCTGATCCACCTTTCGGCAGATCAGGGACCGCTTCATCTCGCGCTCGCAGCACTCATGGGGCATATACGCCTAGAGCCGTTGCACCCTTCCTGACTTCAGAAGTGACGCTACTGGCGGTGGCGGGGCGTGCCCTGTCGCGGTGGCAGAGTCAAGGTGATTTGCCGGACGAGTTGCTGGAAGCAAGCCAGGGACGCGACGGGTGGCAGGACGGCTGCAGCGACGGCCGTGAAGGTCCTTTCGGCCTGAGCTACGCACAGCATCACCGCGACCGAGGAAAACAGCAGCACGATGAACCATGAGTGCAAAGCTCGACGCCGATGCAAGGCAGTTCGCAGGATGGAGAGAGAGGCCACCATCCAGGGTCCGTACACGAGAAGAGGCCACCACGGAATCATCCAGCTCCTCGCATCGGACATGACGTTCTGCAGAGGCCCGTAGGCCACAATGCCGCCGAATACGCTCACCATCGCCACGATGACGGCAACAAACGCGACGATGACGAAGCTGCCGGTCTGCAACCACTTGAGTCGGGGCTCTCTGACCCGGGTCTTCCGGTGCCCGGCAGAAGAACGTCGGATGCGCGGCAACTGAGCGGTGATCTTTGTCAGGTTCTCCATCGAGCCGGTGAAGTCGGCGCCGGCCGGCGAATCGCTGCGAGGCGGCGGCACCGTGGTCGCCTGCTCTGCCGGAACAGCCTCCTGCAAGAGATAGGCAAGTTCCTCGACCGGGTCCCAGCCCGAGTCCGGGGGCACCAAGGCAGTCCCTGCGTGCAGGCCATCGACATGACTGCCGTGCCAGCCGGTACCCGACCCATAGGTGTACGGGTCGGAATACCATTCATGCCGCACAAAGGAGGGGTCCGCATAGTCGTGATTCATGAAAATCCGCCCCCGTCACGCGTGTTCCGCGTGGCGGCCGGCTTTCCCCTGACCGTTCCACCGCTGGTTGAGTTCCTCCTGCGCTGCCTCCAGAAGTGCGAGGAACTCGCGGAGCAGTGAATCAGTGACCTGGAGTTGGACCCGCGCGCCGTCCCCGTGCAAGGTGCCACGCGCATCGAGCGCCCACTGTGCCACACCAGGCGTGTAAGTGTATTTTCCCGCTGTCACATCACGAGTGGCAGACAGATTATCCTTCCTCGCGCCGCGCTGAGGCAAGCCGTGGAACCCTGCTTTCGTCATATCCCGACTAACGCCGCTCCCTCTCCTCCAGATGCGTGGCAAATGGGTGACCCTGGCGGGGGGAAACGCTAATACCATCTGCATCTCACTCTGCGCGTCATGAGTCGAGCGGTTGTCTTCCTGCCGGGGCGCCGGCGCAAGCCCCGGGCCGGTCGGGGTCCGGGGCCTTTGGCCTGGTCAGGGAGGCCCTAGGTGCCCGGCGCGCGGTACTGGACTTCCTCGGCCCTGCGCAAGGCGTCCAGCGTTTCGTCGACCGTCAGGAGAACCGTCGTCTCCAACGAGCTGAGCGCACCGCCCCCCGTGATCGCCAGCGCGACCGCCGCCATCGAGACGTTGTCGGGGGCCTCCCACAGGGTGCAGCCGTCGTGCCTGCCGAAGGCGTACCAGAATCCGTGCAGCTTCCCGCCGACCGACTCGATGTACGTCTGAGCGGCCCGCCTGCGGTCCTCCGGGTTGCCGATGAGCCGGGCCCACGTCTCCGGCGTGTAGCTGAACCTCGATAGATAGAGCGGCATCGGCTCCCTCTCGTCGGGCAATTCCCTACAAAATGCCGTGGAGTGCCGAACTTAACCGCTGTGTCCCCGAAGCGGGCCGCACCGCTTCTGCGTGTCATGCATCGCCCGCATTCGACGCGTCGCCACCCTCCGTCAGGGTGTGCGCAGACAGGGCGTGCCGCGCGGGCGGCGGACGTCAGGCGCGGCACTCCGCGCGCATCTGCGCCGCCGCGTGGTGTGCGCCGTCGCGGCCGTCGGCGCCCGAGTCCTGGCCGCGGTCGACCAGTCGCACCGTCAGTCGCTGATCGTGCACCGGGACCTTCTCGATGACCAGGCCCCTGCCGCGCAGTGACGTCTGATCGATCTCGAACGTCTTGACCGCGCTGCCCGGATCGTCGGGGTCCTTCAGTACGAGGTACGTGGACGGCCGGCCCGCGACGTCCTGGGCGCGGTCGCTCTCGGGGACGACGACCGCCACGGAGCAGGTCGTGTAGCCGCTGCCCACGTACCAGGACCATGTCGCGCTGTTCCCGCGGTCCTTGACCGGGGAGCCGGACATGGGGATGGCCGTGAAGCGGCCGTCGCAGCCGTCGCCGCGGTGGCCGCCCGAGCGCACGGTGTACCAGCCGTCGTCGCCGTCGCCGTAGCGCCCGTTCTCCTCGTAGCGCCCGCCGCCGTTGCAGCCGGGCCCGGCCCAGGCCGCGTAGGAGGGGCCCTTGGGGGAGCGCGGGGGACTCGGCTTCTGCGGCGGCTTGGGCTTCGGGCGGCCCAGGGAAGGAGAGGGGGAGGGCGCGGGACTCGGGATGTCGGAGGGCTGGATCCGCTGCGGGGCGCCGCCGAGTTCGTCGAGATCCTCGTCCGGACCCGACGCCTGCGCGCCGACCGGCTCCGTGTCACTCCCGAAGGGGCCGCACGCGGTAAGGGCCAGGGCCAGTGCCGTCAGGGCGACCGCACCCGTCATCAGCCGCCTTGCCGCACGGGGCGACCGTGCCGCCCTCGTTCCCGCGCCGTCGCTGCCGCATCGTTCGCACGTCATGTCGCACCGAACCCCGTAGACCGACTGATCGGTATGTCAAAACGCGTCCACTATGCACCAGCGCGACTGGGCGCATAAGTGTTAACGCGGGTAAGGCTGCGGGCCTACCGGAACTCCTCGGGACACGGCGTGCCCCGCGGGAGTCGATAGGGCGCAGCGAGCCGGTAGACGCCCGCGCGCGGTGCGAGCAGTTCGGTCCACTCGTCGCCCTGCGGGTCCTCCTCCGCCTTCAGCAGACAGCCGTGCGGGTTGTCGAAACTCCGCGACCCGTCCGCCCTCAGCTTCGACTCCTCCGTCTCCTGCGGCCCCGGCACGCTCCTGCCCTCCTCGTCGACGAGGCCGAGCCACGGCGAGTACGGGACACGGATCAGCACACGGCCCGCCGACCGCACACGGATCGTCAGCTCCCCCGCGCCCGCGTGCTCGACCCTCGCCGGCGGGTCCGCGATCGGCATCGGGTCCTTCACCGCGAACAGCTGCCAGTTCGCGTCCCCCCACACCCGGGTCAGATACGGCTGCCCCTTGCTGACCAGCTCCGCCTCGCGCAGCGCACCGCTGGAGTCCGGGCGGTCCTTGGGCAGCACGACGTAGTGCACGGCCCAACGGTCCAGCCAGGCACGGTAGGTGGCCGGAGTGAGGGCGTTCTCCTCGTCGTAGAAGAGCGGATTGCGCTTCATGTCCGCCTGGCGGTTCCAGCCGCGCGCGAGGTTGACGTACGGGGCGAGCGCGGACGCCTCGCGATGGCTGCTCGCCGGGACCACCTCCACCCGGCCGCGCTCCGCGCCCACCTTCTGCAGCCGGTCGACGAGCGGCGCGAGCTCCCGGTTCCACGACGCGGCGGGAGCGGTGCGGACGATGTCGTCGACGCTCTTGAACCCGATCCAGGCGTTCAGGCCCGCGAAGGCGAGCAGGATGGCGTACCACTTGCGCGAGCGCGGCACCGTGTACGGCAGCGCCGCGAGCAGCACCACACCCGCGAACAGCATCGGCAGCCGGGACACGTTCGACCCGATCTGAGAGTCGATCAGCCACGTCAGCAGCGTGCCGAGCGCGTACACGGCCGCGCCCGTGCGGACCGTGCGCCACTCCGTCGGCACGAGGACAAAGACGAGGACGCCGAACGCGAACGGCAGCGACGCCGACGGGAGCGACATCGGCTGCGTGCCCGAGAACGGGAACAGCCAGGCGGAGAGCGCCACGACCACGACCGGCGCGAGCCCGACCGCGTACGCGCCCGGGCGGCGGCCGTTCAGGAACAGGCCGGCGGCCACGACGCCGAGGAAGAGGCCCGCGACCGGACTTGCCGCGGTGGCGAGCCCGGCGAGCGGGGCGGCGACGGCCGCCTTCGCCCAGCGGTTGCGCCGCCAGCGGTGCGGCCAGCAGAAGACCGCGCCGACCGCGCCGAGCGCGAACATCATGCCGAGCCCGAAGGTGACCCGTCCCGACAGCGCGTTGCACAGGAACGCGAACACGCCCGCGAGCGCGCACGCGGCCGGGTTCCGGACGGCCCGCACCCGCACGAGCATCAGGGCCGTCAGGGCGGACGAGACCGTCCCCGCGAGGATCATCGTCGTCCGCACGCCGAGCACGGACATCAGGTACGGCGAGACCACGCTGTACGAGACGGGGTGCATCCCGCCGTACCAGGCGAGGTTGTACGCGGAGTCGGGGTGCCGGCCGACGAACTCCGCCCAGGCGTCCTGGGCCGCGATGTCGCCGCCGCTGTTCGCGACGAAGAGGAACCAGAGCAGGTGCAGGAAGGCGGCCGGCGCCGTGGCGAGGGCGACGGGGTGACGCGCGAGGCGGGCGGCGAGGTGGCGGAGGCGCGACGCCGGGGGCCGGTCACCGTGCCGGTTCTCAGGGGCCTCGTCGACGTGCGGGACCTCGTCGAGCAGGGCCGGTGCGGCGGACTGTATTCGCGGCCCGCGACGCCGCTCCGGGTCCGCGCCGCTGCCGTCGGGCGGGCGCGTGCTGCTGCCGTCCGCCCGTGTCGGCTCAGCGGTGGTCACTGCGGTTCTCCCCGTCTGTCCCTCTGTCCTGTGTGCCGTCGTCCTTTGGGCCTGCCGGCTCCGTCGTGTGCCGTCCGTACGAGAGGACGCCGTCCCCGCGCCCTCAGTTGCCCCGGGACGCTAACACGTGGGCGCCCCGGCCGCCCGGGACGCCCACGTGTGCCGCATGGCCCTTGGGCCCTCAGCCGATACGGGTCAGCCTGGCGCCGAAGCCCGGTTCCGCCAGATCGTGTTGGAGTGCGACGGGCACGCTGACGGTGCCCGCGCCGGAACCGGCGGTGATGCTGCCGACGACCGTGCCCGCCTTCGCCGTGTGCGGCAGCTTCTTGCCGCCGTCGGTCATGCCGAGCTCGACCTTCAGGCTCGACCAGCCGACCACCGTCATGTCCTTGGTGGCCACGACCGGGGTGTACCCGCCGAGGCCGTCGTCGACGTGGCCGACGACGTCACCCTTCTTGACCACGGTCTTCGCCTTCAGCGCCTCGCGGGTCGCGACCAGCACCTCCTCGCTGACGCGGTTGACCGTCTCGAGGATGGACGGCTTGTGCTGGCCGAGGACCGCGCCGACGATCGTCTGCGTCGTGCCGCCGATGTCCCTGTACGCGGCGAACAGCAGGTTGCCGCCGGCCTTGGTGGTCGACCCGGTCTTGATGCCGATCGCGCCGTTGCGCGGCATCAGCGTGTTGTAGTTGCTGTGCCGCTTGCCGGACGGGTCGTACCACTCCTGCTGACGGGTGATGTCCACCATGGCCTTGTTCTTCACCAGCGCCTGACCCAGCTTCACCTGGTCGGCCGCCGTGGAGACGGTGGTGGCGTCGAGGCCCGAGGGGTCGGTGTACGTCGTGTTCGTCATGCCGAGTTCCTTGGCGGTGTCGTTCATCTTCTTGACGAACGCTTTCTCGGAACCGGCGTCCCAGCGGGCGAGCAGCCGGGCGACGTTGTTCGCGGACGGGATCATGACCGCGCTGAGGGCGTCGCGCTGGGAGATAGTGTCGCCCTCCTTGATCGTGTTGAGGGTCGACTCGTCGTTGGTCCGGTCGTAGCCGCCCTCCTTCTCGGCCAGGGCGTCGACGGGGATGGAAGCGCCGTCCTCGCCCCGCTTGAAGGGGTGGTCGCGCATGATGATGTACGCGGTCATCGTCTTGGTCACGCTGGCGATCGGCACGGGCTTCTCCTCGCCGAACTCGCCGACGACTCCCAGCCCGGACACCGCGATCTGTCCCTGGCCCTCGCCCGGCCACGGGAGCGCGGGCCTGCCCCCGTCGAAGGCGACCTCCGCGTCGGCGGTGAGCGCCAACTCCGGGTCCGGGAGCGGACGGACCATCTGCGCGACCGCAAAGACGATCAGCAGGAGCAGGACCAGCGGGGTCCAGATCTTGATGCGCCGCACGACCGTACGGACCGGGGTCTCCGGCGCCGGCGGGGTGTTCGTCAGCTCGGCGAGCAGGTCGAGCGGGGGCAGCGGCGGCATGGGCTGCTGCTTGGTCCGCTCGGCCTCGGTGAGCGAGGCGGGGGGCAGCGGGGCGGCCGCGGCCTGCGGCTTCTGGGGAGCTGCGGCGTGTGCGTCGTCGCGCCGCAGGGGGACGAAGGTGCTCGAACGCCCGGCGCCGACCGCCGGCTCTTTCGCGGACCCGGTCGCCGGCTCCGACGCGGTGGCCGGCTTGGGCAGCGGCGGCAGCTTGAGCGCGGTCGTGGGCTGGTCGACGGCCGGGCGGCGCAGCGCCTTGAACGTGGTGGTCGGCTGGTCGACGGCGGGCCGCTCGGCCGGGCCGTCGTCGTTGGTCGCGTCCGCCTTCGCGTTCGACTGCTCGTCGGCGTCGGCGTCGGCGTCGGCGTCGGCGTCGGCCTTCGCAGATGCGGAGGAGTCGGCTTCGGAGCCGTCGCCGACCGCGGCCTCAGCGGAAGCTTTCTCCGCCGGGGCGTCGGACGGGGCCGAGTTCACGGAGGACTCCGCGTCGTCGGTCTTCCCCACCCACGCGGCCACCGCGGCACGCAGCCGCGCGTCTTTACCGCCCGGCTCGGCGTCGCCGTCGCCCTCGGCCGCCTTCGGGGCCGTCTGAGCCGCGTCGGACGCCCCGCGGGCGGGCAGCGTCCGGAAGACCGCCGTCCGCTCGCTCGGCGGCGGCTCGGAGGCCTCGGCCGCATCGGGGTCGTCGGCGTCGTCGGCGTCGTCCACGGCGTCCGTCGCCTCGGCCGGGGAGGCCGAGTGGCCGGACGTACGGGACCCGCCCGAAGCCGCGGCTGCGCCGTCCGCCGGGACGGACCCGGTCCGGGAGGCGGCCGCCGTCTCACGGTCGCCGCCCTCCGCGTCCGCCGTGCCGGCGCCGCCCTGGGTGGCAGCCCCACGGGGCACGTCCGCCTCGGCAGCGCCGTCCTGCGTCGCGCGCGACGCGTCACCCTGTCCGGACGGCGTACGCGCTGACGCCTCGTCGGCCTCCGCCTCACCGTCACCCGAGCCCGCGCCCGCCTCGGCAACGGCTCCGGCCGCGACGGCCGCCTCGGACAGCGAAGCCGAGGTCGCGCTCGCATCGCCCCGTCCAGACGACGTACCCGCTGACACCTCGTCGGCCTCCGCCTCACCGTCACCCGAGCCCGCGCCCGCCTCGGCAACGGCTTCGTCCGCGACGTCCGCCTCGGCCAGCGAAGCCGAGGTCGCGCTCGCATCGCCCCGTCCGGGCGGCGTACGCGCTGACGCCTCGTCGGCCTCCGCGTCACCGTCACCCGAGCCCGCGCCCGCCTCGGCAACGGCTTCGTCCGCGACGTCCGCCTCGGACAGCGAAGCCGAGGTCGCGCTCGCATCGCCCCGTCCGGACGGCGTACGCGCTGACGCCTCGTCGGCGTCGGCCTCCGCGTCACCCGAGCCCGCCCCCGCGTCCGCCTCGGCAACCGCCTCCTCGGCAGCGTCCGCGCCACCCCGGGCAGCAGCCTCACCGGGCACGTCCGCCTCGGTCGGGGCGTCCTCCACCTCGGCGGCCTCGGCCGCCCCCCGCGGGGGCAGCGCCCGGAAGACCGTCGTCCGCTCGTCCAGCGGCGGCTCGGCAGCCGACGCGGACGGCTCGGAAGAGGCCTGGGAACCCTCGCGGAGCACAGCGAGCCGCGGGTCGCGTTCGCTCCCCGTCGCCGCCCCCGACGACTTCCGCTGCTCCGACCTGTCGGGGGACTCGCCCGCCACCGTGCCTCCTTCATGAGTCATTGCCATGCGCCATGCGTATACCTGGTGCCGTACGCGCAGCCGCGTACGGCACCAGGAGTGTCACGACGAGCCCCGAAAACAGCGAGCACCCGCCGTGTCCGAACCATCTACCAGTGTCCTGTGTGAGCGCTTGGCTCCGGTGCTAGACGAGAACGACATACCTATCGGTTCCCTAACAAAGCACCCAGGCGCTCTCGACAGACCAATGTGAGAGGGGTCACCCTGTCATTCATCCACGCGGGGAGGCATGGATGGGCAGGAGCCGCAGAACACTTCCGGAGGAGCTTCTGCTGCTCGCTCTGGACCCGACCACGGGTACCACAGCGCAGCCGCAGTCGCTCGACCTCGGCCTGGCCGGGGCACAGCTAGTAGAGCTGGCTCTGGCAGGACGGATAGCCCCAGACGGGGATCGTATCGCCGTGGTGATGCCACGGCCGACAGGAGATCCGACTCTGGACTCCGCACTGGAACTGCTGCGCCGACGCGGCAGTCCGGTCCGGGCGGTCCACTGGATCGGCGGGCCCCGACTGGGGCTGCGCCAGATTTACCTCTCGCATCTGGAGCGGTGCGGCATGGTGCATGCCGTGGCGGGCCAGATGTGCGGAGTGCTGCCGACGACTCGCTACCAGGCGACGGACACGGCGATCAGCCGGGACATCAGGTCCCGGCTGGACAGTGCGATCCGCACCGGTGTACCGCCGGACCCGCGGACCGCGGCGCTCGCCGCGCTGGCCCACGCGGTCGGTCTCGGCAAGCACCTGTACCCCGGGAACGAAGGGCGTTCCTCGAGGTCCCGGCTGCGGGACCTCATCCGGCACGACCCGATGGGCGGTCTCGTGGCGCACGCCGTCATGGACGTCCAGAACGGTGTGGCCGCCCAGCCGCGCCGTAGCCAGCCGGCCGGCGGCACCAGCCGTCAGCCGGGCCCGGTACCGATGCAGCCACGCCGCAGCGGCATGGCCCGCGTCGCCGCGCACTGAGCGCGCCGCCGCACCGCGTACCGCAGCACCACCGCTCGGGCACACGCACCATCCGCACCATGCCGCACCGACGTCCCCAAGACCCGGTTCGGGAGCCGCAGAACGCGCGGGGCAGCATCCTTGCTGCCCCGCGCGTTCGCGTGTGTGCCCATTCGGCAGCGCAGGAAGGCCGATTGGTGGCAGTCTGCTGAACAGTAGATACGCAGAGCAACGCGGTCGGAGGTGCAGTTTCCGTGGCGTCCAACGTCAATCCCACTGTCCGGAGACGCCGATTGGGCCAGGAGCTGCGCCGGCTCCGGGAGCTGAAGGGCATGACGGCCGAGGAGGTCGCGGAGCGCCTGCTCGTGTCCCAGTCCAAGATCAGCAGGCTGGAGAACGGCCGCCGTTCCATCAGCCAGCGCGACGTCCGTGACCTGTGCGGCGTGTACGAGGTCGAGGACCACCGCATCGTCGACTCGCTGATGCAGATGGCCAAGGACTCCCGGCAGCAGGGCTGGTGGCACGCGTTCGGCGACATCCCCTACAGCGTCTACATCGGCCTGGAGACGGACGCGGCGAGCCTTCGGGTGTACGAACCGCAGGTCGTGCCGGGACTGCTGCAGACACGGCAGTACGCCGAGGCGCTGATCGCCGGCGCCCTGCCGGAGAGCGGGATCACGGACATCGAGAAGCGGGTCAGCGTCCGGCTGCGCCGTCAGGAGCGCATCAGGGACGCCGAACACCCGCTGCGGCTGTGGGCGGTCATCGACGAGGCGGCGCTGCGACGCCGGGTCGGCGACCGGCAGCTCATGCGCGAGCAGTTGGAGCATCTGGTGGAGCTCTCGCACCAGCCGCACGTCACCGTGCAGGTCCTGCCGTTCGACATGGGCGCGCATCCGGGCATCAACGGGCAGTACGCCATCCTTGAGTTCCCCGACGCCTCGGACTCGAGCGTCGTCTACATCGAGGGCGTCACCAGCGACCTGTATCTGGAGAAGGCCAACGATGTGCAGAAGTACAGCGTCATGTACGAGCACCTGCGGGCCCAGGCACTGAACGTGGAGCAGACGCGGCAGTTCATCGAGACGATCGCGAAGGACTACGCACGGGAGACCGCGGGACGCTTCGACGGCTGAAAGCGTCGCACGGTACACCACCGGACCGGGTGACGGAAGAGTCGCCTGGTATATGCCATCCGGTCGAGTGAATGCCTGTCTCGCGCTCCCGGCGCGGCGAGTAGCGTCGATCACGCCAGCAAGAACGTTGGCGCACATCACATCACTTGCCGAAGCGGAGCGATCATGGCAATCATTCAGGGCGCCACGGAGACCTGGACGAAGTCCTCGTACTCCACGGGTAACGGTGCTTGCGTAGAGGTCAAGTCCCCGGTGGTCGACGCGGTTTCCGTGCGCGACTCGAAGGTCGCGGCGGGCCCGACGATCACCTTCGTGCCCGACTCGTGGAATGCGTTCGTGAACGAAGTGGCGCAGAGCGCGTTCGGTCGCGACTGAGCGCGCCGCCACGCATCACCAGCGAGTTCCAGCCACAACCGGGCAGCACCGACAGGAGCCCTCTCGACTGGTTCGCCGTCCCGGCCGAGGGGGCTCGGCCTTCTCCTCGGTCACTGGCGGAGGAGATCGACGTAGCGGTCGGTCCCGGGGATCGTCGGGACGAAGGGAGCGACCAGTTCCACGCGGCCGAGCCCAGCCGCCTCGACCTCCCCGTCGAGCCCGCGGAACGTCGGCTCCCAGCTCTCCCTGGGGTCCGCCTCCAGGAACCACAGCAGAGTGAGCCGGGTGTCCACACCCTCCACCTGCTTCACATAGGTCATCCGGTCGCCGGGCAGCGGCATCGGCCGGAAGACGGTCACCATCGCCGCCGGCGAACCGGCCAGCCGCTTCGGCAGATGTCGCGAGCACAGCCACTCCAGCAACTCCCCGCGCTGTTCTGTGCTCTGCGCGTCGACGACTTCCAGGACCAGACCGGTGTACGGGTGATCCAGTGCGTGATGGTCGCGCGGCCCCGCGGCTCCGTCGCGGTAGACGGTGGCCTCGTGGTCCTGGAAGGCCGTGAAGACGTGCGTCCGCTGCTGATGGACCCGTCCGTCGCGGTGGAGACGCTTGTTGATGGCGACGGTCCACTTCATGTGGTCGGCGTACCGGCCCTCGGTGATCCAGTACGTCGAGAGATAACACCCGGCCGTCACGGGCTGCGCGACAGCGGACTTCTCGGGATAGCGCAGCAGTTGCAGGTCGCGGGTCGCCACCCAGCGCCGCCCCGCGTACATCCAGGGCATCGCCATCGCGCCCGCGTAGTAGTGGTCGTCCTCGTACCAGCGGTTGTACACGTACTCATGGCCGGGATGCGGCTCGACCATGGTGATCAGGGCGTGGCCGGGGCGCACCCCGTAAGGGCCGACGCCCGCCAGCTCCGCGTACACCTCGCTGCGCGTCTCCTCGTTCACCGTGACCGCTCCCTTCCCTCCTTCGCCGGACCGACCTACTCTGACGCTCCGTCAGGTAATTGGCCAGAGTCGGGAGGCGCCGGGATGCTGCTGCGGGACAGAACCGTCATCGTGTCCGGCGTCGGCGCGGGGCTCGGGCACCAGGTCGCGGCGACCGTCGTCCGCGACGGGGGGCACGCGGTGCTGGGGGCGCGCACGGAGGCGAACCTGGCCGCTGCGGCGCGCGAGATCGATCCCGGTGGCACGCTCACCGCCTACCGCGCCACCGACATCACCGACGAGTCGCAGTGCGAGGCGCTGGCTGCGCTCGCGCTGGAGCGCTTCGGCCGGATCGACGCGGTCGTTCATGTCGCCGCCCGGGACAGCTGCTTCGGCGGACTGGAGGACGCCGACTTCACGACCTGGCAGGAGGTCGTCGACGTGAACCTGCTGGGCACCCTGCGGATGACCCGCGCCTGCCTGCCGGCGCTGAAACGGCGGGGAGGTTCGGTCGTCGTCATCGGTACGCAGTCGTCCGTCGCCGCGCCCTCGCAGGTGCGCCAGGCGGCGTACGCCGCGTCCAAGGGCGCGCTGACCTCGGCGATGTACTCGCTGGCGCGCGAGCTCGGCCCGCACCGGATCCGCGTGAACACCGTGCTGCCCGGCTGGATGTGGGGACCGCCGGTCCAGGCGTACGTCCGCATGACCGCCCACACGCAGGGAGTCCCGGAGGACGAGGTGCTCGGGCGGCTCACCGGCCGGATGGCGCTGCCGGAGCTGGCGACCGACGCCGACGTGGCCGAGGCCGTGGCCTTTCTCGCCTCCGAGCGGGCACGGGCCATCACCGGTCAGTCGCTGCTCGTCAACGCGGGCGAGCTGATGCGCTAGAACCCGCGTCCGCTTCCTCCGGCTGGGTCTGCTGCCGTGGTTTCGCAAGAGCGGCCCCACGGCGGCGCTGCTCGGCTGGGGCGTCGGCCTGGTCGCCTTCTGGCTGGTCAACCATCCGATCAGCTGGAACGTCGAGGGCGGAGTGCCGCTGCAGTACCAGGTCTCGGTGCCGCTCGTGGTGTCGCTGGTGCTCTACGTCGTGGTCGGCTGGATCAAGCCGGAGGCGACGCCGGAGCGGGATGAGGTCCTGTCGAAGATCAACTCGGACGGTCCGTCGGGGGCGGGTGGCGCGGAGGCGGGCCTGGTCCCGACTCCGGCAACCACGGCGGACTGACGCGGGCGGCGACGATGTGCCCGCCCCCACCAGCGTCGCCGCGCGTATCGCGGGCGGCTGCACGCCGGTGGTCGTGCCCGGCCTGCGGGGCAATTGCCCTCCCTGGGCGCAGACGGCCTCAGGCCAGTTCCGGTGCCGTCGCGCGGGGATAGCGCGCGAGCCAGCCCGGCACCGTGGACGTCGGGCTGTGCAGCGCCGGCCCCTGCGTCATCTCCATCGCGAAGTCGTCCGCGATCTCCAGCAGCGTCCCCCGCCCCTCCAGCTCGCACAGCCACGCCGGCGGCAGCGCCGTCTCCCCGTGGAGCGCGCCCAGCAGCGCCCCGCACACCGCGCCCGTCGCCTCCGACGGGCCGTCGTGGTTCACCGCGAGGCGCAGGCCGTGGCGGATGTCCTCGCCGACGAGCGCGCAGTACACCGCGATCGCCAGCACCTCCTCCGCGTACCCGTTCTCGCCGAGCGCGGCAACACGGGTCGGACTCGGGATGCCCTGGCGCACGGAGCCCAGCGCCTGCTTGAGCGCGTCCGTGACGGGCTGGTGGCCGGGGCGGGCCGCCAGCTGCGCGAGGGCGCGCTGCACCGCGCCGTCGAGGGTCTCGCCGCGGGCGAGCCCGTGCACGATCACGGCGAACGCCCCGGCGGACAGGTACGCGGTGGGGTGCCCGTGGGTCTGCGCCGCGCACTCCACCGCGAGCTGGCACACGAGCTGCGGCTCCCAGCCCACCAGCAGCCCGAAAGGCGCCGACCTCACCAGCGCGCCCGCGTCGCGGGCGGTGGGGTTCTTGGGCGCCTGCAGGGTGCCCATGGTCTCGTCGCCGAGACCGGTCAGGCATTCGCGCGAAGGGCCGCGGCGGGCGTAGAGCCATTCCTCGCGCGCCAGCCAGCCGTTGTCCTTGCGGCGCTCGTCCGGTCCCCAGTCGCGCTGGGTCGCGGCCCACCGCAGGTACGCGCGGTGCAGGTCGGTCGGCGGATGCCAGGCTCCGGTGTCCCGCCGTACCTGGGCGCGGATCAGCCCGTCGACGGAGAACAAGGTCATCTGGGTGGCGGCGGTCACCCTCCCCCGCCGCCCGTCCACCGGCACGATGTCGACGAGCCCCTCCGGCCCGTGGGCCGCGCGCAACGCGTCGAGGCCCGCTCCCGCGGCCCCCGCGCCGAGCGCGTCACCGATCGCACCGCCGAGGAGCGCGCCGCGTACACGGGCCCGGAAGTCCTGCTGCTCGGCCCGGCCCCACACGGCCGCGGCTGCTGCACTCACCGTGCCCTCCACGACGTCGAACGAACACTGCCCGGCGCAGCACTGTAATCGAACGGGAACAGGGTGCCCGGGACGCGCAGGGGGATCGCACAGGTATGTCGCCAAACCTGTCGGGTGTCGCTTTTGACCGTGCGGGGCGGCTTACAGATAGCCGCCCGAGTCCTCGAAGCCTCCGGGCCGGCGCGCCACCAGGTCCACCGGCAGGTCCACCGGCTCCGGCGGTCCGCCATCCGCCCCGGCACGCGGCAGCCTCGCGAGCTCGGTCAGGTCCTCCAGCACCTGCCAGGGGCGCCCCAGTGCCAGGTTCGTTCCCACCCGCGCCCACAGGGCCGGCCGGTGGCCGGGCGCCAGCCTCAGCGCGCGGTCCAGGTCCGCGAGCGCCTCCTCGTGCCGGCCGGCCAGCCCGTGCGCCGCGCCGCTCGCCGCCAGCTCCCCTGCCTCGCGGCCCCCCGTGGTCGTCTCCGCCCGGGCCAGGTCGGCACGCGCGCCCGCCGCGTCGCCGAGGCGCTCGCGGATCTCGGCGCGGCGCAGCAACGCCCACCCGTAGTCCGGCTCCAGCGCGATGGCGCGGTCCAGGTCCGCGAGCGCCTCCTCGGACCGGCCCGCGCATTCCAGGGCCATGGCCCGGCTGCCGAGCGCCCAGGCATACGTGGGGTCCAGTTCCAATGCGCGGCCGTATTCGGCGAGCGCCTCGTCGTAGCGGCCGGTGAAGCGGAAGGCGTCGCCGCGCTCGCCCGCGATCCACGCATTGGCGGGGGCAAGGGCGCCCGCGCGGGTCAGATCGGCGAGCGCGCCGGTGGTGTCGCCGCTGTGGATGCGGGCACGCGCGCGGCGCAACAGTGCCCACACGTAGTCCGGTTTGAGCTCCAGCGCCCGGTCCAGGTCGGCGAGGGCGTCCTCGGTCCGTCCGAGGCGCAGCAGGGCGTGCCCGCGGCTCGCGAGCGGCCAGTGGTGGTCGAGCCCGCCACCGACCGCGCGGTCCAGGTCGGCGACGGCCTGCGCGTAACGCCCGGCGAGCCGGTGCACCTCGCCCCGTTCGGCGAGCGTCCAGGGGAAGTCGGGCTCGAGCTCCAGGGCGCGGTCGAGGTCCGCGAGCGCCCCGTCCAGGTCCCCCAGCCTGCGCAGCGTGCGACCGCGGCCGTGCAGCGCGGCGGCACTCGCGGGGTCGAGGCCGAGGGCGCGACGCGAGTCCGCGAGGGACGCCTCGTACTCCCCTGCGTTGTGCAGGTCGCGCGCCCGCACCACCAGTGCCTCGACCCGCCCCTCGGGGTCCAGTTCGGCCCTGGCGAGCAGAACGGCGAGCAGGTCGATGCCGAGCCGGGTCTCGTCGGCGAGGGCGGCCAGGCAATCCCGTCCCCAGCCGCGCAGCAAGGCGCTGTCCGTGTCCTCACCGGCCTGTGCCAGCATCCGCGCCCAGGCACGGGCCGCGGCGGTCCCCTCCCGGCAGGCGCCGATGCCGTCGCGCAGCGCGGTGGCGAGCGCGGTGCGCGACTGGGCGCACAGCCGGTGGTACGTCTCCTCCAGCCGCAGGTCCCGCCAGTTCTCGGCCGCCCACAGCCGCTCGGGGTCCACTCCGGCGGCGGCCGTCGCGCCCCAGCGGGCGAACGCCTCCGCCAGCCGCTCGTGGCACGCGATCCACCGCTGCGGGGAGCCGGACCTGCGCAGGCGCAGCATCGGGGCACGTACGACGTCGTGGTAGACGGCGAGGCCCGCGCGTTGGTCCACGAACGGCATTGCGCGCAGCCAGGCGAACAGCGTGCCCGAGTCGTCCTGGACGGCCTCGGCGAACACGTCCTCGTTGAGCCTGCGCGGCAGCGCCGCGTCCAAGGCAGCGGTCCGGCGCACCGGGTCCTGCTCACCGCTGAGGAAACGTTCGACGGCGGTGGAGCTGGGGTCGTCGACGGCTCCGGCCGCTGTCCCCGGGTTCGCGGCGAGCGTGGTCAGCAGGACGGGCAGCCGCCCCGACAGCCGCAGCACCTCGCGTACGACGGGCTCGTCCACCACGCCCCTGGCCGTCAGCAGTTCGCGCGCCTCGCCCTCGGTGAACGGCCGCAGTGGTATCTCGGCGACGAGGTCGATGCTGTCAGCCCAGCGCACCCGGTCCAGGGGCCGCTGTCCGGCGGTGGTGACGACGAGACCGGCGGGCGGCTCGCCGTACCGGTCGACGGTGAAGAGGGCGGCGAGCCACGGGTCGAGGAAGACCCGCGTGCGCTCGTAGCTGTCGAAGAACAGCGCGATCCGCGGCTCGCCTTCGCGGCCGGACGCGGCCGCCTGCTCCAGTTCGGCGAGGAACACCGGGGACAGGACGGGCAGCGGGTCCATCACCAACTGGACGTCGTCCTGGCGGAAACGGGAGCTGAGCCGGGCCCGTATCCTCTCGGTCCCCTCGGCGACGTGCGACGGGTCGACCGCCCCGGCGAGCGCGCCGACGCCGGGGATCAGCCCCAGGCCCGCCAGCCCGGCGCGCGCGACAGCCAGATGTCCCGCCGAGGGCCCGGTGCCCACGGTCGCGACCTGGTCCGGGTCGTCGACGACGGATGCCGCCTCGTGCCGCCGCTGGCGATAGGCCGCCATGAGCCTGTCGAACTCCTTCAGCCGGTGCCCTTGCCGGCCGGCGTCCGCACTGATCGCGGCCATCGCGTCGGGGACGCTGTTGACGGCGTCGTCGACGTACCCGGTCAGCGCGCCACCCGCGCGCGCCGCCGCCTTCAGTCGCTGCACCAGGGAGGTCTTGCCGACCCCGGCGCTGCCATGGACGTGGAAGACGAAACGGCGAGCCGGGTCCTCCAAGGGGAGGTCGAAGTTCCGCCAGTATCGGTCGAGTTCGTCGGCGCGCCCCACGAACTGGGCACTCCGGCGCTCCTCGATCACCTTCCGCAAAGACTTCCGCGTACCCCCGCTTCCGCTCATGCCGGTCAGTCTGGCAGGAGCGGCAGCAGCTCCGGGAGGTGTCCGTCGGACGCCGCGGCCGCCTCCTGCCGCTCCTGCGGCACCTCCCCGTACAGGGTGGTCCGCGGCTTCGCCGGCCGGCCCGCCGCCTCGGCGATCGCGGTGAGGTCGCGCACGGACCGGTACGAGCCGTAACCGGAGCCCGCCATCCGGGAGATGGTCTCCTCCATCAGCGTGCCGCCGAGGTCGTTCGCACCGGAGCGGAGCATCTCGGCGGCGCCCTCCGTGCCCAGTTTGACCCAGCTGGTCTGGATGTTGGTGATGTGCGGGTGCAGCAGGAGCCGGGCCATGGCGGTGACGGCCCGGTTGTCGCGGTCCGTCGGGCCGGGCCGGGCGATCCCCGCGAGGTACACGGGCGCGTTGGTGTGGATGAACGGCAGCGTCACGAACTCCGTGAAGCCGCCGGTCTCCTGCTGGATGCGGGCGAGGGTACGGAGGTGGCCCAGCCAGTGCCGGGGCTGGTCCACGTGGCCGTACATCATGGTGGAACTCGACCGGATGCCCAGTTCGTGCGCGGTCCTCACGACCTCGATCCAGGTGGCGGCGGGCAGCTTGCCCTTGGTCAGCACCCAGCGGACCTCGTCGTCGAGGATCTCGGCGGCGGTGCCGGGGATCGAGTCGAGGCCCGCCTCCTTCGCGGCCGTCAGCCATTCCCGTATGGACATGCCCGTCCGGCTGGCGCCGTTGACGACCTCCATGGGCGAGAAGGCGTGCACGTGGATGCCGGGCACGCGCTCCTTCACCGCCCGCGCGATGTCGAAGTACGCCGTGCCCGGCAGGTCCGGGTGGATGCCCCCCTGCATGCAGACCTCGACCGCGCCGACGTCCCACGCCTGCGCGGCGCGGTCGGCGACCTGGGACAGGGAGAGGGTGTACGCGTCGGCGTCCGTGCGCCGCTGGGCGAAGGCGCAGAAGCGGCAGCCGGTGTAGCAGACGTTGGTGAAGTTGATGTTCCTGGTGACGATGTACGTCACCTCGTCCCCGACGACGTCCCGGCGCAGTTCGTCGGCGATGCGGGTGAGCGCGTCGAGAGCGGGCCCGTCGGCGTGGAGGAGGGCGAGTGCCTCGTCGTCGGTGAGCTTCGTCGGATCGCCCGCCGCCCGGCTCAGTGCCCGGCGCACATCCGTGTCAACGCGCTGCGGCGCCATGCCGGGCGCCGCAGCCTCGCGCAGCGCGTCCCAGTCCCCGTAGACGTGGTCGAAGTCGTCGCGCCGGTCGTGCGTGCGGCCCTCGGAGTCGATGGTCCGGTGCAGGTCCGTGCGCCCGGTGGCGGTGAACCCTTCGTCGGGCTCCTGCCAGGGCAGGCCGGCGGGGATCGCGTCCTCGCGCGCGAGCCCGGTGCGGGGGTCGGCCAGCGCCTGGACGTGCGGGAACAGCCGGGGGTCGAGCCACGGCTCGCCGCGCTGCACGAACTCCGGGTACACGCAGAGTCGTTCACGCAGCTCGAACCCTTCGACCGCCGACTTCTCCGCAAGCTCGTCGATCTGTGGCCAGGGCCGCTCCGGGTTCACGTGGTCGGGGGTCAGCGGGGAGACCCCGCCCCAGTCGTCGATCCCGGCGCGGATGAGCCGTGCGTACTCGGCGTCCACCAGGTTCGGCGGAGCCTGCAGGCAGGCGGACGGCCCCATGATGTGCCGGGCGACGGCGACGGTGGCGACGAGCTCGTCCAGCTCGGCGTCGGGCATCCCGCGCATGGCCGTGTCCGGCTTGGCGCGGAAGTTCTGCAGGATGAGCTCCTGGATGCCGTGGTAGGCGCGGGAGACGCGGCGCAGCGCGAACAGCGACTCGGCGCGCTCCTCGTACGTCTCGCCGATGCCGATGAGCAGGCCGCTGGTGAACGGCACGTTCGACCGGCCGGCGTCCTCCAGGACGCGCAGCCGCACGGCGGGCTCCTTGTCGGGGGAGCCGTGGTGGGGCCCGCCCGGCTCCGACCACAGGCGGGTGGCCGTCGTCTCCAGCATCATGCCCATGGACGGGGCGACGGGCTTGAGCCGCTGGAAGTCGGTCCAGGACATGACCCCGGGGTTGAGGTGGGGCAGCAGCCCGGTCTCCTCCAGGATCCGGATCGACATGGCGCGCAGGTACGCGATCGTGTCGTCGTACCCGTGGGCGTCCAGCCACTCCCGGGCCTCGGGCCAGCGGTCCTCGGGCTTGTCCCCGAGGGTGATCAGCGCCTCCTTGCAGCCGAGTTCGGCCCCGCGCCGGGCGATCTCCAGGACCTCGTCCGGGGACATGAACATTCCGTGGCCTGCGCGGCGGAGCTTGCCGGGGACGGTGGCGAAGGTGCAGTAGTGGCACTTGTCGCGGCAGAGGCGGGTGAGCGGGACGAAGACGCTCTTCGAGTACGTGATGACCCCGGGGCGCCCGGCGGCTTGGAGCCCCGCGTCCCGCACGCGCCCCGCCGAGGCGGCCAGGTCCTCAAGGTCGCTCCCCCTCGCCTGCAACAGCACGGCGGCTTCGGCGACGTCGAGGGCCACCCCGTCCCTGGCCCGCTTGAGCGCGCGCCGCATGGCGTTCGCGGTGGGCCGTCCCGCGTCGTGTCCGCCCTGGTGATCGGTCATAGCTGCGAGCATACGAGCGCGGGCTAGCGGGCCGGCCGGGGCGGCTGAGTACCAGCGCCTGTTCGGCCTGGGGTCGTCTGCGGATACGCGCGGGTGCGGGCCGCGCGTAGCGTCCGGTCCATGATCGACGACCTCGAACGCCCTCGCGTCCCCCTGCTCCGGTGGCTGGGGATCACCCTGGCCCTCCTGATCGGCGCGCCGGTGCTGTTCGTGCTGGGCCTTTTCGTGACGTACGGGATCGAGAGCGCGACCCCGGAGGACTACCCGGACGTGGCCCCGCAGGAGATGGCGGACCGGGCGGCGACGCGCTCGCGGGAGGCGTACGAGGTGGCCGGCTTCGACGCGGTGCTGCCTGCGGGCCGGGACAACGGCTACTCCGCCGGCTCGTGCTACCCCGGCGGCCTGGAGGGCATGGCGGACACTCCGGTGGAGAACGCGTACGCGCTCTCCCACAGCTGGCAGCTGAACGACGTCCCGCGCGACGAGGCACTGCCGGCGCTGGCCCGGCTGCGGGACCGGCTGCAGGCGGACGGCTGGGACATCACGTCGTACGAGCAGCAACAGGCGTCCGAGGACTGGATCCTGCGCACGGAGCGCGGCAACGGTGAACGCCAGGTCTACGAGTGGATGTCGCAGGGCGGCCGCTTCTTGGGGGGCGTGCACATGGAGTGCGCGTACGCGCCGGCGGGCGAGGAGGGGGACGTGGAGACGGAGCTGGTGCCGCCGGCACTGGGGGCGGGGGCGTGAGGGTCGGACGGCGGGCCGGGGCCCGCCCGTGCGGCCTGTGCCCGCGACTGGTTTCCCACCTGGGCCACTGCACGCTGACGTAGCGTGTGATCATGACCATGCCTCCGCCTCAGCAGCCGGCCGGGCCGTACGGATCGCCGCCGACCCAGCCGAACCCGTACGGGCAGCCGTATCCGCAGAGTCACCCCCAGCCTTATTACGGGCAGCCGTCCGCGCCTCCGCAGCCGTACTCGGCGTATTCCGGAGCCCCCGGACCCTGGGGGCAGCCGCCGTCAGGACCGCCGCCGCGCAAGAACCGGACCGGTCTCGTCCTCGGCATTTGCTTCGGCTCGATGGCCGCCCTCCTCGCCCTGGTCTACTTCGGCAACCGGGGTAGTGACGCCGCCGACGAAGCCGCCAGGGAGGCCGCGAATCCGTTCCCCGCGGCCGAGTACCGGCTGACGGTGCCGAAGACGCTGCTGGACGGCGAGTACGACCTGATCAAGGACGGCTCCTCCGAGGCGAACGCCGATGCGGAGAAGAGCGGCTACGGCGCCGGACCGGACGCCCGCAACGTCAAGGCGGTCCTCGGCTCCTACAACGGCACCAGCACAACAGGCAACAGCGGGCTCGTCGTCACCGGCATGTACGGAGAGTTCCGGAATCCGGCGCAGCCCCGGGACAGCCTCCTGGACGGGATGCGCAAGGCGGAGGGCATGAGCGAGCCCAAGCCGGCAAGGACCATCACGCCCCCGGGCTCCGACGTCGACCTCGAGTGCACCGTGATGCTGTCGAAGGACGAGGACGGCACCGCCACTGTCCCGGTGTGCGCCTGGGGCGACGCAAACACGGCCGCGTACGTCGCCTTCCTGACCCCGGCGGACGCCGCGCAGGACCCCGACTCGGTCGACCTCGACGCGATCGCACAACAGGTCGTGAAGGTCCGGGAAGAGATTCGGCAGCCGATCAACTGACGTTGTGATCGGCCCGGGCTGCTCGACCAAGCCCAGTCCCGGCCCGCAGGGGATTCTGCCGGAATCCACCACCTGTGTGCGTGGCAGCCTTCATGGTGCCGGCACACGGCGGTGCTGGTGCCGTTAGACGCGCCCGGGAGTCTGTGTAACCGGATGAGTCGGCGGGTGAACTCGGGCGCCGTCAAATGGGCTGTGACCACGGATGGAGATTGTGGCCATGAGTGACCTCTCGGGGTGGTCGCTGGAAGGTCTGGAGCGGCGCGTCCACGAGGGTGGTGCTGCAGACGGAGTGGAGGACTGGGAACAGATTCGCGAACTGAGTGTGGGCAGGATGCAATCTGCCGCATACCCTCAGGAAATACGGATCCGATGGGCACACCTCGCCTTGGCTGCCATCGCGGGCAAGTACGCGTCACCCCTTGAAGATCCGAAGAAGCCGGTGGCTGAATCGGCTCATGTGCGCTCCTTCATGATCCGGGAGTTCGGCGAGAGTGAGACGGACGAAGCCCGGCGGATTGGTGAACTCTGCGCGGATGTGGAGGCACATCTCGGCATGACACGCGAAGAGGCGCTTCAACTAGCTTCAGAGTGGCGGGGCGCTCCACGTGAGCAGGTACTTCACTTGAGGCGTATCAAGAACATGCTTACACCGTTGGCGGGGATCCAGGACCTTTTGCGTGAAGAGGATCCGATTCAGCAGGACATCACCGAGTGGTTAACCTTGATCCCCAGACTTCCGTAGGCGCGCAATAGTCCGACCTGAGGACGCAGCGTCGCGGACGAGTGAGGATCCTGCGCTGGGCCCGGGCCGTAACCGGCGCCCGCAGTGGCTCACAAATACCGCGCGTACTCGTCCAACGCCCGCAGTACCTCCAGCTCGCCCCCCGGCGGCAGTTGCAGCACCACCTCCGTCACCCCCTGGTCCTCGTAGTGCGCCAGCTTGCCCGGTGACGGGCGGACCGCGTACGGGACCACTTCCAGGGACTTCGGGTCGCGGCCCGCCGCCGTCCACGCGTCGCGCAGCTTCGGGACCGACTCCCCCATCCCGCGGCCGCCGACCGGCATCCAGCCGTCCCCGTACTCCGCAATGTGCGCGAACAGCTTCGGGCCCGCCGCGCCGCCCACCAGCGTGCGCGGGGCTCCGTCCCGAGGTTTGGGGTGAGCGAAGGAGGCGCTGACCGACGCGTGTTCGCCCTCGAAGGCGCGCGGCTCCGGCGACCACAGTGCCCGCATCAGGCGCATCCTGTCCCGGACCAGTTCCCGGCGCGTCGACCAATCGACACCGTGGTCCGCCGCCTCCTCGACGTTCCAGCCGAAGCCGACGCCCAGCGTGAACCGGCCCCCGGACACGTGGTCCAGGGTCGCGATCCGCTTCGCCAGGGCGATCGGGTCGTGCTGGGCCACCAGCGTCACGCCCGTGCCCAGCCGCAGGGTCGACGTGACCGCCGCCGCCTGGGCCAGCGCCACGAAGGGGTCCAGCATGCGGCCGTACTCGGGCGGGAGTTCGCCGCCCGCGCCGTACGGGGTGGTCCGCGCCACCGGGATATGGGTGTGTTCGGGGAGGTAGAGCCCGGCGTAGCCGCGCTGTTCGAGTTCGCGGGCCAGCCGCACAGGGGTGATCGTCTCGTCGGTGAGGAAGATCGTGGTCGCGATCCGCATGGGGACAAGGTAGGCCCAAACGACAGGCCGCGTCGTCGTCATGGCCGCGTCATCCGCCGATCTCCTGCCAACCCCCTTCCCTTGCACCCGCGTTCACGGCTCAATACCAGGGTTCGACTGCACCGACGCGCCACCGCACCCCTCCTGTCCCTCGACATCCCGGGAGCCGACGGCATGTGCAACGACGACGAACACGCCCTGGGCAGACGCGGTCTACTCGTGACGGGAGCCGCCGCCGCCCTTACCTTGGGCACCGTGAGCTTCGCGAACGCGGCACCACGCACCGGCGAAGGGGCGACGGAGGTCGTACGCGGCACACTGCCGCCCGGCGCACCCGACTTCGTGTACCTCCCTGTGGAGATCCCGGCGGGCGTCAACCGGATCCACGTCTCGTACAGCTACGAGAAGCCGCCCCAGCCCGCCGGCACCGCGGGCAACGCCCTCGACATCGGCATCTTCGACGAGCGCGGAACCGCCCTCGGCAGCAAGGGGTTCCGCGGCTGGTCGGGCGGTGCCAGGGCGGAGTTCTTCATCCAGGCGGACGACGCGACCCCGGGCTACATCCCCGGACCCGTCCGGCCCGGCCTGTGGCACATCGCCCTCGGGCCGTACACCGTCGCGCCGCAGGGCCTGACGTACGAGGTCCGTGTCACGCTCACCTACGGGGAGCAGGCCGAGCCCCGCCCGGCGGTGTACCCGCCGGAGCGGGCCAAGGGGCGCGGGCGCGCCTGGTACCGGGGCGACTGCCACCTGCACTCGTGGTACTCGGACGGCAGGCGCACCCCCGCCGAGATCGCCGCCCTCGCCCGCGCCGCCGGGCTCGACTTCATCAACTCCTCCGAGCACAACACCCATTCGGCACATGCCCATTGGGCCGACCAGGCCGGTGACGACCTGCTGGTCCTGCTCGGGGAGGAGGTCACGACCCGCAACGGGCACGTGGTGGCGCTCGGCACCGACCCGGGGACGTTCGTCGACTGGCGCTACCGCGCCCGCGACAACCGCTTCGGGCACTACGCCCGCGCGATCCGCCGGGCCGGGGGCCTCGTCGTCCCGGCCCACCCGCACGCCACCTGCATCGGCTGCAACTGGAAGTTCGGCTTCGGCGACGCGGACGCGGTGGAGGTCTGGAACGGGCCCTACACCCCCGACGACGAGGTGTCCCTCGCCGACTGGGACAGCGCGCTGGCCGTCGCCGCGCGCACCGGGAAGCGCTGGACCCCGGCCATGGGCAACAGCGACGCCCATCGCCACCCCGACCCGATCGGCACTCCGCAGACGGTCGTCCTCGCCGACGATCTGACGCGCGAGGCGATCCTCGAGGGGATCAGGGCCGGGCGCAGCTATGTCGCCGAGAACAAGGACGTGACCGTGGCCTTCTCGGCGGCCGGCGGGCGGGGGCAGCACGCGGGGATCGGCGGGCGGCTGTCCGTGGACGACGACGACCCGGTGACCGTACGGGTGGAGGTGGCGGGCGTGCCCGACTGCACGGTCCGCATCGTCACCGACCAGGGTGTCCTGCACACGGCGGCGGTCTCGGCCTCAGGGGCGGGCACGGTGGAGTGGCGTACGACGGCGCAGTACGCCACATACGTACGCGCCGAGGTGCGGCACGCGCCGGTCGTCCCCGGGCTCCCGGGGCCGCTGGCCGCCTTCACCAATCCGATCTTCCTGGGCGGCTGACCGGGCGTTCCGCCCACGTACGCTCGGGGGAACCCGAGAGACCGTGGAAGGAACGTGATCATGCGCAGCCCCGCCTCCGGGCCGCAGTCCGTCGACCGCGCGCTGGAGATCCTCGACGCCGTCGCCGACGCGCCCGGCCCCCTCGGGGCCAAGGCGCTCGCGCGGCGGCTGGGGTGCTCTCTGTCGACCGTGTACCACCTGCTGGGGCCGCTCACCGCGCGCGGGCATCTGGTCAGGACCGGCGACGGGTACGCACCGGGACCGCGCGTGGCCGTCCTGCACCGGTCGTTCCAGCGGCATCTCGGACTCGGGCCGCATCTCGCCGAACTGCTGCCGCGGCTGCGGCGGGCGACCGGCGCGGAGGCGTACGTCACGGCGTACCGGGACGGCCGGATCGTCATGCTCGACAGCACGGTGCCGGTCACGGACAGCGAGCACCCCTTCGTGCCCGGCCCCGAGACGCGGGCACACGCGACCGCGCACGGCAAGGTGCTGCTCGCCGCGCTGCCGAGGGCGGCGCGCCGGCGGTACCTGGCCGAGTACGGGATGGCCCGCTTCACCGACCGTACGATCACCGGCGCGGAACGCTTCGAGGCGGAGGTCGAGCGGGTGCGGGGCCGGGGGTACGCGGTGTCCGTGGGCGAGGCCGACCCGGCGTACACCTGCCTCGCGGCGGCGCTTCCGGAGCAGGGCGCGGACGGTGTGGTGCACGCGCTGTCGTTGTCGTTGCCGACGGCGGACTTCCGGCGCCGGCACGGCGAGCTGCGGGCGGCGCTGGTACGCACGGCACGGCATCTGCCACCGGCCGGCTGACCGTACGCCGGCCCCGGTTTCCGACGGCGTCGGAATGCGGGGCCGCCCCAGTGGTGCCGGTCCGCCGCGCGGCCGACCCTGGAGGCATGATCTTCATCGCCGTCAGGTTCACCGTCCGCCCCGAGTACAGCGACCGCTGGCTCGACATCGTCGACGACTTCACGCGCGCCACCCGCGCGGAGCCCGGGAATCTCTTCTACGACTGGTCGCGCAGCGTCGACGATCCGCACAAGTTCACGCTGCTGGAGGCCTTCGCCGACGCGGAGGCGGGTGCGGCCCACGTCGCGTCCGACCACTTCAAGGCCGGCATGGAGGCGATGGCCACCGCGATCGCGACCAAGCCCGAGATCATCAACGTCGAGGTGCCGGGACAGGGCTGGAACGAGATGGCCGAGCTCGAGCCCGCCGCGCGGCACTAGCCCTTCTTCTGCGGGAACAGCGGGGTCCACGGCAGCGCCGTGCGCCACGCCTCGCCGTCGCGCATCCAGTCGTCGATCACCTTCGCCACCGGCTCGGGGCCGATCACGGGGCCCTGCGAGGGCACATGGGCCTGGAAGTGCAGCTCCTCGCGTCCCTCGCGGTACTCGACCTGGTAGCTGAGGTCGTCGTTGAGACCCACCTGCATGTAGTGCTGGTCCACCGGCTCCCTGTCACGCCGTTCGACGATCACGTAGGGGTGGGAGAGGTTCATGTCGGCGAGCAGGTCGTGCACTTCGACGTAGGTGGGGTCGTCGATCGACTTCCCGCCCGCCTCGCTCGCCCGGATCAACGGCTTCGTCATGCGGGCGACTGTACGGGCCGGGTCCGACAGCGCAAGGGCCGCGCCCCACAGCGGGTCACAGGCGCACGGCTTGCACCGCTGGAGGCGGCCGACGGCGAGGCGTCGAGACTCCCGCGTCCGGCGGCGGCAGAGTCGGTGCCGGACACCGACCGAAGGAGCACGTCATGGGCAAGGTCGTCGCGGACATCTCCGTGTCACTGGACGGATTCATCGCCGGACCGAACGACGGCCCCGGAAACCCGCTCGGCGACCGTGGGGAGCGCCTGCACGAGTGGGTGTATCCGCTCGCGAGCTGGCGGGAGATGCACGGTCTCGACGGGGGAACCACGGGGCCCGACGCCGACCTGGTGAAGGAGACGGTGCAGCGTGCCGGGGCCTACGTCATGGGCCGGCGGATGTTCGACTGCGGCGAGGAGCCTTGGGGGGACGAGCCGCCGTTCCGCGCCCAGGTGTTCGTCGTCACGCACGAGGAGCGTGAGCCGCTGGTGAAGCAGGGCGGGACGACGTTCGCCTTCGTCACGGGCGGGGTCGGGGAGGCCGTCGAACGGGCCCGCCGCGCCGCCGGTGACAAGGACGTGGCCCTCGCCGGCGGCGGGCAGCTGATCCGTGGCGTGCTGGCGGCCGGGCTGCTCGACGAGCTCCAGCTGCATCTGGTGCCGGTGCTGCTCGGCGGCGGGGTGCGGCTGTTCACCGAGGAGGGTGACCGGACGATCGAGTTCGAGACGACCCGGGTGATCGACTCACCCTCCGTGACCCACCTGCGGCTGCGCCCCGCCGCCGTGTGACGGTTGCCGTCAGTCGGCCATCACCAGGGCCGGCGTCTCCTTCGTCAGCACCTCGCCGCGGAAGAACGCCGGGCTGCGGCGCTGCATCACGAGCATCAGCACGACGCCGAGGAGCAGCAGGCCGACGCCGATCACGAACACCGACCCCATGCCGAGGACGGAGGAGCCCGAGCCGTAGGCCGGGTCCCACATGTCGTACAGGGTCTTGGCGAAGACGGCGGTGAGCATCAGGCCGCCGACGCCGGGGAGCACTCCCTTGATCATCAGGTTGGCCGCCGAGCGCGAGAGCTCCTTGCGGAAGAACCACACGCAGGCGAAGGCCGTGATCGAGTAGTAGAAGCAGATCATCAGGCCGAGCGCGTAGATGGTGTCGACCAGGACGTTCTCGCTGACGAGGCTCATCACCGTGTAGAAGAGGCCGGTGGCGACGCCCGCGGCGACGGTGGCGAGACCGGGGGTCTTGAAGCGGGGGTGGACCTTCGCGAACGCCTTGGGCATGGCCTCGTACGAGCTCATCGCGAGGGCGGTCCGGGCGACGGGGATGAAGGTCGTCTGGAGGCTCGCCGCGGCGGAGGCCAGGACGGCGACGAAGAGCAGGATGCCGAGGCCCGAGCCCATGATCGGGTCGGCCAGGACCGCGAACACGTTGTCGGAGGTGTCCGGGTTGCCGAGGCCGGTGCCCTTCTCGCCGATGCCGGCGTACATCTGCACGGCGATGGCGACCATCAGGTACGAGACGACGATGATCACCATGGCGAGCATGGCGGAGCGGCCGGGGGTGCGGGTGCTGCCGACGCTCTCCTCGTTGATGGACAGGCAGGCGTCCCAGCCCCAGTAGATGAAGATCGACAGGGAGAGTCCGGCGGTGAAGGCGGAGAAGGACTCGACACCGAACGGGTTCATCCAGGACAGGGAGAAGTCCAGGGAGCCGGCGACCTGGTCCGCCTTGGCGATGGCCATGACGGCGAAGATCGCGAGGACGGCGAGCTGGAGACCGACCAGGGCGTACTGGACCCACTTGGTCGCGGTGATGCCGCGGTAGCTGATCGCCGTGGCGACGCCGATGAAGGCGAGCGTGGTGAGGATGTGGACGGCCTTGTTGCCGTCGAGCGCGGCAACGCTCTCGCTGCCGCTGATCTCTCCGGCGGTGAGCCAGAAGAAGGACGTGGCCACTCCGGCGAGGTTGGAGAGGACGACGACGGTGGCCACCAGCAGGCCCCAGCCGCACATCCAGCCGATCCGCGGGCCGAAGGCCTTCACCGTCCAGGTGAAGGAGGTGCCGCAGTCCGGGACCGCCTTGTTGAGCTCACGGTAGGCGAAGGCGACGAGGAGCATCGGGAGGAAGCCGGCCAGGAAGATCGCCGGCATCTGGAGGCCGACCTCCCCGACGGTGGGTCCGAGTGTCGAGGTCAGGCAGTAGACGGGGGCGACCGTCGAGACGCCGATGACGGCTCCGCCCATCAGGCCGACGGAGTTTCCGCCGAGGCCTTTCTCGCGGACGCCTCCGGCGTCTTCGGGGGCGGCCGCGCCCCGTACTGCATCTCCGGCCTGCGGCCGCGCATCGATCTGGGTCATGAACAGGACGTTAAGTCCTGCGGTTTCCACATCCGGAGGATCGAAGTCCGGATCTAGCCCTTTGGATTCGAAGGTCATATCGGCGAGTCTGTTCATCTTTGAAAGACCATCACGGACCAGGAGGCGCACTTTGCCAGGCAACGGCCGACCCGCTCTCGATTGCGAGAACCGCAGCCATGTCCGATTTGTCGGGCTTCAAAATTTCCCACGGCGATTTTCGGACACCTTTTTCCCGCAGGTTCGGCGGCCGTCCTCACCCCGGCCACACCACTGCCTGCAGCTCGCTGTACGCATGCAGCGCATACGACCCCACGTCCCGTCCCACCCCGCTCCGCTTGAACCCGCCGAACGGTGCCTCCATGTTCCGGCCGACCGTGTTCACCCCGACCCCGCCCGCCCGCAGCTCCCCCGCCACCCGGAACGCGCGGGCCACATCGCCCGACCAGACGTAGTCGATCAGGCCGTAGTCGCTGTCGTTCGCGAGCGCCACACCCTCCTCCTCGTCGTCGAACGGGACCACGACCACCACCGGCCCGAAGATCTCCTCCCGCACCACGCGCATGTCGTTGGTGCAGTCCGCGAACAGCGTCGGCGCGACGTGGAAGCCCCGCTCGAACGCCGGGCGCTCACCGCCCGCCACCAGCCGCGCCCCCTCCTTGCGGCCCAGCTCCACGTACGACTCGACCCGGTCGCGCTGCGCGGCCGAGATCAGCGGGCCGACCACCGTCGCCGGGTCGGCCGGATCGCCGACCCGCAGCCGCCCGGCGTACGCGGCAAGGCCCGCCACCACCCGCTCGTAGACGCCGCGCTGCGCGAGCACGCGCGTCGGCGCCGTACAGATCTGGCCGCTGTAGAACGAGAACGTCGTCCCGATCCCGCGCACTGCGGATTCCACGTCCGCGTCGTCGTAGACGAGCGCCGCCCCCTTGCCGCCGAGCTCCATCAGCTGGCGTTTCATCGTCCGGCCGCACACCTCGGCGATGCGCTGTCCGACCGCCGTCGAGCCGGTGAAGCTCACCATGTCGACGTCCGGCGAGTCGACGGCTGCCTCCCCTGCCGCGGACGCGGAACCCGTCACGATGTTCACCGTGCCGGGCGGGGCACCGGCCTCGTGAAGCGCCTGGGCCATCCGGTAGACCGACAGCGGGTCCTGGGGGGCGGGCTTGACGACGACCGTGTTGCCCGCCGCCAGTGCGGGCGCGACCTTGCCGGCCGCGTTGGCCCACGGGTTGTTGTACGAGGTGATGCAGGTGACGACACCGACCGGGCGGCGCACGGCGACCGCACCGAACACGCCGGCCCTCCCCATGGGGCCCGCCGCGTTGATCTGCGGCGGCACCGCCTGCTCCACGGGTTCCAGCGCACCCCGGGCGTAACGGCGGAAGCGGGCCGCGCCGACGGCGACCTGCATGCCGCGGGCGGTGGCGGTGGTCGCTCCCGTCTCGGCGCGGGCGAGCACCGTGTGGGCCTCCGCGTCCCGCTGGACGAGGTCCGCGGCCCGGTCCAGGATCGCCGCCCGCTCCTCCGGTTTCGTACGCGACCAGGCCGCGAACGCCTCCCGGGCCGCCGCGGCCGCCTGGTGCACCTGGGCGCGGCTCGCCTCGGGCGCGAGCCCGACGACCTCCTCCGTGGCCGGGTCGACCACCTCGTAGTGGCCGAGGTCCGGCTCGACCCACGCGCCGCCGATGAACAACTTCTGCGGCCTCATCGGGTCGACACCGTCCCGGTGTCCCGTCCCGAGCGCAGCACGACGCCCGGCACGGCCCCGGTGACCCGGTCGTCCCTGATCGTCTCGACGCCGTTGACACGGACGGAGACGATGCCGATCGCCGGCGCGTCCAGGCGGGGGCTGTCACCGGGCAGGTCGTGCACCAGCCGCGCGGGGCCGGCGTCGATCCGCTCCGGGTCGAACAGCACCAGGTCCGCGTGCCAGCCCTCCTGGACCCGTCCGCGCTCGCGCAGGCCGAACAGCCGAGCCGGCTCGTCCGTGAGCATCCTGACCGCCTGTTCCAGGCCGACCAGGCCGCGGCCGCGCAGGCAGTCCCCGAGGAACCGCGTCGTGTACGGCGCCCCGCACATGCGGTCCAGGTGCGCGCCCGCGTCGGAGCCGCCGAGCATGACGTCCTCGTGCTGCCACGTCTCGGCCCGCAGCGCCCAGGAGGCCGAGTCGTTGTCGGTGGGCATGGGCCACAGAACCGTCCGCAGCTCGTCCTCCGCGCAGATCTCGACAAGGCACCCGAAGGGGTCCTGGCCGCGCTCGGCGGCGATGTCGCGCACGACCCGTCCGGTCAGGCCCTCGTTCTCCTTCGCGTACGTGTCGCCTATGACGTACCGGCCGAAGTCGGCGAGGCGGCGGAAGACGCCGGCCTCCTTCGCCTCCGCGCGGCGCAGCATCTCCGCCCGGACCGCCGGGTCACGGAGCTTCGCGATCCGCTCGGGGACCGGGAGGGCGAGGATCTCGCCCCAGCCGGGGATCAGGTTGAGCGCGCAGAACGTGCCGAGCGACATGTTCATGGGGGTCAGGATCGGCATGGTGAGGGCGACGATCCGGCCGCCGGCCCTCCGGGCGCGCTCGCTCGGTAGGAGCTGGCGCGGCACGCGCTCGGGAACGGCGGCGTCGATGGTGAGCACATTCCAGTTGAGGGGCCGCCCGGCGGCGGCGCTCATCGCGACGAGCAGGTCGATCTCCTCGTCCGCGAACCGGTCGAGGCAGCCCGCGACGATGGCTTCGAGCTGGGTGCCCTCGTGCTCGCCCACGGCCCTCGACAGGGCGATCAGCTCGTCGGGCCGGGCGTGCCGCGAGGCGACGGGCCGCCCGTCGCCGTCGGAGTGCGTCGACGACTGGGTCGTGGACAGGCCCCAGGCGCCCGCGTCCATGGCGTCGTGGAGGAGGCCGGTCATCTGCCGGAGCTGCGCGGGCGTGGGCTGCCCGCCGACGGCGTCCGGCCCCATGACATGGCGGCGCAGGGCACAGTGCCCGACCATGAAGCCGGCGTTGACGGCCGTCCGGCCGTCGAGCGCGTCCAGGTACTCGCCGAAGGTGTGCCAGGTCCAGGGAGCACCCTGTTCCAGGGCGACCAGCGACATGCCCTCGACCTTGGACATCATGCGCCGCGTGTAGTCGGCGTCCTCGGGCCGGCCGGGGTTCAGCGGGGCGAGGGTGAAGCCGCAGTTGCCGCCCGCGACGGTGGTGACACCGTGGTTGAGGGAGGGCGTGGCGTACGGGTCCCAGAACAGCTGGGCGTCGTAGTGGGTGTGCGGGTCGACGAAGCCGGGCGCGAGAACGAGACCGGTGGCGTCCTCGGCGGTGCGGGTCTGCTGGGTGACGCTGCCCGGCGGGGCGATGACGGCGATGCGGCCGTCGCGGATGCCGACGTCGGCGGGGAAGGCGGGCCCGCCGCTGCCGTCGACGACGGTCGCGCGCCGTATGAGGTGGTCGAGCATGGGGCGTCCCTTCTCGTGCGGATGGGCGGTCGCCCTGCACGCGCGGGCGGTGTGTGGCCCGGCCGGGGGCGCCGCGTTCGGCCGCGAACGGGGGCGCGCCGGCCGGGCCGGTACGGGTGGCGGTCCGGGAAGACGCCACCCGCGTGGGTGGGGGGACGGGGCGAGGGCGGGTGGCGCCTGCGGCGGGCCTTCCCCCACCCCGCCCCTCAGCCCGCCGACTCCCGGAAGCGCGTCGTGCGGTGGATCGGGTCCGTGTCGATGTGGGGGATCACCTGCTCGCCGATCAGCCGGATCGTCGTCATCGTGTCCTCGTACGACACCCCGATCGGCAGCCCGAACGACAACTGGTCCGCCCCCGCCTGCTCCCACCGCTTGCACTGCTGCAGCACCTCCCCCGGGTCGCCGCAGATCATCAGTTCCTCCGCTATCAGCAGCTCGATGATCTCCGCCGTGTACTCCGGCAGCAGCTCCGGCCACTCCGGGATGCCCTCCGGCCGCGGGAAGGTGTCGTGGTAGCGGAAGAGCAGCGACTGGAGGTAGTTCAGTCCGCCGCCGGCCGCGATCTCGACCGCCTTCTCGTGTGTCTCCGCGCAGATCGCCGTCGACGTCACCATGACGTTGTCGTTGACGAACGCGCCGACCGCCTTTGCCTCCTTCACCGCCGTCTTGTACGACTCGACGACCCACTCCATGTCGGAGACCTTCTGCACGCTGAAGCCCAGCACGCCGAGGCCCTTCCGGCCCGCCATGGCGTACGAGGACGGGGAGCCGGCCGCGTACCACATGGCGGGGTGGGCCTTCCCGTACGGCTTGGGGAGGACCTTCCGCGGCGGAAGGGACCAGTGCTTGCCCTGGAAGCCCGCGTACTCGTCCTGGAGCCACATCCTCGGGAACTCGGCGATCGTCTCTTCCCAGATCTCCTTGGTGTGGTTCATGTCGGTGATGCCCGGCATGAATCCGAGGATCTCGTGCGATCCCGCGCCGCGGCCCGAGCCGAACTCGAAGCGGCCCTCCGACAGGTGGTCGAGCATCGCGACCTTCTCGGCGACCTTGACGGGGTGGTTGACGGGCGCGAGGGGGTTGAAGATCCCCGATCCCAGGTGGATCCGTTCCGTCGCGTGCGCGAGGTAGCCGAGGAAGACGTCGTTGGCCGACAGGTGGGAGTACTCCTCCAGGAAGTGGTGTTCGGAGGCCCAGGCGTACTTGAACCCGGACCGGTCCGCCTGGATGACGTACTCGGTCTCCTCCATGAGCGCCTTGTGCTCGGCGAGCGGGTCGGTCGCGGCGCGCTTGCCGAGGTATCCCTGTACGAAGATGCCGAATTCCACGGGAGTTCACCGCCCAATCATTCCTGACGCTTCGTCAGATGAGGATGGCTCCGACTGTTCCACCGCCCGGACGGGAACGCAATACCTGACGATCCGTCAGCCCTGGCCCCGGCCGTGTCACAGCACGCTGACCCCGGCGAGCCATCCCCCGTCGATGACGAACGGCTGACCCGTGATGTACGAGGAGTCCTCACCGGTCAGGAAGAGCGCGAGCCGCGCGACCTCCTCCGGCCGCCCGACCCGGCCGAGCGGCACGAGCGTGCGGTACAGCTCCTCGATCGCTCCGGGGTCCGCGCCCTCCGGATTGCTCATCGGGGTGTCCACCGCGCCCGGGCACACGGCGTTGACCCGGATCCCCCGCCCGGCGAGCTCCAGCGCGGCGACCCTGGTCAGGCCGAGGACGGCGTGCTTGGACGCGGTGTACGCGCCGACGTACGCCATGCCCGTCAGCGCCGTGTACGAGGCGGTGTTGACGATCGTCCCGCCGCCGGCGGCCTCGATCTCCGGGGCGAGCGTCTTGATCCCGAGGAACGCGCCGACCTGGTTCACCTGGGTGATGAGCTGGAACTCCTCCAGCGGCGTGCCGACCAGCTCGTTGAAGCGCAGGATGCCCGCGTTGTTGACCAGGCCGTCGACGCGTCCGAAGGCGTCCTTCGCGGCGGCGACCGCGGCGGTCCAGTCGTCCTCCCGGCTCACGTCCAGGTGGACGTACAGGGCCCCCAGTTCCTCGGCGAGCTTCCCGCCCTGCTCGTCGAGGACGTCGGCGAGGACCACGTGTGCGCCCTCCGCCGTGAAGAGCCGGGCCTCGGCCTCGCCTTGCCCGCGTGCCGCGCCGGTGATGAACACGACGCGTCCGTCCAGCTTGCCCATGCCGAGTCTCCCTGGTCGTTGGAGGATGGTTCGAGGGTCATCCGAGCCGGGGGGCCACGTCGGCGGCGAACGCCGCCATCTGGTCCGTCAGTTCGGCCACGCCGCGACTGCGGAAGCGGACCTGGATCTGGTCCACGCCCATCACCGTGTAGGCGCGCAACGCATCGGCGAGGGCCTGCGGCCCGCCGGTGAGGGTCCTGCGGCCGGTGTGCCAGGCGGGTTCGCCGACGTAGAGCGGTTCGGTGATGGCGCCGATCACGCAGGGCGCCTCGATCCCGGCCTTCTCGCGCAGCGTCCTGATGCGGGCGATCTGCGCGGGCAGCCGGTCGCGCGGGTCGCCCTGCGGCAGCCAGCCGTCACCCTTGAGCGCGGCGCGGCGGACGGCGGCGGGCGAGGAGCCGCCGACCCAGAGGGGTACGCGCTCCTGGGCGGGCCGGGGCCGTTGCCCCAGGTCCTTGAAGGAGTACCGCTCCCCGGTGAACTCGGGGAAATCCTCCGGGCCGAGCGCCGCCCGCAGCGCGTCGACGGTCTCGTCCAGCACGGGTCCGCGGTCGTCGAAGCCGACGCCGAGCGCGTCGAACTCCTCACGCACATGCCCCGCGCCGACCCCGAGGATCAGCCGCCCGCCGGAGAGGTGGTCGAGGGTCGCGAACTGCTTGGCGGTCAGCAGGGGATGCCTCAGTCCGACGACGGCGACATGGCTCAGGAGGCGGACGCGTTCGGTGACCGCCGCGAGGTGGGAGAGCGTGGCGACGGGGTCGTACCAGACGGTGGACATGGCATCGGCGAGACGGCGCGGGATCGCGACGTGATCGCAGACGGCGATGTACGCGAAACCGGCGCGGTCGGCGGCGCGGGCGATCTCGACGAGCGCGCCCGGCCCGGCGTCGGCCTCCCAGGCCTCGGCGTAGAGGGCGCTCTGGGACTGGACCGGGAGCTGCATCCCGTACGCGACCATGGAGGAACTCCTCGTATCTGACGGACCGTCACAAACGACGGCCCGCCCATGGTCTTGCCCAGCGGTCCATGAGGCAAGGCCCCTGCGCCGCCTACCCCAGCAGCGCGTACACCGTGGAGGCGCGGGCCGCTGGAGCGTCCGCGCCGTCGGGCGTCATGGTGATGTCGGCGAACGCCATGCGCCGGCCCAGCTTGGTGATCCGCGCGTCGACGAGGACGTCCGCGCCCGTGACGGCGCGCAGGAAGCTGGTGGACTGCTGGACCGTGGTCATGGGGACGAAGCCGCCGCGCGCCGACGACACGGCGATCACGGTGGTGGTGTCGGCCGCGGCCATCAGCGCCTGCCCGGACAGGGCCCCGCCCTCTCGCGCAAGCCGCTCGGACCACGGCAGGCGCAGCACCGCGTGCAGCTCGCCCGCCTCGTGGACGGTCAGCCCGAGGTCGAGCACCCAGGGCGCGAAGTTCTCGGAGAGGATCTTGTCGGCTTCGGCGAGTGAGAGTGTCATGCGGAGCATGGTGCCGTGGTGGGGGGCGGCGAGGTAGCGGGCCCGGGGGACAAGGGCTTTTCCACCGATGCATTCGGCCACTCGTGTCGGCGCGGGGGGCTACGCTGAGTATCGACTGGTCCGCACCGCGAGGGAGACGCATCATGACAGTGATGCTGGAACGTCCGACGACAGACGGCGCCGACCCCCGCCGCTTCGAGGAGCTCTGCGAAGCCCTCGACGAGCTGAATGTGCCCGACGGCTTCAACGCCGAGATCATCAGGGGGAACATCGTCGTGTCGCCGTGGTCGAAGGCGTACTACCTCGACGTCATGGATCTGGTCTGCGATCAGTTGCGCCCCCGCCTTCCGGAAGGACACCGGATCAGCTCGGCTCCCGCCCTCTACGTGTTCCCCGGCGTGGAGCGGGCGTACGGACCGGACGTCCACGCGGCTCACCGTCAGACCCGCCGGACGACAAGCCGCCACCTGGACGGGGAAGGGCTCTCCTTCGTCGCCGAGTTGACCTCCCCCTCGACGCGAGACGACGATTTCACCGACAAGGCCGAGCGCTACGGCAAGGCCGGCGTTCCTGTCTACCTCCTGCTCGACATGCAGGAGGACAGTGCCACCGTCTTCTGGTCGCCGACCGCCAAGGGGTACGCCTCCCACCTCACCGTGCCCTTCGGCGAGAAGATCCACATCCCCGCGCCGTTCGACTGTCACCTCGACACGACGGGATTCCAGGCGCCCAGCGAAGGCTGACGCCTGGAACCGGCCCCCGGCCGGCCCGTTCCAGGGCTCACGCCCCCGCCCACAAACCGTCCTCCGTCAGGCCCAGCAGGTCGATCGCGTTGCCGCGCACGATGCGGTTCACCACGTCCGGGGGGAGGTGGGCCATCTGGGACTCGCCGACCTCCTTCGACTTCGGCCACGTCGAGTCCGAGTGCGGGTAGTCCGTCTCGTACAGCACGTTGCCCGCGCCGATCGCGTGCAGGTTCCGCAGGCCGAAGGCGTCGTCGAAGAAGCAGCCGTACACATGCTCGGCGAACAGCTCGGAGGGCGGGCGGGTGACCTTGTCGGCGACGCCGCCCCAGGCGCGGTTCTCCTCCCAGACCACGTCGGCCCGTTCCAGGATGTAGGGGATCCAGCCGATCTGGCCCTCGGCGTACATGATCCGCAGGTTCGGGAAGCGTTCGAACTTTCCGCTCATCAGCCAGTCCACCATCGAGAAGCAGCAGTTGGCGAAGGTGATGGTCGACCCCACGGCCGGCGGGGCGTCCGCCGACGTCGAGGGCATCTTCGAGGACGAGCCGATGTGCATGGCGACGACCGTGCCGGTCTCGTCGCACGCCGCGAGGAACGGGTCCCACGCGTCGGTGTGGATGGACGGCAGTCCGAGGTGCGGGGGTATCTCGGAGAAGGCGACCGCGCGCACCCCGCGTGCCGCGTTGCGCCGGACCTCGTCGGCGGCGAGGCGGGCGTCCCACAGCGGGACGAGGGTGAGCGGGATCAGCCGGCCGCGGGCCTCGGGGCCGCACCACTCCTCCACCATCCAGTCGTTGTACGCCCGCACGCCCAGCAGGCCGAGCTCCCGGTCGGCGGCCTCGGTGAAGGTCTGGCCGCAGAAGCGGGGGAAGGTCGGGAAGCAGAGCGCGGACTGGACGTGGTTGACGTCCATGTCGGCGAGCCGGTCGGGCACGGAGTACGACCCCGGGCGCATCTGCTCGTAGGTGATGATCTCCAGCTTGATCTCGTCCCTGTCGTACCCGACGGCCGTGTCGAGCCGGGTCAGGGGGCGATGCAGGTCCTCGTACACCCACCAGTCGCCGATCGGGCCGTCGTCGCCGGGCGCCCCCATGACCGGCGAGAACTTTCCGCCGAGGAAGGTCATGTCCTTCAGCGGGGCCCTGACGACGCGCGGGCCGGTGTCGCGGTACTTCGACGGGAGCCGGTCCCGCCAGACATGGGGGGGCTCCACCGTGTGGTCGTCCACCGAGATGATCTTGGGGAAGGTCTCCATTCCCCTCACGGTAGCGCTTATCTGACGGTTCGTCAGCTAGCGGCGACCGCCCCGAAGTCACCATGAACTCCACGTATACACCCTGTGTATAGTGCGCTCACGCACGCGGCAGACCACCGCGGCACACCGCCGCGCGCCGCGACCACCACACAGGGGGAACACCGTCATGCCCGTCAAGACGCACATACGCGGGGCGCGGGTTGTCTCCGCCCTCGCCGCCGCCTCGCTCGCGCTCGTCCTCGCCGGCTGCTCGGCGGACACCACCTCGCCCGCCGACGCCCGCGCGGACGCCCGCGCCGACGGGGCGGCGCTCTCCGACGGCAAGCAGCCCGGCAGCGGCAAGGGCGTCGGGGCGGAGGCCCGACCGGCCGCGGACTGCGAGAAGGCCAAGTGCATCGCCCTGACCTTCGACGCGGGCCCCGGCAAGGACACTCCACGCCTGCTCGACATGCTCGCGAAGGAGAAGGTGCACGCCACCTTCTTCCTCCTCGGAAAGAACCACGTCCTCAAGCACCCGGACGTCGTCCGGCGCCTCGCCGCCGAGGGCCACGAGGTCGCCAACCACACCTGGACGCACCAGCGTCTGGACCAACTGAGCAAGGAGGAGATACGCGACGAACTGGGCCGCACCCAGGACGCCATCGCCGACATCACCGGCACGAAGCCCACACTGATGCGCCCGCCCCAGGGCCGTACCGACGACGACGTCACCGCCGTCAGCAAGGAACTCGGCCTCTCCCAGGTGCTGTGGAGCGCCACGGCCAAGGACTACTCGACCACCGACTCCGCGCTCATCGAGCAGCGCATCCTCGACCAGGCCGACCGCGACGGAATCATCCTGCTCCACGACATCTACGACGGAACGGTGCCCGCCGTCCCCGGCATCATCGAGGAGCTGAAGAAACGCGGTTACACCTTCGTCACGGTCCCCGAGCTCCTCGCACCCGCCGAACCGCAGCCCGGAACGGTCTATCGTCCCTGATCAGGTGTGGGACGAGGCTCACACGGGCAGGCGGGAGACGGAGGTGCCCCGCTGCTGACGGGGCCGCCCCCTACAGGGCAGACTGTCGAGGGCGATTTCCGGCAGTACGGGCAGGGGGCAGCCAATGGACCGTGACAGCGGGCCACGCGTACCGAATCAGCGCGCTCCGCTGCACAGCGGAGCGGACGACGCGGCCCGGCTCCACTTCAGCGTGCTCGGGCCGGTCCGGGTCAGGCGGGGCGCGGAGACCCTGCCGCCCGGCTCGCCACAGCAACGAGCCCTGCTCGCCGCGCTGTTGCTGCGCGACGGCCGGACCGCGACGGCGTCGGAGCTGATCGACGCGATCTGGGGCGAGGAACCGCCCTCGCAGGCCCTCGCCGCCGTTCGCACGTACGCCTCCCGGCTGCGCAAGTCCCTGCCCGCCGCCGCGCTCGTGACCGAGTCGGGCGGTTACGCCCTGCGGGTGGGGCGCGGCGCGCTCGACCTCGCCGTGGCGGAGGAACTCGCCGCGGAGGCGGACAAGGCGCGCTCCGCCGGCGACCGTTCCCAGGCCCGGACGCTGATCAACAAGTCGCTGGGCCTGTGGGACGGCGAGCCGCTGGCCAACGTCCCCGGGCCGTACGCGGAGAACCAGCGCACGCGGCTGGAGGAGTGGCGGCTGCAACTGCTGGAGACCCGCCTCGACCTGGACCTGGAGCTCGGCTGCCACGCCGAGGCCGTCTCGGAACTGACCGCGCTCACCGCCGCGCATCCGCTGCGTGAGCGGCTGCGGGAACTGCTGATGCTCGCGCTGTACCGCAGCGGACGGCAGGCGGAGGCCCTGGCCGTCTACGCCGACACACGGCGTCTGCTCGCCGACGAACTGGGCGTCGACCCGCGGCCCGAGCTGGCCCGCCTCCAGCAGCGCATCCTCCAGGCGGACGCGGAGCTGGCGCGGCCGGTAGAGGAGCCGTCACCCGCGCCGCAGGTCACGCGCCCCGCACAACTTCCGGCCACCGTCTCGGACTTCACCGGCCGTTCCTCCTTCGTACGGGAGCTGGGCGACCAGCTCGCCGCCGCCGAGGGCTCGGTGATGGCGGTCTCCGCCCTCGCGGGCATCGGCGGCGTCGGCAAGACGACGCTGGCGGTGCACGTCGCCCACCAGGCGCGCAAGCACTTCCCGGACGGACAGCTGTACGTGGACCTCCAGGGCGCGGGCAACCGGGCCGCCGAGCCGGAGACCGTGCTCGGCGCGTTCCTGCGCGCCCTGGGCGCGGCGGACTCCGCGATCCCGGACACCCTGGACGAGCGGGCCGCGCTGTACCGCTCGACGCTGGACGGGCGCCGGGTGCTCGTCCTGCTGGACAACGCACGCGACGCGGCCCAGATCCGGCCCCTGCTGCCGGGCACGGCCGGATGCGCGGCGCTGATCACCAGCCGGGTGCGGATGGTGGACCTCGCGGGAGCGCACCTGGTGGACCTGGACGTGATGTCGCCGGAGGAGGCGCTGCAGCTCTTCACGCGGATCGTGGGCGAGGAACGGGTGCGTGCGGAGCGGGAGTCGGCACTGGACGTGGTCGCGGCGTGCGGGTTCCTGCCGCTGGCGATCCGTATCGCCGCGTCCCGCCTCGCGTCGCGCCGGACGTGGACCGTCTCGGTCCTGGCGGCCAAGCTCGCGGACGAACGCCGCAGACTGGACGAGCTCCAGGCGGGCGACCTGGCGGTGAAGGCGACGTTCGAGCTGGGCTACGGCCAGCTGGAACCGGCCCAGGCCCGCGCCTTCCGCCTGCTGGGCCTGGCGGACGGCCCGGACATCTCGCTGGCGGCGGCCGCGGCGGTGCTGGACCTCCCCCTCCACGAGACGGAGGACCTGCTCGAGGCTGTGGTCGACACGTCCCTGCTGGAGTCGGCGGCGCCGGGCCGCTACCGCTACCACGACCTCGTGAGGCTCTACGCGCGTGCATGCGCGGAGCGCGACGAACATCCGCCGCAGGAGCGGGAGGCGGCGCTGTCGCGGCTGCTGGACTTCTATCTGGGGACGGCGGCGCGGGTGTTCGCCATGGAGCGCCCCGGCGACCGGCTGGTGGACCATCTGGAGCCGACCGGGGATGCCGGGCTGTCGTTCGCCGACCGGCAGGAGGCCCAGGACTGGCTCTACGCCGAGGCGCACTGCCTGCTGGCATGCGCGCGCCAGGCGTCCAGCGGGAAGCAACTCCGGCGGGCGGTGGACCTGCTGTGGGCAGCCCAGAATCTGGCCGAGTCCGGGGCCAACTCCAAGACGTACGAGGCGACGGCCTTCCTTGCTTTCGATGCTGCGCGAGCCGCCGGTGACAGGCGTACGGAAGCCCGCGCGAGGACTTCCCTCACCAATGTCCATCTGGTGGCAGGCCGTTACGCGGAGGCGGACGAGGAGGCCGCACAGGCGGCCGCGCTGGCGAAGGCCTCTGACGATCCGGCTCCGGTGTACTGGTCGGACAACGATCGCGGCATCATCGCGTTCAACCAGGGGCGCAACGCGCAGGCCGAGGAACACCTGCGCAACGCCATGGAGGGCTCGCGCGCCGACGGCAATCTGCCCGGCGAAGCCAGTGCGCTGTGCAACCTCTCACGCGTGCACGTCGTCACGGGCCGGGCCTCGCAAGCCATCACGCTGGCCCGGGAGGGCCTCGCCATATACGACAGGATCGGGCACAAGCTGCGCCTGGCCAATGCGCGATTCGCGCTGGGCATCGCACTCACGGCGGCAGGCAAGCATTCCGAGGCGTTGAAGCAACTGACGGAGGCCTTGGCCCAGTTCGAGGCCAACCGCCAGCGGCTGTGGGAGGGGACCACTCACTTCCGCATCGCCGAGGCCCACTTGTCCGCCCGTCGCCCCGCAGGAGCTGCACAGCATGCCGAGCAAGCACTGGCCATCGGCTGCATCGGCGGAGACCGCACACGGGGCAAGGTACTGATCACGCTCGGCCGGGCGCTCGAAGCTCTCGGCCAGTCGGACCGTGCCCGTGCCTGCTGGCGTGAGGCGCTGGCCCTGCACGAGCAGTCCGGCGCTGTGGAGGCCGAGGAGGCCCGGCAACTGCTCACCACTCCGCTGAGCGCCGCCTGAAAAGGCTGAGCGAGGGCGTTCATCGAATGTTTATGCTCGTCCGACATGCTCAACGGCAGTCGATCCGTCGCGTCGGGGGGCAGACGGATCACCGGGACCGAAAGGTCCACTGGCCTTCCGTCCGGCGGTACTCGGGGGAGTCTCCGGGCGGAGGGCCGACCCCAGTCTCATCGGTCAATCCCATGGGGGACGAAACATGAGCAGCACCGAGAAGAAGAAGAGCGAAGAGATCACCACGATGGGCGACCACCACTCGCCGGCGCCGCCGGCCGACGGCGGCTTCACGACCATGGGTGACCACCACTCACCGATCCCGCCCGCCGACGGTACGGTGACGACTCTCGGAGACCACCACTCGCCCCTTCCGCCCGCCGACGGCGGCATCACCACCATGGGTGACCACCACTCACCCGTGCCTCCGCGCGACTGAGCCACACACGACGGGGAACGGCCGCGGCGGCGCGGAGGGGGAGCCGCCGCGGCCGTGGTGTGTCCGGGCGCGGTCAGCCGGCGTGCCGCGACCGCAGTTCGGCCTTGAGCACCTTCCCGCTCGCGTTCCTCGGGAGTTCGTCCACGAACTCCACCTGCCGCGGCACCTTGTAGTTCGCCATCTCCCGCCTCGACCAGGCGACCAGGTCGTCCGCCGTGAGCGTCGTGCCCGGGCGGCGGACCGCGTACGCCTTGCCGGCCTCGCCGAGGCGGGGGTCCGGGACGCCGATCACCGCCACGTCCGCGATGTCGGGGTGCAGGCCGAGCAGTTGCTCGATCTCCGCGGGATAGGCGTTGAAGCCGCCGACGATGAACATGTCCTTGATCCGGTCGGTGATGCGCAGGTTGCCGTCCGCGTCGAGGACGCCCACGTCGCCCGTGTGCAGCCAGCCGTCCGGGGTGAGGGCCCGGGACGTCTCGGCCGGGTCCTCGAAGTAGCCCGTCATCACGTTGTGCCCGCGGACCAGGATCTCGCCCGGTTCGCCGGGCGCGGCGAGGACCCTCACCTCCGTGCCGGGGATCGCGCGGCCCGAGGTCGCGGCGATCACCGACGGGGCGTCGCCGCGACGGCACATGGTGACGATGCCGCTCGCCTCGGACAGGCCGTAGGCGGTCAGCACGGTGGGCACGCCGAGTTCGCCGCGGAGGCGTTCGACGAGGCGGAGGGGCACGACCGCGGCCCCGGTCACCACGAGGCGCAGGGCCGACAGGTCGTGCCGGTCGCGGGCGGGGTGGTCGAGCAGCGACTGGTGCAGGGTCGGCGGTCCGGGCAGGACCGAGATCCGTTCGGCGGCGATGTTGGCGAGGACCGTGTCCACGTCGAAGACGGGCTGCGGCACCATCGTCGCGCCGCGGGTGAGGCAGGCGATCACGCCCGCCTTGTAGCCGAAGGTGTGGAAGAACGGGTTCACGATCAGATAGCGGTCGCCCGCGCGCAGCCCGGCGAGTTCGCTCCACAGGTCGTAGCAGCGCAGCGTCTGGGCGTGGGTGATGACCGCGCCCTTGGGGCGGCCGGTGGTGCCCGACGTGTACACGATGTCGGACGGGTCGGCACCGGTGACGGTGTCCGCGCGGGCCCGGACCTCGCCGCCGGTGACAAAGTCGCCGCCCGCGAGGAAGTCCTTCCAGGTGCGGTAGCGGGGGTCGTCGGGCGCGCTGTCGGCGAGGACCACGATCTGTTCCAGGTCGGGCAGTTCCTGGTCGGCGCGGCGCAGCGAGGCGACGTACGAGGTGCCGAGGAAGGTCCCGGTGACGAACAGGAGCCGGACGCGGGAGCGCCGCAGGACGTCGGCGGCCTCGGCGCCCTTGAAGCGGGTGTTGAGGGGGACGAGGACGGCACCCGCGGTGACCGCGCCGAGCGCGGAGACGATCCAGTCGAGGGTGTTGGGCGCCCAGATCGCGACCCGGTCCCCCTTGGCGACGCCGGAGGCGATGCACGCGGCGGCGGCGCGTTCGACGCGGTCGCCGAGTTCGGCGTAGGTGACGCGGGTGCGGCCGTCGACGACGGCCTCCCGTTGCCCGTACCGCTCGGCCGCGTCCCGCACCAGCCCCGGGACGGAGCCCCACTCCAGGTCGCCGCGTCGCATCGCAAGCCCCTCTCGTTAGCTGACGGTACGTCAGATTAGCTGTACGCTGCCCGGCATGGCGACCCTCAAGGACCGGGCGGCGATAGCCGGCACAGGACAGACCGCCTTCGCGAAACACCTGCCGGAATCCGAGAAGGCCCTGGCCTGCCGGGCGGTGCTCGCCGCACTCGACGACGCCGGCATCGCACCGTCGGAGGTCGATGCCTTCGCCTCGTACACGATGGAGGAGACGGACGAGGTCGAGCTCGCGAAGGCGATCGGCGCCGGGGACGTCACGTTCCTCTCCCGGGTGGGCTTCGGCGGCGGGGGCTCCTGCGCCACCGTCGCGCACCTCGCCACCGCGATAGCCACCGGACAGGCGACCGTCGGCGTCGCCTGGCGCTCCCGCAAACGCGGCTCGGGCCCACGCCCCTGGAGGAACACGACGGCCCAACTGCCCACACCCGCCCAGTGGACACGCCCCTTCGGGCTGCTGCGGCCCGCCGACGAGATCGGCATGCTCGCCCGCCGCTACATGCACGAGCACGGCGCGACCCGCGACCACTTCTTCAACGTCGCCCTGGCGTGCAGGAACAGGGCCAACCAGAACCCGGCCGCGATCATGTACGACCGGCCGCTGACCCGCGAGATGTACATGACGGCCCGCTGGATCAGCGAACCGCTGTGCCTGTTCGACAACTGCCTGGAGACCGACGGCGCCCTCGCCTGCGTGGTCGTCTCCGCCGAACGGGCCCGCGACTGCCGCCGGCGGCCCGTCTACGTCCACTCGGCCGCCCAGGGCCTGCCCGCCCAGCACCACGGCATGGTCAACTACTGGAACGACGACCCGCTCACCGGCCCGGCCTGGACGGCGGCCCGGCAGCTGTGGAAGCACGCCGACTTCGGCCCCGATGACGTCGACGTGGCCCAGATCTACGACGCGTTCACACCGCTCGTCCCCCTGTCCCTGGAGGGCTACGGCTTCTGCGGGAGGGGCGAGGGCGGCGCCTTCACGGAGGGCGGGGCACTGGAGATCGGCGGACGGCTGCCGCTCAACACCGGCGGGGGCGGGCTGAGCGAGGCGTACGTGCACGGCTTCAACCTGATCAACGAGGGCGTGAAGCAACTGCGCGGCACGTCGACGGCCCAGGTGCCGGGCGCGGCGACGTGCCTGGTCACCGCGGGCGAGGGCGTGCCCACATCGGCCCTTCTGCTGCGTACGTGAGGAGTGTGGAGATGCTCGTACCGGTGGCCGACGACGACGGTGCCCCCTTCTGGGAGTACGCCGCCCGCGGAGAGCTCCGCGTCCAGTGCTGCGCCCGGCCCGCCTGCGGTGAGCCGCGCTTCCCGCCCCGCCCGTGCTGTCCGCACTGCGGGTCCTTCGACAGCGCGTGGCGCCCGATGTCCGGTCGCGGGCGCATCTGGTCGTACGTGGTCCCCCATCCGCCGCTGCTGCCCGACTACGCCGCCCAGGCCCCGTACAACGTGGTCGTCGTCGAACTCGCCGACGCCCCCCGCATCCGCCTCGTCGGCAATGTCGTCACCTCTCCCGACGCCCCGCTGAACTCGCTCGACCCCGCGCGGCTGCGGATCGGGGCGCCGGTGAGGGCCGTGTTCGACCGCACCGGCCTTCCCCGCTGGCTCCTGGAGCGGCCGTGAGCATCCGGGTGGAGACGGACGAGGACACGGGCGTCGCGCTGGTCACCCTCGACCGGCCGGCGAGGCACAACGCGATCGACCTCGCCATGGCCGGTGAACTCACCGCCGTCTGGCGGCGTTTCCGCTTCGACGACACGGTGCGCGCGGCGGTCGTGACGGGCGCGGGCGCCGCGGCGTTCTGCACGGGCATCGACCGCTCGGCCGAGGTGCCGCAGCCCTCGTCCCCGTATTCGGTGGACGATCCGCTGCTGCGGATCGGCCCCAAGGCCAACGACCTGTGGAAGCCGGTCGTCTCGGCGGTGGAGGGCATGGCCGGCGGAGGGGCGTTCTACCTGCTCGGGGAGAGCGAGTTCGTGGTGGCCTCGCGCGAGGCGACGTTCTTCGATCCGCACACCTCGTACGGAATGGTCAGCGCGTACGAGTCGGCGTACATGGCGCTGCGGATGCCGCCGGGCGAGGTGGCGCGGATGGCGCTGATGGGGACGGCGGAGCGGCTGTCGGCCCGGCGCGCGTACGAGACCGGTCTGGTCTCGGAGCTGACCGAGCCGGGCGGGGCCGTCGCGGCGGCGCTGCGGGCCGCCGCGGTGATCGCCTCGTATCCGCCGGAGGCGGTGCAGGGCACCGTACGGGCGGTCTGGTCGGCGACGGAGTCGGCGCGAGCGGGGGCGCTCGCCCTCGCCCCGCACCTGGTCGTGCTCGGGAACCTGCCGCCGGAGCGGCAGGCCGAGCTGTTCACGCAGGGGCGGGGCAGGGGCGGGCGGGGCAAGGCCGGCTTCAGGCTGCGCTGAGGGGCGGCGGTTCGGCCCGTTCAGCTGCGGGACGCGCGGGAGACCTCGCACTTGGTGTACTCGGAGCCGTCGCCGGAACCGGTGTACGGGGTGGTGAGAACGGCGCTCTCGGAGGCGCCCGCGGCGACGGCGATGGCCGTCTTGGTGGCGGTCGCCGGGACGGCGGTGCCGCCGGCGGCACCGATGAACTTCATGGTGACGTCGTAGTCGTAGTCCAGCGCACCGCTGTTGGTGACGGTGATCCTCGCGGTGAGGTTCTTGGTCGCGGTGTCGTACTTGCACTCGTCGATGGTGATGTCGCGTGCGGCCTTGTCGGCGCTGGAACCGCCGCCGGGCAGCGAACCGCCGCTGCTGCCGGAGCTGTCGTCGTCGCGGTGGCTGCTGCCGCCACTGCTGCTGGAGCTACTGTGGTTGTCACAGCCGCCGCCTCCGGAACCACGGGCTCCGGTCAGGGCGACGAGCGCGATCCCGAAGACGGCGAGCGCGCGGACATGACGGATCTTCACGTTTCAACCCCCGTTGAAAGTGTCGGCAGATGGGCTCGGTTGACGAGCGCACGTCACCCTAGCAGCGCTCGGGACCCCGCTCGTCCCGCTCACCCGCCGCCCGCGACCGCCTCAGCGCTCGTTGCGCGGCCCCGGCCAGGGACGCGTGGGCGGGCCCTCGGGGCCGTGCCCTTCGTCGTGGGGGCCCGGCCGGTAGGGGCCCTCGCGGTACGGGACGGTTCCGCCGGGGTCGGACCCGTACGGCCCCCAGTCCTCCTCCTGCGGGGCGTGCCTCCCCTCGTCGATCTCCCCCCTGCTCGGGCGTCCGCTCATGACCACGGCGGCGACGAGCAGCAGGACGCCGCCGCCCACCGCGAGCGCGACGCCGGTGCCGAGGCGGGCCCCGTCACCGCCGACGGTCAGACTGCCGGCCGCCAGGCCCTGGCGGACCATCCACAGGGCGGTGAAGCCGAGCACGACCAGTCCGGACAGCGCGACGAGCAGGCGGGAGCGCAGCAGCACGCCGAGCAGCGCGATCAGCGCGCCGAAGGCGAGCGGCAGCAGGACCGACGTCGGAAGCGGGCCGCCGGTGCCGGTGATGCCGATGAAGAGGTCCTGGACGCGGTAGTCGCGCCCGTGACGGCCGTCGTACCAGGCACGGAAGGGGCTCCATACGGCGGCCGCCGCTCCGGCGAGAGCGAGAATCGAGCCGATGACGTTGCGGATCATCGCCGGCCTCCTTGGGTCAGCCGCTCCGGTCGTGACCGCTCCCGGTCATGACGCTACGCCCGGCGCGGGTACCCCGCCATGAGCGTCGTACGCCTCCGCCGGACGTACGGGACCCCGACGCCGGACGCACGGGACCCGGCCGGGCGCGGGTGCGGGCCCGCGTCCTACCGCGGCCCGCGGCCCGTGGCCGTGCCCTTCTCCGCGTCGAGCGCGTAGACGCAGCGGTCCTTGCTGCACGCGTACACGACACCGTTCTGGGCGACCGGGGAGCCGGTGATCTCGCCTCCCGTGGCGAGCTTCCAGCGCAGCTGGCCGCCGCCGGCGTCGAGGGTGTAGAGCACGTGGTCGGCCGACCCGAAGTGCACGCGGCCGTCCGCGACCACCGGTGTGCCGACGACCTCGCCGCCCGCCGCGAACCGCCACATCGGCGTCCCGGTCACGGCGTCGAGGGTGTAGAGCGCGCTGCCGCTGCCGACGTGGATGTTGCCGGCGGTGACGAGCACGGGCTCGATGGACTGGCGGGACTCGGTGGCGATGCGCCAGCGGTCCTTGCCGGTGGTGGCGTCCAGTGCGTACACGGTGCCGAGGTAGTCGGCGAGGTAGACGCCGCCGCCCGTCACGGCCGGGCCCGGCGCGAAGGCGGGCGGCGAGAGGAAGACGGCCGGCGCCTCGAAGTGCCAGCGCACCAGACCGGAGGCGATGTCGACGGCGAGGACGCGCGTGCCGGCGGAGACGTAGACGTAGCCGTCGGGCGCCGGCTGTACGCGCACGGGCACGTTCCCGCAGGACGCTGCGTCGCCCACGGGGTAGGACCAGCGCTCCTCGCCGGTGCGGGCCTCCAGCGCGCGCAGGCGGGCGTCCTTCCACACGTAGACGGTGTCGCCGAAGATCGCCGGCCCCGCCTCGGGTGTCTCGAAGTCCGTCTGGGCGCCGGTGATCTCCCACAGCTTCTCGCCGTTGGACGCCTCCCATGCCTGCACGCCGCCGCCGCGGGTGCCGGTGAGGACGGTGCCGCGGTCCACCATGAGGGAGTACACCCAGGCATCGGTCTGCAGCCGCCAGCGCTCGCCGCCGCTCGCGGCGTCGAGCGCGTAGAGCGTCGGACCGTCGGAGGCGTGGATACGGCCCCCCGCCACGGCCATGGACCAGGCGACGTCGCGGGTCTTGAACTGGCGGCGGCCGGTGCCGACGTCGAGCGCGTGGACCTCGAACGAGGTCACGTACAGCAGATCGCCGGAGACGACCGGCGTCCCCCACACGTCGTTCGACATGCGAAAACGCCACGGGCGCCAGTGCCCGGGGCCGGTCTCCGGCGGGGGCGGGGCAGGGGCGGGCACCGGCGCGGGGACGGCGTTGGTGGCGGCATCGGAACCGTTCAGCCCGCCGGGCGGGCGGATCCAGCCGGTGGCCGGGCCGGCGTCGGCGACCGGGGCGTGGCCGGCGCCGACCGCGCGCAGCCCGGGGCCGATGGGCACGGCGGAGCCCGCCAGCCGCACGGGTCCGCCGCCGGAGTGGGCGGGGGCGTGGCCGGTACGGGGATCACTCGCGCCGTGCCAGGCGGGCTCACGGTCGGGAGCGGGCGGCACGGAAGGCGGCGGGGGCGCATGGGGTGCGGGGCGTGAGGGCTCGGCCGGGCGCGGCACGGGGGCGCGGCCGCCGCCACGGCGGGCCTCGATCATGGCGGTGGCGAGACCGGGCAGCCACGCGGAGGCGGTACCGCTGTCGTCGCCGCCGGCGGAGAACAGGTGAGGTGCGAGCTGTGCCTGCAGGTCCTCGGGGGTCGGCCGCAGCCCGGCCTCCATCTGCATGCACGAGTCGATCAGCGGCCGCAGTTCGTCGGGGAGGCCCTCCAGGTCAGGGCCCTCGCGCAGCAGCATGAAGACGGTCTCCACCGGGTTCGCGCCGTGGAAGGGGGCGTGGCCGGTGGCGGCGAAGACGAGGGTGGAGCCGAGGGAGAACACGTCGCTGGCGCCGGTGACGCTGCGCGAGTCGCGGGCCTGCTCGGGCGACATGTAGGCGGGCGTACCGACGGCGACGTTGGTCATGGTCAGGCGGGTGTTGGAGACGCCGGACGCGATACCGAAGTCGATGACGCGGGGGCCGTCCTCGACGACGAGGACGTTGGACGGCTTGAGGTCGCGATGGACGAGGCCCGCGCCGTGGATGGACTGGAGGGCCTCCGCGATCCCGGCCGCGAGCCAGCGCACCGCCTGCGCGGGCAGCGGCCCGCACTCGTTGACGATCTCCTCGAGGGAGGGCGCGGGCACGTAGGCGGTGGCGAGCCAGGGCACGGCGGCGCGCGGGTCGGCGTCCACGACGGCGGCCGTGTAGAAGCCGCTGACCGCGCGGGCGGCCTCCACCTCGCGCGTGAAGCGGACGCGGAACAGCTGGTCCTCGGCGAGCTCGGTGCGCACAGTCTTGATCGCGACCCGGCGGCCGGACGCCGACCGGGCGAGATAGACCAGTCCCATGCCGCCGGCACCGAGCCGGCCCAGCACCTCGAACGGACCGATCCGTCTCGGGTCGTGCTGCGTCAGCTGCTCCATACTTGCGTGCCACCTCCCCGTACGGGCTCCGTCTGAAGGAGCCCGTCATCTACAGCCCCGTGCAGGGTCTCACCCTCAAGCCCCTCTGCGGTGAGCACCCTGATTCTTCCTGTCCGGGGCGACGGTTGCGAACCCGGGGGCGGATCGGGGTGTCTCACCCGGTTTCGGACACGTCGGGCACCCGGGCCGCGCCTCTCGTGGGGACGCCTGGCCCCTCCCGCGGTTGTCCACCGCTCCCGCGGTTGCCCACCGCCCGGAGCCGCCTGCCGCGCAGGGGCCACCGCCCTGTCCGGGCGCGCCGCGCCGGCGGCCCGGCGCGTTCGCCGCCGTGAGGCACCCCTCGGGGAGGGCCGCCGATCGCGCCCGCGCGCGGCTGGAGCGGTGACTGTCGGTCGCGCTGGAGGCACCGCCTCACTTGGGGCGACGCCCCCGCAGAGTGGCCCGCCGGCCCGGGGCAAGCGGCCCGGTTCGCGGGGCAGAACCCCGCTCGCCCGGTGTCCCGGCTCCGGTGAGAGCGCGGCTTGCTCACCCCGGCCGTCCCCGAGGGCCCGGCCGCCCTTGCGGGCATGGACCCACCGCCCCGGACGGGGCCGCCGCCTGCGCCCCGGGGTGGCCGCCCGGCCCCGGGCGGAGCCATCGCGCTCACCCGCCGGTGGTTCCGCCGCTCCCCGAGGCGCCGGCCCCGCCGGGCCGTGGCTCTGCATGCGGCTCAGGTCCGGCCGCCGGCTCAGGCCGGGGGCCCGGCTCAGGACCGGAACCCGGCTTGCGGGCGGGACCCGGCTCGTCGGCGGACTTCGGCTCGCGGGCGGAACCGGGCTCTCGTTCCTCCGGTTCCGCGCCCCGCACGCGGTCCCACTCCGTGTCCGGGTGGAGTTCGGGGTCCAGGCGGGGACCCGGCGACGTGGTCGGTTCCGGGGCGCGGTGGGCCAGGGGGCCTTCCGGCAGGACGGGCTCCGGGGGCGCGGTCTCCGCCAGGATCGCGAACGTCGCGCCCTGGTCGTCCGTGAGGACCGCGATACGCCCGTACGGGATGTCGGACGGCGATGTCCGCACGCGGCCGCCGAGCCGGACGACCGTCTCCGCCGCCGCGTCGCAGTCCTCGACGCAGAAGTAGACGAGGAAGTGGCCGGGCATTTCCGCCGGCAGGGAGTCGTCGATCACGCTGCGCCCGCCCACCGCCGTGCTCTCGCCCGGTTCCGTGCCCGCGGGCGACCACATGCGGAAGTCCTCGGACGTGATGCCGGGCAGGTCGGTGCCCTGGAAGCCGAGGACCCCCTCGTAGAAGGCGTCGACGCGCTCCTTGTCCCGCGTGTAGACCTCGGTCCAGCAGAACGAGCCGGGCTCGCCGCGCTTCTCGAAACCCGTGCGCTCCCCCGCCTGCCACAGCCCGAAGACCGCGCCGCCCGGGTCCGCCACGACGGCGGCCGTGCCCGCCCGGCCCACGGGCAGCGGGTCGTTGATCACCTGGCCGCCGCCCGCGGCGACGCGGCGCGCGAGCCCGGCGGCGTCGGGGGTGGCCAGGTAGACGTTCCATACGGTGGGCATGCGCCCGTCGCGCTTGGGGATGAGGGCGGCGACGAGACGGCCGTCGCTGTAGGCCTCGGCGTACCGGCCGCGCGTGCCGCCGCCGAGGAGCGGATCCCCGCCGCCCTCGGTGAAGGTCCATCCGAAGAGCTCCCCGTAGAAGCGCTTGCCCGCCTCGACGTCGGGGAGGGACGCGTCCGTCCAGCAGGGTGTGCCCTCTGTGAATACGGCCATGGACCGGTCCCTTCCGTGTGGTGCCCGTCACATCAAGCTAACGTCGCCACACCTTGGGCGCGCGGAAGAAAATCGAACAAAAGCCCCAAAGGGGGACAGTGAGGGCCAGGTGTCACGGTCCGCGACGACCCGTCTCGGCGAGTTGTCCACCGAAGTTGTCCACAGGCTGTTGATAACACTATTGCCGTCGCGCGCCCGCACCCCATTTGCAGTCGGCCGAATCGCGCCCCGATCACCCCTCGGTAAGCTGACGGCATGACAGGACAAGTACGCACCGTCGACGGCCGAGTGGCCGGACGACGCGGCCAGGCGACGCGGCAGAAGCTGCTCGACTGCCTCAGCGAGATGCTCAGCTCCTCGCCGTACCGGGACGTCAAGGTCATCGACGTGGCCCGGAAAGCGGGCACTTCGCCCGCGACGTTCTATCAGTACTTCCCGGACGTGGAGGGCGCCGTCCTCGAGATCGCCGAGGAAATGGCCAAGGAAGGCGCATCGTTGACCGATCTGGTCTCCGGGCGCTCCTGGGTCGGCAAGGCCGGCTGGCAGTCCTCGGAGGAACTGGTCGAGGGTTTCCTCGACTTCTGGCGCCGCAACGACGCGATCCTGCGCGTGGTCGACCTCGGCGCGGCGGAGGGCGACAAGCGGTTCTACAAGATCCGCATGAAGATCCTGAACTCCGTCACCAACTCCCTCACCGAAGCGGTGCAGGAGCTCCAGTCCAAGGGCAAGGTCGACAAGGACGTGAGCCCCGCGGCCATGGCCGGATCACTCGTGGCGATGCTCGCCGCGGTGGCCTCGCACCAGAAGGGCTTCACCACCTGGGGCGTGAAGCAGGCCGAACTGAAGCCGAACCTCGCGCTGTTGGTGCACCTGGGCATCACCGGCAAGAAGCCGACGAGATAGCGTCGCTCCGGCACCACCCGAAGTCCTGTCACGCCGACGGCGGTCACCCACGAGGTGACCGCCGTCGCGCGTTCCGCCCCCGCTCTCCGCTCACCCGCCGGCCGGGCACGGCGCGAAGAGACCCGCGCGTTCGGCCGCGGCGTCGCGCAGCAGGTGGACCGGCCCGAAGAGCAGCTCGTCGGCCGCCGCCCGCTTGACGTACAGGTGCACCTCGTGCTCCCCCGTGAAGCCGATGCCGCCGTGCAGGTGCGCGGCCTCGGCCGCGACCGCGCGCAGCGACTGGAGGCACTGGGCGAGCGCGAGCGGGCCCGCCTCCTGGTCCCGGGCCGCGCAGTACGCCGCCGAGCGGGCCGTCTGGACGTGCACGTACGCGTCGGCCAGCCGCTGCTTGACCGCCTGGAACGAACCGATCGCCCGCCCGGACCGCTCGCGCATCGTGACGTACCCGACGGTCCGCTCCAGCGCGCTCGCCGCGGCGCCCGCCGCCTCGGCCGCCAGCATCACCGCGACCTGCGTTCCGGCCGCCGCGAGCGCGTCCGCCACCGCTGCCGCGTCGTCGGCGCCGAGCAACTCCCCCTCGACCTCCCGCAGTTCGACACGCGCCTGCGGCCGGGTCTCGTCCAGCGCGCTCTGCCGGATCCGGGTCGCACCGGCCGCCTCCGGGCGCACCAGGAACAGGAGCGCACGGCTCCGGGGGAAGCCCCCCGTGTGCGCGGCGACCAGCAGCAGGCCGGCGCTGTGGCCGTCGAGGACCTGGGCGGCCTCCCCGTACAGCAGCCAGCGCCCGTCGCCCGCGGGCCGCGCCTGGATGCCTCCGGCGCGCCCTCCCCCGGCCCATTCACCGCGGGCCGACGCGCCGCACGTCAGGGCGAGCGCCGTGGCGAGGGCGCCGCCGGGGACGGCGAGTGTGCAGGTCAGCGAGCCGTCGGCGATGTGCGGCAGCAGCCGCTGACGCTGGTCGGGGGTGCCCAGCGCGTCGATCAGCGGCGCCGCGATCCCCACGGTGGCGGGCAGAGGGGACGGCAGCAGCACCCGGCCTGTCTCCTCGCAGGCGAGGGCGAGCTCGGTGAGGGTGCGGCCAGCGCCCCCGTACGCGGCGGGCAGCGCGAGGCCGGGCAGGCCGAGGCGGTCGGCGAGCCGCCTCCACAGCTCGGTGTCGTATCCGGCGGCCGTGCGCACGGCGGCCCGGACGTCCTCGGGGGTGGACCGCTCGGCGAGCAGGTCGCGCAGGGTGCGGCGGATCCCGTCCTGCTCGGGGGTGAAGGCGGTGAAACCGGTGAAGTCGGGGACCTCGGCGTCCATCCGGAGCTCCTCCCACGGACCTGACCTGACGGATCGTCATGTTAGGGCCGGCACCACCGGATGCCCAGAGCACTTTCTGATGTACCGTCAGAAACATGCCTTCCCCATCGCGCAAGGCCGCCGTCGTCGGCATAGCCCTCTCGGACTGCGGACGCGTCGACGGCCCCACCCCCTACACCCTCCACGCCCAGGCCGCGCGGCGCGCGCTCGCCGACTCCGGCCTCGACCGGTCCGTCGTCGACGGCCTGTGCTCGGCCGGCCTCGGCACGCTGGCCCCGATCGACGTCGCGGAATACCTCGGCCTGCGCCCGACCTGGGTGGACTCCACGGCTGTCGGCGGCGCGACCTGGGAGGTCATGGCCGCGCACGCGGCCGATGCGATCGCCGCGGGGCACGCGAACGCGGTCCTCCTCGTCTACGGATCGACCGCCCGTGCCGACATCAGGGCGGGCCGCCGGACCTCCAGCCTCTCCTTCGGGGCCCGCGGCCCACTGCAGTTCGAGGTGCCGTACGGGCACACACTGGTCGCCAAGTACGCGATGGCCGCGCGCCGCCACATGCACCGGTACGGCACGACCCCGGAGCAGCTCGCCGCGGTCGCCGTCCAGGCCCGTGCGAACGCCGGCGCGAACCCGGACGCCATGTTCCGCGACCCGATCACCGTGGACGACGTGCTGGGCGGACCGGTGATCGCGGACCCGTTCACCAAGCTGCACTGCTGCATCCGCAGCGACGGAGGCTGCGCGGTGCTGCTGGCCGCGGAGGAGTACGTGCCGGACACGGCGAAGGAGCCGGTGTGGATCCTCGGCACCGGTGAGCACGTCTCGCACACCACGATGTCGGAGTGGGACGACTTCACCGTCTCGCCGGCGGCGGTGAGCGGCCGGCTCGCCTTCGAACGGGCCGGGGTGCGGCCCGACGAAATCGACATCGCCGAGATCTACGACGCCTTCACGTACATGACGCTGGTGACGCTGGAGGACCTGGGCTTCTGCGCGAAGGGCGAGGGCGGCGCGTTCGTGGAGAAGGGCCGGCTGCTGCGGGACGGGGGGCTTCCGGTGAACACGGACGGCGGCGGGCTGTCGGCGTGCCACCCCGGAATGCGGGGCCTGTTCCTGCTGGTGGAGGCGGTGCGCCAGCTGCGCGGCGAGGCAGGGGCGCACCAGGTCGGCGGCGTGGGAGGGTCGGCGCCCCGGCTGGCGGTGGCGTCGGGGACCGGGGGCTGGTTCTGCGCGTCCGGGACGGTGGTGCTGGGGCGGGGGTGAGATGCACCCCGCCCCACGGACGCCGGGCCCGTGGACATGGCCCTCGCCGTGGGGGCGTTGAATGACCCCATGAGCGACGACCAGACCGCCCGCCAGGAGACGTTCCGAGCCCTCCTGCGCGCCCAGCGCGTGTGGGACCTGCCGTCCCTGCCCTCCTTCGACCCGGACGCGGCACCGGACACACCGCTGGAACTGTTCCACCACTGGTTCGGTGAGGCCGCCGCGGCCGGGCAGCGCGAACCGCACACGATGACGCTCGCGACCGTGGACGACGAGGGCCGTCCCGACCTGCGGACGCTGATGCTGCACGACGCCGACGCGCGCGGCTGGCACTTCGCCTCGCACTCCACGAGTGCCAAGGGCAGGCAACTGGCCGCCCGTCCGGAGGCCGCGCTCGGCTTCTACTGGGCCGCGCAGGGCCGCCAGGTGAGGGTGCGCGGCACGGTCACCACGGGCACGGCGACGGAGGGACAGGCCGATCTGCACGCCCGCTCGACGGGAGCGCTCGCCGCCGCGCTCACCGGGCGCCAGAGCGAGGTGCTGTCCTCGCGGGCCGAGCTGGCGCGGGCGTCGGAGGCCGCGTGGGAGCGGGCCGAGGCGGAGCCCGACGCGCCCGTGCCGACCTGGACGCTGTACGTGCTCCGGCCGCGCGAGGTCGAGTTCTTCCAGGGGGACGCCCGGCGCAGGCACGTACGGCTGCGGTACCGGCGCACCGAGAACGGCTGGGAGCGGGAGCTGCTCTGGCCCTGACCCTCACGCCGGCCGGAAGACCGGGACCGTGACACCGTCGTCCTCCCCCGTGCGGAACGCCACGACCAGCCGCATTCCGACGGCGAGGTCCGCCGCCGCGCAGGCGACGACCTCGGTCATCATCCGCGGCCCTTCGGCGAGTTCCACGACGGCGGCCGTGTACGGGACCCGGTCGCCGAACGGCGGCAGGTCGTTGCGGTGGACGACGGACCAGGTGTGGAGCACGGCCCGCCCGCTCGCCCGCTCCCAGGCGACGTTCTCGCTCCAGCAGTGCGGGCAGAACTCGCGCGGGTAGTGGTGCGCCCTGCCGCAGTCGCCACAGCGGCGGATCAGCAGGGCCCCGGCCGCGGCCGCGTCCCAGAAGGGGCGGGTGAAGTCGTCGGCTTCGGGGGTGGCGGTCACAGGAGGAGTCCGATCGCGCGGTCGAGGGACCAGGTCTGCCAGGACATGGCGAACAGGGCGACGACGGAGACGAGCGCCATCATGGCGTTCTGCCCCTGCTCCGCCCAGTCGTGGATCATCAGCACGAGATAGAGCAGGTTGAGGAGCAGCCCGCCGACGAGGGCGACCGGGGTGAGCAGGCCCGTCACCAGACCCAGACCCAGGGCGAGTTCGGCATACACGACGATGTACGCCATCAGCCTGGGGCGCGGGGCGACCACCTTCTCGAAGCCGGTGCGCACGGCCTGCCAGCGGTGCTCCCGCGCGACGCCGGCGGCCCAGGCGATGCCGGTGCCGCGCTCGAACCAGCCCTTCCGGTCCTTGTGGCGCCAGCTCTCCAGCCACCACAGGCCGAGACCGATGCGCAGGACGGCGGCCCATTCGGCGCCGGTGAGCCAGACGGTCCGCATGGCCGTTCCCTCTCCCCGAATGGAATCTGACAGTACGTCAGTTGAGCCGATCGGGCCGCTGGGCGCAAGACCTCCACAGGCGTGACCCATTCGCAACCGAACAAGGTCTTGACCGAGACCCATCAATAAAAGGGAAGTTTTACGCTCACCGTTCATGGCCGACGAAATAGGCAGGATCAAGGGCATCGACCGCACGGACGACCGGCCCGTCTACGTCGTCGGCGGGGGCCCGGGCGGACTCGCCGCCGCGGCCGCGCTGCGCAAGCGCGGCGTACGGGCCGTGGTGCTGGAGAGGTCCGGCTCCGTCGGCACCTCCTGGCGCGGCCACTACGACCGGCTGCGCCTGCACACCACCCGCACCCTGTCCGGACTGCCGGGCCTTGCGATGCCGCGCTCGTTCGGGCGCTGGGTCGCGCGCGACGACGTCATCCGCTACCTGGAGAAGTACGCCGAGCACCACGAGTTGGAGATCGTCACGGGGGTCGAGGCGTCCCGCATCGAGCGGGCGGACGCGGGCTGGCTGCTGCGGGCGAGCGGCGGCCGTGAACTGACCGGCCGCGCGGTCGTGGTGGCCACCGGCCACAACCACACCCCGTACCTGCCCGCCTGGGCGGGTCTGGAGGGGTACGGGGACGGGCTGGTCCACGCCTCGCGGTACCGCGACGCCGCGCCCTACGCGGGCAAGGACGTCCTGGTCGTGGGCGCGGGCAACACCGGCGCGGAGATCGCGGTCGACCTCGCGGCGGGCGGGGCGGCGCGCGTCCGCCTCGCGATCCGTACGGTCCCGCACATCCTGCCCCGCTCCGTGGCCGGCTGGCCCGCCCAGCGCACGGGCATCCTCGTACGCCGCCTGCCGGTGCGGCTGACGGACCCCGCGACCGCGCTGCTGTGCCGGCTGACCCTGCCCGACCTGGCGGAACACGGTCTGCCGCGCCCGGACACCGGTCTGCACGCGCGGGCGCGGGCCGGCGCGACCCCGGTGCTGGACATGGGGCTGACCGACGCGGTGCGTTCGGGCCGGGTCGAAGTGGTCGCGGCGGTGGAGTCGTTCGACGACCGCAAGGTGGTCCTCGCGGACGGCACCCGGCTGACCGCGGACGCGGTCATCGCGGCGACGGGCTACCGGCGCGGTCTGGAGGACCTGGTCGGCCATCTCGGCGTACTGGACGCCGTCGGCCGCCCGCTGGTGCGCGGCGGACGCTGCCCGGCTCAGGCGCCTGGCCTGTACTTCACCGGCTTCACGAACCCGATCAGCGGGATGCTGCGGGAGCTGGCGAAGGACGCGGAACGGATCGCGAGAGCGGTGGCCCGCACACCCGCCAGGCCGACGGCCTGACCACGGGGTGCCGGGGCCGGTGGGGGACTCGGCCGGCGACCTGCACGCGGGGCCCCGGACCGTTCGACGGCCTGAACGCGGCGTCGCGGGGCCGACTCGCGGCCGGCGTGCACGCCTCGTCGCGCATCGGCGGCGTGGCGGGGCCGGCCCGGCGGATCGGCACTCTTTCCGCACGGGCTGTTCCTGACGCTTCGTCAGTTCGCTAACCTGACTGTGCGTCAGTTATCGGGCCAGTCGGCCCGCACCGTCGAGCGGGAGCGGGGACCTGCGATGCTCGGATCAACTCACGGCACCCTCACCTCCGACCTCCGCGCGCGCGTCGTCGCCTGCGGCGAGCAGACCGGGGACGCCGTCCACGAAACCGCCGCCGTCACCGTGGCGGCAGGCGACACCGACGTCAGCGGACGGCCGTTGTACGCGCCCGTGCCCGACCTCGACCGGTTCTTCCGGCCCGCGTCCGTCGCCGTCGTCGGCGCGTCCGACACCGCGGGCCGCCCGAACGCCGGCATCACCCGCCAACTCGTCGCGTGGGCCGAGCGCGTCGGGGCACGGCTGCACCCCGTCCACCCGTCGCGCGCGTCCGTCTGCGGGCGCGCCTGCGTGCGGACCGTACGGGATCTGCCCGCACCGGTCGACCTGGCCGTCCTCCTGGTCTCCGACCCGCTGCCCGTGATCGAGGAGCTGGCCGAGGCCAAGGTGCGGTTCGCCGTGGCCTTCGCGTCCGGATACGCCGAGACCGGCCCCGAGGGCGCGGCCGCCCAGGCGCGGCTCGCCGGGGCCGCCGAGCGGGCGGGCGTCCGGCTGCTCGGACCCAACACCAACCTCAACGCCTTCGAGCGCTTCCGCGACGACCTCGAAGGACCGGCCGTCGCGCTGATCACCCAGTCCGGGCACCAGGGCCGGCCCGTGTTCGCCCTCCAGGAACTGGGCGTACGCCTCTCGCACTGGGCGCCCACCGGGAACGAGGCGGACCTGGAGAGCGCGGACTTCCTCTCGTACTTCACCGAGCAGCCGGAGGTCGGGGCCGTCGCGTGCTACCTGGAGGGGCTGAAGGACGGGCGTTCCTTCCTGCTCGCCGCCGATCGCGCCGCGCGCCGCAAGGTGCCGGTCGTCGCGGTCAAGGTGGGCCGCACCGAGGCGGGCGCGCGCACGGCCGCCTCGCACACCGGCAAGCTCACCGGGACGGACGCGGTGGTGGACGCGGCGATGCGCCAGTACGGAGTGATCCGCGTCGACGGACTCGACGAACTCCAGGACACCGCCGCCCTGCTGGCGCGCGCCCGGCCCCCGCTCGCCGACGGGGTCGCCGTGTACGCGATCTCCGGCGGCACGGGCGCGCACTTCGCGGATCTGGCGACGGCCGCGGGGCTGCGCATCCCGCGGCTCTCCGAGGCGCGGCAGGCGGAGCTGCACCAGTGGATACCGCCGTATCTGAACGTGGCGAACCCGGTCGACAACGGCGGCCACCCCGTCGGCGACGAACGGGGCCGGAAGATCATCGACGCGATCCTCGCCGACCCCGCGATCGGGGTGCTGATCTGTCCGATCACCGGCCCGTTCCCGCCGATGAGCGACCGGCTCGCGCAGGACCTGGTGGACGCGGCGGAGACCACGGACAAGCTGGTGTGCGTGGTGTGGGGGTCGCCGGTCGGGACGGAGGAGGCGTACCGGTCGACCCTGCTCGGGTCCTCGCGTGTGGCGACGTTCCGCACGTTCGCCAACTGCATCACGGCCGTACGGGCCCACCTGGCGCACCACCGCTTCACCGCCGGGTACGTCTCGCCGTTCGACGAGGCGCCGCGCACCCCGTCCCCATCCTTCCGCAAGGCGCAGGCGCTGGTGCGACCGGGCGAGCAGCTGAGCGAGCACGCGGCCAAGCAGCTGCTGCGGGCGTACGGGATCCGGGTGCCGCGCGAGCAGCTGGTGACGAGCGCGGCCGCGGCGGTGCGGGCGGCGGGTCTGGTCGGGTACCCGGTCGTGATGAAGGCGTCCGCGCCGCGCCTCGCGCACAAGACCGAGCTGGGTCTGGTCAGGATCGGCCTCACCTCGGCGAGCCAGGTGCGCGACGCGTACCGCGAGCTGACCGACATCGCCCGCTACGAGGACATCGGGCTGGACGGGGTGCTGGTGTGCCAGATGGTCGAGCGGGGAGTGGAGATGGTCGTCGGCGTCACCCAGGACGAGCTGTTCGGGCCCACGGTGACGGCGGGACTGGGGGGCGTGCTGGTGGAGGTACTGAACGACGTGGCCGTACGCGTCCCTCCGTTCGGCGAGGACCAGGCGCGCGCGATGCTCGCCGAACTGCGCGGCCGGGCCCTGCTGGAGGGGGTGCGCGGCGGGCCGCCGGTGGATGTGGACGCGCTCGTGGAGGTGGTGCTGCGGGTGCAGCGGATGGCGCTCGAACTGGGCGGGGTGCTGTCCGAACTGGACATCAATCCGCTGATGGTCCTGCCGCGGGGACAGGGCGCGGTGGCGCTGGACGCGCTGGCGGTGTGCCGGTGACGACGGACGTGCTGCACGCGTGCGGGGACGGCGTCTCGTGGATCACGCTGAACCGGCCCGAGGCGATGAACGCGGTGACGTGGGAGCAGCGGGAGCGGATCATCGGCCTGCTGGGCTCGGCGTCCGAGGATCCGGCCGTACGGGTCGTGGTGCTGACGGCCACGGGGCGGGGCTTCTGCGCGGGGGCGGACCTGCGCGGCCCGTCGGCTGCGTCGGCCGGCGACCGGCTGCCGGGCGACGTGGCCCGGATGATCCGGGTGGGCGCGCAACGGCTGATCGGGGCCGTACTGGACTGCGAGAAGCCGGTGATCGCGGCGGTGAACGGGACGGCGGCCGGTATCGGGGCGCATCTGGCGTTCGCGTGCGACCTGGTGCTGGCGTCACGGGACGCGCGCTTCGTCGAGGTGTTCGTCCGGCGCGGGCTCGTGCCCGACGGCGGCGGGGCCTACCTACTCCCCCGCCTGATCGGCCCGCAGCGCACGAAGGAGCTGATGTTCTTCGGCGACGCGCTCCCGGCGCACGACGCGGAGCGCCTCGGCCTGGTGAACCGGGTGGTCCCGGCGGACGTCCTGGAGCAGACGGCCCGCACCTGGGCGAACCGCCTGGCGTCGGGCCCGACGCGGGCGCTGGCCCTGACGAAGCAGCTGGTGAACGCCTCCCTGGACACGGACCGGGCGACGTCGTTCGCGGCGGAGGCGTGGGCCCAGGAGATCACCATGACGACGCGGGACGCGGCGGAGGGCGTCACGAGCTTCAGGGAGCGGCGGACGCCGGGGTTCGAGGGGCGGTAGGCGCCCGTCCAGGTCGCGCACCGGGCATTCTCACCTGACGTTCCGTCAGGTTCAATGGGAGCATGATGGGACACGCGGCCATGGCCGCCACCGCCGTCCGCTACCTCCGGTCCGTCGGGGCCGCGACCGCCTCGCCCGGGGCCTACGAGGTGACGCCGCGGCCGCGGTTGCGGGCCGTCGGGGAGGACGAGCGGGCCGGCGTCGACGGACGTGAGTTCCGGCGGGTGCTCGGGCACTTCGCGAGCGGCGTCACCGTCGTCACGGCGTGCGACGCGGACGGGCCCGCCGGGTTCGCGTGCCAGTCCTTCGCCTCGCTGTCGCTCGACCCGCCCCTCGTCGTCTTCATGGTCGGGCGCACCTCCACGACCTGGCCGCGCATCGCCCGCGCCGGGGTCTTCTGCGTCAACGTCCTCGCCGAGGAACAGGGGGCGCTGTGCCGGGGCTTCGCGGTGAGCGGCGCCGACAAGTTCGCAGGGGTCGGACACGGTCCGGCCCCGGTGACCGGGTCCCCGCTGCTGGTCGGCGTGGCGGCGTGGATCGACTGCACGGTCCAGGCCGTCCACACCGGTGGAGACCACCTCGTCGTGGTGGGCCGGGTCGAGGCCCTGGACGCCCGGGACGACGCCATGCCGCTGTTGTTCCACCGGGGACGGTTCGGGCGGCTCGACGTCTGAATCCCGCCGGCGGATGCTGGGCGCATGGACCAGTGGAGTTCGGCTGCTTCATGGTCGAGGTCCGCCGCCGCTGAGCGGACACGTCACCAGGCCGGGCGCGGATCGCGCCGCTCGGGCGGGGTCTGCTCCGGCAGGGGCCGGCCCGTGTCCGTGCGCAGCAGATACCCCGGGTCCGGCGGGAACTCGTTCGCGGGCGGCGCCGGTTCGTGGAAACGGCGCGTGCGCGGCAGGGCGATCTCCACCAGCCGGCCGTCCTGCATCATCCACAGGCCGAAGCACTCGTCGTCCTGGTCGCGGATCATCACCTGGAGGCTCTCCGGATACGGCCAGGGCAGCGACTCCAGGTGCTTCAGCAGCCCGGTCCGGCTCCGTACGCGCTCGAACTCCGCGGCCCGGACGTGCCCGAGAAGCGGTCCGCCCCAGTCGAGGCGGACGGGAGTGAAGGCCCCGGACCAGGTGCGGCCCGGGTCCGAGCCGTCGTCCTCGCGGGTCAGCGGCTCCATGACCTCGTCCATGTACGGCGCAAGCACCAGGACTTCCGCGTATCTGCTCATGGGGCGGAGTATCGCCGCGGGCGCCGGGCCCGCGGCAACAGGTTTGCTACGCGGCCGCCGGCGTCACCTTCGGCAGCGGCCTGCGGCGGATGACGAGGGCCATCAGCGCCGCCGCCGCGCACAGCGCCCCCGAGGCGTACCAGACCACGTCGTACGAGCCGAACACGTCGCGCGCAACGCCCCCGGCGAACGCCACCACCGCCGCGCCCACCTGGTGGGAGGCGAGGACCCAGCCGAAGACGATCGCGCTGTCCTCGCCGTAGTGCTCGCGGCACAGGGCGATGGTCGGCGGAACCGTGGCCACCCAGTCCAGGCCGTAGAAGACGATGAAGAAGATCATCGGCGGCTGCACGGACGGCGCCAGCAGCATCGGCAGGAAAAGGAGCGAGACGCCGCGCAGCGCGTAGTAGACCGCGAGCAGCCGGCGCGCCTCGAAGCGGTCCGTGAACCAGCCGGAGGCGATGGTGCCGACGACGTCGAAGACGCCGATGACCGCGAGCAGCGACGCGGCCGCCGTGATCGGCATGCCGTGGTCGTGGGCCGCCGGCACGAAGTGGGTCTTGACCAGCCCGTTCGTCGAGGCGCCGCAGATCGCGAAGGTGCCGGCGAGCAGCCAGAACGGGCCGGTGCGGGCCGCCTTGAACAGGACGGCGAGCGCGCGGCGGGCCGCGCCCGGCACGGGGTCGGGCTTGGGCGTGAAGCCCTCGGCGCCGTATGCCGCGAGGCCCACGTCGGCCGGGTGGTCACGCAGCAGCAGCCATACGAACGGGACGACGGCGAGCGCCGCGAGCGCGACGGTGACCGCCGCGGGCCGCCACTCGTGGTGCTCCACGAGCCACGACAGCAGGGGCAGGAAGACGAGCTGTCCGGACGCGCCCGCCGCGGTGAGGATGCCGGTGACCAGGCCGCGGCGCTTGACGAACCAGCGGTTGGTGACGGTCGCGGCGAACGCGAGCGCCATCGAGCCGGAGCCGAGGCCGACGAGGATGCCCCAGTACAGGACGAGCTGCCACGGCTCGGTCATCCACACCGTGAGGACGGAGCCCGCCGCGATCACGGAGAGGGCGACCGCGACGACCCGGCGGATACCGAACCGGTCCATCAGCGCCGCGGCGAACGGTGCGGTGAGCCCGTACAGCGCGAGGTTCACCGAGACGGCGAACCCGATCGTCCCGCGCGACCAGTCGAACTCCGAGTGCAGCGGCTCGATCAGCAGGCCCGGCAGGGAGGCGAAGGCAGCGGCGCCGATGATCGTCACGAAGGTGACGGCGGCGACGAACCACGCGCGGTGGACACGAGGAGGACGGCGAAGGGGCTGCTGGGAGCCGGTGCGCGGGGCGGTTGTCTGGGTCACGTCACTCAGCTTCGGCGTTCGTACCGCGCGCAACGAGTGGCCCGGAGGACAGCATTCGCTAGGATCGGGCCATGACCGAGGTGAGAAGGCATCGGGTGGTGGTCCTGGCGCTGACCGGGCTGCTCCCCTTCGAGCTGGGCATTCCGCACCGCATCTTCGGCCGCGCCAAGGACGCCGAGGGCCGTCTCCTGTACGAGATCCTCACGTGCGCTCTCAGCGCGGGCCCGGTCCGGACGGACGCCGACTTCGCGGTGACCGTCGAGCACGGCCCCGAGGTGCTGGCCACCGCCGACACGGTCGTGGTCCCCGCCTCGTACGAGCTCGGGCCCGTCTACGAGGAGGGACGCCTCACCGACGAGCTGGCCGCGGCCCTCGCGTACATCCGGCCGGGCACCCGCATGGTCTCGATCTGCACCGGCGGCTACGTCCTCGCCTCGGCGGGCTACCTCGACGGCCGGCCCGCCACCACGCACTGGTCGTCGGCCGAGCACTTCCAGCGGCTGTTCCCGTCCGTACGGGTCGACGCCGACGTCCTGTTCATCGACGACGGGGACGTGCTCACCTCGGCGGGCGTCGCGGCCGGGATCGACCTGTGCCTGCACATCGTGCGCCGCGACCACGGCACGGCCGTCGCCAACGAGGTCGCGCGCCGCACGGTGGTCCCTCCGCACCGGGACGGCGGCCAGGCCCAGTTCATCCACCGCCCCCTCCCCGAACCGCAGATGGCGACCACCACCGCGGCCCGCGCCTGGGCGCTCGCCCGCCTCCACGAGCCGATCCAGCTGCGTGACATGGCCGCGCAGGAGTCGATGTCCGTACGGACCTTCACGCGGCGCTTCCGCGAGGAGGCCGGCGTCAGCCCCGGCCAGTGGATCACCCAGCAGCGCGTGGAGCGGGCCCGGCACCTGCTGGAGTCCACGGACCTGTCGGTGGACCAGGTGGCGCGGGACGCGGGCTTCGGCACGGCCCAGTCGATGCGCCAGCACCTGCAGTCGGCGCTGGGGGTGCCTCCGACGGTCTACCGCCGGACGTTCCGCGCGGCGGCGGGGAACAACTGACCGGGCCGTCCGCGGGGTGCGGCGCCCGCCGCCGGACGGCGCCTATGCGGCGCACGGCGGGGGCGCGGCGCACGGCGGGGGCGCGTCCGGCTCAGAAGGTCAGCACCCCGCGCGCCACCCGCCCGTGGTGCGCGTCGTCCGCCGCCTTCGCGAAGTCCTCGACCGGGTAGGTCTCGGTGACGAGTTCGTCGAGCAGCAGCTCACCCCGCCGGTACAGCTCGGCGTAGAGCGCGATGTCGTGCTGCGGCCGCGACGACCCGTAACGGCAGCCGAGGACCGACTTGTCCAGGAACAGGGACGCCGGCAGGAACGCGGCCTCCGCCGTGGGCGGGGTCATGCCCAGCAGGACCGCCTGTCCGCGGCGGTCGAGGAGGTCGATCGCCTGTCTGACCAGCGCGGGGCTCCCGACGCACTCGAAGACGTGGTCGGCGCCGGTCGGCAGGACGTCACGCACGGCGCCGGCGGAGGTGAGGAAGTCCGTCGCGCCGAACCGGCGTGCCATGGCCTCCTTCGCCGGGTTGGCGTCGACCGCGACGATCGCGGACGCGCCCGCGATCCGGGCCCCCTGGACGACATTGAGCCCGATGCCGCCGGCGCCGATCACGACGACGGTCTCGCCGCGTCCGGTCCCGGCCCGGTTCAGTACGGCGCCGACGCCGGTGAGGACCGCGCAGCCGATGAGCGCGGCGGAGGCGAAGGGGATGTCGGCGGGGATCCTCACCGCCTGCACGGCCTTGACGACCGTGCGCTCGGCGAAGGCGGAGTTGGCGGCGAACTGGAACACCGGCGTGCCGCCGCGCGAGAACGGCCGGCCGGGGCGGCCGATCGCACGCCGGCACATGGTCGGGCGTCCCCGGTCGCAGTCGGCGCACGTCCCGCAGTTCGCGAGGGTCGACAGGCAGACGTGGTCACCGGGCGCGACATGGCCGACACCGGGGCCGACCGCCTCGACGATCCCCGCGCCCTCGTGGCCGAGGACGACGGGGGAAGGGAAGGGGATCGTTCCGTCGACCACCGACAGGTCGCTGTGGCACAGCCCGGCGGCCGCGATCGCGACGAGGACCTCGCCGGGGCCGGGCTCGCGTATCTCCAGATCGTCGACGACCTGCGCCCGCGTGCCGTCGAACACCACGCCTCTCATGGCCTCGGCTCCTTGGGCAGGCCGAGCACGCGCTCGGCGACGACGGGGCGCCGGATCTCGTCCGAGCCGCCTTGGACGGTGTCGGCCCGGCCGAAGAGGAACAGGCGCTCGTGGTCGTGGAGTTCGTACGCGTCCGGGGCCCGCGGCCCCGGCCCGGCGGTGGCGGCGGCGCCGCGCGCATCGACGGCGAGCCCGCCGAGCCGCCGGCGGGCCCACAGGCGCTTGGCGACGTTCGGCGCCCCGCAGTCCTGCGCCGGTGGACTGCCCAACGTGCGCAGCGCGTTCCAGCGCAAGGTGCGCAACTCGGCCCACTGCCGGCCGAGGCGGTGCCGCAGGACGGGGTCACGGGCGAAGGCACCGCTGTCCACAGCGGCGCGTACGACGTCCCTCGGTTCCTGCGCGAAGCCGGGGTCACTGCTGCCGGCGCCGACGTCCATGGGGTGTACTCCTGTCATTGACTCGGGTCCTTCCCGCCCGCCCTTTCCGCCGCGGGTACGGCGCTCGCGCGGACAGCCACCGCACCCGTACGCCCGCCGGGCCATGCACGGGAGGTGCCGGCCTGCGCCGGCGGGCCTCGGCACGGCCGCCGGGGTCACGCGTTCGGGCGGGCTCCCTGCGCCGCCGCTGCGGACATGGCGGCGACCTGCGACAGCAGCGGCATCGGGTCCGTGCCCACCGTGCCCGGGAGGGTGCGCGCGATCCGTTCCGGCGTCCAGGCGCCGCCCTCCGCGTACGCCGCGCGAAGTTCTCTCGGCTGGGCCCAGACCGCGATCTTGGGGCCGGCCACCGTGTACACCTGGCCCGTGATGCCCTCCGCGTGCGCGGCGTCGGAGAGCAGGTAGACCACGAGCGCCGCCACGTCCTCCGGGTCGCCGATCTCGGTGAGTTCCAGGGGGACGTTCGCGGACATGCGGGTGCGGGCGACGGGAGCCACCGCGTTCGCCGTGACGCCGTACTTGTGGAGGCCGAGCGCCGCGCTGCGGACCAGCGAAATGACGCCGCCCTTCGCCGCCGCGTAGTTGGCCTGGGACACCGATCCCTGGTGGTTGCCGCTGGTGAAGCCGATCAGCGTGCCCGCTCCCTGCCGCCGCATCACCGCGGACGCCGCCCGGAAGACGGTGAACGTCCCCTTGAGATGGGTGGCGACCACCGGGTCCCACTCCTCCTCGGTCATGTGGAACAGCATCCGCTCGCGCAGGATCCCGGCCACGCACACGACCCCGTCGAGCCGCCCGTACCGCTCCAGCGCGACGTCGACGACCCGCTGCCCGCCCGCCATCGTGGAGATGTCGTCGGCGACCGCGACCGCGTCGCCGCCCGCCGCCTCGATCTCCTTGACGACGCCCGCCGCTATCTCGCTCGTCGGTTCGCCGCCCGCGACGGAGACGCCGTAGTCGTTGACGACGACCCTCGCGCCCTCGGCCGCGGCGGCGCGGGCGACCGCGCGGCCGATGCCGCGTCCCGCGCCGGTCACGGCAACCACCTTGCCTGCCAAGAAGTTCCCCACGCCGGCCCCTTCCCGCATAATCTGACGGACCGTTAGATTCTTGGCCCGTCGGACACCCGAGCACAAGCCCCCGGAGGCGCCATGTCCCTGCCGGCCGCGTTCCACGAGATCGCGAAACGCGTCAACAACTGGGGTCGGTGGGGGGCCGACGACGAGATCGGCACACTGAACCTGATCACCCCGGCCGTCGTGCGGGACGCCGTCGCCACCGTCACGCAGGGGCTGCGCATCCCACTCGCGCTCCCGCTCCGGCAGGACGGCGTCCAGACCGGCGTCATTCCGGGGCGCGTCAACCCCCTGCACACCATGGTGCAGATCAACCAGGAGCTCTTCGGGCCCGGCACCGTCGCCACTAGCGACGACGTGGTGACGATGGGGCTGCAGTGCGCGACGCACTGGGACGCGCTCCCCCACGTCTCGCACTCGGGCGTGCTCTACAACGGCCGCCCCGCCGCCTCCATCACTCCCCACGGCGGCGCCGGCTTCAGCGGCATCGGCACCGTCCCGCCGGTCGTCTCACGGGGCGTCCTGCTGGACGTGGCCCGCGCGAAGGGCGTGGACGCGCTGCCCGGCGACCACGCCGTCACGCCCGAGGACCTGAACGAGGCCGCGGAGTTCGGCGGGGTCACGGTCCGGTCCGGTGACATCGTCCTCGTACGGACGGGACAGATGCGACGCCTGCTGGAGGGGGACAGGCACGGCTACGGCTACCCCTCGCCCGGCCTGTCCGTCCGCACGCCCGAGTGGTTCCACGCCCGTGACGTCGCGGCCGTCGCCAACGACACGCTCGCCTTCGAGATCTTCCCGCCGGAGATCGAGGACCTCTGGCTGCCCGTGCACGCGCTCCACCTGGTGGAGATGGGCCTGCTCCAGGGCCAGAACTGGAACCTGGAGGAGCTGTCCGCGGCCTGCGCGGAGCAGGGGCGTCACGCCTTCCTGCTGTGCGCCATGCCGGAACCGTTCGTCGGCGGCACCGGCACGCCCGTCGCTCCGGTGGCCGTCCTCTAGACGGCCGGCCTCAGGCGTCAGGCACCGCGCGCCGTCGCGCGCAGCGTGCCGTACGACTCGATCCCGTACGCCACCTCGTGCACGCGCGGCCCCGCGTGCGGCGCCTCCCGTACGGGATGGGGACATCGGTCCACCTCGCACCAGATGGACTTGCCTGCGCCCTCCGCACGCCAGCCCCAGCGATCCGCGAGCCCGTCGACGAGTTCGAGCCCGCGGCCGTTCGTGTCCTCACCCTCCGCGCGCCGGCGGAGGGGCGGGCAGGCGCTGCTGTCCGCGACCTCGACCCGCACGGTCCCCACCTCCGCAGGACTGCCGCCGAACAGCATCCGCAGCACCGCCGGACACCCCGTGTGCACCACGGCGTTGGTCACGAGCTCCGAGATCAGCAGGATCAACGTCTCGGCCAGCGCCTCGTCGTCACCCACCCCTGACCGCACGAGGCGTGAACGGGCCCACCTGCGCGCCCGCCCCACCTCCGCGGGATCGGGCCCGACCTCCAACTGCACCTGAAGCACCTGCACCGCTCACACCATCCGAACCGGCGGACACATCGCCTTGCGCCTCACAGCCATCACGGAACGTGATTCCCTTGCAGCACAGCATCGTTGACGTTCTGTCACCACAACAAGCGCTTCGGGCATATTCCAGCGTGACGGAGTACCCATGGTGCATACTGTGCGACGCACCTCGCGGGGAGTCGAACACAGGCTCGCAGTCCGCACACGCACCGGCCGATCAGCGCGCATCGGCAGGACCGGACCGGCCGGGCCGGCCGCACCGTGACGCCTCGTCCTCGCAGCGACTCGCATCTGATGGAGCGTACCGGAGCGGCACGACGACTCCGGGCCGTGACGAGTCGCCCGAAGGACACAACCCGATATCGACGCTCGGTGACTCTTCACAGTGCTGAGGCCAATGCCTGCGCCTGCGTCTCCTCCGCCTCCGCCGCCGTGAGCCACGTCCCGGCCCGCAACCAGGCACGCTTGAGGTGGAGATGGACGTCCGACTCCCAGGTGAAGCCCATCCCGCCGAAGACCTGGAGACAGTCCCGGGCCCCCTGCACGGCCGCGTCGTCGGCGAGGAGTTTGGCTCCGCCGATGTCGACGGGGTCGGCGGTGACGGCCGCGGCGTAGACGGCGCAGCGGGCGACCTCCGTGCGGACGAGCATGCCGGCGCACAGGTGCGCCACGGCCTGGAAGGAGCCGATGGGCCGGCCGAACTGGGTGCGTTCGCGGGCGTATCGAGCGGCCGTGTCCGTCGTGCCGGCAGCCGAACCGAGCTGTTCGGCGGCGGTGAGCAGCACCGCGACGGGATCGGGCGGCCCGCCGCGCCCGCCGGTGTCCCGGTGCAGGGGCGTCAGCGGGTCGAGGGACCGCACGGGCACGGGGTCGGTGAGTTCCCCGAGAACGGCGTCGGCGGCGTCCAGCCAGGGCACGAGCGCGCCGTCGGACGCGGTGACGACCGTCTCGCCGGTGGCGGCGCCGGGGATCCGGCCCGCCGCGAGGTGCGTGGCGACCAACGGGCCCGGCAGCAGGGCCCGGCCGGCCTCCTCGAAGGCGAGAACCGCCTCCGCAAGGCCCAGTCCGACGCCGCCGTCCGCCTCCGGAAGCCGCAGGGAGAAGAATCCGGCGGCCCCCAACTCCCGCCACAGCCCGCGGTCGAGCCGGGGCTCCGCCACGGCGGCGCGCAGCGCATCGCGCCCGAAGCGGGCCGACAGCAGGGCACGCACGCCCGCGCGCAGGGCCCGCTGGTCGTCGGTGAGCCGGAAGTCCATCAGCGCCCCTTCGGCAGGCCGAGTATCCGCTCGGCGACGATGTTCCGCTGGATCTGCGAGGTGCCGGCGGCGATCGTGTACGACAGGGAGGAGAGCCGGTCGCGTGTCCAGTCGTGGCCGAGGTCGAACGCGTCGGGGCCGAGGACGTCGGCGGCCGCGTCGTAGAGCTCCTGACGGGCGTGCGAGTAACGGAGCTTGAAGACGGAGCCGCCGGTGCCCGGGACGCCGCCGGTGGCGGAGGCCTCGCTCACGTTCCACTGGACGAGCCTCCACAGGGCGGCGAACTCGGCGTTCAGCCTGCCGAGTCTGCGACGCAGCACGGCGTCGTCCCAGCGGCCGTTGTCGCGGGCCGCGCGGGCCAGACGGGCCAGGGTGCGGCGGCAGGCGACGACCTCTCCGGCGAAGGCGGTGCCGCGCTCGAAGGAGAGCGTGATCATGGTGACCCGCCAGCCGTCGTTCTCCTCCCCCACCCGGTTGTCCGCCGGCACCCGCACCTCGTCGAGGAACACCTCGGCGAACTCGGCCGATCCGGCAAGGGTGCGCAGCGGCCGCACGGTGATGCCAGGGGCGTCCATCGGCATGGCGAGCCAGGTGATGCCGCGGTGTCCGCAGGTGTCGGAGCCGGTGCGGACGAGGAGTTCGCACCAGTCGGCGACCTCCGCGTGCGAGGTCCAGATCTTGGAGCCGGTCACGACATAGTCGTCGCCGTCGCGCACGGCGCGGGTGCGCAGCGAGGCGAGGTCGGAGCCGGCGTCCGGTTCGCTGAAGCCCTGGCACCAGATCTCGTCGCCGCGCAGGATCGGCGTCAGCCAGCGCTCCCGCTGTCCGGGAGTGCCCTCGGCGGCGATGGTGGGCCCGGCGTGGAGCAGTCCGACGAAGTTGGCGCCGACGTAGGGGGCGCCGGCGAGCTCCGTCTCCTCCAGGAAGACCAGCCGCAGGGCCGGCGGGGCGTTCGTGTGCACGTCCCCGTACCCGGCGTCGTACAGCGCGCGCTGCCAGGCGGTGTCGTACGCGCGCCGGGCCGGCCAGTCCTCCGGCGGCGGTGCGGGCGGGAGCTTGGGGAGGGCGACGTCGAGCCAGGCGCGCAGCCGGGCCCGGAACTCCTCCTCCTCGGCCGTACTGCCCAGGTCCATCAGACGAGGTCCAGGCCGAGCATGCGGATCGCGTTGCCCCGCATGAGCTTGTACACCGTCTCGTCGTCGAGGTCCTTCACGTGGTCGAGCGCGACCTCCTTGGTGTGCGGGAAGGTCGAGTCGACGTGCGGGTAGTCGGTCTCGAAGGTGGCGTTGTCGCGGCCGACGGTGTCGATCGAGGCGATGCCGTGCTTGTCACGGAAGAAGCAGCAGAAGATCTGCCGGTAGTAGTAGGTGGACGGCGGTTCGGGGATCAGGTCGCGCACACCGCCCCAGGCGCGGTGCTCCTCCCACACGTCGTCGGCCCGTTCGAGGGCGTACGGGATCCAGCCCATCTGTCCCTCGCTGTAGGCGAGCGTGAGCCGGGGGAACCTCACCAGGACGCCGCTGAAGAGGAAGTCCGTCATCGAGGCCATGGCGTTGTTGAAGCTGAGCGACGCCTGGACGGCGGGCGGGGCGTCGGGGGACGCGGCGGGCATCTGGGAACTGGACCCGATGTGCATGTTGACGACTGTGCCGGTGTCCTGGCAGGCGGCGAAGAAGGGGTCCCAGTACCCGGAGTGGATGGACGGGAGCCCGAGGTGGGTCGGGATCTCGGAGAAGGTCACCGCCTTCACGCCCCGCGCGGCGTTCCGCCGGATCTCCGCCACCGCGAGGCCGACGTCCCACAGCGGGACGATGCACAGGGGGACGAGCCGGCCGCCGCTGTCGCCGCACCACTCCTCGACCATCCAGTCGTTGTAGGCGCGGACGCAGGCGAGGGCGACCTCCTTGTCGTGGGCCTCGGCGAAGGTCTGCCCGCAGAAGCGGGGGAAGGTGGGGAAGCACAGGGACGCCTCGACATGGTTGAGATCCATGTCCTTGAGCCGTTCCTTCGGGTCCCAGCACCCGGGGCGCATCTCCGCGCGTGTGATGCCCTCCAGCGTCATGTCGTCGCGGTCGAAGCCGACGGCGGCGATGTTGCGTTTGTACGGGAACTTCAGGTCCTCGTAGATCCACCAGTCGGCCGGCGGCCCGTCCGGGTCCATCGTGATGCGGTACTTGCCGCCCACGTAGGCGAGCTCGCCGATGCCCGCGGTCAGCGGCTTGGGCCCGCGGTCGCGGTACCGGGCCGGCAGCCAGGTCTCGAAGAGGTGCGCGGGCTCGATCACATGGTCGTCGACGCTCACGATCCGGGGCAGTTCCTGTTCCACCGGGGCCTCCGCTGCGGACGGGTTCGACCGTTTCTGACGGGTCGTCAGCTTCCAGGCTAGTCCCGCACCCCTGGACCGACAAGGCGCGGAGCCCTACGCTCTGCGCACTATCTGACTGTGCGTCAGTTACGGAGGTCCGGCGATGAACGAGACCGCACACGCACTCGGCGCGTCACGCACCCTGTGGGAGCTCGTCGACCGGCGCGCCGCGCTGACCCCGGGCCGCCCCGTCCTCCTCCAGGAGGAGCGCACCCTCAGCTTCGGCGGGCTGCGCGAGCGCGCCGAGCGGGTCGCGGCCGGGCTGTACGGCATGGGGGTGCGTCCCGGCACGGTCGTCGCCTGGCAACTGCCCACCCGCATCGAGACCGTGCTGCTGACCGTAGCCCTCGCCAGGATCGGCGCCGTGCAGAGCCCCGTGATCCCCTTCTACCGGGACCGCGAGACCGGCTTCGCGCTGCGCGAGTCCCAGGCGGAGTTCTTCGCCGTGCCCGGCGAGTGGCGGGGCTTCGACCACACGGCGATGGCCGGACGGCTCGGGGCGCGCGGCGTCTTCGAGGCGTACGGGACACTGCCCGACGGCGACCCGGCGGTGCTGCCCGAGCCGCCCTCGTCGGGGACCGACGTGCGCTGGATCTACTGGACCTCCGGCACCACGTCCGACCCGAAGGGCGTCCTGCACACGGACCGCTCCCTGATCGCGGGCGGCTCGTGTCTCGCCCACGCGCTGCGCCTGACCTCCGACGACGTCGGCTCGATCGCCTTTCCCTTCGCGCACATCGGCGGCCCGGACTACCTCGTGATGCTGCTGCTGTACGGGTTCCCGGCGGTCCTCTTCGAGCGGTTCGCGCTGCCCGACGCGCTGGCCGAGTACCGTAGGCACGGCGTCACGACGGCCGGCGGCTCCACCGCGTTCTACGCGATGTTCCTCGCCGAACAGCGCAAGCGGCCCGGCGAGAAGCTCATCCCGACCCTGCGGCTGCTCGCGGGCGGCGGCGCGCCCAAGCCGCCGGAGCTGTACCACGCCGTCGTCCGTGAGCTGGGCTGCGCGCTCACCCACGGCTACGGCATGACCGAGGTCCCCATGATCACCATGAACGCGCCCGAGGACACCGCCGAGAACCTCGCCCGCACCGAGGGCCGGCCGCCCGCCGGGATGGAGATCCGCATCGTCGACGGCGAGATCCGGCTCCGCGGCGAGGCCGTCTGCCAGGGATATCTGGGGGCCACGGAGGGCCCGTTCGACTCCGAGGGCTTCCTGCGGACGGGCGACCTCGGCCACCTCACCGACAGCGGCCACCTCGTGCTCACCGGCCGGGCCAAGGACGTGATCATCCGCAAGGGCGAGAACATCTCGGCCCAGGAGATCGAGGACCTGCTGCACACGCATCCGGCGGTGGGCGACGCCGCGGTGATCGGACTGCCCGACGCGGAACGCGGCGAGCGCGTCTGCGCGGTGGTCGAACGGGCCCGGGACGCGGACGACCCCACGCTCGGGGAACTCCGTTCCCACCTGCGGACATCGGGCCTGGCGGTGCACAAACTGCCGGAACAACTGGAGGTGGTGGACGCCCTGCCCCGCAACGAGACGCTGCGGAAGGTGCTCAAGTACAGGCTCCGGGAGCGCTACGCCTGAGCGGCGCGGGGTCGGGGGCCGCCCAGTGCACCGGGCGGCCCTGGACCGTCTGTCACCTGGGCTGCTCGGGGGTGACGCAGTACGCGGCGAACGCCGTCAGGATCTCCTCCTCGGCGATCCTGCCGTCGCCGTCCGTGTCCAGCGTCGCCGCGGCCTGCTCGGCGACGGGCGCGTCGACGCCGAGGGCTCTCATCACACGCGCGGCCGCCTCGGGGGTGACACCGGCGCCGTCCTGGTCGGCGACGGCGACGACCGCGCGCAGGAACGGGCGGGCGATCTCGCCGAACCGCTGGGGGTTGTCGCGCAGCCGCTTCACCGCGCCGGTCACGAACTCCTGGCGGCTGACCCGCTGGTCCCCGTCCACGTCGGCGATCCCGGCCATGCCCTGCCAGAACGCCTCGGCGCCGCTGTAGAGGGCCTGTCCCTTGTCGGAGCGTGGCGTCACGGAGAACTCGGCGAGGACCGAGGCCGCGGCCTTGCTGAAGTCCTCGCGATCGATGGAGCCGTTGCCGTCCTGATCGAAAGCGGCGAAGCGGGAAGCGATCTTCCGCTCGTACTCTGCGCTGTCCATGGCGGGAGCGTAGAGCCCCGGGCGCTGACGCGTGTACACACCCGGTGAATTACCGGGGGGCGACTTCGGGACGACCGGCCGGTGACCGAACGGGGTCGCGTCGCGCGGGCTCACGCCGAGAGGGGCCGCGCCTCGTCGTCCGTCGCCGAGAGCGCGTCCGCGTACACCTCGAACAGGCGGCGCACGCCGAGCGCGCTCAGCACCCTGTTGACGTGCGAGCCCTCCTCGGCGCCGCGCGCGGGAAGTATCAGCCGGAGCCTGCCCTGGCAGGATCGCATCAGCCGGCGGGCGGCGACGAGCACGCCCACGCCGCTGGAGTCGCAGAAGAAGACCTCGGAGAGGTCGAGCACCACATCGCGGTCGCCCGCCGCGACCGCGTCGTGGACCCGCTGGCGGACCACGGGCGAGGACACGAGATCGAGCTCGCCGCAGACGTGCAGCACGGTCCACGCGCCCTGCCGGGTCTCGGCCACCTTGAGCATCATCACGTACGGACCTCTCGTCGAACCGGCCGGCCCGGAGACCGGAAGCCGTCCTTCCACTGGCCACTGCCCTGCCGTCCCTCCCTGAAACGCGACGCATCTCACCCGGAGTTCCGCCCTCCGGCCCGTGTCCGCCACCCCGCCCGGCGGGCCCCTGCCATCCACGGCTGCGCCAAGGGGCGTACTTGGTGCAAAGAGGGGTGCGTACGTCAGGAGGCGCACTACATTCGAACGAGGCACGGACCGGGGACTGCGAGGGCGACACGGCTGGGGGCCGCATGGCGAAGGACGCACCACCGCGCTGGGACCGCAAGATGCAGCAGCGGCTCGCGCGGGGCGAGGCCGCGGCGCTCGGGGAGTTGTACGACCGGTTCGCCGCGCTGGTGCACAGCCAGGCCCACCGGGTCCTGGAGGACGAGGAGGCGGCCGACCAGGTCACCCGCGAGGTCTTCGGCTACATCTGGGAGAACCCGGACGCCTACGACCCCAAACAGGGCTCGATGCGCTCCTGGGTGGCGCGGCTCACCAACAAGCAGGCCGTGCACCGGCTGCGCCGGAGCGAGGCCGCGGCCCTGGCCCGGGGCGGCGGAGGCACCGCCGAGGAGCTGGAGCAGAAGGTGCGGCGCGCGGCGGTCGCCGCCCGCGCCGACTACATCGTGACGTCGATGCCCGCTCCGCTGCGGGCGGCGCTGGAGCTGGCGTACTTCCAGCGCCGGGACTACCGGCAGACCGCGGCCGACCTCGGGGTGACGGAGGACGAGGCGCGGCGCAGGCTGCGGCTGGGGCTGCAACTGCTGTCCACCGCGCACACGCGCCCGCTGGAGGGGTCCTCACCGCCCGGATACGGACGCGCACTGTGAGCGGGCCACTCGACGGCGGCGGCAACGGACGCGACCGGGACCGAGCAGGCGACGAGATGCGAGGCGTTCCTCGCATACCGTCCCCCAGGCCGGCCGCGGACGACCTGTCGCCGCACGCGTACCGTCCGCCGCGCCCGGAGCCGCGCGAGGACTCCGGCACCGCGGACACCCCGGGCGCGGCCGCGCCCGACAAGGCGCACGGCGCCGAGCCTGCCGGCGACGGCCGGTCCGGCGCGCACGCGCAGGCTGCGCACGACGACCATGTACCGTCGCCCGACGCGGCCGGGGCGGCGAGCGACGACGCGGCGCCCGGACCAGAGCACGGCGCGCACACCACCGCGCCGACGGCGCCCGAAGGCCCCGTGTCGCACAGCGTGCTCAAATCGCTGCTGGGCGCGTGGGCCCTGTCCGCCTGTTCCGCGGAGGAGACCGCCACCGTCGAGGAGCATCTCGGCGAGTGCGCCCCCTGCGCCGACGAGGCGCTGCGGCTGCGCGACGCCGTCGGCCTGCTGCACACCGACCGGGACCTGGACCTCGATCCGCTGCTGCGCTTCCAGGTCCTGGAGAACTGCCTGGGCCGCAGGCCCGCCCGTATCCCCGTGCCCGACTGGGCCGACCCGTACGACGCCGAGACCGCCCGACTGGATGCGCTGCTGCGCGACATCGGCGAGTCCGAGTGGCACGCGCCCGTGCGGCTGAAGTGGTTCGAGGGCGGTCGGCAGGTCGACCGACGCACGACCGTCGCCGGGGTCATCGGGCACCTGATGAGCGTGGACGGCCTGGTCTCCGGCGCGCTCGGTCTGGACGACCCGCTGGGCCGGGCCGCGCCCGTGCGGCCCGCCGAGCGGACGGAGGCGTTCTGGAGCAGCGTCGATCTGCCGCCCACGCGCACGATCCGCGTGCCCTGGCGCGACCAGAGCCACGCCCTCATCCGCACCGTGTCGTTCGCGAGCCGGGACGTCACCGAACTGTCCGTCTCGTACGGGGCGTTCGCCCTGCCGCTGCGCGACTCGCTCCTCGACCGGGCCTTCGAGTGCTGGATCCACGCCGAGGACATCGCCGACGCGGTCGACTACCCCTACGCGCCGCCGAGCGGCGCCCATCTCAACCGGATGATCGACCTCGCCGCGCGCCTGCTGCCGGCCGCCCTCGCCGAACGGCGCCGCGCGGGTCTCGCGGGGCCCGTACGCGATCTCGTGGCGGCCGGGGCACCGGGGCGTTCGCTGCACCTGGAGGTCGAGGGGTCCGGCGGGGGCAACTGGTACATCGCCCTGGACTCGCCGGCCGCCGTCGGATCGCCCGACCGTTCGGTGGCCCAGGTGGCGCTCGAGGGCGTCGAGTTCTGCCGGCTCGTCGCGGGGCACGTGTCGCCGGAGGAGGCCGCGGCGGGCCAGGACGGTGACCGGGAGGCGATCCGGGACGTGCTGTTCGCGGCGGCCTCGCTGAGCCGGCTGTGAGGCGGCTGTGAGGCGGCGGGCAGCCGCTACCGCGGCCCGAGGCCGCCGACGCTGATGTTCGGGTTGCCGTCGCGTCCGTGCGGCTTGAGCTGGATCTGGATGGTGTGGGTGCGGTCGTGGCCCTTCGTGCCGCCCCCGCCCGCCGTCAGCACGCCGATCCGCAGCTCGCCGCTGCCGGTGGCCTCGCGCCTGACCTGCACGGCGAACTCCAGCTGCACGCTCTCCACGCTGAACCGCAGATCGCGGCCGGCGCCGGCGCGCTGGGCCCGCTCCAGCTCGTCGCGGACCTGCCCGATCACCTCGGCCAGCCCCGCCACCGCGGTTTCGTCACGCTCAGCCATCGCGCCCCCCGCTTCCCGTAGTTATCGTTGGCCAGTATGAGCGATGCGTATCGCACATCCAACACCTCAGCTGATGAGGAGGGTTGGCGAGTCCGTCTGCTGCGCACGCCCGACCGCGGCGGCACCCCGCTCGGCGCCGGAGTCCTCCTGTCCCGTTCCTGGGTGCTGACCTGCGCGCACACGGTCCTCTCGGCGCCCGACCGGTCGGGCACCCGCGCCAGGCTGGACACGGTGTACATCGACGTGGTGCGCCCCGCGCCGTCCGGCGGCGCGCGGACGCCGGTACGCGCCCGCGTGGTCCCCAAGTTCTTCGTCGAACCCACCCCCGACTTCGGCGGCGACATCGCCCTCCTCGAACTGGACGACCGGCCCGGTCTGCCGCACGACGTTCCGGCCGCGGTGCTGCACCGCCAGATCCCGGCCACCGGCGAGCCGGTCCACTTCACGGGCTACCCGGACGACCTGCCGGGCGGCGAGCACCTGCACGCCCGGCTGATGGGGCGCGGCGGGCCCGCGCCGACACCGGAGTGGGTGCAGCTCGACACCCAGGACTCGCCGTACGTGGTGCGGCACGGCTACAGCGGCTGCGGGGTCGTGCACAGCCGCTCCCGCCGCGTCATCGGCATCCTGGTGCACCAGTTCGGCACCCCCGAGGCCCGCGTGCGCCGGGACCACGCGTACATGATCCCGACGGAGACGGTGCTGCGGCACCTGCGGCGGGAGCGGCTGGAGCGGCTCGGGCTGAAGATCACCGGACTGCGGGCCGTGTCCCGGGACGTCGCGGTCGCCCCGGACCGGACGGTCTCGGGGCGGGTGCCCGGACTGCAACGACGGCTGACCCGCTGGCTGGACGGCGAACCGGACACCGACCCGGTGGAGCCCGTCTTCGCCGGAGCCGGCGAACACGACCTCCGGTACACGATCCGGTCGGTGCTGACGCTGGCGGACCGCGAGCAGAGCCCGCCGGCGCCGTCGGCGATGCCCGCTTCGGCAGGCGAGCCTCAGCTGGGCAGCATCGACATCGCGGTGGACGCGACGAACCGCACGGCGGAGGAGCTGGCACGCCAGGCGGCGGACCGTATCGGACTCGACGCGCCGGTGCCGACGGAGGAAGCCGGACCGGAGCCCCTCGAGGCCCTGCTGCGGCGCATCGCCGAGGAGAGCCCGCCGCTGAACATCGCGTTCCTCGCCGTCGACCGGTCCGCGTCCTCCGACGACGAGATCATGGACCTGCTGCGCGCCCTGCGCGCCGGCGGCGGGACCCGCCTCCTCCTCGTCTTCGGCGACCGCAGTTCGCCTCTGCTCGACCGGGTGCGCGCCGGCCTGATGGAGCCCGACTGGCCGGACCGCCGTGCCGTCCGGCTGCGGCCACGGCTCGACCGGCTCGCCGTGTGCGAACGGCGCATCCGCGAACATCCCGCCCGGCCGGAGGACGCGGCAAAGCGGCACGCGCACGTCGAGCGGTTACGGGCGAAGCTCGCACAACTGCGCCCCGGCGGCCTGTCGTACGACAGCCGGACCCTGCCGTACGCGATGTTCCGCATCGCCGTCGACATCGAGGCGGCGCTGCTGGAGGCCGAGAACAGGGAGGAGATCCTGCACCGGACGGCGGGCCCGCCCGAGTTCGTCGCCGGGCCGCCGGGCGAGGGGCTGACGGATCTGCCGGTCGTCGCCGTCGGCGCGCCGGACGCGCTGGTCACCGCCCGCTCCGGCGCGAAACTGGCGGCCGGCGACCTGCTGCACCAGCAGTACGAGGTGGTGGGACCGATCGGCCGGGGCAGCCACGGTCAGGTGTATCTGGCCCGTGATCTGTTGCTGGAGAGGCGGCCTGTGGCGCTCAAGGGCGTCCTCGACCCCGACAATCCGGTCGCCGTCCGCCAGGCGCACCAGGAGCGGCTGCGGCTGGTGCGGCTCAACCATCCGTCCATCATCCGGGTGGTCAACTACGCGCGGCATCCGTCGGCGCCGGACGAGTTCATCGTGATGGAGTTCGCCGACGGGGCGCCGCTGTCGTGGGTCGCGGACCGCATCGCCGAGCGCAGAGCGCCGTTCGCCGGGCCGCGGGTGCGCGAGTTCGTCGTCACGTACGGGCTGCTGATCCTGGACGCGCTGAGCCATCTGCACAAGGAGGGGCTCGTCTACGGCGACCTGTCGCTCACGAACGTCCTGCACTGCGGCGACGGCATCAAGCTGATCGACGTCGCCGGCGTGCGCAAGCCCGGCGAGCCGGGGCCGGTCACCCACAAGCCGCCGCGCTCCGGGCCGATGGGCGAGATGACGACCGCCGGCGACCTCTACACCGTCGGCGCCGTGCTGCGCGAGCTGCTGTCCCGGGACCCCGAGCCGTCCGCCGACATCGGCGAGGAGTCGCTGAACCGGGCGCTGGAGCGGGCCATGGCCCAGGAGCCGGAGCTGCGGTACGCCTCCGCCGACGAGATGGCCGTGCAGCTGCGCGGTGTCCTGCGCGAGCTGCGGTCGCTGCGGCTGGGCGAGGAGACCTACCAGCCGTCGACCCTGTTCGACCCGCCGGCCGCCGCGCTCGACGGCCAGCTCGGCAAGGCGCCGCCGCTGGAGCGGTGGCGTACGGACCGCGCGCCGGACCGCCTCGGCGCGCGCATCCCGGATCCGGCGGAGGCGGCGGTGGCACTGCCGAAGCCCAAGCCGGACGTGCGGGACCCCAACTGGAAGGAGCTGCAGCGCACGTCGTACGACGACCCGGCCGGTCTGTTGCAACTCAGCCGTGAGTGGGAGCGCTCGCCGGAACTGCATCTGCTGCGCTGCCGGCTCCGTCTCCGGCTCGGGGACGTGGCGGCGGCCGAGACGGAACGGGGGATGGCCGAGGAGCGGCTGGGCGACAGGTCCCGGTACGACTGGCGGCTGGACTGGCACCAGGGGCTCATCGACCTCGCGTCCGGCCGCACGGCGGACGCCTGGCGCGGCTTCGACGCCGTGTACCGGGCGATCCCCGGCGAGTACGCGCCCAAGCTCGCGCTCGGCTACTGCCACGAGAAGCTGGCCGCCGCGCCGCCGGCGGAGGACGCACCGTCGGAGCTGCCACGGCCCCCGGCGGACCGGGAGGAGAACGTGGCGCAGGCCAAGAAGTTCTACGAGGCGGTGCTCCAGCGCAACCACGCGATGGGCGCGGCGGCGTTCGGGCTCGCCCGGATCCACCTCGCGGAGGACGAGTGGCAGAAGGCGTGCGCGTACCTGGACAGCGTGCCGCCGGACTCACGGCACCGCACGGCCGCGCGCACGGCCGTCGTGCGCATCCACGTGAACCGGCGCTCGCCGGTGGACGCCTATGCCGCGCTGCACCGGCTGACCAACGACGAGGGGCTCACGGACGGGCAGGCGCACGACCGGATCAGGACGGAGCTGCTGTCGATGCTGCTCGGCCTGGTCGAGGAGGCGGGCGAGGAGCCCGGTTCCGGCGGCCCCCTGGAGCGGCTGGAGGCGGCCGGCTTCTCGGAGAAGCAGGTCCCGAGGACGGAGCGGCAGCTGCGGGACGAACTGTCGGCGAGCTACCGCCGGCTGGCGAAGCAGGTTCCCCGCACGGACCGGCCGCAGGACGCGGCGCTGGCGGAGGCGCTGCTGGACCGGGCGTTCCGCACCCGTCCGCTGGGCGTCCGCCACGTCCGGGGCCGCGTCCGCTCGGCGCCCTGGCCGCGGTGGGCCCGGCGCGTCCTGCTCCGGGACGGGGAGAAGTCCGCGTGACGGCCGGCGGCACGGATGCGTCGCCCGCCACGGCGCCGCCCCGCGACGAGGGACCGTCACGTCCGGCCGCGGAGGACGGCGGCGGCACCCGCCGCGACGGCGGGACCTCGCGCGCCGCGACGCTGCGGCG